>NZ_BAAJLZ010000003.1:0-528555 GCF_057537295.1 Colwellia meonggei
TCGTGCATTACCAGTACTATCTATTTCCCAATTGATATAGTTAATTGTTCAAAGGGTTTAATCCTATCAATAACATTCACGACCATTTCATGGGTTGCATCATAATGTGGAATAACGACAGCACTATTAGTTTGATTCTCTGATAAGAAGCTTTCTATACGCGCTGATAGCCTCTCTATATCAACTAACCGGCCATTAAACTTCAGTTGACCTGTTTCCGCGATTTGTACAACAACAGTTGGTGTATTGTTTTCTGAGGGAGTGTTTTTAGCTTTAGGCCTATTTACTAATAAGCCTTCTTCTTTAATAAACGAGGTGGTGACAATAAAGAATATTAGTAAGATAAAAACAATATCTAGCATTGGTGTCATATCGACTTCAGCTTCACGCTCCTCATTCAAATTTTTTCTACGTGTCATTTAGCTCTCCTTTTATTATTTGATTGAAAACTATTCATATTTAATATGTACGAGGACCTACGTAGTTTCAAGTTTTATTTACGATGATTTTCGTATTAATGGCGGTGTATACTGAATAGAAATAGTTTTTAGCAACTGAATGTCGTTTAATTAGAAAGAGGTGGGATTAATATTAAGTATCTATAAATTCATGAATAAAAAAACCAGCCGAAGCTGGTTTTTTTAATTTTTACTGAATTATTGTTTATTCAACAATATCCATTTCTTCAATAAGGTTTGTGGCGCCATCGATATGCTCCATTACCCAAAGCATATATTTAATATCTACATGTATTGAACGATTTAATTTAGTATCGTAATCCCAATCACCGATAATACTTTCATAAACACCATCAAACACTAAACCAACAAACTCTGCCTTGTCATTTAGAGTAGGAGAGCCTGAATTACCTCCTGTGATATCCAGCGTTCCTAAATAGTTAACAGGTACACTGTTAAGCTCTTTCTTAGCGTACTCACCATAGTTTTTTTCTTTAATCAATTTGAGCTGCTTCTTAGGAGCATCAAAAGGTGCAATACCTGTGTCTTTTCTAGTTATGCCCTCAAGCGTTGTAAATGGTGTTGCTACTAAGCCATCTTGGGGCGAGTAACCTTTTACATTGCCATAAGTTACACGTAATGTACTATTGGCATCAGCATAAACAGGTAAGTTTTTCGAGTTAAAGTAGGCTATTAATGCCTCCATATATTTAGGACGATATGATTGAATATTACCTGATAGCTCTTCTCCCGCTTCTTCTAATGCTTTACGTTCTTTAGAAGTTGCAACCGCTAATTGAATAAATGGATCATTACTATTCTTAAAGTCTCCGACTGATTTACTCATCCATTCAAGACGAGTTGCCTGATCGTTTAATTTAGTATTAGCATACATTTTATCAAGTTTATTTTTAAACTGCTGCTGGTCAAAGTTTTTATCTACACCAAAAAATTTGTCTAGTGATTTAAGTCTTTGTGTCTCTGGTAAATGTGCATAGTGCTTAAACATAGCGAGAACAATTTTTTGATCTATTTCGGCGTCATAACGGCGGTTGACTGCTTTCATACTTTGTTCGAAACGTGCAATATCTCGCTCTTGATAACCACGCTTTCGTTCAATGTTTGGCTTAGTATTTTCTTGTGCTAAACGGTAAAGGCGATTAGCGGTACTAAGCATTTTACCGTAATTTAAATAGCCTAGAATAAGATCACGTGCTTGAGTTGTTTGGTCTTGCTTAATCAAGTCGTTGAGGCCATTTAAAGCATCGCCGTATTTATTTTTTCGCTCACTTGTGGCGCTAATCCATGTACTAAGTTCTTTTTCTAAAGACTTTTTACGCACAAGGGTTGTGCCTTTATTGTAGCTTTCGATCATGCTGCCATAGTTTTTTGCATAATTGGCAAGACTAGCAAGAGTGCTTTCGTACTTTATGCGGGCATCGCTACCTGGTGCTGAATTATCATGAATTAAGTTAATAATTTCTTCGCGGTAAGCTTTTGCTTGTGGGTAAACCCAAGTAAATTGATTTTCTACTTCTAATGCGGTGCGATAACGGTTTGTACGCCCAGGGTAACCTAACACCATAATGTAGTCATCTTCATCGACACTACTTTTATTTACTTTTAGGTGATGCTTAGGTTCGTAAGGAACATTATCTTCACTGTAGTCAGCTGGTTGGCCGTCTTTGCCTACATAAGCACGATAGAAGCCGTAATCGCCAGTATGGCGTGGCCACATCCAGTTATCAATATCGCCACCGTACTTGCCGACACTACTGGCTGGGGCATGAACCAAACGTACATCGCGAATGGTTAATTGTTTAAATAGGTAATATTCTAAGCCGCCATGGAAGTTAACGACACTACATCGGTACTTAGCATCGCTTTCACATTCTGCAACTAATGATTTTGATGTTTTATCAATACTTTTAAAACGCTCAGCACCTGACATATTGTCACTTAATGCAGCATTAACAATCTCGGTTACTGGTGTTATTTTTTCAGTGACATATATACGACTGCCAGGAGTGGCAGGTAATTCTTCTTTAAATGATTTTGCTAAAAAACCGTTCTTAAGTAGGTTATTTTCTTCTGTTGAATTGTACTGAATCGAACCATAAACACAGTGATGATTGGTAGCAACTAGACCTTTATCTGACACAAACGAAGCTGTACAGCCACCTAAACTAACAATGGCCCCCATAGGAAAGCTAGTCAAATTAGTCAGACTATTTGGGTCAAGTTTAAGCCCAGCGTCAACAAGCTTGTTTGCAATGCTAGGTAGTTGATGTGGTTGCCACATGCCTTCATCGGCTAAGGTTGCAGTAGAAGCTAATGCAAAGCATAGCGAAGCAAATTTTCTCATTATTTTTATTCTCTAAAAATTGAAGTTTAAAGTTTGCACAAGTTTGCTTTATCAGCTGGTATTAGTCAAAAAAAGTGCTCATTTAGCTGTTTTATATCAAGCCATTAGATATTGTTTGTTGTAGACTGTGCGAATTACTTCGTAGCGCAAATAAATGTGACGAAAGCGTACTAAAACTTAACGATTATTGAACTAAAGCCTAATTTTAATTCAAAATTAGCTGTTTAATACTTGTTGAATGACGATTGTTTATATATTCTAAAATCATTAGGTAACAAAATGTTTACATTTTAGTGGACGTTAACTAATTGTTTGTTGTTGATAATAAAAATAAAGAGATTCTTGAGGAGGTTTTGTGCTTATTAAAGATAATTTTGATGAGGCATTAAAGATCAGCGAATCAACTAATGAGTTTTTGTCTCATTACCAAATTCCCCCCAGCCCAGTAAATTATTCTGTTGTTTACCTTCACGCTAGCAAACGAAATGAAAAACTATCTGCAGAACTAGAGCGACATGTCGACACATACCAAGAAGTCGATTTAACCTTTATTGAAGAGCTTTTTGAAAAGTATATCTCTAACTCACATGCTATTGATAAACAAATTTTGGATCCCATCGAAAAGTCGTTAACTTCAACTTTAGAAAAAATTAACTCGCAAGTTGATAGTGATAAAGTTGTTGCGTCAAATTTGAAAAAGGCTGAAAAAGCGTTGTCGAAGAATGAATATCATAAGTCGATGCAAAATATCGTTGCCTTTTTAATGAGCAGTATAACAACGTCACAGCAACAACATAGCGAGCTTTCTTTAGAATTAACCCATGCATGTGGTGAAGTGAGCTTTTTAAAGTCAAAACTTGAAGCAGCTCGCCATGAAGCTATTGTTGATTCATTAACCGGATTATTTAACCGCCGTGGCTGTGATATTAAGTTACAAGATATTGATATCGAACAAGTTCACTCTTCTTTAGCGATTGATATTGATCATTTTAAGAATATTAATGATCAATTTGGTCACTTCATCGGCGACAAAGTTATTCAGCGTATTGCTAAGGTTATTAAAGATACCATTTCAGATAATGATATTGCGGTAAGGTTCGGCGGTGAAGAGTTTGTGGTTGTTATGGTAAATAAAACTATGGGGCAAGCGCATGAAATTGCAGAGAAAATAAGGTTAGCAATTGCAAGTCTTAAATTAATGCAAAGAGATTCTAAAGCGTACTTACCAAAAATTTCCGTCTCTATTGGCATTGCTGAGCGAAAAGAGGAGCTTAATTGGAAAGCTTTATTTGAGCAAGCAGATACAGCTTTATATCAAGCAAAGAACAGTGGCAGAAATAAAAGCGTTTGTTTGTAAACGCTTTTATTTATCTGTATTTAGAAAACGATATTATTCTTTAAATGAGTGTGGGAATGTTTTATCTGTCTTTAACTGGTTGATAAATCCTTGTTCTTCTGGCGTTCTTGCTTCTTGACCGTAAGTGTCGAAACTGACTAATTCATCTACCGGGCGTCTTGATAACCAATTAGCTGACTCCAACTCTGGCTTTTCCTTAAAGTGACTAACATAACCTAAGCATAAGTAGGCAATGGGTACTACATTATCCGGCAGCGAAAGAGCGCTTTTTAGTGCGCCATGGTGCAATATTGATACCCAGCCAACACCAACACCTTCAGCCCTAGCAGCTAACCATAAATTTTGTACTGCGCATACTGAACTGTATAGATCCATCTCTTTCATATGTGTTCGTCCGATAACAGTTTTCCCTGTTCTTTCTCGATCACATGTAATACAAATATTAATTGGCGATTCAATAATGCCTTCGAGTTTTAGATTTTTGTATTGTGTTTGCTTTTTTTCTTCAAACATCGCTTGTGCTTCATGATGTGCTAGCGTGAAGTCTTGGTGGATTTGTTTTTTTATTTCAGGTGACTGAATAACGATAAAATCCCAAGGCTGCATAAAGCCAACTGATGGGGCATGATGTGCGGCATAAATTATTTTACTGAGCACTTCATTAGGAATTGCTGTCGATAGAAATTGTCCGCGTACATCACGGCGATTAAAAATAGCTTGGTATAAACCATGTTGTGCTTGTTGGCTGAATTGGTACAAAGACTGATTCGTTGAGTCTTTTGTTTGGTTATTAGCGTGGTTATTGATACCCAAAATATTCCCCTTATTGGATTAAGCAACGATCGGCCTTTCGTGCAATTGATATTTTAGGCAGGTCTTCTGACTCAGACGGGCTTTATAACTACTAAAGTAAATATAAATTATGTTTGATACCTTCCCAGTAAAATTACCAGTGGTTTATTATCAAACATAAACGTCATAACAGCGTTGGGCACGTATTGGATTTACACCAATTTCCCTATTCTCTCAGCCGCACTTTATTAAAAGTAAATTTGAGCACCTAAAATTTTCCCGCACTATAACATTTAGAGGAAAAGTTTACATAACGCTTGATGGTGTTATCGAAAGAAAATTAATATCGAGAGAGTCGTTTTATTTGATTTTTAGTTAAAAAAAGGGGAAGCACAATTTGTACTTCCCCTAATTACAACACTAGTTGGGAGTCTAGTTTAACTCTATGGGTTGTATGTTACATTCATGTTAACACCGCTTGATGCTCTATACCCGTAAATACCTATGTGCCAAGTTGCCGCAGCAGGATTAGTAATAGTACACGACTCACTATTATTGCTGTTTTCTGACTTACAGCTATAGTTTGATGTTGTTGGGTTGCTTCCTTGACGAATATATAAATCTGCATCCCCAGTGCCACCACTAGTCACTACATCAAAAGTTGCCATGCCTGCTGGAATGTCAATAGTGTAGTAAGTCCATGCACGACGACTAACGCTAATATCATTAACTGAAGCACTGCCTCCTGTAGCACCGCCACCTGTTGATCCTTCCGTAAAGCTGCCTGTTAAGTTAACACCTGTAAATGCTGTGTAACCAACTACTTTAACATGATATGTTCCTGCTTGTGCCGTTGAAATAGGGCATGACTCAGTATTACCACCTGCCCATGAGCGACAGTCGTAGCTAGATGTTGTAGGGGCTGAACCAAACTTAACATAAAGGTCAGCATCACCTGTGCCACCTGTCATATCGAAACTCAGGCCAGTTGCTCCAGCAGGAACTTCCATCGTAAAGCTTAACTCTTCAGATTTAGCACCAGCTAAACTTGTTTTAGCAACACCATTTTCTAATACATTGCCACCTGTAGGAGGCGGAGTTACAGTACTACAACTAGCTGCAAGAGCATCAGATGCGGCTTTCGCTTGTACTAAACCGTATCCTGTTTTGTCATCACGACCTGCTACATCTAAGTCAATTGCTGTAGATTTTAACGCATTTCGAACTTGAGTCGCAGAACAATCAGGGTTATTACTCCATACCAATGCTGCAACACCAGCTACATGAGGAGTCGCCATTGAAGTACCGTTGTAGTATGCGTAATCTTGGCCACCAACAACATTTAAATTAGCATTCGTACCAAGTTGACCCATAAGTTGCAAACCTAGCTCACGGTTTACAGAAACGGTTGGTACTGTTACATCAGAGTTAGCATCAACTAAAAAAGGATTTTGAAGGCCTGGACGAGCGCTATTACTATAAACAATCACGCCTGATGCACCGGCATCGGCACACGCTTTAGCTGGATTGATTTCAGGGTAGTTGCTACCTTTTTGGTTATCATTACGTTCAGCTAAACAAATGTTTCCTGAAACATTTGAACAGCTATAACTGCTTCCTGATATAGTACAAGCGGCTAATACACCATTTGCAGAACTGTCTACATTGCTAACAGTAAAGCTACCGCCACTTTGAATGTAGTGAGTTTGTGGCACAACTTCATCGTTACCGTAAGTTGTTGAGCCTAAAGTGATGTAACCTAAACGGCCATCGCCGGCAACAGTCGATAGAATTGCTTCACCTGGTGCTGAAATTTCAACTTGTGATGTATATTGAGAGAATTCTGCATGTTGGCGACCTTGATCAAGTGCGCCTACTGCCATAACTGAATCGTAAGAGGCAGGGTAAGAAAGTGTAGCATCACCATCGTTACCTGATGCAGCAATAAGTAAAACACCTGCATCAGCAGCAGCTTGTAATGAGTTACGTTCTGTGTTGCTTGAACCTGAACCACCTAAACTCATGTTAACTACTTTTGCACCGTTATTTACACAAGTATCAACAGCATCAACTAGTTCACCAGTATAACCCCAACCTGCTTCGTTAAATACTTTAACAATGTGTAAGTTAACATTAGTGTTTGGCAAAATACCAACAACACCTTCTGAGTTATTAACAGCGGCAATGGTACCTGCAACGTGAGTACCGTGAGAGCCACCATTTTGGTACCAGTTACCAGTACCTGAGTTATTTGTACCTGATGCATTGTTAGCATTTAAATCTGGGTTAGCACGCTCATAACCTGAATCAATAATACATACGGTCATATTGGCAGCGTCATTATCAGAAATAAGATCTGACTGGGTGTCTGCAATACCCCAAGGCTGGTTTTGCGCCATTAAATAACGTTTGTAATCAGGTTCTGCAAATTCAACGTCAACATGGCTGTTAAGTTCAAGTACCATGGCTTTAACATCGTTGATATGTTTTTGTTTACCTAAAGAAATAACGTGACGACCATTTTTTAACTTTTTCACGTGTTTCAGGCTATGACCTGCTTTTTTAGCTAAACCCGCAGGCATTGCTTTTTCTGAAGAAAAATTACTTAGTGCTTGCGCTTCAAAGCCACTTTTGTATTTAACGATAATACGGTCAGTAAAGTCATGACTTTGAAACTTTTGACTTTCACGCCATTGGCTAAAGTCTGTATTCACAGCTGTCATTGAGCCGGTATTTACTGGTATAGCTTGTAATTCTGCTGCTTCAAATGTTTGAGCGTTAGCTGTTGCAGTAAGAACAGAAAGTGCTACTGCGCTTAAGCTTATTTTTTGTATGTTTCTCATTTAAGAGTCTCTCCGGTTATTGCGCTGAATGCTTTTTAAATTTGAAGCATCGGACGCATTATTTTTATTGGTTGGCGATTTAATCACCTCATTCATCATGACCTTTTAACCTCAAATGTAATAGCAATAATAAGACGGTAATTAGTAATATCCCGACAAATAAATAAAATTGATTTATTTTAATTGCTTGTATTTTATGGTTATTTTTGTTGCTTGTCGTTTTTCTATTAAAAAATGTCGCATATTTACTAGGGGGTTTTTTCTTAACTGTTAGTATCAAAAAACGTTCAGGAGTTAAGCCCTGAAACTACATAATAAAAATCGAATGTTTATATTCGAAAATAATATAGAGACACCTGGAGCATCTATGAAAATTTCTAAATTTACGAATTCTATAATTGCAATCGCAGTAACATCTGCATTTTCTGCACAAGCAGCTGATGATAGGTACATCATCAAAGTCGATGAAAGTAAAAAAGGAATTGTTAAAGCGTTAGCTAAAAAGTTGAACGCTGAATTGAAAGTAGATGGAAATGGTTTTATCGCAGCATCTTTTAAAGGAAAATCTTTAGAAGAAGTTAAAGGCCTAATGAATAACCCACATATTCAACTTATTGAAGCCGATCAAAAACGTGAATTAATGTCGGCGTTTAGTGATGACGCAGGCAATCCGATGTTAGAACAATTAACGCCTTATTCAGTATATCAATCTCAAGCTGATCAAGTAACGTTCAATGCCAATGCTGGTATGAAAGTTTGTGTTATTGATTCTGGTTTAGACCGTTCAAATCCTGATTTTGTTTGGAATAATATTACTGGTGATAATGATTCCGGCACTGGTAATTGGGATGAGCATGGTGGACCACACGGAACGCATGTTGCTGGAACTATAGGTGCAGCAGATAACAATATTGGTATTGTAGGTATGGCTCCAGGTGTTGATATGCATATTGTTAAAGTCTTTAATGCTGATGGTTGGGGTTACTCTTCTGACTTAGCACACGCCGCAAACAAATGTACGCAAGCAGGTGCAAACATTATTAGCATGAGTTTAGGTGGCGGTGGTGCCAATAGCACTGAAGAGAATGCCTTTAAAGCCTTCACCGAAGCAGGTGGTTTAGTGGTTGCTGCAGCAGGTAATGACGGCAACAATGTACGCTCGTACCCTGCAGGTTATTCATCAGTGATGATGGTTGGTGGTAATGATAACAATAATGGTCGTTATACTGAGTCTCAGTTTCCAAGTTGTACGGTAACTACAGGTAAAGGGAAAAGACAAACAACAACGACTGATGAAACTATTTGTGTTGAGATAACGGCTGGTGGTGTTGATGTACTATCAACTTACCCTGCTGATATGGCAACAAATTCTATTGTAAGTGCAGATGGTCAAGCATTTGCTTCTTCTGCGATGGAAAATGCAGGAAATGCAAACGGTAGCATTTATTATATGGGGACTGCTGAAGCGACTGATAGTGGTGCCAATGGTAATGTTTGTTTAATTGACCGTGGTAACATTTCATTTCACGATAAAGTGCAAAATTGTGAAAATTCTGGCGGTATTGGTGCAATTATCATTAATAATGAAACAGGCATGTTATATGCGACATTAGGTGATACTAATACTACGTCTATTCCTGCCGCTGGCGCTGCTTTTGAAGATCGCTCTGCATTATTGGCAGCTTCGACAGCTAATGTAACAATTGGTACAAGTGATTACGGCTTAATGACTGGTACGTCAATGGCAACACCTGCTGTATCAGGTATTGCTGCATTAGTATGGTCAAATCACAATAACTGTACAGGTACCGAAATTCGAGACGCATTAAAAGCTACTGCGATGGATAGTGGCACTGCGGGTCATGATGTTTACTTTGGTCACGGTATTGCACAAGCGAAAGCCGCCAATGATTACTTAACAGCAAATGGCTGTGATGGTGGTGTTACGCCGCCACCAAGTGGGGATATTAGTTTAACAACTAACGGGTACCGTGCTAAGGGTAAAAACAAGGTAGACTTATCTTGGTCTGGCGCGTCGACTAGTAGTGTTGATATATTCCGAAACGGTACGTTGAGAACTACCACTTCAAATGACGGTGCTTATACTGATAGTTTTAGAACGTCTGGTTCATTTACTTATAAAGTTTGTGATCAGGGGACTGATAACTGTTCTGATGAATCAAGTGTGTCATTCTAACTAAATAAATGTAAGTCATTAAAATATCCAGCTTTTATTGAGCTGGATATTTTTGTTTTTTTTGTTTGTTAAAAAAACGTAAATCGAGAGTTAAAAGTCGTTCAGCGGTGTGATAGTGTTTACTTGTAGTTTTAAAAGTTTATTGCTTTTAAAAAGTGTTATTAGCGAGAGGTTAGTCTTTGCTAATTGTTGTAAAACATATGAAGTTACTCACCCTAATGTTTTTAAAAATAATTAGAAAATGTAATGGGCAAAAGGGGATAAAAATGTTGTTCACTTCGAATAAAAGCAAGGTAAAGCTTATATCAATTATCGGGGGAGTATTTGCTATAGCGTTATTAATAGGCTTTAAATCTTCCGCAGAAAATAATAGTAAAACACAGTCTTATATTATTAGTGCAAAAAACGTCTTACTACTTAAGAGTAACTTAAAGGCGTTAGGTGCAACCCCAACGCATGAATTAAAAATTATTGATTCTTTTGCAGTTGAATTAACTGCTGAGCAATTGAAGTCTTTGCAAGAGAAACAAAAAATTAAAGTATCGACTAATCATAAAGTTGAGTTAAGTGGTTTAGGGTTTGGTCAACGTCGCTGGCAACCTAAATCGGTTGTAACAGAGCAAGTAGATGCAACTTATGTTCATCGTACAGGTAATTATGGTGAAGGTGTTACGATTGGCTTTCTTGATACTGGTTTAGATCAGTTACCTGGTTTGTCTGTTGATCTCAAGGGGCGTGATAAAGCTTGGGGCACTTATGATGCAATTAACGATACCGTAAGTAATTATGACGACGAAGCTAATGGTCATGGTACACATGTCGCGAGTATTGCCACCAATAGTGATTATGATAGCGGCGGTCAAATATATGGTGTTGCGCCAAATGCCGCACATGTTGGTATAAAAGCATTTGATGAAGAAGGCAAAGCCACTTATGCCGATGTTATACGTGGAATTGATTGGGCTTTACAAGTTAAAGATCAAATTAACTTACGCGTATTAAATATGTCATTTAGTGGCCCTGTTCGATCAAACTATTGGGATGACCCGCTAAATAGAGCAGTAATGAAAGCTTGGCAAGCAGGAATTGTTGTAGTTGCTTCTGCTGGCAATAGTGGACCGGATCCAATGACAATAGGTGTACCTGGTAATGTACCTTACATTATTACAGTCGGGGCCATGACAGATGATTACACTCCATTTGCATATAATGATGATAAAGTTGCAAGCTTTAGTGCTTCAGGGCCTACACCAGAAGGTTTTGTTAAACCTGACTTAATAGCACCAGGCGGTCATATTTCTGGATTGATGTCGTTTGATTCTCAGATAGTATCAGAGCATCCGGAATTTCATGATGGTGGTCGCTATTTTGAAATGTCGGGTACATCACAGGCTGCAGCGGTTGTTTCTGGGGTTGTAGCGTTAATATTAACTGATGATCCTACATTGTCACCTGATCAGGTGAAATGTCGTTTAATGGACAGTGCTTATAGTGCTGATAATGAAGATGAAACTAAACGTTACAGTGTCTTTCAACAAGGAGCTGGTTTAGTAAGTGCATATTTTGCCATTGAAAGTTCTGCTGATAACTGTGCGAATAAAATGTTGGATATCGCCAAAGATTTAAATGATGAAGAGCACTTTTATGGTCCTGCAAATATAAACTCAGACGGAAATTTCTATGTTGAAGGTTTAGGCGATGAATATGTTTGGAAAATAGATGAAAGTCAGTTAAATGGTGATGCATTGATTTGGAAAATGGGCTTTAATGATCCGACAATGTCAGCACAAGATAATGCTTCAACAGATGCATTGATTTGGAAAATGGATTTTGAAACTTCTGCTTTAATTTGGAAAATGAATGTAGAAGCAGATGCTCTAATTTGGAAAATGAACGTAGGAACAAATGCGTTAATATGGAAAATGAACTTTGATGAAGGTCATAATACTAGCATAAGCGTGAATAACTGGGTTCAACCTGAGTAATAACTTAAAACTTTTACATTTATACAACCACTGCATTTATAACGTAATTAGCGTTTGATGCAGTGGTTTTTTTATTGTATTAAAGTACTTAAGTATTTATAAATTTGAGAGAAAATTGCCTGTGAAAACTAAACTTCTTTTTATCATTTTAACTCTGGTATGTTTTTCTAGCGTATCTAAAGAAGTTAGGTTGTTCAAAAGCTTTGGTATTGATAATCCAATGTCTTATAAGTTTGTTCGAACAATTGCTCAAGATAAGAATGGCTTCATGTGGTTTGGTTCATCTGAGGGGTTAGCACGGTTTGATGGCCATAAATTTTTGAGCTTTCACCATGATAATTCAATTCCCAATTCATTAAGTTCTGATGTTGTTAGCCGGATAATTATTGATAAAAAAGAGCGCTTATGGGTAGCTACGTTTGGTGGCGGATTAAATCTTTACCGAGAAAGTAGTCAAGATTTCGTGCAATTTTCTACTAAGCAAAGTGAGGCTTTACTAACAAATGATACTATTAATGCTTTATTTGAAGACAGTCAAGGAAAAATATGGATCGGGACTGAAAATGGTTTAAATATTATCTCTGAAATTAGCGCTGGGAACATAGGTAAAAATAATTGGACAGTTAAACATATAAAGCAAGAAGCAGGAATAGTTCCTAGCCTAACCCATAATACTGTTCATAGCATTATGGAAGTTGAAGATGGAAATATATGGGTTGGCACGAATGGTGGCGGTATTTCTATCTTTGATCTAGATGGTAAATTTATACGCTCAATTACAGGTATCAAAAGTAACGTTAAATCTAATGCATTACAGTTTATTAATTCACTTTTTTATGACAGCTTTGGTTATATCTGGATTGGTACAGTTGAGAATGGCTTACTTAAATATGATCCTAAAAACGAAGAATATGAGCACTTTAAGTTTGATGAAAAAAACCAATATTCAATTTTAAGTAATACAATTGAGTCAATATATCAAGATAAACAAAAGAATATTTGGATAGGCACAGACAAAGGGTTATTAATTTACAATAGCCAAAAAAAGCAATTTCAGCGTTATACCCACTCTTCGAGTAACCCGTTTAGTTTAAGTAATGATTTTGTAATTACATTTTTTGAAGATAGTAATAATATCATGTGGGTGGGTACTTTTACTGGGGTTAATCGTTGGGATCCAAATATGGCAACGTTCCAACAATATAGTACGCAAACTAATCCAGAGTTAAAAAATAACAATATTACTAGTTTTGCACAGTTTAATAGAGATGAAATATATTTTAGCACCTATAGTGGTGGTATTTATAAAATGTCCACATTAAGCAATAAAATAACACCGGTGCCCTTTAATGCTTATTTTAGTGAATATAGAGTCATGTCATTATTTGCTGATGGCGATTTATTATGGGTTGGAACGAGAGCTTCTGGTGCTTTTGCTGTAAATATTAAAGATAACACTATAAAAAGTTATCAGCATGATGCCGATAATTTATCTTCACTTTCTGCCAATAGCGTGACAGATATTATTAAAGATACTGAAGGTAATATATGGGTTTCTACTTTTCATCGAGGGCTTAATAAAATAGCTCCCGATGGGGAAATTCATCGATTTGAGCTGGATAAAAGTATTCCTTCAAATGGCCCCAGTAGTAACCACGTATTGCAATTACTTGAGTCTTCTAGCGGACATATCTGGCTGGCAACCTATGGAGGGGGGATTAGCCGTTTTAATAAACCTGAAAATACCTTTATTCATATTAAGCATGATGATGCTGATCCGCTCAGCATTTCGAGTGATCTTGCTTGGAATATATTTGAAGATAAAGATAATAACTTGTGGGTTGGTACACAAGCATCAGGAATGAACATTTTAACTAAGGATAATATTGATAAAGGAAATTATCAATTTAGGCAGCTAAATGGTCGCCATGGCATGAAAAGCATGGCAGTGTATGGAATTTTACAGGATATAAACGATAATATTTGGTTTAGCACCAGCAAAGGTATATCTCGTTTCACTTTAGAAGATAACGGTTTTAAACATTTTGATTTAACCCATGGTTTAGTTGATTTGGAGTATACCCATTCCTCAGTATTTGAGGGCATTGATAATACTCTTTATTTTGGTGCGGGCAAGGGGCTCAGTAGTGTTAATCCTGAAAAAATTGACGTTAATAAAGTAGCTCCTAATGTTCATTTAACCAATATTTTGAATCTAAATGAATCAATTGCAATCGGTGCAACTTTATCTGAATTAAAAGAGCTTACGTTGGATTACGATGATCAACTCGTCTCTTTTGAATATGTCGGACTTAACTATTCAAGTCCAGAATCAACAAGATATAAATATCGATTGCTAGGGTTTGAGCAGGCATGGATAGATGCTGGAAAGTCTCAGCGGGCTACATATACAAATTTACCTGCAGGAACTTATCAATTACAAATAAAAGCGGGAAACAGTGATGATGTTTGGAGTGAACCAGGTCGTTCATTAGATATTATTGTTAAGCCCGCACCATGGAATACCTGGTGGGCATATATTCTATATACTTTAGCCATTGCTTTAATGTTATTGATTTATTCGCGATTGCTTAATCGTAAACTTGTGATTGAGCAACAGCAAAAGCTCTACTTGGAGCAACAAGTTAGAGAGAAAACAGAAAAGTTTAAATCTAAAAATATTGAGTTAGCACAAGCAAATAAGCAGCTTGAAAAAGCGGCTATTGTTGACAAAGTTACTGGAGTTAAAAGTCGACGCTATTTAGATATTTATATCGAGCAAACTAGTCAATTAATGAATCAAATGCACCAAAATTTACTACCCGTACAGCGTGATACATTGCCGCGTTTATATATTTTAATGGTACAAATAAATGACGCTGCTACAGTAAATAATAGCCAACTGATGAATTTAACAGATTTATTGTTATATACACGAAATAATGAAGATCTTGTTATTCGTTGGTCCGATGATACATTTGCGATAATTGGTTATGAGAAAGATAATAATGCCAGTGAATTGGCCTCTCGTTTAGCAGGTCGATTTTCAGGAGTTGTTGGTGATGACGCTGATATGAGTATGGCTTATTCTTTTTATCCATTTAATAGAGAAAATCCATTAGAGCTTAATTGGGATCAAATTAGCGTTCTAATAGAACAAGCATTGCTATTTACCCGTAATGATAGCCAGATTGCCTGGCTTGGGTTATGTGGTCCTAAATCAAGCAACTTTGATTATTTACAACTAATTCAGCAGAAAAATGTTAGTAGCTTGAAGGAGCAAGTTAATATTAAATCAGGATTAGCTTGATGAACGTTGTTCTTCAATGTAGTTCTGCTGGTATTGCTTCGGCGTGCACTTATATACTTCCTTAAAACAGCGGCCAAAATAGGTTTGCGAAGAAAAGCCTACATCGAGCGCTATTCGACCTATTTGAGAGCCATTTTGCAGTAATGCTTTTGCTTTTTTAAGGCGAAACTCTTTAATGAAGTTGTTGGGTGTAATGCCCAATAGTACTTTTATTTTTCGTTGTAATTGGCGGTCACTCATCGCAATTGCATTGGCTAGTTGCACAATATCTAAATCGGTATTCATATAAACCTTAGCCGTAACTTCCTCTAATTTTTCGAGGAACTTATTATCAAGAGTTAATTCCTCACTACTTACTTGAGTTAACTCTGCAACATTATTAAAACTATGGTCTTTTCTATTTTTTTGTACATCTTTATTAAAATTATCAAAATAACTCTGTTGTAATTGCTGGCGTCCCAAAATTAAGTTACTAATACGAGTCAATAATTCTTGATGATTAAACGGTTTGCTTAAATATTCATCGGCTTGCAAGTTAAGGCCATGTAAACGACTATCTAAATCCGATCGTGCCGTTAATAAAATGACTGGAATATGTGAGGTTAATTCGTGGACTTTTAATTGTTTTAATACCGCAAAACCATCAATTCCCGTTAGCATAATGTCGCAAACAATAAGGTCTGGAATGTATTCTTGAGCTAAAGTGAGGCCTTGTTCACCGCTATCCGCTAACAAACAGTGATGCTGCTGCTCTATAACCTGTTTGATATGCAATTGCATATCTAAGTTATCCTCAATGACTAAGATCACTTTTTGCTGTTTAGGTTTACTATTGTTTTGAGACTTATGCTGTTCAACCAATAATGATGATACTTCTGCTTGAGAAATGCTGTTCGGTGCTAATTGCTCCTCAGCAACTGCAGTAGCACAAGGAATTGTCAGCGTAAACTTACTGCCTTTGTTATATTCACTTACTACAGCGACTTGCCATTGATGTGCTTTGACAAGTTCATGTACTAAAGATAAGCCAATACCAACACCGAAAACACCTTGGTTTTTTTCATCATCAGCACGCTGAAATCGTTCAAATATTTTTGCCTGTGACTCGCTAGTAATACCTATGCCTGTGTCAATAACATCAAGCATAAAGTTATTATTGTCGCTGCGGGCGATAACCTCAATATTACCGCCTGCGGGGGTATATTTGATGGCGTTGGCAATTAAATTAAAAATTATTTTCTCAAAAGCTTGTGCGTCACATTCCAGCCAAATATCGTTTGGAATTTCGCACCGAAGTGTAAGTTCGTTTTGTTTTGCCAAGCGGGAAAATGAATCTGCAGGCATTGCCATTAATGTTTTCAGGCGATAGGTTGCTAATGTCAATTTAGGGTTGTCTGCTAAGCGGGAAAGTTCTAGTAATTGTTCAACCATTCTCACCAGTCGCAAGCCGTTACGTTTTGCTGTGTGTAGCTCTTTACCTTCTTCGTGAGTATGCTGCTTTGTTAAATTTCGGTCTAAGATACCATTTATGATAGTTAATGGGGTTCTAAATTCATGTGAAATATT
Source organism: Colwellia meonggei (assembly GCF_057537295.1). Classification (NCBI taxonomy): domain Bacteria; kingdom Pseudomonadati; phylum Pseudomonadota; class Gammaproteobacteria; order Alteromonadales; family Colwelliaceae; genus Colwellia; species Colwellia meonggei. The sequence goes on from NZ_BAAJLZ010000003.1 coordinate 16,874, forward strand.
AGCTATAAACTTATCTTTCAAATCTAACGCTTGTTGTTCGGCTAGCTTTCTTGCTGTGAGGTTGATAAAAGTGATAACTACAAGCGGATTGTCATCTCTATCTGCCCATTGTAATTCAGCCTGCACTGGAAAATGCGTATTATCTTTTCTCGTTGCAACACACTCTCTAGAAATACCTGATTCTTTACGCTGTAACGTATAAACGTTGCTTTTGAAATCGAAAAAATAGTGCATTTGATCGTCGCTGGAAAAAAAGTTATTTACTTTCGAACCGACAATCTCTCGTTCTAAGCACTGAAACATCTGTACTGCTGCAGGGTTCGCTGAAAGTATAGTTCCGTCGATTTTCGTTGTGAGAATCGCATTACTTGAAACATTCACAATGGCTTTATCTTCACTATTGAGTATCGAATTGGTAAGTGACAAGTTTAATTTTACTAATTCGTCTTGTGCAGAGTGCTGTACTAGTAGTTTTTTTTGGCTTTTTATACTTAGCCTATTTTTACGATAGGCAATAATGATGAGTAGTGAAAAAGCAATAACTAACCAAATAATAATTAATAAGGACTGTAAATAAGAATTGATTTTATAGTGAAGGTTAAATTCAATACCAGCAAAATGAATAAAAGCTAGCGCTAAAACAAGTACAGTAATATATAGCTCCGGTAGTTCTGGCGCGCTAGATTCTTCAGGCGATACTGTCGATGTTAACGAATTATTTGCCGCAATGATTAATGCACAGTACGGTATTAATGTTAATAGGTTAGCGATGTAGGTTATTGGGAAAGTTTGGTTTGATAGCTCTTTAGCTTGCTCAATAGAGTTAGCATAAATAAAAGCGTTATCAATAAGAATAGCACCAGCAGCAATCGCTAACATTGTATAAATGCGACACCAAAATTTACCATGACACTGATAGCTAGTAACCGCGAGACGAATAAAAATAAGACAGGTGATCAATAAATGAAACAATTGCGCAGACGCTTTTTTTGCCGTATCACTACTCGCAAATTCAAAAGGCAATAGTACAAGGTAGCTAAAGCAAATTAGTGTGAAAAATATTGCCGGAACACGGCTACTAATATTGCGGTTTAAGCGAGTTTCACTTATGTGTGGATTAGTTTCAATCGCTAGCAAAATAAAGAAGTAACTAAAGAGACTAAAGAACTCCTGTAATAACAAGTTTTGAGTTATTAAGTTGAAGCTAAACAGCAGGTGTGAAACTAAAGCAAATAGTAGCGCTAAAGAAAGAAACTGCCAAAATAGTTTAAGTGGTTTAATAGATATTCTTAAATAGCTAACAACAACAAAATAAACACTGAAAACTTGCAAGAGTAGTAGAGCACTAGCTTGCACTATTTCATTATTGAGTGATAAAAGTTGGCTTATAAAACTGTAAGGTATTAACGCCAAGGCAAAGCCTAACGTTATAAATAAATTTCTACTTGTTATTTGCAAAACTACGGCCTACTAAGTGATGACAACATTTATTATTTTACTGGTAGTTGGCATTAATTCAGTTACTGGCAGTATACCTGATGTTAATATTTTGTGAATCGTTACCGTAAAAATAACTAATACATTCGAGTATTGAAATGTAACGGTAAGGTTGCATCGTTCAGCGAGTAGATAAAAGGCCAATTTTAGCAATAAAATTGGCCTTTAAAGTTGGTAAATAATTTTTACCTGTTTATTATTTAAGTTTAATTAAAACTTGTAGCTCGCGCCTAACATAAAGGTACGACCGTATTCTTGATAGTCTTTAATACGCGCTGCATCACCGTTTTCTAATACTTTAAACGCTTCATTGGTTAGGTTGTTTGCTTGCAACAACAAAGTTAAGCCATCAAACTGTGAGCTTTCATCGAATGAATAACTTACTTGCGCGTCAATAATAGTTTCAGCTTGAATCATTTGTAAGTCACGACTGCCACCAAAGCCTGATACTTCACCTAAGAACTCACTACGGTAACGTGCACTTACACGTGCTTCAAAGCCTTCTTGAGCATAGTAGGTTGTTACGTTAACAACATTCTCAGATAGCCCCGGCAGAGGTGTAGAGCTGTTATTAGGATCAGGTTTTACATTACTCGTGGTGTGTGATGCATTAACTAATACACCGTAACCTTCCAGCATTGGTGTAAACATTTCACCAGTTAATGACATGCTAAATTCAATACCACTAATATCACCACCTTCGCCGTTCTGTGGTGATGAACTATAGCCCAAGAAATAATCAGGCGAACAGGTTACTTCATCACCAGCATCATTTTTACAATCATCAGGTACAGGGTAACCAGTAAAGTCTTCCACAACCTGTTCGTTATAGATGTAGTTTTCTAAATCCTTATAAAATAATGCTAACGCGTAATAACCATTGCTATCGGTAAAGTAGTGTTCATAAGATAAATCGATAGAGTTGGCAATCCAAGGTTTAAGTTCAGGGTTACCGTCAGAAGCGCTCCATGGCGATTTATCTAAGTCAGTACTGTCTTCATATTTGTTATCAAAGCTATACTGGCCACTGGCACGCAAGTCATCCATACGCGCGCGTGATAATGTTCTAGCAATACCTAAACGTAATACATCTTCATCAGTAATATTTAAGTTAAGGTTTATGCTAGGTAAAAATTCCCAGTATTTATCGCCACCTGTTTTACTAACATCGTTATTGTTACTGTCTGAGCTAATTGCTTCTGAAAATTGGTCAGTATAAACAGCTTGTAAGCCAAAATTACCTTTTAATACGTAATCACCTAGCTCAGTATCGATATCTAATTTGCTGTAAATGGTGGTTACTTTTTCTTCAACCATCCAAGCTTTTTCGGTTACATCTGGATGAACAAAGTCTTCAATTTCATAAACACCGCTATTCCATAATTGCCAAGCGTCATAAGTAATAACATCGCCTAAGCCAAATTTACTGTAATCAACTGTGCCGGCATTTGCTGCGCCATAATAGATGCTATCGCCATTGGCTAAGCCTTTAATGACATATTCATCAGCCGACTTTTCTTTAGTACGTTCAATATAGTGCACGCCAAACGTTAAGTTATTGTATATATCACTATCAATATAGCGAGAAAATGTGAGGCGAACTTGGTTAATTTCATCGTCAATGTAGCTAAATTTATTAAAGCCAACTTGTCCCCAACCAGCTGAATCTGTTAAGCCTACTTTGCTAGCATCGCTATAATCAATTTCATGAGTAAACTTAGGGCCTTCATTGGTCATTTCGTATGACATAGTGTCAAACTCACCATCGGTGCCCGCATAAGTTTCTAAATTCATGTCGGTACGGTCAACACTAGAGTGGGCAAGATCTAACTCCATTGTCCAATCATCATTAATGTTGTATTGAGTGTTCCAACCAATAGCGAACAGATCACTGTCACGCCTATTTAAATCACTGCGAATTATTGGTTTAACGTTATCGTATGTACCAGAGATGATGTTGCCATTTTCATCTACCTCATAACCAGGGCGTAATGTTGCATCGGCCCAACCTAAACCCATTTCAACCATACTAATGTTTTGTTTTTCTTCAAATTCCGAGTAGAAAATATCTAGAGTTGAGTGTAAGTTTTCATTCGGCGCGAACTCGACAATAGCCATTACTGAATCACGCTCAAGCAAATTTGAATTGTTCGACATTTTTGCGCCGCCAAATTCTTTTTCGCCATTATCGAGATCTTTATAGCCCCAAGATTCGAAACGCTGTATTTGGTTAGGTGTTGAAGAGTGTGAAAAGCCCAATGCTATACCAATAGTATCATCGGCAAATTGATCAATATAAGTAGCATTGAAGCGCTCGCCTTTATCCTCGCCTAATGGGTTAACAGCATCATCTTGGCTCGTTTCATAACGGCCACCAATGGAAAATGTTTGCTCACCGTGTGCTAACGGTTTGACCGTTTGCATATCAACAGTACCTGCTAAACCTTGACCAATGAGCGCTGCATCAGGAGTTTTGTAAACCAAAACACCATTGAGTAAGTCTGATGGGAATTGGTCAAATTCAACACCACGGTTATCGCCGGTTGAAACTACTTCTCGACCGTTAAAAAGTGCCGTCGAAAAATCAGCAGACATACCACGAATACTGATGTTTTGTGCTCGACCGTTTAATCGCTGTGCTGTTACGCCCGGTAAACGAGCTAGTGATTCGGCAATACTAACATCGGGTAATTTACCAATATCTTCAGCAGATATTGCTTCAACAATGGAGCTTGAATCCATTTTTATTGATTGTGATGCTTGTAAGCTGCGGCGAATTCCGCGAACTTCAATAATTTCTGTTTTAGATTCGTCAATTTCAGGTGATGCTTGCACAGCGTTGTCTTGTGCAAAGAGTGAAAATGAACAAAGACCAGTTCCAAGTAACGCAATTGAAATCGCACTAGGTTTAAACGAAAGCATAATGATTCCTCGATTATAAAACATTTTGTGGCTCTATAATTTTTTGAAAGTTGGGCTGTAATGAAACAGCAGTGTTTCAGCGCGGGCATGTTAACTTTTATAAAAGTTCAAAAAAATCTCGTGCATACGTATGCAGGTGGGGTGATATCAAAGAATTACTTTTTAATTACTTGCTTTTGTTACTTTGCATTTACTTCGGTGTAATTTCATACATCTTGTAACAGCAAGAGTTACAAATTAAGTGTTGTATTGAGTTACATACAATATGTTAAAAATAAATAGGTTTGATGATATTTAATGCTTTGGTACTGGTTGACTATAACTGTCACCAATAAAGTTGCTGGCGAAGTTAACGATAAATATTGCCATTATTTTCTAGTTCAGTGAGGTATATACGAGTCATTAACTCAAGTTGATGATAATTAGGTAACATATGTTGGCACAACTTATAAAAGGCCTTGTTGTGCTCTTTTTCTTTTAGGTGGGCAAGTTCATGCACTACTATCATATTTAATAGAGCTTCTGGTGCGTGTTTAAAGGTACTGCCAATGCGTATTTCATTTTTACTTTTTAGTTTACTGCCTTGAACTCGCGAAACATAGGTATGTAAACCTAACGCGTTATTAACAATATGTATTTTATCGTCATATTTGACTTGGCTTAAAGGTGCTGACTTCTTAAGAAACTGCTGTTTCATTGCTAGAGTATATTGTCGTAAAGCTTTATCAGAAGTGATTTCGTGTGGTTCTGGAAACTGCTTTAATAAATAACCTTTTAGCTTATTTTCCTTGTACATTGCCATTACTTGTTGCTGGATTTCAGTAGAGTAATAGCCAAGATATTTTAATGATGTCGTCATTCGCTTTTATGTTGTATTTATTAACTGAACGCAATTATAACTGATATATCACCAATTACTTTTCAATTATTTCTTCATGAAACTTTACAAGCTAAGAATATCACTTTAATTGTTCATTAATTGCTCTATACTGGATTTCAATTAAGAAGTACTTGATAACTAAAATAAAAACAATACAAAGGGAGTTAAGATGCGAAATATAGCCAAACATGCCAAAGTCATAGCCTTAACCGCTGGCTTGTCATTACTATTTGCTTGTTCAAAGCAAGAGCCAACTGAAGAGGTTACAAAAGTAAAAGAAAAAGTTTCAATGTTTGAAACTTATAGTGCTGAAGAGTTTTTTAAAACTCGTTCAGTCTTTGGTTCTTCAATAAATGCTGACGCTAGCGCTGTATTGGTTAGCGATGATGCTAGCGGTATTTATAATGCTTACAAAGTGCCGCTAAATGGTACAAAGCCAACTCAATTGACTAACTCTACAAAGGAGTCTATCTATGTTGTTGGATGGTTCCCTGAAGATGATAGGTTTTTATTTAGTGCTGATAAAGGTGGCGATGAATTAGATCATTTGTTTGTTCAAGAACTTAATGGAGAAGAAAAAGATTTAACGCCAGGTGACGGCTTAAAGGCATATTTTGTCAGTTGGCATCAAGATAACAAACAATTTTATGTTGCAACCAATGAGCGAGATGCAAAGTTTTTTGATATTTATCGTTATCAAGTAACTGATTATTCAAGAGAACTAGTTTTTCAAAATGACTCAGGTTATTCGCCGGAAGCTATAAGTCCTAATGGGCAATATATAGCGTTAAGTAAAACTAATTCAAATGCTGACTCAAATTTATATATGGTGGACTTAGCCAGTGAAGCGTCTCTTGCTGAATTAATTACTGAGCATGAGGGAGCTGTAGAGCACAGCGCTTATACGTTTACACGAGATAATAGTGCTTTAATTTATTCAACTGATGAATTTGGCGAGTTTAGGCAGGCTTGGTCATATGATTTAGCAACAAAAGCTAAGTCCCTAGATTTCGCCGATGATTGGGATGTTAGCTTTAGTTATTTCTCAAAAGATGGCCGTTATCAAGTGACAGGCATTAACGCTGACGCACAAACTAAAATAACCATTAAAGATATAGCTGCGGATAAAACATTAACCTTACCCAATATGCCAAGCGGCGATTTACGAGGTGTGAACTTTTCTCGCGACGGTAAACAAATGGTATTTTATGTAAACTCAGATACCTCACCATCAAACTTGTATGTGCACCAATTAGGTAGTGATAGCATTGAGCGTTTAACGGATACGGGTAATCCAAACATTCTTGAAGAAAATTTAGTAGTAGGTGAGGTTGTTCGCTTTAAGAGTTTTGATGGTTTAGAAATTCCCGGGATTTTATATAAGCCTAAACAAGCAGCAACAAAAAAAGTGCCTGCGTTGGTGTGGATCCATGGTGGCCCAGGTGGACAAAGTCGTAAAGGTTATTCTGCCTTAATTCAGCATCTTGTAAATAATGGCTATGCTATTTTCCGTATTAATAATCGTGGTTCTAGCGGCTATGGCAAAACATTCTTCCATCTTGATGACAAAAAACACGGCGATCATGATTTGAAAGACGTGGTTTATAACAAGTATTACTTGCAGTCGTTAGACTGGGTTGATACTGACAGAATTGGGGTAATTGGTGGTAGTTATGGCGGTTACTTGACCATGGCAGCAATGGCGTTTACTGAAGAATTTGAAGTTGGTATTAATATTTTTGGTGTTACCAATTGGGTGAGAACATTAGAAAGTATTCCGCCATACTGGGAAGCATTTCGTAAATCGCTTTATGATGAACTTGGTGACCCAAGTACTGATAAAGAGCGTTTACATAATATTTCGCCAGTATTTTTTGGCCAGAATGTTAAAAAACCAGTATTAGTAGTGCAAGGTAAAAATGACCCTAGAGTACTAAAAATTGAAAGTGATGATATGGTCGAGTCTATTCGTTCTGGTGGCACTTACGTTGATTATTTAGTTTTTGATGACGAAGGCCATGGTTTTAGTAAAAAAGCCAATCGTATCAGTGCATCGAATAAATATTTGAGTTTTTTACAAGCACATTTATAAGCTTAGATAAGTGAATAACGTTAGTAACGACACTTTCATAATAAATTGAAAGTGTCGTTAATATTAGCTTAGATACTACTTGGTATGGTTTTGATAAAAATTCATTAGCCCAGAGGTTGAGCTGTCGTGTTGTTCGCTTATTTTTCCTGAAGCTAGCTCTTGTTGAATGTTATTTGCTAAACCTTTACCTAGCTCAACTCCCCATTGATCAAAAGAGCATATTTGCAAAATAATTCCTTGTACGAAAATTTTATGTTCATATAAAGCAATTAAGCTACCTAAAGAACGTGGTGAAATCCGTTTCATTAAAATAGTATTTGTTGGGCGGTTACCTTTATGCACTTTGTGTGGCGCGACTTTATTTATATAGTCTTGAGTACGACCTTTTGCTTTTAAATCGGCACGAACTTGAGCTTCATCAACCCCTTGCATTAACGCCTGGGTTTGTGCGAAAAAATTTGCCATTAACGTTTCATGATGGCCTTGTACTGGTGTCACACTTTCCACTGAACCAATAAAATCTGCTGGCACCACATTATTACTTTGATGTAGGTACTGATAAAAAGCGTGTTGACCATTAATACCTAATTCACCCCAAATCGAAGGCACGGTTGGGTAAGCGATTGACTGACCATCCCAAGTAACCGATTTGCCGTTACTTTCCATTTCTGCTTGCTGTAAATAAGCTGACAACATATGCAGTGATTGATCATAAGGTAAAATGGCTTGAGATTGTGCACCTAAAAATGTGCAATTCCACACACTCAGCAAAGCCAAAATTACAGGTGCATTTTCAGATAAAGGTGCATTACAAAAGTGTTGATCAATTTCATGCGCTCCTTCTAGTAATTCGATAAAACGTTCAAAGCCTAAGTCGATAGCAATCGGTAGGCCAATGGCTGACCAAAGCGAGAATCGCCCGCCAACCCAATCCCACATATCAAAAATGTTTTCCTCAGCGATACCAAATTCAGTGGCATTTTTCTTATTTGAAGACACGGCAACAAAATGCTTAGCAATAGCCGATTGATCAAATGAAGAAGATACCAACCATTTCATTGCTGTTTTAGCATTAGTCATGGTTTCTGTGGTGGTAAAGGTTTTACTCGACACAATAAATAAAACTTTCTCTGGATTCAATGGCCTAAGAACATTGGCTATTTGAGTGCCATCAACGTTAGAAACATAATGAACATTTACGCTATTATCGCTGTACTGTTTTAACGCTTCAGTGACCATTTGAGGCCCTAAATTTGAGCCACCAACACCAATATTAACAACATCAGTAATACGTTTTCCCGAATAACCTTTCCATAGACCTTGGCGCACTTTTTCACTAAAGGCTTTCATTTTATTTAAGGCAAGTTGCACATCACTATTGATGTCTTTGCCATCTAACAATATTGGCTTGCTTGAGCGGTTTCTCAATGCTGTATGCAATACTGCTCGCTCTTCGGTACGGTTAATACGTTCACCACTAAACATTTTTTCTCGCCAACCTTCTACATCACACTCTTTGGCAAGATTAATCAATAATTCCATAGTGGAATTTGAGATTAAATTTTTTGAATAATCGAGAAGAAAAGGTGGTAATTTAATAGAAAACTCGTTGAAACGATTTGGTTGTTGAGTAAATAATTCACTCATATGCTGAGACTTCATTTCGCTGGCATGAGTGGTTAATTGTTTCCAACTCGGTAATGAGGTTCTATCTTGCATTTTTTCTCCAGTTTAAGCATTTGTGGCTATAAAAGTATTACTAGGCATACTATTTACTAATTATTGTGTGGTGACTAATAATTAATTGATCTATTAAAATGTAAATTAGTTATTTACTTGACTAATTGGTCAAGTATAGCGTGGTTAAACGAAATATTGCCAATAATTCAGCCGTTTTCTTGTGGTTATTTTTGTTAGTTGCAATAATTAGAGTATTATTTCTTAAGTTATTTAGCTTTATGCAACAATATGATTTAGTCGCATTACGCAGTTTTATTTCAGTAGTAGATACCGGTAGTTTTAATCAAGCGGCAGAAATGCTAGAAGCTAGCACTGCAGCGGTTAGTCGTCGCGTTTCTGGGCTAGAAGCAGCACTCAATGTTCGTTTGCTTAATCGTACAACGCGGCGAATTGAGCTAACAGAGGCTGGGTTACAATTTTATCAAGATGTTGTGAATATTTTCCAATCATTAGATGAAGCGCAAGAGCGTATTCAAACTAGTAGTGAAAATATCAAGGGAAATTTACGTATTTCGGCACCATTAAGTTTCGGCATTACCTCATTAACACCCATTTTAAGCGGTTTTATGAAGCTGCATCCTGAACTCAAAATTCACTTACAATTAGAAGATCATCGTACTGATTTTGTTGCTGAAGGCATAGATGTTGGTATTCGAATTGGTGGACTAGAAGATTCAACCTTAGTGGCATTGCCTATTACTACTGTGCCAGTGATATTTTGTGCCGCACCTAGTTATTTAGCTGAACATGATGAACCTAATATTCCCGAAGATTTAATTAAGCATAATTGCTTACGTTACAGTTTGATTAGCCCTAAGCTGGGCTGGGTAGCTCAAGAGAATGGTGAAGAGCGCAGTATTGATGTTAATGGCACTTTAACGTCAAACAATGGTAATGCATTAAAGGACGCAGCTGTGGAGGGACTTGGGATTCTTAAATCACCTGCTTTTATTGTTAATGATGCTATTGAAAAAGGGCAGCTAGTCGAAATTTTAGCGGATTATAAATCGGCGCCGCATGGATTATACGCGATAAAGTTATCGCGGAAGTTTACGTCGGCGAAAGTAACAGCCTTCATAGATTACCTTAAGGCTTATTATGCTGAACAAGCTTCTTAAAGATACTAGCTTTCAATAGTTTAATTATTGATTGAGGTTGCGGCTTTAAATACCGCCATTAAGCTTTCAACAAAAGCTACATCGTCTTTATCTGATACCGAAACTGTAATACCAAATGGCGCAAAATGAAGAGCTTCTGCTAGTTGTCCTGCTGATAAGTTAACATTTTTCAAGGTTAACCTTTGCGCTACTATTTCTTTTTCTATTCTAAGTTGAATACTTTCTTTAACTAAATTCTCTTCATTTTGAATGAGATCTTTACAGTAGGCTTGGCCTGCGTGTAATAAATCTGCACGCACTAAGTTACTGGAAATATCATTAAAAAAACCTTCGCAACGCTGAATAATTAGTGCTTGTGTTTCTGACCAAAAGTTAATTTCTGATATCCGATAATCGTCAATTAAGGTGTTATATTGCTGAAAATGCTTATTAACTACCGCTCTAAACAACACTTCTTTAGATTTAAACTGCTTGTGAATCGTGACACGAGAAACCCCCGCATGTCGACTAACCATAGATATATTGGCAGCGCCGTAGCCGTATTGAAAAAAGCAATCCATCGCAGTATCGAGTATTTTTTCAGTTGTACTTGGCAAAACATTTTCTCATTAGTAATGGTGACCTAGTGATATTAACTTGAATTTGATTATTAAACAACAGGTTTACAATGGTTGTTAATGTGTAAACCTGTGCTATAATTGTGTAACTTATATCGATTGATTGTGTTTTTTCAGTCGGATTACTAATTAGTTAAGATACATATTGGGGTTAATGTGAATAAAATTTTTATCGTCGCCATCGTGTTTTTGTTGCAAGCGTGCTCAGAGCCCGTGGAAACAGTAAAAGAAACTGCGCCAGTTGTTGTGCAATTGTCTGCTGCATCTATAACCAATATAGCCAACGATTTTGAATTTCCAGCCACAGTATCAGCAGTGAAAAGTGTTGATCTCAAATTTGAGGTTTCAGGGCGGTTAATATTCGAAAGCCTTATTGAAGGCAGTGACGTTAAAAAAGGGCAGGTTTTAGCGAAAATAGATCCAGCACCATTTCAACGTAAGGTCGAAGAAAGTCGAATTCGTCATCAAGATGCACAACGTGATCTAAAGCGTGTAAAAGACATTTTTGAGAAAAACGTTGCATCGCAGCGTGATTACGATGACGCTAAATCACAGTTTTCTATCACTAAACTAGCATTAGAAAATGCTGAACAAGATTTAAGCTACTCAACCATTAGGGCGCCATTTGATGCTGTTATTGGTGCGCGATACATTGAAAATAATAGTTATATCCGCACTGGCGACACACTGGCCAATTTACAGGATAGATCTGAGCTTTATTTTACTTTTGAAGTACCTGAGCGAATTATGACAGCAAATGCTGGCAACCGTGATGTAAAAGCAACCGCACATATTATTGGTCAAGAAGATAAAGTGTTTGATATTCATTATGTTGAGCATAAAACTACGCCAGATCCGATTACCCAAACCTATGGTGTAACATTTGCACTTGATGGCGAAATTACTAAGTTATTTTATCCCGGTTCAAGAGCGATTGTTAATATTAAAGATAATAACAGCCACGCCCAAGCATTAGTTATTCCGTTAAACGCATTAATGGGCAATAGTGATGATGGTTTTAGCGTATGGCGCTTTGACCAAGATAATAGTACTTTGAAGAAAGTGACTGTTGAAATATCGCAATTGCAAGGTGAGTATGCACTAATTTCAACAGGCTTGAATGCTGGCGATAAAGTAGTTTCCGCTGCGGTAAGCCAAATGCGTGAAGGACTAAAAGTTAGAGAATATAAGGCGGCATTTTAATATGGATATCGCACGCTATTCGTTAACTAAACCAATCAATATTTGGCTTTTATCAATTTGCTTTATTATAGGCGGCATTGTTGCCATGGGGAAAATAGGGCGGTTGGAAGATCCTGCTTTTACCATTAAACAAGCGGTTATCTTTACTTATTACCCTGGTGCTAGTGCAGAAAAAGTCGAAAAGGAAGTTACTGAACAAGTTGAAATTGCCTTACAGCAAATGTGGCAGTTAGATGTTTTAGACTCAGTAAGTAAGCCAGGATTTTCGCGTGTGACGATGGAAATTCAGCCACATATAGATGGCCCTTTGTTACCGCAAATCTGGGATGAACTTCGTAAACGCTTAAGCGATATTCGTAATGACCTACCATTAGGCGCTAGTGCCCCAGTTGTAGTTGATGATTTTGGTGACGTTTACGGTATTTATTATGCATTGTCAGCGCCAGATTTTAGTGCTTATCAAATGCGTGAATTCTCTCGTATTATTCGTCGTGAAATACTAACGGTTGATGGTGTAGCGAAAGTGCAAGTTGGTGGCATTTTAGAAGAAGAAATTGTTGCTAAAATTGATAGTTACCAAATCGCCGGTTTAGGTTTGTCTTTTCCTGATATTCAACAGGTACTCGCAAGTAATCTAAAACCTTTTAGTGGCGGTCGTTTATTTGTTGGTGATAAACAAATTCGTATACCGGTTGAAAGCTCAACTAACAAAATTGAGGAAATAGAGAACCTTTCTATTGTTATTCCTGGTAAAAATGCCTCTATAAAAATTAAAGATATTGCTGAATTAAGTATTCAACCGGTTGAGATCCCAAATGGGCTAAAACGCTTTAATGGTGAAAGCGCGATTACCTTAGCTGTGTCGGCACAAAATGATATTAACATTGTTGAAGTTGGTGAAAAAATTGAAGCCAAACTAGCTGATGTTTTAACTAAGTTGCCTGCCGGTATTGATGTTTCGTCTATTTATAACCAAGCAAAAATTGTTGATAAGTCAGTTGACGGCTTTATTTTAAATCTAGAAATTTCTGTTGCTGTAGTTACACTCGCTTTATGTTTATTTATGGGCTGGCGCTCAGGTATTGTGGTTGGCGGTACGTTATTAATCACAGTGTTAGGTACCGTGTTAATTATGTGGCTTTACGATTTGCAATTACAGCGGATCTCGTTAGGCGCTATGGTTATCGCCATGGGAATGCTGGTTGATAATGCCATTGTTGTGGCAGAGGGCATGATGTTGCGCATGGAAAAAGGCAAATCAGCAATGGAGTCAGCAAGCTTCATTGTTAAACGTACTCAATGGCCACTGCTTGGTGCAACTGTTATCGGTATTGCCGCATTTTCAGGTATTGGTTTATCTGATGATGCTACGGGTGAATTCTTATTTTCACTGTTTGCCGTGGTATTAATTTCACTGATGCTAAGTTGGATTTTAGCGGTAACCTTAACGCCGTTATTAGGTAAGTATTTCTACCAAGTTGGCAGTCAATCTAGTCAAGAGGAAAGTCATTCATTATTCCATAAAGCTTATTTAGTCATACTGCACAGTGCATTGCATTGGCGTGGCATTACCTTAGGTTTATTAATTGCGATAACTATTGGTGCATATGCGAGCTTCGGTTTAATAAAACAAGGTTTTTTCCCACCGTCGAATACACCGGTATTTTTTGTTCATTACTGGGGGCCACAAGACTCTGATATACGCGCGACAGAAAAATATATGAAGCAAGGTGAGAAATTGATCCTTGAGACTGAAGGTATTGAATCATTATCAACTTTTATCGGTGAAAGCTCAGAACGCTTTACCTTAGTATTCGCACCAGAATTACCAAACGAAAGTTATGGTTTATTCTTGGTACGGGCACATGATGCTGCGGAAATTCCACGTTTAGCGCAGGAAATCTCAAACAAGTTAAGACAAGAAAATCCGAAGGTGAACTTCTACGCAGAAATTATGCAGTTTGGTCCAGGCGCTGGCGCTAAAATTCAAGCACGTTTTTCCGGTGAAGATCCTGCAATATTGCGAGATTTAGCAGCACAAGCGAAAGCCATTTACTTTGATGATGGCAAAATTCGTGATATCCGTGATGATTGGCGAGACAAAGGTATTGTTTTAGCTCCTGAATATGATGATATTGCCGCAGGTATTGCGGGGGTGTCACGTTCTGATTTTAGCCAAGCAATTGAATTTTATACCGATGGTTTACAAATTGGCCAATTGCAAGATGGTGATTACCTATACCCAATTATTGCTCGCAATAGTAATACTAACCCTGATCAACTTGTCAGTTTAGAAAATAGCTTAGTGTGGAGTAGCAGCCAACGTACTTATATTCCATTTAAACAAGTAAGTGGAAAAATGACTTATAGCAGCGAGGAGTTGCTGATTAACCGCCGTGACCGAGTTCGAACTATTACCGTTAAAGCGGAAGCGGGATACGATGAAACTACCGGCGAAGCTTTTGGTCGCACACAAGCCAAAATTGAAGCCATTGAATTGCCAGTTGGATATAACCTAGAGTGGGGTGGCGAATATGAATCATCACGCGACGCGCAAGCCGCTTTAGGTCAAGGGTTGCCATTAGGTTTTTTAATTATGTTTATTATTAGTGTCTTGCTATTTGGTCGCGCAAGACAGCCTATTATTATTTGGTTAATTGTTCCTATGGCGGTAGTTGGTGTTGTTGCCGGCTTACTCTTAGCTGATTTACCATTTGGCTTTATGTCGTTACTAGGCTTTTTAAGTTTATTTGGCATGCTAATAAAGAATGCTATTGTTTTATTAGAGGAGATTGACTTGCAAATTCAAGAAGGTAAGGAAAAAGCCTTAGCCATTGTTGAAGCGAGTTTAAGCCGTTTACGTCCGGTTTCATTAGCAGCAATAACAACTATTCTTGGGGTGATGCCATTAATATTTGACCCTTTCTTTGCCGATATGTCGGTGACTATTATGGGCGGTTTAGCATTCGCAACTATTTTGACTATGGTCGCGGTACCAGTACTTTATAGTGTTTTTTACAAAATTAAGGTTGATAAAAGTGCCTTTAACTAAGGTATTTTCTGCAGCTTGATGTAAGTTAGCCATCCATGAAAAAGGCGAATAGTTTACTATTCGCCTTTTTAGATCGTGCAGCCATATTACTCACTCCTCGCCCGACATTATTATTTCTGTCGTTTATTGAATCTATTATCTATCGTTATCATTGTTACGTTTTTTGCAATTATCATTTGCTTCTAGCCATATTTATTACATTCAATTTCTTCCATAAAATATCGCTATTGTTTACAAGATTAGATATTCGCTATGTGGAAAAACTCAGAAGATAAATTTGGTTTAGTCAGTAAATTATTGCATTGGATAAGTGCGATTACTGTATTTTCAATGTTTGCTTTAGGCTACTGGATGGTTGATTTAACTTATTACAGTCAGTGGTACCAAACTGCACCGCATTGGCATGAAAGTGTCGGTATTTTATTGCTTATTGCTACGGCTTTTCGCTTAGTTTGGCGCTTTATTAGCCAAGCCCCTAACGCTATTCACAGCCATTCTAAGCTGGAACAACAAGCATCAAAGCTAACTCACGCAGTGCTCTATGCTTTGCTTTTTGTCTTGATGTTAAGTGGCTACTTTATTTCTACTGCTGATGAGCGCGCAATTGATGTTTTTAGCTGGTTTAGTGTTGCAGGCTTTGGTGAATTAATTGAGAACCAAGCTGATCTCGCCGGTTTAATTCATGAATACCTCGCTTATTTTCTTGTCGGATTAGCATTAGTTCATGGTGGTGCGGCACTGAAACATCACTATGTCGATAAAGACAAAACGCTAACAAGGATGATCAAATAAGGCTTTGCTCTTAAACGCGGATTTAGATTTTAAAGTTTATATCCAACATATACAAATACATAAGCTTGCTGTAACTGGCAAGCATCAACAAATCGCCGATATGGCGTAAGGAATTAAAATGAAAAAGATACTTCTAGCAACATCACTTTTAGCGGCTAGCGCCTTTATTCCTGCAATGGCAGCTAACTATATTATTGACCATGAAGGTGCGCATGCATCAATTAACATCAGCGCAAGCCATTTAGGTTTTAGTGTTTTAACCGGACGCTTTAATACTTTTAGCGGCAATTTTTCTTACGATGAGCAAGATATTTCTAAATCAAAAGTAAACGTCACTATAGATACCAGCAGTTTTGATTCAAACCATGCTATGCGTGACAAACATGTTCGTTCTGATGATTTTCTTGATGTTGCGAAATATGCGCAAGCAACATTTGTTAGCACTAAAGTTGTCGATTTAGGTAATGGAAAATTAACCATTACAGGTGACTTCACTATGCATGGCGTAACTAAGCCAATGACCATTGATGCCATTAAAGTTGGCGAGGGCCAAGATCCATGGGGCGGTTATCGTTTAGGCTTCAATGGAAAAAGCACCATTAATATGGGCGATTTTGGTTTTAAGAAAAACTATGGTCAGGTTGATCTAACTTTGCATATTGAAGGAATTCGCCAGTAACTAATTAGTGTGCTAGCGCTAGCATAATAAAGAAGAATTTAAATTAAGTGAGGGTGTTATGAGCAAGGTAACTTCAAATTGGAAATCGAGCATTAAAGCAGGAAGCTATCAGCGTAAAGCTTCTCAATTTCGTCAATGGATAAGTGTTGATGGCGACACCGGCTTTAAAGCTGAATCAGGTCGCTATCATTTATACGTCTCTCTAGCTTGCCCATGGGCCCATCGCACTTTGGTTTTTCGTAAACTTAAAGGCTTGGTTGAACATATTTCGGTGAGTGTTGTACACCCCGATATGCATGAAAAGGGCTGGAGCTTTCTTCATGATGATGACACTTCTGCTGAATATCAAACAACCGGCGACAGCTTATATCAACAAAGCTTTATGCGAGATATTTATCATAAAAGTGCGGCAGACTATCAGGGAAATATTACTGTTCCTGTACTTTGGGATAAGCAGAAGCAAGTGATTGTTAGCAATGAGTCTGCCGATATTATTCGAATGTTTAACTCGGAATTTAATCATATAACAGGCAATGACTTGGACTTTTATCCTGAACATTTGCAGCAATATATTGATGAAGTAAATGAACTGATATATCACAATATTAATAACGGTGTTTATAAAACTGGCTTTGCCACCATACAAAGTGCTTATGAAGAAAATTGTCGTAAGCTTTTTTCAGCGCTAGCTGAAGTGGACAATATTTTAGCTAACAATCGTTATTTAACCGGCAATGAACTTACTGAAGCAGATTGGCGGTTATGGACAACGCTAGTGAGGTTTGACTCGGTTTACCATACGCATTTTAAATGCAATGTTAATTTACTTGTACAGTATGAAAATCTTTATCACTTTATGCTTGAGCTATACCAAATGACGGGTATTGCTGAAACGGTGAACCATGCACATATAAAACGTCATTATTACGCTAGCCATTTATCAATAAACCCGCATGGTATAGTACCAATAGGGCACCAACAAAATTGGTTAATAGCACATGATCGCGACAAAAAATTTACCTAGTTTTTTATACCCTAGGTACCAATGATTGCAGTGAGTAAATTGAAGTCAATATATTACATCACAATTTACTGCAATCGATTAATAAAGCCCTTAGCTACTATGTAACTAAGGGCTTTAATTTATTTGTTAACGACTTCTGATTTATGAAAGCTTTAATTTGCGGTCAACAGATAGTCTTTCACCGCCAAGCAACATTACCGCCAGAAGTAAACTGCCCCACAAAATATGCTCATTCATTGCTGCAGCACTGATATCAACTAAACTAAGTACTGCCACGATATTCACAACGAATAATCCTGCGGCTGAAAGTCGGCTAAATAATCCTATTGCTAGTAAAACCGGCAGTACTAATTCACCTATGGTGCCCGCCCAAGCGGCAGCAACAGGAGAAAGCAATGGCACTTCATATTCATATTCGAATAACATTAATGTTGACTCCCAGTCACGCAGCTTTGTCAGTCCTGATTTGAAAAATATACTGGCGACATATAGCCTAACAATAAGTAATGCTGGAATACGTAAGTAATCGGCATAATCTAAAATTTGGTTGTGTAAAGCTCTAACTTTTTGCAAAGTCATAATAATTGTTCCTCGTTAATATGTGCTATTTTAGGTTAAAAGTTTGGAAAAACTGCCACAGCAGAGATACAGTGAAAACTAGATTTCAGGTAACTTTGAAATGGAGCTGATCTGTTGTTGTTCGATAGCTTTTGGTAACCAATCGACAATGGAAAAGCCTTCAGATGATACTTTATCTAACGTTGTTCCTATACTGAGCGATTGTTCGTTCGTTGTTTGCTGAGACTGCCAAAGCTGTAACCACTGATATTCCTGCTGTGATATTTGCTGGTATTGAGCTTGAAAATTTGGTCGCCAAATTAGGTAATAATGTTGACTAGACTCAAAATCAGACAATTGTTTATGAATGTCGATTAAGGTTAATGTCACGTTATTTTCAACGGCAGCTTTAATGCTATCAATGATTAAATCCACCGGATAATTGAGTGCTAAGGGTTTAAAGCCTGCGCTAAAGTTAATTTTTAGTTCATAAGCATCATGTTCTGTTAGATAAGATAAACTTGTTAAATCTATTACTTTATCTTCGGCCCTTTCAGCTTGATGACAAGCAAAGTCCAATTCAGCAATAGCGGATAATAGCTGATTGTTTTTGCTTAAATGTTGGCAAATAAACTCAGCAAAACTATCACCTAATTCCCCCCAATCATATTGAGGCTTAAAATGTATTTGTAAGTACTTTTTGACCAATAAGGTAAATTCTGCTTCGCCGATAAAAGAATGCACAGTGGCAAAAGTGATCGCTAAAGCTTGGTTAGCGTTAGCCAGTAAACTTCGTTGATAAATTTTTAAACCTTCATTATATCTTTCACTATAGCCAGCACTTTCTAGTGTTGATGTGGATGCATTTTCTTCCAATGAAAATATAGCGGCTAACATAGCTGATTGTTGCTGTTTAATATTCATTGGTACTAACTCTATGCTTTGACTCTATGTCTGGCTCATTACTTGGCTCTAAAGTGGCAGTAGTTAAAGCCTGGAATGCGATAGATTTCGCCTTTTCGGCTTCCTGTACCAATGCTTGCCATGACGGCAAGTCATTATCCCATTCAATTAATGTTGGAATCGCGCCAAATTTCGCTATCGTGTAACGATATAACTGCCAAACATCATCGGAGACCGGTTGGCTATGATCATCTATCATCAATTGATCTTCACCTACAGGTGTACAGCCTGCTAAGTGAATTTCTCCAACAAGCGATGGCGGAATATTCTCTAACCATTTCTTCGCCTGAGTCAGCGGTTTAATCTTTACCTGTGTGCTATGCACGCTCTGTTTATCTAATAAAGGTGAATTTATCGCATTGACAATAATATTGTTTAAATCAATTAATAGCCTACAACCTGATAGCTGACATAGTTTCACTAGAAACTCAGCTTCGCTATACGTTGAACCAGATAAAGCTATGTAAGCTGATAAATTCTCCACTAAAATTTGTCGACCTAAAACTGCTTGTGCACGTTTAACATTAGCTACCATTGTCGATAAGCTTTCATCGTTAAACGGTACCGGTAATAAATCACCTGCGTGTATGTGATTTTCGTTACTTTCTGCCCAACTAAAGCAAGCATGATCTGATACTAATATCGGTTGATAACGCTCAACTAAGTTACTGAATTTATCAAGCTGAACTTGTGGTGCTGGTAATGCTGAACCTAAACCTAACGATGTTGCGTGCAGGCTAATTTCATAATGCTGACTTATATCACTCATTAGTGCATGAGCTGCACCACCATTAGCAAAGAAATTTTCAGCGTGTACTTCAATAAAGTCGATGTTAGCTGGAGATTTTAAGGCATCATCATAATGATCATGTCTTAAACCAACACCAATTAAAGGTAAGTTAACAGGTGTTTTTTTGTTCAAGGAAAACATAATTTTCTCCAGTAACATCGAAAAGGGTGAACGTAAATTGCCGTTATATTTGCGTTACGTTTTTTGCTTTAATTTTTCACGTGCTTCTTTACGAGTAAGTCCGCCTTGGCTCTTACATAAACCTTTGGTGACTAAACGCCACTCACCTGGATCGTTATCAACTTTTGATTGACCCGCACATGAGTGTGTTCCGGCTATGTTACTACAGTCATTTTGACCCGCTAACGAGATGCCGTAGCACTTTTCCTTCTTAGCTCGCTTTTCAGCAGCTTCTGCATCTGCAATCGCACCTAATGATAAAGCTGCAGCAAATGCTGTTGTTAATGCAATATTGTGTTTCATATGATTTTCCTTCTTATTAATGCTCGTTTAACCAGTTTAGTACATCAAGTTTGGGAGCCGCGCCAACATGCTCAGATGCAACTAATTTATCTTTTAAAAGTACTAGCGATGGAATGCTTCGAATTCCATATTTCTGTGCGAGTGCTGGCATATCATCAATATTGATTTTAACAGCTTTAACACGGCTTACTTGTTCATCAGCAACTTGTTCAAATATTGGCGTCATCGCCTTACAAGGGCCACACCATGGTGCCCAGAAGTCAATCAGCACTTCATTGTTTGAGGATATTACATCGCTAAAGTGCTGTTCACTTCTGATTTCTTCTACATTCATCGCTTTTCCTTTCTTACTCTATTTTTAACTTGATAGGTTAATTAATTCATTACAGAAGTGCTGGGTTACAATTTGTCCGCAGCAACACCTTTAATATCGCCCCAGTTGTCATTTGACTGGTTTAAGTAGCCAGGAACATCAGTTAACCATTTCTTTTGTACATCTTTATTTAGATTCAAATACAATTTGTTATCGACAATTTTCCACGCTAATGGGTCGGTATCAAATTTTTTCTCCATCGCTACACCGAATGCACAAAAACCGCCATATTGTGGAGCATATTTAGCTGGGTCAGCTTTAAACATGTCGCGATTTTCTTCATTGCTAAAGCGGTAAATACCACCTTTATAGGTTGCGGTGTAACTTGCGTTACCCATTTTAGGTGTCGACATAGTGAAGTAACTTACAGGGTCATAGCCTTTGATAGCTAAGTCGTTAGCATCTGCATTCATATCTATATCTGCAGCAAATGTAAGACTGCTCGCTACTAAAATTGAACCGGCTAATAATGTTTTTAAAGTTGTTTTAAACATGTTATTTCCTAAATTGTTTAATTGTTGAAGACAGGAGAAATAATAGTGTCGAATGATTAATGAGTGGGATACAATCGTCCGAACTTTGAACCAAATCGTCCAAGTTGGCTATTTATGGACCATCTTTCTCAAATTATTGATCGATTTAGCTTACAAGCAGGAGTGTTTTACACCGGTAAGCTTTGTGGTTTATCCCACTTTAATGAAGGGGAGGCCCTAGAAGGGCATATTCACTTATTGCGTAGTGGCACACTGTCAATTCTCGGCTTAGATAAATCGATGATTGTTTTAGATAAACCCTCAATTATTTTCCTACCACGGCCAGTTAAACATGGCTTAAAAGCAAGAGATACTGATAACGCTGAGTTAATTTGTGCAACAGTTACCTACGGTGGCAACCGTTCGAACCTATTGGCTGATGCTTTACCTGATTTATTAATTTTACCGCTAGCACAGTCGCCATTTTTGCAAACAAATATTGATTGGATGATTGATGAAGCGGGGCAGACATTGCAGGGCCGACAAGCAGTAATGAATAGGTTGATGGAAATTTTTATCATCAACATGATGCGTTCATTGATTACAAGCGGAGACATTGCTCAAGGCATGTTAGCTGGGTTAATGCACCCGCAATTAAAGAATGTATTACAGCAATTACATAACAATCCGGAAATGTCATGGTCATTAGCAAAAATGGCTGAGTTGGCGTTAATGTCTCGCTCTAAGTTTGCTGAAGTTTTTAAAAATGTTATTGGTCAAACGCCTAATGATTACTTAATTAGCTGGCGAGTTGGCGTGGCGCAATCACTATTAAAGCAAGGTAAGAATGTCAGCATTGTAGCCAATAGTGTTGGTTATGAAACGGCATCTGCACTTGCTCGAGTATTTCGAAAGCAAACCAATATGTCACCTAAAGAGTGGCTAGAGCAACAGTAAATTTTAATAATTACATGATATTTAATACGGCTTTTAATGGTGTTAAGTGATGCTCAAAGTGTCGCCATTGTTCAGTAGCACTCTTATAAATAGGTTGACGCACTTGTTCTGAGCTAGGTGTTTTAATCGTGCGCTTGGTGTTATGAAAATCAACGCATGATTGCTCAAATGACAACCCACAAAAGTCCAGTATTCTTCGCACTTGTTTTTCTAAATCATCAACAACGTCTTCATGGTTCACTGTTAATATAAAGTCAGGGAGCACTGAGTGCCAATGTGTCATCAATTTTAGATATGCTTGGTAATATCGACCAATATCTTCTAAGTCGTAACTAAAATCTTGTCCTTCAGCAAACAGCTGCTTAAAGCCGCTAAAACAGCACGCCATCGGCGCGCGTCTGGCATCAATAATTTTAGCATTGGGTAGTATTAGTCGAATTAAGCCAATATGGAGAAAGTTATTTGGCATTTTGTCGATAAAAAATGGCGCATGCTCTCGGTATACCTGGGTTTCATCAATAAATTGCTGACCAAAACGTTTGAATAGTTCTGGTTTTATTTCATTTAAATTTTTAGGGTAAAGGTTGGTATTGCTGTTTTGATGACGACCACGCAATCTAGCAGCTAAACCTAAAATATTATGCAACTCCATAGTGCCGTCAACTTGGCTGTGTGATGCCAGTATTTGTTCGAGTAATGTTGAGCCAGCACGTGGTAAGCCAACAATAAAAATAGGATCTGGTGTGTTTAAGCCTAATTGCCCACGGTTAGCAAAAAGCTCTGGTGTACAATATTGTATTTGTTCGGCTACTTGCTGTTCTATTTTTGTGATGTCAAAGCCATTGTGGTCACGCTGCAATTTATTACCTTGATGATAAGCTTGGAACGCTTTGTCGTAGTCTTTTCTGTCTTCATGGGCTTTGCCATTAGCAAAATGTAATTGAATTTTATCGGCTGGCGCTAGTAATGATTGGCTTATTTGCGCTTGTATATGGGTAATTTCGTCATCATTAAAACGGTAGGTTTTGGTATTGGCAAGACTCCAAAAAGCATCTCCGTAACTTGGTTTTAGGCGATAAGCTTGTTGGTAAGCGGCAACTGCTTTTTTTATATCACCTTTGGCTTTTAGTGCATGGCCTAATTGTAAATGAAAAGCAGCGCTTTGATGTTCGTCCGCTTTACTTTTCTTAATTGCTTGTCCAAAAATACTCACCGCTTGTTCAACGTTACCTAGTCCAAGTAAGATAGTGGCTTTGGCAACTTGATAACTTAGGTTATTGGGCTGTTCGGTCAATAAGGCTTCAACTTGAGTTTGCGCTGCTTTATATTTACCGATACGAATCAGTAAATTTAAATATTGCGAACGAGCATAAACATGCTCAGGTGCTAATTCTAAAGCACTGGATAGTAAAAACTCGGCATCGTCGTACACTTTCATTTCGATACCAATTTCCGCTAATAGGCACATGCCCTCAATGTTTCGCTTGTTATTTTGCAAAAACTGGCGACATATTTGTTCTGCTTTATGTAATTGTCCTTCTTGCATTAGCTCAGTGACAGCAAGCAATGCCGGTGGTAAATTTTTAAGCTTTGCTAATTGATTCGCTGCTTTTTGTACATTTTCAGTTTGGCTTGTGTCTCGATATAGGTTAATTAATTCCTGCCAACTTGCGACTAAACTGGAATTCATCTTTACTGCTTGTTCAAAGGACGATATTGCTTGCGTAGTTTTCTTAACTGCAAGATTGAGGTAGCCTTGTTCTTGATATGCACGACTATGTTTTGGATTTAGCGTAAGCAACGCTTGAATACTTTCAAAAGCTTCGGAATACTGGCCAAAATAGCGTTGTGCAACGGCCATTAAATACCACAACTCAACTTGTTGTTGGCTTTGCGTTACCTGACTTTGTAATTGTTTTGCTTGGCTAATTGCATGTTCAAATTTTGCTGTTTGAATTAATTGTTGAATTGATTTTAAATGTGTCGCAATAGAAGTAGGGCTTGGGTTTTCCAACGAATTAACTCCGAGAATAATTATTATTGTAAAAGCAAAGTTACTGTATCAATAAAAAGCCGTTTGATACAGATATCAAACGGCTTTTTAGCGGATTACAAGTTAACGCTAATAAAAGTCATATGAGAACCTAAAGCCGATGGTTCGTGGTCGATTGGTGACTACTTTTGGTGTAAATTGCTGAGTATCAATGTATAAAACTGCACTTTTATCGGTTAAATTATCAATAAATAGTTCAGCTTTCCATTCATCGTTAGTAATACCAAAACTTAAGTTTGCCAACACATAACTGTCTTGTATATAACGACCACCAGCAAACGTGTTGCCATTGCTATCTTTATAATTAACACCAGAATATACCTCAGCTTCCTTTTCTATACTTAACCCCGAGCCAGTGCCATAAACTAAATTTGTCGCGTCTTCTAATACGTATGCATCCATAGTCATACTGGCTAATCTTTCTCCGGTATAGCTTAGTGAGGCGTTAACATAGCCGGTCATATCTTTGGCGATAGGGTAAAAGTACTCTGCTTGCAGGTTACCTGAAAACTCTGCTGAATAGGGTAAGCGACTGCCAACTGCTGGGGCAATACCTGCTAATTCTGGGTTGATTGAAGTCAATTCAGTATCGATAAAACTAAATGCACCAGAGATAACCAAATTGTCGGTAGCTACCCAAGTAAAGTCACCATCGAATCCTTTAATTTCAGCATCACCAACATTATCGGTAAATACTAAGAAACTGATATTGGTTGGATCAAATCGTGATGTTTGTAAGTCAGATATTTCTGAATAATAGGCGGTCGCGTTAAAACGTAAGCTTTGATCGAATAATGTCGATTTAAAGCCTAATTCAAAGTTGTCTAAGCTATCGGTCGTTGAATATACTGGAATACGGAAACCGTCGAAGGCTCCTTCTTGATTTTTCGCTAAACCACCACCAACGCGATTAGTTACAGGAGGTCTAAAGCCTTCAGAATATGAGGCGAAAACCATTAGATTATCAGTTACTCTCCAATCAAGTGAAGCTTTAATGATAGTATCATCGACGGTTAATGTTCCGTCACTATCGAGTAAGCTTGTGTCTAGTTGACCGCTGGCAATAGCCGCCTGAATGGCGGCAGCTTCTTCGGCACCAAAAAACTCTGTAAGTGCTGCGTCGCTGCCATCGCCGAAGGCTCGCAATCGGCCACTAACATCAACCGTTGTTGTTGCACCTTTAAAGGTATCTTCGATTTCATACCAACGAGCACCAAGGCTTGCGGTAACTGTGTCGGTAATATCAAATTCAAACTGACCAAATACTGCTATTTGATCTATGGTATGGGTAATATCATTAACAAAGCTTATTTCCGATGAGAAAGGACCGCCATTGCTGTTGATACCCTCATTGCCAGCAAGTGTTCTTTGCAAGTCAGTAAAATATGGTAGGTCAGTATTACCTAACTGAAATTGACCTACAGTTGATAACTCTTGTGAGTCGTAAAATACCCCAGCAGTGACACGCCAGCGGTTCTCAGATGAAGTGTTAACACGAAATTCGTGAGTTGTACGCGATGTACTGGTTTCTTCTTTGTAAAATTTAGTTGGATCAACACATTCTTGAGTTTCAGGTGTTCCAGCATAGTTACAGGCATAATAGGCTGCAAATGAACCACCGTTAGTGTATCCGGTGTAATCAACCGTTGAGTTAATATCTCTATCTAGATAACCGCCCGTATAAACAATATCAAGGTGTTTAAGGCGACCTTCAAGGGTCCATGTGGTTAGGCCAAAATCATCATTGTTATCTTCAGGAACAAATCGATTAGTTGAAGATTCTCCCTCCAAATTCGGGTCGTAAGCAAAAACTCCTTCAGTATCAAGGGACTGTTGTGTATGCTGAACTAGAAGCTCCCATTCATCGTTGATGAGATAAGATAAGCCGAATCGGGCTCCAGCATAGTCTGCGGTGTTGAAGTTATCTTCGACCAAAGTATCATTTTTAGGTGGTGTAACCGGTACACTTTCAGGATTTGTTAAAGCACCACCTGAAACGCGACTAATAACAACTGCACTACCAGTGTAACCACCTTCACCTGGAACATTGAGTATGTTGTCAATCCAGCCACCTTGATGATCATTGTAAGCAGCAACGCGCACGGCTAATGAATCACTTAAAGACATATTAAAATAGGCTTCAAGTGAGTTACTCATATCTCCGCCTTTAGTAAAACTTGTGCTGGTATCGACACCAGCGGAAAAACCATCGTGATTAGGCTTATTGGTAATTAAACGCACCGTACCTGACTGTGAGCTAGCACCAAATAGTGTGCCTTGTGGTCCTGGTAATACTTCTATACGTTCAACATCTGTCGCGTAAATGTCGAGATTACGGCCTTGCATGGAAACAGGTTGTTCATCTAAATAAAATGCCACCGATGGTTGTAATGCCTGAACTGAAGATACTGCAATACTGGTTTGTGTAGTTGCAGCGCCACGAATGTAGATTTCGTTCTGGCCAGGACCTGTACCCTGAAAAACAACATTTGGCAGAAACTCCACGTATTGATCAAAATTCGCGACACCTAATTTTTCCAAACTGTCACCTGTCAAAGCACTTACCGTAACCGGAACTTCTTGAATTGATTCGGTGCGTTTCGTTGCGGTAACTTCAATAACTTCAATTGTTGCTTTATTTTGCTTTTTTATTTCTTCGGCATACAGAGAGCTTGATGCCGCGATTGCCGTTAATACGGCACAATGCAGCTTAGTGAGTTTCATATTGGTTATCCCTTGGCATTTTTATTATATGGTCGATTAAATACTATTAGAGTTCTAACTATATTTAGCCTAGTTTGAAGTTTAGCAACATATGGTATTTTATTCAAAAACTTAACTGAGGATGCTTATGGTAATTCTACGCTTTTATTTAAGATTGTTTACAGTGGAACTTATCCAGATATAATATCAATTCGAATTAAATTTAGGGGAATGGTTTGTCTTTAGCTTCTAAGAGCCAGTTAAACAACAAGGTCTTTATTACGGCTTCATCGATTATTATTGCGCTATTACTTTTCACTGCCGTACTGCCGAAACAAGCACAGAGTTTTTTTGAACTTATCCAAGCAAGTATTGTTGATAATGGCAGTTGGTTTTACGTGCTAACGGTGGCGTTCATCTTCTTTTTTGTTATGTTTTTAGGGTTGTCTCGTTATGGTGAAATTCGCTTAGGACCGGATCATGCAACTCCCGACTATTCGTTAGTTACCTGGCTTTCAATGTTATTTGCTGCTGGAATGGGCATTGGTTTAATGTTTTTTGGTGTTGCTGAACCATTAATGCACTACTTGTCACCGCCAACAGCTGAAGTTGGCACTGTTGACGCAGTTCAAGAAGCAATGAAAATGACCTTCTTCCATTGGGGGCTTCATGCATGGGCTATTTATGCCATTGTTGCGCTAGTGTTGGCTTATTTTAGCTATCGTCATAATCTTCCTTTAACCTTACGTTCAGCATTGTTTCCACTTATTGGTGAGCGCATTTATCGTTGGCCTGGTCATTTAGTTGATGTGTTTGCTGTGGTTAGTACAGTATTTGGTGTTGCTACATCACTTGGTTTAGGTGCATCACAAGTCAATTCTGGGTTTAATTATTTATTTAATATCGATATTTCTGTTAGTAATCAAATTATCATTATGTTGGGAATTACTTCACTTGCTGTTATATCTGTTGCCACTGGATTAGATAAAGGAATCAGAAGGTTATCTGAAGCAAACATGATTTTAGCGGTCATTTTACTTACCTTAATTTTTGTTTTAGGGCCAACGGTATTTTTACTTAAAGCTTATTTACAAAATATTGGCGATTATTTAGCGGATATTGTTCATAACACCTTTAATTTATTTGCCTATAAAAAGACTAATTGGATAGGCGGTTGGACGATATTTTATTGGGGATGGTGGTTAGCATGGGCTCCTTTTGTTGGCCTATTTATCGCTAGAATTTCCAGAGGACGAACCATTAGAGAGTTTATTCTCGGAGTTATGCTGATCCCTACGGTGTTTACATTATTGTGGATGACTATATTTGGAAATAGTGCGATTGATTTGGTCTATAACCAAGGTGTTGTAGCTCTTGGAGATATGGTCAGTAAAGACTCGTCTGTAGCGCTGTTTGTTTTTCTTGAGAATTTCCCACTGGCGTCAGTATTGTCGTTTTTCAGTGTTCTAATGATAGTTATATTTTTCGTAACTTCGTGCGATTCGGGGGCTATGGTGGTTGATATGCTATGTTCTCATGGCAGCAATAATACCCCGTTATGGCAACGCGTATATTGGGCTGTAGGCATTGGTATTGTTTCTGCTATTTTGTTATTGGTTGGAGGGCTTAACGCGTTACAGACCATGACCATAGCCAGCGCCTTGCCATTTGCCATTGTCTTATTAATTGCTATTGTTGGTTTGGTTAAAGCGCTAAAAGTAGAAGGGGTAAAACAAGAGAGTCAGCTAATTGCTGCAATTCCTCATGCTAATAACGAAAATAATGATAGCTGGCAGGCACGTTTAAAAAATATTGTTGATTTTCCTAATAAGCACAACGTGAATCGCTTTATAAGCCAAACCGTTGAACCTGCACTTGAATTAGTTGCAGAAGAATTACGAAAAAATCAAATTAGTGTTGAGATCAGTAATGAGGAAGCATTAACGCTAACAGTTGACCATGGTGAAGAGCAACCTTTTGTTTATCGAGTATTGGCGGGTAAACACTCTCAACCGGACTTTGTAAGTGAAGATGATGATGAGCAGAGTTATTATCGTGCAGAAGTCCATTTAGGCGAAGGTGGACAAGACTATGACGTTATGGGTTGGTCAAAAACGGCGGTGATCAATAACGTGATTGATCAATACCACAAGCATTTACACTTTTTACATTTGCTACGTTAACTCTATGTAGCGTCAGTTTTGTTTATACTGCTGGCGCTCATCGCATTGAGCTCGAGTAGCGGAGAGGCATCTATCTTATCGGCATTCATCATTTCAGATAGGCGTTCCATTGATGAAAGTAATTGTGATTGTTCCCAAGGCGCTAAATTAGAAAACTTTTCAATGAAATGTGCTTGCAAGGCTTGAGGTGCATTTTGTAAAAGTGCTTTTCCCTCGTTAGTCAGAAATAATCCTATTTTGCGCTTGTCTTGAGTATCTCTTACTCTTGACACAAGGGCTTTATTTTCAAGCCTATCTATTATGTTAGTAACAGTAGCAGGGCTTAAGTTAACACTTTTTGCCACTTGACTTGAATTGACACCAGCGGTTTTTTCTATTTCTAGCATGATAAGTAATTGCGGACTTGTTAAACCTGAGGTTTTACTTAAATGTTTAGAATGTAAATCAATTGCCCTGATCACTTTTCTTAATGCAATTAATAATTCTTGATGTTTTTCCATAACGATTAACTGATGGGTTTACGTGCCGCTAGTTTAATAAAGTTTATTTAATCTGCCTAGATAAATTATTTCGAGAAAGCGTTATTCGCTTCTAATTGACATAAGTTAAGAATTTGTTTTCTCTAAATTATATTTCGATACCGCAATTGTCGATAGCACTTGATATGATAAAGTAATGACACTCTCTCCCACAATAATAAAAAATAGGGTGTACGTATGAAATTACCTCAGGTTGGGCCTGCATTTTTAGTAACCGCGGCATTTATTGGTCCAGGTACTGTGATAACGGCTTCATTGGCTGGTGCAAATTTTGGTTTAAGTCTGGTTTGGGCGCTGTTATTTGCCATGATAGCAACGCTTGTTTTGCAAGAAATGTCGGCGCGTCTTGGAATTGTTACGCAACAAGGCCTAGGTGAAAATATACGCAACGCAATTACTCAGCCATTGGTTAAAAATGTTGTTATTGCCCTAGTGGTTAGTGCAATTGTTATCGGTAATGGCGCCTATCAAAGTGGCAATATATCCGGTGCCAGTTTAGGTTTAGGTAGCATATCCTCACAACTTGGTTGGCCCCTCGAACACGCTAGTAGTATTTTCCCTATTGTTATTGGCTTGGTTGCCTTTTTCTTGCTTGCTACGGGAAGTTATAAAATTATTGAGCGAGCATTAGTGTTACTTGTAGGCTTGATGAGTATTGCTTTTGTTGCCACCTTCTTTCTAACTGAGCCACCTTGGCTTGAATTAGGACGTAGCTTTATCGCGTTTGAAGTACCTACTGGCGCAACGTTGACGGTAATTGCCTTAATTGGTACAACTGTGGTGCCATATAATTTATTTTTACATGCCTCGACCGCCAGTAAAAAGTGGCAATCGGCTGATGACTTATCTTCGGCCAGGCAAGATTTACTGATTTCTGTGCCTTTAGGGGCGTTAATTTCAGTTGCTATATTATCAACAGCGGCCTCTGCGTTTTTTGGTCAACAGTTGAGTTTACGTAGTGCTGCAGATTTAGCTCCTGCATTACAACCACTTTTTGGTGATTGGGCGAGTGTGTTTTTAGGTTTTGGGCTTTTCTTTGCTGGTATTTCATCGGCTATTACAGCGCCGTTAGCGGCAGCATTCGCTTTAAGTGGAGTCTTAAATTTAGATAAAAGCCTAAATGGTTTTGGCTTTAAATTGACTTGGGGCGTTATTTTAATTATTGGTGTTTCGGTCAGTTGTCTTGGTTTTAAGCCAGTGGCAATAATTTGGTTTGCACAAGTTGCTAACGGTCTGCTTTTGCCAATTATTAGCATTTTTTTGCTATGGATTGTAAATACAGAAAAGCTTGGTCAGTTTCGTAATAATATTTGGCAAAATACTATTGCTGTTAGCGTAATATTCATTGCCTGTATGTTGAGCGCTCGTAGCTTGTTATCTGCGTTTGGTTTAATTTAATTACCTTTGCAAAAAAGAATTCGGAGCGTTAGTTTATAGAACTAACACTCCTCTAGAGAGTTTATAAGTTTGGTATTAATATTATTACTTGTTGCTATCAAATGCGGCTTTTAAATTGTTAGCAAAAGTTATAAATTTTTCTTTAATGGTTCTTTTTACCGAAACATTTAGAGCGCCTAGCACTACTTTACCTTCAATGGTTATACATGGTGCTTGGCGGGGGGCTAACGATGGTGCTTTATTTTCAATACTGCTAGCAATGCCATAGGTTTTACATATCACGTTGATGTTTTCAGGTACGTAAACGGTAGCATTACCTAGGATACAATTGACTCTAATGGTGACATTTTGATGCTGAAATACAGCATCAGTAAAGTCTAAAGTTGATTCGCCCAAAACGTTACGTAGTGTAATTGTTTTTGGTACGTACCACTGACCACTACGCTCGACATTACCTAATATACTTTTTAAATTTAATGTTTCATTCTCATTATCAGCGCTTGAGTAATTAGGAGTGAATTGATACTCTTTTTTATCATTATAATGGGTGTCGGTTTTTAGTGTTAAGTCAGCAACGAGGTCGACAATCTCTTGATGTGATTCACTATTCATTGCTTGGTCTAAGCGGCGCTCAAAAGCTTCCGATGAAATGATGCCGTGGCTATAGTTAAAAATTAGTTGATCTATAGTTTCTTCACGAACTTGTTCAATAGGGCGATCTTCTAAAATTACCGTCATTTGTCACTCCGTTGCTGATATGTTTATTTTATTTATAAGTATATTATTACCTAATTATAAAGCAAAGCGAGTGCCACTTATTAAATTCTATAAATTACAATGCATTATGAACTATAAGTTTATTTGGTTTAGTAAAGGTAGCTAAAATTTAGTGAAAACCCGCAGATGTTGAAACTTTCCTTAATGCCACTATAAGCAGGTATTTTCATATTGAATAGTTAAGCGTTTGATTGCCTATAAAAGAAAAAAAGTAACACACTTTCTTTAAAGCTTGAAATTAGAATGATGTTTAAAAACCTGAAATATATTGAAATTTTTGTTAGTCAGTTAAATCAAGCCTGTAATTTATGTATGCTTTGAAAATAAAGCTTTATTATTGTCACAATGAAGTGTTGCTATACTACTGATATATAAATTTAAAAAGATAATTAGGTTACATTACTATGTATATTAAGTAATGTAATTGATGTAAGGAAATAAATTAATTGAAATTAACGTATTGGTTAAGTCTTTATTTACTTTTTTCAGTGCAGGCTATTGCAAGTTCTTTAGAAAGCAAACCCGAAAAGTTAGTCGTTGGTTTAATTGAAGGTGGGCGAGCGCCGTATTTTTTTGCTAAAGAAAGTAAGAAGCAAGGGCTCTATCGAGATATTTTGTCGGCAATTGAACGTAAAACAAATATTAATTTTATTTACCGCTACTACCCTCAAGCTCGCCTTCGAAGAATGATGGTTTCTGGTCGCTTAGATATTGAGATGGGGACTGACCCACTATGGCGGCAAGAAAAAAATGAAATTGATATTACAAGTTATTCCGAACCGTTTATGTTGTCGCGTGAGTCTTGGGTTGTTTCCTCCGACAATAAGCATAAACTGCAATATTGGATTGATGTCCCACAAGAGGCTGTACCCTGTGTTGTACTTGGATTCAACATTGAAGAAAGCATGAAAAAAGCAGGCAACGATGTGCAAGGAAATAGTGATCAACACCTGCTTGAGATGCTAAAACGAAAACGGTGTGATATTGCTTTAATTCCAAACGCTATTCTCGATTATTATCAGAGCTTTAGCGATGGTGATTTAACAACACTTGCTGCTAAGAAAGAGTATCAGCTCCGTATTCGTATTGGTAAAAAGCGTCAGTACCTATTGCCACAAATTAATCGTGCAATTACTGAAATGAAGTTGAGTGGCGAGTTATCACGTTTATTGAAAAAGTACGATATTCGAAATAACGGGTAAGGTCATTGCCGTTTAGATATTTATTTCCCCCCTTTATTATGAAAAGAGCATTTTACTATGTTTAATTTGAGCGTTATAAAATGGATCAGGTTCGCTGTAATTATGTTGATGACGTTATCTCTATATAGTCACTCAACAGAAAGCCGTTCTATGGCAGAACTTACATCATTATTAGCGAATATCAGCAAAGTACACGTATATAAACTAGATAATCATGCCTTAAAAGGAAGTCTTGAACATCTCATTATTGACAATAGTCAGATTAAAGCAGTACAAATTAGAGAACATGAATTAGGTGAAATAATCTTTAGTTATTATTTTGATAGCGAAAGACGAGTATTTAACCGTTCAATACCTGCCCCTTTACTTAATTTTAAGATGTACCAGCAAGATATTGTTTATGAAGGTCAGCGTATCGCTACCATTGAATTGTATTCAAATGAAGTGCTTAACAGTACTAATGATGTATTTTTTAATCCGCTGGAACGCAAACTTCTCGATAGTCAACGAGTGATTAGGGTTGGAGTTGAAGATATCGAACCATTATCGTTTCGAGAGCACGGGGAGCTTACTGGTATAAGCATTGATTATCTTCAACAACTGATTGCCCTTACATCAATAGAAGTAGAGTATGTTGTTGGCAATTTTGCTGAATTATTACAGAAATTTAAATCAGGACAGCTTGACGTTGTGTCTGGAGTCTATTATCACCGCAGTCGTGAGCAACTAGGTTACTATAGCGAACCGATAATGAAAATTAGGGATTTTCTTTATGTGAACGAAAGTAATAGCGATGTGCGTGGTTTAGAAGATCTAAATGATAAGAAACTAGCCATTGTAAAAGGCTACTTGTCAGAAAAATTAATTAAAGAACAATATCCGCAAGTTAACATAGTGACAACAAATAACTTGATGGAATCTATGACCTTACTAATGAACAATGATGTTTCCGCATTACTGGATGCACAACTGTTTGTATCGCGTGTGCAAGAGAAAAATGCAATAACTGGGTTAAAAAGCATCCCAATCAATGAATTACCGGCACAAGATATTCACTTTTTAACTCATAAGAGCTTACCTGAATTAAGTTCAATTTTAACTAAACTACAATCTACCAATCAAGATATCAGTTTAAAGTCGATTGTAGCTAATTATTTGTTACTACCTAAAGAGACATCGCAAGACTTTAAAACCGATGATTTCATTCAGCAATTCTCTTCGACCATTACCTTACTAATTGCTTTGTTAGTCGTGCTGTTTATTATTGCTTATGTTCTCAACAAAGCTGTACATTCCGATCGAGCAATATTAATTTTTGGCTCTCAAGGTTTTGAAAAATTTATGCTGTTGGCTATCGCACTGTTTGCCACCTTTGTCATAATGGCCAGCTGGATGATATTGGAGCAATATAAAGAGGAGGTTAAAAGCAATACCCGTCAAAGCCTGCAAAGAACATTAGAGCTCGCCGAAGATAAAATTTCTGATACCCTTGCCTTGTACATTGGCACTTTAAATTACGAGTTAAATGAGACGCCCGCTATTGATAATATTGAGTTATTCGTAAATGCACAAAACGAAGTAGAAAAACAAGATGCAGCTGAACGAATACGAAAATCTTGGGAGAAATATTCGCGCTTTACCCGTGCCAGTAAACGTAGTTTGGTTGACCAATCAGGGAATGTGTTACTGGGTAATAATAGTGAAATTGCAGAGCAATTAAAGGCTCAATACCCTTTACATTTTTCCGAGGTAAGTAAAGGTAATCGTGTACTTTTCCCTAGCAATGTTTGTGTTGATAGCCAGCAAGTTGCACCATTATATAGTTGTGTTTTAGCGTTAGAGCCTATTATTGATAAGCAGCATAATATTATTGCAATATTATTAGATGAAATTAGTGCTGAAGACTTATTTTTTGAACAAGTTTATAACATTTCATATGGAAAAACAGGGCAGCTATTTGCTACCAATTGGCAAGGCAATTACCTTGTTAACCAAGCAATTGTTGATTCAATTAAAGTTCAGGGAAATATTACGTTTGCCGATGAATTGGGGCATGGTTTTTATCAAGACCGACCTTATATTGATATGGTTGATAACAATGACCATGAAAACACAAGGTATGCTAATCAAGTATCTGAGTCTAAAGGACTTAATGGCCGTTATGTTCTATCTTTGCATTACTGGAATACAGATTATAATTACGGTTTAGTGATTGAAACTGACGCAGATGAAGCATATAGATCTTTTCAATTGTTAAGACGAAGCATAGTTTTGTTAGTGCTTATTGTTATGTCATTTGCCGTTCCGTCAATTTTGCTAACCCTCAAGCTTGGTCGAAAGGCTAATGAAAGCTTACACGAAGCAAAAGATAGTTTAGAGACCTCAAAAATAGAGTTAGAACATCTAGTAAATGAGCGCACTAAAAAGCTTGTTTCGCTAGAAGAGCAAGGGCGCTCAATTCTTTCATCTGTAGGGCAAGGATTGTTTGGTGTTGATATTAAAGGGAGGTTACTGTTTGTAAATGACAGTACATCGGCTATTTTGGGCTACCAAGATCAGCATTTAAATGCGGTAAATGTCTTATCGCTGGTTGTTACTGGAGACTCTAATCGCGCCATTGACGAAAATCACTTATTTCATCAAACCATTACTTCTGGTGGCGTTTATAACTCAGACAAAGAACATTTTTACCATCAAGATGGGCACATTATTCCTGTGGAGTATACCAGTCGCGCAATAGTTAACAATGGTGTTATTAAAGGTTGTGTTGTAGTTTTCAGTGATATAACTAATCGCCTTAAGATGCAAAATGAACTTAAACAAGCAAAATTAGATGCTGAGCAAGCTTCACATGCAAAAAGTGAATTTTTGGCAAACATGAGTCATGAAATCAGAACACCGATGAATGCCATTATTGGTATGTCTCATTTGGCGTTGCAAACATCACTAGATAACAAACAGCGTAATTACATTCAAAAAGTGAGTAATTCCGCACAGTCATTATTAGGCATTATTAACGATATCCTTGATTTTTCTAAAATTGAAGCCGGTAAGCTTAAGATGGAAGAGCGTAAATTCAAAATAGATGACATGTTATCAGAGCTTGCCAGTACAATAGGTATGAAGGCAGAAGAGAAAGGCTTGGAGATTATTTTCTCGTTGGCAGCTGAGTTACCGTTAACCGTTATTGGTGATTCCTTGCGGTTAAATCAAATATTGATGAACTTATGTAACAATGCAGTTAAGTTTACTCATCAAGGAGAAATATTGGTTGCTGTTAAGCCAATTACCGAGTCAGATACGGATGTGCAATTGCAGTTTGATGTTACAGATACAGGTATAGGCATGACCGAACAGCAATTAGGCCAATTATTTCAGTCGTTTAGTCAAGCTGATTCTTCTACGACACGCCAATATGGCGGTACAGGTTTAGGCCTTGTGATTTGTAAAAACTTAGTATCACTAATGAATGGCGATATTTGGGTAAAAAGTGAGGTAAGTCAGGGCACAACGTTTTCATTTAAAATTTCGTTGAAAAAAGGTGAAGAAAAATCGCATGATCTCGCGGTACTAGTATCTTCTAATGTAAAAAAAGTGTTAGTTGTTGATGACAATAAAACGGCATTAGCAATACTGTCTACTATGCTGAAGGCATTAGGTTTAGAAGTTGTTCAGGCAGGCAGTGCAATGCAAGCGCTTAGTATCATTGCGGATAATGAGTACCATTTTGATATTGTTATTAGTGATTGGTGTATGCCAAACATTGACGGTGTTGACTTTATAATTCAAGCAAAAGAACATTATCAGAAACACTTAAGTACAAAAGTAACTCCTAAATTTATGCTTGTGACCGCTTTTAGCTGGGAAGATGCTCAAGAAAAGTCTGACGCATATGACAAAAACCTAATACAAGCATACTTGAGCAAACCTATTACCTATTCGGCGTTGATTAAAGGTATTGAGTTCGCCGTAGGCTATCGCAGTGAGTTGAATTTAACACCCGAAACCGTTGATGAAATAATTGCCGACACCGTTGAACCACTTCGCGGAGCAAATATTTTACTGGTTGAAGACAATGAAATTAACTTAGAGCTGGCGCAAGAAATACTTACAAGCCGAGATATACGTGTTACGACTGCAGTAAATGGCCAAGAAGCGGTTGATTTGGCCGAAAATAAGAGTTTTGATGGTATTTTAATGGACTGTCAAATGCCTGTTATGGATGGCTATCAAGCAACAAAAACAATTAGAGTCCATGGAAAAAACACGACTACACCAATTATTGCCATGACAGCTAATGTTCTGGTAGGAGACAAAGAAAAAGCGTTAGCAGTTGGTATGGATGATCATATTGCTAAACCAATCGATATCAAAGATATGTTTGCGAAAATGGCTAATTGGATAGTCGTAAATCAAAATGCTAGCGAGTTAGTTAAAACTCCAAAGGGAGATTCGTTAGACAGAATGTATGGAGTGTCGCCATTGATAACTAAGTTAAATATAGCGACATTAAATGCTGAAAAGGGGTTAGCGATATGTCAAGGCAATGAATCACTTTACTTGAAACTATTAGCTAAGTTTGTCGCGAGTGAAGCAAATTTTTCGCAGTCTATATTGACACTATTACACGAAGGGAATATTTCTGAATGCAAATTAAAGGCTCATACTTTAAAAGGAGTTGCGGGGAATATTGGCGCAGAATCTATTCAAAGACAGACTGTTGAATTGGAGACATTACTTAGGCAAGAGTTGCTGCAGTATGAAAATATTGAAAATGTCTGTCAGTTAATTACTAAAGATATTTGTGAAATTAGCATTGCTGTCAAAAGGCTGGACCGTAATTCAAACCAGGTTAGCAAAAGCATTGAACTTGAGAGTTTTTCAGCGCTATTAGATGAA
The DNA here is from genome assembly GCF_057537295.1 of Colwellia meonggei. Classification (NCBI taxonomy): domain Bacteria; kingdom Pseudomonadati; phylum Pseudomonadota; class Gammaproteobacteria; order Alteromonadales; family Colwelliaceae; genus Colwellia; species Colwellia meonggei. Next base: position 54,841 of record NZ_BAAJLZ010000003.1, read on the forward strand.
TTAGAAGCGTTTGTATTAGAAGATGATACCAGTGCTCTTGAAGTAGCTGAGCGCATTAAAGGTGTTCATATCAGTAGTAAAGTTAATGCATTACTTACGCAGTTAATAGACAACGTGAATGCTTATGAATTTGACGATGCCCAGCAAATCATTAATTGTATTAGAGAACTTATATAATGCGTATTGGAGTAATTTTTTATGGATAAACCTACAATACTGGTTGTTGATGATACGCCGACAAATATCGATGTATTAAAAGGGGTTTTACAGGGCAAATACCGGATAAAAGTCGCATTAAACGGTCCTAAAGCTATTGAAATCGCAAGAAAGAATAATGATATATCTATGATCCTACTTGATGTAATGATGCCAGAAATGGATGGTTATCAGGTTTGCAATATTTTGAAAGCTGATGTCTTAACGCAACATATACCGATTATTTTTATTACCGCTAAGTCGTCGATATCAGATGAAAAGCAAGGGCTAGAGCTAGGTGCGGTTGATTATATAGGTAAACCAATTCAGCCCGATATTGTTATTGCGCGTGTTAAGACACAGATGTTGCTATTAAATCAGCAAAAACATTTAGAGCACTTAGTTGAACAGCGCACGAAAAAACTGCAGGAAACCCAGCTGGAAATTTTACAGTGTTTAGGGCGTGCTGCGGAGTATAAAGATAATGAAACGGGTAAACACGTAATGCGAATGAGTGAATATTCTCGTATTCTTGCTGATTACATTACTGATAATAAACATTGGGTTAATTTACTTTATTTAGCTGCACCTATGCATGATGTTGGCAAAATAGGTATTCCCGATGATGTATTGCTAAAACCTGGAAAACTTGATGCAAATGAATGGGAGTTAATGAAAAGTCACCCCATTATTGGGGCACAAATTCTTGGTACTGACAAATCTGAAGTTTTATCAATAGCACGTGAAGTGGCATTGTCTCATCATGAGAAATGGGATGGCAGTGGCTACCCAGGAGGCTTAATAGGAGAAAATATACCACTATCTGGACGTATTGTTGCGGTGGCTGATGTGTTTGATGCACTAACATGCAAGCGTGCTTATAAAAAAGCTTGGTCGTTTGATGAAGCAAGTAAGTTTATTGCAGAGAATGCTGGTGGTCATTTTGATCCTGAAATATGCCAGGCTTTTGAAAAGGTAAAAGATAAGTTTCGTGAAATATATGAAGCTATTGTTGATTAATAGCCCTTATATAGAAAATTTTTTAAAATTGTGTACATATGAAACATACTCAGTATTTGCTAAACCCTTCTATTAAGATGCAGATAATGCAATATATAGCAAAAAAATTCAGAGCGAAATAAAATCGCGAGTTAAGAATAATTACCTTTCAGGCACCTAATTCACGTTTAACATAGATAGTATTTTTATAAGGTTTTGATTTTATTCTTTTATTGTTATGATGGAACTCATAAAGTTGTTACGTCAATTAACAATAACAATAAATTAAAGGATTAAGCTGTAATGAAATTAAATGCCTCAATTGGCGCACTTTCCTGTGCTGCTATTTTATCTGCATGTGGAGGTTCGGGTGGTTCGTCGGACACTACACAACCAACACCTATCCCTCCTACACCAAGCATAATTACCGTTAAAGCTGTTTATGTCGACGAATGTGGAAATGAAACTAGGGCCTCAGATGCTAAGTTATTAATTCATAATAATGATTTCTCTAATAAGGAAGTGATTTCAGCGAATGCCAGCGGCGAGATGAATTACTCTTCAATTAGTCCTACTGAGACATTATCAATTGTTACACGAGGAGTGAGAGATATCGAGGGAGAAACCCCTGTTACACTGACTAGTTATATAGATCATCCTGTTGGTAATATGGGAACATTGAAAATAAGGACTTTTGATACAAGCCAATGTAGCTGTCAAGAAAGTGATCTGATAGTGAACTCTCCAGCTCGCCCTCAAGATGTAGGAAGCTTAACTACGAGTATATTTTATTATAATACTGTTAACAATTCAGTTGGTTCATCACAGGTATTAGGGCTTAGAGAATGTACGAAAATAAATGAAAATGTAAATTTAATGTCGGCGCAAATGCGATATTCTTCCCCAGAAGAATCGTATGGGGTCTTAATTCCGAATTTTACGCAAGTTTCATCTATTGATACTTTGAGCCAGGGGCAAGTTGTTAGTATTAACACCAATGGCTCGGGTCGACGAGTTGCAGCTTTTATTGATGGTGAGTATTACTTTAGAAGTCTGGCCACCTCAGGTGACCAAAACGTATATAATTACCCGTTCGAGCAAATAGATTTTCATGTCATTGACGCTTTTAATTTTGATTTTTTAAATGACATTCCTGATGTAAACGAAGCATACTCCTATACATTATCTCGTCAGCGTACAACTGATATAAACCAGACATTCGACTTACCTCTAACAGTAGTTGATTACAACGAATTATTTGAGATACTTACCAGTGACTCTGGCAGTTACTCTTTGTCTAATAGCACTGATTTTGATTACATTAACATAGGTATGAGAGCGGTTGGGTATGGAGGGCTTATGCTTGACTGGTTTATTTTTGCGCCTACTTCCGGACAAGCCCCTAGCCTTGATAACCTTGACTTAAGTAGCTTTATTTCTGACGATGAACTAAGCACAAGAATAGATACTATAACAATGGATATTATAGCGTCCGGTTATCCAGGTATTAGCAGTTATAGTGATTATCTAAATAGTATCATCGATATTCAAAGAGAAGACTATATACAGCCAAAGTGGCAGAGATACAATTACTCCATGTTTAGTATGACAGTAGAAGCGAACAACTTATCAAATGTGCTAGCAAATAAATTGCAGTTGAATCGAGTTCTAAAACCTAAGTTTAGTCTTAAAAATGAGCTACAAAATACTACAGTTAGCACAATTGACAGCGAACAAAGGATTATGCCTTAATCACTCGGCATTGGTCGAAACTTTAATGTTGAGTAAATAGATACAAAAAAGCCCTTAAACAATTAAATTTAAGGGCTTTTTTATGTTAAGCATATTGCTAGCTAATGCTTAAAAGCCACATTGTTTACCTTGGTTTTTCTGTTTTAACCAAGTATGTAACGGAGAAAAATAATCTAGAATCGCTGTAGCGTCCATTTGTTCACTACCTGTTAGCACTTTGTATGCTTCCTGCCATGGCTTGCTTGAACCCATTTCGAGTACGGTACTTAAAGCTTTACCGGCATCTTTGTTGTTATAAATAGAACAACGGTGAATTGGGTCAGTATTACCTGAAATTTCACACAATGCTTTGTGGAATTCAAACTGTTGAATATGCGCTAAGAAATAACGTGAGTAAGGCACACCACCGGGAACATGGTATTTTGCTCCTGGATCAAAAGCATTTACATCACGCTCTACAGGTGCTGTTACACCTTGATATTTCTCACGTAATTCCCACCAAGCTGTATTGTAGTTCTCAGGTGTTACTTCACCTGAATATACTTTCCAACGCCATTGATCAACCATTAAACCAAATGGAATAAACGCAATTTTCTCAAGTGCCATTTTCATTAATAAGCCAATGTCTTTCGACTCATCAGGAATAGAGTCAATTAAGCCAATTTCTTTTAAGTACTTAGGTGTAACAGAAAGAGCAATTGTGTCACCAATGGCTTCGTGGAAACCATCATTGGCACTGTTTTGGTAGTAAACAGGTTGGTTTTGGTAGGCACGTTGATAAAAGTTGTGGCCTAACTCGTGATGAATAACTGAAAACTCCTCACCTGTTTTTTGAATACACATTTTAATGCGAATATCATCTTTGGCGTCTAAATCCCATGCTGAAGCATGACAAACCACATCGCGATCTGCTGGTTTAGTGAATAAAGAACGCTGCCAAAACGTTTCTGGTAAAGCTTCAAAACCTAGCGAAGTAAAGAAGGTTTCGGCACCTTTTACCATCTTAATTTCGTCGTAGTTATTTGCTGCCAACTGTTCTGTAACATCATAGCCAGGATCTGCATTCTCGGGTGCTACTAAGTCGTAAATATTGCCCCAAGACTGTGCCCACATGTTACCAAGTAAGTGCGCTGGAATTGGCTTGTCTTGCGGTACTTTATCCTCACCGTAAGTTTCACCTAGCTCTGAACGTACGTAACAATGTAAGTCGTCATATAGTGGCTTAACTTGTCCCCACAAACGGTCAAGTTCTTTTGCAAATTCGTCTGCAGGCATATCGTAATTTGAACGCCACATAGCGCCTAAATCAGGGTAACCTAAACCTTGCGCACCTTCATTTCCAAGCTCTGCTTGGCGGGTATATAAAGGCTTCATATCTGGACTAATAGTTCTCCAGCCTTGCCACATTTCAAGCAACTCATCGTAATCGCGCGAGTTTGCCATTTTTGCCGTCATTTGACCTAGGCTTAATGTCTCACCTGCTTTAGTCGTATATTTACCTTTACCGTACATGCTACCAAGCTCTGCACCAATTTTGGCTAGTTCAGCAGACTTAGCTGAATCTTGTGGAGCTGGCATGACTAAGCTTTGCTTTAATATGTTTAATTTTCGACGTTGATCGGAATTTACTTCTACATCATCGAACTTTGCCGCCGCCATGGCAAAACGAACACCTGCTTCAGTAGACTTTTGATCTGCTTCTGCAGCTAACGCAGAAGTGTCTTCGGTAATGAAGTTGGCGTTGATCCAGGCTGCACGACTGCCTTCTAAGTTGAGTTGTACAAGTTCCTTTTCTGTATCCTTTAAGAACTTTTCAGCATCTTTTGCCGTGAGTTTTTGACTTACCGTTTTTGCTGCTACGTTGTCTGTTGTGGTTTTGTTATCACCACTACAAGCGGATAAGCTTGCCGCAACTAAAATAGCTGCTGTGGTTAATTTAAATGTCGGTTTCATAATTGTCCGTTATTGTTTTAGTTAACGTAAGAATTAGCTCTTGGCTATATTAGAGTGCGACAAGATGGTTAGCAACAATATTGCGTTCAATGGCAATAATTTAAGCTCGTTGGTGGTTTTTTGGGTAAAAAAAAAGCTCAGCGAAAGGGGGGCTGAGCCGTTATATAAAATATACTAGGGAAAGTATGAAATCAACTCATCAAACATATTGTTTGAAAAGCAAGTTAATCATATCGGTCATGGCTGTTTTTTACTGTGTTGTTTCTGTAACAGTTTGTAATCGAGGTGCTAATTTTTAATCAAAAAAAAGCTCAACTAAGTAGTTGAGCCATAAAAATATACTAGGGAGAGTATAACAAAATCACTATTCAAACATGGTGTTTAAAAGTTGAAGTAATAATAGCGATTAAGGCTGTTTTTTACTGTGCTGATTGCGTAATAAATTGTAATGCTTAGCGTTGAAATATCATGAGCAATCATAACCGATAAATTACAAACAAAAAAAAGCTCAACTAAGCAGTTGAGCCACAAAAATATACTAGGGAGAGTATAACAAAATTACTATTTCAAACTTCTACCGTTGAAAAGTTAGGATAATAATAGTGATAAATGCTGTTTTTTACTGTGCTGATAGCGTAATAAATTGTAATGCATAGCGCTGAAATATTATGTGCAGTGATAACCGATAAATTACAGGCAAAAAAAAGCTCAACTAAGTAGTTGAGCCATAAAAATATACTAGGGAGAGTATAACAAAATCACTATTCAAACATGTGTGTTCAAAAGTTGAGATAATAATAGCGACTAAGGCTGTTTTTTACTGTGCTTATTTAGTAAAAGTTTGTAATAGATAAATCTAGAAAGGTTTGGTTGCGTTATTTTAAACGCTTGTTTAAACTGAGCGTATTAATTTCTAAAAACTCGATATATGGCGCTATAGACTTATGAGCACAAAGAATAAAATATTAGATGCGGCAGAGAGCTTGTTTGCGGATAAAGGTTTTAATGGCACGTCTTTACGTGAAATTACTAGCCAGGCAGAAGTAAATTTAGCAGCGGTTAATTATCATTTTGGCTCAAAGAAAGAACTGATTAAAGCGGTAATGTCTCGTTATATGAATGAATTATCGCCACGTTTAGAAAGTGCGTTAATACAGGTTTGCGAAGGCGATAAACCAACATTGGTTGATGTGTTTTCAGCATTTATCGAACCATTACTGTCGCTGAATGATTTTAAAGACAATGGCACCAGTAACTTTTTACAGTTGCTAGGCCGAGGCTACACTGATAGTCAAGGCTTCTTACGTTGGTTTCTTACCACTCAGTATCCTGGAGTCATTGATAACTTTGTACTTGCCGTACAAAAGGCTTACCCAGAGTTAAGTGCTGAAGAGATGTTTTGGCGATTGCACTTTACCATGGGGACTGTCGTATTTACCATGTCGTCAAGCGATGCTTTAATCGATATTGCGAAAAGTGATTTTGAACGCGACTTACAAATTTCAGATGTTATTCGCAATGTTATCCCATATGTTGCCGCCGGTGTTGGTGCCCCTATGCCATCTAAAGCTTAATCAAGTACAAATAAAGTTTTATTTAAATAACTTACACTTTGTTTGTTAGCGTTAATTCGGTAGAGTAGCAGCACTTTGAATTAAGATAGTGCTGTTATGGGCCCAGTCATGATGGATGTGCAAGGCACATCTCTTTCTCCAGAAGATAAAGAAATACTTCAACACCCCTTAGTTGGCGGTTTAATCTTTTTTACTCGTAATTATTATTCTCCAGAACAAGTATCGGATTTAAGCGCACAAATAAGAGCTGCTGCTAAAAAGCCAATTTTGCTTGCTGTTGATCATGAAGGAGGTCGTGTTCAACGATTTCGTAATGGTTTTTCATTGATCCCAGCAATGGGCAAAATTTGGCAAATGTCAGATGAGAATTTAACTTCCGCCAAAATGCTAGCAGAGCATTGTGGTATGTTGATGGCACTTGAAGTACAAGCCGTTGGTATAGATATTAGCTTTGCTCCCGTGCTTGATATTAATAATATTAGCGATGTTATTGGCGATCGAAGTTTTCACCATGAACCTGAACATGTCACCGTTTTGGCTGAAGCCTTTATTGGTGGATTACACCAAGTCGGTATGAAAGCAACTGGAAAGCACTTCCCAGGTCACGGTAGTGTGAAAGCAGATTCCCATATTGATTTACCAATTGATAATCGTTTAAAAGAAGCGATATTTCAGCAGGACTTACTTCCATTTAAACAACTGATAAAAAATGACAAAGTTGATGCTTTAATGCCTGCACATGTTATTTTTCCTAATGTTGACAGCCAAGCCGTTGGCTTTTCTCGTTATTGGTTACAGAATATTTTGCGAGAGCAACTTGGGTTTAATGGCGTTATTTTTAGTGATGACTTATCTATGCAAGGTGCTGCTAGTGCTGGTGGCTATATTGAACGTGCTGAAGCTGCACAAAATGCTGGTTGCGATATGTTGCTACTTTGCAATAACCGTGCAGGTTGCATAGAAGTATTAGACGGTGCAAATATTGTTAAAGCTAAAGCGAGCCAAACTCGATTGAGCAAGTTATTAAAACCTAACAATGGTAACAATTGGTCAACTTTGAAAAATAACCAAAACTGGCAAAGTGCCAGTAAATTATTGAACAGTTATAGTTAAATTGCTGTAAACGTTATACAAAAATAATAATATCGGACGAATTTATGAAATTTTCTAAATCACTTTTTATGGTGCTTGGCCCCGTATTAGCGATAGTGTTTTACTTCTTTTTACAAGCCGTAGGGCTAGAGAATAAAGCAGCTATTGCTGCCGCAATAACATTACTTACGGTTATTTGGTGGGTAACCGAAGCTATTCCTATCCCAGCTACGTCATTGGTACCATTTGCATTATTACCTCTTTTTAATGTTGTCGATCATAAAACAGTCGCTTCTGCATTGGGTAGCCACGTAATATTGTTACTAATGGGGGCATTCATGCTCTCTAAAGCCATTGAGAAAAGTGGTGCACATGAGCGCCTAGCGGTTTACATGGTAAAAATGGTTGGAGTAACAAGTGGTCGACGTATGGTGTTTGGCTTTATGTTAGCCAGTGCATTTTTAAGTATGTGGATTTCAAACACCGCTACAACCTTAATTATGCTACCGATAGCTTTGGCCATATTAAAACATATTGATAATCAAAACTTAAAAGTGGCATTAATTTTAGGCATTGCATATGCAGCGAGTGTTGGTGGCGTAGGTACTCCAATAGGTACACCTCCAAATGTTATTTTTATGGGGATATACGAAGAACAAACGGGCACAGAGTATTCCTTCTTAGAATGGATGAAAATTGGTGTGCCAATTGTATTACTGGCTATTCCACTAATCGCATTTTGGTTAACTCGCAATGTGAAACTTGAGCATGACATTCAACTACCAACACTTGGCGCATGGCGTAAAGAAGAAAAACGTACATTATGGGTTTTTGGCTTAACAGCACTAGCTTGGATCACTCGTAAAGAGCCGTTTGGTGGCTGGAGTGGCGCATTAGATATTAATATAGCTGGCGACAGTACCGTTGCCTTATTCGCGGTCGTTATAATGTTTATTGTACCTAATGGTAAAGGCTCACGACTGTTAGACTGGGAGAGTGCGAAAACAATACCTTGGGGAATGTTACTGCTATTTGCTGGAGGTATCGCCTTAGCTAAAGGTTTTGTCGCGTCTGGTTTAAGTGGGCTATTAGGAGACTGGCTTGCGTCGTTCTCAAATTTACCAGTAATTTTAATGATAATAACAATCTGTTTAGTAGTGACTTATTTAACCGAGATTACCAGTAACACTGCAACAGCAACTTTACTTATGCCTATTTTAGCTGCGGCGGCAATAGCATCAGGTTATGATCCGAAAGTGCTAATGATTCCTGCAGCGATATGTGCAAGTTGTGCATTCATGTTACCAGTTGCAACAGCGCCAAATGCAATTGCCTATGGTACTGGCGAAATTGAAATTAAAGAAATGGTTAGGGAAGGCGCTATTCTAAGTTTTATTGTTGCCTGTGTTGTTGGTATTGTTTGTTATTTATTACTTATTTAACGTTAATTATTCGATAATAAATACCTTCAAAATAAAAGCGACACAGAATGTCGCTTTTATTTTATGTAAGTAATGTGAAGGCGCAGAAATTTAACTAGGTATTAACTATGTTATCACTACTAATTGACAGGCTTTGTTTAGGTGAATAAAAACGTTGTTGTTGCCAAGCGGGTAGCCATTTATTTTTGAATATTACCAAAGTAATGGCACTAATAATGCCAATACTGGCAAACATTGACCACATCAACAGTGGGCTGTTTAACTCTTTGGCTAAATAACCGTAACCCCAACCAGATAATAGGCCGGCAAACAAGTTACCTAACGCCATAGATACAAAGTAGTAGCCCATATACATGGCAGTATTTTCTTTCGGCGCAATAGCTGCCACGTATTCTTGGCTTTTTGGCGAAGCTATCATTTCACCAAAAGCAAAAACAATTACCGCGGTTACCATTACGGTACCGCCAAGTAAAAGCCCGTGAGCAAGCCCACCTAAAACTAAACCTAAAGCAACTACTACAGTACCAACCACGATAATAGGTAACGCTTTATACTTTGCACATAGGTTACTAATAAATAGTTGGCAGAAAACGATAATACCGAAATCTAAATTAATAATATATTCGGGGTTTATTTGGCGATAACTATTAGCCCACTGTTGTGCTATATCTAAAGCACTTGCTTTATTTTGCTGAATTAGCACTAGTGCTCGCTGAATTTCGTCGACAGGCACCATTACTTTATAATTTACTAATTCAAAATACAGTTGCTGAAGGTTACTCTGAGTTAGATTGTTAAGCATAGCTTTTGTATTGATAAACTCAGTTAGTTGCTCAAGGTTCACTGCAGCGAGGAAAGGAAGCCACGAAGGGATGTTATCACCAATAAATAACACTAAGTCTTGCGTGTTGATAAAATCACGAATGTATAATGGAGTAGTAATAAAAAGCTGTAAATACATCGCCCAAAAGCCCGTTAAAATAAGTAAGTAAACGATAAACGGTTTATTACCTAATTTAATGGGGGAACGATACCAATAAGTATGTTTGTTGTCGCTAGTAGTTATTGAGAGTGTTCGCTGTATTAGTTTGTCCCAAATTAAGTTAATGGCTAACCATATAGCAATAATCATTACACAAGTCGTAAAGCTAAATACGCCTTTTGCGCTTATCATTAATAGCATTATGAGTGGAACAATTAACAAAGCTAAACGACCATTTCCCAGAACTTCTTGAACTTCTGAAAACACTTTTTTAATCGGCTTTGAACTCTCTGTTGTGGTTGGCTCTTTATAGAAAAATATGGCAGGAATAAAGTTAATGGCAATCCACAGCGACGACATGATAAAAACCATATCCCAGCCGATAACCCTGACGTAACCAGCAACTAACGGCCCTAAAAATCCACCAATATTGACCATAGTGTAAAAAACACCAAACCCTAAGCCACGATTTGTATCATCGGTTACTCTGCCGACAGTACCTACAACAACAGGTTTAAAACAGGCTGCCCCTATGGCGACAGCGAGAAATACCGCACAAAATGACCAAAATTCTGTGACTTGCCCAAGTAAGAAGTATGCTGGTGTCATAATAATGAATGACAATATAAACATGCGCTTATAACCATATCTATCAGCAAGTGCACCAGTAAAAACGGGAAATAAGTATAGAAGGAAGGGGATCATTCCTTGTAAAAAACCACGTTCTTGATCGCTAAACCCTAAACCTCCTTGTGCGCTAGGGCTAGTCATATACAATGAGGATAAAGTGAAAAAACCATACCAGGCAAGGCGTTCAAAAATCTCCATGGTATTTGCGATGTAAAACGTAGAGTTAAACGGGGTTCGGTTTTGTTTGTTATGGGGGCTATTGTTCATAGTTTTTATTATTTTGAGTATACTGTATACAATTTATGCTAAGGCAAAAAAATAAGCAACTCAATTATTATTAAGTTGCTTATTTTGCGTTTTTTACTTAGCCTTTGCCCATCACAGGCGTAACGAATTTGATGTTTAGCGACTAAATCTGGGTAGAATCGGGACCAAAATAAAGTTAAAACATTTTTTCTTTTTGTAACCGTGCAAGCAATACTATGGCAAAAGCTGCACTATATACTGCAAATATAGCAACCATAACTTGCGGCATGGTAAAGCCAAAAAATTGCCACTTAATGTCACCACAATCTCCAGTAGCTTCAAATAGCGCCGGTAGCCATTCATGCAGTGGTGCCCATGATGGGAAGTTAGGAATAAATTCACAACTAAATAAAAATGACATCGTTGCTGATTGCATTTCAACATGCTCTAAGGCAATGATTAGACCCCAGATAGCGCCAGTTGCCCATAAGCCATAAGCGATAATACGCACTAATACAAACTGACAACCAAGAGCGCCAATAACGCCAGCCAAAAATACACCCCAAATAGCTGTACGTTGGTAAATACACATAATGCAGGGTTCAAGTCCCATAACATATTGAAAATAAAGTGCGCATAATTCGAAGCATAAGGCACTTACAGCGAGCAACTGCCACGCACGTTGGTTAAGGGATAATTGGCTTAAGAAATTCACTAAATGTTACCTATGGCTGGATTTTTATTATTAAACTTTGAAATGCATGCTATCAATAATCAAAAAGCGCCACAAGGGCGCTTTTGTTAGTTTTTATATCTGCTTACAACTTTATGACTTAATGGCCACCAGGTACTTCTGTTGCTGGCTTAGTACTATGATGTTGAATCAAATTCGAGTCATAGTAAGACTGCGTTGCATCAACTAAATGGCCTGACGAAATAGCGATTAAGCCAACAATGGTTAGTACAATCGTATATGGTAATGCCATAACAACCATACGGCCGTATGATAAACGAATTAACGGTGCTAATGCCGACGTTAATAAGAATAAGAATGCGGCTTGACCATTTGGTGTAGCAACACTTGGTAAGTTAGTACCTGTGTTAATAGCAACAGCTAGTAAGTCAAACTGATCACGTGTTATTTGGCCAGCAGCCAAGGCTTTAGAAATTTCAGTAATGTAAACCGTACCAACAAATACATTGTCACTAACCATAGACAAAAAGCCATTTGCTAGGTAGAACATCACTAGCTGCATATTACCTTCATAGGTTAATACCCAAGTAATAACTGGTGTGAATAACTGTTGATCAACGATTACGGCAACTACCGCGAAGAATACTGCCAATAAGGCGGTAAATGGTAGCGCTTCTTCGAAGGCATGACCGATTTGGTGTTCTTCAGTTACACCAGTAAATGCTGTGGCTAAAATGATAACAGATAAACCTATCATACCCACTGGCGCTAAATGTAGTGCTAAACCAACAACTAACCAAATAGCGATAACGCCTTGCATGATTAATTTAACATTATCACGACGATTACGATTCTTGCTTTCTTCAACATCAAAGTCATTAAGAATTGTATAAACGTTTTCTGGTAGGGCAACGCCATAGCCAAACCATTTTACTTTTTCTAAAAATAAACATGTCAACATACCGGCGAAAAACACAGGAATGGTTACCGGTGACATGCGAATAGCAAATTCAATAAAATCCCAACCGGCTTGGTGACCAATAACTAAGTTCTGTGGCTCACCAACAATGGTACATACGCCACCTAATGCAGTACCCACACCCGCATGCATTAATAAGTTTCTTAAATAGCCGCGAAATTGCTCTAAGTCAGTGCGTGAATACTCAGGTAACTCATGATCACTGGTGTGGTCATGGTTGTGATGATTGTCTTTTCCAGAGGCTACCTTGTGATATACAGAATAGAAACCAATGGCAACACTAATAATTACAGCTATTACTGTTAGTGCATCTAAGAATGCCGATAAAATCGCACCTGAAAAACAAAAAAGCAACGAAACCATCATTTTAGAGCGAATTTTTGTTACTATTTTTGTAAATAAAAATAGTAACAAACTCTTCATAAAGTAAATACCAGCAACCATGAATATTAATAATAAAATAACTTCAAAGTTGTGTACCAGTTCAAGCTTGATTTGCTCAGGCGAGGTCATGCCGATGGCAACTGCTTCAATGGCTAATAAACCACCGGGCTGTAATGGATAACACTTTAGTGCCATGGCTAAAGTAAAAATAAATTCAATAACTAAGGCCCAACCCGCGATATAGGGGTCGACAACAAAAAATAAGATAGGGTTGATAACTAAAAACGATATTATTGCGAGTTTGTACCATTCAGGCGAATTGCCTAGAAAGTTTTTATAAAACGCACTCATAAATGATTGCTGCATAATGAACCTTTTAAAAATTAAGAGCTAGGGTTAGTGTTTGCTTTATTGTAATTAATTATTTTTATATAAATTTATGACTCTCAGCAGTTTAAGCGTAATTCACGATATTGTAAATATGTCACATTCTGCCCATGGTTATTGATTTTTACCATTTTAGCGGTAAATATAATTTCAATAATCTAGATCAATTTAATAAAAAATCTCTAATTTATTTTTAATACACTCGTAATTATTGGGACCTTACGATTTCTAATTGTAGTTTAAAAATATTTACCTGCTTTTATAGCGCTTGTGTCAAATGTCTGTTCTGGTACAATCAGTTTCAATTACAGTCAACTCTAAGTGATGTGGAGCCCCATGGTTATAAAAGCGCACAGTCCAGCAGGATTTGCCGAGCAGTATATAGTTGAATCTATTTGGAATGGAGGCTTTCCTCCTGGCACGATCTTACCCGCTGAACGTGAGTTATCAGAGCTTATTGGCGTTACTCGCACAACGTTACGTGAGGTTTTACAACGTTTAGCTCGTGATGGTTGGTTAACGATTAAACATGGTAAGCCAACGAAAGTGAATAACTTTTGGGAAACATCAAGCCTTAATATTCTTGAAACATTGGCACAACTTGACCAAGAAGGTATTCCTGATTTAGTTGATAATTTAATGTCGGCGCGTACCAACATTAGTGCGATTTATGTTCGTGGTGCGATTAAAAATAATCCAGAAAAAGCCATTGAATTGTTATCTGCATTTGAAGAAGTTGAAGATAATGGTGAGGCATTTGCCGAGTTTGATTATCAGTTAAACAAAGAGTTGGTTGTAGCTTCAGGAAATTCAATTTACTTACTTATATTGAATGGCTTTAGGGGCTTATATTCACGTTTAGGTAGTTTGTATTTTTCTCATCCAAGTGGCCGAGAAATTTCTCGCGCGTACTATAAGAAGCTTATTGAACTTGCTAAAGCAGGACAGTTTGACGAGTCAGTTTTCGCGGTTCGAAAATATGGCGTTGAGTCAGGTAAACTTTGGCTTGAACTTAAAGACGAAGTACTAAAAGAGCTAGCTGAATAAGCTATTATTCAGCTACATGTTATAAGCTTGCTCACTTTATCAATTGAGATTTATTTTTAAGCTAATGGCAAGTAGTACAATAGGGCAATAGACGTATCATTATTTTATGATCATGCTGTTGCCTTTTTTTCTAGCTCAGTTTTTGCTTTTGGACATTGAGCAATAACTTCATCTATACCATGGCTATTTTCTTGTAATAATTTAACGTCAAATTGCCATAGATAATATAGGTGCTTTAGTACTTCATCTTTTGAATCAGCTAAATTCACACCTTGGTGTGGAATATAGCGTAATGTTAATGAACGGTCGCCGGTAATATCGGCATTCGTTATTTGAATATTCGCTTCTAAATTACTCAAATTATATTGATTTGATAACATTGCGCGAATTTTCTGATAGCCACTTTTATTATGAATTGCGCCAACTTCAATGTAATTTTTGTCATTGTCGTCATGTAAATGAAATAGTTTAAAATCACGCATTAATTTAGGGGATAAAAACTGGCTTATAAAGCTTTCATCTTTGAAGTTCTCCATGGCGAAATGTAAGGTATCTAGCCAATTGCTGCCAGCAATTTCAGGAAACCACTCTTTATCTTCCTCGGTAGGGTGCTCGCAAATTCTTCGAATATCGATAAACATATTAAACCCTAATGCATAAGGGTTTATACCCGAATAGTAAGGGCTATTATACTCTGGTTGTGCAACGACATTGGTATGGTTGTGTAAGAATTCAATCATGAATTTATCGGTGACCAAGCCCTCATCATATAAGTGATTTAAAATTGAGTAGTGCCAAAAGCATGCCCAACCTTCATTCATAACTTGTGTTTGTTTCTGAGGATAAAAATATTGTGATACTTTGCGAACAATACGCACTAGTTCACGTTGCCAAGGTTTAAGTAATGGCGCGTTTTTCTCGATAAAATAAAGAATGTTTTCTTGTGGCTCTGCTGGGAAAGTCATTTTTGCTTTGTCTTGTTCCTTATCGTTATCAGGCACAGTGCGCCAAAGCATATTAACTTGCGATTGTAGGTAAGATTCTCGTTCTTTTTGGCGCTTTATTTCTTCTTCCATTGATATTTTTTGTGGTCGTTTATAACGGTCGACTCCGTGATTCATTAATGCATGACAAGCATCAAGGCAAGCTTCGACGTCGTCAATACCGTACTTGTGCTCGCAATCGGCAATATAATTTTTGGCAAATAGTAGGTAGTCAATAATAGAGCTAGCGTCGGTCCATGACTTAAATAAGTAATTGCCTTTAAAGAACGAATTATGGCCGTAACAAGCATGTGCCATAACAAGGGCTTGCATGGTCATGGAATTCTCTTCCATTAAATATGAAATACATGGATCAGAATTAATAACAATTTCATAAGCTAAACCCATTTGACCGCGCTTATAAGTTTGCTCGGTTTGAATGAACTTTTTACCGAAAGTCCAATGATTGTAGCCTATTGGCATGCCAACACTGGCATAGGCATCCATCATTTGCTCTGCTGTTATTACTTCTATCTGATTGGTATATGTATCTAAACGGTAATGTTCAGCTACACGCGCAATTTCAGTTTGATACTGCTCAAGCTTGGCAAATGTCCAATCACTATTATCGTCAAGTGGTTTACGTTTTGTCATAAAACCCCCTTACTTATTATTAGGCTGCTTGTTCATTTTTCTTTTTAAATAATGAACGAAATACCGGATAGATATCAGCTACTGTTTTAATATGTTCAATTGAAAAAGATGAATCAGACTCTGCAAGCTGTGCATATTGTTGCCATAAGCTTTGATGGGCTCGTTGGGTTATTTCAATGTAGCTAAAATAGCGAGTTTTTGGCAAAATTTTATTACGCATTAGCGCTTGGCAATGTGGGGAGTCGTCTGCCCAGTTATCACCATCAGATGCTTGCGCACCATAAATATTCCATTCATTTTCGTTGTATCTATCATTGATGATCTCAATCATAAGCTCCAAGGCACTTGATGCAATTGTTCCACCGGTTTCTTGTGAATAAAAAAACTCGTGTTCATCAACTTCCTTAGCCTGGGTATGATGACGAATATAAACCACATCAATAGTTTTATAGGTACGGGTTAAGAATAAATAAAGCAAAATATAAAAACGCTTAGCAATATCCTTTGTTGCTTGGTCCATAGAGCCAGAAACATCCATTAAGCAAAACATCACTGCTTTAGATGTTGGCACAGGTTGCTTTGCATAGTTGCGATAACGCAAATCAAAAGAATCAATAAACGGCACTTTGTTAATTTTGCTTTGCAGTTCGTTAATTTCAGTAGTTAATTGGTTTTTTGCTTGTACATTGTCATGTGGATCTTGTTCAAGTAAGGCTAGTTTTGCCTTTAGTTCTTTTAACTTTCTGCGTTTGTCAGAAGTCATTGCTATTCTTCGGGCGATTGAGCCCTGCAATGACTTAACAATGTCGATATTTGATGGCACTCCTTCTGCACAGTAACCAGCGCGAACAGTTTTATAGTCAATCAGTTTATCTAATTGATTTTTTTCTAAATTTGGTAACTCCAAGTCTTCAAATAGTAAATTCAGATATTCGTCTTTAGATATCGAAAAGACAAAGTCATCGCTACCTTCTCCTGAATCACTAGCGTCACCAGAGCCGCTACCTTGTCCCTGTTGTTGCGGAGGACGAGCGATTCTGTCACCAGTAGTAAATTGGTCATTACCGGGATGCACGCGATCTTTTATACCGCCTTTACCTTGATGGAAAACCGGTTCGCTTAAGTCTTTTTTGGTAATGGTTACATTTTCACCACTATCAACATCAGTGACACTACGATGATTAACGGCGTCAGAAACAGACTTCTTTATTTGACTTTTATAGCGTCTGATAAAGCGCTGCCGATTGACAGTGCTTTTATTTTTGCTATTTAGTCGTCTATCAATAAAATTTGCCATAAATGCTCCTTACTTAGTTTCATTTTGCAACTAAGTACAGCTTAAGAGGATTTTCTTACGCGCAAATACCATTCAGAGAGCAATCTAACTTGTTTTTTGGTATATCCTTTTGCCATCATTCGCTCAACAAAGTCATCATGTTTTTGTTGGTCGTCGTTCGAGGTTTTAGTGTTAAATGAAATAACAGGTAGTAAGTCTTCAGTATTTGAGAACATTTTCTTCTCAATAACTGTGCGCAACTTTTCGTAACTAGTCCATAGAGGGTTTTTACCATTATTATTGGCTTTGGCACGTAGCACAAAATTGACAATTTCATTGCGAAAGTCTTTTGGATTACTGATACCGGCAGGCTTTTCTATTTTCTCTAATTCATTGTTCAATGCTTCTCGGTCAAATAACTGCCCGGTTTCAGCATCACGATATTCTTGATCTTGGATCCAAAAGTCAGCATAAGTAACGTAGCGGTCAAAAATATTTTGACCGTATTCAGAATAAGACTCTAAATAGGCCGTTTGAATTTCTTTACCAATAAACTCAATATATTGACGTGATAAGTAACCTTTAATGAACTCTAAATAGCGCTCTGCGGTTTCTTGTGGTAACTGCTCTCGTTCTATTTGTTGTTCAAGTACATAGAATAAGTGAACAGGGTTTGCAGCTACCTCTAAGTGATCAAAATTAAACACTCGCGAAAGGATTTTAAAAGCAAAGCGAGTTGAAAGGCCTGACATTCCTTCGTCTATACCGGCATAGTCGCGATACTCTTGATAAGATTTTGCTTTTGGATCTGTGTCTTTTAAACTCTCACCGTCATATACGCGCATTTTTGAATAAATGCTTGAGTTTTCAGGGTCTTTCAAGCGAGAAAGCACTGAAAATTGCGCTAAAGTTTCTAAAGTATCTGGCGCGCATTGAGCGTTACTCAGTTCACTGTTTTCGAGAAGTTTTTTATAAATTCTAACTTCTTCAGAAACTCGCATACAGTAAGGCACTTTCACTATATAGACACGGTCTAAAAATGCTTCATTATTTTTGTTGTTTCTAAAGGTTTGCCATTCTGATTCGTTTGAGTGCGCAAGTAAAATACCATTAAATGGTAAGGCGGAAAGACCTTCAGTTGGATTATAATTACCTTCCTGTGTTGCGGTTAATAACGGATGTAGTACTTTTATTGGTGCTTTAAACATTTCAACAAATTCCATTACGCCTTGGTTGGCACGGCATAACGCACCAGAATAGCTGTATGCGTCAGGATCGTTTTGGGCAAAATGTTCTAGTTGACGAATATCAACTTTACCAACCAATGCTGAAATGTCTTGGTTATTGTCATCACCAGGTTCAGTTTTCGCGATCGCAACTTGATCAAGAATTGAAGGATAAATTTTAACAACTTCAAATTTTGCGATGTCACCTTTAAATTCATGTAATCGTTTTGCTACCCAAGGTGACATTATGGTACTTAAGTAACGCTCAGGAATATTGTATTCTTGCTGTAGTATTTTACCGTCAGAGTTTGCGTCAAATAAACAAAATGGATGATCGTTTACCGGGCTGCGTTCACCGTTGGCACTTAGTACATAAACAGGCTCTTGTTGCATTAATGCTTTTAACTTTTCTGCTAATGAAGATTTACCGCCACCAACGGGACCAAGTAAATATAATATTTGTTTCTGTTCTTCTAGCCCTTGAGATGCGTGTGTAAGGTAAGCAACAATTTGTTCTATGGCTTCTTCCATACCATAAAACTCTTTAAAAGCAGGGTAGCGAGCAATAACACGATTAGAAAAAATACGACTTAATTCAGGCACAGTAGAAGTGTCTATCATTTCTGGTTCACCAATGGCTTTGAGTAAACGTTGTGCGGCGCTGGCGTACGCCATAGGGTCTTTTTGGCATAAGCCTAGGAAATCTTGAACTGAATAGCACTCTTCCTGTGCTTCGTCGTAACGTGATTGGTAATGCTGAAATATACTCATAACCGCCTCCAGAAGATAAAACGTTCAGACAGAGCTGATAATTCGACCGTATGCGTTACTATCAAACTCTACATAATTAATTAGACCGCGTTTTTCACAATTTCTATTTATAAGCGTAGTTGTAATTTTGTAAAGCCGTTAAGAAATAACGAAAATAAATTGTAACGATAGAATAAAATATAGGCAGCTATGTTGTTGAATAAACAATTAACTTTGAGATGTGCTGAGAAACTTTGGGGTATTAAAAAAGCCAGAATTAATTCTGGCTTTTTGTTTTATATAATTTTTGTTAGCTTCTATTAAGCGAAGTTTGCTGAAGCAAATTCCCAGTTAGCTAATGCCCAGAAACCTTCCATGTAACTTGGACGAAGGTTACGGTAATCGATGTAGTATGCGTGTTCCCATAAATCAACTGTTAAAAGTGGAGTAACGCCTTCATCTGTTAGTGGTGTAGCAGCATTTGATGTGTTAACAATTGCTAGGCTACCGTCAGCATTTTTAACTAACCAAGTCCAGCTTGAACCGAAGTTGTTAATTGCACTGTCGGTAAATTTAGCTTTAAATTCAGCAAAAGAGCCAAATGTAGCATTAATTGCATCTGCTAAGGCACCTGTTGGTTCGCCGCCGCCATTTGGGCTTAAGCTGTTCCAGTAAAATGTGTGGTTCCAAATTTGCGCTGCATTGTTGAAAACACCAGCAGAAGATGACTTAACGATATCTTCTAAAGATTTACCTTCAAAATCAGTGCCTTCAATAAGACCGTTTAATTTTACAACGTAAGTGTTGTGATGCTTACCATAGTGAAACTCTAGTGTTTCTTGTGAAATGTGTGGTGCTAGGGCATCCATTGCATATGGTAGTGCAGGTAATTCGATAGCCATTATATTCTCCAGGATATGATTATAAAAATTTATTCTTATGCAAACGTAAAGAAGTAGTTTGTTTTTTTCTAAAACCTAGTAAACTACTCGGGTATTATTAAAGCTTACATAGTTTACCCAAATATATAGGTATTACCATAGGTTTTATCAAGGCTATTATGTTTTAATATATAAATTTTTTGCTTTAGTATTTATTGTTCTGTGTATTTAATCATTTTTACATTAAGTATTAGGCGCAATGAGTATTAATTTTTGAGGTTATTATGGATACTATCGAACGTATTAAAGAACAAATCAGTGAAAACACAATCCTTTTATATATGAAGGGCTCTCCGAAATTACCAAGCTGTGGTTTCTCTTCACAAGCGTCGCAAGCAATTATGGCTTGTGGTGAAAAGTTCGCTTATGTTGATATTTTACAAAATCCTGATATCCGCGCTGAATTACCAAAATATGCTGATTGGCCAACGTTTCCACAACTATGGGTTGAAGGTGAGCTTGTTGGCGGTTGTGACATTATTATGGAAATGTATCAGCAAGGTGAATTACAAACCTTGATTAAAGAAACAGCAGCGAAGCACAGTTCAGAAGAAAGTGCAGAATAGCTATTGAATTATGATTTAACGACACCATAACTAGGTGAAGTTAATGTTAAATAACTAATAATTATTTTAAATATTGGAGAATATAATGAGTGTATTAGTCGGTCGTCCAGCACCAGATTTTACAGCGGCAGCAGTTTTAGGTTCAGGTGAAATTGTTGATAGCTTTAACTTAGCAGAAGCTATTAAAGGTAAAAAAGCGGTAGTATTTTTCTACCCACTTGATTTCACTTTCGTATGTCCATCTGAGCTTTTAGCTTTTGATCACCGTATGGAAGAGTTCAAAAGCCGTGGTGTTGAAGTTATTGGTGTTTCTATCGATTCACAATTCTCTCACAACGCATGGCGCAACACGCCAGTAAACGATGGCGGTATTGGTCCAGTACAATACACTTTAGTTGCTGATGTTAAACATGAAATTTGTCAAGCATATGACGTTGAACATCCAGAAGCAGGTGTAGCTTTCCGTGGTTCATTCTTAATTGATGAAGAAGGCAATGTTCGTCATCAGGTAGTTAACGATTTACCACTAGGTCGTAACGTAGACGAAATGATCCGTATGGTTGACGCATTACAATTCCACCAAGAGCACGGTGAAGTATGTCCAGCTGGTTGGAACAAAGGTGATAAAGGCATGACAGCTTCTCCAGAAGGCGTAGCTTCTTACCTTACTGACAACGCTGATACGCTTTAATTTATCGCAATTTAGCGTTAAATATATTCAGTAAAAAGCCGCATTATTGCGGCTTTTTTGTGTCTCAATATTAACTTTCAATAATTTCAGCCTATCTGTAGGGATAAAGATATTGAAATTTATTTTTATACAAATCTTAAATAACTGTGCTAAAACAAAGGTAAGGACTTTATTACTTAATTAATAGAAGTAACTAAATAAGCACAAAAAATGGCAATCAAGGAGTATAGGTGTTTTATCCTAAATTTATTTACGAAAATTTACCTTACCTGTATTTTTTTATTTGCGCATACTTACTCGCGTTTTATTCTTCGTGGATAGTTTATTTTTCGGCAGGGTTATTTTATCTTGTCGGCAGCATTACCTTAGTAAAACGTTCTGGTTACCGGCGCGTTGATCGTTTTAAAAATAATAAGAGTAATAAACAAGCCTTACCCGAAGTGATATACGAATATTTACCGTTTGCTTATTTTGCCGTTGCGATGATGCTTGTGCTGAAAACAAATCATCAAGCATTACAATTTCTGGCTTTTTGCTTGATGATTGTGGCATTAAGAAACTTGATTTTCAGAATAAATAATCGCCGAAAAGCTAAGTCATTATTTTAAAGTTTGTTTTAGCTGCTAAAAACTAACTTGCTGAGTTTTCAGTTTCCTCGCCAACGTTTGCCAGAGGCCAGCCACCTAATTGTTGCCATTTGTTTACTATGTAGCAAAACAACTCTGCGGTTTTTTCGGTGTCGTAAAGCGCAGAATGCGCTTCGTTATTGTTAAAATCTATTTCTGCAGTTGCACAGGCTTTTGCCAATACAGTTTGTCCAAGTGCTAAACCTGAAAGGGTTGTGGTATCAAAACTAACAAAAGGATGAAATGGTGAACGTTTTATTGAACTCCGATCGGTTGCTGCATTAACGAAGCCTAAATCAAATGCGGCATTATGTGCCACCATAATCGCACGCTGACAACCTGCCGCTTTCATTTTTTTGCGAACGAGTTTAAATATTTCTGTAAGCGCTTTTTTCTCGTCTACCGCACCACGTAATGGATTAGTTGGATCAATGCCGGTAAATTCTAACGCCGCAGGCTCTAAATTAGCTCCTTCAAAAGGATCAACATTAAAATGTATTGTTTCATCTAAACTAAATTGGCCTGTATTTTCATCTAAGGACAATGTTGTTGCTGCAATCTCTAACAGGGCATCTGTTTGAGCATTAAAACCAGCAGTTTCAACATCAATAACAACAGGGAAATAACCGCGAAAACGTTGAGCAAATAATGATTTATCAGAAGATGTATTAGTAGAGCTTGAATTGTCAGACATAGAATAGAAAAACAGGAATAGATAGTAAATTCACTAGATTATCTCAGAAATTAGAGCAGATGGCATCATTGAAAGTTAAATGCAGGCAATTTAATTGTTGTAAATGCTAATTTACTGTTAAAGTTATTAATGATTATGTCGATAGAGTGATTGTCGAAATTTAAAATTAGATTAATTGGCATGAATAGTATTGTTATGAAAAAAATTCTTACCTTAGTTACATTATTGCTAACTGTTGTCCAAGCAAATGCTGGCATCAGACAATATCGTGCCGATATTGAAAACTCTAATTGGCAACTCACTAACAATTCTCGTTTGCAATGTACATTATCCCATCAAATCCCTCGTTATGGTGAAGCCAAGTTTTATAGTTCAGCAAATCGCAAAATGAATATGGAATTCGAACTCGACATGATGCGTTTACCTGATAGCTACTCTTTAGCTGAAGTACGTTCAGAAGCGCCTAATTGGCGTCCAGGTATTTCTGGAAGAACCATTGCTGATATGAAACTACACAAACAGTTTTCGCCAAGTTTGCCGAAAAAAATTGCCTGGAATATGCTTAATGAGTTGGATCAGGGCATGAGCCCGACGTTTTACTATAACGATTGGTACAGTGATAATGAAAAAATCAGTGTTGGCTTATCAACGGCTCGCTTTCAAAAGGCTTATCAAGACTTTGTAAGCTGTGTTGGTAATTTACTTAATTTTAGTTTTGAAGATATTTCTTATACTGTACTTAATTATCAGTTTGGCTCAGACAAATTAACTAAAGCATCGCAAAAGCGCATGAATATGATCGTAGAGTATTTATCATTAGATCCAGAGTTAGAACTCGTCTTAATAGATGGTTATTCTGATAGTTATGGTGGCCGCAATACTAACTTGAAAATGTCACAACGCCGGGCCAACAATGTGAAAGACTTAATTGTCAGCAGTGGTATTGATGCTAGCCGCATTGATGCTGAAGGCTACGGTGAAAAACGCCACGTTGCATCAAACGCCACTATTATAGGGCGTAGTAAAAACCGTCGCGTCGTTATCCGTATGGAACAACCATAGTATAAACTGTTAAATAGCACTTGAAGAGGCCTGTAGATTCGCTGTAATCTACAGGCCTCTTTTGTTTTGGATACAATTTATGAAAACTATTATTCGTTTTGTTGCCACATTTTGCTGTCTCACTCAGCTAGCTTGGTCACAAATAGCTATAGCGCAAGTTAATGATGCATTAACGTATGCAAATTATGATCAAGTAAAAGTAAACCATTTATATTTAGATCTTGCGGTTGATTTTGACGAGAAATCACTAAAAGGTTTTGCTGAGTTAAGTTTAAATTGGCTTAGTGGTGATGTCGCTAATGTTTATTTAGATACTCGTGATTTAGAAATTCACCGTGTGATGGCAAAAGCTGCCAATGGCCAATGGCAAAATGTTGCTTTTGATTTAGCAAAACGTGACGATGTTATGGGCGCAAAACTTACCGTAAAAACCTCATTTAAAACGCCAAAGCTGAGAATTTACTATAACTCATTACCACAAGCATCTGGCTTACAGTGGTTATCTCCTGAGCAAACCGCAGGTAAAGATAAGCCATTTATGTTTAGCCAAAGCCAAGCAATACATGCCCGTTCATGGATCCCAATTCAAGATACACCAAGTGTACGTATGACCTACAATGCACGTATTACAACATCAGATGACTTACTTGCTGTAATGAGTGCTGATAATGCACCTGATACCGCGCGTGATGGTGACTACTCATTTTCAATGCCACAAGCCATTCCTGCTTACTTAATTGCAATCGGTGTTGGTGATTTGCAATTTAAAGCAATGAGCGAACAAACGGGTATTTACGCTGAACAATATATTTTAGATCGTGCAGTTGCTGAATTTGACGATACGCAAGCGATGATCGATGAAACTGAGAAATTATTTGGTGCTTATCGTTGGGGTCGTTATGACTTACTTATTTTACCACCAAGCTTCCCTTTTGGTGGTATGGAAAACCCCCGTTTATCATTTATCACTCCAACCGTTGTTGCGGGCGATAAAAGCCTAGTTAACTTAATTGCACACGAACTAGCGCATTCTTGGTCTGGTAACTTAGTGACTAACGAAAGTTGGCATGACCTATGGTTAAACGAAGGTTTTACCAGTTATGTTGAAAACCGTATTATGGAAGCGGTATTTGGAGTAGATCGTGCCGTAATGGAGCGTGCGTTGGATGCACAGAACTTAGGTTATGAAATTGCTGAATTACCACCAGGTGATACGCAGTTATTTATCGATTTAGCAGGTCGTGATCCTGATGACGCTTTTTCAGGTGTTCCATATACAAAAGGGCAGTTGTTCCTACTTTACTTAGAAGAAAAATTTGGTCGTGAAAAATTTGATACGTTTATCATGCAATACTTTGATGATCATGCATTTGAAAGTTTAGGTACTAAAAACTTTGTTAAATACTTAAAAGCAAACCTAACTCATAAGTATGCAGGTATTGTTAGCGATGAAGAAGTGAATGAGTGGATTTACGAACAAGGTTTACCAAGCTTCACCCCTAAGCCTAAATCAGATGCTTTTGTTAAAATTGATGACTATATTGCAAAATGGACAAGTGGGCAGCTTGAACTTGCACAATTGCCAACGAAAGCGTGGACATTGCATGAGTGGTTACATTTTATCAATAACTTACCTTTAGATATTTCATCTGACCGTATGGCGAGTTTAGATAAAGCGTATAACCTTACGAATAGCACAAATGCGGAAGTAGCACATGCGTGGTATTTGTTATCTCTTCGCTCAGGTTATGATGTAGTTTATCCTGCTATGGCGACATACTTAGAGTCAATAGGTCGTCGTAAGCTAATTGTGCCGTTATATAAAGAGCTTGCACAGTCTGCAAAAGGCAAAGAGTGGGCACAGGAAGTTTATGAAAAAGCACGCCCTGGTTATCACCCATTAGCGCAAGGTACGGTAGATGCTATTTTACTGAACTAATAATTGCTTATTAGATAAATAAAAACACCGCTTTTAGCGGTGTTTTTTTATGCTTATCGTGAATGTTTTTATGTTCTATAGATCAGTTTTATTATCAACAATAACATCAACCTGACGAAGATTATTTTGCTGAGAAATCACCACTCTAATTTGTTGCTGTATCGTTGAATAATTTAACGTTAAGCGGCCGCGCTTTCGCTCTTGTGCAATAGCTTCACCATAGTTTTCTTGATAAAAGTTAATCACGGCTTGTTCGGTGGCTGAGGTAAAGTAATTAATCACCGCTGGTGTTTTATCATCAAACTGTGCAAATATGCGAGCACCTGCAACAACAGGAATATCAATCTTTTTGGCCGTGTTACCTTCCAAATTTTCGTCCGCTGCCATGGCTACGACGCCAGTACTTAAAGTCGTTAACCCCAATAAGCCCGCTAACATTGTTGTTTTAGCTGTAAAACGCAGTGATTGCATCCGTAGATCCTTATTAATATTCAATGTAATACGCACTATTGAGTGTGCACCTTGATGTTTTTACTGTCAAATTTTACCCAAAAACCTAGTAACTAAGCTGGTGTGCTTTTTGAGCTCAGGTATAAATATTCCCCGTTTTGCGCTTGTTAATTATTCGTATCGTCTAAATGTTGTTAACTTACTGATTATTATTTGATTTTATGAACGGTCAACAAAATCTTCTCGATAATGGTCGACCCAAAGCGCTGTTGCACCGCAAATAGCTACCGGCATTACCACTAAATTTATAAAAGGGATCATTGAAAATACAGCCGTAGTAATACCAAAACTGTAACTTAATCCTTGTCGCTGTTTTAGCGCTTGTCGCATAGCAGGGAAGGCAACCTTATGGTTGTCAAACGGATAATCTTTATATTGTACTGCCATCATCCAAGCTAAGAATAAAAACCACAGCACTTGCCCAACCACTGGTAATATCCAATAGAGCAAAAAGAAGCCAATGGCTCGTGGTAAATAGTAAGCTAATTTACTTACTTCACGGCCTAAGGTTCTTGGAATATCTTTAACAATATCGAACGCGCCACCATTTTTTAACGGTTTATTGGTTAATAGCGCTTCAACCTTCTCAGATAAGAGTCCATTAAAGGGGGCTGCAATCCAGTTAGCAACGGAACTAAAAATAAACGAAAAAATTATCAAAGCAAAAAATATTGCTAACGGCCAAATAAAGTTACTTAGCCATGCAAATGATTCGCCAAGCCAGTCTTCAATCGTTGCCATATAACTTTCAAGCTGTAAAAACATATAATAGAAAGCACTGGCGAATAAAACTAAATTAACGGTTAATGGAATAAAAACAAAGCGGCGAATGCCCGGTGTGCGAATTAATTCAAATCCTTTAAAAAAATAACCGGCACCACCGTTCGCTAAAGGAGGATTATTGTTGTAACTCATTGCTGATTTATTAACCTAACTAGTTGATATTCATAGTCCGATTATAGGCTCCTTACTTCATTATGAACAGCACTGTGATGTTACAAAGTACATCAATCTCTGATACAGTGGGCGCAATGACTCAGGTTTTTATTTATTTCTTTTAAATTGTCTAAATTTTGCAAAAGTATTGCCGAAATTATAACAATTAACGTCAACGATTAGGTTATTCGGTTTAATGCGACTCAAGCATATAAAATTGGCAGGTTTTAAATCATTTGTCGATCCAACTAAAGTGCCATTTGAACAACAAATGACCGCCATTGTTGGGCCTAATGGTTGCGGAAAATCAAATATTATTGATGCTGTTCGTTGGGTACTCGGTGAAAGCTCTGCTAAAAACTTACGCGGTGATGCCATGACCGACGTTATCTTTAATGGTGCAGCGAGTAGAAAGCCTATTGGACAAGCCAGTGTTGAGCTTGTTTTTGATAATATGCAAGGCCGTATACAAGGTAATATGGCTGATAGAAACCAAGTTTCTGTTCGACGAGTCGTCAATCGGGAAGGAACTAATAGTTACTTTCTCAATGGCACTAAATGTCGTCGTCGCGATATTACCGATATTTTCCTAGGTACAGGTTTAGGTCCTCGCAGTTATGCCATTATTGAACAAGGCACTATTTCTCGCTTAATTGAATCAAAACCGCAAGAGTTGCGGGTATTTATTGAAGAGGCGGCAGGTATCTCAAAATATAAAGAGCGCCGCAAAGAAACTGAGAACCGAATTCGTCACACTCGAGAAAACCTTGCCCGTTTAAGCGACATTCGAGTCGAACTTGATGTGCAAATTGACAAATTACACCAGCAGGCACAAGCCGCTAAACGTTTTCGAACGTTAAAACAACAAGAGCGCAAGTATAAAGCTGAACTAGCGGTTTTACGTTGGCAAAAGTTTGAACAACAAAGAGAGCAGCACCACAAACGCATTGTTGAAATTGATAACAAAATAGCCGGACAAAATAGTCAAATTA
Organism: Colwellia meonggei; assembly: GCF_057537295.1. Classification (NCBI taxonomy): domain Bacteria; kingdom Pseudomonadati; phylum Pseudomonadota; class Gammaproteobacteria; order Alteromonadales; family Colwelliaceae; genus Colwellia; species Colwellia meonggei. The sequence continues at coordinate 83,043 of NZ_BAAJLZ010000003.1, forward strand.
GTCAGTATGAACTTGAGGTGATTAAACTAAAAGATTCAGTATTACACTGCAATGATAGCAATCAAACTTTGCAGCAGCAAAAGTTAACCTTAAGTCAAGATATTACTCGTGCTGAGCAAAATATTAAGTATTTAAAAGAGCAGGCAGAAAAGTCTCAGTCTGACAATGTTTTAACACAACAACAGTTATTAAATGCTCAGCAGTTGGTATTAACAGAGCAAGAACAGCTGCAACTTTGTTTAAAACAATTAGCCGATAAACAACCGCAATTACAAGCAATAGAGCTGGCGCTAGCTACAAACCAAGAAGAATTAGCTGAGCAACAACAAAAGCAGAAAAAATTAAACTCACTTTGGCAGCAACAACAACAAGCACGTGAGGCGCTTCAACAGCAGTCGTTAAAAGTTCATGCTGAAATTAGCCAGCAACAAACCATTGTTGAACAAGCTAAGTTACGGATCGAAAAAAGTCAGCAACAAATTGCGAAATTACCTCCGAAAAACGATAGTGCTACAACAGAATACCACCAAGAAAAAAGTGTAATTTTAGCTACTAAAGAACAATTGCAGCAGCAAACGAGCAAGCTGGCATTGGCTCAAGAACAAGCGCTTAGCGAACAGCAGCAATTACAGCAAGAGCTTTCTGTGTTATCGGCGCAACAAATGGTTAAAAAGCAACTGGTTGCAGATCTTAAAGCTAAACTTGCTGATCAAGCATTGTGGAGTGAGCAACAAGAGCAATGGCTAAATAGACAAAATAATGCCGCCTATACGGCGATAAAAAATAAATTACAAGTAAGCTCTGGTTGGGAGTTAGCAGCGGAAGTAGTGCTATCTCATCTTATGGCAGGGCACTTAGTTGATAATTTGCCTGAAGCTGATAAAAACAAAGGTTTATCGGCAGAAACCTTATGCTTAGTTTTTAAAAGTAATACCGCGGAAGAAGCGCAACAAAGCGAGGTGCCTGCAACTGATACAGCGAAAACAAGTGGCAAAATCGGCGAAAAAATAAGTGAAAGTTTAGCCAGTAAAGTTTCAGGAGTTGATGAACTTACTCCTTGGCTAAGCAATATTTTTCTTGCTACAGACTATGCCAGCGCGGCAGAACAACTTAATACATTGGCAAATCACCAAAGCTTTATTTGCCCTGACGGTACTTGGCTTAGTCAACAAGTTTTAAGAAAAGGTAAGCTAGAACAAGGCTACGATTACATTAGCTTACAAAGCCAGTATGAGCTTGAACAAGCCCTGTTAACTAGCACTTTTGAACAACATCAGGTATTAAGAAAGCAACAAGTAGAAAGCACAGAAAATATCGAGAACTTACAACAGCAAAAAGTAGCACTAAGCGCAGAATTAGAGCAGCAACAAGACAAGCTCTATAGTCTTGAACAAGCATACTCGTTAACGCAACAAGAACAAATACATCAACAACGAGAGCGTGATAATTTACTGGCACAAATTACTCAAGAGCAGAAAAACAGTGGTACTGCTGAACAAGCATTGTTGTTATTAACACAACAACTAGCTTCCTTATCTAATAATAATGATGATGACTCGAATGAACATGGCCAACAACAAGCTGAATTACAGTCAGTTATTGAGAATATTCAGCAAGGTAGCCAAGAATTACATGCGCAACGTCACCAATTAAGCTTATTGGTTGAACAACTTAAAAGTCAGCAGGCGCAACGAGAGCAAACCATCAGAGGCAACCAGGAAAGTATTAACGTACTGACACAAAGGTTAACATCGAATAGCCAAACGGTAGATGATGGCAGCACATCATTACAAGAGTTAGAGCAAAACCTGCCGCAATGGCTTGATAATTTGTCGGCGATTAATGAAAAGTTACAGTTTAATCAAAAAATATTAAATGACAGCCAAAGTCAATTATCGGCATTAGAACTGGCGCTGAAAACCAGTCAAAATAAAGTCAGCACGTTAAATGAGCAACATGCACGTTTAACATTAGACAGTGAAGGTTTTAAATTGCGGGCAGAAAATGCCATGGAAGTATTGACAGAACTACAACAAAATATTGATAGTGTAGTTTCGGCAATGCCAGAAAATGCAAAAGAGTCGCTTTGGCAAGCGCAATTAATTAAATTGGCTAAAGATATTCAACTGTTGGGGGCAATAAATTTAGCTGCGATAGAAGAATATGAAACACAATTTGAGCGGAAAAATTATTTAGATCAGCAAGATCAAGACCTTAATAAGGCAATAGCGACTTTAGAGTCAGCAATTGCAAAAATAGATAAAGAAAGTCGACATAAATTTAAATTAACCTTCGACCAAGTTAATAATGATTTACAGTCGTTATTTCCTAAGGTATTTGGTGGTGGTCAGGCATATTTAGCGCTAACAGGTGAAGACTTGCTCGATACTGGTGTAACGATCATGGCGCGGCCACCGGGTAAAAAAAATAGCACAATACATTTATTATCTGGTGGAGAAAAAGCGCTGACCGCATTATCATTAGTATTTGCAATTTTTAGGCTTAACCCTGCTCCATTTTGTTTACTTGATGAAGTTGATGCACCATTAGATGATGCTAATGTCAGTCGCTTTTGTAATTTGGTTCAGGAAATGTCGAAAACAGTACAATTTATTTATATTAGTCATAATAAAATAGCAATGGAGATGGCATCACATTTAACTGGCGTAACTATGTTTGAACCTGGAGTTTCACGCATGGTTGCCGTTGATATTGATGAAGCCATCGCTATGTCAGAAGTATAAGAAGCAGTAAAGAATAGGCTAGGTAATGGAAGATAGTTTCAGAAACACATTAATAATAATTAGTGCTATTGTGATAGCAGCCATTTTCATTCATGGTTACTGGACCATTAGGAAACAAAAAAATCCTTATAAGTTAAAAACTAAAGATGAACCTGTTGTGCCAGAGTCACGCGGGTTTGATGGTTCTGGCTTTGATCAAGATGGAGTTAGTAAACCGAAAGTGATTGGTAATAATCCGTTGCATGATGAGCCGTCAGTTAAATCACATCTTGTTGAAGATGGTGAAGAGTTTCACTCAGACAAGCCTATGCCTGATGCGGTGCCACCTGCTGCATTTGAAGAAAAGGAACAAGGTCTTAACTTTGGTGCTTTACTAAATGAAACAGAAGAAGTGCCAGAACATTTAAAACAACAAGCTTTGTCAGATGCACCTGACTATGCCGTTGAAAATAGCTACGAACAAGACTTTTTCCCTGAATCAGCAACGGAAGAAATTGCTAGCGAAGCGCCAGTAAAAGCTGAACCAGAACTAGAACCGGTTTACCAACAACCAGTATCTCGTGCTAAGCCTAAACCTGCTGTGGAAAAATCTGTACCTCGCAAGAAAAACGTACGAAAACCCGCCGTTAAACGTAACCAAATGGAAATTAATTTTGGTGATGAAGCAGTAGAAGACATGCCAAGTATGTCTGCAACAGAAACCGCTGAAAAAGTACCAGAAATAGAACCACAAGTTATTGTACTTTCGGTTGTTATGCCTGAAGGGCAAGCAATGTCAGGTGCGGCATTATTGCCAACATTACTGACTTTAGGATTAAAGTACGGTGAAATGAATATCTTCCATCGTCATCAAGACAATGCCGGAAATGGTAAGGTAACATTTAGTTTGGCAAATATGATGAACCCAGGCACGTTTGATTTAGACGATATTGAAAATTTTAGCACCCAAGGTATTACGCTATTCATGACCTTGCCAAATACGGGGGACGCATTTGAAGTGTTTGAACAAATGTTAAATGCTGCCAAACAACTGGCTTTGGAATTTAAAGCACAACTACTTGATGACAAGCGTAGTGTAATGACCAAGCAAACAGAGCAACATTACATTGGTATTATTCGAGAGTTTGAGCGTAAAAGTCGCATTGGCTCATTCTAGTACCCTAAAGCATGACACGAATTACTGGGCTAATTTTCCAAATAAATTAGCCTCAGTAGCCACCACCAATCCCACTATCCAAAGTTAAATCATTATGTCTGAGCAAGTTGCTAGTAACCGTATCGCTGAAATTTGTCAGCTAATTCACCATTATAATCATCAATATTATGTGTTAGATGAGCCCAGTGTTCCTGATGCCGAGTATGATAGATTAATGCGTGAGTTGATAACGCTTGAGACTGAAAACCCAACACTTAAAACGTTAGACTCTCCGAGTCAAAAGGTTGGTGGTGAGGCACTAAAGGCATTTAGTCAAGTAACGCACCAGTTGCCAATGTTATCGCTAGATAATGTTTTCTCTGAACAAGAATGGCAGGCATTTGTTAAACGGATAAAAGATCGTTTAAAGTCGGAGAAAGAATTTTCCATTTGTGCTGAGCCTAAACTTGATGGCTTGGCGGTTAGTTTACGTTATGAAAATGGTATTTTCGTACAGGCAGCAACGCGTGGTGATGGCAGTGTTGGTGAGAATATAACTGAAAACATTCGTACTATCAAATCCATCCCCCTGCGCCTTCAAGGACAAAGCTACCCAGATATCCTGGAAGTACGTGGTGAGGTTTTTATGCCGAAAGCCAGCTTTGAACGTTTAAATCAGCAGGCGGTTAAAAAGGGAGAGAAAAGTTTTGCAAACCCTCGCAATGCTGCGGCCGGTAGCTTGCGTCAACTTGATTCGAAAATAACGGCTAAACGTAATCTTGCCTTTTATGCCTATGGTTTAGGCTTTGTTGGCGCAAGTGAAACTAATGATGATGAAGGTATTGATGAAACTTGGCTAGCAAACTCGCATTACCAACGTTTATGCCAAATAAAAGCCTTAGGCTTGCCGATGTGTCCTGAAGTTAAGTTACTTGAAAACGCTGAGCATGTAGAAGATTTTTATCAAGATATTTTGCAACAGCGTGACGCACTAAGTTATGAAATAGACGGTACGGTATTCAAAGTTGATGATATTGATTTACAGCAGAAATTAGGTTTTGTTGCACGTGCGCCACGCTGGGCTACAGCATATAAATTTCCAGCTCAAGAAGAATTAACCACCCTTGATGCGGTTGATTTTCAAGTAGGCCGTACCGGCGCTATTACACCTGTTGCCCGCTTAAAGCCTGTGTTTGTTGGCGGTGTCACCGTTAGTAATGCCACGTTACATAACCAAGATGAGATTGACCGTTTAGGTATTCAAATTAACGATACGGTGATTATTCGCCGCGCGGGTGATGTTATCCCACAAATCGTTAGTGTAGTGCTAGAACGTCGCCCAAATAATGCTGAAAATATTGAGTTTCCAAAACAATGTCCAGTCTGTGAATCTGCGGTAACGAAAGCTGAAGGGGAAGCAGTATTACGCTGTACTGGCGGTTTATATTGTCAGGCGCAACGAAAAGAAGCTATTAAACATTTTGCCTCTAGAAAAGCACTTGATGTTGATGGACTCGGCGATAAATTAGTTGAGCAATTAGTTGATGAAGGCTTAATAAAAACGCCTGCCGACTTATTTAAATTAACTGAACTAGATGTTAGCACCATGGAGCGTATGGGAAAAAAATCAGCGTATAATTTAATTAAAGGGCTAGAAATAGCTAAAAGTACCACACTTAGCAAGTTTGTTTACTCACTTGGTATTCGAGAGGTAGGCGAGACCACGGCAGCAAACTTAGCGCAGCATTTTTTGACTTTTACTGCGATTAAATCAGCAAGTGAAGAGCAGTTGCAGCAAGTGCCAGATGTTGGCGTTATTGTCGCAAAAAATATTGTTAACTTCTTCGCGCAAAGTCATAATCTTGAGGTGGTTGAAGAGTTAGTTTCAATTATGTCTTGGCCAAATATTGAAGTGAAAAGTGACGATGAACTACCACTTAAAGATCAAACGTTTGTACTTACTGGCACATTAAGCCAAATGGGGCGTAATGAAGCTAAGGCTGCACTACAAGCGTTAGGGGCTAAAGTTTCTGGTAGTGTTTCAGCGAAAACAAATTGCTTGGTTGCTGGTGAAAAAGCTGGTTCAAAACTAACTAAAGCCCAAGATTTAGGTGTGAAAGTTCTCACGGAAGAAGAAATGATAGCATTGCTTGATGCTTAAGTTACGTGATGTATTGTTTATTAAACTATAAAGCTAGGTCATTTATATTATGTTTGAGCTATTAGCTGATATTGGTCAGTGGTTTCGTGGTTATCAGTATCAAATGGCAATGGCTATTGTTGCAACTGTATTGGTTATATTCGGTAGTGATATTAACAACGCTGTACGAAGCCTAGTTCGCAAACAACATTTTCTTGTCCGTAGTTTAACTTTTGTTGTTGTATGCGCATTTGGCTATGGTTTACTTACCATCTGGCTAACTAAATTGCTATCGCAACAACTATCGCAAGTGCCAAGTGTTTATATTTTACCCTTGATTATAGGTATATTTTTACTGCTAGGAGCATATGCTCAAAAGCATCGACAGATCTAAAATGCAATAAACAACAGGGTAAATAGTGACTTATACTGCTGATAAACGTATGAAAGCGTATATAAACAATAATGCAGGTAATGGAATTAAGAGAGTGAATAAAATAGCTTCACACCATTCAATTACACGATAAAATTTCTGCCAATGAATATTGTTTTCTTTAGTGGATGGCAGTATTTGAAAGAAAAAAATAAAGGCAGCAATCACTAAACTTTCAATAGCAGTAAATAATATAAATATCGCTAACCATACTAAAAAATTTGGTGTGTTGAATTGAATTTGTGTCTGAAGTAAAACAAATAAGCAAAATAAAAATAAACTCCACGCCAACAGATGCCATTTAAAACGTGATATCGATATCGCTATATAATTAAAAAGCTCTGGGGTAATGGGTGGTTTCATTTTACAATTATGTTCATATCAATTTTATTGAATTATATCATTAGTATATCGTCTAATTGTTGGAGCCGAAAATGATAATTGTTAGTTTACGTTAAATTTAACTAACGTATGAAGAAGTAACGTTTTTAGCAAACGTTGCTGTAATATAATTTGTGGCAACCCACTTTAGTAATGTGAAAAAATATTGAGAGCAATATGAATCTAAAATCATTTAAGAGCCTTGCTTATTCCCGAACTATAATTGCTTTATTGGCATTATCGAGTGTAAATATGGCAACCGCAACAACACTTGCAGAATATTTGTTGGAAAAAAATGAAAAACTTGCGGTAATGGAAGGGCATGCTCAAGCGGTATCTTCTCAGGTAATATCGTCGTTAAATTCAACCCGTGATGCTAAAAAAGCGAGCCCACTTGCTCGAGCTATGGCACAGTCTTCAACAGAAGCAGAACAAGATACCCAATTCATTGAAAAAACCTTAACACTTGAAATTAGTGAACTGCAAGATAACAGCGGCTTAGTCTATTTAGGCGGGAAAGTTTCAGAGGTAGAGCTTAGCCGATATTTAAAGCAGCTTAAAAATAAATTGGGAAAAGAAAAGTATGCCATTTATCGTCAGCATCAAGCAGCGCGTGATCATCAATCTTTTCATGTCACTTTAGTTAACCCATACGAATATCAAACAATAAATAAAGAAAAATTTAATTTATCACAAAAGTTTCGAGTAACATTACATGGCATAGGTAAGGTGGCAAAAGGCGATAAAGAAAGTTATTTTGTTGTTGCATCATCGCCAGATGGTCAATTTATTCGTCAAAAATTATTATTAAAGAACAAAGACTTCCATGTGACGTTAGGCTTTTATCCTGATGATGTTTATGGTGTTAGTAAAGGGCGAGACACGCTAATTAGCAAATAAATTTCATTACTTTTAATTTAAACTCTTGTGATAAAATTGTGATAACTTTGTGAAAGTTTAGCAATGTTTGCTTTGCATACTGAATGCGAAATCATTTAGTCATCAAGGGAAACTTATGAAACTTTTTAAAGCAGCATCAGCTATTGCATTAGCTTGTTCAAGCTCAGCATTAATGGCACAAACCATTGATATCGAAATTACTAACTTAACTCACGCACAACATTTTACACCACGTTTAGTTATCGCACATGACAATACTGTCGATGCCTTTGAACCGGGTGTAGATGCATCGTCAGCATTAGCATGGCTTGCTGAAGCAGGTGTTATTGATGATGCACAGAATGCAGCTTCTTCAGGTCAAAACTTTGAAGCACTTTTAGGCCCAACAGATACTGATAATACATCTAACACTTGGCACCGTTTTGGTGGTTTAGTACCGCCTTCAATGTCAGTAAGTTATCCATTCGATACGATGGATAAACCATATCTTTCTATTTTATCTATGCTTATTCCAACCAATGATGCCTTCGTTGGTTTAGATAGCATTAAAATTCCAACTACTCCAGGTACATATACTTATATGCTACATGCCTATGATGCTGGTACTGAGTTAAATGATGAATTAAACAGCACTCGTACTGATATCGTTGAGCAAGGTGGTACACCGCTAGGTGGTTACGGTGCTCCTGGTGTGGCAGGTGTTGGTGCATCTCCGGTACCGTTAGGTGTTGGTGGTACGGGTGTTGCTGTTAAAGTTGGTTTTGCTGAAGATGGCACAGCCATTGGTGCCAACGAAGTTGTTGATGGTACCGATGGTCCAGTTCATATTCATCGAAATGTTTTAGGCGATACAAGTCTTACTGATGGCGCAAGTGATCTACAGTCTACTGAACATCGTTGGTTGAACCCTGTTGCTCGAGTAACTATTACTATCCCAGCACCTTAATTAAGGGAGAACAGATCATGAAAATTAACAAAATAAGTTTAGCTTTACTGCCTCTTGTTGCAGTACTAGCAACCGGTTGTGGTGGTGATGATGGTCGCAATGGTGTTGATGGTGCACCAGGTATAGACGGCACAAATGGCACTGACGGCACAAATGGTGCAGACGGTACTAATGGCACAAATGGTACTAACGGCAACCTTGCTGTTTATACTGTGCAGTTAACTAACTTAACCTATAGCCAACCATTTTCTCCTGCTGCGATCATTTTGCATGAGCCCGGATATAACGCATTTATTGATGGTGAAGCGGCAAGCCTTGGTTTAGAGCAGTTAGCTGAAGGTGGTAACCCAGCAGAGTTAATCGCTGAAGCATTGGCTGCAACGCAGTATCTTGATGCTATTGCGACTGATGGGGCAACACCGCCACGTTCAATCGGAGCAACATCAACTTTATTAGTACCTTTACTTGATGTTGATGATTTAAGGCTGACATTCACCACTATGTTGGTTGATACCAATGACGCCTTTACTGGTCTTAATGCTGCTGATATCAGCAATATGACGGTAGGTCAGTCGGTAAGCTTTATGGCACCAACTTGGGATTCAGGTACTGAAGCTAATACTGAAACCGCAAGTACAATGCCAGGTCCTGCAGCAGGTGCAGCTGGTGGTGGTGGTGCAAGTGCCGGTTTTGACGCAGCACGAGACGATCTTTTTGACCGAGTTCACTTTCATCAGGGTGTTGTTACTAATGCCAATGCAACTGATGCAAGTAAAGAAGGTTTAACAACTTCCGTTTTAACAGAAGCGGATCGTTGGGATAACCCCACTGCTCGAATCGTAGTAACACGCACACGCTAAAGTAAAATGGCGCCTTAAATCAAGATGGTATCGATAGGCGCCATTATTTTCTTTTCCTCAATAATTCGAAAGTATTTTTGCACTAGTAAGTTCTTATGCTGCAGACATAGAGAAAAATAACGAATGAACCTTGAAATGTTTCGAGGTGATAATTGTTATTTTTTTGTCGACGTTCTTATAAATAAGATAATAATGACGGAGCAGAGCATGGATACCATACTGGTTGTGGAAGACGATCAAGATATTGCCGACTTAGTAAAGTTGAGTTTAGAGGAAGTAGGTTTAAGTGTTGAACACTGTTTATCAGGTGAAGCGGCACTCGATAAATTATCAAACCAGAGCTATGACTTAATCATGCTTGATGTCATGCTTCCGGGTATGTCTGGTTTAGATGTTTGTCGGCAACTTCGAGAGCAAAAGCCCGAACAGGTGATTTTAATGGTAACGTCAAGAAATAGTGAAATAGATCGTGTACTAGGCTTAGAGCTTGGTGCTGATGACTATATGACAAAACCATTTAGTGTACGAGAATTACAAGCTCGAGTGCGGGGGCAGTTGCGCCGAGTACACCTATTATCAAGATTAAGTCAGCAACAATTAGAGAAGCAATTGCCTGAGCAATATTTAACGTTAGGCGCGTTGCAAATTGATAATGTTTCTCATCGAGCAACGTTAAATGGCAAGAATGTAGAGCTTACTTCTACCGAATTCGATTTGTTATTTTATTTAGCGTCACACCCAGATCAGGTTTTTTCTCGTGAACAATTATTAAGTTCTGTATGGGGTTACCATCACAGTGGTTATGAACATACGGTGAATTCACATATTAATCGCTTAAGAAATAAAGTTGAACGTAATGCCACCAAACCTGAAATAGTGCAAACTGTTTGGGGAGTAGGCTATAAACTATGTCGCCATGGTGTTGCCGCGTGAAATTATCTCTTTACCACAGACTATCCTTATCATTGTTAGTGGTATTTATTGTCATTATTAGCGTGTTTTTTATTTGGGCAGAACATTTAGAACAAACGACACGATATGAATCAACACAGCACTTACATCTATCACTTGCTGCTAGCCTTGCCCGAGATAACCCATTACTTCAAGAAGGCGCATACGATCATCAAGCGCTGAAAAATCTTTTCCATACCTTAATGGTGCTTGGCCCGGCATTTGAATTCTATTTCGTCGATCCAAGTGGTGTTATTTTAACTCATTCAATAGCTCCTTCTTTGATAAAGCGCGACCGAATTGATATTACGCCGCTAATTCAATTAACGCAAAATCAAGTTAGTTTGCCCATTTATGGGGATGATCCACAACATCAACGTCGACAAAAAATTTTTTCAGCAGCCCCTGTTTTTAATGGTAGCGAATTAAGAGGTTACCTGTACGTAATTGTTGCAGGAGAGCGTTATGAATCAGCTTACAGTAAAATTGATTCGGATAATCAAGCAGAGCTTTCTATGGTAATGCTGGTTGGCGCCTTACTGTTTCTCTTTATTGTTATGTTGGGAATATTTTATTACTTTACTCGGCCATTACGCCGATTAAATAAAGACATTCAATTGCTCAAAGAAGTTGGATTTAATAAAGCAAAAGTCAGTTTAACGCCATGGATGGCCAATAGTAATAATGAAGTACACCAATTAGGGGTTGCATTTGAACAAATGGTTGAACAAATCAACAGTCAATTAACCTTACTTCAGCAAAGTGATGTGCAACGCCGAGAATTATTGGCAGATATTTCTCATGACTTACGAACACCGTTGTCGTCTTTGCAGGGCTTTATTGAAATGATAGCCCATAAAGGGGATAAGCTAAGTGCCAATGAGCGAGAGAAATATACCAATACCGTATTAAAAAATACCTTGCAGTTAAAGCTCCTTATTGATCAAATTTTTGAACTTGCTCATCTTGAAGGTGGTCAAGTGTCTTTAAACTTTGAAGGCTTTAATTTAGCTGAGTTATTGTATGATGTAATAGCGAAATTCAGCCTAGAAGCAAATGCTAAGCATATTGATATCAGCGTTGAGCCAAGCAGTTCTTATACGCAAGTACATAGTGACATTGCCAAGTTAGAGCGGGTTATTAGTAATTTATTAGAAAATGCCATTCGCCATACCAGTGAAAATGGCAAAATTGTTTTTGCAATTAAGGAGCTAGATGACAATCAGTGCCAGCTTACCATAACGGATAATGGCACAGGTATAAAAGCTGAAGAACTGTCATATATTTTTGATACTCGCTATCGTGCCAGTAATGCCATACAAGACAAGAATAAGCATACAGGGCTTGGATTAGCCATTACTAAAAAGCTATTAGAGCTACTTAAATCTGATATCAAAGTGCAAAGCACTTTAGGTACAGGTACATCATTTTCATTTAACTTAAGACGTGTAAATCACTAACACTTTTAGGTAGATAGCTGACATAACGATAAAAGAAATAATAGATATTTATTTTGCCATTACCTAAAATAAACATACAAAGGATTATTTTAGGAACTTCAATGAAATTTAAACTAGCAATATGTCTTGCTGCAATTGTGCTAACAGGCTGTACGAAATCATCTACTGGTCGTTCGCAATTAATGATGATGCCAGATGATGAGCTCAATAAAATGGGGATTGCGTCGTTTGAAGATATGAAAACTAAAGAAAAAATTAGTCAATCTCCTGCAATTAACCGTTATGTGCAATGTGTTGCCGATGCTATTACGGTTAATGTACCTAAGTCTGCACATGACGGCAGCTGGGAAGTTGTGGTATTTGACTCCCCGCAAGTGAATGCTTTTGCATTACCTGGTGGAAAAATTGGCGTATATACCGGCATTTTAAACGTTGCTGAAAATCAAGATCAATTAGGCGCCATTATCGGTCATGAAGTGGGTCATGTTATTGAACGTCACTCGAACGAACGATTATCCTCAAACCAAGCGAGTCAAATGGGGTTATCAGTAATTAATGTGCTTTTAGAAAGCCAAAATATTGAAAGCCGTAATACTGTTATGGCTGGTTTAGGCTTAGGTATGCAGTATGGTGTGCTAATGCCGTATGGCCGCAGTCATGAAAGTGAAGCCGATATAGTCGGCCAAGATCTCATGGCAAAATCAGGCTTTGATCCAAAGGCGAGTATTGCGTTATGGCAAAATATGGCGAAACAGTCAAAAGGTGCGCCACCAGAATTTATGTCTACTCACCCATCGAACGCAACGCGAATTAAGCAATTAACTGAGCATTTACCAAACTCTACGCCATTTTATACGCAATCAACGCGACCGAAATGTGCTAAACCAAACATGTAGTTTAAGAAGTATGAGATACGCTAAAGCCTTAAAAATGCTTTAGCGTTATGTAAATTCAACGGTTATTTTTTGGTTATTCGCCAAAAAGCAAAGCTGGCGACAACTAACAATATCATTGGGTAATAAGCATTAGAGACTACTTCTAGGGGGGATATTTTTAATGTCGCACCAAGAAGTAATGCTTGTGCCCCATAAGGTAATAAGCCTTGGTTTATACAGGCAAATATGTCTAATAAGCTTGCGGAATGCGCAGGGCTTAATTCACCGTCTTGCGCTAAATCTTTTGCCGTTTCACCGGTAACAATAATTGAAACGGTATTATTAGCAGTAAAAAAGTTACAACTAAATGCTAATGAAGCGATGCCAATACCCGAGGCACGTTTTGGGTTATTTGGGCTTAGTTTTCGAGTTAATCTTTCAATACTCGCAGTAAGTGCACTTAAGCCACCTTGATGCTTAATAAGCTCACTTAAACCACCAATAAATAAAGATAAAATAAAGATATCTTGCATACCTGCAAAACCTTTATTTATGTCGCTTACCCAACTTGCTAATTGGTAGCCATTATTTAACATGCCAATCGCTGCGGCGAGAATTATTCCGATAATCAACACCATAAACACATTCATGCCTGATAGCGCTAGCGCCAAGATCACAATGTAAGGTAAAAAACCAATAATATCGAGATCTTGGCTGGCCTGATGATCAAGAGTAATGCCTTGGGTTGCAAAAATTGCTAAGCAAACTAACGCCGCAGGTACTGCAAACTTAAAATTAACTCTAAACTTATCCTTCATGTGCGCGCCTTGGCTGCGGGTAGATGCAATAGTGGTATCAGAGATAATAGATAAGTTATCACCGAAAATTGCGCCCGAAATGATACAACCAGCAATAATGCTCGGGTCTATATCGGAAGATTCGATAAACCCTAAAGCAATAGGAGCAATAGCGGCAATGGTGCCCATTGAAGTCCCCATTGCCGTTGCTAAAAATGCGGCAACTAAAAATAGCCCTGGTAATAATAGGTAGTCAGGGAATATCGACAAACCTAATTGCACACTGGCATCAACACTTCCGGTTGCTTTTGCCACTGTCGCAAATGCGCCAGCCAATAAGTAGATAACACACATAGTTATAATATTCTGGTGGCCTGCACCTCGAATAAATTGAGCTATTTTTTCATTAGTGGTTTCACGTCCCATAGCAATTGCTAATAGTATTGCCGGAATGATGGCAATACTGGCAGGCAATTGATAAAACGCGAAGTCGACACCTTGTAGCGTTAAAACGATACCTGTGCCAAGAAATAGCCCTAGAAATACCCCAAATGGTAGTAGGCTTTTCAGGCTGTGATTTGGTGGGGGAGCTGAAACTGTTTGCTGTGTGTTTTCTGATGTCATGAATAAAGTCTTTATCGTTATTATTATTTTTATAAATCAAACAATAACGACTTTTGCTAGAATGTCTATGTTGGATTGCATTATAGGAATAAAAAAATATTTGTCAATCTAGACGTCTAGAGGTTTATCTGGTTGTGTGAAAGATTAAGCTCAGTTATTTACCTAAAGGAGATTAGCGTCAGGTGCTACTAATTGGGTAATACTCAGTTTATTTATTATATTTCTTGATGCTTATTAATATGTGGAAGACAACCTTTTAATAACGATGTTCTTTATATTATAATTGCTCAATAATTTACGATGCTGCTGTATAAGATGTCGTAATATAAACTGAGGTTATATGAAAGAGACAAATGCAAACACTTCTTCAGCTTGGTTGTTAGTTTTTAGCTGTTGGCTAATTGCCACAATCGCGACACTAGCGAGTTTGTTTTTTAGTGAAATTGTGAAGTTACCAGTATGTGTTTTATGTTGGTATCAACGTATTGCCATGTATCCTTTGGTATTAATGCTACCTTTGGCATTATTTCCTTTTGACGATAAAATAATTCGATATGCAGGCATATTGACACTATTTGGTGGTTTAGTTGCATTATTTCATGTATTACTCGTTGCTGGCGCTATTCCTGAAAGTGCTCAGCCTTGTATTGCCGATATTCCTTGTTCAGAAACGCACTTAAATATTTTTGGCTGGCTCAATATGCCAATGATGTCTTTACTAACATTTGTCGTAATCGGCATACTTTTATTTTTCGCTGATACTAAAACTAAATGAGGTTACCTTGAATAAAAAAATTCTATTTATTAGCACAGTGATTATATTATTTTTAGCTTTTTTCGCTGCGACATCAATATTTCAATCACAACAAGAAACTAAAGAAAATGAGTTAGCGAGTAGTCATATAGATGCGGTAAGCCGTTCAGGCTCACCCAGTAAAGGTGCGGCAGATGCTAAGGTTACCATCATTGAGTTTTTTGACCCTGCCTGTGAAACCTGCGCTCAGTTCTACCCATTAGTGAATAACATCATTAAAAAATATCCAGGAAAAGTAAAAGTAGAAATGCGTTATACACCATTTCACAAAGGAGCTGATAAAGTTGTGGCTATGCTTGAAGCTGCTCATTTGCAAGGTGAGTTTTGGTCAGCATTAAAGTTACTTTTTGCTAATCAACAGGGCTGGACACGCCATCATACAGCGCAACCAGAGCTTGCATTGCAATTTTTAGCAACTTTAGCAATAAATCAGCAGCAGTTAGAAACTGACATGATGAGTGAAAAAGTATTAAAAGTTATTGCTCAAGATGTTAGTGATGCAGAAACACTTAATGTTCGCGCAACACCGCAGTTCTTTGTCAATGGCAAACCATTAACTCGTTTCGGTTATCGAGAGTTAGTTAACATGGTTGAAGAAGCCATAGCCGTTGCATACTAGGTTACTTATTTAACAACAGTTCTAATCTACCTGACGGTGATATATTTCACACTTTTACTATATCATCGCTTTATAAAACGAAAGCGCTAGTTCAATTGCTACTTCTTTGTCATTACCCACTCTAAATATCCTTATTTAAACGATATTTTTATCGATCTTTTTCAATATTATCCTTTGTTTTTACTTCAAAAAAAATAAAGTCGAATTGTTCTTGATGTACATCAATTGAACAGATTGAGTTTTGGCCTTTATCTGATAAATTTAAATAGTGCTTATTGTAGTGCTTATTGTAGTGCTTTTGAGCGAACCAAATTTCTAGAGCTTGCTGTAAATTCGCCATGTCGATGTTTTATTAAAATGATGACTTCAAACTAGGAAGTGAATGTTGAGACGTTTTATTTACCTAGTACGGGGAACATAAGGTTTTTACTTCTAATAAATGTTAAGGATATTCCATGTATAAAACGATTATTTGTGCAATAGAAAATAGCGATGAAGGTGAACTGGTTTTGTCTAAGGCGAACCAGCTCGCACAACTTACTCAAGCCAAGCTGATAGTGACTCATGTCATTCCCTATACGCTACTCCCTAATGATTACCAGAAAGAATTAAAGGAAAGTGCATTACCTGCTATCGAAGCAAAAGTTGCTACTTTTGGTATATCGATTAAAAACGTAAAGGTTAAATTTGGTAAAGCATATGAACAAATATGCTTACTTGCTGAAGCTAAAAATGCAGACTTGATAATTTTAGGTACGCATTCGAAAAAAGGCATCAATGCATTGATTGGCTCAACGGCTAACGCGGTTGCGAATTACGCGCAATGCGACGTTTCGCTAGTTAAAGTGTAGCCTATAGGGCTTAATTTGATTTCAATCCGCTAAGTATTTTACTTTTTTGCATGATAAACTTCGGCTTAGTTTAGTTAGCAAATTCGAGTAATAAAGGACGTGGAATGCATTTTGTTATTGTTGGTTGTGGTGCTGTTGGTGGATATTTTGGTGGCCGTTTAGCGCAACATGGCGAAAAAGTTACTTTTATCGCGCGTGGGCAGCAACTTAAAGCACTGCAAGAATCAGGCTTAAACATAGAAAGCATTGAAGGTGATGTGCACTTACCTTCAATTGATGTGGTAAATGCGGAAAACTTAAACAGTGATAGTTTAAGCGCACCTGCAGATGTTATTTTTCTTTGTGTAAAATCATACCAGTTAGCTGATGCTATCGTGCAAATTAAGTCATTAATCTCAGAGCAAACACGGGTAATACCATTATTAAACGGTGTTAACGTAGCAGAGGTTATGAAAGAGCATGGTATTTTACTTGAAAATATTTTTGGCGGTTTAGCAAAAATTATCGCGGTGAAAAATACTGATGGGATCATAATTCATAGTGGTGCCAAACCTCACATTACGTTAGGCGCCTTTGCTTGTAATGATACAAAAATTGAGAATGATGATTTAAAAGCAGTTGAAGCTAAGCAATTAAGCGAAATTGCAAAGCGTCTAAAGTTGGCAGGTATAAGCGTTGGAGTAACCAGTGATATTCATTTAGCTTTGTGGCGTAAGTTTATTTTTGTTGCGGCATGGGGGGCATTGGCTTCAGCGAGAAAGTTTAATTTGGGTGAGATTCGTTCGCAAAGTCATATTGAGTTTTTACTAGAGCGTATTGTTATTGAATATGCGGAAATAGCTCGAAAAATAGGTGTTCAACTTAGTGATAAGCACATTAAGGAAACAATGACCTTTCTTTCTCGACTACCAGATAGTAGTGAGACATCTATGCAACGAGACATTGCCACAGGGCAACAATCGGAATTTGATATTTTGGTTGCGTATCCTATGATACATGTGAAAGAGTTGAATATATCTGCGCCAGTGCTAACCCAATGTTACCAAAAGTTGATTGAAATTATGAGTGAGAAGCGTTGAATTAAAATTCACAATAAAAGTCATGTAAAATAAAGTGTTAAGCTGTAAGATGTTTGGTAGTTGCTACAGAGTTAATACGTGATTTAAATCAGCCTACCTAAAGTAGGCTGTATAATAATTAGCTAGTGACCTGTTTCGTAAAACATATGAGCAGTATTTAGAACTTCATACGTTCCGTCTTGATAAAGAACTGTCGCACCTGCACTATAACCAGGATTATAAGCACGTACAGTTACATTACATGAAGTACCACCAGTACATTTTGCTTTGCCACTCCAAATGACAGTACTTATTGGTTTTGAAATGTTTTTAAGATAAAACTTACCATTCGTAGAATTACCAAATGAAAAGTCGAAACCTTCACAATCCTGTGTTCCGTTGCCAATAGAGTTTCCACCACTTTTTGGGTATACATCACATACAAGTTCAGTTGCTAGAGCTGAACCAGCAAAAAAAGTTGTACCAATAAGTGCTAAAGCCTTTAATGTTTTATTCACAATATATTCCTTATATTTTCCATTTAAGATAGTCAACTATCAATGTTGACTCAATAAAATTAACAATTTGATAATATATTGTCAATAACAGTAATCATTATCATTTACAGTGGTTTCAATAAATTATAATAAATAACTAAAATGCTGTTGCTAGCACTACAGACTGAGTCAAGTTTATGCTATTCTTGCGCGAATTTTTATCGTATCAATTAATGTGAAGATTAAATAATGTCTGAAAATAAAATCGAAACTATCGAACAACGCGTAAGTTATGGTGTAGGTCGTCAATTAGGTGACCAATTACGTAACAATCCTTTTAAAGATTTTGACGTATCTGCTGTACAAGCTGGTTTAGCTGATGCGATTGCAAATGTTGCAAGCCAAGTATCTGATGAAGACCTAAATGAAGCTTTTGCTGTTGTATCTAAAAAGATGCAAGAGTTAGAGCAAGCTGAAGCAAAAGAAAAGTCAGCTGAAGGCGAAGCGTTCCTTGCAGAAAATGCAAAGCGTGATGAAGTAACAGTAACTGACTCTGGTTTACAGTATGAAGTATTAGCTACAGGTGAAGGCGAGAAACCTTCTGCTGAAAGCACTGTACGTACACATTACCACGGTACTTTCATCAACGGTGATATCTTTGATAGTTCTGTTGATCGTGGCCAACCTGCTGAATTTCCAGTAGGTGGCGTTATCGCTGGTTGGACTGAAGCATTACAATTAATGACTGAAGGTTCAAAATGGCGTTTATATGTACCTTATAACTTAGCGTACGGTGAGCGTGGTTCTCAAGGTGCCATTCCTCCTTATGCAACTTTAGTTTTTGAGGTTGAGTTATTAGCCATCGTTAGCTAATTATACTATTTTTTAAAAGCCCTCATTTGAGGGCTTTTTTATAGGCTTTGTTTACTAAAACTAACTAGCTAAGAGCTAAACTCACTAAATGAATACTTTGATTATTGAAGCGCTATTTGAGCAGTACGTTACGGCATTTGAACAACAAGATATAGCAAAAACATTATCTTGCTATCAATTACCCTGTACTTTACATACGCCAGATAAAGCCGTGTTAATTTGTGATGTAGATGATTTTAAACGTGAATTTTCAGATATTTTCAATGTTTTATCACAGGCAGGTATAAAAACATTCAATAGCGCAAAAGCGAGTTTTAGTGAAGTTAATGCAGATTTAATTTTAGCCTGTATTGATTGGCAGTTTTTTTCTCAAGATGGCGAGCTGTTTACCGATTTTTCAGCTTTTTATCATATTGCTTTAGTTGATAAACAATGGAAAATTGTCAATGTAGTATCACAAGAGCTTAGCCAGTCAGTGGCGCTAAGTACCCCTTTTGATATTTCTAACAATACTGAAAATAAGATAACCGAATAGGAAAAGTCATGATAGTTAAAGTTGCCATTTTAGGCTGTAGTGGGCGAATGGGACGCAATTTAATCGAAGCGGCAATTGAGCATAAATCAATTGAGCTAGTTGGTGGTAGCGTACGCAAAGGGTCGTCATTTGAAAATTTTGATCTTGGCGAGCTTGCTGGTATTGGCGAAATTGGTCAAAAGACAACGACAGATTACCAAACATTGTTAGCGGCCGATGTACTCATTGACTTTACTTCAATAGAATCGACTCTAGAACATATTCAATGGTGTAAACAACATAATAAAGCGCTAGTTATAGGGACTACGGGTTTTTCTGACCAACAAGTAGAAGTGGTAAAGAATGCAGGTGATGAAATTCCGGTAATCTTAGCGCCAAATACTAGTGTTGGTGTGAATTTATTATTTAAACTGCTTGAAGTAACAGCAAAAGCAATTGGCGACTATACTGATATAGAAATTTTTGAAGCACACCACAGATTTAAAAAAGATGCACCGTCAGGTACTGCTGTGAAAATGGGGCAAGTGATTGCTGACACTTTAGGGCGAGACCTAAATAAAGTTGCCGTTTATGGCCGCGAAGGCATTACTGATGAAAGAAAGCCTGAAACGATAGGCTTTGCGACTGTACGTGCTGGCGATATTGTTGGTGAGCATACGGCATTTTTTGCAGATATTGGCGAGCGCATTGAATTAACCCATAAAGCAAGTTCGCGCATGACCTTTGCGCTTGGTGCAATGCGAGCAGCATTTTGGTTAAGTGAAGCACCTGCTGGTTATTATGATATGCAAGATGTATTAGGTTTGAAAGACTAACCAATAAAATGTTAAAAACCTGACTAAATAGTTAGGTTTTGTTGGTGTTTTTAATAGATAAGTATTGTTTTTGGCGTCTTTGTAGTAAAAACGTTAAAAACAGAGAGTTTTTTACAATTACTACTAGACGAAAGAAGCATTCAGGCGTAAAATAAGTGGATTTTGTCAAAAATTTACTGTTCATGATGAACTTGGTTTAATTTTTGGCATTTTTTGTGCGTATCGCTTTTGTAATTAATGGTGAAGTTATTAGTTGTTTCGCTATTAATATTCTTTCTTCTTAACGGAGGTTAAATTGACTAAATCTGCCATTTTAGTGCTTGAAGACGGCACTATATTTAAGGGCACCGCTATCGGTGCAGAAGGGGCGGCTGTTGGTGAAGTTGTATTCAATACTTCAATGACAGGCTACCAAGAAATTCTTACAGACCCTTCCTATGCAGAGCAAATTGTTACTCTAACATACCCACATATAGGTAACACAGGTACTAATAGTGAAGATGAAGAATCTAGTACTATTTGGGCAAAAGGTTTAGTTATTCGTGACTTACCGCTATTAGCGAGTAATTTTCGAAATGAACAAAGTTTAAGTGACTATCTAAAAGCGAAAAATATTTTAGGTATCGCTGACATTGATACCCGTAAACTTACACGAATTTTACGTGAAAAAGGTGCACAAAACGGTTGCATACTTGCTGGTGAGAATATTGATGAAGCTACAGCGTTATTGAAGGCAAAAGAATTCCCAGGCTTAAAAGGCATGGATTTAGCTAAAGTTGTTTCAACTAAAGAACAGTACCAGTGGACAGAAGGAAGTTGGGAGCTTGGTAAAGGGCATGTTACGCCTGAAAACTCTGAGTTTCATGTGGTTGCATATGATTTCGGTGCAAAACGTAATATTTTACGCATGTTAGTCGACCGTGGTTGTAAGTTAACGGTAGTACCAGCGCAAACATCAGCAGAAGAAGTTTTAGCATTAAACCCTGACGGTATTTTCTTATCAAATGGCCCTGGTGACCCTGAACCATGTGACTACGCTATTACCGCTATCAAAAAATTCTTAACTACAGATATTCCTGTATTTGGCATTTGTTTAGGTCATCAGTTGCTTGGTTTAGCAAGTGGTGCAAAAACCATCAAAATGAAATTTGGTCACCACGGCGGTAACCACCCAGTAAAAGACTTTGATCGTAATGTTGTGATGATCACGGCGCAAAATCATGGTTTTGCAGTTGATGAAAATAATATGCCTGAAAACTTAACAGTGACGCATAAGTCATTATTTGATGGTTCAATTCAAGGTATTCATCGTACAGATAAACCAGCATTTAGCTTTCAAGGCCATCCTGAAGCGAGCCCTGGCCCTGCAGATGCAGCACCATTGTTCGATCATTTTATTGACCTAATCGTTGCAGCTAAAAAAGCTTAGTTCCTAGACAAGAGAAGAGAGATTATATAATGGCAAAACGTACTGATTTAAAAAGTATCTTGATCTTAGGCGCAGGCCCAATTGTTATTGGTCAAGCATGTGAGTTTGATTACTCTGGCGCACAAGCATGTAAAGCATTACGCGAAGAAGGTTACCGAGTTATCTTAGTTAACTCTAACCCTGCAACTATAATGACTGATCCTGAAATGGCTGATGCAACTTACATTGAGCCTATTCATTGGGAAGTTGTTCGTAAAATTATTGAAAAAGAACGTCCTTGTGCTGTACTACCTACTATGGGTGGTCAAACGGCATTAAACTGTGCACTTGAGCTTGAAGCTAAAGGTGTATTAGAAGAATTTAATGTTGAAATGATTGGCGCAACGGCTGACGCTATTGATAAAGCGGAAGACCGTAGTCGTTTCGACAAAGCGATGAAAGCAATTGGCTTAGAAACACCGCGTGCTGAAATTGTTCACACGATTGCTGAAGCCCATGATACGTCAACACGTATCGGTTTCCCTTGTATTATTCGTCCGTCGTTTACTATGGGTGGAACGGGCGGTGGTATCGCTTATAACCGCGAAGAATTTGATGAAATTTGTACTCGTGGTTTAGACCTTTCTCCTACTTCAGAGCTATTAATTGATGAATCATTAATTGGCTGGAAAGAGTATGAAATGGAAGTGGTTCGCGACAAAAATGATAACTGTATCATTATTTGTTCAATCGAAAACTTTGACCCTATGGGTATTCATACTGGTGACTCAATCACAGTAGCACCTGCACAAACACTTACTGATAAAGAGTACCAAATCATGCGTAACGCATCGATTGCGGTATTACGTGAAATTGGTGTTGAAACAGGTGGTTCAAACGTACAGTTTGGTATTTGTCCTGATACTGGCCGTATGGTCATTATTGAGATGAACCCTCGCGTATCTCGCTCTTCAGCACTTGCTTCAAAAGCAACGGGTTTCCCAATTGCGAAAATAGCCGCGAAGTTAGCTGTAGGTTACACGCTTGATGAATTAACTAATGATATTACTGGCGGTGCTACCCCAGCATCATTTGAACCAACTATCGATTACGTTGTAACAAAAATTCCACGCTTTAACTTTGAAAAATTTGCTGGTTCTGAAGACCGATTAACCACACAGATGAAGTCTGTTGGTGAAGTTATGTCTATAGGTCGTAACCAACAAGAGTCATTACAAAAAGCCTTACGTGGTTTAGAAGTAGGTGCCAACGGTTTTGACCCTAAAGTTGATGTAACTCAACCGGGCGCTAAAACTAAAATTATGCATGAGCTTCAAGAAGCTGGTGCTGATCGCATTTGGTATGTAGCCGATGCTTTCCGTTTAGGCCTAAGTGTTGATGATATTTTCCGTTTAACGAAAATTGACCGCTGGTTCTTAGTTCAAATTGAAGATATTATTTTAGAAGAAGCAAAAGTTGCAGAAGGGGGCTTAAAAGTATTAACTCCTGAATATTTACGTCAACTTAAACGTAAAGGTTTTGCTGACTCACGCCTTGCTGACTTAATTGGTGTTGCTGAAGCTGAAATTCGCAAAAAACGTCATAATGCAGATATCTTCCCAGTTTACAAGCGTGTTGATACTTGTGCGGCTGAATTTAGCTCTGATACAGCATACATGTATTCAACATATGATGAAGAGTGTGAAGCAAACCCAACTAGCAATGATAAAATCATGATCTTAGGCGGTGGCCCTAACCGTATCGGTCAAGGTATTGAGTTTGATTACTGTTGTGTTCACGCTGCATTAGCACTTCGTGAAGATGGTTATGAAACAATCATGGTTAACTGTAACCCTGAAACCGTTTCAACTGATTATGATACATCTGACCGTTTATACTTTGAGTCAATCACTTTTGAAGACGTACTTGAAATTGTACGTGTTGAAAAGCCTAAAGGTGTAATCGTACAATACGGTGGCCAAACACCACTTAAACTTGCTCGTGCTTTAGAAGCGGCGGGTGTGCCAATTATTGGTACTTCACCGGACGCTATTGACCGAGCTGAAGACCGTGAACGCTTCCAACAAGCTGTTGACCGTTTAGGTTTATTACAGCCAGAAAATGCAACTGTAACATCACTTGATGAAGCAATGGCTAAAGCAGAAGCTATTGGTTTCCCATTGGTCGTTCGTCCATCTTATGTGCTTGGTGGTCGTGCAATGGAAATCGTTTATGACTTAGATGATTTACGTCGCTATATGACTGAAGCGGTAAGTGTTTCAAATGATTCGCCTGTATTACTTGACCATTTCTTAGATGATGCCATTGAAGTTGATATTGATGTTGTTTGTGACGGCACCGATGTAGTTGTTGGCGGTATCATGCAGCATATTGAACAAGCCGGTGTTCACTCAGGTGATTCAGCATGTTCATTACCTGCTTATAGCTTAAGCCAAGAAGTTCAAGATGTTATGCGCAAGCAAGTTACTGACCTTGCATTTGAGTTGGGTGTAAATGGCTTGATGAACACCCAAATGGCAGTTAAAGACGGCAAAGTTTACTTAATTGAAGTAAACCCGCGTGCAGCTCGTACGGTACCGTTTGTTTCAAAAGCAACTTCAGTGCCGCTGGCAAAAGTTGGTGCTCGTGTTATGGCTGGTAAATCTCTTAAAGAGCAAGGCATTGTTAAAGAAGTTATCCCTTCTTACTTTTCAGTGAAAGAAGTGGTGATCCCATTTAACAAGTTCCATGGCAGTGACCCATTAGTTGGCCCAGAAATGCGTTCTACTGGTGAAGTAATGGGCGTTGGTAAAACGTTTGAAGAAGCGTATGCAAAAGCTAACTTAGGCGCAGGTGTTTCAGTACCAAAAGATGGTCGCGCATTAATTTCAGTAAGAAATAGTGATAAAGAGCGTGTGGTTGAGTTAGCTAAGCAAATGGTTGCTTTAGGTTATGAATTGGATGCAACTCACGGTACTGCGGTTATCCTTGGTGAAGCGAACATTCCATGTCGTTTAGTTAACAAGGTACATGAAGGTCGTCCACATATTCTTGATAGAATTAAAAATGGCGAGTATAACTATATTATTAACACAACTGAAGGTCGCAAAGCGATTGAAGATTCAAAAGTGTTACGTGGTGGTGCTTTACGCTACAAAGTTGCTTATACTACAACTCTAAATGCAGCATTTGCCGCTTGTCAGGCACACGCTGCTGATGATAGAAATACAGTAACATCAATTCAAGAGTTACATAAAAGCTGTTAATAATAAGGTGGCGCTTATTCATTTTTGATAAACGCCCCTAATGAATTATTATAAAGGTGGTGGTCACTAATAGTGCTACCGCCTTTGTTGTTAGAAGAACTAAGGATTAATATGAGTCAATACCCAATGACTGTGCACGGCGCTGATGCGTTACGTGAAGAATTAAATTATTTAAAAACAGTTAAACGCCCAGAGATTGTCAATTCAATTGCTGAAGCTCGTGAACATGGCGATCTAAAAGAAAATGCTGAATACCATGCGGCACGTGAGCAACAAGGCTTTTGTGAAGGTCGTATTCAAGATATTGAAGGCAAACTAGGTAACGCGCAGGTTATTGATGTCACTAAAATACCTAATCACGGTAAAGTTATTTTCGGCGTAACGGTAACTGTATTAAACATTGATACCGAAGAAGAAGTGAAGTATCAAATTGTTGGTGATGACGAAGCAGATATTAAACAAAATCGTATTTCAGTAAATTCACCTATTGCTCGTGGTTTAATTGGTAAAGAAGTCGATTCTGAAATTGAAATTAACACCCCAGGCGGTATTGTTGAATATGAAATTATCGCAGTTGATCATATTTAAGCGGTAATAATATGATAATGAGTGTTCAATAATTTAATTTGAACACTCACTCATTTAAACCAGTAATTTTTTTGTTAAAGTTAACTCTAGCAATATTTACTGGTTTTTTTGTGCCTGGCAAACGTCATCATGTTTACAACTGATTGCTTTAACTTGCTGATAACCTATGCGTTGAAGTTGTTCTGCGGCTAAGGCGGCACGCCCACCAGAAGCGCAATGTAAATAGATACTAGCTTCAGCATTACTGCAATGTTTAGCGATATTCATTTCTAGAACACCACGGGGGATTTGAATTGAATTTGCCACAGATGAAGCATTAAATTCAGCAGGCTCTCGAACATCAATAAAAGTTGCATCTTTATCTTCAAATGCTTCTTTTGCGCTAATACAAGTAACATTTTTCTTTGCCAGTGCAACCAACTCAGGTATCGATAAAATCATAATGATCCTTTCAAATAGTTTATTATTGTTGGTGCATTCTAAGACAAGGATAAAATAATGTATATTAGTTTTTTCTAATGTAATGGTGTTGTTTTAGTTGGCTGTTTCTGTGACACAAAAAAAAGGGCTTATGCCCTTTTTTAAATAAATTAACTTTGAATAATTAATTATAACTTAGGAATACGAATTTTCTTTTCTTCAGATTCACGGAAGATAATTAAAGTTTTACCGATCACTTGCACTTTTATTGCATTAGTTTCACGGCAAATAGCTTCAACAATCAAAGCTTTGGTTTCGCGATCGTCAGTTGGAATTTTAACTTTAATTAATTCATGGTGATTTAAAGCGAAGTCTATTTCAGCAACTACTGCTTCAGTAAGGCCGTTGTTACCAAGTAAAACAACGGGTTTAAGGCTGTGTGCTAAGCCTTTTAAATATTGAATTTGCTTTTTATTTAAGTTCATTAACAATTTTCGTTACAAGTTAGCTTGAATTATCGCTATTTTACCTCCATCTAGTTTGTAATACTAATATTGTTTACAAAGTGGCAGCTTTTTAAGGTGATTTTTTGATGTTGCATGATGATATTTTTACTATGCAATGAGTAATATTGATAAATACCGATAAAATATTCCGCGCTTTAAACAGCATAAACAAATAAGTGGATTGAATGAGTAAGAAAAAGGTCAGTGTTAGTAGTGCTCGTTGGCTACAAGAACATTTTGATGATGAATATGTAAAAAAAGCGCAAAAATTAGGACTTCGTTCGCGCGCTGTTTTTAAACTTGAAGAAATTAATAAGAAAGACAAGTTAATCAAACCAGGCATGAAGGTTGTTGATTTAGGCGCAGCCCCTGGTGGTTGGTCAGAATATGCTACTAAGGTTGTTGGAGACAAAGGGCAAGTTGTTGCTTGCGATATATTAGCTATGGATCCAATTGCCGGTGTTGACTTTTTACAAGGTGACTTTCGTGAAGAAGAAGTTTTAGACGCCTTATTAACCCGAATTAATGGTAAAAATATTGATGTTGTGATGTCTGACATGGCAGCAAACTTTACCGGTAATGATGCTGCAGACGCGGCGCGTAGTATGTATTTGGTAGAATTAGCACTCGATATGTGCAACCAAGTATTAAAGAAAAATGGCGCTTTTGTTGTGAAAGTGTTCCAGGGAGAAGGCTTCGAGCAATTCATGAAAGATGCTCGAGCCGCATTTAAAACCGTTAAAACCCGCAAGCCAGAATCTTCCCGTGCTCGTTCACGTGAAGTTTATCTTGTAGCTACCGGCTTTAAATTGTAGTAAATTAGATGGAATTATTTCATCGCACCATTTTGAACATTAGCAAGAGGTCATTAAGTTGAGCGATATGGCAAAAAATCTTATTTTATGGTTAGTTATTGCAGTTGTATTAATGTCTGTTTTCCAGAGTTTTACTCCGGGGAGCGGCAATGAACAACAAGTAGATTACACTCGATTCATCCAAGACGTACGTCAAGGGCAAATTCGTGAAGTTGACGTAGACAGAAACGGTGTTATCAACGGTATTAAACGCAGTGGCGAAAACTTTGTTACAGTTATCCCTGGTGGCTATGACCGTGACTTAATTAACGACTTAGTTAAACAAGGCGTTAACGCTTCAGGTGAACTACCTGAAGAACCAAGTATTCTTACATCTATTTTTATTTCTTGGTTCCCAATGTTACTGCTTATTGGTGTATGGATTTTCTTCATGCGTCAAATGCAAGGTGGTGGCGGTAAAGGCGCAATGAGCTTTGGCAAATCAAAAGCGCGTTTACTTAGTGAAGATCAAATCAAAACGACTTTTGCTGATGTTGCTGGTTGTGATGAAGCAAAAGAAGAAGTTTCTGAATTGGTTGACTACTTAAAAGACCCATCTCGTTTCCAAAAGCTCGGTGGTCGTATTCCATCGGGCGTATTGATGGTTGGTCAACCGGGTACAGGTAAAACACTATTAGCAAAAGCCATTGCTGGTGAAGCTAAAGTACCTTTCTTTACTATTTCAGGCTCTGACTTTGTTGAAATGTTTGTTGGTGTTGGTGCATCACGTGTGCGAGATATGTTCGAGCAAGCGAAAAAATCAGCTCCTTGTATCATCTTCATTGATGAAATCGATGCCGTAGGCCGCCAACGTGGCGCTGGTATGGGTGGTGGTCACGATGAACGTGAACAAACACTTAACCAAATGCTTGTTGAAATGGACGGCTTTGAAGGTAATGAAGGGGTAATTGTTATTGCCGCAACTAACCGTCCTGACGTACTCGATCCTGCCTTATTACGTCCTGGCCGTTTTGACCGTCAAGTAACTGTTGGTTTACCAGATATTCGTGGACGTGAACAAATTCTTAAGGTCCATATGCGCAAAGTACCATTAGGTGATGATGTTAAAGCATCGGTAATTGCTCGTGGTACCCCAGGTTTTTCTGGTGCTGATTTAGCTAACTTAGTTAACGAAGCTGCTTTATTTGCCGCTCGTTCAGCACGTCGTGTTGTTGGTATGGCTGAGTTTGAAAAAGCTAAAGATAAAATCATGATGGGCTCTGAGCGTCGTTCTATGGTGATGGACGAAGCTGAAAAAGAAATGACTGCTTACCATGAAGCAGGTCACGCTATTGTTGGTCGTTTAGTACCAGATCATGATCCAGTATATAAAGTGAGTATTATTCCTCGTGGTCGTGCGTTAGGTGTGACTATGTATTTGCCTGAGCAAGACCGCTTTAGCCATAGTAAACAGCATTTAGAAAGCAATATTTCATCATTGTACGGTGGTCGTATTGCTGAAGAAATGATTTATGGTTTCGAAAAGGTTTCAACTGGCGCTTCAAACGATATTGAACGTGCAACGCAACTTGCGCGTAAAATGGTTACGCAATGGGGTTTCTCAGAAAAAATGGGCCCTATGCTGTTTGCTGAAGAAGAAGGTGAAGTATTCTTAGGCAGAACATCATCAAAATCTTTAAATATGTCTGACGACACCGCACAAGCTATTGATGCAGAAATTAAAGAGTTTGTTAATCGTAATTACCAACGTGCTGAACAAATCTTAAAAGACAATGAAGATATTCTTCATGCAATGAAAGATGCGTTAATGCAATATGAAACCATTGATGCGTTACAAATTGATGACTTAATGAATCGTACTAAGGTTCGTCCACCAGCTGATTTTGGTGCAATGGGCTCTGATGATTCAGATAATACTGACTCAAGTAAGCCGTCTGCGAAAGCGGAAAGCGAGAAAAAAGAATCTTCTGAGCCAACAAGCTCAAATGATACTTCAGATATTCCTGCTAAATAAATTTTAGCTGGAACCATAAAGCCTCAATAGCTTAAATCAATTGATTTAAATTCTATTGGGGCTTTATATTATTTTAATGTTTAACTATTTGTTGTTAAGTAGTTAAACGCTAAAACAATAAAATGCTAGTGACGAGAAACTAGCGAGATAATGAGAGTACTGTGTTAAAGCAACTTAATTGTCCAAATTCTAAATTAGACTTATCAGCTCCGCATGTAATGGGAATTTTAAACGTTACACCAGATTCATTTTCTGACGGTGGTAAGTTTTTTCATGCTGAGCAAGCATTGGAACAAGTGCAGCAAATGATCACCGCAGGTGCAACCATTATCGATATAGGTGGCGAGTCTACTCGCCCGGGTGCAGCTGAGGTTAGTGATGGCGATGAATTAGCACGTGTTATCCCTGTATTAAAAGCAATTAAGCAGCGCTTTGATGTTTTAGTCTCAATCGACACTAGCAAAGCGTCAGTAATGCAAGCCGCTATTGAAAATGGTGCTGACATTATTAACGATGTACGTGCATTGCAAAATCAAGGCTGTGTTGATGTGCTGGCTAAGAGTGATATTCCTATTTGTTTAATGCATATGCAAGGGCTGCCACGAACCATGCAAGATAAGCCAAGCTATGAGCATGTTATTAATGATATTAAATCTTTTTTTCAGCAACGTATTACTGAATGTGTTGAGGCTGGTATTGCCCGTGAACGACTAATTCTCGATCCAGGATTTGGCTTTGGAAAAACTTTAGAGCAAAACTTCCATTTACTTGCTAACTTATCCGAATTTTCAGCGCTTGATTTACCACTATTAGTGGGGATCTCACGCAAGTCAATGATAGGTAATTTATTGAATCGAGATGTAGAGCAACGATTAGCAGGTAGTATTAGTGCTGCTATTATTGCCGCGCAACAAGGCGCACATATTATTCGTGTTCACGATGTTGTAGAAACAGTGGATGCATTAAAAATATTAGAAACAGTAACTGATAATCGCTAATCTAAGCTGCGATTATGAATATATTTATACGCATTAAAATGCCGATGGCAAAGCGCTTAGCGTAATGGAGAAAATAATGTCAGAAAGAAGATATTTTGGTACCGACGGAGTTCGTGGCTTAGTTGGGCAATACCCAATTACCCCTCAATTTGTAATGAAACTCGGTTATGCCGCCGGTCGTGTGTTAGCAGCACAGGGCACTAAAAAGGTATTAATTGGTAAAGATACGCGAATTTCTGGCTATATGTTGGAATCTGCACTTGAGGCTGGTTTTTCGGCTGCTGGTATTGATATTGGCTTGTTAGGTCCAATGCCAACACCTGGTATTGCCTATTTGACTAAAACATTCCGTGCTGAAGCCGGTATTGTTATTAGTGCATCACATAACCCGTTTTACGATAATGGCATTAAATTCTTTTCACAAGACGGACAAAAATTACCAGATGCAGTTGAATTAGCCATTGAGGCAGAGCTTGATAAAGAAATGGGCTGTGTTGAGTCAGCTGATTTAGGTAAAGCGAATCGAATTGATGATGCTGCTGGGCGATATATTGAATTCTGTAAAAGTAACTTTCCAAGTCAATATTCATTAAATGGCCTGAAAATGGTGGTAGATTGTGCACACGGCGCAACTTATCACATTGCACCTAACGTTTTTCGTGAATTAGGCGCAGAAGTTATTGAAATTGGAACCTCACCAAATGGCACAAATATAAACCACGAGTGTGGCGCAACCTCAATGGATGCTATTAGTGCGGCTGTTGTTGAACATCAAGCTGATTTAGGTATTGCCTTAGATGGCGACGGTGACCGTTTAATGATGGTTGATCATACTGGCTACGTTATCGACGGCGATGAAAGTGTTTATATTATCGCTTGTAATGACTTACAAAGCGGTAGCATTCGCGGAGGTGTGGTTGGCACATTAATGAGTAATATGGGCTTAGAGCTTGCACTTGCAGATATGGGCGTACCATTTGCGCGCAGTAAAGTTGGTGACCGCTACGTCATGGAAATGTTAAAACAAAAGGGCTGGCAATTAGGTGCTGAAAACTCTGGTCATGTCATTAACTTAAAACATACCTCTACAGGTGACGGCATTATCGCTGCTCTTAACGTGTTAACCGCGGTATGTAATTCAGGTAAAACTTTATTTGAATTGCGCCAAGGTATGAAAAAATTACCACAAGTTTTAGTTAATGTAAGGTTCTCTGGCGACAGTGATCCGCTAGTAAATCAGGCTGTAGTCGCTGCGGTACATCAGGTGAACGAGAAGTTAACCGGTCGAGGTCGTGTTTTATTAAGAAAATCAGGCACTGAGCCACTTATTCGCGTAATGGTTGAAGGCCCTGAATTAGAAGAAGTTACGGCATTAGCAAATGAAATTGCTGACGCAGTAAAACTAGCTTGTTAGTGGTAAAAATTGTTTGAATTTATCTTGTCGAACGAATATTAAGCAAATGAACGTGATATTGCTTGAAAAACTTGTAACTTGTCGACAGGTTAGTTAATATCTCGCCGCTTTGATTTAGGAATGAAAAATGAATAGACGCGCAATTGTTGCAGCAAACTGGAAAATGAATGGCAGTTTAGCATTAGTCAACTCAATGGTTTCAGAGTTAACAAACGTAAGTTTAAATGAAAACGTTGAAGTCGTTGTTTGTCCAAGTTTTCCTTACTTAGCGGCATATTGCATAGCAAGCGCTAATGCAGAGTTAGCTAAAGCATTTAGTTTAGGTGCTCAAAACTTAAATGAGCATGCTAAAGGTGCTTTTACTGGTGAAGTTTCAACATCAATGCTGCAAGAAGTTGGTGTTAATTATGTAATAGTAGGGCACTCAGAACGCCGTAGTATATATAAAGAATCAAGCACATTAGTAGCACATAAAGTAAAAGCCGCTTTAGAAGCTGGTCTTCAACCTATATTATGTGTAGGTGAAAGTGAAGATGAGCGTGTTGCAGAGCAAACCGAAATCGTTCTAGCTTCGCAATTACAGCCAGTTATTGACGAAATTGGTATTGAAAAATTTGCTGATGTTGTTGTTGCGTATGAGCCAGTTTGGGCAATAGGTACTGGAAAAACAGCATCGCCAGAAATGGCACAAGCAACTCATCAATTTATTCGCGATTTTATCGCAAAAGTTGATGAAAACGTCGCAGTTAAAGTACCATTGTTGTATGGTGGCAGTGTCAACGCGACAAACTGTGAAGAATTATTTGCACAAGCTGATATCGATGGTGGATTGATTGGCGGTGCTAGTTTAAAAGCCGAAGAATTTAAAATAATTTGTTCGGCAGCAAAGGGATAATAAAATGTTGTATCAAGTGTTAATTGTAGTGTATTTGATCGTTGCTTTATGTTTAATTGGTTTAGTACTAATTCAACAAGGTAAAGGTGCGGATATGGGCGCATCATTCGGCGCTGGTTCATCAGCTACTATTTTTGGTTCAAGTGGTTCAGGTAACTTCTTAACTAAATCAACTACCTATTTAGCGATTGCATTTTTTGTTATCAGCTTAGTACTAGGTAACTTAACGGCGAACCGTGTTAAAGCAGGCGCTGATTTTGATGATTTAGCTGTACCTGCAGGTCAAGTTGCTCCAGCAACAGATGCTATCCCAAGTGAAAGCATTGAGCCAAAAGCTGACAACGCTGATGTTCCTGCTAGCGACGCACCAATAGAAAAAGACAGCGACGTACCAAACTAATTTCAATATTTGCAGATGTGGCGGAATTGGTAGACGCGCCACCTTGAGGGGGTGGTGCCTTAGGGCGTGAGAGTTCGAGTCTCTCCATCTGCACCAAATTATAAAAAAGGCTTACGGTAATGTAAGCCTTTTTTGATTTCTATCTATGTAAACTTTTACCTTGTGTGAACTAAGTGCTTTTAAGAAGGCTTTTATAATAAGTTATATTCTAGATGTTAAATTAAAAGAGTGTTGCTCAAATTTCAGTGAGTAATGAGTGAAAGTTTACCTTCTTTAATTCAGTATTGCTGAACGAGTTTAATGTTTACTTAGTGGGTACGGAGTTTGACAGCTCAGCTTGTTTTGTATTTTGCTTTTCAACTTCTTTGAAATCTTGAAGCTTCCTAATAGGATAAGACAATGATTGAGCATTGTTTTTGATGTTTCTATCGATGAACTTTAACGAAGATTTGTTAGTTTTTTTCATGCTGACTCCTAAAATATTCGCGTAGATATTTAGGCATAAATTAATAGAGCGAAGTATGATTATTACTTCGCTTTTAAAGGCTAAATATTTAGTTATTTACTCATAGCTTTTTTGGTTGTAGTTTCTATTTTTGCAACCACACGCCTATTTAATTTATGCGCTGCGACGGTGTTTTCTTTTGAAAGTAATTGCTGTTGTCCGTACCCTTTTGCTGATAAACGGCTACTTTCAACATTGAATTTTTCAATAAGAATGGTTTTAACGGCATCAGCACGTTTTTGTGAAAGCATTAAGTTATATTTTGCACTACCAGTTGCTGAGCTGTGGCCTTCAATTTCTACTGATGTATTTTTATATTCCTTCATAAAGTCAGCTAAACGTTGAATATCATCAACTACTGCAGGCTGCACAATAGAACTGTTGTTGGCAAAGGCGACATTTAGGCTAATTTCAACTTCGCTTTCTGAATAAAGCGTACAGCCCTTTGAATCAACTTTTACTGTTGCAGGTGTATTCTCACAGCGGTCAGTGGCGTCACTCACGCCGTCATTGTCACTATCTAAAACCTTTACTTTTGTCGTAACTTTTTCAACAGCTGGTTTTACGGTTGCTTTAGGTTTAGTGATAACTGGTGCTTGCTGAGTTTCACCAAAAGCATATTTCAAACCAAGCTTGATACCTTGGTCAACAAAACCATAATCTACATCTTTGTATATTGCTGCCTCACTATACAATGAGAAACGATCATTAACTTGAAAGTTATATCCAGCACCAACATTTACAGCATTGTAGCTTTTTACATTGTTGAAGCGTTTAACACCGGCAAATACGTATAAATCGCTATCGTCCAGTTTGTATATAGCGTCAACACCTGCACGGCTACCGTAATCTTTGTCATGACCGTTTTGAACGTCGTAGCGAGTTTTTGCTAACTCAATTCGAATATTCCAATAGTCATCAATAATCTTTTGTAAATCGATACCAATTGATTTACCCGCTTCAATCTGATCCCAAGCAAGATTTGACTCTTTATTTGTGCTTGACTTTATATAGTCGCCAAACATGCCAACCTCCCATGTTTTATCAATGTTTTCTGCCGCAAGTGGGGAACTGATTAAGGCTGCTAGAAGAGAGATTTTAAATGCTTTCATTGTTATTCCTTACTTATATCTAAATAATTTTTATTAGTTTCTAGTAGCTATAACGCGAAGGATTTAGAAAAGTCACAAATTTATTTATCTTTTTTACAGATTTTAAAATATTGCAGATGAAACTCACTTTCATATAACTAAATCTGTTCAGTATTTAAGTGCTGTAAATTATGGAAAGTTAGCTGGGAACTAGCGTAAAATTCGCCAGCACTTATTTATCAATAACATTTAGGTTTTAGTTAAAGATTATTGTGACTTTTGCGGTTTGATACCGTTATTAGTTAGAGCAACTGAAAAATTGCTAGGGGAAAAGATGAAAAATATTGAACAAGATTTAACGAAAGGTTTTGAAGGTGATGATGATGTTACTTTTGCAACTTCTGACGATGAATTATTTAAACGAGCTGTAACTACTGTCAATGTGCAACAGGGCAGTAAAGATTTAATCGCGCTAGGTATGGCCTCTATTTGGGTGGTGTTTGCCAGCATATTTATGAAGATATTAAAGCCAATATTTAAAAATATGGCACAAAATAGGAGTAAATAATGGAAACTGAAAATATTACGGAAAAAACTTATAACGGCTTGATGGCTGTTTGGCACAAAGTCGTAACATTTATGCCTGACTTGATTGTTGCTCTGGTATTTTTACTTGTTGGCTGGATTATTTCTTCGTTAATTAAGCGTTTTCTTAATAAGTCATTAATCAAAATTGGTTTTAATACCTTTTTAGATAAACTTGGCCTAGAGCAGCTTCTTAAAAAAATGGACATTAATGTTCAAGGTAGCCAAGTTGTTGCTAGTATTATTTCAACGTTTATTTTACTGATTTTTTTGCTTGCGGCGTTAGATATTGTTGGCTTAAAAATGCTATCAGGTTTAATTGATACATTAGCTCTATTTTTACCTAAGTTGTTGGCCGCGTTGGCTGTTCTGTTATGTGGATTTTTTGTAGCTCAAATTGTTTTCAATGGCGTTAAGATCGCGGCAAAAAACACTGGGGTCGACTATGGTCGATCTGTTGCGGAAGTATGCCGCGGCATCATTATTGTTATTACGGTCTCACTTTCAATAACTCAGCTCGATATTGATGTTTCCTTATTAAATAACATTCTTTCGGTCGTTATAGCGAGTGTTGGGTTAGCTGCAGCCATTTCTTTAGGAATAGGTACTAAGTCTATGGCGCAAGAAATTGTTGCTGGCGTTTATCTTCGGGAAATGTATCAAGTTGGAGACAGTATTGCAGTTAAAGAAGTCAAAGGAACTTTGGTCTCTATTGGTAGTGTTGCGAGTAAAGTGATGGCTGAGGACGAAAGTATTGTAACTGTGCCAAATACTTTCTTATTAGAAAATAAAGTGACTAAGCAATAGGTAGGTTGCTTTTCACTTGAGTGTTTTAAATGAGCGGCAGCTCGTTGCCTTAGTGCAAGAGAGCTTGCCCTACGACACAAAATTTTTTCAGCAATTGATTACACCGTATTTACCCAAACTAAAAGGGTATTGTACGAAAGTACTCAATAATCAATCTGATGCTGAAGATGTGGTGCAAGAAACAATTATAAAGGCCCTGACAAATTTGAAGGGTTTTAAGTGGATCGTTTCTTTCAAGGTTTGGCTATTTAAAATTGCGCATAATGAATGCATTAATAAAATTCGAGAACGCCGTTGGGAGTTGTATGAAAATGATGAAGAATACCTAGATTCGCTTGAAGCAGAACTGCCTAACGAAGAAGATATCGTATTACTCATGTCTTCATTACTTGAAAAATTATCGTTTGTTGATCGTAATATTATGTTGCTTAGATATAGAACAGGGCTGGATTTTCAAGACATTGCTGATATTAGCGAGATGAAAATATCAGCGGTTAAAATGCGCCACAAAAGAGTTATCGAGTTTTTGACAGAGCAAATGGATTCGGAGTAATTTAAGCTTAATTTAAAATAAAAGGAGATCAAATAATCTCCTTTTATTATTACCAAAGGTTATTTTTTCACCCATTGTCCAGCGGCATTTTTAATAAAGTGGCCAGACTGTGTTTTTGCTAGCGCTTTTTCGCCTGCTAATGCTGTAACTTGTAGCATAGTTATTTTGTTTTTACGCGCTAAATTCATATAAATACTTTTACGTTTTTTATTAACGCTTGCTACTAAGCTTTTGGCTTCTGCGCTGTCGACAACAACACCTAAATAACCATTAGGCATCTCTCCTACTAAGCCTTGTTTTTTAGCATCACTTAGTGAAATGGCCCAAGCTGAAAACGCCATAGTAGAAACTAATAGGGCGCAGGTTAATTTTTTAATTAGTTTGTTGGTTATAATATTCATTACTTCTCCCTAAAATACGTCGCTTTCGTCACTAAATATGTCATCGAGTTCTTTGTCTACTTTTACTTTTATTTCATGATCAATTTTTAAATTTAAATTAATCGTGATTGGCTCTTTGGCACTCACTTCTACCTTATGTGTACAGCCGGTTATTATAAAAATAGCTAACACTGTGGTTAGTATTTTACGCATAGTTTCTCCTTAATTTTTTTGTAAACCTTTAATAAGACCTTCTTCAAAGCGCTGCGTTATTGACAAAGATTCAAGTAAGCCTAGTAAGTCGTAACTTAAATTCAAGTTGAGATTAACGTCATTATCAATGTCAGGGTTTCGACCTTTTATTACCGTTTCTAAAAGCATATAGCCATCATCTGCCATAGAAACTGCAGAGGATAGTTGGTGATAATGTAAGTTTTGCAAAGCGTCAAATGCCAATTGCAGCTGGCTATTATTAGCTTTTAACTCAGTAACTGCTGGGTTATCTATTACTTGTATCAAACCATTACTAATATTGTGCAGTTCACCGTTTTCTATGGTGTATTTTTCGCCGTCATATTTAATTGGAAGTTGGCCGGAAATATCACCTGTTACTACAATGCCTTGTTTTTTATCTAAAGCCAATACTTGCTCTAAGTCTATACTGTGAAGCTGAACATCAACTGAATGGCCATGCTCAAAAGGCCATTGTATTTTGGGGATCGAAAAACTGCCTCCCAGTACATCAGCTTTTAGCTTGTTAGCTGAAAAGTTAAAGCTTTTATTAAAGGTCCAGTTTGTATTAATGGAAAGCTTAGAGATCGGGGTTGGTGTTTCAATTAACTCAACTGTTAAATTCTCTTTTGGACTTGGTGAAGTTGTTATTTTTCCTGCCAATAAGGTGAAATGTTGCTGCCAATTTAATTCTTGCAACCATATGCCATCGATATCACCACTGGCTGAGGTGACAGCAACTGAAACATCAACAGGCGTGTTACTTAGCTGATTAAAGTTTGTTATTTGGCCTGATATATTGTAATCAAGCAAACCATCAATTAGCTCTATTTTTGTTGGCAATTGTATGTTTAACGAAAGCAGGTCGGTTAATTGCAATGCTTGCGCTGCTATTTGAAGTTTTGGTGATAATACTGGGCCAGAAATAATCATGTTACCAAGAGCAACTTCGTCTGCACTTACCGATGTATTTATGTTGATATCTTCCATATTGCCATTAACGTCACTTGCAATGTCAAACGTTTTAATTTTTATGGTATTAGGCACAACTAAACTTGTTGCACGGCTTTCTATCTTTAAACTCAAGTTAGTTTTTTTATCAGCAAGTAGTTGAATGCTTCCTGCCAAGGACGCATTCAAACTATCTACATCCATGAGTATTTTGCTATTGTCTGATTTATTAACTTCTTTGAGTAATATGCTGTGAGCAATGATTGATGACGTATCTGCTAAATTAATGCTGGTATCATTTGCTGATTTGTTTAGTGAACCAGTCAAATGCAGTGTAATAGGGTTAGTGGTAAAGTTGTTAACCTCTGCAATATTCAAAGGGCTGTCAATGGTAAAGTTTTCAATAACTACGTTGTTAGGCAAGTTAGTGTCATTGTTTGCTAAATCAGCGTTTATATTACTGAGGTTCACATGATGAAATTGCTGTTCGCCATTTGCGCTTAGTTCAATACGACTAAGATTTATTTTTTTGTCATTTAAGGTAAGTAAGCTGTTATTTGGGATGGTTAGTTTTATTTCATCAACAGGATTATTTTTCAGTAATGTTAGTATCGCTGGTGACAGCTGATTTTTTTCTAATAATGCTAGTAGGCTATTTGTGGCATAAGTTAGTGAGAGATTATTATGGTTTGTAAATGTTAGTTGTAAATTCGATTTATTGTTATTTTCTTCTAAATTACTGAACTGATTATCGTCACTACCTAAAGATAGTTTCCCAGTAAAATCAAACGCTCCAGCTAATTGGAAGGCACCACTATTGGCAATGCCATCATCTGACGTTATCGATAATTTAGTTATTTTAGAGGCTAATGTCAGCGTGTCTTTATGATGTTCTACTTTTAAACCAAGCGTGCCTGATGTCTGAATGTTTTTGATTATATTTTCTAATTCGGCTGTTGTCGGTAATTGATGTGATGTAATGAAATCTTTAAGTAATTTGATATTACTCGTAATAGCAAGGGATGTATCTTGCTGTAGCTTCTTTAATTCAATATGCGCAATGTTGTGATTAGCGACATTACGCAATGATAACAAAGCCTTGTTGTTCGTTAATGAAAATTCTCCATAGTATCTAGTATTAGGGGTCTTGAAAGGAATATAGGAAAGTGCATTTATATTTACTATGGGCGCCCGGAGTTGCTGTATTTGCTTGAGTGTTGTTTGTACTGCTGCGGAAGCTTGTTTTACTAATGACTCGTTATTTGCTTGCTTATTGTTAATAAGTGGTGTTTTTACTTGTGAAAATAAATGTTCCGAGCCTACAATTTTTACTTCATCTATATCAATATCAGTGATTTCTACTGATGAATTATAACGCCACTTCAGGGTTAAGTTATTAATATCGATATCAGCCTTAGGGCTTTGTATGCATAATTTGTCGATTACTAATGCAAATTTGCTGGTAATGCCTACTTGTAAACAGTCGACTTTTAATTGATATCTATTTAACTGTTCATCAGCAATATTATTAATGATACTAATACGAGCACTATAAACAATAAGTATGATTGCGAAAAAAACACAAAGACTTGCTAAAGTAACTTTAAAAAGTCGCACTTAGTTCTCCGTTGTAAAGTATGGCTTGATAGGATTGTAATAATATTTTTAACTTTAGTTCTCATGCATTTATTATTGTTAATTGGAAACGTCTTCAATATTTCCTCGCATAACAGGGTAACCTAAATTCATCCAACCGAATATACCTTCCCACAAAACTGCCGTTCGAGTATAACCGCGCCTTCTTAATTTTTTTATAGTATGGTCAGCTGCCGCACGTGGGCATGAGCAATAGGCAATTATTTGAACATCTTTTGGAATACCTGCAACCGTTTCATCTAAGTCGGCATAATAAGGGAAGGGGATTGAACCCTCAATATGTGCGGTTTGCCAAACTGAAGGCACGCGGGTATCGAGTAACACCATTTTTTTGTTTTCTTTAAGTGCCTGGAATAAATGTGCTGATGACACGTACATGCCATCTTGTAATTTGAAATTAGGATCATCGCCATTTTTGTTAATAACGTATTGCTCAGGTGTTGGTAGTGCTTTTAGTATGGTTCTTTCATCTTTCCAGCCCAATGCTTTACTGCGCAGAAAGGCGGTAATATTGTTAATTTCATCTGGTGATAAAATATCTTTGAAAGCTTGCATTGGTGTGTCTTGTCGGCCATTTTCGATAGCATGTCGAATAAATTCATCGGTATTGTGGGCTAACGCAGATTGGTTTGTTAATGCAGGTGCAGTTACCCCCTGGCCTTTATCACCGTGGCATGAACTACAATGTTGCTGATATGTGCCAGCGCCTTTTTCACTATCTCCAATCACAGGTTTGGTCGAAAACTTTAAACGTTCAACACCAGACATTTCAAATAACCAATAGGTTAAGTTCCAAGTTTCCGCTAGTGTCATTGGTCCGCCGACTTCATCGAGGTAACCGCCCATTGCTGTGCCTTTTCTGCCATATGACATAGGTCGCAATATTTGGTGGGCAACACCTGACTCCATTAAGCTTTTACTACTCAAAGACGGTGCATGATCGTTAGCATGGCCTTCACGGTCTTCTCCATGGCAAAGGGAGCAGTATTTTTGATAGTTGGCTGCTGCGACTTTTGACTGTTCGCTGGTCAGTTTTCTTGGAGGTGAAATGGTACTTCGTTCTTGGCTTTTTGTGTTGGCCAATGAGGGCATTAGCAAAATGAGCACAAAACTTAGCAGTGTAGATTTTTGGAACAAAAAAGATGGTTTCTTATTCATGGTGCTTCCTTGACATTTTACCCGTAATGGCTACACCTTATTGGGCTTATTGACTAGCGTCAATGTTTAATAGGTGTTTGAAAACTCTAGTAACAATTAACTATTTTGAATCGTGAATTTTCTAGCTGCTTACTGCAGTGTGTATTAGGTAATTATATTTATACTAGCTATGAACTTGGTTGTATCGCACCTAACAGAAACGTTATGATAGCGACAATTTTATAATCTCATCAAATAAGAGGAAAGCATGTCAACCGCACCATTAGATCGTATTACCGTAGAACCTAAAGTACCTGCAACGGCCTGTGTTATTTGGCTGCATGGACTAGGTGATTCCGGTGATGGTTTTGCGCCAATAGTGCCTGAACTTAGATTGCCAAATAATCATCCTGTTAGGTTTATTTTTCCGCACGCGCCTCAGCAACCTGTAACGATTAATCAGGGCTATGTTATGCGTTCATGGTACGACATAAAAAGTATGGACTTACATAGTCGCGCTGATATGACAGGTGTGCTTGAATCGGAAGCAAAAGTTAAAGACTTAATTCAAGAACAAATTGACGGCGGAATTTCGGCCAATAATATTGTTTTAGCAGGCTTTAGCCAAGGTGGCGTTGTCAGTTTATTTACCGGCTTACGATACTCAGAAAAATTAGCAGGTATTATGGCGTTATCATGTTATTTACCTAGTGCTGATAAGTTACCTGAGCAACTACATGAAGCGAATAAGCAAACAGCAATTTTACAGCAACATGGCGACAATGATGATGTCGTGCCACTAAGTGCGGGGAAAATGGCCAATAAACTGCTTAAAGAGAATGACTACGCTACCCAATGGCAAACTTATCCTATGGCGCATAATGTTCATCCACAACAAGTTCAAGATATTGCTGCTTGGTTAAAAAAACAATTAAAAATTGCCTAAGCTTAATGATCTAGCATAAGAGGTATGTAAATGTCTGAAGTGAAAGTAAAATTAGTTTTTGAAAAAGAAAATAAAAATAGCGTACGCTTTAAAGAAGTACCTGAGCCGGGCAAGGCTGAAGTGCTAGGTAGTGTTTATTTACAAAAATGGGTTGCTGGTAGCGCAAAGTCGATTGAAGTTTCAGTAAAGGTTGCTGAACAATAGCGAAAAATAGTTATGTTTTTTAGTAACCACCTTAATTGAGTAAATTATAAGAATGCGCATTAAGCGCATTTTTTTATCTACTTTTGCTAAGCTTGGTAAATACCAGTAAACGGTTGTTTGCTGGCATTTCATGGTCATAATCTAATTGTAATCCTGCTTTTTCTGCCAGTTTATTTATCGCTTCAATATCTCGGATGCCGCTATTGCTATCGCGTGATTTCAGCCATAAATCAAAATTTTCATTACTTTCGCTAGTAAATTTGCCTTGATAGTTAAATGGTCCGTAAATACATAATTTACCGTTGTTACTTAAGTGCTTTGACACACCAGCAAAGAATGCTTGCACTAATGACCAGCTAATAATGTGTAAAGTATT
Organism: Colwellia meonggei; assembly: GCF_057537295.1. Classification (NCBI taxonomy): domain Bacteria; kingdom Pseudomonadati; phylum Pseudomonadota; class Gammaproteobacteria; order Alteromonadales; family Colwelliaceae; genus Colwellia; species Colwellia meonggei. The sequence goes on from NZ_BAAJLZ010000003.1 coordinate 125,497, forward strand.
GGCGCTATAAATAGCGTCAATGTCCGTCACAGACCATTTATTATTTAGGTCGAGTTCAATGGGAGAGTGTAAGTTTTTTGCTGGATACTCGTTAAGCCATTGCTCAATCCCTTGATGATTAGCAAGCAGATCACTGGTTTGCCATGTTAGCCAAGGCAACTGCTTAGCAAAGTATATTGCATGTTGACCAGTACCCGAGCCAACTTCTAGTAATTTCTTACTATTTTGTAGTGTTTTTTTTAGGATAGGAAAAATAAAGGTTTTGTTATTCTCACATGCTTGGGAAAATGGTTTAGTCATCGTAATTTACTCTGTGCAGTTAGCTAAATTTTTGATTTTAATCATTCAACTTAAAAGGCAGCCGTTGTTGGCAATGCTGCAAATAGTGCTGCATTTGTTGCTGTTCTTGTAAGCAATAGGCTTTAATTGCAGGCCTAAATGCTGGGTGTTTGATCCAATGATATGAAGTGGTTAATTTTGGTTCAAAGCCTCGTTGAATTTTATGCTCACCTTGTGTGCCAGGGTGAAATAAGGCCAAGTTATTTTCAATACAAAATTCAATTCCTTGGTAATAACACAATTCAAAATGTAAATTGTTATAGGTTTTAGTACAACCCCAGTAACGCCCATATAAATTTTCATCATCAAAAAAGAACCAAGAACACGCAATATCTTCACTACCATGACTAGCAATAATTAGTAAAACATTATCAGGAAACTGCTGAATAATACGTTGAAAAAATTCGTAGTTTAGGTGAGGTGTATGGCCTCGTCTTAAGTACGTTAGCTGGTAGGTTAAATAGAAAAACTCTAACTCCTTTTGGTTAATGTTTTTACCAATAAGCCGTCTGATCTCAATGCCTTGTTCTGTTATTGTTTTTCGCTCTTTTTTGGTGTTTTTTCTTTTTCGCGCGTTAAAGCGTGCTAAAAAATCATCAAAACTTTGATAGCCGTAATTTAACCAATGGAATTGTACGGTATTACGTTGGTAAACATTGGCTAAAAGTTGCGTAGAATGAGCTTGATTTAACTCGGCGTCATTTTGGCAATACAGTATATGCCAACTATTAAAGTTTGAGGCATGGCAATGCTCGATTAATGCAGGATATAACTGATTGATATTAAATTTATTTGATAATAGTTTATTGCTGGTAACTGGTGTAAAAGGAATCGTAGCAACGAGTTTTGGGTAATAGGGAATATTATGTTGTTGATAGGCGTCAGCCCATGCCCAATCAAAAACATACTCACCCCAAGAGTGAGATTTACTATACATAGGCAAAATAGCGTCAATATCATGCTTGCCATGTGTATTATTTGTTGAGGTTAGTTTTAGATGATGAGGCTGCCAACCTTGCTTGCTTGATACTGAGCCACTATTTTCAAGGGTATGAAAAAAACGATAATTTGAAAATAGTGATGTTTGACGGTTTAAATTTTGCCAGTCACTTTCTGAAATTTCATTAATGCTATTTATGACGTTAATTTTCAAAGATAAATCAGGTTACTGGAGATTTGTGCTATCAGCTTAACAGAAGCTCTCATTATTGAGGTAGCGATTATTTCTTAGTGTTACTTTTAAGTATTGCTATATTGTTACAGTGAATAAAAATTAGCTTTAAGTAAATACTGGAAAAATAGCCTTCAACTAAAGTAGAAGGCCACAAGTTTGATATTACAATAATATTAAGCTGCTTTACTTCTTAGTGCTAATCCCACTAACGCTAAACCAAACAAGGCAACTGAGGTTGGCTCTGGCACTTGGCTTTGTGCAGAAAATGAAGTACGCATGTTTATAGCATTTGGTGCACCACTGTCTTTCGACAATATGCTTGGTGCTAAAGACTGGTCAAACGATAAAAAGGTAATGCCATTTGTTAGACCAGATAAATTACTAAAACTAATATCAATATCGAAATTATTCATATCAAATAATTGAAATATCATGCCGTCATTTTTCCCTGCATTCCAGCGCCAGTTAACACCATTAGTCACTTGTTTATCGCCAGGATCATCCATAAATAAAATATCGCCAAAAGTGTTCATGTTATTTATGCGCATTTTCGCGCGGCCACCGTCACCTTCACCAGGTTTATCAACCAAAGTAATTAAGGCTAAATCATCATCATGTTGAGCGAAAAACATCACAATACTATCATTTAGTTCGTAACCGGTGTTTGACGACCATTTGTGACACATGGTGTTGTAGTCGTAAAAGTCAGTAAAACTTTCATCCAACATTAATGGTTGAACAGGTGTACTATCGTTTAATGAAAGTAGTGTTGCGCTTGCTGTATTTGTTAAAGCTAGCATTAACAGTGCTGTGGTTTTAATAAAATAATTCATACTAATATCCTCACTTTAGCAGTTACCTGTAAATTGCAGGTTGTGTACCAAATGAACTTGTTATGGTGAACAAAGCGCATGAATTTGATTTTAATTTTTTAAGTTGCTGTTATTTTAAGGTTTTATGGTGGCATTGTTTTTCAATTGGAAGTTATTCGCAATTTTCATGTATCGCATTATGCGAAAGTTTTGTTCTATTCATTTGCAAATTGCAAAACGGTTTTGCGATTTGCAATATAGTCATGATTTATGCAATAGAAATATGCAAAAAGTAAGAATAAGATAAAGCCGTAATATTTCTTACGGCTTAATTGTTCCATTCTCTATATGTATAAATTAGGAATTAGAAAAAGTAATTAGCTTTTATATAACCTCGGCGGCCGACGGTATCATAAGTAAATACGTCTGTGTTTGCGTCATTCCAAGACGTTAAAAAAGGTGGCTGCTTATCAAATAAATTATCAATACCTGCTGAGATGATTAAGTCATCAGATATTGCATAACTTGCCTGTAGATCGTGATAGAAAATACTAGGTACTGCGCTACCTATTTCACCGCCATCATTTTCATCATCCGCTTTTCCTATGTAGCGAATACTATAATTAAGCTTCCAAGCTTGTGTTGCAATTGTGGCATGAATATTACTTTTCCATTTGGCAAAGCTACCGCGATCGGCGGTTATTTTACCTAATAACACTTCTGTTTCCGCACCAGAAAATGCGGTATTCTCGTGTGTTAATAAGCGCGTAACATCCCAGTTAAATGAAAACTGGTAGCCATTGTGTTCGGTTTTGTATTTTAAGTTAACATCGAGGCCTGCCACGTGTTCATTGGCGGCATTCATTGGACGTTTTTCAATTTCTATCACTTGATGAGTGTTTTCATCTCGAACAATATTGTTGCAATACTCGGCATATGCACTTGGATCGGAATAGCACAGTCTTAACATATTTGAACCGGCAACTGCATTAATGGCGTCATCTATTTCAATATCAAAATAATCTAGTGTTAATATTAAATCATCAGCATAAGGGCTTTGCCATACCGCGCCTAATGTTAATGTATTGGCGCGCTCAGGGCCAACATCTGGGTTACCACCGACACTTGTTTTTACTGTTTGTCCATCTTGAACAAAGTCAACGGGTACACCTGCGGCTAGACAATTTTCCTTGATTACTCCAGTGGCGCCATCGCATGGATCCACTGTAATAAGGTTTTCGGTATTAGTACCACCAAATTGCTCTGTTATGGTTGGCGTTCTAAATGCAGAGGAGCGCACGCCACGAAGCATTAAGGCGTCATTTATGCGCCAAGTTAAACCAAGTTTAAATGTGGTGTCAGAGCCAAACGTTGAATAATCCGAGTAGCGTAATGCTATATCGGCAGCCAAATTATCCGCCCAAAATTGATTTTGTGCTAACGGTACAGCAAACTCTATATAAGCTTCTTTTACTTGGTAGCTACCTGAGATGGCGTCTTCGTCACCATTTTGTTGGGCAATGGTGTCGGGTTTACGCCAACCTTTTTCATCGCGCTGCTCAATGCCTGTTGCGAAAGCTAATGTACCTGAGTCAAGCTCGATAATATCGCCGGTTAATTGTCCAGTCCATGCACGTAGTTCGTTACCGCCGGTTCCTTCGCGTTGGTAAGTGACATAATCGATAACTTCTTGAGAAAGTTCACCAACACCAAAGTAGTCACCACACGGTATTGCTGCGTCGGCATCTGTACTGCATACTGAACTATCAAGCGTTTGCGCAACGCGTTCATCGTTGAAGTCGTAACTCCAACCGTCTGTGCCAGTGTTGCGTCCATAGCTATAGCTTAGTTGCCACTGCCAATCATTACTAAGTTCGCCATTAAGCATAAAGTTAGTTTGCAGGGTATTAGTGTCTTGATAAAACTCAGGGTTGTCGACTTCAATATTACGACGGTTTTTTAGTATTAAATCTTGCCCTGTAGGGTTGTAAATAAAGTCACTAGCAACTTCTACTCGCGAAAAACCACGTGGTGTCACGATTTGGCTTGAACGGCGATTGGCATAAATTAACTCAGTCGATAATTGGGTGCTGTCATTAATATCGTAATTAACTAACGTGGCAATATTAAAACGTTTCATTGGGCTATAAGAGTTAAGCGATTGAAACCAGTTATAACCGTGTTCACTATTTCTGTAAGTAGAGTAGCTATTACCATCGCCATTTGGGGCTTGGTTAAATTGCACTTCGCTACCATCAGCTAATGTTGCACGACCACCAATGGTTGAACCAGAATAGAAACACGCAAGTTTGCCATCAACTTCTTCTAATGGACACGGGTTACGTTCTGATTGTAAGGCACTTTCAGTATTAACATAATTAATATTGACCACCATATTACCACGACTAAAATCACCTCCTAAGGTTAAATTTATTTCTTGGTTTTCGGCATCACCTCGGTCACTAGCACCAGCTTTCATGGTAAGCTGCGCACCAGAAAAATCGTCTTTAGTGATAATATTAACAACACCAGCAATAGCATCAGCGCCGTAAATTGCAGAGGCACCATCTTTTAATACTTCGATGCGTTTAATTAAGTTTACTGGGATCATATTTAAATCAGGGCTGTCGTTGGCACCAGTGCCGCCAGCAACAATACGACGACCATTTAATAACACTAAGGTGCGTTTTATGCCTAAGCCACGTAAGTTAATTTGCGCGGTTGCATAACCGTTACTTGTCCAATAAGCATTGGTTGCGTTCCCTGCTGGGCCAGCTGCAGCGGTCATCTCTTGTAATAACTCTTCAACGCTAGATATGCCGGAAAACGCTATTTGTTGAGCATCAATAACGGTTACTGGGCTAGCTGACTCTAGATCGACTTGTTTTATACGTGAGCCGGTAATTTCAATTCTTTCGGTTGTTTGCGTATTTAAATTTTCTGCAATTGCTTGGGAAGTTGGAAGAATAGCAAGAGCGCAGCAAATGCTGAGATAAGATTTATTTAATAACATAAAGGGAACTCTTCGGTAACATCTAAAAATTGTCGCCACTATATCGGAAAAGTTCACTTTGCTACTGCGACATAATGTCGCACTTACCTTTGATTTATAAGAAAAATAATCGTTTCTTGATTTGAGATAAGTTTTATATCGCTTTGCTTGAATTTACTGCAATAGTCGTTTGACAAGCTAAGCTCTCGATTAGGTTATAAGCGTGGTGAGCTTCATTGAGTAAATGTTTTTGTCGCCGTATAATAACGGCAAAATTTTTTAGGTAAATTAGCGTTATGTCAGCAGCAAACATATTAAGCACATTCACAAAGCAGGTTAAAGACAGCCAAGTTATTTGGGCATTACAAGATCAAGCAAGTGAAGATTGGGTGGTACTTGACTCGGTTAACTATGAAAATACAGAAGTTATGCCGTTGTGGTCAACGGATGTTTTAGCAAAAAAACACTGTGTTGAAGAGTGGGCTAATTATGCTCCTGCTGCTATTAGTGTTGCTGATTGGATGGAATTTTGGGTAGAAGACTTGCTCGCAGATGGCATCATTATTGGCCTTGATTGGCAAGAAAGTGATGACTGCGCAGAAGTAGAGTTAGCTGAATTTACCCAAGCATTGGCTGAAGTTGAATCATTATAGTTGATTCTTTTTAGTGACGATTAAATAAACCGGTAATGTTGGTTGTAGCAGTTAGTAGTAGCGATTAAGCTTGCCGGTTCATTCTGCTGAATTTTTTAAATTCTCCTTTTTACATTCTATTATAAGTTTTACTTCTTCTATAGCTCTTCATAATTAAGTGCTTATTGGCATTATTTTTATAAAAAATTAATTTTTTTATTTCCTTATTTTTCGCTAAATTAGCGTTTCTAAAAAGTCACAATAACGAGTTATTTAATTAACCTTGTTATTAAAGTAGTTTTCATAAAGTTATTGTTTTTTATAACGATAAATGACCTTTGTTATAAGTTTTATGTCGGCGCCACCCGTGTTTCTTTGATTGAAAAATAGTCACGAACGGTATTTTTACATTTATATTTCAAATAATTTTTTACTAGCCTCATCGCTATTTTCTTAACGAAATTTAGTGAAATGACTCTACTACTTGTCGGGTCAAATTAGGCAGTTAGCAAAACATTTGAATTAAATTAATTATTTAGACATTGATTAATTTGAACTAAAGTTAAACTTTACGCACAAGAACAACAGGAATGAACATGGTGAAAGCAATATTGAAAAAAGGTTATGGCTTATTAAACTCGACTAAAAAGTTGGATTTTTTAGCGCCGCTATTATTACGGTTATATTTAGTACCTATTTTTTGGATGGCAGGTACGAATAAAATTGAAGGCTTTGACAATATTGTACAGTGGTTTGGTAATGATGATTGGGGCTTAGGTTTACCTTTCCCATTTGTTTTAGCCATTTTAGCCATTGGCGCTGAAGTTATCGGTGCTATTGCTTTATTACTGGGTTTTGGGGTTCGTTTAATGGCAGTTCCTATGATGTTTACTATGGTGATTGCAATGACGTCAGTTCATGGGCAATACGGCTGGCAAGCAATAGCTGATGCTGGTGCTCCATTTGCAAATGAGCGGGTTGAGGCATCGGTAGAGAAAAAAGAAATTATTATCTCTATTTTGCAAGAGCATGGTAATTACGAATGGCTTACAAGTAGCGGCAGTGTCACCATTTTAAACAATGGTATTGAGTTTGCTGCGACGTATTTCATTATGTTACTGGCACTATTCTTTATCGGCGGAGGTCGTTATGTCAGCTTAGATTATTGGTTTAAGCGCAAAGTAATGCCGGATGCATAAATTCATTAATAACAAAATCATATACTAGAACTATCGGAGAATGTAATGAGTCAAAATACTAAAACTAAATTTCAAGGTGCCGCAGTTGCATTAGCAGTAGCAGGTTTAATGGGATGTTCTGCCGTAACAGCTGAATCTTCAAGTAAAACGGCGGCGTCGAATTCAAATACTGCTGAAATGGCACATTGTTATGGCGTAAATAAATGTAATGGCCATAATGACTGTAAAACTGCTGAAAATGCCTGTAAAGGTCAAGCATCATGTAAAGGCCATGGCTTTGTTGCTATGTCGACTAAAACTTGTGGTGATATTGGCGGTACAGTAAAAGATGACTGGCGTGGTGAAGTTAACACTGCAGAACTAACGCATTGTTACGGTGTTAATGTCTGTAAAGGTCATAACGACTGTAAAACGGCAGAAAACGCTTGTAAAGGTCAAGCATCATGTAAAGGTCATGGTTTTGTTGCTCTTTCAGCGCAAACTTGTGACGATGTTGGAGGTACAGTTGGCGAATAAGCAAACTGTTAGCAGCACGGAAGGAGAGCATTCGCTCTCCTTTTCTCAAATGCCAGTCCCCGAACATTTTTTAGGCTTTGGTTTAGGCCTTAGAACTGAACATTTTCAAGATGTGCTCGACAACAAACCAGCAATTGATTGGTTTGAAGTGGTATCAGAAAACTTTATGGTTGACGGTGGTAAACCTAAGCATTATTTACATAGTATTCGCGAACTTTATCCTATGGTAATGCATGGCGTATCTTTGTCTATTGGCTCAACTGACCCATTAAATTTTGATTATTTACGCAAACTAAAAGTGTTAACCAACGAGCTACAACCAGAGTGGATTTCGGATCATCTATGCTGGACAGGAGCCCACGAAAAAAATAGTCATGACTTACTCCCGCTGCCATATAATGATGAAGCATTAGCGCATGTTTGCCAGCGCATAGAACAAGTGCAAGAGTTTTTAGGGCGACCAATATTGCTGGAAAATGTTTCCAGCTACCTAACCTATAAAAACTCCGAAATGACTGAGTGGCAGTTCTTTAATGAAGTTGCGCGTCGCTCGGGTTGTGAAATTCTTCTCGATATTAATAATATATATGTAAGTGCCCGTAACCACGACTTTAACCCACAAGATTATCTTGACGGTATTGCCAAAGATAAAGTGAAGCAGTTTCATTTGGCTGGACATAGTGATTATGGCGATTATGTTATTGATACTCATGATCACCCGGTGGCTGACCCTGTTTGGCAGCTTTATCAACAAGCACTGCAACGATTTGGTTGGATCAGCACTATGATTGAGCGAGATGATAATATCCCGCCGTTAGCAGAACTTTTAGCTGAAGTGGACACCGCACGTTCAATAGCAAATAAAACCTTAGGGGTTATTTCATAGCGAAACCCTAAGACAAAAAATTAAAAATCGCCGTAAAGCTATATTATTAATAGAGAAAAAAACTACGTGACTAAACTTTCACTGCATACGCTACAGCAGCAAATGATGAATTACTTAACTGATGATACATTAGTTGAACATGAACCTAGCATAGCGAAGAACGTTGAAAATCATGGCGGTATAAGTCGTGAAGCGCGTTTACATATTTATAAAAATGCTTATCAAATGCGCTTAAAAGAAACCATTGATAACGACCATGAGTTATTAGGTTTATATTTAGGTGACGATTTGTTTGATCAAATGGTTAGCGGCTATATTAAAGCGTACCCATCAAATAATACTTCTTTACGAAATTTTGCCGATTTATTGCCAAAATTTCTAGCCAGACATGCACCATTTAAAGACTATCCATTAATTGCAGAATTAGCACATTTTGAAAGGTTACTTATGGTTGCTTTTGACGCTGCAGATAGTGAGCGTTTTCGTCGTGAGGACTTACTAAGTACGCCACATGAACAATGGCCAGCACTTGTGTTTCGTTTTCACCCAAGCGTGCAACTTAGCCACTTTAAATTTAATACGGTGGAAACATGGCAAGCATTAAAGCAACAACAAGCGCCGGAGCCAGCAAGCCAAAAAAGCAGCACTTGGTTGTTATGGCGAAACCAACAACGGTTAACACAATTTAGGTCAATAACAGCGCAAGAGTATAGTTTAATTTCTATGATACTTAGCGGCAGCAATTTTGCCGAGCTGTGCGATTACCTACTGTCACAGGCGCCTGAGCAAGATGTTAGTCAATTAGCGCTCAATTATTTATTATCTTGGCTAGATGATGGCATTTTAGCGAGTCGATAAAACAACTAAACTTAATATGTGTTGATTTATTGCACACCTCTAGGTTTTCTTACGTTTTTCTTACATTTTCCCTACAAAGTATTTATTGCCACTCGTCTACAATAGCTATACTTTATAACCAACTGCAGTGAATAAAAATTTACATTAACTTACGTATCATGACAGTAGATTACGGTAAATGTTTTATCATGTGGACATTAATTAAAGTACTACTAACACCTAACGGAAAATTATTTTTAGTCTATGAGCAAGTATTCTTTTAAACATATTGTTGTTGCTCTTTCTATATCAGTTTTATCTGGTTGTGCTTCATTGCAGTTAGCTGATCTTTTTCAAGGATATAGTAGCCAAATGAAGCCAGTAAAGGCGGCACAGCGCCGAGGCGAATTTGCAAAAGCACAAAATATATTAGGAGAAAGGGCGGCTAGTAATAATAGCTATGTCTTGAATTTATTGGAAAGAGGGCGCTTACAATTTTTAGCGTCTGACTGGCAAACAAGCCAAGCGACGTTTGCACAAGCTTATAAACAAATTGAAATACAACGAAATAAAGCAAAAATTCAGGTAAGCAAAGGTATAGAAAAGCTTGGTGCTGTAGTTAGTAACGATAATGCGATTTCATATCAAGTACCGTATTACGAGCAGGGTATGTTGCATAGCTACCAAGCAATGAATTATTTGTTTCAGCACGATTTAGAAGGAGCGTTAGTTGAAGTACGTCGCGCGAACTTAGTGCAAGAAAACGCGTTAAAAGCTTATGAAGATGAAGTTTTTCAGGCGCAAAATAAGCTGAGCAATTCAGGCATGAGCATTGATAGTATCGACAATGCTTATCCCAGCATGGCGGAAAGTATTGGTGATGTTAAAAATGGTTTTCAAAATGCGTTTACCTTTTACTTATCGGGCATTTTGTATGAAGCCAGTGGTGAGTTAAACGACGCTTATATTGATTACAAACGAGCGATAGAAATTTATCCTGAAAATCACTATTTACAGCAAGATGTTCTGCGTTTGGCTGCTCAATTAGGTATGCAAGATGATTTAGACAACTTTCAGCAGCGCTTTGGAAAATACCAAGCACAAGATATAGACCAACAAGGTCAAGTGGTGCTGTTAATAGAGCAAGAAATTGTTAATAGTAAGCAAGATGTTGGTTTAAACTTACCGGTTGGTCGTAGTAATCGGGGGCTAAAGTTTTTTAGTTTTGCTTTACCGGTATACCGCGGCGCATTACTGCAAAACAATCAATTAACCGTGAGTAATAATGGCGATAGGTATCCGTCGAGTGAAATTGTTCGTATTCAGTCACTCGCCGCGAAAGATTTACAAGATCAATTGCCTGCCTTACTTACACGACAAGTTGTAAGAGTGGTTGCTAAAGAGCAAATGCGGCAAAAGCTTAGTAAAGAAGCAGGTGATGTTGGTAATATTTTGGCAAGTATTTATAACGTAGCCTCCGAAAGGGCTGATACGCGAAGTTGGGCAACATTACCTGACGAAATTGATATCGTTAGAATGAATTTACCTACGGGTAAGCAAGTGTTGCAGGTGCAGCATAATGGCCAACAGCAGAATATCGAAATTGATGTTCAGGCTGGCAGAATGACATTCATCAATTTTTCTACAATTGGTAACTATACGGGTTACCAAGCAATAAACTTATAAACGGCGAAGTAATTATCAATGCCATTAAACGATAAATTAGGAGGTAAAATGTTTTATAGCAATAATATGTTAGACGCAAAGAAAAAGTTTGTAGCGAGCCTAAGTATGGTCGTACTGAGTGCCATTGTTATTTCTGGTTGCGCTAATAATAAACCTCCGGTGACATCCGGTACAGGCACCAGTGCCATGACGCAAGGTGATGATTTTAGTAAACACCTAGAAGTGCATAATGTAGAACTCGCCGAAAGATTATTTATCAGTGACGTTAAATCACGAAAAACTAATGGCTTACTAGAAGTTAACTTAGAGTTAACCAGCCGTTATGAAAAGTCTCAAAAATTACAATATCACTTCAATTGGTTTGACGCTGATGGTTTTGTTATTGAATCTCGAAAAACACCATGGAAACCACTGGAATTACATGGTCAACAATCCACTACTTTACGGGGTTTAGCGCCTAATATAAATGTTAGTACATTTAATGTTTATGTTCGCGAAATTCCAGAAAAAGCATACGAATATTAAACGGTAAGGAATAGAATTATGAATAAATTAGCACTGATAACAACACTCGGCTTAACCCTTGTATTTGCGGCGGGTTGTGCTAATAAATCGGTTGTGCGCTACGGTGACGCAACCGCAGTAGAAACAACAGATATTAATTTTGGCTCAACAGACTTGCAAAAAGTTGCTGCTGAAATGACAGACTCTTTGTTATTGTCGCCTGTCGTTGGCACTTTAACGCAAAACAAACGTCCAGTAATGTTTGTTGAGCGTTTGAAAAATAAAACCAGTGAGCATATTGATACAGAATCAATCACCGATTCTATTTCAACCAAGTTATTACGCTCGGGTAAATTCCGCTTTGTTGATATGGGACGTGTAGAGGCAGCGCGTAAACAACTGCAGTTTCAACATGAAGGTGGCATGGTCGACCCTAGTAAAGCACTACAATTTGGCCGTCAAATTGGTGCGCAGTATATGCTGTACGGCAATCTATCGAGCATTGTAAAAAGTAATCAAGATAAATCTGATGTTTACTATAAATTTACCTTACGCCTAATGGACCTTGAAAGTGGCTTAGTTGAATGGGCTGACGAAACTGAAATTCGTAAAACAAAAGCGAAAGAATCGGTTGGTTGGTAAACCATTGCGTTAGATGTTGGTCTAAGTGTTTGTAGGCTTTTTCAAATAGCAAAAACACTTAGACACTACACATTAAAATAAGGAGACAATGATGAAAGCAATTTATTTATCTTTCATTTGTTGGCTGGCATTTATGCCCTTCGCACATGCTGATTATGATAGAAACAAAGCGGTGCCAGTAGAGCAAGTACTATTTGGACAAGTATTGTCGGTGCGTAACATTACCGAACAAGAATTGATTCGAGATAAAAACCAGGGTTGGAAAACTTTTGGTGGTGCATTGATTGGTGGTGCTATCGGCAATCAATTTGGCAGCGGCAGTGGTCGAGATGTCGCAACGATATTAGGTGCAATTATCGGTGGCTCTGTGGCTCATAATCGCAATCCTGAGTATCGTGAAGAAACCTTACACTTAGTTGAACTAATGATAAAAGTGGAAAATGGCGATGAATATATGGTGGTTCAAGACTTAGATCGTCAAATGCGCTTTCGAGCCAATGATGAGGTTCGTATGATCTACTTGGCGAACGGCACAGTACGTATTGATAAACAAATGTAATGTATGCTGTCGCAAGATGTTATTGAAAAGACCTAGTATGATACTAGGTCTTTTTTTATGTACTAAATAGCACTTTTTAGTGAGACGCCTTGTGATTTTCCGTGCGCAGTTTTTTCATCATAGATTCTATCGGGCTGTTTATATTTGCTAATAATTTTATCAATTGAGGCTGTCACGGCATTATTCAGTTCGTCACATTTAGAATAGGAATTAAAAATACTGAGTAACTCATTGACCTCAATAAGTGCATTTTTACCATTTTCCATATGGCCGTGTTCATGACGTAAAAGTGCTTGGTAGTATTGGTCGAATGTTGTCATAACACCTCTGTTTGCATTTAGCGTTGGTGAAAGCCTTGGCATTTTAAAGTGCACACTTAGTGCTGTGGTATTCGAATATAAGTAGCAAATTTCATTTTTACTTTTCCAATTTAATTCCCACTTTATCTGCCAAGTTGTTTTAGCATGAAATTTTGAAGAGTTATTAATTATCGGGGTGTTTTTGATAATTTCAGTCTTAATATCTTGGCTAGATTCTGGATATATGTCATAAAAAGTAGTTTGATTGGTAATTTCTAGTGCCTGTAATTGGCAATTGAAAAAGTAATATCACTAGTGCAATAAGTCGCAAAATAACCTCTTTGAGAATGTATGTTGAACGTTTGACTGAGAGTGCTTTTTAAAAAGACTGTAGTTTACTTTACTATGACATAGTTTTAACGACTGATAAAAATCACATTATTTATACTCTTTGCTAAAACTTGATTTTGAAAAATAGCAAATCGTGTGATAATCATTTTTTATTAAGTATTGTTAAAGGTGTTTACGTGTTAGCAAGTTCTATTGTGGTGCTGGATTTTGAAACCACAGGTTTATCGCCCGACCAAGGAGATCGCGCCATTGAAATTGGTGCGGTTAGATTAGAAAATGGTATTGAGGTTGATAAGTTTCAGGCATTGATGAATCCTGGACGACGCATCAATAGTTTTATTGAGAATTATACTGGCATAACAAATCGTATGTTGGCACCTGCACCATCTTGTGAAAAGGTTATGGCAGATTTTGCTGATTTTATCGGTGATAGTAACTTACTTGCTCATAATGCTTCTTTTGATGGACGCTTTCTAGCGGCCGAGTTCTCTCGTATTAACCGTGACGTTATCGGTGAATTTAGCTGTTCGTTATTAGTTTCACGCCGCATTTACCAAGAAGCACCTAATCATAAATTAGGGACATTAATTGATTATAAAAATATAGCTGCTGATGGCAGTTTTCACCGAGCATTATTCGATGCTCAAATGACCGCTAAACTTTGGCTAACCATGCTTGATGATATTAGGGAACGTTATGATATCGAAGAAATTCCTTTTAGTTTAATTCAGCGTATTGCTAAAGCGCCAAAAGCACAAGTTGGCAAATTGTTAATGAATTATCAAGCGAAAATTAGTTAATACTAAAAAGGGTATTGTTATTACAATACCCTCAGTTCAGCATAAGAATTACGATTTCAAAATTCAGTTTTTATCTACTCAACACCGGTAATAACACCATTATCGAGTAATTCCACATCATTTGCCGCTGGATGTTTAGGTAGGCCAGGCATACGCATAATATTACCCGTAAGTACAACTAAGAAGCCGGCGCCCGCATTGATTTGAATTGAACTCACTGTTACTTCAAAATCGCGAGGTCTGCCATGCAACAATGGATCATCGGATAAGGAGCTTGGTGCTTTTGCGATACAAATGGGTAGGTGCGTTAAACCGAGTTGTTCAACATGTTTAAGGTCTTTTTCTGCTTGCTTTGAAAAAGCGACATCGTCAGCGCCATACATGGCTTGACTAACAATTCTTACTTTTTCCAACACAGGTTCGTCGAGTTGGTATAGAGGAATAAAGGGCTTGCTCTTCTCAACGGCAGACATCACCATTTTCGCTAAATCAATGGCACCTTTGCCACCTTCTGCATGGTGGTTACTTTCTGCAAACGATACACCTAATTCAATACAGCGATTTCGGATGATGCCTATTTCATCTTCACTATCGGTGGCGAAACGGTTCAGTGCAACGACTGGGTGTTTATTAAATAGTGCTACACTTTCAATATGTTTTTCTAAGTTCTCTAAACCTTGCTGAACCGCTGTAATATCTTCTTCTACTAGGTTTTTCTTGTCTTTTCCGCCGTGCATTTTTAACGCGCGTACGGTAGTAACCAGTACCACAACATCTGGATCAAGCTCAGCAATACGACATTTTATATCAAAGAATTTCTCTGCACCTAAATCAAAGCCAAAACCTGCTTCAGTGATTGCCCAGTCGGCATGGTGCATTGCCATTTTAGTGGCGATAACACTATTACAACCGTGGGCGATATTGGCAAATGGCCCGCCATGTACAAAAGCAGGTGTTCCTTCAAAGCTTTGCACTAGATTTGGTTGCAAGGCATCACGTAATAACGCCATCATAGCGCCGGTAATTTTGAGTTGTTTAGCGACTACCGGCTCACCTTCATAGGTATAACCGACTAAGGTTCGGTCTAACCTTTCTTTTAAATCTTTTGCGTCGTTGGCTAGGCAAAGCATGGCCATCACCTCTGATGCAGCAGTAATATCAAAACCACCTTCACGCGGGATCCCTTGCATTTTTCCGCCTAAACCTAATACTATTTTTCGCAAACTGCGATCGTTCATGTCCATCACGCGGCGCCAAACAATTTGTCGGGGGTCTATGTGTAAGTCATTGCCTTGGTATATATGATTATCTATACCAGCAGATAATAAGTTATTTGCGCTGGTGATGGCATGAAAGTCACCGGTAAAATGAAGGTTAATGCGATCACCTGGCATTATTTGGCTGTAACCGCCACCCGTTGCACCGCCTTTCATACCTAAACATGGCCCTAATGAAGGTTCACGTAATGCTAAGCATACCGATTCATTTAATTGAGTAAATGCTTGGCCTAATCCAATCGTTGTTGTGGTTTTACCTTCACCTGATGGTGTTGGCGTTGTCGCTGAAACTAATATTAACCGACCTTTTTTTCCTTGAGGCTTAGTTAAAGCGTTAACGTCAACTTTTGCAATGTCACGGCCATACGGATTTAAATCATCAGGTGATATATTTAGTGCATCGCTGATTTCTGTAATTGGTTTTGGGGTAAACTGTTGTGCAATTTCTACATCGGTAGCCATATCTATTCCTACGCAGTGGTTAGTGTTATTAGTTGTTTTAGTTATGTCATTATGTGCTGTTGATTTTCATTTCATTTTATTTTTGCTTATGCCTTAACTTACTTTTCAGTCCTGGTAATGTGATATCGAATTTAGAGTAAGTTCTTAAATAACATTAAGCATTTGATGGTCAGTTTTAGTGTTAACAGCGTTTTCTTCTGCAAAGTTCAACAGACCTCAGTTAAGCTAATCTATACTTAATTTACTAAGCATTAGTTGATTTGCAACAAAAGCTATACGATTTCTTAGTTTATAAAGCGGCACAATAGTAGCGTCTACTTTCCACTATGAAAGTTACAAGGTACTATCAATTAGGATTTATTTTTTAGTTAGTTATGTTTAATCAGATATGAGTAATAAGACTGCAGTACAAGCTGTTCAACCATTAGCCCCTTCAACAACAGAGCTGAGTAAGTTTCGTTATCAAGCGGGGAGCCGAGTATTGCAAGTTGATAACGTGCTTATTGAACAACCATTGCAAATTCGTTTGCTGTGGCAACAAACAGCTAATCAAGCATATCAAGCGCAAGTATTTTCTATCACAATGCGTACACCCGGTGATGATGAAGCGTTAATTATTGGCCTGATGCTTTCAGAAGGTGTCATACAAAACTATTCACATATCCACAGTATTGCGCCAGAAGTTGATGATGAAGACGCCGCCTCAAAGACGATAAATGAAAACCAATGGCAAGTGACATTAAGTACTGGGGTTGTTCCTGATATTAAGTCGCTTGAGCGATTTCAAGTAACTTATAGTAGTTGCGGTTTATGCGGTACAACATCGCTTAAGTCGTTAGAGATGAAGAACCCACCTGCGTTAAGCCCAAAAAAACATTGGCTGGCGTTTTCTACTGTTAGCCAAATGCCAGAACTTATGCGTATAGAGCAAGCTCAATTTGTACAAACGGGTGGCTCGCATGCCTCGGCGTTATTCAATGAATATGGTCAGCTTGTCGATATTAAAGAAGATATTGGCCGTCATAATGCACTTGATAAATTACTTGGTGCAAGGTTGCAGCAGGGTAAAATTAGCTCGTCACAACAATGTGTGTTAGTTAGCGGTCGTATTAGTTTTGAAATAGTGCAAAAAACCGTGATGGCAGGTATTGCTGTTTTGGTTGCTGTTGGCGCACCGTCTGAGTTGGCCATATTAGCGGCAAAGCGTTTTAATTTAACTTTAATTGGCTTTACCACAAAAAGCGGATTTAATTTATACCATGGTGATTGGCGAATGTTGCCATTGGAGGAAAAATGTCAAAAAATTTAACTGCCTTAGCTCAACGTCAAGGAATCGATAATACGCTATTTCAAGAGCTAGTGATTGGCGAGGATACAAAGTCAAAAGCGCAACGTAAAGCCAAAGCAAAAGAGCTTCTTATTGGTGAAGCTATTGTACACGGCACCGCCAGTTTTTATGACTTTATTGATGGTGATAACGCAAATAAAAAGGCCTATGTTTGTAACGGTTCGTCATGCATGTGTGCTGAAACTCAAACTGAGGTAATAACGCAATTACAAAGGTATTATCAGGCGGATGAAATTGGTCACGTTACGTGTTTAGGGCGTTGTGCTGAAAATGGTGCTTTTCAAATTAATAAAGAAAACTACTCTGGTGAAGACATTGAAAAACTTGATGATATTGTAAGCGCTAAAAATATTGAATCGGCAGAATTTTATCATGTTGAATCTTGTATCGAACCAGCAATTTTAACTGCTGAAATTAATGATGTAGCGGCATATTACCAAGTGTTTACTGACGTTATTCAACAATATTCAGTTGATGAACTATTACAACAAGTTACTGATTCTGGCCTGCGGGGCAGAGGTGGTGCAGGTTTTCCTACCGGGTTTAAGTGGCGCTCGTGTCGTGACGTTGTTGGCGATGAAAAATATATTGTTTGTAATGCCGATGAAGGTGATGCCGGCGCCTTTAGTGATCGTTACTTGTTAGAGCAAAGGCCGCATTCAGTGCTATTTGGCATGTTAATGGCTGGTTACTTAGCGGGTGCTAAAACCGCTGTTCTTTATATTCGTGATGAATACCCACAGGCGATTCGCGCAACAGAGCAGGCGATTAATGAATTTGAAGCATTAAATTTACTAGAGACAAGTGAATTTAACTTTAATTTTAAAATTATTAGAGGCGCTGGCGCTTATATATGTGGTGAAGAAACAGCACTATTACGGTCAATTGAGGGGCAACGTCCTTTAGTTTCAGTACGTCCGCCATTTCCAACCCAAAGTGGCTTGTTTGGTTGCCCGACAATATTAAATAATGTTGAAACCTTTGCTTCAATTAACTTTATATTATCTGCAGGTGCAGATAAGTACTTAGCGTTAGGTAATGGTAAATCAACGGGCAGTAAACTTGTTTCACTTGATGGTAGTTTTAATAAGCCCGGTATTTATGAAGTAACTATGGGCATGCCACTCGCTGAATTATTTACTGTTGCGGGAGGTTTTTCAAAACCGCTTAAAGCCTTACATATTGGCGGACCTCTTGGTGGTGTAGTGCCAGTTTCTGCGATTGATAATTTAACTATAGACTTTGAATCATTTGCTGAAAATGGCTTTTTATTAGGGCATGCCAGTGTTATCGGCTTACCAGAATCGGTTTCTATGATTGACTATATCGAGCATTTATTTGAGTTCACAGCAGCTGAGTCGTGCGGGAAGTGTTACCCGTGTAAATTGGGCTCGGTTCGTGGGCAAGAAATGTTGCAAGATGCTATATCCGGAAAACAATTAATTGATAGTGAACTCCTTGATGATTTACTCGAAACCATGCAATTAGGCTCATTATGTGCGCTTGGTGGTGGTGTGCCGCTGCCTATTCAAAACATTTTGCAGTATTTTTCTGATGAAATTCATCCTTTTATCAAGGTAAGTAATTCAAGTGAGGAGTCGACTCATGTCTAATCATATTGAAACTAAGGTAGCGTTTTTAAACGGTGTTGCGCATGAGATTGTTGCACAGGAAACTGTACTGGAATTTAGTCGAAGGCTAGAACAGAGCGAGCAACGAAAAATTCCAACTTTATGTGATGATACCCGACTCGACGCCTATGGTAATTGTCGGGTTTGTTCGGTTGATATTGCGCTGTCGGCCGATGGCCCGAAAAAAGTTATGGCATCGTGTCATACTCCAATCAGCGATGGCATGCATATTTTTACTAACTCAGCTCGAGTTGAAAAGTTACGTAAAAATATTGTCGAACTGGTGTTAAGTGATCACCCTGATAATTGTGAAGAATGTCCATCCAACAATTATTGTGAATTACAAGATGTTGCCGTTGCTACTGGCGTTAGAGAGATACGTTTTGGCAATGAGGAAAGTCGAGGAAAACAAAGCCGTGATAGCCTGCCAGATGTTAGTAAAGATTCCGAACATCCGTATATGCGTATGGATTTATCCTTGTGTATTGACTGCAATCGTTGTGTGCGAGCTTGTGATGAAATTCAAGGTGAACAGGTTTTATCTGCGGTAGGACGAGGCTTTGATAGCCGAATTATTAAAGGCCAAGATGTTAGCTTTAGTGATTCTGACTGTGTTTCCTGTGGCGCTTGCGCACAAACGTGTCCAACTGGAGCCATTAGTGATGTCTTTCGTGCCAATAGGGTGCCAGATGCCGAGAAAATTCGCACAATTTGTTCGTATTGTGGTGTTGGTTGTAATTTGGAAGTATCGGTTAAAGATAATGAGATTTTATCTATCGAAGCACCGAAAGATGCAGCTGTAAATGCTGGACATACTTGCTTGAAAGGTCGTTATGCGTGGCGATTTTATAATCATCCAGACCGATTAACCACACCACTTGTTAGAATTGATGGCGAGCTAACACCTGTTACTTGGCAGTATGCATTTGAGTATTTAGCTAAGCGCTTGTTAACAATTAAAAATAACCATGGTAATGATGCAATTGCTGGTATTTCTTCAGCGCGTTGTACCAATGAAGAGAATTATCTATTACAAAAAATGATCCGAGTGGTTCTCGGTACCAATAATATTGATTGCTGTGCACGGGTATGCCATTCACCAACAGCCTACGGTATGCAAAAAAGCTTTGGGACAGGTGCGGCGACTAACTCGATTGATGATATTCAAGATACTGAATTTATTATGCTTATTGGTGCTAATCCAACGGCGGCACATCCGGTGACGGGCGCAAAAATCAAACAAAAAGTGATGAAGGGCACACCACTGATCGTGCTTGATCCAGTGAAAACAGAATTAGCACGCTTTGCCCAATGGCATATTCAATTGCGTCCAGGTACAAATGTCGCTGTGCTAAATATGATGGCGTATTTTATTATTGAGGCTGGTTTAGTTGATACAAGTTTTGTTGATAACCGCACTGAAGAGTATCAAAGTTATCATGATGCCATTATGTCGCTTGATATTGATGAGCTAGCGGGTATTGCTGGTGTTGATAAATCATTAGTTCGTGACGCCGCGATTGCTTATGCAAAAGCAAATAATGCCATGAGCTTTCATGGCTTGGGTGTTACTGAACACTCACAAGGAAGCCGAGCAATTATGTGTATCGCCGATTTAACTATGCTTACCGGTAATATCGGTCGGCGTGGTGTGGGGATGAATCCGCTGCGCGGGCAAAATAATGTTCAAGGTGCTGCCGATATGGGCTGTCAGCCACATCAAGGCGCAGGGTATTTCCCTGTTGATAGTGATGAAAACCATCAATATTATCAAGAACATTATAATGCTGACATGCCAAAAGACATCGGCTATAAAATCCCTGAAATGTTTAATGCCGCATTGGCAGGAGATTTAAAAGCACTTTGGATTTTAGGTGAAGATGTTGTTCAAACAGATCCAAATCAACAACATGTTGTTGCTAGCCTTGCCAATTTAGACTTGTTGATTGTGCAAGAAATTTTCATGTCAGAAACGGCAAAAATGGCTGACGTTGTCTTGCCAGGCACCTCGTTCTTAGAGAAAAGCGGTACATTTACTAATGGCGAACGTCGTGTTCAAAAAGTCAATGCAGCTGTTACACCAAAAGCGGGTTGTAAAACTGACGGCCAAATTATTGTTGAAATGATGAATGCTCTCGGTTATACGCAAGCTGATTATAGTGCAGATTCTATGCTTGAAGAGATTGCTCAAGTTGTACCATTTTTTGCTGGTATTACTTGGGATAACTTAGGTGAAGATGGCTTGCAGTGGCCTGTTGAAAAGGGGGGTAAAGATACGCAAATTTTACATTTAGAGTCATTTAAGCGTGGCTTAGGGCGTTTTCATTTTTATCCATTTGAAGAAAGTGTGGAAATTGAAAAAAATGGTAAAGCGTTTCCATTTATCCTTACTACCAGCCGTAATTTAGAACATTATAATTGTGGCACTATGACGCGACGCACAGGTAATGGAGAAATAGTTAGCGAAGACGTATTGCTGATTAATAATCAGGATGCGCTTGATAAGAATATAACTAACAATAGTCGAGTAAGGTTGTTTTCAGCACGTGGTGAAATTGTCCTAAAAGCACAGTTAAGCAATAAAGTGAATAAAGGTATTTTATTTACCACTTTCCATTTTCCAGAGCTGATGATCAATCGAGTTACCGGTGATGTTACGGATAAGCACACTAAATGCCCTGAATATAAAGTTGTTTCTGTTGGTATAGAAGCGATTTAATTAGTTAACCTATGAACAGTTATAGTGAATAGTATATTTGGCGATTTAATGTTCTCATTAAATCGCCAATTTAATTAAGTGGTTCGTTATGCGCTTACAACATTATTCAATTGCTCTTCTAACCAACTAATTGCATTATCGCGACCTAATTCTAGCCCTGAAAACTCTTTAATATTTAAGTCGTCCATTTGTCTGACGGCGGCTAACCCTTTGATTTGTTCTTCGTTAGCATGGCCATAGTTTATTACAGCCGCTGCTTTTAAGCTTTTTGCAGAGCCTATACAAAGTAGCGCTTCAAAAGTGTAACTATAGTTGTTAAGGCGATTAACCAATACTCCATATGATTCGTTGAAGTGCCTACTCATTAAGGCGTCATATTCTTCCATTAACTCTAGAGTAACCACGATATCTTGATTAATGATTAATTCCGCAATATTGGGGGCAATTAACTTTATTTGAGCGAAGCGAGTGGTGATATTCATTGTAATACTCTTTCCTGAAATTGTTATTGTGATCCTGAGCTAAAAATATTATTTGTTGATGGAGTTTTTAAGTTGTCTTTTAAATATAGGGCATATTGTATATCTTCTCTAATTATTATATTAATACGGATAAACAACAATTTAAAAAGTTAAAGATTTGTTGGTGATTTGTTTCTTGATGTTTTATCTGGGTAGTTATGAACATGTGGCAGTTTTATAACCGCTTAGAATAGTAATAATATTACTGTTACTTATGAAGTTACCGTACATGTTGCAATAGTCCATTTAAGTAGCCCGTCTTCACATAAATAGTTTCATAATCTGACTTTATTCGATACTCTGTTTACTTATTGATTTAATTATTAAAAATAGGGATTAGTTTTGGTTATGTCAGCACCTAAAATGGTTAAAGGTTTTAGCTTAAAATTCAGTGAAGACAGTGAACTCACTTCTTCTCAGCGTATTTCATTATCTGAAAAAACACTGCCTGCCCTTAATAAAGGGCAAGTGCTGGTCAAAATGCTAGCTACACCAGTAAATCCATCTGATTTAGTTTATTTACTTGGTAAGTATGGCGTAGCACCAAATAACGGCGCATTTGTTGGTTTTGAGGGCTGTGGAGTTGTTGTCGAGGAAAACGCTGGGCTCTATGGTAAGTGGCTCAAAGGTAAGCGGGTTGCGCTTTCTGCTCAACCAGGCAAAGATGGCGTTTGGGCAGAATATGCCATTA
The DNA here is from genome assembly GCF_057537295.1 of Colwellia meonggei. Taxonomy (NCBI): domain Bacteria; kingdom Pseudomonadati; phylum Pseudomonadota; class Gammaproteobacteria; order Alteromonadales; family Colwelliaceae; genus Colwellia; species Colwellia meonggei. The sequence continues at coordinate 148,374 of NZ_BAAJLZ010000003.1, forward strand.
CTAAAGCAAATTATTGTTTACCAGTACGTAAAGAATTAACAGACACACAAGCTGCTACTATTATTGTCAATCCTTGCACTTCGGTATGTTTAGTGGAGCGGGCAATCGAACTTGGCGCAAAAGCAATTGTTATTAATGCTGCCGCGAGCCAAGTCGGTAAAGGTGTAATCCGTTATGCAAAATTAAAAGGAATTAAAACCATAGCGACAGTGCGTAGCCAAAGCAATGTTGAATTACTTAAAGCGTTAGGCGCTGATATTGTTGTATTAACGATTCAGCAAGATTTCGATGAACAATTAAAGCAAGCAGCGAGAGCATTGAATGCTACAGTTTTGTTAGATTCGGTAGCAGCAGAAGATACACCAAAAAGCTTAAAAGCTATGCCGAATGGTTCAACAGCAATTGTTTACGGACGTTTAACGGAAACTTTTGATCCACTCGGCGGTTTATTTAGTGTTGCTGATGTAATATTTCGAGACATCCGCATTGAGGGCTTTTGGCTGGCGAAATTTATTGGCGATGCTTCGCCATTAAAAGTCCTATCATTAAGTTCGAAAGTTCAAAAACTGTTTGCCCAAGGCATATTTAAAACCGATATTTACGCCAGTGTTGGTTTTGATGACTTTGCTCAAGCACTTGATTATTACGCGCAAAACAAAAGTACTGGTAAAGTAATTTTAATGCCAAATTTAAATAATAACGAATAGCTAGCATTAGGGCGTGTTGATCTTTGGTGTATGTTTTTGCAGTAGTTTAGTGAGTATTTAAACAAGATAGAGTTTTTACACGTGGCTGTTCCACATAAAAAATTGATAACAAAGTAGAAATAATCAATAAACGCTACCCTTAAGGTTCGTTAAAAAGTGATTTACTCATTGTTGTAGCTCATTTATATAGAGTAACTATACTTCAATCGCTACGCCTTGATTAAATCACTTTTAATTTGAATAAAATTTATACCATAAATATCAACACGCCCTAGTTAAAATAGAAGGCTTTGCTTGATTAAATAGTCAGCGTGTTTAAGTGCGTTAAGCACTACTGGTAACAAATATCTGCTACTGTTGCCGAGAGTGCTTTTTTCAGTTCGATAGGAGAGAGCACTATTTCTAAACCGCGCTTGCCGCCGCTGATATACATGGTTGCTAGTGTTTCAGCTTGCAAGGCTATTACTGTGGTTAAGTGTTTTTTTTGCCCTAAAGGGCTGACGCCACCTAGAACATAACCTGTTGAGGTTTGAACTTTATTCGCGGGTGCCATCACAACTTTTTTTGCTTTCAGCACTTTGGCTAACTTTTTTAAATTTAACTTTTCAGCTACAGGTAAAATTGCAACCGCAAGGTAGTCATTGTTTACTTCAACCACTAAGGTTTTAAAAACAATACTTGGATCAAGGTTGAGCTTAGTTACCGCCTCTAATCCAAAAGCTTTATTGTTAGCATCATGCTGATATTGGTGTAACTGATACGGTATCGCTAGCTTATCTAATTGAATGATTGCTGGTGTCATATTACGAGCTATTTAACACTTAGTTTGTTGGTGATGTTTTTTGCCAAGTTTGCAATTGATGCTCGCATTTTTGCAACTGAATGGGCGTAACCGTCTTGGTCTAAATCAACACGTATATCAAAGTGAGTCAATGTTTCAGCGTGCTTAAATAGAGTGTCATTATTTATTTGATAGCTGCCTTTTAACAATATTTGAGACTGATGTGTTGCCTGAAATGCATCTATATTAATGATGATATCTGAGTTTTCATTAGCATCAATCTCTCTCAATACCGAGAAGGTGAAGGTGCGATGTTGATTATTCAATTCTTCAGCTAAAGCTTTAGCTATCCCTTGGTCTAGTGGCTCAGCCCACATATGAAAATTTGAATAATGTAATTGATGCTCAGAAAGGTGCATAACTAAGTTTGGTTGACTAAGGTATTCGGGTAGGGTACTTAACTTAACAGACACTATTTCGGTGCTATCCTTATTTGAATTAATACCGTTTTCCGTTACAACTGAAGTCATTATTGTCGGGCTATTTAATAAGTAATACTGAGTTTTCGGAGTATTATTTGAGCTGCATGCCGACAAAAATAAGATCGCCATTAGACATACTGAATTAGCTACTTTCATTGATTTACTCCATTATTTTTAGTCGGAACTGGCTCAGTAGTTTCGCCGCTATTAAATATTAAACTGTTTGGTTTGTGTTTCAGTTGATTTAATAGTGGTTTTAATTCATTCATGGTTGAAGTGAGTGTTTTTAGCGTAACACGTAAATCTTCATAGCCTTTTGAACCAGATGATAAGTCTTTTGTAAACGCATCAATACCTTGCAGAGTTTTACTTAATTTATTGCTAAGTTGCTCTTGTTCAACCTGGCCGATGACGCTGGCTAAGCTTTGACTAACGGTTTGTAGTTCTTTGGCCGTTTGGGTAAATTCCATCATGAGTTGATTAGCATTATCACCTAAATGATTAAGCGGAATATTATTTAAGTTATCCATAAATTGTTCCGCTTTAGCGGTAATTTGTGAAAAATCATCGGTACTAGTTGGAATCACAGGGTAGTTATCATATTTTGCAATTTCGCTGAGCGGCTGATCTTGACGATGTTGTAAATCAACAAACAAACTGCCCGTTAATATGTTACCTGTACGTAAAACTGCTTTTAGACCATTTTCAATCCAATAAATATTTTGTTCTGCCATTAAGCTCTCGCCTTCCTCGTTGTCAGGCAAACCGACACGGCCAGGTTGTAAGCTGATTAACACTGGTATTTTAAAGTCTTCTTTTATTAGTTTATCTTGTGGGCGAGATAGAATTAAATTTGTCGAACGTACTTTACCAATTTGTACGCCGCGGTATTCAACAGGTGCACCTACAGAAAGCCCCCGAATAGAGTCACTAACAAGTACAACAAATTCAATTGAACGACGGTATCTCTCGTCGTCAGCGGCTTCATAATTAGCGTAAATATCATAATATGATCGTTCACCAATTTTTTCACCGATTTCCATGCCTTCAGGAATACCAAAGGTAACACCATTAGTCAGCATGGTTTCAAAATTGCCGGTTTTAACCGATATACCATCAGCATTTAAATCAAGTCGAAGGCCACTAACATCCCAAAATTTTGTATTACTGGTAATAAGTTGGTGGTATGGGGCTTTAATAAATGCATTGTAATAAACTACCCGCTCTTCGAAGTTAAAATAAATATCTTCAAACTGCCCAACGGTTAGGCCTTTATATATGATGGGATCACCTTTGGCATAAGCAAATTGATCATTACTATTGAGCGTAATATGCAAACCAGGTGTGCCAACAGGCGTTACTGGTGGAGATTCTAGCGCCTCATATTCGAAACGTTCATCGGCACTTTTTCCTGGTGATATTTCAATATAAACCCCTGAAATTAATGTACTAAGACCTGATACGCCCGTGTGAGATATTTGCGGAGAAACCACCCAAAACATACTATCGTCAACCAGAAATTTTTCTGCCGATTTCTTTATTTTTGCAGTAACAATAACGCCAGCACCATTGTCATTAAGCTCGATTTGGCTCACTTCACCAATATCAACATTGCGGGACTTAATTTTTGTTTTTCCTGCCTCCATACCTTCTGCTGTAGCAAAATGAATATTTATCTCGGTACCTTCATTTTGCCATTGGTAGTAAATCATCCAGCAGCCAATAAATACCGCAATAAGTGGAATAAACCAAACCGTAGAAATAGTTTTAATCGGTTTTACGGTTGCGTCAGGTGTTGACGTTTCATTGTTCATTATTTTTATTATTCCATATTAATGTTGGCTCAAAACTCATTGCAGCTAGCATGGTTATTATAACTACTCCTGAAAACGCAAGTGTTGCAGCTCCTGGCGTTATGCTCATTGTTGGCCCTAGCTGAATTAAACTTGCTAAAACAATAACAACAAAAACATCTATCATCGACCAACGACCAACAAACTCTGCCATACGATACCATTTTATTCTTTCTAAGCTTAACGTATCACTTTGTTTTTGCACACTATAATTTAACCAGGCTAAAACTAATATTTTTGCAACAGGTACGATAACACTGGCAATAAAAATAATCGCAGCAATAGGATATGAACCTAAGCTCCATAACAAAATTACTCCACCGATAATTGTACTGGGGTCATCCTGACCAAATAAGCTGGTGGTCATTATCGGCAATGTATTGGCTGGAATGTATAAAATAACTGCTGTTATTAAATAAGCCCAAGTTTTTTGCACGCTTAATGTATGAGTAATAGGGTCTTCGTGGGCAATTTTATGTTTACTTTCTTGGATTTCAATTTTATGAGCTTTCTCTGTTTTGCTCAGAAGCTGATAAAGTTGGCTTTGATCTATATGTAGTACAACTAAGGTCATGCATAAAGAAAATAATGTGAATGCATAAAATGATAATCCTAACTCAATATCTGCCATTGAAATAATTTTAATTAAACTGACTAAGGCGCCAATAAGAAATATTTCAGCCATACACCAAGGTAACAGCTTAAACACCATGTTGAGAATTTTCCTACCATACTTAGGGTGTAAGCCTTTATTCATTGGAATGAGTAAATAGATTACAGAAAGCAATACCACTGTGGGAATTGCAAAAATAGTCAGTAACTCAATAAATGCTAATACTTGGTAGTTGTTATCAATTAGACCAAAAAAACTCGAAACTAGATTAAAGTTGTTCTCTAAACCGTTTGTGCTGAATGACAAAAACTCAAAGGGTAACGATGCTAATAAAAATATTAAGGCAGTAATGGCAAATGCAACAATGCGCTCATTAGCATTTCGATGCACAATACTTAAAGTGAAGCCGCAGCGTGGACACTGTGCTTTTTGATTTTCTGCTAAATTTGGCATTGCAACGATTAAAGCGCATTCATGACATTGAACTTCACCTAATTGTGTTGCAGTACTGGGGGCTTGCATAAAATCTCTAAAAATCAGATATTTTTCGAATATATAGATAAATTAGCATATTTTTACGCTGATTTAATTCAATTTTTGTTTAAGAGGCAGGTTAAGTTGTTTAAGGGCGGCTAATTTAAATAACTTAGCTGGCGATACTGGGAAAAAATGGATTTAAGGCTATATTAATGAAAGCAATTCAGTAATTTAACGAGGTCGATTTTTATGGATAACAATAATTCTATTGAGTTTTGTTTTCTAGCTGAGCCTACCGATGTTAACTTTGGCGGTAAAGTTCATGGTGGTATGGTAATGAAGTGGATTGACCAAGCATCCTATGCCTGCGCAGCTAAGTGGAGTAAACGCTATTGTGTAACCGTTTCAGCTAATGGCATTCGCTTTATTCGTCCTATTTTAGTTGGGCAAATGGTGAGCGTTAAGGCACAAATTGTTCATACCGGAAAAACAAGCATGCATATTTATGTTGCTGTGCGAGCTGGTGATCCGAAAGAAGAAGACTCTGTAGTGACTAATCGTTGCTTTATAACTTTTATGGCAATTGATGAATCAGGTTTTGCTATTAAGGTTCCATCATTTACCCCTGAAAAAGAGGAAGAAAAACTATTAGAAGAAGTGGCGATTGAAGCAAAACAATTTGCCAAAGCGCTAGATAATGACTTTGTTGAAAAGCTCGGCTGGAAATGATAGCTGGCAGAAGCCAGCGCATTATAGCGAAATTATTTTACGGGTATGCTGGCGTAATTCATGAACAACTTCTAGCTCAAACCAAGGGTTCTTCTTTAACCAAATATTATTGCGTGGGCTTGGGTGAGGAATAGGCATTACTGCAGGGGTACTTGTGTCAAAGTAGCTACGCCACTGCTTTACCGTTTCGGTTAATGTTTGTTGTGATTTTGTTGCTAGGTGCCAACTCTGTGCATAACCACCAACTGCAACAATAAGTTCAATATTAGTAAGCTGTTGAAGTAATTTATTTCGCCACTTTTCTGCACATTCAGGTCGAGGCGGTAAATCTCCTGATTTTCCTTTACCTGGATAGCAAAATGCCATGGGTAAAATGGCAAAAACTTTGTCATTATAAAAAGTTGATTTATCAACACCTAGCCATTCGCGCAGTCGGTCACCACTTTTATCATCAAAGGGAATGCCTGACTGATGTACTTTTAACCCAGGAGCTTGACCTGCAATCAGTATTTTTGCTGTCGATGAAACCTGTATAACAGGGTTCACACCATGCGGTAAGTGTTGATAGCATAAAGTACATTGCTTTACGTCTTTAACTATCTGGGTCAGTGTTTCAGGCATATTTAATTATTTCTCTAGTTTAATTGACAAGTATTTTAAGGTAATGGCTCATGATACTTTAGACGAAAAAAAACGCTGATACTCTATAGTAACAGCGTTTTAAGATGTTAGAGCTAACGTTAAGTATTATTTATTAACGTTTAACAGCAACTTTATTTTTAACACTTACTTTTGCTTCAATACGTCTATTCTCAGCGTGTGCTGCGGCATTGTTAGCAGGGTTTAACAACTGCTCTTCACCAAAGCCTTGTGCAGTTAAGCGAGATGCATCAATGCCAAATTCACTTGTTAACACATCTACAATCGCATCAGCACGTTGTTGTGAAAGCTTTTTATTGAATGCAGCAGCACCTTGGCTTGATGTATGGCCATTAATTGCTAATGAAGTGTGTGGATATTTCTTTAAGAAATCTGCAGCAATTTTAATGTTGTCAAAGTACTCTGGTTTAACTACCGCTTTTGAGTTATCAAAATTAACTTGTAGGTTTAACTCGTCATTTTCTTCAGTAAAGATTGTACAGCCTTTGCTATCAACTTTATCAGTGCTAGGGGTTGCTTTACATTGATCTTTGCTGTCTATAACTCCGTCATTATCACTATCAAGTAGTTTAGACACTATTGGTGCAACGGCAGCAGGTTTAGCTGCTGGCTTAGTTGGCTCTGAACGAACAATTTTCTTAGCGCTATCGCCGAAAAAGTATATAAAACCAATTTGTGCACTTAAATCAGTAAACTTGTTATCAAACTGATAATGCCCGTTACCTTCAAAGTAAACAGCACTGCGCTCACTAAGGTAATGACGGTAACCTGCACCAACGTTAGCAGATAAGTCTGAATCAATCACGTCAATAACACTTGCGCCACCCATCACATAAAAGTTTTGCTTACTTGGAAAGTACAAATAATTGGCAGCATAGTTTTTGCCAGACGGGGTATCAGGAACCCAGTCAGTTAAGGTCAAATTAAGGCGAGTGTACGATAGTCTTAATTCTGAATGCTCAGAAAAACGATAGCCATATTCTGCACCTATACCATTGGCATGCTCGACAAAGTCCTTATCATTCCATGTTAATCTGTCATCATCGGTGTTCATTCTCATGCCATGAATACCAATATAGCTCTTTCCAACCAGCTCTTCCGCTTTAGGTTGTTCTTGTGCATTCGCACCGAATGCACATAGTAAACTTGAAATTAATAATGTTGATATTTTTGAGTGGCGCACAATAAAATTCCTTTTGATATGAGAAATGTTAAAAAATTGTTGTTATTGTAACCATTTTATTGCAATTGTTCTTTTTTTGCAGCATTTATCTAAAAAATAGTGTTATTTTTTATAAAATTACTGAATTATTGTCGAATGTGGCAAAACTACTCCCCAGAATAATTTCCAATGACTATGTTAACTGTTTATTCGTTAATTGATTCAGCCTATAAAAATGAAAAATAACCAAATAACTAGTATTTGATTTAATCGGCTAACGTTATAATCGGGAAGTTATAGCCGTAACCGGTTAATTTAATTCGCAAGTAATTAGGTAAAGTGATGGAAAATAAAGCAAGCTATTCAATTGGCACAAAAGGCCAGAAGTGGTCTGATAATGAAAAAGTACAATGGCTCAGTCAACAACAAATTAAGCGTAGTTATTTGCAACAAGTGATAACAAAAATTGAGGCATTAGAGGCTTCATATCATGTTGAGCAATATGGTCAGCTTGATTACCAAGATAAAAACTATCCATTATTTTCGCTTAAATCGAAAAGTTGGCAAAACGATAAGCCTACCGTTTTAGTTACAGGTGGTGTTCATGGTTATGAAACCAGTGGTGTCCAAGGAGCTATTCGCTTTTTGGAAACTGCAGCTCAAGCATTTGCTAATGATTTTAACTTTGTGGTTTTACCTTGTATTAGCCCTTGGGGTTTTGAAACGATAAATCGTTGGAATCCGTTAGCAATTGACCCAAATCGTTCCTTTTATCAAAACAGTCCCGCTGCCGAGTCAGCAGCAGCGTTGCAATATGTTGAGTCATTAGCTGTTGAGTTTCTGTGTCATATTGATTTACATGAAACCACAGACACCGACAATAGTGAATTTAGACCAGCTTTGGCAGCACTTGATGCGATAGAGCAAAAGAACTGGAACATTCCAGACGGCTTTTATTTAGTCGGTGACAGCACTAAGCCACAAAATGACTTTCAACGGGCAATTATTGAGTCGGTTGAAAAGGTGACTCATATCGCACCAGCAGATGATGAAAACAAACTTATTGGCGTACCTTTATCTCAATTTGGCGTTATTAATTATGCGGCTCGAGAATTAGGATTATGCATGGGGTTAACTGATGCGCCTTATGTAACAACCACTGAAGTATATCCTGATAGTCCATTGGTTGATGATGAAAATTGTATTATTGCGCAAGTAGCAGTTATTACAGGAGCACTTAATTATTTGCTGGCAATTTAAAGCATTCCTATTCCCTTAGTTTGAAAGTGATGCTGTTGTTAACTTAAATATAAAGCTCTGAAAAATTAGGCTTAACAGAGCTTTTTATAGCCATGAAATAATTATACTCTTGTGTTCTAGTATCGAATTTAGTTTACATTAAAAGATCACAATATCGTTTTCACTATGACAATAATTAGATAAGAATACTTCACCTTGGCGGCTAATGGTGATTTGGTTGTGTTCTATATTGTTAACAGTAGGAGTTATAAGTTTAGAAAATTTATCGGCAATAACTTCTATACGCTTTCCTTGTGCGCCTACTGCATCAAAATCTGCCTGATGTAAGTCCATGAACTTGTTCAGCTTTTCAACAATTAATTTTTGCTTAGCCAAGGCTGCTTTATTTATCTGATATGAATGCTCAGTATTTTCAAACGCTTGCAGACTTAATTTTTCTATTTGTGCGGTATATTTACTAAGTTGCTTTTCAATAGCATGAATAGGAGTTTCTAACTTCTTCATAACATCTTCTTCTTTCTTTAATGCTAAATATGCTAGTGTTTGCTTGGAATTTAGAGGAATCTCTTTGATAACCTGACAATCTTCTATCAATTTTATACTGTAACGTTCGGTTTCTGTATGATTTTTAGCAAGTACTGTGCTATCTAAAAATAGGACGGAAAGAACTAATACGGTTGTAATTAATAATGTTTTAAATGTGTGCATGTTTGATCTTACATTAGGGGTTTAATAGTAAGGTCGCTGTGACAGGTAATAAAGTTTATTTTCTAATTCAAATATTACGATACTTTTTTGGTTTATGCGCTAGCTCAGTATAACTGGCTATTCAGTCGATCTTTTCTTGCATAATTAGCAATACATGTTATTTTTCCTGCATAAATTAATTTAGGATGATTTTCCATGCCCAAAGCAAGTGATATAAAGAAGAATGCCGCAATAGAATATAACGGCAAAGTGATGATAGTACGTGATATTGAACGCTCTGTGCCACAAGGTCGTGCTGGCGGTAGCCTTTATAGAATGCGTATGTACGATGTAGTAACTGGCGGTAAGGTTGACGAAACATTTAAAGCAGAAGAGATGTTAAATTTTGCTGATTTAACACGGAGACCGTCAATGTTTTCATACATCGATGGTGATGAATATGTTTTCATGGATAATGAAGATTATACGCCATATAACTTAAATACTTCTTCTATTGCTGATGAAATCTTGTTTATCAATGAAGATACTCAAGGCTTACAGATTATTATTGTTGATGGTGTACCTGTTGGTGTTGATTTACCATCAAGTGTTGAGTTAGTGATCACAGAAACTGACCCATCTATAAAAGGTGGCTCAGCAACAGCACGTACAAAGCCAGCTATTTTATCGACGGGTTTAACGGTACAAGTGCCTGAACATATTTCTACTGGCGATAAAATTAAGGTGAATACTGAAGAGCGCAAATTTATGGGGCGCGCTGACAAATAGCATAGCCTTTTATTGTTATAAATTTAAGCCAACGAAATAACGTTGGCTTTTTTATGTCAGTGATTAATTGAAATTAACAAACCACTTTTTAAATAAGAAACCTTGAACATAATCAACATTAATATTTCTCGCAAATATAATGTCACTGTCTGTTTCTATCCCTTCTAAAATAACTTTTTTACCAGCACTATGAGCAAAACTAATAAGTGCTCTTACTAGCAACATGAATTCTTTATTATGCTTTTGTGCAACAACATATTTATCTAGTTTGATGTAATCGACCAGTTGAATAACGGAAGTTGAAATCATCGAGAATGGATTGCAAACATCATCTATAGCAGTATTTATATTGTTACTTGCTAGTGTATCTATCATATTGAGGCTTTTGATTGCATCGTTAATTTCAGAGTTTTCAATTAACTCAACGACAATATTAGCGTTTTGATAACCTTTAAAAAGCGCTAAAAATGGATTCTCTTTATTATTTTGATTTGCAGCAAAATAAGAATCCTGATCTAAATTTACGAATATATTACTATTGGGTGGGGCATTCTTTAATTGTAGAAGTTTTTGTTGATACTCAACTTGAAAGAGAGTTAGTGGACTATCATGTAAAGCTGCATAAATAATATCAGGAGGAATATTACTATTATTTCGATCAGTAAATCTTGCTAAACATTCGTAAGCAAAAATATCTTTAGATTTTAAATCAATAATTGGTTGATATTCAACACCATAACGCTGGGCTTCAATTAGATCTATTAGATCTAGAGGGGAAATTTTTCTATTATTCATTTTTTATCACAAATAAATTATTTGTGTACTTCCTTATATATTTGAAAAAAAATCCAAATGAGAGTGATTACTATATACATTAATTAGTCGGTATAAGTGTAATGTAATCCTCTAGTTTATGGTACAGGGTGTTCTAGTGTTTAAGGTAAACCGTGTTTGAACATGAGATAATAATAGTATTATCCAATGTTCATTATTATGATTTAAAAATAAGTTTAATAGCTAATATTTATATGTTCTTCTAGTGAACTTTCAGGTTTGCATATCTATTTTCTAGCAACTTTAACAGATATTATTCTGAAAAATATGGCTAAACTGTCCAATTCTAAATAAGCTAGTCACAGCTAATTTAAAGCTACAATAACTCTTCTGTAATTAGTTTCAGTAGAAATGTTTCCCTTTCGATTGATAAGCCTTTTTTGTCACTATTACGAATAACTTCTTCGTTGTGCTGAATTGCTTGATGGATATTTTTCCAGACCGGTGTCATACCATTTTGTATTTCATGAGACTCTAATTTAGGAGCCAGTAATTCTGCGTCAATATCACAGGTATAACAATAAGAAAGCATATGCACGACATCGAAATTGTTTTTATACCAGTTACGATATTCTTCATAACAGCCGTATGCTTTAATATTTGTAACATTATGAGCGCCGGTTTCTTCACGTAATTCGCGAATAAGGCCTGATACATTATCTTCACCTTCGTCAATTCCGCCGCCCGGCAAACTGTAATCATGGTAGCGTTTAGTATAAAGCAAAAGGATCTCGTCACCTTTTAATACAATGGCTCGTGTTGCTTTACGGGTAAATTTATTATCAATATTTGCGTGTAAGTCTGGTACTTTTGTTGATTTTATTAAACGCATAGTAGGTTGTTATTATAAAGTGTTTTTCATAGGTGGGGACAAGCGTAAGTTAATTCAATAGGAATGATAGATTTGTATGCTGAACAAGTGACTGAAAGTTTTTATTTCGATACTTTATTGCTAGTTAACCCCAGTATATTGTTAATTTTATGTTTCGTTTCTTTCTTTTTATTGCGTATAAAGTTTCGTTTTGAAATTTAATTTAAAATTTATTGAGTAAAATGAAAGTTAATGTGTAATAATACAGTTGTTGTAACGTGAATTAGGAGAGCACTATGTCACATGAAGAAACTGTAAATGCAATTGAACCTAGCGAGAATGCTATGGACATGTCTAAAACGATAGAACAGCAATTAGTTGATGCCAATGACGAAATTGCAGATTTGAAAATGCAAATTGCTTGGTTAGAGCGCTCTTACGAATAAAATATAAAAATATTACTTAAAAAGGCTAAGATGAAATTATCATCTTGGCCTTTTTCTTTTTGGTGAGTGTTAACTTGGTGATATCATGTTGCTATACAAGACTTGTTAGCATTTCTTCGCTATAAGCGGTAATTTTTTCGCCGTTGCGAATTTTTTCAACATAGTCAGGGTTGGCGATGAAAGGGCGACCAATAGCAATCAAATTAAAGTTATCATTAGCTATTGCTTTACTTGCCATTTCTGCGGTGTAGCTGCCAACACCAACTAAGGTATGGTTATAATTAGCTCGTACATAGCTTGATGCCGTGCCGCCTAAATAGTCAAACTCCATAGCGTCATCAAAAATACCAATATGCAAAAATGCTAAGTGACGTTTTTCTAGTTCAGGCAGTAAAAAATCAAAAACCTCTCTGTCTTTAGCGTCGGTTGCCATATTAAAGTAGGCTCCCGGTGTTATTCGCAGCGCGGTTCTGTCACTACCAATACGCTCGATAATGGCATCTACAACAGCTAATGGAAAACGCGCCATATTCTCTGGTGTTTGGCCATATTCATCTTGTCGCTTGTTACTGTCAAAGTGCAAAAATTGGTCGATTAAATAGCCATTTGCACCATGAATTTCAACACCATCAAAACCAGCTGTAATAGCATTTTCAGCGGCTTGGGCATAATCATTAATTAAGCTTACGATATCAGTTTGCGTAACCGCTTTCGGTACCTGGTAAGTTAACTCTCGCATTCTTGGCACACTGCCTTCAACAGCAATTGCTGATGGTGCAAGAACATCGCCTTGCTCAAAAAAGTGTGGATGCGCTACTCGGCCAGTATGCCAAAGTTGAGCAAATATTTTCCCGCCATTGCCATGAACTCTACTAGTCACTTCTTTCCAGCCATCAATTTGTGCTTGAGAAAATAACCCCGGTGTATTTGGATAACCTTGACCATCAGGGCGAATGATCACAGCTTCAGAAATGATCAAGCCAGCATCAGCACGTCGGCCATAATATTCTGCCATAGCTTTTGTTGGTACTAAATTTTCGTCAGCCATACAGCGAGTTAATGGCGCCATTAATATACGATTATTCAGGGTAATTGCATTGTTTAGTGCATAGGGTTCGAATAAATTTTCGGTCATGACAATATCTCTTTCTTGAATGTTCATTCAAGATACTCTTATTTGAATGTTCGTTCAAGTATTATTTTGAACAAGCATTCAAATAAAGGTACACTAAGACTATTCGTTGGAAATCAAAACTGAAATTCATGAGAAATGCTGAATTTGATAAAGAATCTGTACTAAGAGCGGCAATGATAGCCTTTATGGATAAAGGTTATGCCAAAACTAGTATGCAAGATTTAAAGGCCGCAACAGGTTTGCATCCAGGCTCTATTTATTGTGCTTTTGAAAATAAGCGTGGGTTATTGTTAGCAGCATTGGGCCAGTATCGTGCTGACAGAGCAAAAGAATTTCAAGATTTTTTCTCTGCAACAGGTGATAAATTAACGCAATTGCAGGCTTATTTAGATCATATTGTTCAAGAGTGTATAAGTTGTGAAGCAGCGCAAGCATGTTTGTTAACTAAAGCGCTCAATGAATTAGCAGAGCAAGACACTGAAGTTCAGGATATATTAATTGAAAATTTGGCCGACTGGCAGAGTTCAATTGAAACCGTGTTTGTTACGGCAATTGAAAATAAAGAGTTAAAGAGCAAGCGCAGTGCTAAGCAATTATCCCAATTTTTTATTATGGGTATTTATGGCTTAAGAACTTATGCTCAAACCCATCCTGAGCCAGACGTGATGCGCGAATTAGCAGCGCAATTGTTTACTGATTTATCTCGATAACATCGGCTAGTAAATGATTGACCTTTAAGGATAACTTGCCTACTGTAGTATGATATTCACTAAAAAATTGCCAGTTGAAAAACTTAAGCTAAGAGGAATAGTGTTGTCATTAGAGATCCGTTCACTTAGCCATCAGATAGCTGATGGTGATCATACTCGTAATTTATTGTCTGAGCTTTCTTTATCGATTCAACAAGGTGAGTGCATTGCGTTGATGGGCGATAGTGGCAGTGGTAAAACAACACTGTTAAACCTCATTGCTGGCCTTGAACCTATTCAATCCGGAGATATTAAAGTTGCCGGCAATTCATTAGTGGATGCTTCAGATAAGCAATTAAGTCAATTACGTAAACAATATTTAGGGATAATCTTTCAGCAATTTAATTTGCTAAGTGGCTTGTCGGTAAAAGACAATATTGAATTTAGCGCTAAGTTGTCAGGTCATTTTAAAGCGGAGTATGGCAGTGAATTGGCGAAAGAACTTGGCATAGACTCTTTGCTGAACAAGTTTCCGGCAACGCTTTCAGGCGGTGAAATGCAAAGAGTGGCAATAGCTAGAGCACTTAATGCTCAACCACAGTTATTATTAGCGGACGAGCCAACAGGAAATTTAGACAATACCAACAGTGAGCATGTTGTTGAACAACTCGTAAAACTCGCTAAATCAAATAATACCGCTTTGCTTATGGTGACACATAGTAGTGAAGTAGCGCGCCGTATGGATAAAGTTTATCGTGTAGCACATGGGCGATTAACCTTGCTTACTCGCTGATATCATGAGCTATTTACCTATCAATAAGAGCATTATAAATAATGTGTCAGAGTTTTTATTAGTCGCGAAAGTTTGTCTTGCTGAATACACTAAAAAGCCATTATTGAATATTGGTTTTATTTTTAGTTTAGCAATAGCAACAAGCACCTTATTGAGCATTTTAGTTTTAAATGATGCCAGTAAACAACAATACCAAGCCGCTAATACGCGTTTAAAATCACCAATTGCTTTTAATATCGTTCCACGTTCAGGTAAATCGATATCAGTTGCTGATTTTACGGCGTTACGAGCATTAGGTTTTTCCCAAATTAACGCAGTTCACCTTTTTAAAAAAACCATAGCAAATGGTAAAAAAATTAATTTTCGCGCCTTAGATATTTTGCCTTTGGTCTTAATGTCGCCGGAAAGTTTTACCAGTGAGGTGATTAATATCAACCAAAGCTATGCAAGTAAACTCGATATTGATCTATTGTCAGGACACTCGCCAAAATTAATAACTTTAAATCAACAACGTATGGCGATAAACGTAAATCAAATTAATGATTGGGGGGCTGCTGCCCTTATCGACATTACTTTGGCATGGCAATTATTTCCTGATATTAAGGGTTTTAGCCATTTAATAGTTGGGCAGATGAGTGACAGCAAGTTAGCACAACTCACTTCGGTTTTACCTGAACATTTAGTTATTGAGCAAGTTTGGTCTATTGAAGAACGTGAAGGCTTTGCGGATGCTTTGCACCTTAATTTATCTGCATTGGCTATGTTAGGTTTTATAGTTAGTTTGTTTATTGCATTTCAAGCGGCCAATCAGGCTTGGACGAAACGAGGTGAGCTGGCAGTACAATTAAGATTACTAGGTGTAAGTCTAAATAACATTCAGGCTGCCATGTTTTGTGAAGCACTCTTTTTAACTTTATTAGCTAGTGTACTTGGCGCTGTTCTCGCTATCGCCTTGGTGTCATTTTTACTGCCTATGTTGGGGGTAACTTTAGAGCAACTATACCGGTTGCAAACCAGCGGGCAATTTCAGTGGCGCAGTGAGTATAGTGTATGGGCTTTTTTAATATCGTCTGTTGCCGTAATTGCCGCACTAATAAAACAATTTTTTGTTATTAGCGCCGACAACATAGCGCATACTGCTCGCGCCTCAGCAACTGAGTTTGGCTTCAAAAAAAATGCTGTTATGGCAATGATTTTAGTTGTTGTGCACTTATGTTGGCCCAGTGATAACTGGTTACAACTAATGCTGAAATATGGCGTGTTATTACTTGCAAGCGTTGCGATGCTGCCGATGATGCTGAGTATTTTGTTCTCGTTAATTGCTTACCCGCTGAAAACCTTTCGAATAAAGTTTATTTTAGCTGATGCTCGTCAGCAAATAGCCAGGCGATTCTTACCAATAGCGGCTTTTTATTTAGCATTGACGGCGAGCATTGCGGCTGCCTTAATGGTGCATAGCTTTCAAACTTCGTTTGAATCGTACTTAAACCAGTTATTAAGCGCAGATTTGTTTGTTCGTTTTAATGAACAGCAAAAACCAAGGTTAGCTCAACGGCTAGAGCAGACTACTCATATTGACGAGTATGTTCTATTTGAAAGTACACTTGCTAAACATCAGCAAGATACGGTTGAAGTTTATCGGTTGGCATCAAATCGTCAGCAGCAAAGCTTAGTGCTAAAGTCGGGGAGTTTTGTAGCATTTAGCATAGCGAAGGAGCTTTGTTATATTAATGAACAATTGGCTTATAAGCATGATATTTCACTTCAGCAAACAATTAATATTACTCAAAACCAAAGTTCTTTATCTTGTCGGGTGCAGGGGATTTATTATGATTATGGCAACCAAGGATTTGCTATAAAAATACCGTCTAGTCAGAAAATAACGGAATTAACAGGTTGGCGAGAAACGGGCTTTGGTGTATTTTTAGTTGACGACACCCAGTTAGTTGCGCAAACCGTTATCGATAACTTATTGTTGGATGATGAGTTGAACCTGACTCATGAACAGATTTATCAGCCAGAAGAAATTAAAACACTTGCCTTAGCTATTTTCAAACAAACCTTTTTATTGACGCAAGCCATAGCTTTTGTGTTGCTGTCTATTGCGTGTTTTGGTTTGTTTTTATCGGCAAACAGTTTAGAGCTAGCCCGAAAAGCCGATTTACATATTTTAAGTAGCTTGGGCTATAGTAGAATTGAGTTATTTATACATATGCTATCACAATGGATTTTATTAGCACTAGCGACAGTTTTACTGAGCTGGCCAATGGCAATAACGCTTGCTGATGCATTAGTTAGCTTAATTTTACCTGCTTCGTTTGGCTGGTCAATGCCATTACAATTAGATGTCATGGCTTTTTCAGTTAGTAGCTTTATTGGCATATTGTTATTGATACCAGCGCTTGCTATACCCTTATATAAGCTCAATATCAGAGCGAGTTTGACATGAGTTATCTAGCCATTAATCAAATTAGTTTTCTTAGCAGCACTGGTAAGTGCAATAAATTTTCATTGTTATTAGTCATATGGAGCCTTGTTAGTGGTTGTAATGACAACATTGAAGATAAACGCTCACCGCTAAAGAGCCTTGGCGACACAGCCGGCAACTATGAAAAGCCTTCAAAAAATAATGTTATTGATTTTCCTGATGCCCATGCCCCTAAAAAATCGTTTCAACAAGAGTGGTGGTATCTTACGGCGAACTTAACCACTGAAGATGGTGATGAATTAGCTACACAATGGACATTATTTCGTCGTAGTGTTGAAGATAAACATTGGTATTTTGCCCATGCCGCGTTGGCAGATGCTAATGAACATCAATCAGCATTTCGCAGCGCGAGAGAAGAGCTAGGTAATTTGGTTATTAACACCGAGCCTTTCACTGCGACAATAGATGATTGGCAATGGCAATCATCAAAAGCACTCTTGCCAGCAACTTTACGTTATGGTGATTTTATTGGTCTAGATGATTTTGAAGGCCAAGAACAAACATCAAAGTGGCAAGTAAAACTAAATTTAACGGCTGAACTGGATGCAACAAGTAGTAGAGGATACTTTTTACAAGGACAGCAAGGTTTTAGCCAAAAACATCATAAATTAGATATTTCCAGTCATTATTATTCTCAGCCATTTATTAATGTGAGTGGTGAGGTTTATTGGCAGAGTAAATGGCAAAAAGTCAGCGGAAAGGCATGGTTTGATAGAGAGTGGGGCTCACAAATGCTCGCGGATGACCAAGAAGGTTGGGATTGGTTTTCATTAAGACTAAATGAATATACTGCTTTAATGGTTTATCGTATTCGGTCGAATGAAAAAGATTATCTATATGGCAGTGTTATGCGCAGAGACGGCTCAATAAAAACTTTATCAAGCAGCGATATTGTTTTGCAAAATAACAGCTCAATAGCTTCAGGTGGGCGATACCCTGATTCATTTACGATTAAAATTGCTCAAGAGAGCATTGATATTGATGTGAATGTAATAAACAAAAAGCAAATTATGCGCTTTGGTATTGAATATTTCGAAGGCATGGTGTCTTTTCAAGGTAGCCACCAAGGTCAAGGCTTTTTAGAAATGACCGGTTATGAAAAGTAAATAATGACCTGATACTTTAATGTTTTGCATCAGGTCGAATTGGAACTGCTTATGTAAGCTGTTGCTGCTTATTATTACTTACTAAACTGGCAAAGATGAGTAAATTAGCAATGAACCAAAGATCTTTGATCAGAAAATGCCCGCCTGTAGAAAGCAATGTTTCACCTGATAGTGCTGCTGGCCAACTTAAGAAAAAGGTTTGGGTAACCACAAATACCGCTCCAGACATAAGTAAAGCTGGCACAAGCAATTGTTTTTTGAAAACCGCTAAAATTACTAGGGTTAAGGCGATAATATCGTAAATGCCAATTAAGTTTGAGGTAGTTTGAAGATCCCAAACGTTGTACATCCATGACATAAATGGCGAACTACTGACTAAATCTTCAATTCCCTTGGCTTCAAGTAAGGTAAATTTCATACCGCCAATCCAAAGCAAAACTAATATCACAGGAAAGGCATTTAACCAGATTGCTTTTTGTGACGATAAATAAGGCCTAGCTAAGAATAGTCCAATGGCTAATAGTGCGAAGTACTTTATAACTCCTTGTCCTGAGCCAATGGCTGGAAAACCACCTAATGAATCAATCCACATGCTGGTGCCAAGCAATGGCAGCAAAGCAACAACACTTATTGCACTAATAAATAATCCTAACTTAGCGCGTAATTCTATGTGTTTTATTGCAACAATAGACCATAAAGCAGCAATAACTAAACTAGTTCCAGCTATGCTATTAAAGACCAATTTAGGTAAAAACTCACTAATGCCATAAAAGTTGGTTGTTAAGGAAATGTGCTTATGATGGCCCATTAGTAAAATACTAATGCCGAGCAACCCCATTGAGATAGCAAGTAATGTTAATAATCCAGTGAAATGTAATTTTTTCATTTAAGTGTCTTTTAAGTCAAAATGTTAGAACGATGAATTAAAGCCAAAATGGAGCTTTGCTGTCACCTTATAAATACTGCTGCAAAAGACCCAACGAGTAGAAATAATATTTCACTGAATTATTTAATTGTCGGATTTCGGCAATAACTTGATTGTTATTAAACAAATTCAGATAAATTTTTTATGAATTCGTATGCAGTTGGCATGCTGAACATTAAATGTGTACTCTCGAAATACTATTTCTGTTGTTCCTGTTGCCGGTGTTGTTATAAAACAAGCGGGCATTTATTTTTATAGGGTTCTTAAATGCGTCGTTACCTTTCAAAATTTAACTTATCAAAACCTACGCTATCAAAAATTAGTGGCATTAAAAGCACCATGGCTTTTTTTGTTCTAGGTAGTACATTAACTGGTTGTATTATTGCTATAAAAGCACCGTCGAATAACGCTGAAATTCAATATGAAATTGAAGAAAGAGCAGTCGTTAGCTCTGATTCTGTAGTTGAAGGTAAGCCCGTGGTATATCAGGTGTTTACGAGGTTGTTTGGTAACAAAAATACAACCAATAAGCCGTGGGGCACAATTGCAGATAATGGTGTTGGTAAGTTTAATGATTTTAACGACGCCGCACTAACAGGCATTAAAGAGCTAGGTGTTACTCATGTATGGTATACCGGCGTACCGCATCATGCGTTGATTGGCGATTATACTGATTATGGTATAGCAAATGATGACCCTGATGTTGTAAAAGGGCGCGCAGGCTCGCCTTATTCAGTCAAAGATTACTACAGTGTTAACCCTGATTTAGCCGATAATCCAGCTAAACGTGTTGAAGAGTTTGAAGCGCTTATTAAGCGTACTCATAAACACGATATGAAAGTGATTATCGATATTGTGCCTAACCATGTTGCTCGCGCATATCATTCAATTGATAAACCTCAAGGCGTCAGAGACTTCGGAGCAGATGACAACAAAAATGTTGAATTCCATCGTGATAATGACTTTTACTACGTTGTTGGTCGAAACTTTACAGTGCCTAAAGCCATGCATAAATATGCGCCACTTGGTGGTGAAAATAATGACTTAGCTGATGGGGAATTTAGTGAATCACCAGCAAAATGGACCGGAAATGGTTCGCGCGCTGCACAACCGCACTTTAATGACTGGTATGAAACGGTAAAAGTTAATTACGGTGTAAAACCTGATGGTAGCTATGCTTTTACTCGTTTACCTGAATCTTATCGTTTTAAAGGTTATCAAGAGCATGCGGCATTTTGGGCTGATAAAGACGTACCGAGTTCATGGAAAAAATTCCGCGACATCACCCAATATTGGTTAGCCAAAGGCGTTGATGGTTTCCGCTATGATATGGCTGAAATGGTGCCAGTTGAATTTTGGAGTTACCTAAACTCGGCGATAAAAATGACCAATGAAGATGCTTTTTTATTAGCCGAAATTTATAACCCTAAACAATATCGAAATTATATTCAGTTAGGAAAAATGGATTACTTGTATGACAAAGTCGATTTTTATGACCGAACCAAAGATATTATGCAAGGTCATGGCAATACCGGTGATTTAGCGAATATTCAACAACGCTATAGCGACATTGAGCAACATTTATTGCACTTTCTAGAAAACCATGATGAGCAACGTATTGCCAGTGATGGTTTTGCCGGTAATGCCGAAAAAGCTAAACCTGCCATGGTAGTTTCAACTTTGATCAGTCGCTCACCTACCATGATTTATTTTGGCCAAGAAGTGGGTGAAGATGGCAGTGAAGAAACCGGTTTTGGCGACCCAACTCGTACCACGATTTTCGATTATGCAGGTGTGCCTGCACACCAACGTTGGATGAATGAAGGTAAGTTTGATGGCGGCCAATTATCGTCTTATGAGAAAAATTTACGTGATTTCTATCAACGTTTATTGAGTATTTCTGCTCAAAACATTGCAATGCAAGGGCAATATGCCAGCTTACACGAGGCTAACCGCAAAGCATTAACAGCTTATAATCATTTACAGTTTGCTTTTACGCGCTGGTCAAGCGATGAAAAACTCGTGGTTGTCAGTAATTTTGATAGTGAAAATAGTATTCAATATCAACTTGAAGTACCCACGCAGTTAATTCGTCAATGGCAGCTATCTGTTGGGGAATATCAGTTAAAAGATTTACTTTATGGCTCGACTAATACCTTAACCGTTCGTGGCGATAAAACCGCTAGTATCAGGGTGAAATTAGCACCGCTTGAGTCATTTGTTTATCAACTAAAGGCGGTTAAATAATGCTAAATAGAATGAGAATTCAACTAATTTCATCAACAATATTCAGTGTTTTTACCGCGCTATTGGTTAGCCTGTATAGTGCTCAGTCAGTTGCGAGCGATTATGTCAGCCATCAAATGCAGGGCGCAAAGTTAGTCATTACAACTAATGATGGCGCCGTTGAAATTAACGCACTTAATCCAGCAGCATTTGAAGTGCATTATCAGTTAACCGGTGCCAAGCAATTGCCATCGTTTGCCATTGATAAGCAATCTCAAAGCACGGTATTAGCGAATGCGTTAAAAAAATCACTAACGATTAAAGAGTCAGATAAACAATTAACATTCTCTACAACTGAGCTTGTTGCGCGCATTGATAAGTCACCTTTGAGAATTAGTTATCACAAGCCCTCTGGTGAGTTAATTGCCGCTGAAGAACAAGGCTTTTCCTCTAAAACACTAACAAAAGCTAATGAAGAGCAAAGTAAAGAGGCGCAAGAAACGACCTTTAACCTTGGCTTTCGCTTTAAGTTACAGCCGCAGGAGAAAATTTTAGGTGGTGGACAACGGGTATTAGGCATGGATCGTCGTGGTCAAAAAATGCCGTTATATAACCGTGCGCATTATGGCTATGAAACCCAATCAAGCCAAATGTATTACGGTTTGCCAGCAATCATGTCGAGCAATAAATACATTATAGTTTTTGACAATTCTGCCAACGGCGAGCTTGATATTGCCGCTACTGAGAAAGATATTCTACAATTTAGCGCTGTTGCAGGTCGAAGTTCATATTTAATCATGACAGGCAAGAGCTACCCTAAGTTAATTGAAAACTTAGTCGCCGTTAGTGGTAAACAGCCATTACCACCGCGTTGGAGCTTAGGTAATATTGCGAGTCGTTTTGGGTACCATAGTGAGCAAGAAGCGCGCTCTGTGGTACAAAAATATCTTGATGAAGACTTTCCGTTAGATGCCATTGTTTTTGATCTATATTGGTTTGGCGCAGATATTCAAGGCCATATGGGGAACTTGAATTGGGACAAAAAAGCATTTACAAACCCTGTTGAAATGATTAAAGACTTTAAAAGTGATGGGGTTAATACGGTGATGATAACCGAGCCGTTTATTTTAACTTCATCGAGTCAATGGCAAAGTGCAGTTGAAAACAGTGCCTTAATGAAAAATACATCAGGCGCACCAGAAACGTTTGACTTTTACTTTGGTAATACAGGTTTAGTTGATGTATTTGATAACCAGGCACAAGACTGGTTTTGGCAATACTACCAACAACTTGCAAACCAAGGTGTTGCTGGTTGGTGGGGGGACTTAGGTGAGCCTGAAGTGCATCCAGCCGATGGTTTACATAATTTTAATGGTGTAAATGTTACTGGCGATGAAGTGCATAACGCGTATGGCCATCAGTGGGCAGAAATGCTTTATCAACGTTTACGTAAATTTCAGCCTAATACACGACCATTTATTTTAATGCGCTCAGGTTTTGTTGGCTCTCAACGTTATGGCATGGTGCCTTGGACTGGCGATGTTAGTCGCAGTTGGGGCGGCTTTAAGCCACAAGTTGAACTAGCATTACAAATGAGCTTAATGGGCTTAAGCTATATTCATTCTGATTTAGGCGGCTTTGCAGGTGACGGCCCAATTGATGAAGAACTATATATTCGCTGGTTGCAATATGGTGTTTTTCAACCAGTATTTCGCCCACATGCACAAGAAAATGCTAAGCCTGAGCCAATATTTCATAGTACGAAAACCAAAGACATCTTACGTGAATACGTTAAGTTACGTTATCGTTTAATGCCTTATATCTACTCATTAAGCATAGAGAATAGCTTAACGGGTATGCCAATTATGCGTCCGATGTTTTTTGAAGATGAAAATAACTTAAGTTTAATTGATGAGAAAAACAGTTACTTCTACGGCGATTCATTGCTAGTTACACCAGTAACTGAGCAAGGTGCACGCTCAGTGGATGTTAATTTACCGTCAGGTACTTGGTTCAATTTTTGGAATAATAAGCGTTATCAAGGAAGCAAGAAAACCTCAATTGATGCCCCATTAAAGCAAACCCCTGTATTGGTGCGCGCCGGCGCGTTTATTCCTATGGTTGAAGCAGTACAATCGACCAAAGATTACAGTACTGAAAATTTAATTTTACATTATTATGCTGACTCATCGGTAACATCTTCTAGCTCGAAAATGTATAACGATGATGGCAGCGATCCTGAGTCTATTAAAAAATCGACCTTTGAAACCTTAAGTTTTGCTGCTGAGCAAAGCCAAAAGCAATTGTTGCTAACATTAACACGTAGTGGCCAGTTCGAAGCTATGCCAAAGCAACGTAATGTAATGGCAGTTATTCATAATCAAACAGTGATTAAACAAGTAATGCTTAAAGGGCGAACTATTGAATTAGCTGCTAATGAGCAGTTATTCAATACGAGTAAACAAGCCGCCTGGTATGACGAAAATACCAAACAATTAAAAGTGAAGTTTACTTGGCATCAAAATGCAGAGCTGGAAATTAAGTTGCGTTAACCTCTGAGTATTTTTATTCATTTACTCGTAGTGGCTTAATGTTTATTTAGCTATAAAAGCTTTAATATAAGTATCAAATCAATACTGAATATAAGCAATAAAATAAGGGCGTTAAGCTATATCGCTAACCCCTTATTCTATCCGTTAACTCTTATTAGTTTTTGTCTAAACTACAATTTCTCTCTATCTTATTCTATCCGTTAACTCTTATTAATTTTTTGTCTAAACTACAATTTCTCTCTATCTTATTCTATTGCACATGATAAAGTCGTTATCATTCTATTTCCCCAATTATGGCAAATAAAAGGATCGTTAAGAATGAGCTTTGAACAAATAATTTCCAGTATCAACAATGTGTTGTGGGGAGAAGGACAAGTTCTCATTTATATTTTGTTATTTGCCGGCTTTTGGTTTACTTATAAATTGAAGTTTGTGCAAATCATCAATTTTCGCCATATGTTTTCTGTGATGAAAAATAGCGCTAAAGGCGATGATAACGCCCATGGAAATTCTGGTATTAGTTCATTGCAAGCTTTGTTTATTGGTTTATCAGCACGGGTGGGTACCGGTAATTTAGCTGGCGTTGCCGTCGCTATTTCATTAGGTGGCAGTGGTGCGATATTTTGGATGTGGGTTATTGCTTTACTTGGTATGGCCACTGGCTTTGCGGAAAGCATTTTAGGGCAACTGTATAAAGTCAGTGATGATCATAAAGAATACCGTGGTGGTCCTGCTTATTATATTCAAAAGGGCCTTAACCAGCGTTGGTTAGCTATTTTATTTTCATTGTGTTTATTTTTAGGTTATGGCTTTAGTTTCAGTGCCATGCAAGCCAATACCATTGCCGATTCATTAAATCATGCTTTTAATATTCCAAGCACTTACACCGGAGCAATTGTTACCTTACTTGCCGGCGCTATCGTTTTAGGTGGTTTAAAGCGAATTGCTCGTTTTGCAGAATTAATTGTCCCCTTTATGGGCATCGCCTTTATTTTAGTAGCAGTAGCCATAACCTTAATTAATATTAGTGCTGTACCAGCAATGTTATACGACATAATAACCTCAGCCTTTGGCTTGCAAGAAGCAGGGGCTGGCATGTTAGGTGCTGCAATTAAAAATGGCATTCAACGTGGTTTATATTCTAATGAAGCGGGCGCAGGTAGTGTGCCACATGCGGCGGCTAGTGCAAGACCAGTACCGAATCACCCAGTAACGCAAGGTTATGTGCAAATGCTTGGGGTGTTTTTAGATACTATGGTGCTATGTACTTGTACCGCTGTGATAATTCTATTGGCAGACATTAACTTTACTGGTGAAATGGAAGGTATTCGCCTAACACAAAATGCTATTACTCATCATCTAGGTGAAAGCGGTGTTTACTTTGTTTCTGCAGCTATTAGTTTGTTCGCCTTTACCTCAGTTGTTGCCAATTACGCTTATGCAGAAAGTAATTTACACTTTTTTAAACTTGATAATAAGTTTGGGCGCACACTCTATACGGTAATGTATTTAGCTATGGTTTTTTGGGGCTCAGGTGCAACTTTAACGCAAGTTTGGAGTATGGCTGATGTTGCTCTGGGTTTGATGACCTTAGTTAACGTTATTGCAATCGTGCAACTTACTCCAACAATTGTAGCATTAACGCAGGATTATAACGCCAAGCGCAAAGGTCAAAATGTTAGCAATGAAGATATGGCGTTTAATTCTGACGATATTCAATTTCAGGGGCGACTTGAAAGAGGAATTTGGCGTAAGTCTTCTCAATAATTAAACCTCAATTAAATCTTAACTAAATCTTGATTAAAGCAATGTTCTATGAATTTTTACGGCATTGCTTCCATTTTTTGTCACCTTAAACCTGTCACGATTTTTATTTACCTTAATTGTGTATTTTTACAAATAACGACTAGACTAATTGCTTATAGAAAGGCAAAAGAAACCTTCTATAATAATGATAACTATTAACATTTTAGCTTTTCTTAACATAATTGATTTGTGTCAAAAATCAAACCATGGTGGACGTGGTACAGTGCCGTCAATTCCCGAGCAACAAAACCATATTACCCACCTGTTGTTGATTTGTTTCTTTACGCGCAATTTTGAAGCAAGCTTAAATTACTTTTATGAAAAGGATATGTAGTGACGTTTTCTGACATCTCATTTAAAAATAAAATATTTATAATACTGGCCTTACCAATCGCTGGTTTTTTATGGTTAAGCATACTAACACTAAAGCAAAACTATTTAGTAAGTACAGACATTGAAAAACTATCTCAGTTAACCCAACTATCGATTACTTACAGTGAACTCGTGCATGAGTTACAAAAAGAACGAGGTGCAACTGCGGGCTTTTTAGGCTCAAAAGGTGCTAAATTTACCAATGAATTAAAACAGCAGCGCTTAAACATCGATACTAAAATACAAGAGAGAAATGAGTTTTTAGCGGAGAGTGATTTTCAGCAACAGTCTATTGCGCGATTAAATCAAGATATCGCGAATGACCTTGCTCGTTTAAACGACATACGTGTGCAAGTAAACAATTTAACTATTCCTGCCAAGCAAGCTATTGGGTTCTATACCAGCCTTAATGGTAAGTTACTCTCTGTCTCTAGTCTAATCGCCGATTTAAGTACTAATGCAAGTATCACTAAGCAAACCATAGCTTATTACAACTTTTTACAAGGGAAAGAGCGAGCAGGTATTGAAAGGGCAGTAATGAGTAATACCTTTGCCGCAGATAAATTTTCTGAAGGAAGTTTTGTTAAGTTTGTTGCCTTAGTCACCCAGCAGGCTACGTATCTCGATAATTTTCTTACTCTAGCGACAGCAGATAATGCTTCATATTACCAGGAGCAAATTGCCCATCCTGCGATAAAAGAAGTATCGAAAATGCGAACGATTGCTGAAAGTAACATGTCAGGTTTTGGTGTTGATGCCGTGCATTGGTTTCAACAGGCGACACTGCGTATTGGACAATTGAAAAAAGTTGAGAATCAGGTGGCTGAACACTTGTTGTTATTAGCGAAAAATGAAGCTGATGGCGCTGCTCATATTTTGCTTCTCGATTTAATTCTTACTGTCATATTATTAGTCGCTGTAATTGTTATTAGCGCGATTTCAATTAAAGATTTAACAGCGCGAGTAAGTGAATTAACCTTTGTTATGGAGAAGGTTAGAGACGACAACGATTTAACAGTACGGACAAAATTACAAGGAAAAAGTGAACTTGGGCAAATATCACATGCATTAAATTTAACATTAGAGAAGTTTTCACAAACTATTAATGAAATATCTAATTCAAGCTTAATGTTATCTGCTGCTGCAGAGGAAACGTCAACCACCTGTGAATACAATGCTTCAACTATGTCAGAGCAACAGCAAGGCATTGTAACTATTGCGGCAGCAGTTGAAGAGCTTTCGGCGACAGTTAAAGAAGTAGCGGGCAATACGCAACTTACTGCTGATTCGGCGAAAGAAGCTAATGAACAAGCAAATAATGGCCTTGCTGTTGTGCAGTTGTCTTATCATTCAATTGAGGTGTTATCACAAGAGATTGATAGTTTAGCGAAACAAATTAATAGCTTGCATGAAAGCAGTAGTAATATTACTAAAGTTGTCGATGTGATTAAATCGGTTGCAGAGCAAACAAATTTGCTTGCTTTAAATGCTGCTATTGAAGCGGCGAGAGCAGGTGAGCAAGGGCGCGGTTTTGCTGTGGTTGCAGATGAAGTTAGAACTCTTGCGCAAAGAACTCAAGAGTCAACGTCGGAAATTGAATCTTTTATTGGCTCACTACAAGCTGATGCAAATGCAGCCCATCAAGTTATTGAGGATAGCCAAAACAAAGCCGGTGTTGCCGTTGAGAATTCAAAAAATGTTGAGCATTCATTAGAAGGCATCACCGAGGCTGTTAAGCAAATTTTCTCTATGTCAGAGCAAGTTGCGGCCGCTATCGAAGAGCAATCAGTGGTAACACAAGATGTCGCGCAAAATATTGTTACTATTGAACAAAAATCTGAAGAAACGACTACTGGAGCAAGTCAAATTGCTACTACGGCAAAGGAACAGGCGCAGCTAGCGGTTTCAATGCAAGATTTAGCGAGTCGTTTTCAAGTTTAGTTTATGAAATATGCGCATAGACTATGGAAGTCCGTGCGTAGCAATAATTTATTACTGCGTTAGCGTTATGGAAAAAGAGTTCAATGCTGTGTACAAGCAATAAAAATAAATTAGTTATGAGCTTTCTCGCTTTATTACTAATGGGGCTGCTCGCATCAACATTTGTTGCTTATCTGCATGTAAAAAGTCGTATTGAATTAGCTATTCAAACTGAAATCAAGTTGAAGGCTAACTTTGTTGTTGCGGAAGTGAGTCATTGGACTGGCAATATTGCTAAGCAAGTGGATAGTTTTACCAGGTACCTTGAAGAGCATCAATTAAATATCGAACAGCATCATACCTTTGAAGAGTTTCTTCAGTGGCACCCTTATGAAAAAGGATTGCAGTATCTAGGTTATGTTGTTGATAGTAATGGTTATTACAGTGTAGATAATTGGCAAGTTCCAACCGATTATGATGCAAGAATGCGAAGCTGGTATCAAGAGGGGAAAGCAGCTAATAAAACCATATTTGGTAAGCCTTATATTGGAATTGAAAATAAAGAAAAAGCCTGGATGGCGATTACCTCACCGATAAGAGCACAAGGTAAGTTTGTTGGTTTAGCATCTGCTCATGTGACGTTTGACTATTTACTGTCGGTATTACGCAGTATTGACATGGATATGGCGGGTAAAGCATTTTTAGTTGATCATCAAGGCAACATTATTTTGTCTGATTTACAACTCGGTAAGAATATTTGGCCGCAACAAATGCAAGCTTTATTTCGTGAAAATAATGTTGAAGGCATTTTACCTAAGCTTGATTCTTCGCCCTATACTTTTTACGCCACTAAAGCAATCGCTAGGCTTAATAATCATATTGTTTTTGCTATACCTAATAAAGTTATAGCTAAAGAGATTTACCAAGGCACTTTAACCCTATTAGCAAAGTTTCTAGTCATTTTTATTTTGGTGATGATTGCATTGTACTTCTCTAACCGACATTTACTTGCACCACTTTTTGACTACCTTGAGCTAGATAGCGTGACATTATTACCTAGCAAAAAGCATTTTAAACAGCAGGTTGAGCAGCAATTTCTAGTAGCGGAAAATGAAGGCCATCTGTTAATTATAAATATGGAAAACTTTAACCGTATAACAGCGTCCTATCCTGCAGCTTACGTGAGCTTGTTGCAAAATAAAATAAAAGATCGAATACAAAATCAATTAACAGAGCGGTCGTTATTAGGGAATTTTTCTGAAAGTCGCTATATTGCCTATTATCAGTTGGATGACCAAAATAATAGTGAGATGCTAAAACAGTTAACGCTTGCGCTAGCTGAGCCATATGAAATTGCAGGTGGCGAAATTTACTGTAATTTCCGTGTCGGTGCTAGTAACTTCCCTGAGCATGGTCAAAATATTGAAACGTTAATAGATAATGCTTTCTCTGCTTTAGGTAGCGTCAGCCGTAAACATAGTAATACTTACAGTATTTTTACCGTAAAGCTTAACGAAGAGTTTAGCGACGCCCAGCAGGTACATAATGCCATGAAAAAGGGCTTGAGTGCTTCCACGCCTGAATTTAATATGGTTTATCAACCTCAAGTTGATGCTGCTACAGGCAAAGTTTTTGCTGTTGAAGCACTGGTACGTTGGCACTCTCAGTCTCTTAATCGTATGGTATCTCCAGCCGAGTTTATTCCGGTTGCTGAAAGTAATGGGCTAATGATTTTGTTAGGCGATGTTATTATTCGGCAAGTTTTTCGACAAATAGCTATTTGGAACCAGCAGCATTTAAAATTGCCCTTAGTTAGTATCAATATTTCACCTCAGCAGCTCTTAGCCACTGGGTTTTATAATAATTTACTAATAAATATTGAGCATTTTAATATTTCGCCATTACAAGTTGAGTTAGAAATTACTGAAACTTGTTTATTAGATAATCCAAAAGAAACAATTGCATTACTATACAAGTTGAGCCAGCAAGGCTTTTCTATTGCTATTGATGATTTTGGTACCGGTTATTCATCTCTTGAGTATTTAAATTCAATGCCATTACACAAATTGAAAATTGATCGAACATTTATTGTTGATTTAGATAAAAAAGAAAAAAGTGCAATCTTAGTAAAAACCATCATTGCTATGGCAAATAATCTTAATTTGTCAGTGCTCGCAGAAGGGGTAGAAACTGATGAAGAAGCTGAAACTTTAGCCAACTTAGGCTGTAATAAAATACAAGGGTATTTATATTCAAAGCCTTTGACAGCTAAAGACTTAGAACTTTATATTGCTGCGGCGAATTGATAACTTATCCAAGAGAAAGTCGCGGGTTAGACAATGCATTTGTACTAACCCAATTAGAGCTCCGTTAACAACTTATTGCTGTATTTACTTAGCACGTTCAATCAAACGACGCTTTTCAATTGCCATAGGGGTAATGTCGTTATTGAGTTTTTTCTCTAAACCACAGGCAAAATAAACTTCTGCCATTAAAAACAATGGTCCTATCACCAGCCCCATAATATCATCAAAAAAAGCGGGTTTTGCTTTCTCATAAATGTGGCCAATAAATTGAATTACCCAACCAATAACAAAAGTCGCAATAGCTATCCATAAGGCGTTGGGCATATGCGAGATTAAGCTTGCTAAGTAAATATTGGCGGCAACATATATCAGCATGCCAAGTGCAAGCTTAGTATGTAGCTTAAAGTAGTAAAGCAAGGCAAGGGTAAATACCACCATAGCCGGTGTAATAGTAATTAAGTTATTGGTAATGGTTATAGAAAAGCTATGCAAACTTAATAAAACAGTAATTGCCCAAACAATCAATGGGATGCCAATAAAATGAGTCTTTAAATTACTTTTATTAAAATGAACACTTTTGTAGTTTGATAATTGAACTTCGACTGTTTTCATGACAGTTCCTCATTATAATTATCATATTATAATGGCAACTTATTTTATTGATGTAAAGAGAGCAGACCAGATGAAGAGGTGTGGAATGCTTAGCTTGAACTAATGTTTGTTGGCGTGGGTTAAGTAGTTAAACAATTGATATTTGCTAAGGCAAATATCAATTGTATTATTTGAAAAATAAGTTTGTATTAAGGTTGTTGGCGTGTAGCGGCAATAACAATCTCACGAATACAAACATTTTGTGGTTGGTTATAGGCGAAGGTAATAGTGTTGGCGATATCATCAGCGCTGATCACACCTCCCATACTATCTTTCCATGATTCATAACCGGCTTTTATGTCGTCAGACATAGTATGAGAGAGCAGTTCAGTTTCAACCGCGCCAGGGGCGATAGTGATCACGCGAACATTGCTGTCGGCAACTTCTTCACGAACATTTTCTGTAATGGCATGTACAGCGAATTTAGTGCCGCAATATGCGGCATGATCGCCAAAAGTTTTACGGCCAGCAATAGAGCTAATATTAATAACAGTACCGCTATTTCTTGCTTTCATTGGTGCTAATACCGCTTGCATGCCATTTAGTAAGCCAAGTACGTTAACATCGAACATGGTTTTAAATTCGCTGGCTGCTTGGTTGTCAACCTGTCCAAGTAGCATAACGCCAGCGTTATTAACTAAACAATCTACGGGGCCAAATTGTGCTTCAGCTTTTGCAATCGCTGAATCAAAACCGGCTTTATCAGTAATATCTACTTTTTCACATAAGCAATTAGGTAAATTCATCGCTGTCAGATTTTCGACGCGTCGTGCAACTAATAATAATGGGTGGCCTAAGGTGCTAAAGTGCTGGGCAATGGCTTTACCGATACCTGAACTTGCACCTGTAACTACAATTAATTTCTTCATAATAATATTCTCTTTTGTCGCAGTGTTTAATTGAGGTGTATATTAAAGAAAGATTGTTTGTTGATATATGTGCTTAATGTAATATCATTGTTTCCTTGTGGCTTCTAATTGAGTGGAGGATTGATGACAAATAATCAAATTAACTTAGCTGATGTTCGTGCA
This sequence comes from Colwellia meonggei, assembly GCF_057537295.1. Lineage (NCBI taxonomy): Bacteria > Pseudomonadati > Pseudomonadota > Gammaproteobacteria > Alteromonadales > Colwelliaceae > Colwellia > Colwellia meonggei. The sequence continues at coordinate 180,665 of NZ_BAAJLZ010000003.1, forward strand.
TTTGTTGTTATTGCGAAGGCAAAGAGTTTTACCTTAGCGGCAGAGCAATTATCGTGCTCTCGCTCTCATATTTCAAAACAGTTGCTTAGTCTTGAGCAAGCACTGGGTGTTAAACTGATCATTCGTACAACGAGAAGCCAGCGCTTAACTGAACAAGGAAAGTTATTTTTTGAAAAGAGCTTTAGAGCATTAGATGAAATTGACGCTGCGGTTGAAAAAGTACTTGATAGTAGTGACAGTATTCAAGGAACAATAAAGATTAACTGTGTTGGTGGGGTTATTGGCGAAAATATTGTGACGACATTAGTTAACGACTTTATTAGCCAGCATCCTAAGATTAATATTACCTTAGATTTTAGTAGTCAACGTGTTGACTTGATCTCAGGTGAATTTGACTTAGTGTTCCGTATGGGACATTTAGCAGATTCAAACTTAGTTGCTCGTAAATTAACTGACATAGCAGTAAGCACTGTCGCTAGCCCTGACTATATAAGTCGTCATGGCGCTTTGTCTCACCCACAAGATTTACATCAGCATGCTTGTATTACTGGCTCCGTCAAGCAATGGCAATTTCATCATAAACAGCACTCGAATGAACAACTTGATGTAATGGTTACGGGCCAAATTCAATGTAAAAATGGTCGTACTATGATGGCGAGTGCATTAGCAGGCAACGGCATTATCCGAGTACCCAACTTGTATTGTCGCGAGGATCTTAAGGCTGGGACATTAGTTAATGTTTTTGATGATTGGCGAGTGAGTTCAACGCCACTATATTTGGTTTATGCTAAAGACAAATTTCAACCGGCCCGGTTAAAGTCGATAATAGAGTTTATTACCACTAACTTTACACATTATATTGATAAATAAATGGAAAAGCATATTAACTGTATAGATATTGCAGTTGGTTATCCTAGCCCATACAATAGCGCGATTACTCATTGAAAAAGTTGCAGCTATGTCATCTGATAGATTTGGTACAAGTGCCAATTATAAACGTCAAGAGCAAGGTTATCGTGACCGTGCGTTAAAGTTATTTCCTTGGGTTTGTGGACGTTGTGCTCGTGCATTCGAATACTCAAACATTAAAGAGTTAACTGTTCATCATATTGACCACGACCATACTAACAACCCAAATGATGGTAGTAACTGGGAATTGTTATGTATTTATTGTCACGACAACGAACATGCTAAATATACGGATCACGCCAATTATCAAACAGAAGTAAAGGCTGGTGATACGAACCAAGATACAGCAACTTACAACCCGTTTGCTGATTTAAAATCGATGTTGAAAAAGTAGTATCTAAAACCATACCTTTAAAAATTTTATCAAGCACAGTAAAGGAGTTAAGTGTGGCAGGTTCAAGTTTATTAACTTTAATTGATGATATCGCAGCAATATTAGATGATGTTGCTATTTTATCAAAAGTAGCAGCTAAAAAAACCGCGGGTGTGCTGGGAGATGATTTAGCGTTAAATGCCGAGCAGGTTTCTGGCGTCAAGGCTGATAGAGAGTTGCCGGTTGTTTGGGCGGTAGCTAAAGGTTCATTTCTTAATAAGTTAATTCTTGTGCCTGCTGCGTTGTTGATCAGCGCATTTGCGCCGCCGTTGATTACCATTTTAATGGTTATTGGTGGTTTATTTCTTTGCTTTGAAGGCTTTGAGAAAGTTTTTCATAAATTGCTACATGAAAAAGAAGCTATTGCACAAGAGCATGAAAAATTACGTCAGGCGTTGGCAGATGAAAATGTTGATATTGTTGCCTTGGAAAAACAAAAAATTAAAGGTGCAATTCGTACTGACTTCATATTGTCAGCTGAGATTATTGTCATTGTACTTGGTTCCGTTAAAGAAGCTGCATTTGAAACGCAAGTCATGGTTGTTTCTTCCTTAGCTATAGCCATTACCATAGGTGTTTATGGATTAGTAGCTGCCATTGTTAAACTTGATGATTTAGGACTCTATTGCTTGCGTAAGTCGGTTTCAGGTCGTTTTAATGCGCTGCAGCGGACAGTAGGTCGTAGCTTACTTATTTTTGCGCCAATGTTAATGAAACTATTAACCATTGTCGGCACTCTTGCCATGTTTTTGGTTGGCGGCGGTATTATCGTACATAGCTTTAGTTGGCTTGCTGATAAGTTTCGTCAATTTGAATCTTGGGCAAGTAGTTATATTGCTGGTTTAGCGGACACTGTATTGCCTATTTTGTTAGATGGAATTACTGGTGTCATTGCTGGTGGTGTTGTTTTGTTGCTTGTTAGCTTGTTGTCACGTTTAAAAAACGAACAAGTTGAACATTCGTAAAATTATTTATAAGTTGATTTAAAACAATGTTTTCAATCAACTAGCGAATTAATTACAAATTTTCGCATATTAGCTATTGTTTTTTGTTGTCTTCGCCCTGAGTATATAATTGAAGACAACAAAAAAGGTATCAATATGAAAATAATCATTTCCGGACATCACGTTGAAATCACCGAAGGCATTAGCCAATCAGTAGAAAGTAAATTTGCCAAAGTTGCTAAACATTTCCCAAGCCTAATGACATTAGATGTTATTATTACCGTTGAACCAAACGAACAAAAACTTGAAGTTTCCACTACTTATGAGGGTGCGACCGTATCAGTTAATGCTGCTGACAAAGAATTATATGCTGCAATCGCAAGTGCTGCGAGTAAATTAGAATCTGCCTTATCACACCGAAAAGGCGTACTGTCTGCTAAGCAAAAGAAAAAGTATGAAGTTGAACAGTCAAACGCATTTGAAAGCGCTTAAAAGTTCACTCCTTAAGTTATAAAGAAAAGAGGCCGTTTACGGCCTTTTTTACATTTAAACTTTAGAGATTAATAATTCTCTTTCCGACTAGCAACCAGTTGCTTAAATGTATCTTAATATCGAACCTTGTTAGGTATTAATGGCTATTAGATGCATGTTCTCGTAAAATACATCAATGGCTTAATATGAAGAATAGGCCGTATAAATGTTATTTTTAATAGTCCAAGGAATCCCATGAAAAAAACGTTCGAGTTAACACACCCAAAAATTAAAGTAGCCAGAATGGTTGAAGCGGTGAAGCACGAAGTTAAAAAGTATTTAAAACGCGAGCGTAATAAAACTTTACCAGAAGGTGCTGATTACTGGGATTTCGATTGTAAAATTGGTTCATCACAGCAAACCGCTGATGTTATTCATGTTTCTACAATCAATAAAGAAATTGATGTTATGGAAGCTAATGGCGCTTCTTCATTTTATTTAGAAATTTTGGTTAAGCCAGCAATCCGCCAATTTGAAGAAAGATAGTTTAGCTAGACATTTTACCTGCCGACTAGGATAAATATGATTCCTAGTCGGGCAAGTATGAAGGTTAGTTTGTACCGACTTTTTAATGCGGTTAAGTTTGATACTTAGTTAACTTTGAAAAAGCTTTAGAGACTTAAATTCTTCGGTATTGGTAAAAATAATCTGAACCGTTAATTGCGCAATAAACTCCCTAAATCATTTACTTTAATAGCCTATTAAGCCATTAATGTGAGCAACCGCACTGCGACCTAAGGCATTTAGCGCATAGCCACCTTCTAGCACTGAAACAATGCGTCCTTGTGCATGTTTGTCGGCGATATCTTTTAGCTGATCGGTTACCCAGCGATAATCTTCATCAACTAAACTTACCTGTGACATATCATCTTCAATGTGGGCATCAAAACCTGCAGAAATAAATATAATTTGTGGTTTAAATTTATTTAATGCTGGTAGCCAAGTATCGATTATTGCTTGGCGAAAATCACTGCTTTTTGCCGTCGCATCCAGCGGCGTATTGATAATAGGTGGTTTATTACTTTCTTCAATTTCAAATGGGTAAAATGGATATTGGTAGGTTGAGCAAAATAAGTAGCCTTTTTTGTTTTTAACAATATCTTCCGTGCCATTGCCGTGATGAACGTCAAAATCAACAATAGCGATACGCTTCATTTTATATTGCTGCTTTGCATAAGCGGCTGCTACAGCAACATTATTAAAAAAGCAAAAGCCCATACCTTTATCGTATTCAGCATGATGTCCTGGAGGTCTTGTAGCACAAAAGGCTGAATTGAGCTCTTTTGACATTACCAAATCAACAGCATCCTTCGCTGCACCGGCTGATAATAACGCAGCGTTAAGGGTATTTGGGTTCATCACAGTGTCATCGTCGACTCGATATGTACCCTCAGTTGGCGCGTTGGCAAAAATTGAATCTATGTATGCTTTGTCATGGGCCAGATACAGTAACTCTTTATCGATAGGCTTGGCATTAAATTGTCTTACTACATAGTCTAGGCCACTTCGAATAAGCTGGTCTTGAATGGCAGCCATCCGCTCAGGGGCTTCTGGGTGATGGTCGCCCATATGGTGCGTTAAACATTGATGATGACTTATTACGCCAACAGTCATAATAATTTCCTTTAAATGTTACCTAATTCAAGTTCGGTTAATGTTAAATTTACAGCGTAAATGCCAAACTAACTTCATCATAATCGTCAGATGGTTTTCGTAAAAAACCGGCATTTTCAAATACTTTTAGCATAGGAGCATTGTCGCGTCTTACACAAGCAACTAACTGTGTTAAGCCGCGAATTTTAGCAATCGCGATTAATTCAGAAAGTAATGCCTTAGCCATACCTTTGCCACGTTTACTTTCTTTGATAACAAAAGCGACTTCTGCGCTATTATTCGCTGCTAAAAAGTAATAGCGCGCAACAGCTTGAATAGATTCGCCTAAATGGTCACGCTCGGTTAAACATAAAGCTAAATCAACATGCTGATTCACGCTGACCAAATTACATGACTTCTCTCGGGTCATTTGTGTTGCATGATGGTTGTATCGCATCATAAGAGTCTCTTTATTGTGTGAGTAAAAGAACTCTTGTAATTTACGTTCATCAGCAGGAGCTAACGGCCGGAGAAAATATTCACTGTCACCAAAGGTAAAGCGTTTAATTTCTATTTTTCCTAATTCAGGGACTGAAGTAGGGGTGTTTTCTTGATATTCCGGTACCCAATAATGTTTACGAACATCTTTTAATAGTTGTGCGCGAAACTTAGGGTGGGCAATACGAATAAGTTCAAGAGAGCGTTCACGAATACTTTTCCCTTGAAGTGAGGCAATACCGTATTCAGTAACCACATAAGAGACATGACCGCGAGAAGTTACTACACCACCACCTTCAGTAATATGCGGCACAATGCGTGATATTTTTCCGTCTTTCGTAGTGGAAGGTAAGGCAATTATAGGTTTACCACCTTTGCTTAGGGCTGAGCCACGAATAAAGTCAACTTGGCCGCCAATTCCACTATAAAAATGATAACCAATAGAGTCTGATACTACCTGCCCAGTTAAATCAACTTCAATGGCGCTATTTATCGAAACCATTTTTTCGTTACGGGCAATGTTTACAGGTGAGTTAATATGTTCGCTTGGGTAAAACTCAACGTGTGGATTGCCATCCACAAACTTATAAAGTCGCCTAGTGCCGACACAAAAACTTACCACGGTTTTACCTTTATGAAAGGTTTTTTTACGGTTATTGATAACGCCCGATAGCATTAAATCAATAATACCGTCTGAAATCATTTCACTATGGACACCTAAGTCTTTGTGGTTTGCTAAATACTGTAAAACGGCTGAAGGTATATTACCTATGCCTATTTGGATGGTCGCACCATTTTCAACTAACATAGCAACGTACTGACCGATTTGCTCTGTTGCTTGGTCAACTTCTGGCTCTGGCACTTCTGGCAAGTACTGTTTCATAGTCATATGCGCATCAATTTGATTAATATGTACAAAACCATGGCCATTGGTACGTGGCATTTTGGGGTTGATTTGCGCAACAACGTATTTAGCTTTTTTAATCGCTGCTGAAACAATGTCGACGCTAACACCTAAAGAACAGTATCCGTATTCATCTGGCGGACTAACCATAATAAGCGCAACATCTAAAGGTAGAATATTCTCATTAAATAGTTTTGGGATTTCGGACAAGAATGATGGAGTGTAATCAGCGCGCCCTTCACGTATTGCTTTGCGAATTTTCTCGCCACCAATAAAAAATGCGTTAACTTTAAATAAATCACGATGTTCAGTATCAGCCCAAACATTGTCTGACAATGTGAGAATGTGTACGGCTTCAATATCGTGTAGCCCAGCGCTATTAGCGATTAAATCATCAATAAGGGCATTGGGTACTGCGGCGTTTGAGCCGATGAAAATTCGATTCCCTGACTTAAGATATTTTGACCAGTCGATAGCTGATTTTTCTTTCTTTTTTATCGGCATAACGCTCTCTGTTTTTGCTGAATGAGTCTGAGTATGAATTAATCAATAAGTTATTTTTTGATCCGGGTCAAATTTAATGTCTTATTAGACTAAAGGTGTAGTTTAATCGCTTGAAAAACAAATTGTTTTTTCGCATGTTAGTATAGCTTGTTTAGCTACGGATGCATCAGTTTGTTGTGCTAAAAAGGAGGGGATATGTCAGAGGTTGCGCAAATAAGATTAATGAAAATTTTCATCGTGATTGGCATTTCATTATTTGCCTTAGGGCATTATTTGATCTCTTATGCTGATCTACCTACAACCATGGGGGTAAAGGGGATTATTATCTGTGCTGTTTGCATTGCATTCGGGTTGATTTTTTCTTTACCTACTAAAATGTATTTAACTTTTTTGTTGGTAAAGCGTGAGCAAGCTAAAGCCCGAGAGTAGCCGAGAAGAATAAGCTATTTTGTCGTAAACCAACCGCTAATGGTATAGCGAGCGGCCGCAGCGAAAGGACTTACTGTCGTTACAGCGTGAATATGCTTAGTATCGAATAAATGTAAGCAACCAAATTTTGGTGCCCAAGCGTCTCTTGGTTGACCATCTTGTTGATAAAATTGTAAAAGCCCACCCCAATCTGGGTGCCATTGCGGCGATAGGTGTAATACAAAAGCGATACGGCGCTGGCCTTCAGCCCCTTCGTCTTTATGGCGGGTAAGAAACTCGCCAGGTGTATATTTTGTGTATTGAATTACGGCATTGCAGATGTCATTTTTTCCGGTTGCTGTTTTTATAAAGTTAATGACGTCGTTACTTTTTATCCATTGTTCAAATGCGGCTAGTACCGGGTTACGTCTTTCTGAATCAGGTGCTCTGCCATACCAGAAACCTATACCCTGTGAGGCATTTTGATAAACTTGGCGCATTAAATCGTTGATGCCGCGTTGTCCAAGGTTTGCTATTTCTTTTCTCGGCAAAAGCTGTGCCTGATTATTTAACGTAAACGCTTGATCAAAAGTTATATTTTCATGAAGTACTTTGTAGATACTTTCAACTTGCCCTGTCGGCATTATGTTATTTACACGTACACGGCCATCTTGTATGAATTCATGATGAATACTCTTAGCATTCAGAGCAGGAGAAATTGAAAATTGCATATAAATAATTGCCTTAGACTGATCTTATACCTTTGTGAGGGTTGCCGTAGTTTGCAATTTTTGTCCAAAGCAATCAAGCAGAAATTTAACACTTAATTATTTATCGGTAATCATAAATAATTAAGTGTTAAAAATATGAAATGTTAGATAAAAATGATTAAATGCGCCAAGTTAAATCAAGGACTAGTGATATGGTGCCATTAAACTTTATTTGATGGCACCAAAAATTGAACTAATAGCTGCGTCTGTAATTTGGCTGTATCGTATACGTGAGATGTTAACCAAAAATATTACGCATAAGGGTTATAGCCTGATCTACTGTTTTACCATCTTTAACACTGTTTACGATAGTGCTGCGCATATTTAAAATATATTCTGGAATATCGTCTGCTTCAAACGCTTTATCAACAATTGCTTCAGCTGATTCTTTACTACGCTTTACTGCTTTGGCGACACCAATTTTAATTTTCTTTGGCTTATCACGCATGCGTATATAGTTTGAATTTTCCGCCAATGAATTATCAGCAAATAAAAATATATCAATCAAGATTGCGCGGTTTTTCCACAATTGCTGCTCTACTTCATCTTCAGGCATCTCACTACGCCACCATTGTGTGCCGCGAATACTGTTGATCATTTCATGCCAGTAATCATCAAAACTTTGGTTGTTTAACTTAACTAAACCTAAACCTTGCGAAAGAATGTCTAATTTACTGCTAGTTAGAGCAACAAATTGGTCAGGTCGACGCATGGCTAATAGTCTTGTTGCCGCGGTAAGCGGGGCTTTCTCTCCATCTGTATGTTGAGAAAATATTGCTTTATAGGCATTTACAAAATCTTGGTAGTGTTTTACGTTCACTTCACCTTCTAAAGGAATGAAGGCTAAAGCTTGGTCAAACGCTTCAGGTGTTGATTTTAGTAACTGATGGAAATTTTTTGCGCCGCGTGTTCCGGCAAACCATTCAACATCAAACATGTAAACACTGATGTCGTGTTGTGCGGTGTGTTTACCAGCAAAAGTAAGGCGGTCTTCTTCAATCATTTCAGCTAAGCTTTTTTGACTAATATTCTCGACATAGTCGAGTAATTTTAAACGCTCTGGTAAGGCATGTAAGCTAGCGTTATCTTGAATAAAGCTAGTAAAAATAGGCCATGTAATAACACGTGCCATTTTTAATTGGCAAGCACTAACACCATTTGACAACGTATCTTGCAATTTCTTTAATGGCTTTTCTTGGCTTGGCTCTAATAAATCTCGATTAACGTCGTGCATACAAATACGGTGTAATTCACGACACCAGTTTAGGAAATCCTCAGGATGATTTTCTACTTTTACTGCCATTAAATTTAGGCTGATATCCGCAACGAATGATAATGCATTTTGGTAAATGGTTTGTTCAGCAGTACTAAGTGCCATGGCATTAGGTGAGGTAAGTAATTTTCTCATGAAACTGGAGTTTTCCGACGATAAAAACATAAAAATAGGGCGGCATAATACGTGTAAAATCGTCTAACGCAAGTGATAAAGTGTAATTTAGTGGAGAAAATTTTAACTGCTGATTTATGAAACTGTTTTTGCTGGCTTAATGTTCAAAACCTCTGCTAAATGAATTTTAGGTAAAGGTTTTGAGCATTAAATTGAGATGGTTTTCTATTAAGGTGTGACTGTTTGTTTAGGTTTAGAAAAATATTTCACTAAACCAATAACTGACGCTGCTATCCAAAATAACTCGATAACAAAACTGGCCAAGTTAAAGTTGTAGCACAAACTAATCAATAGCAAAATGGCGCCGCTAAGGTTGATTAGGTTATACGCTAAACTTTGTGGGGTTAGTTTTTCCAGTTGTAGCAAAAAAAATGCTCCAACCACTAAAAAAGTTCCCGACATGCCAATGACGTCGAATAAAATATCGATCATGATAAACTCCAAGCTTAAGAGGGTGATCCAAAATGCTGGCCCTTTCCATGGGTAGGATCGTTTTCTTTCCGTGAAACAGCTTGTCGCTGACCGTAAATAACAACAGTAACAATAAACAGTTCTTATTTAGGTAAATTCGCTGCTATTGTAAGCAGGCTTTTTCAAAAGGTAAAGAGTTAAAGTTAAGGCGCTATTTAAGCTGGTTTGACTAAATGTAGACGATAATAAAAATAATTAAAAATTTCAAATAACAAAGGACAGGTGATGAAGCGTATTTTAATAGTGAAGATTTTGATATTGGTATCAACGATAATATATAGCCAAAGGGCATTATCGCACGACACAAATATGACCAGTGCCCGTTACTTGGGTAATGCTGGAATTTTGATAAGTGAACACAACAGTAAGCTATTATTCGATCCGTTTTTTCATAAAGATTTTAGTATTTACCAATTAGTACCAAAAGAAATCCGACAAGCAATTTTTCAAGGTATCACTCCTTATAATGATGTAAATTTTGTTTTTATTAGCCATGCTCATGATGATCATTTTTCGGCAAGCGATTTATTAAAATATGTAAACTTACATCAAAAAGTACAGGTTATTGCGCCGCAACAAGCAATAGACAAGCTGACTATGTTAAGTGACTTTAAACAAACGGCAAAGCATGTTTTACCTAGGTTACATGCTGTCACACTTAGTTATGGCGATATGGCTTGGTCGAAAACCATTAATAATGTTCAAGTATCTGCCGTGCGCATTCCTCATGCAGGCTGGCCAAGTCGTGCTGAAGTTGAAAACATCGTGTTTCGTGTCACGTTAGCTAATGGCACCACAGTCATGCATATGGGAGATGCTGATCCAAACGATGACCACTATTTACCTCATAAAAATCACTGGCAAAAACAAGTGACAGATACCGCTTTTCCTCCATATTGGTTTTTTTATTCTGCTGAAGGTCGTGATATTTTAACTGATATTATTAACGCTAAGCAGCACATTGGCGTGCATGTGCCAGTTGAAATCCCGAAACGTTTAATTGAATCTAAAGAGTTGTTTTTCTCAACACCCGGTCAAGAAGTGCAGCTCCATCAACATTAATTTAAAGCAATACCGTTCTTCGTTGCAATGACGAGTTAGTATTTTAGTGCTTGTTTTATAGTAAAAATCTCAGTAATCTTTTTGGTCAGACCAGTATGGATGTTTTAACTGAATCATATGTGGTCAGATTATTGGTTTTCTTATTAATTTCAGGAAGATAGAGATGCAACAAGAGTCAATTTATATTAGTGATGGTGAACACCAGCTCCACTTACGCCATATTTGGAAAAATAGTGGCGGAGTGCCTATATTTATGTTGCATGGCTCAATTGAAAACGGCCTTATTTTTTACACTAAAAAAGGTAAAGGCTTAGCTTGCTTTTTAGCTGAGCAAGGTTTTGATGTTTATGTTGCTGATTTACGTGGGCGTGGTTATAGCACCCCAAAAATAAACGCAGACTCGGCATTTGGTCAATATGAAGCCATTACGCGTGATATTCCTCTATTTTTAGAAAAAATTTATACGCTAAACCCACAAAAACTTCACCTTGTTGCTCATTCATGGGGCGGAGTATTGCTGTCGAGTTTCTTGGCTCGCTATCCTCAGTGGCTAGAGAAAGTACACAGTCAAGTTTGCTTTGGGACAAAAAGGGTGGTGACAGCCAAAACATTTGAAGCTTTTATAAAACTGAAAGTATTGTGGCGTTACTTTGCACCATTGTTTGCTAAAAAGCGCGGTTATTTAAATGCCAAGAAATTAGGTATTGGATCAGACAATGAAACTAAACAATCTTTGGCTGACAGCTTGGCATGGGTTACACCTGGAGTATGGCATGACACAATTGATGGCTTTGATTATTATCAGGCCGCGCAGCAAGTTGCTTGGCCGCCAACATGGCATTTAACAGGTATTAAAGACCATGCTTTAGGCCATCAACAAGATGTTAAATTATTCATGAATGAATGTGCTAATAGTCAGGCAAAATTTTCATTATTGTCAAAGAGTGCTGGTAACCAACTTGATTATGATCATATTAATATTTTGACTAGCCGGCTAGCCGTTAACGATCATTTCATAACATTGGCTGACTGGTTAGCTAGCCATCATTAAACCATTTAAGTCGATGATTAATGCATTGCGACGACATTATTTAATATTGTGATGGTCGCCATTGCACTTAACTATGTTTTAGTTTCTACTCAGTAGATTCACTTTAAGGCTAGGTAATTAAATATCATCACAAGTTTCCATTGCTTCAATATTAATAATAGTCGAGCGGTTTAATGTAATTTTAAAGCGCTGTACTTGCTGATGCTGTTGTTTGTCGGTTTGCATAACAACCAGGTTAATCTGATATCGTCTCTCAACGGCTTGTTTGGTGATTTTATTACTTTCAAGTGAATAAAGTTTGCCTTCACCTTTTTTTAAAAAGCGAATAAATGGCGTTAAGTTGAAATAAATGCGTTGCTGTATTTCATCGTAACCGGGTAAAAATGTTTTCGCGTAAACTTTACTATCACTACGAAAATGCAGTAATTTCGCTGCTTGCTTATTTTGTTGCCGACGGGTTTGAAACAGAGTGTCTACTTGTTTCGGTAAGTCTTTATTGCGGATGTACTCCAACCAAATAGTTTGGCTAGTAATTCGACTTTTGTTGACACTATTACTGTAAATATTTTTCCATTTTGGTAGGCCGCGTTGGATTCTTCGCCAAATTATACGGGTGATATCATCTTTAAATATCTCCCTTAGTCCGTAAATAACACCCAACATCCCGACCAAGGCAATGGTTACCTCAGTAAAATTTGCTCTCGCATTTAATACTAGCACCATAACAAATGCCATAATAACGGCGGTAACTGTGCCTCTTACCAAGCGTTTTAAATTTGTATTTAGGTTTTTTACGTCTTTTTTTAGCACTACGCCATATTCAATTAAACGCTCTAATAGGCGCATTTTATTGGTTATACGGTTTGGGTCGCCAATGGTAATTTGTGAGTTATATTGATTTGCTTCACGGTAGTCATTTTCACTTCGACATAAGTCCAACAAAAAGTTTCGCTCGGCCGTAAAGTCACTACTTTTTGGCCCATGTGACAAGATTTTTAAAAATGATTGTTCGACATGCCAGCTAAGGTAATTATCGGCATTTTCAAAAAATGAACTTAATTTTGTATCAGATGGGGTATAACGACGTAGTTTTTTTAATAGTAACGTTATTTGCTCTGCCAGCAACACAGCTTGTGGGTAGAATCTTTCGCTTTCTTTAAGTTTAATGGTTTGTTTGATATCGGTATCTAAGGCAATACGAATTTGATAAGAAAATAAATTTAAATTTAAGCGGTAATCACTTTGTTGACCTTTTTGCTGGCTAATGAACCGGCTGCGAACTAACGGCAAATGTAGTTGGTCTGAGTAATAGGCACTATGGCTTTTAATGCTACTATGGAAGTATTGTTCTTCGGATAACGTTTTCGGGCTAATGCCCATTTCAACGGGTAACGAGAAATATAAATCGAGTCTTTGGTTATCGCTAGGGATTAACTGATAACTAATTTTTATCGACAGGTTTTCATCTTGAATGAGTTTTATATTATTCACTTATAAATTTTACTCCTTGGTATGGTATAAATCGATGAATATTAAGCTTTACTTCCTTTATTATACGCTACAATTAGTTTAATTATGCGAATTCATCAAGGAATTTAATTTGCTATTTGCTGGTCTTGATTATTAAGGGTTGTTGAAATTTGTTTTTATTTCTCAGCTGAATTAATAAACAAAGAGCAACAGCCCCTAGCATTATTTTTTGCTTAGCCAAAAGTAGCAATAATGCACCATTGATAATATTGCAGACACAATTTCGTTGTATAAAGGGAATATTAACATGAAAATGGTTTATACCTGTGAAAATCACTTCTTAGCTAATAATGCTAAAAATATCGTTGAATGTAGCGGTATTGCAACATTTTTAAAAAACGAGTTTGCTCAAGGCGCTGTTGGGGAAATTTCTGCCTTTGATTCTTGGCCCGAAGTTTGGGTTGTTGACGACAATGACTTTGAACAAGCAAAAGCGATTATTGCTTCATCTGAAAGCGTTGCCAGCATGGATAATTGGATATGTAACCATTGTTATGAGGAAAACGATGCTTCGTTTGAGCTTTGTTGGCAATGTCAAACAGAGGCTGACTAATTCCTCCTATTAAGTACTTGAATCATGTATAAGCATAATGGATTTTTAATTTACCACCGTTTAATTAAATTGGCTTTATGAATGATAAAGTTTATTTGCCTTTGAAATACTTTTGTATAATAAAGAACCATTACATTTGCTCATAAATTAGGTAAACTGTAGATAAGACGAAGGAACGTTTGTACTATATTGGATTAAGGATAATGATGTATTTTATCAAAGGAATGTCCCACCACCGTATAGTCGTATTTTTGCTGTTAGCATTATTGGCTCCAACAAGAAGCTACGCTGATGAAGCGCTGGAAAATTACAATAAGCTGAAAGATTTACAGCACTTAAATACTGACATAAACCGGAATTTCATAAATCAATTACTGGTAAAAATATCTCAAGATAGCTACCAGTTGTTGCGAGCCCCTATTTACGCCAATATTGCGAAACTAAAAACGAATGATGGTAATTGGCTTGAAGGCAAAAATTACCTTGATTTAGCCATCTCATCCTTAGCCAAAACCACCGATGATGAATTACTGATTGAATCGTTAGAGAGTATTAGCTGGATATTTTTTATTAGAGGTAATTACAGTGATGCTATTTTCTATGTGCAAAAAATGGCTGACCTTGCCTATGAAACAGAAAATCAACGAGGGCAAATTGCAGCACTAAATCGCTTGTCATTGAGTTATTTGGAATTAGAGCTATTTGAATTGGCAATTGAGCCATTGGAATTAGCTTTAGAGCTAGCACGAAAAACCAATAATTATGATAGTGAGTTTTTAGCAACACTTTATTTAATCAATGCCCGAGTGAAGCTAAATGGTTTTGATCCAGAAGAGACTTTAGTACTGACTTTAGTTGCTGAAAGAATCTCCTCCAAGTTTAATATAGATGATGGTTATTTACCGAGACTAAAGGGCGTAGTACATCAGCAAATAGGGAACTTTGATGCTGCAGAGCGCTGGCTTAAAATTGCCGAAGAAAGAGCTACTTTAAAACATGATGTTCGCTTACTACAAATGGTTAGTCAAAGTTTGTCGGAGTTTTATTTAGAAAATAATCAGCCTTGGTTAGCGCTTGATTATGCAACGGCTAGCTTAAATTACAATAATCAAATGCAACACCTAAATGGCCAGGCAGCATTGCATTATTTATTGAGTGAGGTTTATCAACAATTAGGTGATGAAGCCAGTTCGTTGAAATATTTACGCTCTTACGCAGACTTTCAGCACTCAGCAAGTGATAAAAATACGGTGAGCTTGCTTACAACTATGGATAAGCGCATTGAAAACATTAAGCGTAAGCAAAAATTAGCTGAATTGGAAAATTCATTGCTAGCAAATAAAGTGGCAGTTAAAGAAAGTGAAAATGAACAACAAGTTTTTATTTTTACTATCGTAGGTTTAGTACTGATATTTGGCTTTATTATTATTGTTTTTCTTGTTCATCACCGGATGTTAAAGGCGCAAATTTCTTTATCAATGAAAGACGAATTAACAGGAGCTTATTGCCGTAGTTATCTAAAAGGCTATTTACCGGCGGTAAAGTCACGGTTTGAACGTAATTCTAGTAATGATCTCTCTATTGGCGCATTAATTATTGATTGTGATGATTTTAAGTTTATTAATGATACATTTGGACATGCTGGTGGTGATAAGGCGCTTAAGGAAATTGTTAGTACATTGTCGAGTCAAATTCGCGAACATGATTTATTATTACGCTGGGGTGGAGACGAATTTGTTATTGTTTGTGAATCAATAAACCAACAGCAAATACGAGAGTTAGCAAAGCGCATAACAACCAGTATTAGCGACATGCAGATACATTATGATGATATTATACTTACTGTGACAGTATCGGTCGGTTATGCTTTACACAATAAAGCCGAACATTTTAACTTTGATGGTTTAATTAAGTCTGCGGATGAGTTTTTATTCGCGACAAAGAAATCAGGAAAAAATAACTGGCTAGGAGATAACTTTAATGAGTTATCAGTTGAGTGACCGCCTTAATTTTTAATATTAATAATATGCGTAAATCAGATAAAAAAATAGAAAATAATATTCGTACGGTCTTAACAGAGGTATGCCAATTAGCACTAGAAGACATTGAAGGTTTTGTTTGGCTCACCCATACAGTAAATTTTCAATCATTGTCGGAAAGCTTGTGCATTACTTGCGTTTTTGACACAAATAGCAATTTAGCAAACTACTTAACTTCATCGCAGAAAAACCAATTAGTGACGCTGATTGAAAGCAAACTCGCCAGCATAGGTATTAAGCTTAAAAATAAAGCCAAACAAATTATTCTCGATAGCGAAGAAAGCTGCGCTGAATACCAACAAGGAAATTGGCGTAAAAGATTATCCTAGTCAAACTATAACTGAGTCATATCGCCGTTTAATCATACTAAAGGGCGCTAAATAACGACAACGCAATTGCACACATAATCAAGCCAACCAGTATATCAATTCCTCGTTTTACTTTAGATTGCCCCAGCCATGGTGACATTTTAGCTGCTGCGCCTGCTAAGCTATAAAACCAAATTAGTGATGCCAGCATGGTACCAATAGCAAAAGCAAGTTTCTCGTTACCTTGAAATTGGCCGCCAACGCTACCTAAAATTACCACAGTATCTAAATAAACATGTGGATTTAGTAAGGTAACAGCAAGGGTTGAGGCGATAACTATCCATGGCCGTTTATTGGCTCTTTCTGCAGAATGTAATTGATGTTGATAGTTATTTCGCCATGCTTGATAAAATGACATGCCGGCGTACGCTGTTAAAAATATGATGCCGCCCCAGGAAATAACCGTAACTAAACTCGGCGACGTTGCAATTAATTTTGCACCGCCAAAAACACCAAGCGCAATGAGGACGACATCACAAAACATACAAATGGTTGCAGCAAGAAAATGATGATTCTTTTTAATACCATGGTTTAAAACATGGGAGTTTTGTGCACCTAATGGGATGATCATACTGGCACCCAAAAATAGTCCTTGAAAAAGTGGCGAAAACATTCTTGCTCCAATTGGTTATTGTCTTGAACTTGCAAGCTTAATTTAGCGAAAAATAATATATAAATATAATTAATGATTTTTATCACCGATTAGTTTTGCTAATGTTGTGTTAATAAAAACAGGTTACTGGAGTATGAAAGGGGGGTCACTTGCTGGATTATAAATTACTGCATGCTTTTAGTGTGGTTGTTGATGAGCAAAATTTTGATAGAGCGGCTTCCGCGTTGGCGATTACGCAATCTGCAGTATCACAGCGGATAAAAGCGTTGGAGCAAGCTATAGGTCAACCAGTGTTGGTACGTGCACAACCTTTAGTAGCCACGGTCATTGGCAAAAAATTACTGGCACATTACCAACAAGTTAAATTGCTTGAACAAGATATTTTACCGGATATATCTGCAAATAGTCGACAAGATACTATACGCGCCAACATTGCCAGTAATGCCGATAGTTTAGCAACTTGGCTTATTTCAGCTGTAGGAGATGTGTGCCACCAATATAATTTGTCGGTAAATTTTCGCTTAGCTGATGAAAATAGAACAATAAATTATTTAAAAGATGGTGAGGTTTTTGGTGCTATAAGTACTCATGCACATGCGTTGCCAGGTTGCACTTTAAGTAAGCTTGGTGATATGCATTATGTTTTGGTTGCAGCGCCAAGCTTTGTTCATACTTATTTTCCTGACGGTATTCATGAACAAGCATTAGAGCGTGCGCCTGCTGTGGCTTACGATCAAAAAGATGATATGCATATTAAATATATCGAGCACACATTTAATTTGAAAGGTGGCTCATACCCATGCCATACCGTTCGTTCTTCAGAAGCTTTTGTTGGTTTTGCGAAACAGGGGTTAGCATACTGTTTGATCCCTAAATTGCAAATACAGGCTGAACTTGATGCTGGAGAACTTATTAATTTAATGCCAGAAAAGCCAATAACGAGAACACTTTACTGGCATCATTGGGTATTATTAAAAGGCGTGTTTAAAGAGTTTTCTACGGCAATTATTGCGCGTGCCCAGTATGCTCTTGAGCATCAATAAAATAATTGATTGATGAATATTAGAAAAATTAAGGAGATATAATGAGTGCTTTAGTTATTAGAAAAGCTGTTGCCCAAGATGCTGGAATTTTATTTAGATTTATTAAAGACTTAGCTATTTATGAAAAAGCGGAGCATGAAGTGCTCGCAACCGAGTCGATGATTAAGCAAAGCCTATTTGCAACCGACAGCCACGCATTTGCACTGATTTGTGAGTTAGACGGCATCGCGATTGGCTCAGCGATTTACTTTTTTAATTACTCTACTTGGCTTGCCAAATCAGGACTCTATTTAGAAGACTTGTATGTTATGCCCGAGCATCGAGGTAAAGGCGCTGGTGTTAAATTATTAAAAGCTTTAGCACAAATTGCAGAAGAAAAGGACTGTGCACGCTTTGAGTGGAGTTGCCTTGACTGGAACACGCCGTCGCGAGAATTTTATCACTCGATAGGGGCAGTAGCGCAAGAAGAGTGGGTAAGTTATCGAATGAGTGGAAAAACGCTTAGTGATTTTGCAGCTGATCTGACTCAATAATCATAGTGCCTTGCTTTGGCTGATTAGCGAATTTGAGCATAGCTGTTGCAACTTTATCGGCAGATATTACGCGATATTTTTTTGGAATGACTATCGCTAATGCTTTCATTAACACCGTACCTAACTGCTCGGCTAATCTAAATTCTCGCCTTTTTCCCGTTAACATTGAAGGGCGAAATATGCCCAAATGTGGGTAAGCTATCACCTTTAAGCTGTTTTCAATCTCGCCTTTTACTTGATTATAAAAATAAGGTGAGTTTTCATTTGCACCAATAGCAGAAACGAAAGTGAATAAGCTTGCTCCTTGTTGATGGAAATATTTCGCAATGGCCAATGGGTAATCATGATCGATTTGGTAAAACGCTTGCTTTGAACCAGCCTTATTTATTGTACTGCCTAATGTGCAAAATATATGCTCAGCGAATGGTTGGTGTGTATTGTTATTGCAGTGCTTAGCCAATTCGTCACTAAGTTGGTTAAAGTCGATAACCACTTGTACAAGCTTTCTATGCGTTATATTTAGCGGTCTTCGCGTTAAAGCTGTAACGCTTGTATATTTTGATGATGCAAGCAGCATTTGTAACAAGTGCTCACCAATTAAGCCACTAGCACCAACAATTACAGCATGTAGTTTATCGTTTGGGCCCATTTTCGAAATGGTATTTGACGTTATATTTTTAGGCATAATTTGAGTTATTTTACTCGATAAAGTGTTCCATTATTATTGACCGATTTAATAAGTTTACTGGCTATTTCTTCGGCTAAAATAAGCTCTTCAGATGAAAGCTGCTGAGATGATTTTTCAATATACCATTGATAGCGACGGTAAAGCTCATTGTTATCGGTAAAGTTTAAAATAGCTTGGTTATATGCATAGGCTTTTATCCAACCTTTTGCACCATAGTTTTGAGAATGGTACATATTAGATAACGTAGCCATTGCTTTTAGGCTACCTTGATTGGCAGCTTGTGTTAAAAAGAATAGTTTTTTATCTATAAAACTGTCACGAGTCGCAACATAGTCTGTGCGTGATAATTCAGCGCTGTATTGTGAGTTCATATAAAATTCAGCGTTAATTTGCGAGAACTGCTCTTGTGCTACAACTAGCCCTTGCTCAGCAGATGCGTTTAAATAATGATAAAACTGTTGTCGCTGAGCGTCACTAATACCTTGGCATTTATTATATTTTTCAGTTAAATGCGCTATATATTGTGATGATTCATTACTATCTAATGCCAATTGTAGTTTATGATTATAGAGCACTTCAGATGACGGTGAATTCCAGCAATATTTAAGGTTCATTGACAAAATATAACCCGCAATAAGATCTCCGTTATCAAATCGCTGTATTAAATCGTCGAATTTATCTTTTAATTTTCCTGTAATACGCCAGTCGGGATGTTGTTTAAACGATGGGCTTAAATTTTGTACGTTAAAGTTCTCAACTGTTTGCTTGTTAGTCGCGGGGATTTGGTGTTCGTGTGTTGCCGAATTAGAGCTATTTATAGTATCAGGCGTTGAAAGCTTAGTTTTGTTTAATGAGTCATTAGTTACGGCTTTGTTTATCGTGAAAAAATGATGATTTATGAAAAAAATAATTATAAAAATAGCAAGCAATATTGCTGATACTAAGAATAATTTTTGCTGCTGTTTAGCCATTAATAAGATCTATAAAGTTTACTATTTAAAGTAAAGCAACTTGGCCAGTTTCTGAATCGTATGTAAAACCAAAGAGTACCTTTTCGGTAAGTTTATAAGAGCAGGTGCCACTACCTTCATAATTTACTGTAAAGTCAGCACTATCATCAACTGCCGCATTACTGTCGCCATTTTCGATTAGTGCTTGCCATAGCGATAAACAGTCGTCGTCATTATCTGTCGATATCACAACATCGCTACCAGCATAACTTTGTGCTGGGAATCCTTGTGGATTAATATCTATTTGCCCAGACGCGTCACTGCCATATAACTGTATATTATCGCGTTGGCTAAATGCATTTGGTGAACCCTTTGCTCGCCATTTTAAATTTGCTAAATTAACACCAGAGCGAAGCGCACCCGCATTCGCAGACACTTTAGCCTGTAGAGCATCGTCTGTTAAATTAATAAATTTTGGTAATGCTGTTGCCGCTAATATTCCCAAAATGACAATAACCACTACTAACTCAATTAACGTGAATCCCTGTGCTTTTTTCATATTAATTTTAGTAATTTAAAATTTGTAAATACTGTATAACATGGTAAATATGATAACAATTAAAATAGTCATAAATAACAGTGAATTGTCGCCATTTAAACGAATATAGCTGCAATATTAACGATATACTTTGTTCGCCCAGCGAGTTAGCCCCGCGGTAACACTACCAAAGTGATCACCGACAACAATGGAGGTATGTTCAAATTGTTGCTGTAAAAATTGATTAATAACAGGAGACTTTGCTGTTCCACCAGTTACAAAAACTACATCGGGTTGTACGCCAGCCTGTGCTATTGCATCGGTCATTAACTTTGATATGGCTTTTAATTCACGCTGGCAGGCGCTAGCAAAGTCAGTTCTATCAATTGCTATTTCTAAGCTATCGTCAATATCAGGTAGTTCAATTGTGTGCTTATGCTGCTCTGATAGTGAAATTTTACTTTGCTCAGCAGCATTAACAATGCCGTAGCTTAGTTTTTGTTGTTGCACCGTTAAGAGACGCTTGACGAGCTCTGGCTGTTCAGCATCACGTAGTAATTGCTCGAGAAAACGGCCATTTTCCGCACTGTAAAACTCAGTTTGTTCATTAATATTGTTAATTGCTACTGCTTGCCAGTAACTATTTGACGGCATAGGCTTGCCAGTTTTCAGGCGTGAATTTAAACCAAAGCTTGGCATTATGCCTTTGAGTGCGGCAGCAATGTCGAAATCATTTCCACCAACGCGTTCACCGCTATGACTCAATAAATCTTGTTGACGGTTTGTATGTTTTGCTTGCTCTGGACCCATTAATAGCATTGAGCAATCGGTTGTACCGCCACCAATATCAACAACCAACACTTTAGTTTCTTGCACAAGTGAAGCTTCATATTCAAAACCTGCAGCGACAGGCTCAAATTGAAATTCAACATCTTTAAAGCCCACGCGTTTTGCTGCTTTTGTTAAAACGCTAATAGCTTGCTGATTGCTTTCTTCGCCTTTCAGCCCTTGAAAATTTATCGGCCTACCTATCACCGTTTGGCTGACACTTCGCCCGAGTGCTTTTTCGGTTAACGTTTTTACATTACTCATCATTGCGGCAACAATGTCTTCAAATAAGTCTATTTGTTGCGGTAATAAGCCACTTGCACCAAGAAATGATTTCGGCGATTTAATGTAATAGCCTTCCTCAGGTTCTTCTAAGTAATTGTTTAAAGCTTGCTGTCCGAAAGATAGCTCAGTTGGATAGCCATCTAAAGTGAGTTCCCTTAAAGCATTTTGTCCTTTTTGTAACTGTAATTGACGCTGTTGCTGAAAGTTTTTTTGCTCATCTAAGGTCAAGTGTTTGTGCAACCAACTTGTGATGATATCTCTGCTTGGTGCATACAAGGTAGAAGAGATATATCGGCCATGATCGCCTAACGATAAAAGTTTAGGGTTATTGTTTTGCATTACACCAACAGCACAGTTTGAAGTGCCGTAATCAAATCCGATCATGGTAGAGTCCAAGCTAAAAAAGGCCGCGTAGAATACTGAGTTATCGAGCGCTACGCAAGACCTTTTAGGCGACTTACTTGATTTACTGAACAATCTGCAACGACAAAAATAAAAACAGAAATTAAATAACTTAAGGAACAAACAATGCGCTTTTCGCAAAAAAAACTCACTTCACTTGCTAGTATATGGCTATTACTTTCAATGCCTTTTATAAGTGCGAACGTTACCGCAGCAGAATCCATTGCAAGTTATGCTGAAAAGACTAAGAAAAATATGGAAAAAATGCAGAAAAAAAGAACGACCTGGACTGAAGAAGATAGAGCAATAATGAAGGCAGCAAGTGATAAACTAGCTAATGAACTTCCAAATCCAGGTCTAAAAGCAGGTAACAAAGCACCAAACTTTAGTTTGAAAAATGCATTTGGCAATAATATCGAGCTTAGCCAAGAACTTGAGAAAGGACCTGTGGTTTTAGTGTTTTATCGTGGTGCTTGGTGTCCGTATTGCAATGTACATTTACATGCGTTGAAAAAAGCTTTACCAGAGTTTGAAAAGTTTGGCGCACAAGTTATTGCAATTTCGCCGCAGTCGCCAGATAAGTCCGCTGAGCAAGTGAAGAAGGATGGTTTTCCATTTCAAGTACTCAGTGATAGCAATGCCACAGTAATGAAAGATTATAAGCTCTATTTTGAATTACCGAGTGATTTAATGAGGGTTTACAAAGAACACGGTTTAGATATAGAAGAATTTAACGGTGAAGGGCGTAATGGCTTACCAACACCAGGCGCTTTTATTATTGATAAAGCAGGCGTAATTCGTACCATGCAAGCTGAGGTTGATTATAAGTCACGTATGGCACCAGAAGATATTATAAAAGCATTAGCGCAGTTGTAGTTTTGTTGCCGACAAGGCTATTTTAGGAAATGAATGACTTGTTATTATTAAAGGTTATTGATATCAAGTCTCTTGCCTAATGCTTGCGTTAGATGTAGCTATGGCGACATTAAAAGATGTCGCCATGAAAAATGCTAGGCTTGGGTCCAATCATGAATTTCATCTTGAAATAACTGCTGTATTTCCTCAATATCACCGCGGCTATGATCTAACGCATGAACAAATTCAAATTCAATTTTATTTGCCGACATTCGATATAATTCTTCGAAAGCTTGGTTATTACTCCATGCTTTTTTATAGGGGCGATTACTGGTCAAGGCATCGAAAATATCAGCTACAGCGACAATTTTTGCTTCAATTGGAATTTCTTTACCGGTTAAGCCATGCGGGTAACCACCACCATCAATTTGCTCGTGATGATAGCAAACGATATTTTTTAACACCTCAATAAAAGGCATGTTATGTAATTGATAAATGTTAACCAGTTTTTCAACTAACTCACTGCCTTTTGTGGTGTGCAGTTTCATGTGTTTAAACTCATCAATACTTAGCTTACTTGATTTTAATAATATAGCGTCAGGAATCATCAATTTACCCAAATCATGTAAAGGCGCATATAAAAATAGGTGTTCGATAAACTCGTCAGATAATTGATATTTTGTCGCAATTTTCCTAGCGATGAGTAATGAATAGTAGGCCATACGCTTTAAGTGTTCGCCGGTTTCCGGATCACGGTATTGGCTGATTAACTTCATTGATTCTATGGTTGATTTCAGAATATTTATATCACTTAAATCTTGCTGTAACACTAATGCCACCATAACCGCAATGTAACCTAAGTTTTCCGTTAACTCGTCACATAAAGCATTTTTTTTATGAGAATTCACAAAGAAAAATCCAAGTAGCTTATTATCGTAAAATAGCGGCATGGTAAAACTAGAAAGATAGCCCGCCATTTCTACTTGTTGAGTATGAGCTTTTTTATTGTTTGAGAAAACCGACATATCATTGACAATACGAGCGGTTTTATTTTGTGCTATTTGAAATAAAGATTGGCACTTTGAAAAACTAACTTCGTAATTTGAAAATTGGCTGTCATGATCTTCATCTAATACATAGGTTTGTAAGGTGTTACGTTCTTCATGATAGATAACAACCGAGATACGGTCGATGACTTGATATTTCAGATTAAGTTGTTGACGAATATGTTTAATCTTATCGGCAATAGCGATACGTTTACTTAAAAATGTGAAGTCTTGTGCAATATTCAAGACGATTCCTCTAAATTCAATATGCACTGGGCGTTTACTATGGATAAACGGTTACATATCGATAAGTCATAAAAAAGATTTAACTTAACTAACATTAAGCTATTTCCATTATATTATTGTGGGTTTATCTGTATAGGGAAGGGCAGTCAAAAACTTGATCTAGATCAATGTTCTTAACTGGCAAATTGTACCAAAGTGCTACATTTGTAAATTGAGTGTTACTGTTATCTCGCAGGGGTTGTTGTTTCTAGTTTACAAATACTAGGAAAATTAATCGTTAATTATTTTCCTAGTATTTAGCAGGTTTACACAGCCATAGAAAGTTAGCCGGAAGGCATAGCAAGAATGGTTTTAATATCAATACTCTCTTGGTATTGCACCAAGGTTTTTTCACACTTCATGCGCGCCAATACAGCCATGCGGTCTGAAAGCTCGTTACCTTCAATGTTGGCGTGGCCTTTTACATGACTAATAATTAAATTGCTCTTTAAGCTTTGGTAAAGTGCAAAACATTGCTTAATGATTTCAAGGTTTTTAATCTCTTCACCTTTGCCGCGAGTCCAGCCCTTCGCTTGCCAGCCTTTTGCCCACTTGGTAATACAATCGATTGAGTATTTTGAGTCTGATAATACTTGTACTGTCTTTCCTTGTTTAATGTGCACTTGCGCATATCTAAAGGCAGCCAACATACCATTGAGTTCAGCGGTATTATTAGTCCCCATGGGAAGATACAAGCCGTACCAAAGTTCTATTAACTTTTGTTTTTGGTATATCGCCATCCCAGTTCCGGATTTACCGGGATTTGGTGAACATGCACCGTCACAATAAATATTAATATCAGCATCTTGCTTAACTGCTGAAGGTGCGTTGGCAGCTTTTACGTATGCCGCAGATGCGGTTGGTTTAGCACCGCCACTTTTGCTCATTGAACGCTTAGTTAGCGCTTTGGTGTATGTTGATTGAAATGCAAGCTCCGCTTCAGCTTTGGAAGGGAAACCCATAAACTGTGCATCAGCTCGACCCTGAGTATGGCACTTAACATCATTCCAATTGTCAAAAACACCCGTTTTTGCGCCTTTCCATACCACGTAATATTTTTTACTCATAACTTTCTAATCGTAACCCTGTTTTGTTGCTATTTTGTTTGCTTATTATTTTTTATTGACCAAATCACTAAAACAATACCGGCGATAAAAAATGGGATGCTAAGCATTTGCCCTGCAGTTAGTGCGATATCAGCAGTGTAAGCCGCTTGTTTCTCTTTCAACATTTCAATTAAATAACGAGCGGTAAAAATTAGGATTAAGAAAACACCCAGAATTGAACCTTGTGGCGTTCTTTCTTTTTTCTGTTTATAAAATATAACTAAAACAATAAATATCGTTAAATAAGCAAAAGCTTCATATAATTGTGAAGGGTGGCGAGCAATGTTGTCGATACGGGAAAATACAACAGCCCACGGTACATCGCTGGCGGTGCCTAAAATCTCTGAGTTGACAAAATTAGCACTACGAACAAAGAAGCCAAAAAGGGCTGTACATATGGCTAAGCGGTCAAGTAGCCACATAAAATTCATATTATTTTTTCTACTGTAAATACCTGCAGCAATAATTGCACCTAAACCACCGCCATGACTGGCAAGGCCGCCTTCCCAAATAGCAAGGATTTTCATCGGATTAGCAAAATAGTAACTCGGATCATAGAAGAAGCAATGACCTAAACGAGCACCAACTACAACACCGATAACGATATAAATAAGTAGATTGTCTAGTGCGACTAAATCTTGTTTTTCAGTTTGAAATATCCACTTCATTACTTGCAAGCCGGACAGAATTGCCGTTGCAAATAAAACGCCGTACCAGTGAATTGTTAGCGGTCCAATTGAGAAAAATACGGGATCCAAATCCCAAACTAAATGTTGCAAAGCATAGCCCTTATCTTGCGTGTATTAATTATTATCGATTTAAATTGTTGCGAAAGCGTGAACATTCTATCAAGCAACTTGTTGCTGTGGTGAATTAATTTGTGCCAAGACATTAATGAATGCAATAAGTTGCTCGAGTTTGAGTAGAACCTGCCAATATAGTTCAACGTGCTTATCGGTTATTACTCTATATTTATCTGTGTATCAGAAAGCTTCTTCAAAATAAGCCGATATCGAGAATAGTTTTATGAAAGAGATGGGGATAAAAGGGAATGATTGTAAACGAAGTCACTTATTAAATTATTCATTGTTAATAAAATAAGCCACCTGTAATAGCGTGGCTTTAATATTTTTAACTTAAAATGTTAACTAATTAAGAGCTTTAAACCGAATTGCTGCACCACCACTGGTTGCTAGTGCGAGGGTAAGTTTATCGGATGATGTAACCATTTTATTTTCGATAGTTAAATCATAGGGGTTATTAACCCATTCCGCATTTTCACCATCACGATAAATTTGCGCTTGATATTGTTTACCTTGCTCAAGGAAGTCTAGTTTTAACGTGATTTCGCGAGCGCTTTCATCGGTTAACGCACCAACAAACCAATCGTTACCATCGCGTTCCTGACGAGCAAATGCAACATAGTCACCAACTTCGCCAGCAATGGCAATACTTTCATGCCAATCGGTAGGAACATCTTTTATAAATTGAAATGCGGGTAAGTTTGCTTGATAGTTCTTCGGTAAATCTGCTGCCATTTGAATAGGGCTATAGAGCACAACATAAAGTGCGAGTTGTTTGGCCAGCGTTGTTTGCGGGCGGTTACTGTCGCTACCTAAGCCATTAAAACTCATATTGAAAATACCTGGTGTAAAGTCCATTGGACCTGCAAGCATGCGAGTAAAAGGTAATATTGCCGTATGTTCTGGCGGGTTTGGTGGTGTGCCCCACGCATTAAATTCTTGGCCACGAGCACCTTCTCGAGCAATCCAATTTGGGTAAGTTCTACGCAGTCCTGTCGCTTTTATTGGTTCATGGGTATTGATGCTAATTTTATGTTTGGCTGCCTCAGTGATACTGTGCAGATATTCGTTAACCATAAATTGGCCGTCATGCCATTCTTTTTTAACAATACCGTTTTCGTCGATGCGCTTTATATTACCACCGTCAGCAACATAGCCTGTTTTTACTTGGCTTACTCCATGCTTTTGATAAAGAGCGTAGGCTTCAGACATTTGGTTGCGGTAATTGGTAACACTGCCGGACGTTTCATGGTGACCAACTAAGCGGACGCCTTTTTTAGCGCCATATTGACTTACTTTGGCGATGTCAAAATCATCATAAGGTTTAGCGAAATTAAATACATCGCCATTGTTGAACCATTCGCCATCCCAACCAATATTCCAACCTTCGACTAAAACACCTGAAAAGCCATGTTCAGCGGCAAAATCCATATAACGCATAGTTTCATTTGTTGTTGCACCGTGCTTTTCGCCACTGCCCCAAGTGTTTTCATTAATATGCATTCCCCACCAAATACCGACGTATTTGCCTGGTTCAACCCATGAAACATCACCTAACTTGTTTGGTTCATTTAAATTGAGTATTAAGTCTGAGTTTAATAAGCCGACAGCGTCTTTACTGATTTGGATGGTTCGCCAAGGTGATTTAAAGTTAGTTTCAGTTTTTACTAAGCTACCATCTGACCAAGGTGTTAAATCAGCTTTTAGTGTACCTGGACGTTTTTGATTAATGGTCATAGCTGCATAATCTACGAGCGCTGCTTCATGGATACTGACATGAGTGCCCGATGGTAGTTTAAAGGTAAACGGCGTATGCGCTCTATCAACACTTTCAACATTGGTGGTGTTATAGATGTATTCATAACGATTCCAACCACGAGCAGGGATCCACCAAGCTGTTGATTCCTTAGCATTAGCTAATGAGAACTCAGTTAACTCATTAGTAATTTCTACTTGTGCTAAGCCTTTTTGTTCAGGCACTTCATAGCGAAACCCTATGCCGTCGTTGAATGCGCGAAACCGCACTTTATATTGATTAGCACTATCTCTGTCTGCGGTAAAAGTTAGCAGCAACTCATTGTGATTATCGACGACATTTTTACGTTCTCCCCATGGCAGTTGCCAAGTAGAGTCTACTTTAGCTTTATTGATTGAAGTTATTTTAAAACCTTCACTAAAACCATGAGCGTTTTTAAATAACATACCTAATGCTGACGATAAAATCACCGGTTCGCTATCAAACATAACTTGGTAATTGGGCTGGTTGTCATCATTAACGCTGATGGATATTTTATTATCAGGAGAGCTAACCGTAACTGTTTTTGCCATTATTTCCATGTGTGAAAATAGGCTGATAAATAGTGTAGACAAAGGGAGTATGATTTTTTTCATTATTGCTCTTGTTGCCGAATAGTTGTTGTTCAAGCATAAAGTGCTGATAACGAAAATACATTAAGTTGCATACGTATTCACGTGACTGGTTAACCATTTGTTTCTTTTAATACTTAGCAAAGAGATAAATGTTTTTAATTTTTAAAGCTAAATAGCTTGTTATGCTCCGCTTTGCTACTGTTCATTAGCTGATAAATCTAACCATAACTCCCGGCGCGTTAACGGTGTTTTTGCGGAGATAAGAGGATTGTTTAGTTTAAATATATGCCGTTGTTGGCTTTGTAACGCTTTTACCGTACTGCCAAAGTGTTCATTAAATAACTGGTCAAAGCGACCGTCCTTTAATGCTAGCTCCAAACCAGTTTTAATTTTTTCTGCTAAAGCAACTTTATGCTTAGCAACATAAAAATAAACTGCTTTCGGATACCAAATTAATGCATATTTATCTTTGACAATATTAAGGTGTTGGTGTCGCTCAAGATCAGCGTCAATTTCTAATACTGAGCGAGGAAAGTAGTCGGCGCGCTTCTTATCTAGCATTTGATATAAGCCTTCTACATCGGAGCCTTTAATCAAGTTGATGTTGTTATAGCTTAAAATTTCACTGTCTGACCAGGTGTGAAACTGCAACGCAGAAAGGGCTTTAAGCTGGTATAAATGTTTAATATTTTTTAAAAGGGACTCATTATCTTTATTAACAAGTGCAATGCGCCATCCGTATAAGCCTTTCATGATAGGGAAACGAATAGGGCGAGCTAATTTTTCTCTTTCAATGGTTGCTCCACCAATAAGTACGTCTATACCATTGTTATTGTTAAGTTCATTAAATGCCCGCATTTTAGGCATATCTTGGCCAAATGGAGCTAGTTTTATCTCGGCCTTTGTATCATAACTTAATGCCAACCTAAGTAATTTTATTGGGTAATCATTCCTTTCTTTGCCGACATATGTCACTACTTGAGTGCTAGCATTTTCTTCAGCATTTTCTTCAGCATGTACTGAATACATACAAATGCTAATAGTAAGCAGTAGTAAAGCGATAGCAATGTTGTAGAAGAAAACTTGGATAAATGAAAACCTTCAATTTACATGACAATATTGAGTAATAAATATTGTTAAAAATCCATAGCTAATGCAAGTTTTATTGGAAATTATTGCTTCTTTTCTTTATCAATCAATTGATTGTCGCACCTCTTCTAATTTAAGGCGGAAATTTACTAGTAAAAATAACTCAGTATTTCATTGTGTAGATAACAGTAAATAGCAATATCTGCTAACTGGTTGCGATGGCTTGATGAACGGTAATACCGACAAGTATCGTAAAGATAATAACAATAATCACACATTTAATGCCTGAAATATTGGCAGCTAGGGTGAAATTTATGAAATCATTTTTAAAAGCAATAATTGCAATAGCGGCGATAACCTCAATGCAAGCAACAGCGGCTAAACCGCAACTCGATGTTGATTTAACCGTTAACAATAGTGGTAGTGGTGATGTCAATGCAACTTTAACTATTACTAACAATGGCAATGGCCAACAAAAGCTTCTAGGTTGGTATACAGACTTAGATGAAGAACACATTTTTGAGGTCAAGCGTGATGGCGTAGAAGTGGCATTTTATGGACCTCATTATAAGCGTCATGCACCGGTTGAAAAAGATTTCATTAAATTGAAGTCTGGAGAGTCATTAACGAAAACGTATGAATTAAGTGGTTTATACGACATGAGCGAAGCGGGTAGCTACGAAATTAGTTACGATGTTAAGTCATTGCACTTATATAGTAATAAAGGTCAGCAGAAAAAAGCTCAGCGCTTAATGTCAGCACCAGTGACACTTTGGATTGATGGTATCGCTGCTAAAGGTACAGCAAATAAAGGTAAGCCAGGCAGTGGTGGCTCAGCTGATTGTATTGATGGTACTTGTTTTACTGGTCGCTGTTCTAATAGTCAAAAAACCGAAATTATAAGTGCATTAGATGCTGCAGACCAAATCACAAATAACTCTGTTGCATACTTAAATTCGCATTCAGCTAATAATACTTCTGCTCGCTATGATACTTGGTTTGGAGCAGCAACGTCTTCACGCTATAACACGGCCGTAGCTAATTTTAACGCAATTGATGACGCCATTGACAATAAACCACTAGAGTTTGATTGTAGCTGCAAAAAGTCTTACTTTGCTTATGTTTACCCAACACAACCATACAAAGTTTACCTTTGCAGAGCATTCTGGAATGCTAGTGAATTTGGTACGGACTCTCGCGCTGGCACAATAGTACATGAACTAAGTCATTTTAACGCTATTGCAGGTACCGATGATGTGGTTTATGGCCAGTCAGGCGCGCAAAGCTTAGCAAATTCAGACCCAGATCAAGCATTAAACAATGCTGATAGCCATGAATATTTTGCTGAGAACACACCTAATCAGAATTAACCCAGTGCTTGCTATACAAGAAATTAAAATCTGTTAAAAAGTAAAAAGCCGAACCAAGTAATTTGAGTTTGGCTTTTTTATTACTTACCTTATAGATAAAAATTTAATTTAAAAAATGAAAAATTCATGTGATGTTTTCGAAAAAGAGTGCTTTACTTAAGTGGTAAAAGGAATTTACGAGTAGTCATTACCCACGGAAAATAGTTAATTAAGGTGTAGAAAGAATTGAGTTATCCAAAACACTCTAACTTTTTTGTAGGCGTATTGATTATGTTGTTAGTTAGCTGTAGCAAGGAGCACAGAGCTATGGAAGGATTTATGCCGACCGAATCTAATCACATTATTACAGAATTAGAACAACCTTCATTAAGCTGTAAACTTAATATTCGCGCTGAGCAAAATATCGTTGATGGTATATTTATTGATTTTATACTATTAAATCAGAGTAGTAGTGATCTGTCTGTTTTAACTTGGTACACGCCTTTAGAAGGCTTTTTATCAGATTTGTTTGTGATAACTGACCCGAGTGGCGAAAAAATTTCTTATCAGGGCCCGATGGTTAAGCGTGCTAAGCCAACGTCTTTAGATTATCAGTTAATTAGAGCAAAAGGGAATGTGGCAACTATGCTTGACTTGAGTTTAGTGTATAGCTTGATTCCTGGTGACTATAAACTGCAATTAAATAAAAAAACCTTTCAAGTAATTGAAAACGATATGCCTGTTAGTGTTTATCAATGTCAAACTGATACCTTAAATTTTAGTGTTCAGTAAAAATTTACAATTTATTTTTGTTAAATTTCTGCATACGTATTCAATTGGTTAATTATTGTAATCAAATGTACAGGTTTTCTTTTGGGAATGTTTTTCCAATTTCCGTCTAGGCCTTGCACACTCTAGGTGAATAAAAAAAATAAAGTTAAAGCAAATATATTGTGTCACTTTTTCCCAAAAAGAAGCGATATTTGAATACGTATGCACACTCTGTGCTTACAAAAACTAGCCTTCTATATTTAATCAGCTATGAAACTTATAGTCATGAATTAATAAAAGCAAAAAATAAAATTCAAGGATGATATAGAGGGAAACCAATTATGTTTAAATCCAAGCCCAATAAGCTCACATTGGCAATGCTTTCTTGTGGATTATTAACATTGTCAGGGGCTAGTTATGCTCAACAAGTTGATGAAAAAGAAAAAAGTGAAGCTGATAAAGAAATTGAAGTAATAGAAGTAACAGGCTTTCGCCGTTCACTGATTGATTCTATCAATCAAAAGCGTTTCGCCGATACCGTATCAGAACAAATTACTGCTGATGACTTAGGAGCATTGCCTGATGTTTCAATGGCTGATGCATTAACTCGTCTGCCAGGTATTTCTGCTGTTCGAACTGGCGGTCAAGCCGCTGAAATAAATATCCGCGGTATGTCGGGTGGATTTATTTCAACCACTTTGAATGGTCGAGAACAAGTATCGACCAGTGGGCAGCGTAGTGTTGAATTTGATCAGTATCCGTCTGAACTTATTTCAAATGCAGCCGTTTATAAGTCGCCAAAGGTATCAATGATAGAGGGGGGGGTTGCAGGTTCGGTTGAAATGGCTACTGCAAATCCGCTAAAAAATGATGACGCGCACAAGTTTACGGTAAATGCCCGTGGTATGTATAACGATCTAGCTAGTGATATTCCAGATGCGACTTCAAGTGGTCATCGCTTTAGTGTTTCATACCAAGGTAAATTTATGGATGATACTGTCGGTGTAGCTTTAGGTTATGCTCGCTTATTTCAGCCTAGTGCTACGCAACAGTTTATCGGTCTAGCGTATGATAAATCAAGAGATGTAGATAATATCGAAGGTGATACTGGTGGCACAGTTGCTTGTCCAGAATGTGAATTTATAAGTGAAGGTTTTGAATTACAGCATAAAGGTGGTGAGGAAACTCGTAATGGTTATGTGACAACTATCGAATGGCAACCAACAGATAATTTCAACTTAAAGTTCGATGGCTTTTATTCAAAGTTTGATTCCGAAGAGTTTGCGAGAGGGTATCGAGTTAAGTTTGATGGTAGCCAAGCGGCTATTAGTAACCCTATTTACCACGAAAATTCAATTATTGGCGGTACTTTCAATAGGACATCTAACAGTGCAACTCGTATTGAAGTCGTCAATGACGATAATACCGATCATGATAGAGTGAAGAGTTTAGGATTAAATGCTGATTGGAATATCACTGAACGTTTGAGTCTTAATATTGATCTTTCTTACTCGTCGGCAGAAAGTAACTTTAGAAACGGTTTAATTTGGTCATTGGTTTCCACTGATGCAAATGCAGAAACACCAGAATTCGATAATAACGTTTCTATAAGTTATGGGTTAAATGGCTTGAACTTACCAAATGTTGGCTTTAACCAAGCTGATGCGTTAACAGACCTAAATAGAGTTATGGTGACTAAATACGGAATTTATCCGTATGAGAATAAAGATGAAGTGAGTGCAGTTCGATTTGATTTTACCTATGAGCTTGATAATGAATATATAGCTTCTATCGAATTTGGTGCCCGTTATTCTGAACGTGAATATGAAAATAAACGTTCAGTATTCGAATATGGTAGCGATAGCAGCTTTAACTCTCCAGAGGCACCTTTAAATATAACGTCTGATATGGCAACTGTGGTGAATTGGACAGGAGATTTTTCATATTTTCCTAGCTATTTAGCATTAGATCAAGACGCCGTACTTAATGCATGGTTCCCAAATGGAGTTCCTCAACCCGTGCAAACGTGGGGCTTTTCTGGCGAAGCTGTCAATGGTGAAAATCCATATCTAAATAATTATGATTGGACTTTAAAAGAAAGTGGTACTGTCTTTGAAGATATAGTTGCAGCTTATATTATGGCGAATATTGATACCGAAATAGCAGGTATACCAGTCACTGGTAATATTGGTGTTCGAGTTATTGATACTAAGCAAGCGGCAACATCGTTACAAGACGTTGGTGGTGATATTGGATTAGGCGCGCAGTACATTACTGATGAAGTAGGCTTAGTGAATGATAGGTACTTTCCAACGAAAATAAGTAATAGTTATACCGATTACTTACCACAAATGAACTTGAACTTTAAATTAACGGATAGCGACCAAATTCGTTTTGCTGCCGCTAAAGTTATGAGCCGGCCAAATATTGATCGATTAGCATCAAATAGTAGTACAAATTTGACGCGAATTTCGACTGAAACTGAAACCTACTTTGAAATTAGTGGGCAAGCTAAAAATAGCCCACATTTGAAGCCGTTTTATGCCAATCAATATGATTTATCTTATGAAAAGTACTTTGAAGAAGGAGATGGCTCACTTATAGCTGCGATTTTCTACAAAGATATTGAGTCAACCGGTATTGTTACACAAACGATTAGTGAGTATGACTTTGCCGCCAATGGCTTAGCCGTGCCTGATAGAATGGTAGACCCGATTAGTGGCGTACCTTTAGAGATTAGAAATGGCTCATTTGAAACCGCATTTAATGATGATAAAGGCGGTTATATTCGTGGTATTGAGTTTACTTATACACAAATATTTTCATTCTTACCTGATTTTTGGTCTGGTTTAGGGCTACAGGCGAGTTATTCATACACTGAAAGTGAAATTCAGCAAATATCTAAATTAGGTCAGCAAGACTTACCTATATCACTACCGGGTTTATCAGAAAATGTATTTCAAACCACTTTGTTTTGGGAGTATGAAGGTTTTGAAACCCGCGCTAGTATTCGTTATCGCGATGAATTTGTGTCTGAGCAAGTTGCCGTAGAAGCACAAACTGTAAATTACGATGGCGAAACTATTATAGATTATCAAGCTTCTTACCAAATTAATGACAATTTAAATGCTGTATTTCAAATCAATAACCTCACTGATGAACCAACTAAAAGTTATTTTGGTGTGAAAGCACAAACCGGAACTATTCAATATTTTGGTCGTCAGTTCTTTTTGGGTATGACTTATTCGTTATAAGTGCCTAACTATTGGAGTAAAATTTATGTTTAATAAAAACTCAATGTTACGGCTAATTGCTATAACATTTATATCTCTTATTCTGTCTGCCTGTGGTGGTTCAGATACAACAAAAGCAGGTACAACGTTACTAACCTGTGATGTGCCTATGGTGCCAGACGCAGCGGGGACAACGTGTGTTGCACCAGAGCCAATTCAATGTCCTGTGCCAACAGTGCCAGATGCGCTGAATGAAAGCTGTGTTGTTGGTGTTGATCCAGATGCGCCCGCCCCAGAATTTTTTCCAAACGAAACCCAAGCTGTACTTTACTATAATCGTGCTGATGGCGAATATGATGAATACAAGCTACACAACTGGAATGATGTGACTTGTAATGCTTACGCAGATGATTCTTTAGCGCCAAGTTGGGATAATGGCTTGGTGCATACCGCCGTTGACCCTAACTATGGTGCTTACTGGGTTGTTAATTTAGTCGACGACTTTAATGAATGTGGCAATTTTATCATTCATAAAGGTACTGATGATGCTGGCAAGGAGTTTGGCGGTGGTGATTGGAAAATGCCACTTAAACAAGAAGACGATACCTACCAGCGAATGAATTTTACCTTTTCAGGCGTCGCATCTATTTTTGAATATCCTATTGTTTCATTGGGTGAACAGCCATTACAAATTGCAGATTATGCTGGTCATTGGATTGAAGCGAATACCCTCGTATGGAATGTTGGTGATGAGGTTACAGAGGTTCGACTTCATCATTCGACGAACGCAGGAATTGAAGCTGATGAGAATGATAATGTTGGTGGTACCGCTCTAACTTTGTCTGAAATAGATCTAACTGATGAGCAAAAAGCTAATGCACCACAAGTCAATTTATGGCGTGCTTTCTCAGGCGATTGGTCGGTTGCAGACGCTAAAGTGATATTAAAAAATCAACAAGTTCTGGTTGGTTACAATAGTGAAGGTAAAGCAGTTGCAGCTACCTATGTGCAAACTGCAAAAGCACTTGATGATATATACACTAAAGGTGATACCGATGCTGATGAAGCTACACTGGGTGTAATGTATGATGCTGAAAATATAAGTGTAGCTGTTTGGGCACCAACAGCGCAAAGTATTGCGCTAAAAGTATATGATGCCGATAAAAAAGAAACTGCTAGTCATGCCATGACTGAAGACACCAACACTGGTGTTTGGTCGTATCAAGGTAATGCTAGCTTAGATCGTCAGTTTTATCAGTTCGAATTATCAGTTTATCATTATCAAAGTAAGCAACAAGAAACGCTACTTACTTCTGATCCATATTCTGTTGGGCTTTCTACGAATGGCGATTATTCCCAGTTTGTAAATTTAACTGATGATGATTTGATGCCAGATGGCTGGCTAGAACAAAATGTTGTCGCTGCTGGAAATTATGAAGATGCGGTTATCTATGAAGGTCATATTCGCGATTTTAGTGCGCTTGATGAAAGCACTGACGCAGCAAAAAGAGGAAAATACTTAGCCTTTACAGAAACTAATTCTCTACCTGTGCAACATTTACAAAAACTGGCAGATAATGGTTTAAGTTACTTTCATATACTACCAGCAAATGATATTGCTTCTATTAACGAAGATCCTGAGTCTATTGTTGATTTAGATAATACAGTTGCTGAGCTTTGTGCACTTAAAAGTGACGCACCCGTTTGTGGCGTTGAAAGTGCGGATAGTTCATTACGCTCAGTATTTGAAAGCTACAATAGTTATTCTAATGACGCTGCTGAATTAATGAATGTATTACGTGAAGTGGATAGCTTTAACTGGGGCTATGATCCTCAACATTTTAATGTTCCTGATGGCATTTACGCTTCGAATGCAGATGGTGTAGCTCGCATTACTGAAATGCGAGCTATGATTAAAGCATTGCATGATTTAGGCTTACGTGTTGTGTTAGATGTAGTATACAACCACACCAGCTCTGCAGGAATGTCGGAAAATTCGGTTTTAGACATGGTAGTACCTGGTTATTACCACAGCAGAAATACGGTAACTGGTGCTATTATTCAATCAACTTGTTGTAATGATACCGCACTTGAACACCGTATGATGGATAAAGTGATGGTGGACTCTCTAAAAGTTTGGACCCAACATTATAACTTTGACGGTTTCCGCTTTGATATTATGAGTCATGGTTCGAAAGAACAGATGCTTGCTGCTAGAGATACAATTCAAGAGATTGACAGTGATACGCATTTTTATGGTGAAGGTTGGACCCGTGATGATCGTGGTTTTGAACAAGCGAATCAATTTAATATGGCGGGTAGTGAAATTGGTACCTTTAATGACCGGTTGCGAGATGGCATTAGAAAAGGGAAGTTCTTTAGTAATGATGCCAATGATAACGATGCATTTAAGCAACAAGATATTATTAAACTTGGCCTAGCTGGTTCACTTGCAGATTACGTGTTGAAAAGTGCCAATGGCACCAGCAGCCTAGGTAGTGCCTTTTCACCAAATATGTATGCTAAAGATCCTGCTGATGTCGTCAATTATATTTCAAAACATGATAATGAAACCTTATGGGATCAACTACAGTTTGTACTTTCCCCGTCAATGGATATGCAATCACGAGTTCGAACTCAGAATGTTTCGCATTCAATAGTTTTACTTTCTCAAGGTATTCCATTTTTACAAATGGGCGGTGACTTTTTACGCTCTAAGTCGTTAGATCGCAATACCTATGATGCCGGTGATTGGTATAACTTTGTTGATTTTACCTTTGACAATAATAATTGGAATAAAGGTTTGCCGCTTGATAAAGGAGGTAAAAGTGATGAAGACTTATTGCGCTTCGCACTAAATGCTGACAGCAACGTTGGAGCCAGTGATATTTCATTTGCTTCAAGTGTTTTTAATGAGTTTTTGAAAATTCGTACTACCAGCCCGTTATTTAGCTTAACAACAGCACAAGATATTATTGATCGTGTTGGCTTCCATAATATTGGCAAAGGTCAAACTCAAGGCTTAATTGTGATGAGTATTGATGATGGCAGTGATTTAGAAGACTTAGATCCTGCTAATGATGCTATTGTTGTTGCCGTTAATGGTTCAAATAATGAACTTTCGCATACTATTCCTACTGCTGAAGGCTTTAACTTGCATAGTGTACAAGCTGGCTCTGTTGATAGCATTGTTTCAGGTGCCAGTTTTAGTCAAGGTGAAGGTGAGGGCACATTTACTGTACCTGCCTTAACAACGGCAGTATTTGTTAAAACACAAGGAGAACAACAAGGTAGCGGTTTATCAGCTATTGCCACGGCGGGAGCGCCTGATGTTGTGCCTTATGGAGACACAGCTGTTTATGTTCGTGGCGGCATGAACGGTTGGGGAGAGGTAGATAGCTTTACTTATCTTGGTGATGGAATCTACCAAGTTGCTATTGAGCTTGAAGCGAACGACTATGAATTTAAAGTAGCGTCAGGTGACTGGTCGACAGTTAACCTAGGCGCACCTGAATCAAGTAATATTGTAGAAGAAGGTGTAGATTTCACATTATCCAAAGATGGTGGCAATTTAGCGCTATCTATCATTAATGCTTCTACCTACATGTTTACACTTGATGCATCAAATATCGATGCTCCTGTTCTTACGGTTAAAAATGAAGAGCCTTTTGTTGGTACAACGGTTTATATTCGTGGTGATATGAATAGTTGGGGTGAAACAAACCCGCTAACATACATTGGTGGTGGTAAGTACTCGGCAACCTTTGCCGTAGAGGCCAATACATTTAGCTTTAAAGTAGCCTCAGCTGATTGGTCAACTGTTAATATGGGAGCTCCAGCTAACGATACTGAAGTGTTGTTAACAGAAGAGCAATTATTGTTGTCAGGTAGTAATGATAATTTAATGATGACATTTGATACTGAGCAAGAATATACCTTTATTTTTGATGCTTCAGATTTGGAAGCGCCAACATTATCCGTTTTTAAATCCGAAATGTTTGCTGATACAAGTGTATTTATACGTGGTGAGATGAATAATTGGGGAGAAGTTGATGAAGTCATTTATCAAGGAAACGCGAGTTACTCTGTTGAGATCGATTTAGATGCAGAGAGTTACGGGTTTAAGGTTGCCTCTGGTGATTGGTCTACCTTCAATTTGGGGGCTGGTGATGATGGGAATGTGGCAAATTTAAATCAACCACTAACTTTATCGCAGGGCTCAAATGACAATTTAACTTTTACTGCTGATGAAGCTGCTACTTATATCTTTATGGTTACTGGACCTGATCCGAGTGCACCAAGGATTACTATATCGAAGAAGTAAATGAATAATAAATAGGAATGATTTTGCTATAATTATTATTCTCTTAAGAACGCTCTAGCTTGCTAGGGCGTTTTTTTATTACTGCCTAATAGCATAACGTTCGAAATAGCACGTTACCAATTTAGTTTACATACGTATTCAGTGTTCTGAAATGAACCTTAATAGTTTTAGATTTATAGAAATGAGTAACCATGTGTAAATAATTGTAATTTGAGCAAAGTAAGTTTTATATAGTAAATAAATTGGTTTCTTATTTATTGTATTTAAAGGAATAAATTATTTATCAGCGATAATTTTTGTTGTGATTTTGGTTATATTAAAACAAGATTAGCTATTACTTTATATAGGTGAATAGCTATCGTTGAGATAGACAGCTATCCAGCTCAGTACCGAAGTGCATGATGAATACGTATGCAAGTGGTATTCATTGTTTCTTGCTCACACTATATTAGGAATGACTGCAAATATTGCAGAAAATACAAATTAGTTACATCAGCGTAGGAACGCTGAAAAATAATTAAAAGCAAGGATGTATAGGGGAGTTCACCAATGTTAAGTTTTAAACCAAGTCGAGTTACCTTGGCTTTGCTATCAAGCGGCTTTATGGCACTAAGTATACCCGCTCTAGCTGAAGAAGCAGCAGATACAAAAGCGAAAGAAAAAGAAGTTGAAGTTATAACAGTTACCGGTATACGTGGTAGTTTGCAGCGTGCTCAAGCTATTAAAATGAGCTCTAATTCGATTGTTGAAGTACTGTCGGCAGA
Organism: Colwellia meonggei; assembly: GCF_057537295.1. Classification (NCBI taxonomy): domain Bacteria; kingdom Pseudomonadati; phylum Pseudomonadota; class Gammaproteobacteria; order Alteromonadales; family Colwelliaceae; genus Colwellia; species Colwellia meonggei. The sequence goes on from NZ_BAAJLZ010000003.1 coordinate 220,555, forward strand.
AGATATTGGTAAGCTTCCTGATACAAGTATTGCAGAATCATTATCCCGCCTACCAGGTGTTACGGGTGAAAGACGAAATGGCCGAACTAGCGGTTTGTCAGTGCGTGGTTTTAATGAAAACTATGTCGGTACTTCTCTTAACGGTCGTGAATTATTAGGTATGGGTGACAACCGTGGTGTTGAATATGACTTATACCCAACGGAAATTGTTTCTAATGTTGTGGTATATAAAACGCCAGAAGCAGGTTTAGTTTCACAAGGTATCGGTGGCACTGTTGACTTACAAACTGTGAGTCCTTTGAATTCAGATCCAGTGATGGCATTTAATGTTAACTTTGAGCAGAATGAGAAGGATTCTGCAAACCCTGATTACGATAACGATGGTCATCGTTTTTCATTCAACTATGTTGATAAATTCATGGATGACACATTAGGTCTTGCTTTAGTGTTTTCATCGTTAGAAACACCACGTCAAGAAGAAAACTTTCGAGCGTGGGGATACGCAGATAGCGCTAGCGGTAATAAGATTCTAGGTGGACACGATTCGTTTGTTCGTTCCGCATTACTTGAGCGTGATTCAATTGCAGCGATTGTTGAATATGCGCCAACTGATGCGTTAAAAATTCAATTTGATGCCTTATATATCGATTTTAATGAAAACGATGTACGTCGAGGACTTGAAGAAGGTGGCCCTGTGTGGGGTGGTGCTAATTATACCGAAACTAATGTTGAAGATGGTTTAGTAACTTCTGGTTATTGGGATGGCTTTCACTCTGTCGTACGTAATGATGCTCGTACGCAAGATTCTGAATTAACAACCTTTGGTTTAAATGTAGAATATGCGTTAAGTGATGATTGGACTGTTGAGTTAGATGTTTCTACTGGGTCAGTGGAAAAATCTATTATTGATGTGGAAAGCTATTCTGGTGTTGGTCGTGCTGGTGTGGATGGCCGTCCTGCTGCAGCTCGTGCTTGGCAGATGACTTCAACGGGGGTTATGTATAGCGCTCACCCGACATTACCTGGTGTTGACTATACTGATGAAAGTTTAATGCGCTTAGCTGGTCCGCAAGCATGGGGTGCACCTATTATTGGTAGTGATGCACAAGATGGCTTCATAAACCGTCCAGAATTTGAAGAAGACTTAGATAGCGTTCGTTTACAAGTAGAAGGTTTACTAGAGTATGGTATTGTTTCAGGTATTGAAGCAGGTGTTTTATACTCAGATCGTACTAAAGAAAAAATTAATGAAGGTGATTATTTAACCGCGCCAGAATACCCTAATGATGGGCCAATACCTAATGTGCTAGGTGTTGCCAATCTAGATTTTATCGGCATCAATGGCGTTTTAGCTTACGATAGTATTGGCTTATACAACAGCGGCTACTATACTGCAACAGCTGCATCATTAGTACAAACTGATCGTTTAGGTGATACCTATACCGTTGAAGAAGAGCAATTATCTGCATATGTAAAAGTAAATTTAGAAGCTGAATTTGGTGATGTATTGATGAGTGGTAATATTGGCTTACAAGCTGTCAATATCGATCAAAAATCATCAGGCTACTCGGTGGTCGATAACGCTAGTGGTCGTGTTGATGCCACAGCTGTTACTGGTGGCGATTCTTACACTGATATTCTTCCAACATTAAATTTAAGTTTCGAAGTTGCAGAAAATCAGTTTATTCGTACGTCAATGGGCAAGGTATTAAGTCGTCCACGTATGGATGATATGAAGCCGAATAATCGCGTAACTTTTGCCTTTAATGATCAACAAATAGGTAGTTCAGATATTGAAAATAGCCCATGGTCAGGAAATGCAGGGAATCCGACACTTAAGCCTCTAGAAGCAAATCAATTCGATTTATCCTACGAGAATTATTTCGCTGATGATGGCTATTTTGCAGCTACCTTCTTCTATAAAGATTTGAAAAACTGGCATAGAAGTGGCAATGCTATCGCCGACTTTTCAAATGTGTATATTGATGGTTATCACCAGTCACAAGGTTGTTACACCAATGGTGTAATTTCACCTGATAATCTAGTTGATAATGATGCTAGTTGTGCTAACGGTGGCGAACATTTAGCCCCTGCAAGTTTCAATGGTTTCGTCGACTCAACTGATGATGGTTTAGAAGGTTTCGTTAGAGGGTATGAATTTCAAGCTAGTATGCCATTTAGGTTAGTACACGAAAATTTAGATGGTTTTGGTATTGCCGTTAGTGCGACTTTTCTTGATGGTGAGCTAGAAGATGGTGGTCGAGTACCTGGTCTTTCAGAGGAAAGCTATTCATTAACCGCCTATTATGAATATAAGGGCTTTGAGTTCCGTATTGCAGGTACTAAACGTGATGAATTCTTAACAGAAACTCGTGGTCTAAGCCTTGCGTTGGATGAAACTGAAGATCTTGGTTCAGAAATTTGGGATGCACAAATTAGCTATGACTTTAAAGAGTCAGGTATAGCGTCACTAGAAGGCTTACGTATTACTTTGCAAGCGCAAAACATAACGGATGAAGATACGTTGCAAGCTGAAGCGGCGGATTCGCGTCAAATTAAGTCGTACCAATCATTCGGTGCTAACTACTCTTTAGGGATTAACTACAAGTTTTAATCATCGAAAGAGTTTAATTAGAAGTTTGTAACTTTAAAACCTGCTAGGCTTCTAGCAGGTTTTATTATTTATACAGTTATTAAACTTCCATCCAGATCTGAAGAAAGAGTATTACAAATGACTAGTAGCATTAAAAAAGTTGTTGTTTTAGGAGGTGGTACGGCAGGTTGGATGTCGGCTGCATTAGTTAAAAAATTAATGGGAACAAGTATTGAAGTTGAATTAGTCGAATCTGACGATATTGCCAGTATAGGGGTCGGCGAAGCGACAATCCCACCAATTCGCCTATTCAACAGTGCTCTGGGAATTAATGAAGCAGAGTTTTTGCGAGAAACTAAGGCAACGATTAAGCTCGGTATAAAATTTGAACATTGGAAGAATACCAAAGAAAGTTATTTTCATACCTTTGGCGCAGCAGGTAAAAGTTCACCATTTTGTCATTTTCATCATTATTTAAAACGTGCACAAGATGCTGGTTTAGAAAATCATTTATGGGATTATGACCTGAATTACTTATGTGCTTCACAAGGTAAGTTTGCACAAATTAAATCTAAAGAGCCTATTATTGATATCCCGTATGCATTTCATTTTGATGCTGGCTTATATGCACAATTTTTAAGGCGATTTAGTGAAAGAATTGGTGTAACACGTACTGAGGGTATAGTTGCTAGTGTGAAGCAATGCGATAGCTCAGGTGATGTAATAAAGCTAGTTCTTGAAAATGGTGAAGAAATTACTGGCGATTTATTTATTGATTGCTCAGGTTTTCGTGGCTTACTTATTCAGCAAACACTTAATACTGGTTATGAGAACTGGGGGCACTGGTTACCTTGTGATCGAGCGGTTGCCGTTCCTTCGAAAAGGTTTGATGAAACATTGCCATATACACGATCAATTGCTCATCCAGGCGGCTGGCAGTGGCGAATACCTTTACAACACCGAAATGGTAATGGCTTAGTTTATAGCAGTAATCATTATTCTGATGAGCAAGCTAAAGCCTTATTATTAGCTAATATTGAATCAGAACCTTTAGCTGAGCCTAAAGTAATTAAATTCACTACGGGACGCCGGCGTAAGCAGTGGCATAAAAATGTTATTGCCATTGGCTTATCGAGTGGTTTTTTAGAACCATTGGAATCTACGAGTATTCACTTAATTCAGTCTGCAATTGTTCGCCTTATTCATATGTTCCCACAAAATGGTATCAGTGAGGCACAAGTTGATGAATACAACAGACAATCAAAAGTAGAATTTGAACAAATTCGAGATTTTATTATTTTACATTATCATGTGAATCAAAGAGGTGATAGCCAGTTGTGGCGTGACTTAAGGGCAATGGAAATCCCAGAGTCATTGAAAAATAAAATTAAACTATTTAAAGAGAGTGGCAAAATTTTTCGTGAACAAAACGATTTGTTTAATGAAGGTTCGTGGTTACAAGTTATGTTAGGGCAAGGTATTGAACCAGAAGATTATCATCCAATGGCAAATGAAATGCCTCTGGAGCAACTTAATTTAATGTTGGAAAAGATTAGAAAGATTAAGCTTGAACCTTTGTCTAAGTTACCTAGTCATGATGAATACTTACGTAATTTTTGCCGCTTGTAATTGTATAACAACCTTAAGTTATGATTAGTGTAAATTAAGTATGAAAAGTTATTTGTGGTTGCTATTTTTTTGAACTTTCAGCCACTATCTAGTTTGAAAGAGGAATTACAATGCAAAAAAAATTAATAGGTAATTCAGGTATAGAGTCTTCTCGCTTTATATACGGCTGTATGCGAATAGCTGGTGATAATTCTGAAAATGATAGACAAAAAGGCAAACAAGCAATTATGACTGCGTTTGACGCAGGCTATAACCATTTTGATCATGCTGATATATATGGTGGTGGGGCGTGTGAAAGTCTTTTCGGTGAAATATTGACAGAAAAGCCTGAATTACGTGAGCAAATCATTCTGACATCTAAGGCGGGAATTCGCCCTAGAAATGCCGATATTGACCCATATGCACCAACACGATATGACTTTAGTCGTGAATATATCCTAAAAAGTGTTGAAGGCTCATTGCAGCGCTTAAATACTGATTATTTGGATATGTTTTTATTACATCGTCCTGATTATTTATTTGATGTACGTGAAGTGGCGGAAACCTTTGCTTTATTAAAAGCTAGTGGCAAAGTAAAACATTTTGGCGTAAGTAACTTTAAGCCTTCTCAGGTTGAATTACTAAGGCCTGCATTGTCTATGCCGCTATTGGTGAATCAAGTGGAAATTAACATTCACAATATTGATACCTTAATTGATGGTACGTTAGATCAATGTCAGCAGCATAGTATTACGCCTATAGCATGGTGTCCTTTAGGTGGTGTAGCGTATTCAGCATGGGGTAATACATTTTCTGTTGCAGATGAACAACGAATTGAAAATGAGTTAGCTAAGCAAAGTGAGAAATATGATTGTGCGCCATGGCAAGTTATTCTTGCTTGGTTGCTAAAACACCCTGCGGGCATTTGTCCAATTGTTGGTTCAACAACGCCAGAGCGAATTGTTGCTGCTAAAAAAGCTTCAGAGCTAACTTACTCTCGCGAAGATTGGTATCGGTTACTTGAAGCGCGAAATGGCCAAGCGGTGCCATAAAATTTAAGTACTTATCGAATGCTTAGGAATAATTTTTTATCGATAAGCGGTAAAAAATTATTGTTAAGTTGTTTTTGTATATGTTAGCTTAGTATAAAATTTATATAGAGCTAACATTTTCATGGTAAAAATATCTCGCTTAAGTAAGTATATTCGATACTTGATCTTATTCCTTGCTTCCTTGCAGTTACTGGCATTTATTTTAATTGTTACAAATGGAGTAAATACCGAGTTGGGACAGCAAGTTATTGTTGATTTTGGCTTGTTTAATAGTAATTTTCATATTGAGTTTAGCCAATCATGGCAAGATATTGCCCAAGCGTTAAAAAAAGAGAACTTTAATACCACGCTTATTTTAGGCTCAATAGAGCTACTACCATATCTGCTAATATATTTTTTCCTCTTACGCTTATTTACTTGCTACCAGCGTGGTGAGATTTTTACAACCAAGACTATCCACTGTTTAAAAATGCTAGGGAAAACATTACTTTTCTGGGTTGTACTGAACATTTGCTATCCCGTGATTGTTACCCTGTTTATTCGTTTTACCGGCTTGAGCGACAGCTTACCTATTATTCTTAACTTTGGCTCTACTGAACTTAAATACCTAATGATTGGCGGTATTATCTATGTTATTGCTTGGATAATGCATGAAGGTGTCTTAATTAAAGAACAACAAGAATTGGTGATCTAATGGCTATCATTATTGAATTAGATGTGATGCTGGCGAAAAGAAAAATGAAGTCGAATGATCTTGCCCAAGCTATTGGAATTACACCGCAAAACTTATCTGTTTTAAAAAGTGGTCGTGCAAAAGCAATACGTTTTTCAACCTTAGATGCTATTTGTCAGGCTTTAGAATGCTTACCGGGCGATATATTAATTTATCAAGATAAGGAGTCATAAAATGGAATTACAATATTGGCAGTTTTTTAATAATATTAAAATTAAAAATCAGTTGCTTAGTAGAGCGTTAATAGCGATTTCCGTGTTATTTTCCGGTAACTTACAGGCCGATGAAAGTGAGAATTCCACTGTAAGTTTAGTTGAATATCAGCCGTATATGACGATTGGTATCACCCAAAATAAAGACATTGATATTAATGACTTTTATTTTACCAACCAAAGCATAGCTACCGACTTTGGTATTGGCTTAATAAAACCTTCTACTTTAGATAACGGTTGGCTGTTTAGTCAAAGTATTGAACTAAACTATGCAAGTTCTACATTTTCCGGCAGTTTTACTGAGGCCACTAACGATGCTAACGAATTTATCTATGCTGATGGCAAGCATCAGGAGTTAGCTGTAATTGGTCGTGCGAAGTTAAAAAAGCTGAATGTTTTTGAAAATGTTGCACCTTACCTTGAAGCAAGTGTTAATTTAATTAACGCTAGAAGCCGGTTTGACTCACCATTTGAATCACAAAATCATCGTCAATGGAAGCTAGGTTATCAACTATCAACGGGGTTGGAATTTAATATTAGAGAGGGCAATAGTATTTCATTCGGCATTGGGTTTACTGACGATAAAGATATTTAACTTCATCAAGAAAAAGCTTCAAAAAAATAACGCTGCGAAAGCCCGCTTAATGGCTTAGCTTAGTTTTCGTATGCATTAAAGTTAGCCATTTTTTATTAGTTACTAATCACTATTATTAGCCATAAAGGTTGCTTGTACATAGAGCCGCTTTATTTCTATGTCATGCGCTAATGCAAGCACCAAATATAGTCTAAAAATTACCATAATTAAGGGAATAAAAATGAAGAATAAATTACTACTGTTTGTGTTGTTATTTAATCTCGCTGCTTGTAGTGCAAAACTAACCGAAAGCGGCTTTATCGTGCAAGACAGTAAGCAATTGCCATATAGTTCACAGCAGTGGCATGATTGGCAGTTAAAGTATGAAACACAAAAATTAAAACCTATAACAGTCACTGTAGCAGAGCCAAGTGGAGAAATTGTAAAGCTCCATGGTATTTTTATCGATCAACCTAGTTCAGATGAGCTAATTTATTTTATACAAGGCAATGGTATGACGGTTGAAAGTTCGATGAAGTCAGTGATGGCATCGTTGATAAAGCTAGATAAAGATATTGTTATTTTTGATCGCAGAGGAACCGGAGCCAGTAGTGGTCGAGCGACAATTAATAACTTAATTTCAGACGCTAACGCTCAGTTTGATTTTATTGAACAAAGCTACTCACCGAATAAAATTATCATTCATGGCTTTTCATTGGGTAGCTTTATTGCGGGGCAAGTCGCAAAAAATAAAAAGATTGATGGATTAGTTTTACAGGGCTCTGCCACTAATGTTGATGAATGGATTGATGCTCGTATGCCATGGTACAGTAAAATATTTGTGACTATTGATGTTGAGCAGGCATTTTATCAAGTTGATAACAAAGCCGTATTAGCTAATGACTATTCTAAACCGCTTCTGATTATAGCGGGTGAAAATGACCAACAAGCTCCCGCTATTTTGTCACAACGTTTATTTGACGCTAGTCAGTCAGAGAACAAAACCTTACATGTGGTTGACGATGCAACTCACGGAAATATGTTGGCAGAAAGGCAAGCAATACGGGTGTATAAAGAGTTTTTAGCAAGTTTATAGACTGCAATAAATATAGTCGTGTTCCACCGTACTTGCTGTTTGTGTATTGCCGATGCTAAAGTGAAATAAGTTTATGCATTACAAACAATATATTATCGTTAGCTTTTGAGTCTATCGTAGAGATTGTTTTAGAAAATATTTTGGCCGTTAAAAAGTGATATTTGTTAGTCACTTTTAATTATAAGGAGTGGTGATGTTAGTTTTAGTTTTACTTACTGCAATTTGGGCAATTTTAATGTTGCGTTCAGGCATTGCAGAGTACCAGTATTATCAATCAGTAAAAGTACACGAGCCTGCAATTTGGCAACAGCTTGGCTCACCGACATTTTTGAAAATCCCTATGGTTTTTGTTTCGCCTACAGCTTCAAAGTTATTGAAAAACATTGTTAATGAAACAGTTTGCATGCATGCTAAAAAGCATCGACAAGCAGGCATTCAATTTTTATCTTATATAGTGTTGGTGTTAGTTGTAGGCATCGGCTACTTTAAGTTTGCATAGTAATTAATTGTCCGTTTAACCATTTAAAATAGCCTGAAAGGTGTATGGCTGGTAAGCCGACTGTAGACACCTAATAGCAAGGAACTTTGAAATAATGTCATCTAACTTAAAACATAAATTATGTTGAATTCCCCGCTCGAGACATTCCCGCAACGAAAGACTTTTTTGAACGAGCATTTAATTGGACGTTTCAAGATTACGGTCCTGAATACACGGCTTTTTCTGATCAAGGAATAGATGGCGGATTTTATCACTCAGAGTTAACAGCACTAGCAGCACAAGGTTCGGCTTTATTGGTACTAAAAAGTGATAACTTAGAGGGGACTCAAGCAATAGTTGAATCGGCTGGTGGCGAAATATCTACTGCTATTTTCTCGTTTCCCGGTGGTCGTCGTTTTCATTTTATTGAACCTAGCGGCAATGAATTTGCTGTTTGGTCACTTACTACTGACTAGGCACTACTGATTAATTGCAACAGAAAAAACGCTGTTACTTGTGCAAGTAACAGCGTTTTAATTTTTCGCTAAGCGTGCTAATAGTTACATCACAAGCCGTTGTGATATTGAATATTGGTTGATTCCGGTACTAAGTTATTTAGCTGGTTAACGGCAGGTTGACTGTTTGACTCTTGGTTTGATAATAAGTCTTCAAATTGTGCAATTAGTATCTTTTTATCTGGTGATACTCTATCGCCTGCGCCAATGTTGGTTAAATCAATCATAAAGCCATCAAATAAGTGTGATAAGTCTTCAATAATTTCCATATTCAAAAACTGATCTTGGTTATAAATGCTCGGGTAGCCGGCTTTTTGTTTATCAATAGCAAACGACGCCCCCTTAAGGTTTGTAATACTTGTCGATTTATCACATGAAAGCATACAACCGTTGTCGATCCGTGGCTTTTCACAACCAACACTCTGCTGGAAGAAACATTGTCGGCTGGTCATCAATAAAATAGGGTGATAAATGCTATAGAACAATTTAAAGTTTTCTGGGCGGGCAATATTTTTTATTTGTGATGCGTTAATTTCGTTAGAAATAAAGGCGCCATTACAGTCAAAGTCTTCTTTCAGTGCCATAAGCGCATATGAGTTAGTGGTATTTAAAAACGGTCCTGCGATCCATTTCAATCCTAATTCATTGGCACGAAAGGCAATACCGGTATTGTTAGTTACAATAAGCTCAGGCCTTACTTGCTCTAAAATATTTACTGCTACGTCGTAATCTTTACCAATTAATACCGCTGGGAACCACGGAATTAAACGCGGGTTCGCCTTTAGAAAGTCAACATATTTTGTGCAGCCTCGCTTGTAGGCATCAGGTAATTTGAAGTAAATATCGGCGTCAGTAACATTGGCTAGCTCAACATCAGTATCGTCACATATTAGTATTGATAATTTCGCTTTACTGCCTTTTTTAAGCGCAACTTTTGGGTGATTAATTAACGGCGGCAAGGTTACTTCTGGTAGTACGCTAACTTTATTATTTAATTGTTTAGCAATGTTATTTTTGAGGGCTGTTAATTCTTTAAATGGAATGCTTAAACCTTGCGCTAATTTATCGCAGTCAATTTCTTTAAGTAAAAATTCAGCATTGTTAAAGCTTTTAAAGCGCTTATTGATAGTGGCTAAATCAATATAGGCTTTGTCACTACTTCTCAATAAGCTAGTCGATTGTAGGGTAAAACTATTTTGCTCGATAGAAAAACCCTCGGTAGTAACCGTTACTGAGAGCGGTTGTTCAATTTGACCTGAAAAAGCTAAGGTTAATGGCACTTTTTCGATGCTTAAGTGTTTAATTTTCTCCACAACTTCTGCTTCAATAGTATTTTTATCGACTTGGAGGTTCTGCTCAACATCTTGAATTTGTACAACTGAAATAGCTTGGCTTTCATCAGCTTTGAATTTATTTACCGCGTGAATTTTTGAGTTATCTCGAGGGTTATCAATAAACATTGACTGATTTAAGTCACCACGCAAAAAGGCATTAGAAAAATCGCGATTAAATACTTTGTATAAACGTTCGCCGTCTTCAGTTAGTTCACCAGTAGTGAGGAAACCGTCAATTTGTTTACGAAAACTATCAACTACTGTGTGAACGTAGTTAGCACCTTTAATACGGCCTTCTATTTTAAAGGAGTGTACACCTGCGTCGATAAGCGCAGGTAAGTCAAAAAAGGCAGAATTGTCTTTAATATTAAGTGGGAAATTATTACCAGACGGCGTAGTTTCGTATTCTTCTCGACATGCTTGACTACAGCGACCGCGGTTACCGGAATTACCGACACTGGCAGACGTTGAATAACATAAGCCCGAAAAGGCCACACATAATGAACCATGTACAAATACTTCGGTGAGTACGTCTTGCTCTACACATACTTTATTTATTGCGGTAATTTCACGTAGGTTTAACTCGCGTGATAAATTAACGCGAGATGCACCAAGCTTTTTCAAAAATGGAATTTGGCCAATATTATGCGTTGTTAATTGGGTGGAAGCATGAATATCTAACGTTGGGAAATGTTTCTTTATGATGTTAAACATGCCGATATCTTGCACGATTACACCATCTAATGTGGTGTTTACTAATTTGCTTAATAATTTGGCAATCGATTTAAATTCACGCTCTAAAATAATAACATTTAGCGTTAAGAATATTTGGCAATCGTATTGATGGGCTAAACGAATAATGCCAATGAGTTGTTCAAATGAGATATTGGAAGCGCGATTTCGGGCATTTAAGGTATCTAAGCCACAATATACCGCGTCAGCTCCTGCAATAATTGCCGCTTTAATTGCATCGACATCGCCGCCAGGGGCTAATAATTCAATTTTATGATCCATTTATACAACTTTTTATTCGCTAAATTTAAGAGCAGAGATTTTACCCGTATATTTGCACAATGAATACCGTTAAAATGAGCTATTACTCCCAGTTATCGTGCAAAAATAATAAAATCATGTCATTACCTATTTTGTATTCATTAAGAAATTGTCCATATGCCATGCGTGCACGTATCGCGATTTATAAATCGCAACAACCTATTGCTCTGCGAGGTATTGTACTCAGTAATAAGCCCAATGAAATGATTTTAGCTTCTCCAAAAGCAACGGTGCCGGTTTTGGTGTTAGACGAGGATAGGTTAAAGGAAAATGAAGACGGGCAACAAATTCAAGTCATTGATGAAAGTTTCGACATTATGCTCTGGGCACTTAATAACGCTGATCCCAATGATTTACTACATAAAAACCAGCCTGAGCATTTGACTGAAATGCTAGCGCTAGTTAATAAGTTTGATAGCGAGTTTAAAGTGCGCTTAGAAGCCTATAAATGTGCCAAGCGTTATCATGAAACTACATTAATTGATTGTCGAAAAGCCTGTGAAGAATATATTCAATTATTAGAAGTCCGCTTAACTGAACATGAGTTTTTATTTTCAGCACGTGAAAGTTTTGCTGATATTGCGTTGCTACCTTTTATTCGTCAATTCGCTCGAGTTGAAAGGCAGTGGTACTTGCAGTCACCTTATCCTTGTTTGCAAAAATGGTTAAACCGATACTTACAAAGCCCAATGTTCACCAAAGTTATGGCGAAGCATCCACTTTGGATAGATACGGGCGAAGAAGTAGTTTTTGTTGGAAACTAAAAGTGAGCTGGTTCTCAAAAAAGAGTGTCATTCAGGTAAATTAGCTACGGTACTCATAAGCATTACTTTGTTCGCCATATAATTGCATGGTGCCAATAAAGCTAAAATTTATTTTTTTCAGTAAATTATGTGAGCTCTGGTTAGTGAGAGAGGTAACTGCCATAATAGTATTTAGGGAGTGTTTTTTAACTTCATTTTTTAATACCGCGTCAGCGGCTTCAACGGCATAACCTTGACCACAAAACTCTGGTAAAAAGGCGTAGCCTAAATCTGGGTAATCAAGTTCAGGCCTTTTCAGTAATCCACACATACCAATAAGTGTTTCATGGGTAACTGTATCGCTAGTCTTTAACAATACGGCATATAAACCAAAACCATATTCTTTATAGTTTGCCATTGGTCCATTTGTTAGGTAGTTTTCTGCATCGATAATTGTTCTTACTTGCTTGTCGGCAATATTCTCAATGAATGATTTTTCATTAAGTAATCGGACGATAAACTCGGCATCGTCAAGGCTAAACTGTTTGATAGTTAATCTTGGTGTTTGGCAAATTTGTTTCACTTAATTCCCTCTGTTTATTACTGCTGTGATAGCTTCTTAGTATTTTTATGAACAATACAAATAGCTGACCAAGATGCATTCAACACCTTAGCCAGCTATGTTTAAGTACTAGTGCCAATATTATTTCTGATATTACTGGACTACAAAAATATTGCTAGTGGCGTTAAGGTCAAGTACACCGATACACGTATCACTTTCGTCAGTTACCATCATACGATCACCAATGGCCCAGAAGGTCTCTGTGTATATTTCACCTTCTGCAAGTGTTGCGTAAACGTTAGTCAGTAATGGCTCTCCGGTATTATTGTTGATCCAATATAATTTCACGGGTGTGGTGAGAGTATTGGCTACCTGTAAGTCTGGTGCATTACCTGATTCACGTGTATATGGCACTGCCAAATCACAACTATCAATTTCAGCTGTTGGCTCTGGAATTTCAACAGGTGGCGCTTCGTCCATCGCATTTTCTACCATCGCCTCCGTAACGGTAAAGGTGTTGTTTTCATCGTTTAATAATGCAACACCTAAACAATTTTCAGCGCCATCAGTTAGCATAATGCGATGACCTATATCCCAATCATCAGCAGTGTAGCTTTCATCTTTAGCTAAGGTTGCATATGAATTACCTGATTTATCACCAGAGCTGCGACTTAACCAGTAAACTTTTACTAGTTTGTCGGTTGGGTTGGTAATGGATAATTCAAGTGCTGGCTTAGCTGAATCGTAGTAAGTTTCTGCTAAGCTACAGGTGCCAATAGTCCCTTTTTCTGGCCAATGCGGTAGATACGGTTCCGTTGCTTCAACTAAGGGGAGTTGTTCTGGTAATGTTACGGCACAATCAGTTCCAGCACAGGCACTAAAGTATAAATCGATGATATCTGAGCCGATAAAATCAGATGAAACGGCAATATAGTATTTGCCTGACTCTGGCGTTGTTATCGTACAAGTTTCCTCATTTGTGTCTTCAGTTACGGCTTGACAGATGAATTCACTATCAATATCAGGGTGCACTGCAGCACCTTTTTTAACCCATAAATCAACGTTTCCTGAACCACCATTAGTTGAAAATGATACTGACTCTAACCCCGCAGGTACATCGACAGAAAATAACCAGCCACCACGGCCATTAATATGTTTGTAGTCGCCTAAAGGTAAAATCTCTGCGCTATTATGATATTGTTCTGTTAACGTCGTTGTTGACCAGAATTCAAACTCGCTTTGAGTGTCAGTTGCAATATTGGCAAGCAAGGCATCATATTCTGTCCATTCACCAGCACGCATATGAATTAGCATTTGATTAACCAATTCAGGATGACTTTCAATTAAGAAGGCGACAGCCAATTGCCCCCATGAGTAAAAGTTAGCTTCTCCTGCAAAAATTTCTGCCAAAGTATATGGGTCTTCACTTTGTGCAGTTGTAACTCGCGGGTAGGGCTGAAGGTAAAAGGTACTTAAATACTCGGCAAGGCCTTCGCTCCACCAACCTAAGTTGCTTTTGTAGCCACCTTCTTTATTGTATCTACCATCTAACGCATGCACATATTCATGATTGAGTGAGCGAATAACAGAGCGGCCTTCACTCCATTCTAAGGCATCAAATGTCCAAATATCTGAACTATGCCACCAATTTGTCGGACTAGTTTCAAAGTAAATGCCGCTGGTATTGCTGGTATCATATAAATGCTCAGCCCATGAAGCGTGGTTAGATAAGCTCTCAAATATATGGATATTTGTTATTTCGTTAAGATCATTTTCTACAGGTTGCTGAAATTCAGGTGTAATGTCAGAGCTTAATACTTGATCGAAAATACGCTTTGTTTTGCTGACCACCGCACAGGCTTCTTCAAGTTGTTCGTTGCTCATATTTTGAGCGCGAATTCTTACCGGCTCGTCACATAGCATATTACCGCTAAATAATGCGGTGGTAGCAAACATTGAAGCATCTACTGCATCGCCACCTTCATATGCGTCAATATATATGTGATAGCGGCCCGCTTTTGGCTTATCAATAATACAAGATTCATTGTAGTTTGAGCCGTTGTATGACACACAGTCAAACACACCGTGTTCACCAGGGCTGGCGGCTTCTTCAAATTTTACATAAACATCAGGATCGCCTAAATCTTTATTTTCTACGCCACTAAAAAGGCTAACAACAAGTGTTTCGGCATCTTCTTCAACATCAACATAGTATGAAACACCTTGACCTTCAGTGGTATTAATATGCGTTTTTACTACACCAAGTTTCAACGCTTCAACATCTACGCTGGTGAAATCTACCTCAGGCTCTGGTGTAACCACTGGTGTCGGTGGTACTTCTACTACTTCAGTTTTTGAATCGCTTCCACCACAGCCAGCTAGTGCAATTAGCACTGCACTGGTGAGTGTTAATTTTCTAAAAGACATTTTCTTTCCCTCAAATTATAAATTTTTATTGTTATGTTTTTTTCTCAGTTTTTCTTATTGGCAATTAAATATGGCAGCTAGGTATTGCTGTTATTTATAGCTTGGTTATATGTAACATAAATTTAAATATATTGTAAATTGTATGCAATATATTATTTTAAGATAATATAAAAATTAATAGAATTACGTGTTAAAGGTGAAGGGAGACTGGTAAAAGTGAAAAAGTGACTAGTTATAGAAATTTAGAGATAAAAAAAGCTCATACTTAATAACTAAGTATGAGCATTATAGCTAGAGAGATAAGCCTATGAAATGTTAGATAACTTGTTGATAAATAGCAAAGCTAAGTGCTGGCATTACAATGCTAATTTCACCGTTACCCGTTTGAATAGGTTCGCTTTCGCCAGCGATTAATCGGTAGTTTTGCCCGTGTAAATTTATATCAGCACTGGCCTTTTTGTCGCTGGTATTGAAAACCACTAACATTTTTTCATTGCTGACTGCGTCTTGATCTCCGTTTATTGTGCGAGTTACGGCAAAAATACCGTTGTCATCAGCTTGGAATACTGTTTTTTGCTCACCACGACGCAAAGCTGGATATTGATAAAAAATATCAGCATATTGTGCAAAACTTTGATAAATAGGGTGTGATGTATCAAAATTGTCATCAGCTGTGGTTGCATCGGTCGCTAATAAGTCATCATCGTTATAGCTAGCAACTAGCGATGGCATCATATCTTGACGGGATGCTTGGTCACCGCCATCACCAACAAAGCCTTGCTCATCCCCATAATAAATAATCGGAACGCCGCGCATAAAGTATGTCATGGCGTGAGCAAGTAAATTGCGTTTGATCATTTGCTCTTCGTTGTAGTTAAATTCGCTAGACTTTAACTTGTAGGCAAAACGCCCCATGTCATGATTACCGGTAAAGTTCATTAACTGGTTTGCGTCACTGTCGTGATCAAGGTAGTCAACATCATTTGCAAAAAGATCCGCTAGTGCTTTGGTACCTTTTTGTTCGACTAATGCTTGAGTCATTGCACTTTGAAATGCAAAATCTAATACGGATTGCATATTACCGGCGGTTGTATATTCACTGAGTTCTTTACTGGTGAAGCTATACACTTCGCCAAACATAAAAAAGTTTTTAATACCTTCTACTTGCGCATGTGTAACTAACGCAGGTGCGAAATCTGCCCAAAACTCGGTATTGACGTGTTTAACTGTATCAATACGAAAGCCATCAGGTTTAAACTCTGTGATCAGGTTCTTAAAGATATCAATCATACCTTTAACCACCTCTGGATCGTTGGTGTTAATATCATCAAGGCCTGCAAAGTCACCACGTTTTGAGCTTTCACCTTGCCAAAATGAATCACCTTGGTTGTGATAATATTTAGTATCGTTTAACCAAGTAGGAATTTTAAGTTGTTCTTGGCCTTTTGGAATAACGGTTGTGTACTTATCGCCATTAGCTAATTGTTCTACTGATTTAAATGGACAGCCTTTATCGGTTGCTACTAGCCATTGTAATCCATCGTCGCCATGACATTCAGTGTATTTGATAACATCAGCAGTGTGATTAGTAATAATGTCAAAGTAGATTTTTATGTTTTCATTATGAGCACTAGCAATGAGATCTTTTAAGTCATTATTGCTGCCTAAATGCGGGTCAATTTCAGTAAAGTCTAACACCCAGTAACCATGATAACCTGAACTGTCAGCTTGCATGGCTTGGTTTCGTAAAATTGGCGTTAGCCAAATAGCGGAAATGCCAAGATCTTTTAAATATGGCAGTTTTTCTTTTAAACCTTGAATGTCACCACCATGGTACATGCCTTTATTGGTTTTATCTAAACCACCAGCTGAAATGGGCTGAGTTTTTGAGCCCAAGTCATTATCAGTATTACCATTATGGAAGCGATCTGGCATAACAAAGTAAAACACTTCATCTTGCACATCACGTTCTAAATAATGCGGCAAATCGGCTGCAGTTTTATATGCTTGTTTTGTTTCTACTTTTGTCGCTTCTACTGCAGTTGCTGTTTCAACTTCTTGGCTGACATTACTTTCGTCGTTACAAGCAACCAATGCTAATGCAGCAGTAGATAAGATTAATGCGGATATTTTATTCTTTTTAAACATATTTTTTATCCAGTATTTAAGTATTAAGTTTTAGGACGAGCAACTCTCATCGCTGCGGCCAATTCAGAAACTGAGTCGGTTTGATCGAAGTTTTCGATACTCACCGGTAATTTTTGTAACCAATTTGGATGTTCGTCAATGGTGCCGGGAATATTAACCTGCTCGACTACCTCTAAAGCATCTTCAAGTGGAATAAGTTGTATATGACTTGGTGCTTGCGCCATATATTTTTGTACTGCGAGTGTTAGCTCTCGGTTCATTTGCGCTGGTGCTTGCGCGGGAGCATTACTCATATTCATCACATTCAGATCATCTAGGGCAGCGACGAGTAATTGTCTATCTTCAATACGACTATTGCGTTCGTTTTGGCCCATTTCCTCATTAGGATACAAATTTAGCTCTTGACGCCATTCTAAATCTTTACCCGTCCACCAACCGCTAAGGGTCGGTAAATCATGGGTTGAAACAGTAACCATAGATTGTGCAGGATATAAGTCTGGGCGCATGAAAAAGCCAGAGTCCCAACGTTCAAAAAATAGTACTTTGTATGACAGCAAGCCAGCACGTGCCATTATTTCGCCAAAGCCATCTGGAACCGTACCCAAATCTTCACCGATAACGACACAGTTATTACGACGAGATTCTAAGGCGATAATGCGTAATATATCTTCTAATGGGAAAGTTATATAAACACCTTCATCGGCTTTCATACCTGGAGCAACCCAGTATTGGCGCATTAAACCGAGAATGTGGTCAATACGCAAGGCACCGGCATATTGCATATTACTACGCAGGGCTTTTACTAGCGGCTGGTAACCTTGTTTTTGAAGAGCCACTGGGTTGATAGGTGTTAAGCCCCAGTCTTGACCTAAAGTATTCATGGCATCTGGTGGCGCGCCAACAGCAGCACCGGCAACATAGACGTCTTTATCAGACCAAACATCAACTCCTGAGCCATCGCAACCTACTGCTAAATCTAAATATAGACCGACCGGCATGCCAAGGTTTGTTGCTTGCTCAGCAATTGATTTTAATTGGCGGTGAGCTAACCACTGTACGAAGCAAAAATAATCAATACGTTCAGCATGTTGCTGTTGAAATACTTTAACTTCATCACTGCTTGGAGATTGGAAAGCTGTTGGCCAATTTGGCCAGCCATAGGCATTAAAATCTGTTTTTCTAAAGTGTTCATATAGGGCTTCAAAGGTCGCCAACTGTAATAAATCATTACCTTGGTGTTGCTTAAAGTCGTTAAATTCAGCCATTTCAATTGGCGCTGTTTTGATAAAATCGCTAAATAGAATTTCTAAAATATCGAACTTAATATCGGCAACAGCAGGGTAGTCAATTAATTTTGTTTGCCGAGCATAGCTAATTTTATTCTGCACTTCTTCGCTGTTAAAACGTGTTTGAGCTGCTTCACAGCTACTAAAATTAGGCGTCTGTGTTATGTCGATATACAAAGTGTTTAAAAAGCAGCGACTTGTTGGTGAATAAGGACTGCGATGCGCTGGATTATTTTGATATAAAGGGTGTAACGGATTCAAGCCAATGACAGAGGCTTGTTGCTGTGCTGATTTCTCTACCAATTTCGCTAGGTCGCCAAAATCGCCCATGCCTAAGTTATTATCACTTTTAAGTGAGTATAACTGCGCGGCATAGCCCCACATTTTTTCACTTGACGCTTCTTGTGGACTATAACAAGTTTGAGGTGCGTATATAAGTGGACATTGTGCGCTAGTATTACCGTAATTTACGGTCAGTTGGTGATAACCTTGCGCCAATGTCGGTAATGTTAGTTCATATTTCGTGTAGGTTTGCTGATCAAATGTTGCAGAGTCAACTTTAGCTAATGAGCTAATTGACACCTCGTTACTGATAGTCTCACCTGATTCAAGGGTGATATGCCAGCTAATATCATTTTGCAAAGAACTAGCAAGGCTGATTATAATTTGATGTTGATCTGCTTCAAGCTTAGCAATGTGCGCAGGTGGTAATATGCTTAACCAAGGCTTTTGTTCTAATTCGGTAATGCTGTTGTTGATCGTTTCATTTGACGAAAGATCATAGCCCATAGCGTTAAGTAATGAATGTCTCGCTTCATCTTTTGCATGCACCTGCTCGCCAAAGGAATTGGTATATGTTGCGTGAAAGCCTACGAGTTCTGCAAGTTTCTCAATTAAATTCATTCTATGTTTCTCTTTGCTTATTGCTACGCAAATTTGCGCTAGCACTACTATTTTTAAAATTGGTTGCTATCGACTCAGGGTCAATATTTGGTAATTGTTCGGGAGCAAAAAAACTCAATACAAGGCAACTATGTGCCGAAACGTTGATAGTCGATTCAGTGATGTTTTTTTGTTCAATACTGTCTTCTTCAGCGGTACTGATAAGTTGTTGCCAATAACCTTGCAGTGCAGGTAATTGGTAATTAATTTCGCAGGGGTGCGCGTTAAATATAATGAGCAGAGCGTCGTCTTGTTCTGCTTGCGCTGATAATTCAGTATCTAGATCATCTGTTTGTGCTAACAACATGGCAAAGCACTTTATCTCTTGGTCATGCCAGTCGCTGGCTCGCATATACTCACCACGACAGTTCAACCAGTCGATATCCTTTAAGCCCGTTTTCTTGGAAATTTGCTGGCCATGATGATAGTGACTTCGATTTAATAACGGATGCTGCTTTCTCAGCTTAATTAATTGTTGAACAAAGGTTAATTGAGCATTTTCGATAGAGTTATGAGCAGTTAATACTGACCAGTCTAACCAGGACGTTTCGTTATCTTGGCAGTAAGCATTATTATTACCTGATTGACTGTTACCTATCTCGTCTCCGGCGAGCAACATAGGTGTACCTTGAGCGATAAAAAGCGTGGTTAGTAGATTACGCTTTTGACGAGCCCTTAAACGGTTAATAGTGGCATTGTCTGAAGTACCTTCATGGCCAAAATTACAGCTGAAATTGCTGCCGTGACCATCACGGTTATTTTCTCCATTGGCTAAATTATTAGGTGTTTGATAACTGACTAAGTCTTGTAACGTGAAGCCATCGTGAGAAGTTATAAAATTAACACTGGCACTTGGTCGTCTTCCGGCCTGTTCGAAGATGTCGCTTGAACCATGTAAACGAGCGGCAAATTCTGGCACTATACCTTCATCACCACGCCAAAAGCGGCGACACGTATCGCGGAACCTGTCATTCCATTCTAAACAACTCTTATCAAAGCGACCTAGTTGATAACCATCATGACCAATATCCCAAGGCTCGGCGATCAATTTTGTTTGTGCTAAAACGGGGTCTTGTTTTATAGCGGTAAAAAAGGCATTTTTGCTATTAAAGTGTGGCGCTTCTCTACCTAGTATTGTTGCTAAGTCGAAACGAAACCCGTCAACGCCCATTATTTCAACCCAATAGCGTAAACTGTCGGTAACTAACTGCAATACGCGTGGATGGGCAATATTTAGAGTATTACCACAACCAGAATAGTTTTCGTAAAAACGTTGGTCTTGAGGTTGTAAGCGATAATAGCTAGCGTTGTCTATGCCTTTATAACTTAATGTTGGCCCAAGCTCATCGCCTTCAGCGGTATGGTTGTATACAACATCAAGAATGATCTCTATGCCATGTTGATGGAAAGTTTCCACCATGGTACGAAATTCTGTTATACCGTCTTTAGCACAATAATTCGAATGAGCAACAAAAAATGAAACGCTGTTGTAGCCCCAATAGTTACTGAGCTTTTTTTGTTCAACAAATGCTTCATTTAAAAACTGATGAACGGGCATTAATTCTATGCTGGTAATACCTAATTCAACGAGATAATCAATAGTGCTTTTTTGTGTTAAACCGGCAAATGTGCCTTTTAGCTCTATAGGTATGTTAGGCTGCTGAGCGGTAAAGCCTTTTACGTGCATTTCATAAATAATGCTATCACGTTGGCGGACTCTAGGGTGGCTTGTACATGGCGTTGGTAAGGTTGTGTCTATTACGACACATTTCGCCATATCCTTAGCATTGTCTCGCAGGTCTAATGTTAAGTCTTGCTGTAGAGATTTATGCTGCTGCTCGCTTTGCTGTTCGGTATTTTGTTGGTACGAATAGTGTAAAGGCGAGTTTTTTACTTCACCTTGCAAGGCTTTAGCATATGGGTCGAGCAATAGTTTTGCAGGATTAAAGCGATGTCCTTTGTGTGGTTCAAAAGGACCATAAACGCGGTAACCATATAAACTACCCACAGGTAAATTTTCGACAAAGCCATGGAATACGTCATCAGTATATTCCGGCAGTATAATGCGCTGAATTTCATTTTCACCACTTTCATCAAACAAGCATAACTCGACTTTTTCTGCATGAGCAGAAAATAGCGCAAAGTTAGTTCCGGTTGTTTCACTTGCATTAGTACTGCTAACAAATGTAGCACCTAGAGGAAAGCAGCGGCCTGATGAAATGGTAAATTGACTCACAAGGTTAACAAGCTCCTTGTAAGTTAAACATTACTGTCGCCATTGGTGGAATCGTAACCGTTATGCGATGTGGTTGACCCTGCCACGGTAAATTTTCACTAGTGATATCAGTGAAATTACCTTGGTTAGAGCCAGAGTAAATGGCTAAGTCGGTGTTTATTAACTCTTGATAGCGACCGGCATTTGGTACACCAACATTAAAATTATGATGTACTTCGCTGGTAAAATTACACACTACGATAACTGCTTGCTCTGGCTTATCACCGAAGCGAACAAAGCTATAAATTGATTGCGCAGCGTTTTCATGGTCTAACCAAGCAAAACCTTCGGCTTGGCAATCTTTTTGGTAAAGCGCTGGGGTATTGGTATAAACGTTATTTAAATCTTTAACTAAGCGCTGTACACCGCTATGCCAATGTATATCAAGTTGATGCCAATCAAGTGCTTGGTCATGATTCCACTCTCGTCCTTGAGCGAATTCACAGCCCATAAATAATAATTTTTTACCCGGATGCGCCCACATAAAACCATAATATGCGCGCAGGTTTGCAAATTGTTGCCAAGCATCACCTGGCATACGTGCAATAAGTGAGCCTTTGCCGTGTACAACTTCGTCGTGACTTAGTGGTAAAACAAAGTTTTCATCAAAGGCGTAAACTAGACCGAAACTTAATTCATTGTGATGGTGTTGACGATGAATAGGGTCACGCTTCATGTACTCTAAGCTGTCGTTCATCCAGCCCATATTCCATTTATAGCCAAAACCTAAGCCACCATTATCGGTTGGACGAGAAACTCCTGGCCAAGACGTTGATTCTTCCGCGACTGAGAAAGTACCAGGGTAAAGCGCATACAATTCTTCATTAAAACGTTGTAAAAAATCTACTGCTTCTAAGTTTTCACGACCACCATCTTTGTTCGGGATCCATTCACCTTCTTTACGGCTGTAATCTAAGTACAACATAGAAGCAACTGCATCAACGCGAATGCCATCAACATGGTATGTATCAAGCCAGTGCAGGGCACTTGCCCGTAAAAAGTTTGCCACTTCAACACGACCGTAATTATAAATCAGTGTATTCCAATCAGGGTGGTAGCCTTGGCGAGGATCGGCGTGTTCATATAAATGACTACCATCGAATTGAGCTAAACCATGAGGATCACTAGGAAAATGTCCCGGTACCCAATCAATCAATAAACCTAATTTGGCTTGATGGCATTGGTCGACAAAATATTGGAAGTCAGCTTGACTGCCAAAGCGCGAACTTGGCGAAAATAGTCCAACCGGTTGATATCCCCATGAACCATCAAATGGAAACTCACTGACTGGCATTAATTGAATATGAGTAAAGCCCATTTCTAATGTGTAGGGAATTAGTTGGTCGGCAATTGTGCGATAGTTTAAATATTGATTATTCTCGTCACGTTGCCATGAGCCAAGATGTACTTCATATATTGAAATAGCGGCGTTGCGCGCATTACGTTGTTCTCGCTCTGCAAGCCACTGTTTATCGTGCCAAGGGTATTTATTTTCGTTTGCAACAACAGAAGCCGTATCTGGCCGATACTGCGCTTGAATACCAAAAGGATCTGCTTTGGCTGGTTGTAAATTACCGGCACTATCTTTGATTTCAAATTTATATAAAGCACCTGCTTTAGTATTAGGGATAAAAATAGTCCAATAACCGCTTTTTTCACCATGAATAGAAGCATTTTGCATTGGATGGCAGCGACCGTCCCAGTGATTAAAGTCGCCAATAACACTGACATGGCTTGCGTTAGGTGCCCAAACGGCAAAGCTACAACCACTCACTTGGCGGGCTGAATTTGTTGGTAGCTGCGTTAAGTGGGCTCCCAGTTTTTTATAAGCACTTTGATGATTACCTTCACGTAATAAGTGTAAGTCTAACTCACCTAGCACTAGTGTTGATGCAAACGCAAAAGCGTCATCGTAAATAACGCTTTTCCGTTCGCCACTGTTATTGACAGTTACACGTAATTGATAATCAAAGTGCTTTTTTCTACGTAACTTTAGTGAATATAAACCATGGTCTGACAGCGATTTTAATTTACCGAGTGATTTCTGCGTTTTGTAATCGAGAATTTCAATCGAGCAACTATTGTTAGCTGTTGATAAATTAGGCTTAACAACCGTGATCACCAAGTAGCCAGTTTTAATATCAGGGTGTAAACCCAAAATATCATGTGGCGCTGGATGACTAGCGTGCAATAGGCTAGTTGTATCACGAGTTGTTATTGCCATTTTCTATCCTTAAATTACCTTTGCCTAATATCAATATTTAACCGTTTTAGGTGCCATTAATTATTTTGTAGCGACGGTTTTTGTTAAATGCCAAATGTTCCGTACATAATCTTCAATCGAGCGATCCGAATTAAATTTACCCATTAATGCGGTATTTAAAAT
Source organism: Colwellia meonggei (assembly GCF_057537295.1). Lineage (NCBI taxonomy): Bacteria > Pseudomonadati > Pseudomonadota > Gammaproteobacteria > Alteromonadales > Colwelliaceae > Colwellia > Colwellia meonggei. Next base: position 244,572 of record NZ_BAAJLZ010000003.1, read on the forward strand.
CGCCATTTTTGCCCATTGCTTTTGGTTCTTGTATGCAGCATCGAGTGCTTGGTGTGCATTCGAATAGGTTTGAAAATCAGCTAGTACTTTGTACGGATCGCCACCGTCTAGGAAACAGTGTTTAACAGCTGATAATTCACCAGGTTTACCCGGTGTGAAGTAGTCACTATCTAACCAATCTAAACAAGCGCGAATTTCGGCATTATTTTCATAGTATTGGTAAGAGTTATAACCCTTTGCGTCTAACGCTTTAACTTCATCAACTGTTAAGCCGAAAATAAAGATATTGTCGTCACCAACTTCCTCGGCAATTTCAATATTGGCGCCGTCAAGCGTACCTATGGTTACGGCACCATTTAGCGCTAGCTTCATATTACCCGTACCAGAAGCTTCTTTACCTGCAGTTGATATTTGTTCGGAAACGTCGGCTGCAGGTATAATTTTTTCTGCCAAACTAACGCGGTAATTTGGTAAAAATACTACTTTTAACTTGTCTTGAATGCGGACGTCATTATTAATCTTTTCAGCAATTTTATTGGTCGCGTAGATGATCTCTTTCGCCAACTGGTAACCAGGAGCGGCTTTAGCACCAAAAATGAATACCCGTGGCTGCATATCAAGCTCTGGATTTGCTAGTAATCTACGGTATAGTGCAATAATGTGTAATAAGTTCAAATGTTGACGTTTGTACTCGTGTAAACGTTTAATTTGCACATCAAAAATGGCATCTGGGCTAACAGTTACACCCGTAAGTGTTTTAATTTCTTTGGTTAAAGCAATTTTATTTTGGTGCTTAATGGCCATAAACTTTTTCTGAAATGCTGCGTTATCAGCAAATTTTTCTAGTTCATTTAGGCTATTGAGGTCTTTTGCCCAGTCACCATCAATTGTTTTATCAAGCAACTCAGCTAATAAAGGATTACATGCTTTTAACCAACGACGTGGCGTTATACCATTGGTAACATTTGTTAATTTTGTTGGCCAAAGTTGGTTAAACTCTGGGAATAAGTCTTTTTTAACTAAATCTGAATGAATTTGAGCAACACCATTTACCTTGTGCGAAGCCACAACACAAAGGTGTGCCATACGTACTTTTCGGTCATGACCTTCTTCAATTAGTGATAAACGGGCACGCATATCATCATTGTTCGGCCAAAGCGCATTAACTTGCTGGTTTAAAAACTCTTCATTAATACGGTAAAGAATGGTTAAATGACGAGGTAATACACGCTCAAATAGCGATACAGACCATTTTTCTAAAGCTTCAGGTAAAAGCGTATGGTTGGTATAAGCAAATACTTTTTGACAAATGCCCCATGCGTTATCCCAGTCGATATTGTGCACATCAATTAATGTACGCATTAGTTCTAGAATAGCGATTGTTGGGTGGGTGTCGTTTAATTGAATGGCAACTTTTTCACAAAATGTCGACCAGTTTTTACTGTCGCTAATTAAACCATATTGATTTTCAAAGCGGGCGATAATGTCTTGTACTGAACATGCACAGAAGAAGTATTGCTGTACAAAGCGCAACTCTTTGCCAGCGTCATGTTCATCATTTGGGTAAAGCACTTTTGAAACGGTTTCAGCCGCTACTTGTTGCTGGTGAGCATTTAAATAGTCGCCATTGTTGAATTGTTCCCAACCAAAAGCACTGTCGGCACGACATTCCCATAAACGCAGAGCATTGACGGTTTGAGAGTTGTAACCAACGATTGGCACGTCCCAAGGTACACCTTTAAGCATTTTTCCTGCATGCCAAACTGCTTTAGTTGTACCGTCAGCTTGTGCTATTTCCTCAACATGGCCATACAATGGGATAGTTTGGCTTGACTCAAGACGGCAAATTTCCCATGGACTACCAAATTCACGCCACATATCAGGCGTTTCTATTTGATGACCCTCAACAAAGCTCTGCTTAAATAAACCGTGCTGATAATGTACACCGTAGCCCATGGCGTTGTAATCTAATGTTGCTAATGAGTCTAGAAAACAGGCTGCTAAACGACCTAAACCGCCATTACCTAGTGCAAGGTCGGCACCTTCTTCACATAAATCAGCTAATTCAAAGCCTAATTTTTTTAAGGCTTTTTCGGTGTTAGTGTACAAACCTAAATTATGTAAATTGTTTGAAAGTAAACGACCCATCAAATATTCAAGCGACAAATAGTTAACCGATTTAGCTTCACTTTGATGTTGGCGTTGTTTAGTGCTTTGTAATTTTTCAACGATTAAATCGTTAAGAGCGAGCGAGGTTGCCCGCCAGTAAGCTGGTTTTTGGTTAGCATGACTTTGTTCACTAAGGGTGAACTGCAAGTGATGTTCAATACGTTGGCTAATGTCAGTAACACTAATTGACTGATTTTTTGTTGTTGATTTTGCTTTAGCCGGTGCTTTTGTTTTGGTAACCATATAACTACAAACTCTTCTATCGGACAGTGGTATGTCGGTAAACCTTCCCTTTATTATTAAAGATAAAGTGAAGATACGGCATGTTTGTTCTTAATCCCTTATTGAGACAACATGTAATTGATGGAGCTACCATCACGTTATAAATATATTTTTGTTTTCTTATCTAGTGATTCACTTTACGTGTCGTTTGATAAGAGAACGGTTAATTTAATTGATGAATTAATTATGCCGATGTCTGGCAGTAGAGCAATGAACTACATACGTATGCACAGCAGATAATTTTGATATAGTGCATGCATACGTATGTATTTTTATGCAAAAGATGAAGTTAAAATTGTTGGCACAGGTCTATTAATGTAATTGGCTAAATTCTACTGTAGTTATAATGTTTTAAATGCTTACTTGTAGCGGTTTTGCTGTATTCTTGTACGAGTTCATCGCCAATTAAATTATGTACTTAGCTGAAATGCTCAGTTAAGATGAAAGAAGAATTTTCACTTATGGGTATGCTGTGAAATCAAAACAAACATCATTTGATATTGCTTATCGTGCTGGCGTTTCTCAATCGACAGTATCTAGGGCATTGCGAAATAGTCCTTTAGTTAATGAAGAAACACGTAAGCGTGTACAGGAAATTGCTAAAGAGTTAAATTACAAAGTTGATAAAAATGCCAGCAGTTTACGAACTCAGCAAAGTGGTACTATTGCTTTGTTATTGTTTGAAGATCCTACCAATGACGACTCGTTAATTAACCCATTCTTTTTATCTATGCTGGGAAGTATAACCCGTGCTAGTGCGAAAAAAGGCTATGACTTATTGGTGTCATTTCAACAAATGAGCAATGACTGGCATGCCGATTTTGAAGATACTCGTAAAGCAGACGGTATTATTCTATTGGGCTATGGCGATTACACAGATTACGAAGAAAAATTGGTGCAACTGATCAAACAAGAAACACATTTTGTTCGATGGGGGGCGGATGTTAAAGACCTATCTGTGGTCTCGGTAGGTTGTGACAATTTTCATGGTGGTTATCAAGTAACTGAACATGTTATTAAGCAAGGACGTAAGAACTTTGCTTTTCTAGGTGGCGTTACGACTGGTTCTCCTGAATTTTTAGATAGGTACAACGGCCATTGTCAGGCATTAAAAGATAACCAGCTTAATGTTGATGAGCATTTACAAATTGATGCTGTCTCTACTGATGAGTCGGGTTATCAAGCAGCTCAACAGCTGCTTGCGACAGGTATTAACTTTGACGCAATTTGTGCAGCCAGCGATTTAATTGCTATAGGGGCAATGAGAGCAGTACAAGAGGCAGGTTATAAAGTACCAGAAGATATCGCTGTAGTTGGTTTTGATGATATTGCAACGGCAAGCTTTACCTTTCCTCCGATGACAACGGCAAAACAAGATACTGTGCTGGCTGGAGAGCTTTTGGTTGATAAATTATTGCAATTAGTTGATGGTGAAGAGGCTCATACTCAGCTTATGCCAACGACATTAGTGGTACGTAAATCGTGCGGAAGTTGATGTGATGTAAGTGCTAAATAGAGGTGGTTCTATATTTTAAAAAGGCGATTAATCAAATGATTAATCGCCTTTTTATTGCCATTAACTATGATAGTAATGCCGAGGAGACAGCGAGTATCATGGCTAACGCAAAAATAACCCTGATTGCACGTGCTTGTCTAGGTTTAGCAAATAGTGGTCGTAATATACCGCCTAAAAGCAACCATAAAATATCGACAATCGTGGCAACCAATAAACATGCAATTCCAGTTGCAATATAGCTCAAAGTATTTGTATCTAAGGGCAAAAGAAACTGTGAGAAAATTGCTAAAAATGCTGCGTAGGCTTTAGGGTTAAGTAGATTTAAAATGAAACCGTCTTTAAAATTTGGTGGGTTTAATGGCGCGTTTGTTAAGCCTACTGGCGCCGTTGCTATTTTATAGGCAATATAAAGTATGTAAGCAGCCCCAATAAATTGGCAGATAAGTTTCATCGTGGGGAAGGTTGTAAACAAACTGGCTAAACCTATGCTTGCACAAATTATCGCCACAGTTAACCCTGACAATATTCCCATTAAAAACGGTACCCCCCGACGTGTACCGAAGGTGGCACTTGTCGCTGCAAGGGCAAGTGGAGCAGGGCCTGGCGAGCCAAGCAAAAGGGCAGTTGTAGTTAGTAAAGTAATTAATGCTTCTGTCATTTTTAATGCTTAAGTTTGTTGTTATTTTTGATAGCTATATGTTGAAACATCGAAATCAACAGCGGCTTTATTATCACATTTTTTGCAGTTTAAAGATTCACCAAGCATTTTATCTCTTGTTGCTTTTTTTAGTACCCAAGGGCGATTAATAAAAGGCGGTTGATGACGGACATGTTGGAAATGGCCACATTGCAGCTTTGCAACCCAATGATGCTCTTCATCGGTATGAAAACCAATAATTATTTGAATCATAAACTCTTAATATTCAAGGCGTAGGTTAGCTTAAATTTTGAAATAGAATGACTAAGCTACCCCCCCCGGCTCCCAATGCATACCTTCGCATTCAGGTCTGCTCAGTATAAAACCAAATTTCTTATACAACGCAGGTACATCAGCAAGCAGGGTAATATAGGCACCTTCTGGGGCACTGACTTTAAGATAACGCATAATGTGTTTCATAATTAGTCGTCCTAAACCTTGACCTTGATATTGTGGGTCAACAGCAACATCAACGACTTCAAAATTCAATGCTCCATCGCCAACTACTCGGCCCATAGCAACAACTGTATTATCTACTATGATATGAACACCATAAAGGCTATTAGGTAAGCCTTTTTTTGCTGCTGCTTTTGGCCGAGGAGTTAAACCTGAAATTACTCGCAAGCGCAGAAAGTCTTCAAGTGGCGCTACATTTTCCAAAACATTCATGGTGGTATTGTTTTCCATTAATTAGCTAAAGTCTTTACTCATAAATTACACGCTTATTGAATCGTGAAAAAGTAATGAGTAAAGGTGAACAACACTAAAATCGATAGCTAGCTTCTACACTTACACCATTAATTTTGATATCACTGCCTAAGTTGAGAACGTCATAACCAATTTTCAAACCTATGCCCATATCGTATTGGTGCTTCCAACCTATAGAGTAACCAAAATCTGTGCCGTCATCACTATAAACGGTTTTATTATCATCAATAATATCAAAATCATACTGTAAGGCGTTGAGTTGAATATAAAAACTGTTACGTTTTGATATTAAGTACTGCGCTTTTGCACTGATCATTAAGGCATCGTAATCTAGTTTCGAGTCAGTAAATATATCAACAATACTGGTAAATGAATTACTGTCGCCATTTAAATAGCCTGCACCAACAGCAAAGTTTTCATTGATATGATATTGATATGACAAAGTATAGTGGGCAGTGGTGATATCATTTAATTCACGGGTATTATCATTATTTTCTGTGTCTATGCCGCTAAAATCAACTTGAACACCAATAACATGTGGTGATTCTTGAGCCAAAAGTGTCGATGAAGATAGAGAAAGAGCGAGTAATGAGAGTTTAAAAAATCGAGTCATAATACATCCTTATATAAAGTTAATTAAATGTTAACTTAAACTTTGTGTAGATGCTATGACTTTGTATTTCTTGTTTATTTTATAAACACAGACTTCGCATTTATTTTGTTTTTGTTGGCCTTTCATCATGCTTAATCATTTGACAAGTTTCTTCGTACCAAGGAGCACGTGATTGCCAAAAAATATTCCGTTGTGGTTTTATATTAATATCGTCGTCTAATGTACCGGCAGGAACAACAATGTTACCACCGCCTTGTGTTGCCCATGGTAGCGAAGAACCACAGCTTTTACAGAAACAAGTTGCAAAATATTGCGTATCGGGAAGTTCAAAACGACCGATTAACTCGGCACCACTGAGCCATTGAAACTGCTCAGGTAGAACGAAAAAATTTGCTGCATGTGCGCTACCTGTAAACTTTCTACAACGTGAGCAATGGCAATATTGAAATACTTTAATTGGTGCTTGAACTTCGTAGGTTACTTGCCCACATAAACAGCTACCTTTCATAATTCATCCTCAATTAAATATAGGTTTATATAATTTTTTAAAGTTAGCTGTCGGCAGTTTCTAAGCCAATTTCGGCAGGGCGACCATCTTCATGATTAACGTAATAAACGCCACATTGATCATTAAAGCTATAGCCATTTGGGTATACTTTGCCTATTCGGCCTGGTCGAGTTGTAGAAACACCACTTGGAATACTGCGTTGATTACCTCTACCACACCAATCCACATCACATATTGCAGAAGCGCTAGAAAAGCTAACAGCATCTAAGCTAACGATATAACGAAACCCTCTTGTCCAGTTACCAATAGGGTAGCCCGCGAATAAGCTAATATTAACCCCTTCGACTGTTAAAGAACTCGCGCCAGATGTTTGGTTATTAACAATTGCTTTGGCGTAAATCATTTCTGCACCGCTTCTCATCGCTCCCTGCATACCTTCAAGTGTTGCGATTTTTGCATCTTTTCTTAGGTCAATAAATTTGGGGGCAGCAACTGCAGCAAGAATACCCAATATTACAATAACAACAACCAATTCTATTAAGGTAAAACCTTGATACTTTTTCATTTTTTTCCTTAAAATTATAAGTATTCGCAGTAAAGTTTATGACTTTTAAACTGCTACTATCCCATATTAGAGAATGTTAAAAAAGAAAAAGGTTAGAACAGGCGTCGTTACTTTATTCACTATTGCAATAAAAAAGCCTGCATGATGCAGGCTTTATAGTTTTAATGGATGTTGTATTTTAACTTTTGAAATTAACAGGTTAGGTAAGTGTTATACCTCGGTTATGGCGTTGTTGGCTTCTAGTTCGTTATCAGACTCACTGTCTTTTACAAAATACACCGACAATGCGCCTAGCAGCATTGAAGCGCCAGCTAACATAATTATATAAATCGCTTGGTTTTCGAAAATGGCACTTAATATCCAGCCTGCAAATAGACCTGAAACAATTTGTGGCGCGGCAATTGTAAAGTTAAAAATGCCCATATAAACACCGGTTTTACTTGCCGGCAATGAGCCCGCTAATATTGCATAGGGCATTGCTAATATTGCTGCCCAGGCCATACCAATACCTATCATAGGTATAAATAGGTCAACAGCGCCTTGTGGTACTTCAACAGAAGTAATAAGCAAATTGACCACAGTTGGCTCTGAGTTGGTAATAAAATAAAAGCTTAAATAGCCGAAGCCACCAGCCAATAAAGAAATAGAGTAGATAAGTTTACGACCAAATTTGTTAGCAAGTTTAGTTAAAAACAGCGAAAAAATAGCCGCAAATAAAGAATAGCCAGCAAACAATATACCAACCCAGTCACCTGCAGCGCCTTTAGCAGCGGCTATGTGCTCTGGAATACCTCCAACACTGTCAATAAAGTCAGGATCGAACCATTTAGCATCTATGCCCCAAACATTTTGCGCAATGGCTGGCATGGTATAAACCCACATAATAAATAATGTGAACCAAGAGAAAAATTGTACAACCGCAAGTTTTTTCATTGTTTCAGGCATAGTGGTCAATAGCTGCCAAAATGCTGATAGCTTTTCCGTTAGTGTTTTTACTTGCGCTTGTTCTTTGGCAACAGCGTCTGCATCCATGCCCTTGTATGCGTAGTACTGTTCAGGTGGGTGCTCTTTAGTTCTAAAAACCGTCCAAAGTACACAAATCATTAATACTGATGCACCAATATAAAATGCCCATGTAACTGATGGCGCCACTTTGCCAGCTTCAGCGGTATTTTCAAGGCCAATAACGTTAGTCAGTACGAAGGGTAAAATAGAACCGATAACGGCACCGACATTAATTAAAAATGCTTGTATTGAGTAACCAAGATTTCGCTGGTTCGCAGGAACCATGTCTGAAACAATGGCGCGAAATGGTTGAAATGCCACATTAAATGCCGCATCCATCAAGGCTAGCATTAAGCCACCAAATAGCATTGGCGTAATTAGTTCGACAAATAGCGGAGCATTGGGCATTAATGACATACCAAAAGCTGCAACAATTGCACCAGCTAAAATATATGGGCTGCGTCGACCAAAACGATTCCAAGTGCGGTCTGAAGCTGAGCCTACTATAGGCTGAATGATTAGACCCATAACAGGTGCAACTAACCAAAATAGCGACAAGGAATGTAGGTCTGCACCTAAATCAGATAAAATTCTACTAACGTTAGCGTTTTGTAATGCAAAACCAAATTGCACCCCCAAAAAGCCAAAACTTAATGTCCAAATTTGCCAGAAACTTAGCTGTGGTTTTGTGCTCATAAATACACTCTTATTGTTGTAATTTCTGCGTTAATTACGGTGTTACCTGATATGTTTTTATCGAATTACCGAACTATCGCAACGTAAATTACTTAGCATCTTAGCAATAGTCTTAACTATGCAACATCAGTTGCATACGTATTCACCATGATGTCGATTGCTTGTTCGATTTGAAATGTGACGCTTTATACTTGTTCATTAGCGGTTTGATCAAGCCACTGTTGTTCGGTTATCGCGTCAGATTCGTTGTTGAGTCGGTCGACAAACGTTATACCATCGAGGTGATCAAGTTCATGTTGAAATATTCGAGCAATAAAGTCGCTTAGGGTTTGTAGGTGCTTTTGTCCTGTTTCATCAAAGTAACTTACTTTAATAACAGTGTACCTTGGTACAAGTGCACGTTTGTTTTTTACACTTAAACAACCTTCCCAGCCCAATGCTTGTTGGTTATTTGTTGAGATGATTTCAGGGTTAATTACCACAGTTAACGGTAACAAGGGGGCATTAGGGTAACGTTCACTTGGTGCCGAGCACATTAAAAACACACGTAAGCTCTTGCCAACTTGTGGCGCGGCAATACCAACACCACTTGCATTATTCATCGTGACGGTAAGATCGTTAATTAGCTGCTTTATATCTTTCGCGTGTATGTTTTCAACTGCGAGTGCTATCTGGCTTAGTACTGGCGCTCCGCGCTGAATTATGGGCAATATACTCAAGAATTTAATTCCTTTAAGGACTTATCCGCGTTGGTATTTATAAGCTTGGTATTTTTTCGGTAATAAAACCAACTCACAACAAATAAAATAACAATAAACGGTAAACTGGTAATAACAACAAAGTGCCAACCGGCTTTGAAAAGCACCCAGCCAGCGAGTAACGATGCCGTCGCTTGAAAGCCAAAAATGATAAAGTCATTAATAGCTTGAACTTTATGTCGCTCGGAAGGGCGGTAGCTTTGTGGCAGTAAAGACGTGCCAGTTAAAAACAAAAAATTCCAACCGATACCAAGTAGAATGAGCGCCCACCAGTAATGTACAACTTGTTCGCCAGAAAATGCTACTAGTGTGACTAATGCATAAATAACTGTGCCTAGTAGTAATAGAGTCTTTAATCCGACACGCTTTACCAGCCACGCAGTAAATAATGATGGAATGAACATCGCCGCAATATGACTTTGTATTACCCACTTGGTATCACTTAAACTATGACCGTGAATATGGTGCATACTGAGCGGTGTTGCGGTCATTAAATAGCTCATTAAAGCAAAACCTATCGCAGCGGAAAGAATAGCGATAACGAAGATAGGTTGCTTAATAATTTCAGCTAAAGGCCTAGCTTCACCTTGATTTTCGTTGCGATGAATTTCAGGGTTCTTAAAGTTAACCATAAGCAACATAGCAAGTATGAACAAGCCGGCAAGAAACAGAAAAGAGCCCGCATAACCATGTGGTGAACTTAGCCAGTCTTTCGCGGTTACTGCTATCTCAGGGCCAAGAAAGGCAGAAAATATACCGCTTAGCATTAATATTGATAGCACAGTTGGTACATCTTTGCTGTTGCTAACACTTTCAATAGCGGCAAAACGTAATTGTTGGATAAATGCAGTACTTGCACCAAAGAGTAAACTGGCAAAAACAAAAATTTCAAAACTTGCTTTTAATGCTGAAAACATCGCCAGTAGCGTGCCTAGTAAGCCAATACTAAACCCGGTATATGTGGCAAAACGTCGACCTTTGGCCTTCGCTAAAAGAGCCGCGGGAATTGCTGCACTTGCAACACCAAGGATCATCACAGTTACCGGTAACGTTACCAAAGCAGGATCAGCGCCCATACTGGTTGATAAGATGCCACCAATAAAAACAATAACGGGTGAGGCTGCCATGACAAGTGGCTGAATTAAAAACAATAACCAAATGTTTTTTGGTAGTTTAAACATTCGTTGTAAAGCAATAAATGTGCAGAACAATAACACTAGAGTGATAAAGATGTTTAATAGCATTAAATGTCCTTAGTAAGAAAGATATATTGATACGTGATAAATCAACACTTTAATTGCTAACCATGATACTGAATTTTTGCTGGTTTAGGTGAAATTAGAGACCCGAATGGTAAAGAAAATCTTTTTAATTAATGATTATAAAATTTTATAGCCAATGCTAAACTTGCTTTTTTCATACTGTTTGTTGGCTCAGTAAGGCGTTTATTTGTCTTAAAAGTTATTGGCTTCACCAGTATGTGTTGTATTTATTGCAAGTTTAAAGAGTCACAATGAAATTTAGTCCGTTAGTTCAAGAGCTTATTGATTCACTCAAATGTTTACCGGGTGTTGGTGCAAAGTCAGCACAACGTATGGCATTTCACTTACTAGAAAGAAATCGCAAAGGTGGAAGTAAGCTTTCGAAAACCTTAGGGCGTGCTATGGAAAATATTGGTCATTGCCAACAGTGTCGAAATTTTACCGAAGAGGCTTTATGCGATATTTGCCAGAGTTCAAAGCGAAAAGTTGCCACGCAGTTATGTATTGTTGAAACACCTGCTGATGTGATTGCTATTGAACAAACTGGAGAATTTCAAGGACGCTATTTTGTTTTAATGGGCCATTTATCACCACTTGATGGTATTGGCCCAGATGATCTTGGCTTAGATGTGTTAGAACAGCAATTAGCAACAGGGCAATTTAATGAAGTGATTCTAGCGACTAATCCTACGGTAGAGGGTGAGGCTACAGCACACTTTATTGCTGAATTAAGCCAAGCTTATAGTGTCAATATTTCGCGTATTGCGCATGGTGTTCCAGTTGGCGGTGAACTGGAATATGTTGACGGTAATACCTTGTCACATGCACTGTCTGGACGTAAAAATTACAACTTCTAATTTGAGAAAAAATCAGAAGTTTTATTACTAGGTCGTCTGGTTTTTTATTGTCATTTTGATTATGGCTTTTAATTTGTATAAATAAGGAAATATCAGTTTCAATGATTAATTGGCAAAAAATTAGCGTATTAATGAGTTTTTTTCTAGTTGTTGGCTGTAGTACAAAAAACCAGATTACTCATGTTGAGCAACCAAGTTCAATTATTAATTACAAGAAGAATTCAGCTGAATCCTTACGTTTTTCAAACCTTTACCCCAAGAAATATGATTACCCTGTTACTTGTGAAGAAAATTGTTATCAGCCTTCACCGCTGGTTGAATGTGAATCTCCCGCAGAAAATTGTCGCTATATTGGTGAAAATTTACCAATTAAGTTAAATACTGAACTCACCATTCGTTGGCTTGGTCATGCCAGTTTTTATATCGAAAGCTTAGACGGTACTCGGCTGTTACTTGACCCAGTCAGTAAACAATTTGATTGGCCGGTTGATTTAGCATTTAAATTGGCTGTTGGCTTTTATCGCAATGAGCCGCGTTGGTTAAAGAATGAAGAAATAGCAGATGTAGATGCAGTTCTTTATTCTCATATTCATTATGATCATTTCAGCAAAAGCGATATTGAAACCATAGGCAATAATGCAGAATATTTCACGCCATTAGGGTTTGGAGAGCACTTTCCTGATGATGGTTATCGTATTAATGAAATGTCATGGTATTCGAAAAAATCATTAGCAGGTTTTGAAATAAACTTTGTACCAGCACACCATTTTAGTAACCGTATCTGGGTGCCTTTTTTATATGAAGATAATGACGCCACACTATGGGGCGGTTGGGTGATAGAGCATAAAGGGCAAAAAATATTCTTTGCTGGTGATACCGGTTATTCGGATCATTTTAAAGATATTCAACAACGCTATGGCGATATGGACGTGTGCCTATTGCCAATAGCCTCATACTTTCATCCTGAAGACGGCGAATGGTATCGCTATGTTCATACGACCCCTGAAGATGCACTTCTTGCTGCCGAAGATTTAAATTGTAAAGTTATGGTTCCCTGGGGCTACGGTAATAACAGTTGGAAAATGGGTGACCGCAGCTCGCATTCACCATTACTTCGATTATTAAAAATGCATAAACAACTGAACTCGATAGTTCCTTTGCACATTCTTAATGAAGGCGAGGAAGTGAGCTTTTAATAGCAGACCAAAGTTAAACTCAAAAGGCAATAAAAACCACTGCTTGCACTGTTATACCGATTGAGTTTAGTTTCTTTAGTAAATCTTTTTATCTACATGAGTAAAGCGTGGCATTAATACCTTCTTAAACCGTACTGCTCTTCTGGCATACAACTTGATTCTCTCTTAATAAACAACAAAAACTTGAAATTAACTGAGCTTAATAGGGATATTTGCAACGATTCAAACTAGTTTTTGCAAAATGCGTTTCAATTTGCAAGTGAGGAAACTATGTCAGATCTGGATAAAATAGATAATTTTGCGTCTGCCATGATAAAAGCGGCAACCATTGATGATTTACTATGGTCAATTGCAAAAACCATAGGTGAAACTTTAGCGTTTGATGATTGTGTTATTTACTTAAAAGAGGGGAATACACTTCAACAAAAGGCTGCTTTTGGCGTGAAAAATCCCGAATGCCGCCAGCTCTTAAATGAAATTGAGATAAATTTAGGTGAGGGAATTGTAGGCTACGTTGCACAAACAGGTATCGCTGAGATAATTCCAAATACGCAAAATGACAAACGTTACATTTGGGATGAGTTCTCTGGGCAATCAGAGCTAACGGTTCCTGTGCTATATGAAGGGGAAACTATCGCTATTATCGATACTGAGTCGGCTACGTTAGATTACTATACAGAAGAAGATATGCGGTTATTGCAGGTTATCGCGAAAATTGCGTCACCGCGTATTGTTTCTGCAATTACCTTTTCTCAATTGCATCAAGCGAAAAAGCAATTGAAAGAATCGAACATGCAACTTGAATTTACGATTAGTCAATTAAAGCAAAATCAAGAAACTCTTGTTCACTCAGAAAAAATGGCATCAGTAGGTTTGCTCGCTGCAGGTATTGCTCATGAAATTAATAACCCTTTAGGATTTTCCTTAAGTAATATGTCAGTAATGGCGGATTATGTGCGAGAAATCAAAAGCGTAAATAATCGCTTAATGTCATGCAAAGTCATGGAAGAAAATAGTAAAAGTCATATTAGTTCTAACGAATATCAAGTGATGCTGGAGGATATGAGGTGTATTGTTCTAGAAACGACTGATGGACTAATACGCATTAAAAATATTGTTGCAGATTTGTGTGGTTATGTTCGCACTGAAGAAAAACAACATGACTATTTTGATGTCAATGAAGCGGTTCGAGCTAGCGCTAATTTACTGCGTGGAGAAATAAAGGGTCACTGCCAATTAGATTTACAGTTGGAAGCTATGCCTTTGCTTTACGGTGTTAGTGGCAAAATTATTCAGGTAATCATGAACGTGTTGCACAACGCAATTCAGGCAAGTCCAGATGAAAGTGTTGTTAAAATTAAAAGTTACAGTAATAACTCTGAAGTAGTTATAGAGATTAGCGATAGTGGTAGTGGAATAGCTGCTGAGAATTTAAAAGATATATTTACCCCATTTTATACCACGAAGTCAGTTGGGCAGGGCACAGGATTAGGGCTTTTTATTTGTTATAAAATCATTAAAGAGGAATATAACGGTGACATTCGGGTTGTTTCGTCAAACGAAAATGGCACAACATTTAGCATTACTATACCTTTGCCACATAGTGAGCAAGCAACACTAAAAGTTGGTTGAATATTCTTGAGCTATAAAAATAAAATGAGCTATTTTAGTTCAGTCTCTACGATGATAACTTCACTATTACCAGTGTTTCTCACGTTATGAGTTGTAGCAGGTAAAAACAATGTTTGTCCGTCGTTAGCTTGAAGCTTTACACTTTTCTTTGTGGTGTCGTGAGGAATTAAGGTTAATGAACCACCTTTAACAAAATACACTACTCGATGAGCAAAGGCATGAGTATGCATTCCTGATTCGGTGCCTGCAGGGTACGTTAAGCGTACAACTTGCACTTGCTCATTTTCTAATACGATTTCTCTTTTAGGCTTAATTTCTGTTGCTAAAGTATTTTGAGCTAGCATTAAAGCAACAATAAATGTAAGCAATATTAATGTTATTTTTCTCATACCTGTGCCTTATTTTGTAGCATTTTTGGTAAGTTTAATTGCTACAAAGATGTAGCTATTTGATTATGATTGCTTAAATTCTTTTTTGCATACTTTAAAAGTAAAATTCCACAACAAACAATAAAAGCGGTTAAATAAAGAGCGGCGTTATAATTACCAAAATATTCGATCAAAGCAACACAATATAGTGGCGCTAATACTTGTCCAACACCGTAAGCAGCGGTAATAACTCCCATGGCGAAAACGGGGTTTTTACCTGCTAGCTGACCACCAAAATTCATAAATAAAGCGACTAAACCAATAAAAGTACCGCCGTATAAAATGCCACTGAGTAAATTTAAATATATATTGGCTGAAAATATTGGAATGATAATAGCGATAACTTGTAGTGCCATCGCTATTATCATAATATCAATACTGTTAAATTTATGTGCTAAGCGCATCCAAATAACACAAGATGGAATCCCCGCGATACCAACAGCCAACCATGCATAGCCTCCATAACCTGATAAACCTGGCAAAGAATTTACAATGTCGGGCAAAAAGGTAGCTTGTACAACCATACCTACGCCTTCAGTAAAGTAGGCAATGGCTAAAACAATGATTAGTGGATTAAACAAAGAGCGACCCAATTTGTGTTGGAGAGGCTGTTCATTAGGGCGTTTATCAAAGGCTAAAATATACCAACAATAGCAAGACAGTAAGGCACCAACAGTAGCAAGAACAAGCCAAGCGATTTGCCAATTTCCTGAGTGTTGAAATACTAATCGCATCAATAAATCTGACACTAATATAGAAAAACCTAGGCCACTAAAATGTATACCCATGGCTTTAGTTTTATTGGTGTTTTTTAACTTTGACATAACAATAGCAGAGCCAACAACCAATGCCATGGCAGCACCAAAACCAGCTAAGAATCGCGCAATAAACCATAGGGTATTATTTTCAACGACGCCGAGGATTATTGAGGTGACAACACATAAAATTAGGCCTAATCGAAAGAATTTTACTTTGGCATGAATATTCTTAATAAAAATAGAAAATATAGAACCAGATAAGTAACCGAGGTAATTAACAGATGCTAATAAGCCAGCAAAAGAAATATTGAGATAATCACTAAGCATAGCTGGCAATAGAGACGTAAAGGCGAATCGAGCCACGCCTACCCCAACAATTAATGCACAAATTCCAGCAAGCAAAATTGCGGCATTGTTGTTTCTATCGAGTAGCATTGTCATCCTTGTTGATTAGAAATGTTAATCCTGCGCTACTTTACGAGCCATGCAAAGTGATAGCAAATCATTAACGGTTATATATGATATCTAGCAATCGATATAAATGAGTTATTTATGATACGAGCGCTGGAAAATTTAAATAGGCGGTAAAATTTAAAGTTATTTCGCATTTTTTCTTGAAAATATTTTCACTATCCCCACATGTTAACTATCGAGTGAGTAATCGCATTTATAACTCACAATAACCAAATATTTTATGTTCGTTAAAGTAGGAAGTTTTTCAGATGTCTGAGACACAAAAAGAAGTTCATGGTTTTCAAACCGAAGTAAAGCAACTATTACAGTTGATGATCCACTCACTATATTCAAATAAAGAAATTTTCTTGCGTGAGTTGGTTTCTAACGCGGCTGATGCGTCAGACAAATTACGTTTTAAAGCATTATCAAATGCTGAGCTTTTTGAAGGTGACGGTGAATTACGTGTACGTGTGAGCGCAGATAAAGAAGCGAACACAGTAACTATTTCTGATAACGGTATTGGTATGACACATGACCAAATCGTTGAGCACTTAGGAACGATTGCCAAATCAGGTACTGCGGAGTTTTTCTCACAGCTTTCTGGCGATCAAGCGGCTGATTCACAATTAATTGGTCAATTCGGTGTTGGTTTCTACTCAGCATTTATTGTTGCAGATAAAGTAACTGTTCGTTCACGCGCTGCTGGTGTTGCTGCTACAGAAGGTGTTGAATGGACATCAGAAGGTGAGGGTGAATTTACTACCGCTAAAATTGAGAAAACAGGTCGCGGTACCGACATCATCCTACATTTAAAAGAAGATGAAACTGAATTTGCTGATGACTGGCGCTTAAAGTCAATTGTGACTAAGTACTCTGATCACATTTCTGTATCTGTTGAAATGTTAACACCTGAAGTACCAGCGGTTGAAGCGGTTGCAGAAGTTAAAGATGACGAAGGCAATGTAACGACTCCAGCAGTTGAAGCACGCGATGCTGTTCCAGCACAATGGGATGCAGTAAACAAAGCGACTGCACTTTGGACGCGAGAAAAAGCAGACGTTTCAGAAGAAGAATATAAAGAATTCTACAAGCATGTATCTCATGACTTTGCTGATCCTATGCTTTGGGAACATAATAAAGTTGAAGGTAAAACAGAATATACCTCGCTACTTTACATCCCATCTAAAGCACCATTTGATATGTACAACCGCGAAAAACAGCATGGCCTTAAATTATACGTGCAACGTGTATTTATTATGGATGACGCTGAGCAGTTTATGCCGACGTACTTACGTTTCGTTAAAGGTTTACTTGATTCGAATGACTTACCATTAAATGTTTCACGCGAGATTTTACAAGATAGCAAAATTACACAAGCAATCCGTAAAGGTTGTACTAAGCGTGTATTAAAAATGCTTGAGAAGTTAAGTAAGAAAGATGCTGAGCAATATCAGGTGTTCTGGAATGAATTTGGTCAAGTATTGAAAGAAGGCCCAGCTGAAGATGCGGCAAACAAAGATGCCGTTGCTAAGCTATTACGCTTTGCTTCTACAAACGAAGATAATAGTATTCAAAATACTTCTTTAGCCCAATACATTGAGCGCATGAAAGAAGGTCAAGACAAAATTTACTACGTTGTTGCAGACAGCTTCGAAGCAGCTAAAAATAGCCCGCATTTAGAAGTATTCCGTAAGAAAGGCATCGAAGTATTGTTAATGTCTGATCGCATTGATGAGTGGTTAGTAAGTCATTTAACTGAGTTTGATGGTAAGCAATTACAATCAGTGACTCGTGGTGGTTTAGATCTTGGTGATATGGATGATGCAGAAACGAAGGAAGCACAAGAAAAACTTGAGCAAGAATTCGATTCAGTAGTTACTCGTATTAAAGCTGCCCTTGAAGGCAAAGCAAAAGACGTCAAAATTTCACAACGTTTAACTGATTCTCCAGCATGTATTGTTGCCGACGAGCATGACATGAGCAGCCAAATGATGAAGTTAATGCAGTCTGTTGGTCAAGAAGTACCTGACTCATTACCAATTTTTGAGATCAATGCTGAGCATGACTTGATTAAGCATGTTGCTGACGAACAAGATGATGAACAGTTTAAACAATGGTCAGAAGTATTGTTCGAACAAGCCATGCTAGCTGAGCGCGGTAGCTTGAAAGATCCAGCAACTTTTGTTGCTCGATTAAACAAACTAATGATGAGCTTAACGAAATAGTGACTTAGGTCATATTGTCGTTAGACTTTAGTCAAAAAAAGGGGCTTTTTAGCCTCTTTTTTGTTTTTTTGCACAGCTAGCTACTTGTTTGAAACCCTTTGAATATGTATAGTGTCAGCTTTTACGCAAAACCAATTCATTAATTAAATAGGGTTATACTAAATGCGCATTATTTTATTAGGTGCACCGGGCGCTGGTAAGGGTACTCAGGCACAATTTTTAATGGCTAAATTTGGCATTCCACAAATATCTACTGGTGACATGCTACGTGCTGCAATTAAAGCAGGAACTGAACTTGGTAAAAAAGCCAAAGAAGTAATGGACGCAGGTCAACTCGTTTCTGATGAATTAATTATTGGTTTAGTTAAAGAGCGTATTGCCCAAGACGACTGTAAAGCAGGTTTTTTACTTGATGGTTTTCCACGTACTATTCCGCAAGCGGATGCTATGAAAGAGAATGGTGTTTCAGTTGACCATGTTATTGAATTTGATGTTCCAGATGAAGTGATTGTTGAACGCATGGGTGGACGTCGTGTTCATGCTGGTTCTGGTCGTGTTTATCATATTGTTTACAACCCGCCTAAGGTTGAGGGTAAAGATGATGAAACTGGTGAAGAATTATCAATTCGTCCAGACGATGAAGAAGCGACAGTACGTAAGCGTTTAGGTATTTATCACGAACAAACTAAACCATTGGTTGAATATTACCAAGCAGAAGCCGGTAATGGTGCTTGTGCATACCTAACCATTGATGGTACACAGCCTGTTGAGCAAGTTAGCTCATTACTTAACGAAAAATTAGCATAAGTTAATTCGTTATCACAGTTGTGAATTAAAGCTCGCTTTTGCGAGCTTTTTTTATGTTCAGGAAGAACGGTATTCTGTGATCACATGGTCACTCATAGCCGTTCTTGGCTGCGCGACATTAATACTTCCATGTATGTTGATGTGAAAGAGTAGTTATGTTTGGGCCTTTCTCTGAGATATGATTTTTCTTGTTTTTAACATGCCATGCTAGATTCTTGCAGAATGTTAGGGTTAACATTACACAAGCAATAAGCTGTGGTGACTCATCTGCACTTTCTTTTTACCTAAATGCCTCTGTCAATAATTACCATGAGTAGGTATTATTTCTAAGTACAAGAAAAATAATAATTTTAAAATGTAGTTATAAGGAAAACATCATGGCAACTTTGTCACTTACGGGGTTTTATGCGAGCTTACTTGCGTTGTTGTACATTGGTTTGGCAATTAATGTTATTCGCTTGCGGAAAAAATTTAAGGTTGGCATTAATGACGGTGGCAATAAAGATTTGGCAAAAGCGGTCCGGGTGCACGGCAACTTTGCGGAATATGTCCCCGTAGCATTACTATTATTAGCCTGTTATGAACTAAATGGCGCCTCGGTAATTGTTTTGCATGCATTAGGTGCGATGTTAGTTGCTGGGCGTGCGTTGCATGTTATTGGCTTAAGTAAAACGATTGGTATTTCTATGCAAAGACAAGTCGGTATGCTTTCAACATTTTTTGTGATCTTAGCATTAGCGATAGAAAATATTCGGTTGTTTTTGCTTGGATAAACTTGTTGATAATAGTAATCAAAAACGCAAATATAGTGATGTATTTGCGTTTTTTAATAATTAAATTAATAGGTTACCGTACTTTTATCATTGCAATATGAGGTATGTTATCTTCTAGATACATGTTGCTAACACGCTCAAATCCATGTTTATTATAATATTTTTCTAAATGTTCTTGTGCTGATATTTTTAGTGAATCAGTTGGAAATGCTTTTTTGCATTCAGCTAAAGCCACTGTCATTAATTCATGCCCTAAACCGGTACCTCGCGCTTCTGGCGCAATTACAACCCGACCAATGCTAATATGTTCTTGGTAAGTTAAACCTGTTGGTAAAATTCTAAGGTATGCTGTCATAACCTCATTTTGATAACAAAATAAATGTAAGGTGTCGGCATGACGGTCGTGATCATCTAAATCGGGGTAATAGCAAGTTTGTTCAACAACAAAAACATCAATACGCAATTTTAGGAAATCATAAAGTTCTGTGGTGTTAAGTGAAGAAAAGCTTTTGCAATACCAAGTAACTTCGCTAGTTTGAGAATTATTAGCCATAATTATCCACATGAAAAAATAGTTACGGCTATTTTTTCATGCTTATATGGTTTTGTATAGTAACCTAGAAATTAGGCGAGTTTTTTTAAATAGCCGTTGTATTGCTTACGACTTAAATATTCAACAATATCCTGCTTATATTGGCAGATATTAAGTTCAGGATACTCAAGATAAAGTACGTTTTTTAATGCGTTTTGGTCGAGAAAAAGCAAATAAGCTAATGGTAAATATTTAGGGTTGAAGTTATTTTGATAAACGGTTGCCCTAACTTCTGAAGCAGAATAATGCTCTTTGCAACCGTAGCGTTTTTCTAGTGCTGGCAATAGTTTTTTGCCGTACTTTTTAATCGAGTAATATTTAAACATGTGCTAATCCTTAGCGTTGTTTAGATCCTAAGAGAAGGCGCACATTATAATACTGCGGACTTTCGTTCGTCAACTTGAATTTGCTCAATCCCTTGTTTTTATTGGGCTGTAAAGAAAAGTCATACAGTTTTATAAGCGAATGTCTTACATGTATTATTACCTATGGCTACTTGTTTAAAACCGTTTTTGGATCTGTGTACAGAAACTCATCATTAAAGTGTCATGTTAAATTTGCTTAAATAGAATTGTCTAAATCACTGCTAGCAAGTTGTGTATTACTGTTGCTAGCAGTGCCTCAATAAAATGTAGGTTATTGCTTCATATGTCTATTTTGTAGTACTGCCATAACTTCGTTGAGTTCGATATTTTGGTCTTGTAGTAGTACCAATGTATGGTAAAACAAGTCGGCACATTCCCCTAGTAAGTCTTCTTTGGTTTCAGCAACAGCTGCTAGCGCCACTTCAACACCTTCTTCTCCTACTTTTTGCGCTATTTTAGTCGTGCCACGAGAAAAAAGGTGTGCGGTGTAGCTGTCTTCCGGAGCATCATTTTTCCTGCTGGCAATAACTTGTTCAAGCTGACTTAAAAAGTTTTGCTGCGTTAGTTTTTGTTCTGGGAAGCATGACTCTGTGCCAAGGTGGCAAGTAGGCCCAACCGGTCGACAGGCAATAAGCAAACTGTCTTGGTCACAATCTGAAATCACTTGGCTGACTTTCAAATAATTGCCGCTGGTTTCCCCTTTACACCAAAGTGCTTGTTTAGAGCGGCTATAAAAAGTGGCTAAACTAGAGGTTAATGTTTGTTGCAAGGCTTCGGCATTCATATAACCTTGCATTAGTACTGCGCCGGTATCTTGGTGCTGAATAATTGCTGGGATCATGCCGTCCATTTTATCCCATGCCAATTGGCTAATATTACTTTGTGTTACTAGCATAATCGTATCTCAACTTTTTCATTTTTTAGGGATTGCTTTAATTCATTCATGGCGATGATACCTTTGTGGAAAACACTTGCTGCTAGTGCGCCATCAACATCGGCTTGTTTAAAAACGTCAACAAAGTGTGATATCTCACCGGCACCACCGGATGCGATAAGCGGTACATTGCATTGTGCGCGAACTTGGCTAAGTTGCTCAATATCGTATCCTTTTCGAACACCATCTTGATTCATACAGTTAAGTACTATTTCACCAGCACCTAATTTTTGTACTTCTTGTATCCAATCTAATGTGCGCCATTTAGTTTTCTGTGTGCGGGTTTCATCACCGGTAAATTGATAAACTTGGTATTCGCCTTTACCGTTGTTGGCGTCTTGATTAAAGAAACTGTCGATACCAACCACGATACATTGTTGTCCAAACACATCAGCTAGTCGTGAAATTAGTTCAGGGTCACGCAACGCTGGGGAGTTGATTGATATTTTGTCAGCGCCCATCATTAGAATTTGTTTAACATCTTCTTCTGACTTTATACCGCCTGCAACGCAAAAGGGAATATCGATAACTTGGGCAATACGACTTACCCAGCTTTTATCAACTACACGGTCGTCTGAACTTGCGGTAATATCATAAAAAACCAGTTCATCAGCACCTGCTTCTGCGTACTTTTGCGCAAGTGGTACTATGTCGCCAATAATTTCGTGGTTACGAAACTGGACGCCTTTAACAACTTTTCCATCTCGAACGTCAAGGCAGGGGATTATGCGTTTGGCCAGCATGCGATTGCCTCCTCAAGTGTAAACTTTCCTTCTAACAATGAACGACCTAATATTACGCCATCGACGCCAGTTGGAATTAATGCTTTGATATCTTCTAAGGAACCTATACCGCCAGAAGCTTGCCATTTTATTTGTGGATATTGCTGACAAAGTTCTTGATACATACCTACGTTGCTGCCCGTTAACGTACCGTCTTTGCTGATGTCAGTACAAAGTACATGAATTAAGCCTGCGGCAATGTAATCATCTAATAATGACTCTAAATTTACGCCGCTGTCTTTTATCCAGCCGTGTGTTGGTAATGTTTTATTGCCGACAGCATCAATTTTGACATCAAGTGCTAGCACAATACATTCACCACCAAACTCTGTTAGCCATGTGCGTACTAAATCTGGTTCTTTAATGGCAAGTGAACCGATAACGACGCGGTTAGCTCCTAAATCGAGTAATTGTTGAACATCTTCTTTACAACGCACACCTCCGCCAACTTGAATAATCATGCTGTCATGATTAACCAAGGTTTTTAGTAATGCTAATTGGCGTTTGTTACTGTCTTTTGCGCCATCTAAATCTACAAAGTGCATCACGGTTGCACCTGAGTTAGCGTACGAGTTTTGGCGTTCTTTGGCGGTGGTTTGATAATTGGTTTTTTGTTGATAGTCGCCTTGAAATAAACGAACAACTTCGCCGTTGATTAAATCGATTGCAGGGATCATCATGGCTTACATCTCCAAGAAATTTTTAATTATTTTGCTACCTAGATTGCTGGAGCGCTCAGGGTGGAATTGACAACCAATAAAATTGTCTTTGGCAATGGCCGCGGAAAATTCACTACCGTATTGGCATCGTGCCACGGTATATTCTGAAATCGGCGCTGCAAAGCTATGCACAAAGTAGAAATAATCATCGGCACTGATGTCATTAAACACAGGGTGATTCTCAACTTGCGTTAAGGTGTTCCAACCCATGTGCGGCATGCGTAAGGTTTGTGCATCAAGTGGGCTAATGTCGGTAGGGATCAACCCCAAACATTCAATGACTTCAGTGCCTGAATTATTATTGTCAATTGCATCTCTTTTTTTGGGGACGCCTTCTACCGAAGAATTTGCCATCAATTGCATGCCTAAACAAAACCCTAATACCGGCTGGGTTAGTTGTTGCAGTGTTTCAACTAAGCCTTTTTCTTTAATATTCTCCATGGCATGACGGGCAGTACCTACGCCAGGTAAAATAACTTTCTTAGCATTTTTTATAACATCAATATCATCAGAAATCACAATGGTAAAGCCAAGACGTTCAACGGCAAACTTTACTGACGACAGATTGGCACAGCCTGTATCAACAATAACAAACTGGTTTTTTTGTTTTATTGTCACGCTATAAGCATCCTTTTGTACTGGGTAGTTCGTCACCTAATACGGCAATGGCTTGGCGTAATGCTCTGCCAAATACTTTGAACAAGCTTTCTACTTGATGGTGACAATTTCCTTCGGTGGTTGAAAGGTGCAAGGTAATTGCCATGGCGTCGGCTAGCGAGCGGAAAAAGTGCGAGACCATTTGAGTCGACATTTGACCAACGTTATTGTCAGTAAACGTGGCGTCAAACTCTAACCAAGGGCGACCGGATAAATCGATAGCACATTCTGCTCGGCATTCATCCATTGGTAGTACAAAACCAAAACGACCAATGCCGCGTTTGTCACCTAATGCTTGTTTTAACGCTTGGCCTAATGCTAATGCGGTGTCTTCAACACTGTGGTGTTCATCAATGTGGTAATCTCCGTCAACGTTAACTTGCATGCTAAAGCCGCCGTGGGCAGCAATTTGTTCTAGCATGTGGTCAAAAAAGCCTAGACCAGTTTTGATGTTGATATCGCCAACTTTATCTAAGTTTATTGCGACATTTATGTCAGTTTCTTTGGTCGTTCTTGTGACATTGGCAACGCGAGGCTTTGTCAGTAATTGTTCGGCGATATCATTCCAGTTTAGAGATTGACGATTATATTTTATGCCCTTAATGCCCATGTTAGCAGCAAGCTGAATATCGGTTTCTCTGTCACCAATAACAAAAGAATTAGCAAAATTGACTTTACCTTGTTGCAGGTAGTCGCTAACTAGCCCTAATTTGGGCTTACGACAGCTACAGTTGTCTTCATCGAAATGTGGGCAAAGTAGCACTTCATCAAAACTAATGCCTTGTGATGAAAACATTGCCATCATTTTATCGTGCGGTAAGTCAAAATCAGCTTGTGGGTAGCTTATCGTGCCTAAGCCGTCTTGATTAGATACCATTACCAAGCGAAAGCCTTTCTTTTGTAAGGCGATTAACACCGGAATAACGTTAGGCTCGAATACTAATTTTTCTAGTGTATCGACTTGTTTATCGGTTACGGGCTCTTCGATTAGCGTGCCGTCTCGGTCGATAAATAAAATATTTTGTTGATTCATACTAATTCTCTTTTATCTGCTGTTATTGCGTTGATAATGATTTGCTTTAATTGTGACAATTCGCTCTCGCTGCCAATACTTATTCGTAAGCAATTGGCTAAGCTTAATTGTTTAGATTGGTCGCGAATTAAAATACCTTGTTCAGCAAGCGTATTAAAAATAAAGTCTTTCGTGGTTTCGTTTGTACAGCGAAATAGAACAAAGTTAGCATCGCTTGCAAATACTTGTTCGCACCAATGCTGTTCTTTTAGCCATAGTGCAAGCTGGTTACGTAAAGTATTAATTGCTGCTACACGACTGCGCATTTGTGCTAAACCAGTTGCAACTAAAGCGGTACTGGCAATTTCGGCCACGGGTGCTGAAATAGGGTAAGGGGCAATAACCTTGCTGAGCATAGTAATAACGTCTTCGTTGGCTAAGGTAAAACCACAACGTAAACCTGCTAAAGCAAAGGCTTTTGATAGTGTTCTTAATACCACTAAATGTGGGTAGCTTTTTAACCAATTAACAACTGATTGCTCTGGGCTGAATTCGATATATGCCTCATCAACCACCACTATGGCAGAGTCGGCAAATAACTCGAGTGTCGTCTGAATTTCTTCTGGTGATAGTAAATTGCCCGTCGGGTTTCCGGGTGAGCACAAAAACACTATTTTAACGTTTCCAACCTGTGTTTTTAAACTGTCTAAATCGAGTGCTAGCTCTTCGGTTAGAGGCACTTTTAAGGTGTCTACGCCATGATTTTCTGCACTTATGGCATACATGCCGTACGTTGGTGGGCAAATGAGTACCTTGTCTTGGTATGCAGTACAAAAAGTTCTGATCAGTAATTCAATGCCTTCATCTGCGCCACGTGTTGCTAAAATGTTTTCGGCATCAATATTGTCAGCGCTTAAGCCACAATATTGACGATATGCACTGATCAGGTTTTCCGGTTGAAAATCAGGGTAGCGATTAATATTGTCGCTATTTATTTCATAGTTACCATTGCCAGGCGCTTCATTAGCGTTTAACCAAATTTTGTTGGTCATATCACCATTACTTGAATGTAAACGACGTGCCGACTGATATGGTACCATGTCGATTAATTCTTCACGGGCAAGTTTATTTGCAATAGTCATTATGGCGCTCCTGTTGCATTAGTCGTTTGTTTCTCACTAACAGTTTGCTCATCTAAGCGAATAGTTACCGCACGTTTGTGTCCGTCTAAACCTTCAGCGTCGGTCAGTTCACAAATGCATTCAGCTAAGTTAGTTAAGCCTTGGCGAGTAATTTCTTGTACGGTAAAGCGCCTTGAAAAATCTGCAAGAGACAAGCTACTGATCACTTTTGAATAACCGTACGTAGGTAATACGTGGTTGGTGCCACTGGCATAATCACCAGCAGATTCTGGCGTATAAGCACCAACAAAAATAGAGCCTGCATTACGTAACTGCGGTAATAACGCTTGCGTATTGTCGGTTTGAATAATTAAATGCTCAGGGCCGTATTCATTTGAAACCTCTACCGCTTGCGCTAAATCTTTAGTCAAAATTAAGCGACTTTGTTTTAGTGCTTGTTTGGCAATGTCGGCTCGTGAAAGCTTGGCTAGTTGAGTGGTTAATGCTAATTGCACTTTATTAATCAGGGTTTCACTATTAGAGAGCAATATTACTTGGCTATCAGGTCCGTGCTCAGCTTGTGAAAGCAAATCAGCGGCAACATAACCGGCGTTGGCATTTTCGTCTGCAATGACAAGCACTTCCGAAGGGCCGGCGGGCATATCAATAGCAAAGCCATTAACTTGCTGTGAAAGTTGTTTTTTTGCTTCCGTTACATATTTATTTCCGGGGCCAAATATTTTATTAACTGCTTTAATGGTTTTTGTACCAAACGCTAAAGCCGCACATGCTTGAGCGCCGCCAACACTATAGATTTCATTTATTTGGCAAAGTGATGCAGCTACTAAAATTTCGTCAGCCAATTGACCACTTTTGTCAGGAGGACAGACTAATACAACGCGCGGACATTTTGCCAATTGTGCAGGAATTCCTAACATTAACACTGTCGAAGGAAGTGGGGCGCTGCCAGCCGGAATGTATAAACCAACACTAGCAATAGCTTCTGTTTTTAATGTACAAACCACACCAGGGGTAGTTTCAATACGAATATCGTCAGTAATTTGTGCTTGGTGAAAACGTTTGATGTTTGCATAAGCACTTTCAATGGCGCTAAGTCGTTTGCTAGTTAATCGTGCTTTTGCTGCGTTAATTTGCTCTTGACTCACTTGTAAAGTGCTAAGTTTTACGCCATCGAATTTTTGAGTTAAATCAATGAGTGCAGCATCGCCATTCTTTTTTACGTTGGTAAGTATATTTTCTACTTGTTGAGACAATAAGTTGCTTTGCGCAATTGCCGGACGAGATAGAGCGAGTGTACGCTGTGCATCTGTTAATTGTTGCCAAGTGATTATTTCGTTTTTCATGTCATTCAACTTCTAATAATTTTCTTTAGTTGAGTTATTAATATCTATGTAAGCTATTTGTTGAGCATATTTACATTGAATGCTCTTTAGCCCATCATTTTCTCAATTGGCATTACTAAAATAGAGTTACACCCTAAAGCATTTAGCTGCTCCATGGTTTCCCAAAAGAAGGTTTCAGTAGCGACTACATGCACAGCAACTATATCTTCACGACCGGCCAACGGTAGAATGGTCGGCGTTTCTTTCCCCGGCATTAAAGCACTAACTTGGGCTATTTTATCCTTTGGCGCGTGTAGCATAATGTACTTGCTTTCCTTCGCTTTCATTACGCCTTGTATACGTGGTAGTAGAGTGTCGAGAATGCTCTGCTTTTCTGGCGCCAATGGTTCAGCAGTTTGAATAAGAGAAGCCTTCGAGCGAAATATTTCTTCAACTTCGACTAAGCCGTTGGCTTCTAGTGTTGCGCCAGTTGACACTAGGTCACATATCCCGTCAGATAAGCCAACTCTTGGCGCTACTTCAACAGATCCTTTAAGTAAACAAAATTCAACATTGATACCGTTTTCTTTTGCATAGCGATTTAATAATTGTGGGTAAGTGGTGGCAAACCTTAGGCCATTTAGGCTTTGCACGCCTTGATAATCGAAACCTTCAGGCATAGCAATTGACAACCGACAGCCGCCAAAATTTAATCCAGAGGTACGAATGTATCGTGATTTTTGACCCATTAACTCACGCTCTAAAGCCGTTTCTTCTAAGGTGTTGTCACCAACAATGCCGAGATCGCATACGCCATCCATCACAAGGCCTGGTATATCGCTACTACGCACCCGCATAATATCGATAGGCATATTGGTTACGTGAGCGAGTAAACGGCGATCAGAAACATTAAGTTTTAAGCCACAGCGCTTTAGTAAAGCTTGGGTGTCGTCGCTTAAGCGCCCTGACTTTTGCATTGCAATGCGTAAACGAGGTTCAGTTGTCATGTTATTTTCCTATTAAATTTTTAAAATCTTTGTTTATTAACTCGCGTTTAAATTTGTTAAAACTGTAGAAAAAAATCATCATGTATATACAATTCTAAGGCCATAAAAATGCGAAAACCCCCGAGAGAGGTGAACTCTTTCGGGGGTTTAAATATAAATTTTATCTATCTTACACCGCTGAAAGGTTCATAGCCCCTCAGCGAATAAACCTGAGCAGCTAATCCGTATGATGGTGATGAAGATGGATGGCGTTCAAGTTTAATATCATTTGTTCGTTACTCTATATTTCGTTAATTAGGTGTAAGTTACTATTCGCATTACTTAATGCGTAATCATAAATTAAAGTAGTTACTTTAATTTATGATTTTACATTACGTTGATTTTCTACTCAGAGCAAGTGTTTAATTTTAAGTCGATATGATAATTTGAACTAAGCTAGTATGCTTTTAATCTAAGTAAGGGTATGGACGCGTGATTAAAGAAACTTGAGGTATAGCCGATAAGTAGATAGCAATTATCGCTTAATTTTATATTTTGCTAATGCTCGAGTTCAATAAATGCTGTTTGATTTTTAAAGATAAAGGAGGCACGAATGGATATTTTTACTACCGTATTAACACGCGTTGTGCCTGTGCCAATTAAGCGTGCGAACCTAAAAGTTAAAGCACTTGCAAAAGAAGCCGCAGCATCAGGTGTTTCTGATGATGTTCAGGGATTAGAAGATCACGAGTTGTATTATAAAAAATCACCAAAAGGAAAGGCTGAACAGCAGCAAGATGAGCTGCACATGGAAGAAGTTGTAACCCCTAGTCCTGTTCCCTCAGATAATACTGGCCAAAACATAGATTTATTCGATGATAGTGAAAACGATAGTAGTACAGAAAATAAAGACGACAAAAATAATAAACCTAAACTCGATATTTTTGTTTAATTTGTCATAAAATATAGGCTCGCTTCTTAAAGTGGCTTGGGTATAATGAGCGCAAATATTTCTAATATCCTTTCTTAATGTCTTAATGAGTGCCGTAGAACACGCGTTTTCAAATCAAGGGGCTTTAGCTAAAGCTATTAACGGCTTTTCTCCCCGCCAAGCCCAACTAGATATGGCACTAGAGGTCGCCAAGGCTATTGAATTTAAAAGTTCATTAGTAGTAGAAGCCGGTACTGGAACAGGGAAAACCTTTGCTTATTTAATTCCTGCTTTATTAGCGAATAAAGCCGATGCGGAGAATGATCAAGGGCAGAAAAAAATCATTGTTTCAACTGGAACAAAAAACCTGCAAGAGCAACTATTCCATAAAGATTTACCCTTAATTCGTAAAGCCTTAGCCAGTAACGCCCAAGTAGCGCTATTAAAAGGGCGAGCCAATTACCTTTGTATTTATCGGTTAGAGCAATACCAACAATCACGGGGTCAGCTTGATGCTCAGACCCTGGCTGATTTTGTTAAAGTACGCAGCTGGGCAACGAGTACCCATAGTGGTGATATTGGCGAAGTTGTTAATGTCATGGAAGGCTCACCGGTATTTCCATTTGTGACCAGTACTGTAGATAATTGTTTGGCAAAAGACTGCCCAAATATTGAAGACTGTTATCTTATTAAAGCGAGAGAAAAAGCCATCGATGCCGATTTAGTCGTTGTTAATCATCATTTGTTTTTTGCTGATATGGCGTTAAAAGATACGGGCTTTGGTGAGTTAATACCAAAAGCCGATGTGATGATATTTGATGAAGCACACCAAATTGCGGATATCGCAAGCGAATATTTTGGCGAAGCATTCTCGACACGACAATTACTCGATTTATGCAGCGATGTTATACAGGTTTATCGCAGTGAACTTACCGACGTAAAGCAATTGTGCAAAGCCGCTGAAAAATTATTAAAAACTAGTCAAGAATTTCGGCTATTGTTTAATTATGATCCCGAGCGCGGTAATTGGCGTGAGAAACATCAGCAACAACGCTTTGCCAATGCTTTTGCTTTATTGAAAACAGATTTAGACTTTTTATATCAGGTGATTAAATTGTGCGTTTCACGCAATGAAGCAATCGATAATTGCTTTGATCGTGCAGTTAATTTGCTTAGCCAGTATGAAATAATGGCTGATGTCGACGCTATGGGCATGAGCTTTTGGTATGAAACAACACCTCGTCATGTGGTTTTGCACAAAACGCCGTTATCAATCGCAGATAAATTTGGCAGTTATGTTAAAGAATCTGGGGCAGGTTGGATTTTTACATCTGCAACATTAGCTGTTGATGGTGCATTTAAGCACTTTTCTCGTCATTTGGGTGTTGACGATGCCGCCAGTTTGCTACTTGATAGTCCATTTGATTATGCTAAACAGTCGCAATTAGTGATCCCTCGATATTTGCCTGCTGCTAATGACAGAAATAGAGCAAAGGCCTTGAGTGATTTAGCTCAGCCGTTAATTAAAGCCAGTAATGGTGCTTGTTTCATGTTGTTCACTAGTTATCGGGTAATGCATCAGGTTGCTGAGTTGTTAGCTGATGCGATTGATAATCCGCTGTTAGTGCAAGGCCAAATGGGTAAACGAAAGTTATTAGCTGAGTTTGTTGAGCAAGAGCAAGCAGTGTTACTTGCGACGGCGAGTTTCTGGGAAGGAGTAGATGTACGAGGTGATAAACTTACTTGTGTGATTATCGATAAACTTCCATTTGCTTCACCTGACGACCCTTTACTACAAGCACGTAGTGAAGATGTTAGGCGCCAAGGTAAAGACCCTTTTGCGCACATTCAACTACCGCAAGCCGTGATAGCATTAAAACAAGGTGTTGGGCGTTTAATACGTGATGTTAGTGATAACGGTGTTTTGGTGATTTGTGATGATCGATTAGTAAATCGTCCTTATGGTGAAGTCTTTTTAAAAAGCTTACCTGAAATGAAACGTAGCCGTGATGTAGCTCAGGCAGCAACATTTTTAGCGCAGTTAGCGACTGATTGGACGTATTAACATTTGAGTAATTAATTCTTTTAAATAGCAAAGATTGTCATACTGGCGAAGATTTAGTGATAAACTCTCGCTCAGCAAAATTATGACAATATAATAAGGTTTTTTTGACGTGAATTTTTTGGCTATCGACGCCTCTACTGAAGCTTGTTCAGTGGCAATAACATTTAACAGCAAAACGTTTAGTGAATACGAGTTATGTCCGCAATCTCATAGTTTACGTTTATTACCTATGGTTGACAGCGTATTAAAGCAAGCTGAGTGCAAATTAGCAGAACTTGATGGCATTATCTTTGGTCAGGGGCCTGGCAGTTTTACTGGTGTACGTATCGGTATTGGCGTAACACAAGGCTTAGCTTTTTCAGCGGAGCTTGCCGCACGTGGTGTTTCAACATTACAAGCAATGGCTCAACAAGCATATAATGATAAAGGTGAAACACGTGTTATTGCCGCTATAGATGCGCGTATGTCAGAAGTTTATACTTGTTATTTTGAAGTTGACCAACAGGGCATTATGCAACCGAAAACGGAAGAAGCGGTATTAAAACCAGAACTTGTCGCAACGTATTACCAACATTTATCTATACCCGCATACGGTGTTGGCACAGGTTGGGATGCTTACGCTGAACTCGAAGCATTAAAATCAAACTCGGGTTCACCTGAGATACTATTTCCAACAGCATTAGCTATGTTGGCAATAGGGCAAGTTGATTTCCTTGCTAACAGTGTTGGCGCTGAACATGCGCAACCTAAATATGTCAGAGACACTGTATCTTGGAAGAAACTGCCTGGGCGAGAATAGCTTTTTTGTTGAACTCTATGAATTGGGGTTAAATAAATCTATTTTCAGTTTAAGGAAAATTTGTTAGATTAACTGTTATGCAAGTGAATAATTCTTCAAATATTACAAACGGTGCAAATTTAGCTGTTCGCACAACTAACTCAGTACAAACTCAAGAGCAGCGTACTAGAGCGGTTGCGCGTGAAGAAAATCAAGCGCAAAGATCTCAAGCTGATACAAATGCGCAGCAGCGTTTTGATGTTGATGAACAAGCTATTGCGTTGATTGAACAAGAACAATTACAGCCTTTCAATAATCGTGAACAACAATCTCAAAATAATAACGTCAACAATAGTGGTTATGATGCACCATCGAGTCAAAATCAAACTGCGGTGGCAGCGTATCAATCCGTTGATTCAATAGCACAACGTGACAATATCCAACAAGTATTTGGCGTTGACTTGTTTGCCTGATTCTTTAAATAAATCTTCAGCATTAAAAACAAAAAAATTGAGTTTTAGTGAAAAATATCAATTTTGGTTGTTATTTCTTTTTGCCATTATCATTATACAAATTCCAGTAATTTCTATTCCATTTAAATGGCTTGAAAGTTACTTTCATGAAATTAGTCACGGGTTAGCCGCGATATTTACTGGCGGCTCAATTGTTCAAATTCAATTATTTCCAAATGGAGCTGGTTTGTGCACAACACGTGGTGGTTGGTCATTTTTGATTAGCTTAATGGGTTATGGTGGAGCGATAATTTGGGGTTGTTTATTGTTTTCTATGGCATCTATTAATCGCAATATTGCCCGCACTTTTTCTGTACTATTACTTTGTTTGCTAGCGGGCAGTATCTTGCTATGGGTGAGAGATTTGTTATCCCTTTTTATTGTTTTAGTCTTGCTAATATTGGTTGTTGCCCAACTAAGGTATTCTCGACATAAAGTCGTGCAGCAAATGCTAAAAATAGCTGGCCTGTTAGTGTTGATAAATAGTTTAATGAGTCCATTATATTTACTTGACGGCCAGGCGAGAGGGGATGGTGCTGCATTGGCTAACATCACTTTGATACCGGAAATTATTTGGGTTGGTATTTGGTTTGTTTCAGCATTATTTATGACCTATAGACTTAGTAAAATTAAATTTTCCGGCTAACTCATTATGAATATTGATGACGAAGGGAAATATCTTGCTAACTAGTGAAATAAAAGAAATAGAGTTTAATTTAGGAACGCAGAAAATTGCCGCATTAACTAATGCCAATGTAGACGCCCCCATATTACTGTGTTTGCATGGCTGGTTAGACAATGCAGCTAGTTTTCAACCGTTATTGCCCTATTTAACAAAATTTAATGTTATCGCTATTGATTGGCCAGGGCATGGTTTTTCAAGCCATCGTAGTGTTGACGCACATTATCATTTTCTTGATTGGGTTTCTGATTTACTGAGTTTATTTCATTCACAGCAATGGCAAAAGATTGATATTGTTGCGCACTCTATGGGCGGTATGGTGGCATCGGCATTTGCTGCTGCATTTCCTGAGCATGTTAAATCTCTTAGCTTAATAGATTCAATCGGTTTTCTTTCTCTACCAGCAGAAAAAACGACAAGCCAGTTACGCCAAGGCTTACTCAGTCGGTTAGCGCGTGGTAATGACAAAAAGCGCTATCACAGTACACTTGCTTCTGCCGTGACAGCTCGAACATTGGTGTCTGATTTACAATCGAAAGATGCTGAATTAATTGTAAAACGTGGTATTAAAGAAACAACGAAAGGCTTTCAATGGCGTTCAGATAGTCGCTTACGTGCGACTTCTCCATATCGATTAACCTTAAAACAAGCTAAGCAACTAGTTGGTGATATTAGTGCGCCAACGCAATTACTATACGGTAATAAAGGTATGGAAATGGTGGTATTGGGCCTTGAGGCATTTACGCCTTTATTTCAGTCGTTAGAAACTCATGAGCTAAATGGTGGACATCATGTGCATATGGAGCAACCAGAACTAGCTGCAAAATTAATTAGTCAGTTTATTAAGTCATCATAGCAGCAAAAGATAAAACAATTTTTAAAGCAGGTAATCTATACTAAATGAAGTCATTGTGAGTTAAATTTAAACAAGTGTTTAAATTTACTGGATCGACCAGTGAAAATTTGATAAAACGTATCATTAAAATTAAGAATAAGAATTAAAAGAGGTAAGGCACTGTGGAAAAAATTTGGCTTGAAAAGAGTTATCCACCCGGCGTTCCATATGAAATTGACCCTGATAAATATGCATCTATCGTTGATATGTTTCATAAATATACTGAAATATATGCTGATAGAACTGCATTTATCAATATGGGTTCGGAGATAAACTATCGTGAACTTGCTCAACAAGCCACTGCATTTGCTGCCTATCTACAAAATGATTTAGGACTAGTAAAAGGCGACAAGTTTGCCATTATGGTACCTAATTGCTTGCAATATCCTATTGCTTTGTTTGGTGCGTTGTTAGCAGGGTTAACGGTTGTTAATGTGAACCCTTTATACACAGCACGTGAGTTGGAGCATCAATTAAAAGACTCCAATACTAAAGCTATTTTGATTATTCAGAACTTTGCTAGCATTTTAGAGAAAGTGATTGATAAAACGCCAGTAGAAAAAGTAATCCTTACTTCTTTAGGTGATCGCTTAGGCTCGGTAAAAGGCGCTATTGTTAATGGTGTAGTTAAATACGTTAAGAAAATGGTGCCAGCATTTACTTTAGCAAATACTGAAAGTTTTAATAAAGCATTAGCAAAAGGCTATAAGTTGTCGCTCAAGGCGGTTGCTCTTAAAGGTGATGACTTAGCATTTTTACAGTATACCGGCGGTACAACTGGTGTTTCTAAAGGTGCGATGTTAACGCATCGGAATATGGTTTCAAATTTAGAGCAAGCAAAAGCCGCTATTAAGCCGCAGCTAGATGAAGGTGCTGAACTTGTGGTTACGGCATTGCCGCTTTACCATATTTTTGCTTTAACGGCGAATTGCCTTACCTTTATTACTTTAGGCGGTACTAACTTATTAATTACTAACCCACGTGATATGCCGGGTTTTGTTAAAGAGTTATCTAAGTACCCATTTACGGCGATTACTGGTGTTAATACCTTATTTAATGGTTTATTAAATACGCCAGGCTTTAGTGAACTGAATTTTAAAAATTTAAAGCTTTCACTCGGCGGTGGCATGGCAGTACAACGTCCAGTAGCTGAAAAATGGGAAAGTGTTACAAAAACACGATTACTTGAAGGTTATGGTTTAACTGAATGTGCTCCATTAGTGACACTTTGTCCATATAACCAAACACATTATAGTGGCAGTATTGGTTTACCAGCATCATCGACCGACATTCGGATTGTTTTGGACGACGGCAGCGATGCTGGTATTGATGAGGCAGGAGAAATGTGGGTAAAAGGCCCGCAAGTGATGAAAGGTTATTATAATCGTCAAGAAGCAACTGATGAAATATTAAAAGACGGTTGGTTGGCAACAGGCGATGTTGCTTGTATGGACGAGAATGGTTTCTTTAAAATTGTTGATCGTAAAAAAGATATGATCATTGTGTCTGGTTTTAACGTGTTTCCAAACGAAATTGAAGAAGTTGTTGCGAGTAATGATGGCGTACTCGAAGCGGCAGCAATTGGAATTCCACATGATGTATGTGGTGAAGTGGTGAAAATATTCGTAGTGCGAAAAGACCCAAGCTTAACAGAAGAAGAGCTTATTAAGCATTGCCGCGCAAACCTGACAAATTATAAAGTGCCGAAAATTGTTGAGTTTCGTGACGAATTACCAAAAACAAATGTTGGTAAAATATTGCGTCGAGAATTGCGATAATTATGTAAGCTTCAGTAGTTAGCGAGTGCAGTAAGAAATCAAAAAGGCCAGCATATGCTGGCCTTTTTAGTTATTGAGTAATGTTAAATTACTGTGCGTTTAGGCGTTGCCCGTTAACAGCCTTACTTTCATCTGACATTAGGTAGACATACAGCGGCATAATACTTTCCGGTGTGGCAATGCTGTCTTTATCTTCAGCAGGGTAGGCGCTATTGCGCATACCTGTGTTTGTAGCGCCAGGGTTAATTGCATTGGTTCTTAATGATGTGTTTTCGTATTCATCTGCAATAACCTGCATCATGCCTTCTGTAGCAAATTTTGAAACACTATAAGCACCCCAGTATGCTTTACCTTTATTGCCTACACCAGAGGAGGTAAAAACTAATGAAGCGTTTTCTGCTTTTAGTAATGTAGGGAGCAATGCCTGAGAAAGTAAGAATTGAGCATTAACATTTACCTTCATAACATCTTGCCAGATTTGTTCATGTATTTGGTTGAATGGAGTTAACTCACCTAACATAGAAGCATTAAGTAAGGCGCCGTCTAATTTACCAAACTGGTTTTCAATGGTTGCTGCTAAGTCAATATAGTTTTGTTTAGTTGCTCCTTTCATATCGAGAGGAACAATTGCTGGCTCGGGATGACCATTAGCCAATATTTCATCGTAAACAGCTTCTAGCTTAGCAACTGTTTTTCCTAATAAGATAACTGTAGCACCTAGTTCTGCATATGTTAATGCAGCTTGACGGCCGATACCGGCACCAGCACCAGTTATAAGAATGGTTTTATTTGCTAAAACTTGTGGGGTAATTGTATAGTCAAACATTTGAATTAATGGCTAATAAAATTTGGTCATAATTCTACTCTTTCCCTCCTATGCTGACGAGTGTTTTTGACCTTAAACTACAATTCATTAACAAAAACTAACAATAATTCAAAAAATCACTAGCACTTGATCTGTTCTTGAGTTAAGTTTAACTGGTCTAACAAGTTGAAATTAATGCTAGGGTAGCTTTCAAAGTCAACAAAACTATAGAAAAATAAAAACATATTCTTAAAAAATAGTTAAGTTTATAAAAATAAAAGATTAGTCCGTGGGGAGATAAAATGAATAAGCTAGTACTCGGTCTCGCAATTGCCAGCACATTAGGTTTAAGTGCTTGTGATGATGAAACCATAAAAGATGTTGAAAAAGAGGTTGTTGATAATGGTACTGCCGTTACACCAACTGCTCGAGTTAAATTTGACCCGAGTGCTGGTGCTGCCGGGCTTTCTATTCCAAATGATTTGATTTTCTCTGGTACCCAAGACGGTACATTAGAAATACCCGTTGCAGACCCAACTGATGGCTCTGATCCATTTGTTGCTATCAGTGCGCTTGATGGCTGGTCGATTTCACAACCATTCTCTCTTGCTATCGAATTCCCTACAGGCACTTCGTTAGATGCAACTAGTGTTGACCCTTCTGCTGTGCGAATATTTGAAGCTATTATGGGTGGAGACGCTAATGATAGTGATTGTACTGCCGTTACACGTGGCTTAGCATGTAAAATTGTTGGTGAGCTTGCATTTGGCCAAGACTTTGTTACGCAAGCGTCGGGTAATAGTGTTAGTGTTATTCCAACGAAGCCACTAAAAGCTGAAACATCGTATATCATGGTGATGACGAATAGTCTTCGCGATAATAACGGTAAAGCGGTTGCTGGCTCAAGTACTTATGAATTAGCTCGCCAAGATATTAATACTTTACCGTTAGGTAATGCTTCACAATTAGCATTACAGGGGACTATTAATAGTTACGAAGCAGCTTTAGTAGCGGCAGGTGTTGATAGTGATAGCATTATTTATAGTGCTGCAATGACCACGCAATCAACAACGCGTGTGTTAAGTACCATTAAATCTTTAATGGCGGCTGGCGTACCGCAAATGCTAGCAAATGCTCAACAAGGTATTCCTGCTATTGGTGTTCAAGATACAGGTTTATCAGTAGCTAATGTTTTAGATGGCTTAATTCCTGCTGAATTAGCGCCACTTTACTCTTCTGCAAATTATTTCCGCGGTTCAATCACTTTACCGTATTATTCTGGCGTTCCTTCTGCTGAAAATCCATTAGCTCCAGCTAATGCATGGTGGAAAGCTCGTTGTGATTCAGGGGCTACTTTAGCAGGCCTAGCAGCGACAAATCCCGCTGCAATTCCAGCAGGGCCATTAGATGAAAATGATGGTTTTTGTATGAACTTTGGTTTACGTGATTTAAGTTCTGTGGCTGCTATTGATACAGAACGAAACTTAACTAAATTTAACCCAATTCCTGCTACGGCAGCTATGTTGCCAATTGATGTACAAATGACGACGCCAGATTTGGCATGGGCTAACCCGGTTCGTGCAAGCATGGGCTTACCGGCACTAGAAACACCAGAAAATGGCTGGCCAGTAGCTATGTTAGTGCATGGCATAACTTCGACTAAAGAGCAAATGTTACCCATCACAGGGATTTTGTCTGCATTTGGTATTGCAACAATTGCTATCGATCAGCCATTACATGGTAGTCGTGGCTTTGATCTAAATGGTGATGGCATTGATGATATCAATACCAGTACCGTATCAACCTTACATTATGTAAATTTAGCTAGCATGTTAACTATGCGTGATAATACCCGTCAAAGTACCGCTGATTTACTAGGGCTACGTTTAGGTATTAACTTTTTAGGTGGTGTTGACGGCGACGGTATGCCAATTAAAGTTGATAGCTCGAAAGTTCATTTATTAGGTCATTCATTAGGTGGTATTTATGGTATGAACGCAGTTGGTTTAGCAAATACGCCATTAGATCCACAAATAGATGGTTTATTTAACATTACTAGTACCTCGTTAGCTATGCCAGGCTTAATGCTAGCAAACTTCGGTATCGAATCACCGGCATTTGAAGGCTTGGCGAAATCTAATTTAACATTAGAATTATCACCTGCTTTTAAAGCCGCAGTTGAAGCAAATTTACCTGCTGATTATACTCAGCAACAATTAAGTGATTTCTACTTTGCTTTTTATGACGCGTTAGATGCCAGCCAAAAAGCTGAATTAGATGCAGGTTTTGCTCAATTTACTTTTGCTGCGCAAACGGTAACCGATTCAGGTGACCCTGTTGCTTATGTTCAAACATTAGCTGCTACGAATACGCCTACGCACTTAATCGAAGTAGTTGGTAACGGCGTTGATAACTTGTCTGACCAAACTGTAACTAATACTGCGCCATTTACGCCAATGGGCGGCACAGAGCCAGCAATTGCATTGTTAGGCTTACAAGCTGTCAGTGAAGATACCAATGGCTCGGGTGCGGTTAGATTTGTTAATGGGCATCATAGTTCAATTCTTGACCCTCGTCCTAACGCAGCTTCTCCAGATCCGGAATTAAGTGGCCGAGCAACGCAAGAAATGCAAACTCAAGTGGCAACTTTTTTTGCTTCAATGGGACAGCTGATAAAAGTAACTGATGCGGCTGTTGTTAAACAGTAATCGTATACTTAAATCATAGAGTTAAAGCCCTCATTATGAGGGCTTTTTTATTGCTAATGAAATAGTTAACGCTATGGCCTGTTGATATTATTTCGAAAATCACTCTTTTATTTGCGGGTTTAATCCCCATATTGTTATCATAAATTTAAGTTAAAACATCAGGATTTTGAGTGTGTAATCTTGATGGTATATATATTAGAAGTTTTTCTTAGGAGAAAACCATTGGAATTTTTGTACGAATACGGTTTGTTTTTAGCTAAGGCGATCACCTTTGTTGTTGCGGTAATAGCAATTATTGTTGCTATCGCTTCGTCAGCAATGAAACAAGGAGGAAAAAAAGGTGAGTTAGAGATAACTGATTTATCTGAACAATATAAAGAGGTTGAGGAAGATATCACTCACCATTTATTATCAAAAGACGAATTAAAAGAAAAAGAAAAGAGCGATAAGAAAGCCGAGAAAGAAAAGGCTAAAGAAGAAAAGAAAGCTGCAAAAGATGGCAACAATAATGAGGAAAAGGAAGTTGAGCCAAGATTATTTGTGATCGACTTTAATGGCAGTATTGACGCTAAAGAAGTTAGCTCTTTACGTGAAGAAATTACCGCAATATTAACGGTTGCTAAACCTACTGATGAAGTATTCGTTCGTTTAGAAAGTGGTGGCGGTATGGTGCATGGTTATGGCCTTGCGTCTTCACAGCTAGATCGCATTCGCCAGCGTAATATCCCTTTAACTGCCTCTGTTGATAAAGTGGCGGCAAGTGGTGGCTATATGATGGCTTGTGTCGCCAACAAAATTGTTTCAGCGCCATTTGCTATTATTGGTTCGATCGGTGTTATTGCGCAAGTTCCTAACTTCAATAAGTTGTTGAAGAAAAATGACGTTGACTTTGAACAATTTACTGCCGGCGAATTTAAGCGAACAATAACTATGTTTGGCGAAAATACCGATAAAGGTCGTGAAAAGTTTGTTGAAGAGCTTGAAGAAACACATGTGCTATTTAAGAACTTTGTTAATGAACATCGCCCAGAACTAGATATATCAAAAGTTGCAACAGGTGAGCATTGGTTTGGTACCCAAGCCAAAGAACTTGGTCTTGTTGATGAATTACAAACGAGTGATGATTATTTACAAGCGCGTTGTCAGTCTCATAAATTAGTGCAAATAAAGTATGCAACGAAAAAAGGCTTAGCAGAGAAATTCTCAAAAGCTGCTTCATTATCATTCGATGCGATAGTCAGCAAGGTTTGGCAGAATAATCGTATATTCCCAGGATAATATTTCTCCATTCAGCAGCTTAGAAATTGCTAAGCTGCTGACATATAGGTTTTCGCTTGGATAATGAATTTTGGCATAAATGCTGGGAACGCAATAGCTTAGGCTTTCATCAACAGCACGTTCACCCATTTCTAACAGAACATTTTAAAGCTCGGTGCTTGCCAAGTGATAAGCATGTTTTTGTGCCTTTATGCGGTAAAACGCTTGATATGGCATATTTAGCACAATTCATCCAAGTCACTGGCAGTGAGTTGAGTGATATTGCTTGTCGAGATTTTTTTATTGAGAACAATATTGACTATCAAAAGCACAAAGTAGCGTGCTTTCAGCAATATCACTGTTCACATCTTTCATTATTCCAAGGGGATTTCTTTCAACTTAATAAAGAAATAATTAATAACCCTGACTGGATTTACGATCGCGCCGCATTAATAGCCTTACCTGAGTCAATGCAGAAGCAATATGTTGAACACTTGAAACATTTTTTTTCACCTCATACACGCTTGTTTTTAGTGACCTTAGAGTTTCCTGAAGAACAGTTAATAGGGCCTCCTTTCCCGATCACAGCCTGTAGGGTTGAAACATTGTTTACTGGTTTTGATATTCGCTCTGTGGCGACAAATGAACTTGAAGATAAACAATTTGCGCAGCGACAGTTTGATGTTGATTATTTACGTGAGAAACTTTATATCATCACGTTGCCGCAATAAAAGGGTTGGCTTCAAAACAAAAAAGGTGCCTTAGGCACCTTTTTTGTTGCGAGCATTAATTCTAGAGAAATTAATTTTACGCTGAAAATAGCTTATTCAGCGAGTGATGTTGTTTTAACGCTTGCATCGTCGCGCTTATCAGTTTTAGTATCAACCATGGCTAATTGTGTACGAGCCAGTTTTTCGATAGTGTTTACTGTTACTGTATTTAATTTGATAGACTGTGCTAAATTCATTTTAGCCACTGCTACTAATTCAACCGTGTTTTGTGGTTGTGCTTTTACTAATTCTGTTGCTTGGCTGTTGTTTGCTACGAAAGCTAATGCAGCAATTGCTGCTATTTTTAAAATGTTGTTCATAAGTCACCTGTAATAAAACGTCAATAGTCCTTATAGATGTTTTGGGACCTTTCTTTTCACATACAAATAAGGGTTGGGAGCTTATTTGTTTTCTACCCGTTTATTACGGGGCAAAGATGAAGTCCTTCATCTATGGCGAGTATATTACGGTAATGCTGGTAACTTTTAAAATGACAAATTATAATGTTATTCATTAGAAAAACTAATCCGACTACTTATGTCGTTATTATGATGAATTATGCATGGCTAGTTTATCAATATTGTAAATTTATAGGTGTAACTTGGCTAACAGACTCCCACCATTAAACGCTTTGAGAGCATTTGAAGCATCGGCAAGACAATTGAGCTTTACTCGGGCAGCAGAAGAATTATTCGTCACTCAGGCGGCGATTAGCCATCAAATAAAAGCATTGGAAGATAATTTAGGCATAAAGTTATTTATGCGTAAAAACCGTGCCTTGTTGCTAACTGAAGAAGGGCAGTCATATTATTTAGATATTAAAGATGTTTTCAATTCTTTGCATGAAGCAACAGAGCGGTTATTAGCTCGTGGTGCGAAAGGGGCGATAACAGTGAGCTTGCAGCCAAGTTTCGCCATTCAGTGGTTAGTGCCACGACTTAATACCTTTAATTTACTGCATCCTGATATTGATGTGCGAATTAAAGCGGTTGATCAACCGGAAAACTCACTAACAGAAGATGTTGATATTGCCATTTATTATGGGCGAGGGCGCTGGAGTGGTATTCACGCAGACCAATTACATACTGAATATTTAATACCTGTATGTTCTCCTATATTGATGACAGGGAAAAAGCCATTAAATAAAATTGAAGATCTTGAAAAGCATACTCTTTTACATGACACCTCTCGACGAGACTGGAAAAGGTGGTTTAAACATGTTGATGTGCGAGGAGCGAACGTAAATCACGGCCCTATATTTAGCCATTCTGCTATGGTAGTTCAAGCTGCAATTCATGGTCAAGGAGTCGCTCTTGCGCATAGTGTACTAGCAAAGCCAGATATAGATGCTGGTCGGCTAGTATGTCCGTTTAACGAAGTGCTGGTCAGTAAAAACTCTTATTATATTGTTTGTCGAGAACAGCAATTAGAACTGGGTAAAATATCTGCATTTCGTGAATGGGTACTAAATACGGTTGCTGACGAGCAATCGCTTTTAGAGGAAGGACAAATAGTATAATGGTCAGCAAAAGTGAAATAGCAGAAAAAGAAGAGAGAATCACATTAGCTAGTCATAAATATGATCATGTTGAAAATGCTAAAGCATTAGTTATCTTAGCCCATGGTGCCGGGGCTGATATGGAGCATGAATATATGGCAGATTTAGTTAACCTAATGAATGCTCAGCAGCTTAGTGTCCTTCGATTTAATTTTCCTTATATGGATAAACGAAAGATAGATGGTAAAAGGCGTCCACCGGATCGAATGCCAAAACTTATTGTTTGCTATAAGTCAATTTTAGCAAGTATTGATAGCCCTTTACCTATTTATATTGCGGGTAAGTCTATGGGGGGCCGCGTTGCGGCAACAATAGCAAGTGATAAAGAACTTATGACTAAGCACCAAGTTGAAGGTGTAATATGCTTAGGTTATCCATTTCACCCCGCAAAAAAGCCAGAAAAACTGCGTTTAACGCCTTTGCAAGAAACACAGCTGCAGGTATTAATTTTACAAGGTCAACGGGATGCATTAGGAAACGAGAGTGAAATTAGCACATACCAGCTATCCTCAAAATGCCAGCTGCACTTTTTTATTGATGGTGATCACGATTTAAAGCCTAGAGTAAAGTCTGGATATACGCTTGCAGAGCACAAGCATTCTGCCGTATTAAAAATACAGGGGTTTGTTAATGCACACAGATAAAATGATGCGACTTCTGATTTTATTTGTTGGTATCAGTGGCTGTTTTTCGGTATTATTCGGCGCTTGGGTAGCGCATGGCGGACAATTGCTACCTATTGCGCTACAAGAAAGGTTGTCGACAGCACTCCAATACCAATTTATTCATACACTTGCGTTACTATTAACGATTGTTTTGTTTAAGCTAAACCGTAATCTTGTGTTAGCTTTATCGGCGATTTCTTATACGCTCGGCATAGTGCTTTTTAGTGGTAGTTTATATATTAAAACGTTTTTCGATATTGCCATAATTGGAAAATTAGCGCCCTTTGGTGGGCTTTCATTTGCATTAGCTTGGCTGTTATTAGGCTTTGCCGGTTCAAAAATGTTTCAACATAAGTTAGGTAAGTAAATAAAATGACTGCAATAGTTTTATATTGTCGCCCTGGATTCGAAAAAGAATGCGGTGCAGAAATTCAAGAAAAGGCGGCTTGGAACGAAGTTTATGGTTATTTGCAGTTATCAAAAAACCAAGGCGTGGTTTATTTCCACTTAAATAATCCAGAAGAAGGTGAAGCATTAATGAATAAGATGCCACTTCGTCGTCTTATATTTGCTAGACAGTGGTTTATGACAGTAACCGATAAAATAGCCTTACCTGACTATAATCGTGTTGAAGCTATTGTTGAAGCCTTAGGGACTGAGTGGCAATATGCAGACTTACGTATGGAAACTCCCGATACTAATGACGGTAAAGAGTTATCAAAGTTTTGTCGAAAACTTGCTGTACCGTTACGCCAAGCGTTAAGAAAAAATAAAGTTTTGACCGAGAAGGGCAATAAAGAGGGTGCCATTCTTCATGCGCTATTTCTATCTGGCAAAGAAGCTATTTTTGGCTTCTCATTAGCGCACAACACTTCTCAACATGTTATGGGGATCCCGCGTTTGAAATTCCCAAATGCTTCACCAAGTCGTTCGACATTGAAATTAGATGAAGCGTTTTTACATTTCATTCCAAGAGATGAATGGGACACTCGCTTAACTTCAGGCATGAATGCGGTTGATTTAGGTGCGGCACCAGGTGGCTGGACATATCAATTAGTTCGCCGTGGCATGATG
The DNA here is from genome assembly GCF_057537295.1 of Colwellia meonggei. Classification (NCBI taxonomy): domain Bacteria; kingdom Pseudomonadati; phylum Pseudomonadota; class Gammaproteobacteria; order Alteromonadales; family Colwelliaceae; genus Colwellia; species Colwellia meonggei. Next base: position 289,472 of record NZ_BAAJLZ010000003.1, read on the forward strand.
GTAACGTCAATTGATAATGGGCCTATGGCTGAGTCTTTAATGGAAACTGGACAAGTTAAACATCGTACTATGGATGGCTTTAAATATGTGCCACAGAAACAAAATGTTTACTGGTTAGTATGTGACATGATAGAGAAACCCCAGCGTGTTGCTAAATTAATGAGTGAATGGTTATTAAAAGGGCAATGCCAAGAAGCCATTTTTAATCTGAAATTGCCAATGAAAGGGCGCTACCAACAAGTTATTGAAGACTTGCAAAGTATTAAAGATGCATTTTCTGAGCATAAGGTTCAATATGAAATGTTTGCTAAGCATTTATATTATGATCGTGAAGAAGTGACTGTTCACGCTCGTTTGTTATCACCACCTCCGTTAGTGTAGTAGCTAGAATAAAATTGAAAATGCCATAAAATCAATATCATGTTTTATGGCATTTTAGATTTTAGCGCATCAACCTTGTTATTAGTAAACAAAGGGCGATTGCATACAGTATTAACGAGCTAGGTTCATATACCTTAACTGAATTAGTCTGTGCATTTAGACGGATATTTTGAAAAGCTAATACTTCATTAGTACCGTTTAATTTGGCATTTAGTATCAGTGTTAGAGCTTTACCATTGCCAATTAAAGGTGATGAAAAATGCTGGAAGCTATTGTTTAGAAATTGAGAGTTTATTGATAGTGGATCATTAAGCGTAACAAGGTTTTTACTCTCTAACAGGTAATTTTGAGCGTTATCTTCTTCAACTGAACTTTCAAATATACTTACAAATGAACCTCCATCAATATTATATTGCCACGAAAAGTGATCACTATTTTCAAAGTCTCCCATGGCAGCCATATCAATTAAAAACAATAATGAATTTAAATTACTAATATCGATTTGCCAACTAGCTGACGCATACTCAGCTAGATTATCTGGGTTAACCGTATCCACAATGCCAAAAAAATTACCTTGATTAGTACTGTTGATGATGCCTAAGTCGTCAGAAGTTATAGTCAAACTGTTATCAAGTAAGTTAGTGGCGATGTTGCTGTTTGCAGCCCTGTTATAAATTTGAAAGCCATCGTTATTATTAGAAAATGCATTTTTGTAAGGGTTATGATAATTAACTAAAGGCGATGATGATGGGGATAATAGGTCCAAAGTCATTAAAGATGCTGATGCAATATTTGCTGTGATATAAATAGCGATGGCAGTTAAGCTTTTAAGAATTATGTATTTCATAAAAAGTCCTTTTATTGAGTGTACTCCTCCAAGAAATCTGTTTGGTAATGCAAGGTAGTTAACAACAAATTAATACGACACCTTATTCCTTGGCGTTGCGCTATAACACGGTTTAGCTTTGTTAAATTTAAATGCTGCATTAATAAAACTAAGGCAAGTATAGCCTCACTTTTAATATTTGCTACTAAATCGCTGTGCAGGATGGACTATTTTAAAGGCCTAAAAAAGCCAAGCTATATGCTTGGCTTTTATACGCATAATTTTTAAACGCTATAAGCGCTCTAATACCGCATCAGTAAAATCAGTTGTACCATGTGTACCACCTAAATCACGTGTTGTGCGATCGCCTGACTCAATAACGTCCGTAATCGCGGTGCGAATATTATTTGCTTTATCCGACATACCTAAATATTCCAACATTTGAATTGCGGCTAATATCACTGAGGTTGGGTTCGCTAAGTTTTTACCTGCAATATCTGGAGCACTACCATGTACTGCTTCAAAAATTGCACAATCGCTGCCTATATTTGCACCTGGCGCCATACCTAAGCCACCAACTAAACCAGCACAAAGGTCAGAAAGAATATCGCCAAATAAGTTAGTTGTTACGATGACATCAAATTGTTCAGGGTTCATCACAAGTTGCATACAGCAGTTATCAACAATCATTTCTGTTGACTCAATTTGTGGGTAACGAGCGGCAACTTCACGAGCAACTTTTAAAAATAGCCCTGATGTTGATTTAAGGATATTGGCTTTGTGCACAGCAGTAACTTTTTTACGACCTTCTTTAATTGCCGTTTCGTAAGCGAAAGTAACAATGCGCTCAGCACCTTCGCGAGTGATTAAACTCATTGCTTCAGCTTGTTGGCCATCTTCTGATACCGTTTGTCCTAAGCCTGAGTACATGCCTTCAGTATTTTCACGAATAGTAATAATATCAATATCTTCGTAACGTGCTTTGGTACCTTTAAATGAAAGTACAGGGCGAACATTTGCATAAAGTTGAAATTGTTTACGTAAGGTTACGTTAATTGAAGTAAAACCTTCACCAACCGGTGTCGTTAATGGGCCTTTTAAGGTGATTTTGTTTTTCTTAATTAGCTCTAATGTTGACTCTGGTACTAAGTCACCGTGATTTTCCAATGCTGTTAAGCCAGCGTCAGCATATTCATATTCAAAATTACAGCCCGCTTTATCAAGTACTTTAATTGTTGCGTCTATAATGTCTGGACCTATGCCGTCTCCAGGGATCACTGTGATGGTTTGTTTAGCCATTGTTTAATTACCTTTTGAATATTGCTTTTCTTGAATTGAGAAAATCTTCGCTTATAGGATAAATATACTGCAAATTTGATTAAATATATTTGATCTAAGCCTGTTTTCACCGCTTTAGTGTTGGCAATTATAGCAACTAATCGGATCAGTTAGGGGAAATTAGCCTTAAACTTTAGTCTAATTGTTATAAGTTAGCTTATTTACAGCTTAAGTTGTTGAAAATAATTAAAATAAAGTTTAACTATCAAAAGAGGATAGAAGGCGTTGAATGTAAGTTATAAAACAACCTATAAAAAGGCTGTTTTATAATGAAATGGTACCGAATACTATAATTTTTGAAATTGCTGGTAAGCTGTTTTTCCGATTGCCGTTAAAATTCCGTTTGAGAATAGTAATGCCGTGCACTCGTCTTGTGTCGTGATACCGTCTGATTTTACATGTTGAGTTCGGTAAAAGCTGACTTGATAACGAATGTTGTCGACAATTTTTGCTTCAGTAATATCAGGGCTGCCTAGCTGTTCAATGGCAGTATCAAAGTTGAATTTTTCTAAAGTGAGTTTAGCGATAAACTGGCGGTTATATGCTTCGCGATCTTCCCACTGCATTTTGGCTGGGCTGTCATCATAAAAATTGACAACTAAGCCAACAAACACGCCATATGCCGCTAAGGCAATTAATATTCTGGCGATGACTTTCTTATTCACATTTCTTCCTTTAGCCTGTTTAGCGAATTTAAATCACAATTATTATTTAACTATAATTTAAATTGAGCTGCTTAGGCATAATTCTATCGTATATTCTTGGGGCTTAATCGTAATCAAGCACAATTAAGCTAAATGTTACCAGATTGTTATTCGCTGGCAAGTGCATTTTCGATGGGTAACCTAATATCCTTTAAATTAAAGCCAAGCGGTATATCGAGCTTTAGAGTGAGCAATTTACGGCTTAAAGTAATTTGTTCTTTATGGTTATCTAGCTTTTCTTTAACACTGTTCTTTAAATCATCAGCACTCAAAATACTTTTGATTGAACCGTACTGATTAAGCAGCTGTGATGCTGTTACTTGCCCAATACCAGCAACCCCAGGAATTTTATTGGTGCTGTCGCCAGTTAATGTCCATAAATCCATTAATTTGTCAGGCTTTACATTAAATTTATTCAGCACATATTCATCGTTTAAGTAACGGCGATTGAAGTAGTCATAAACCTTTATATTTGGACTCAGCAATGACAGAAAGCATTTATCTGTAGACACAACCGTGACATTTTGTCCACGCAGTGCCACTTTTACCGCTAAAGTTGCGATAAGATCGTCAGCTTCATCCTCTTCAGATACTAGCGAGTCAACAAAGTGATTCATAAATGAATCTTGAATATCAGCTAGTTTATTTGCTAAGTGCTCCGGCATTTTTTTTCTACCCTTTTTATAGTCAGGGTAAACCTCGTAACGCCAACAAGGAGCTTGTGAGTCGAAAACTGCTAGGGCATGGCTAGGCTGTAATTGTTCAATAATTTTTTTTAGCGCTTGCTCACAAGCTACCGCGGTGTTGTATAGCACTTGTTTCTTGGTATTTTCCGCTAATTCATTGTTCATTAAAAATGGACGTTCTTGAACTGCATATATTCTTCTGATCAAGTTTAATGCATCAACTAATACCAAATGGACTGCTGCCATATACTTAACCTTCAATAACCTTATAACAAGGAATGTAGGCGCTACCTGGAAGTTTCATGCGCTGCTGTTTAACAAAGGAACTTAGTAAGGTATCCATTAATGCCATCATTTCTTTGTCACCACTTATTTCAAATGGGCCATGCTCACGAATGGCTTTTATGCCGTTCGCTTTAACATTACCGGCGACAATACCAGAAAAAGCACGGCGTAAGTTTGCTGCTAAAGAGGCAATGTCTTGTTGGTAATGTAAATTTAATGACGCCATGTTGTCATGGTTAGGCTCAAATGGTTGTTGGAAGTCAGGCTCAATAACCAATGACCAATTAAAATGATATGAGTCGCCAGTATGTTTACGGTGGGCAACAACTTCTTCGGTGGTCGCTTTAAAGGTTTTTGCTACACGTTCCGGGTCATCAATAATGATTGTATAAAGTTGCTGGGCAGTTTCACCTAAGGTTGCGGCGATAAACTTATCTATTTGTGTAAAATACTCCGCACTTTCACTAGGTCCCGTTAAAATAATGGGTAACTTTTGTGATTGGTTTTGCGGATTTAGCATGATGCCTAAAATGTATAGCAACTCTTCTGCAGTACCAGCGCCACCAGGAAAAATAATAATACCATGTGACATTCTTACAAAAGCTTCTAAGCGCTTTTCAATATCTGGCATGATAACCAGTTCGTTAACAATTGGGTTTGGTGGTTCTGCGGCAATAATACTTGGCTCTGTTAGCCCAATATAGCGGCCTGAGATGTTTCTCTGCTTAGCGTGACCAAAGGTTGCACCTTTCATTGGGCCTTTCATAGCGCCAGGACCACAACCAGTGCAAATATTAAAACCACGTAAACCTAATTGATAGCCTACTTCTTTAGTATATTTATATTCGGTATTGTTGATTGAATGCCCACCCCAACAGGTAATTAAGTTAGGGGAGCTATCAGGAATAATGGCATTGGCATTACGTAATATATCAAAAGTAATATCTGTTGCACTATCGCTACATTCGATATTGTCATCATAGCGGTTACTAATAAATAAAATATCGCGTAATACTGCTGAAAGGTGTTCTTGAATACCTTTAATAATATCACCGTCAACAAAGGCATGTTCAGGTGGGTTATTTAAAGCAAGTTTTACGCCTCGTTCGCGACGCAATACTTGTATTTGAAAGTCGAGAAATTGTTGGTAAATATCTTCTGCATTGTCGGTATGGCTACCAGCGTTTAAAACTGCCAAGGAACAATTGCGGTAAAGATTATATAGCTTACTTGTGGCAGACTGCTGCAAATGATCGACTTCAGCTTGAGATAATAAATTCATATTACCAACAGGGTTTATTTGGGTATGCATAGCTCGATCTCCTCGATAATTATTTTTATCCGTAAATAACTCTATTTTTTCCGTCTTTTTTCGCTTGATATAAGGCGTCGTCGGCGCGCTCAAATGCTGAATGGACATTGTCGTCTTTATTCACTAATGAAACGCCAATAGATAAGGTGATACTGACTCGATTGTTTTTGAAGGTAAAAGGTAAGCTTGCCACTTTTTTACGTAAGACATTGAGCTTATTAACCACTGTGACTTTATCCATATCACTAAATACTAATACAAACTCCTCTCCACCATAACGACCAATAAAAGCATCTTTATTAATAACTTTCTTTAAGGTGTTAGCAATTACCTGTAGAGTTTTATCACCCGCAGTATGGCCATAGGTGTCATTAATGCGTTTAAAGTCATCTAAGTCGATAACGGCAATTGCCAAGTTAAATTTCTTATGGTGAAAGCGAACAATTTCTTTAGCAAAATGTTCGTCAAATGCAGCTCGGTTACCAAGTTTTGTTAAGGCGTCTTGTAAGCTCTTTGCTTGTTGCTCTTGAATACGTTTTTCAAAGCTTTGGCTTTGTAGCTCTAGTTGTTCAACTTGTGCAGACATACGAGTTAGTTTTTTCTCTAGCGTTTGTCTTTGCTGTTCTTCTAATTTTGTTTTCTTTTCTAAAGTCTTGGCAATATTTAATAGTTTATCGTTAACATCAACCTTCATATCTGTTAACGAGTTTGCGTCTTTAATACCTTCGCTCATTTCGCTTATTTTTTCATGAAGCTCTTTATTAATTTTATCGTGCTTAGTATTTGATGCCGCATTAGATTCTATAGTCGAGCTAACTGAAGCTTGCACTGTTGCTAGTGTTTCGCTAAGAGTAGATAAAAATATTTTGGCGTTGCTACGCTCATTTTTAACATCTTCAATAATGAGATCAAATACAGATAAGCATTTAGTCATTAATAGCTGATTTGAAATTTTATCGTTTAAACTGGATTTTATTTTCTTTATATCGGTTTTATGTTTTTCTGAAACAAGTAACGAATTTAAAATAGCGTTAAACCGCTCTAATATTTCTTTTGAGGCTTGTTGATCACCAACGTTTGTTTTAGCTTCTTCTGTTTCAGTATTAACTTTGTTAATTTTTTCAAGCGACACCGCGTTGTTTTGGTTCAATAAACCAACACTCGGGCCTTTATCTTTTGCTTTTAAAGCAGCGTCGTAAAAAGTAATGAATTCGCTCATTAAAGGCACATATTGAACCAATGAATCTTTACTTTCTTGTGAATTGCTAATGAGCTTTTTTAACTGTTGTTTTTCTTGTTTAGCTAAGCTGCTATTTTTTTGTAAACTGGCACCTGAAGATTGCAACTGTTCATGCATCTTAATGAGGTTTTTGTCATTCTGTACGGAATGTTGCTGTAACAAGGCGGAAATTGTTTTAATTTCTTTCTCTAGATCAGCAAAGCTTGTTGATTTTTTTAATGATGTGCGCAAGTTCGCAAGCTTGTTATCGAGTAACTTATCAATACCTTTACAGGCTTGTGATAGTTTACCAATAAACGTTGTTAACAATGCCGATTGAGCACTAAATTCTTCTTCTAATTCACTGCGAGCGTTAATAGCGGTATCAAGCTTTGATTTCAAGTGGCTGATTTTTTTTTCCGCAATAGTACTTTCGCCCATAAAAAACTCTTCCCTACAAAAGGTGTTCAATTGAAACGCGTTAATTTTTTAAATCAAAATAAGGTTTTAGCGTAAAATTTTAAAACCTAGTTACCTATACGCTAATAATAAACATAACCGCATAAAAAGCCAGCAGAAGTCACGAAACTTGTGCTGGTTGCTGAAATTCTGTGCAGTTATTTTCGTCTATTGGCGAATTGTGCGCAAATTTGGTGCTGTTGTTGCGTGTGAAGAACGAAATGGATTGATATCTAAGCCGCCACGCCTAGTATATCGTGCAAATATTGTTAGCTCATTAACTTGGCAAAATTTTTGAATATCACAGTAAATTCGTTCAACACATTGCTCATGAAACTCATTATGTTGTCGAAACGAAATTAAATACCTAAGTAAACTTTCATGAGATATTTTTTTACCGGAGTAATTAATGTAAACACTGGCCCAATCGGGCTGATTGGTGATTAAGCAGTTTGACTTAAGTAGATGACAAACTAACTGTTCAGAAACAGTTTCTTCATTCTGGTTAGTTGCTGATTTTAGTACTTCTGGCTCAAGGTTAAAACTTTCAATACTAATATCTAAGTCATCAATACAGATTGCTGAACTATTTTCAATTGCAAGTGCAGGACAGTCGTCGACAGCATAAAGCGATACTTTTGCATCGGCTCCAGCAATCGCTGATAAGTCTTTCGTTAACGTTTCTTGCACATTTTGCCATGATGCAAATTTACTTTGATTAAAGCTGTTTAAATACAGTTTGAAGGACTTTGATTCAATAATGTGACTGCTAGTACATGGGAAGCGAAATTCAGCAACGGCAACTATAGGTTTCCCTTTGCTGTTTAACCAAGACAATTCGTAGCCATACCACACGTCTTCACCATGAAAGGGTAAATTATCAGCTGTTAGCGATAAGCTGTCTCTATTTAAGCTTCTAGGTACACCTTGAAGTAAATTTGCGTTATATTGACTAATATAATCTGTTGTTTTTCCGAGCGTTAAGTTACTTAATTCTTTCGCGTTTTGATAAGTGCTCATTTTTTGGGTTTTATCTTCTTTGGTTGTGGCAGTGTAAATCTATATTTTCTTTATTTTATAGGAATTCATGGTTAGATGAAAATATCAAATGTCTCTTTGGCTGAAGCAATTTGGCTTTTTTCGCAAAATTATTTGCAAGCATATCAGCAAAAATTCCAACATTTACCTATTACTGAGCAAGATAAAAATTGGCCTTCACCTTGTGAGCAAGGCGTGCATCAGGAGCTTTATTCGTTATGGCAGCCTATTAAAATAACTGAAGCATTAACCTTTGATAACGTCGAATCGGCGTTAGAGCTGACATTACATAACGATATAAAAGAATATTTTACCAGTATTTTTTGTGATTCGTTGGATGCAAGTTGTACCGAAGGAGATTTATCGTTGTTATTCGCATGGAATCAAGATGATTTTTCGCGTTTGCAAGAAAATATTATCGGTCATATTTTAATGAAAACGAAATTAAAGCAGAAACTGACTGTTTTCTTTGCTGTTACGGATAACGAAGATCATATTATTTCTCTTGATAATGATAGCGGTGAGGTTTGGGTGGAAAAAGTAGGTTGTGAGCCACATAAAAAATTAGCAAATAATATTGCCGAGTTTATTGCGCAGCTTAGCCCTAAAATCCCACCAAGCGAGGTTAATGGATAAACGCGCTTTATAAATATTCTAAGTGAGTTGTGATGAAATTTTAGTTGCTTAGCTTGTTTTAAACAAATCTAAGCAACTGCTACTATTTCTCTGCAATCAACTGTTGTAACAAGGTCTTTATTTCCCGTAATTCAGTTTCTAATGGCGCTACTGCGTGAGCAATCATTTTTGTTAATTCGTCATGATTATAGTTTGTATCTACTGGCTCTGATACTGAGGGCTCTGCCTGCGGCGGCGCGATAAAGTCTGGCTCGTGCTGCCATGTTTTTAATATGGCAATAATTTGAGGCAACTGCGTTGGTTGACTTAATTTACTTTTTATTAAGGCTACACTCGGTGTTTTTCCTTGGTTAGCTAGTTTATTGGCAATGATGGAAATTTCGTCAGATATCGTCATAAAGGTTAACTCAAATGTTAAAGTAACAACATTTTAGCGAAAAATACTAACGGTGTCTTGTATTGTTTTCTTAGTATTTCTATTATTTGTAATTAATTCAATAGCTTGAAAACTTGGTTTGGCATTTGCTATCTAATATTCAAAACAATACTTCTATACTGAGAGAACAATAAAATGAAAAAATCACTATTAGCTTTAATCGTTGTGGCGCCGTTAACATTTGGTTTAACTGGCTGTGTTATTGCTGTTGGCGGAGAAGACGGCCATTCATTTAATTCAAATTTTGAAGATCGAGAGTACGAAAATAGAAAAAAAATAGCACGTATTCAATTAAACAGTGCTTTTTCTGCTGTTTCGCGTGAAATGGGAGTTGCTGACTTCAATGAAACTTATATGGATGATGATAAAACTATTAATGTTGTTTATTACCGTACCCATCGTTTACACAAAGATGGATTAACAACTAAAGATGAATGTACCAAATTGGTTTTTACAAATGATATTTTAACCGCCATTGAGCAAGGTCGTTAATTTACATTTAACATATTCTAGTTAAAAAAAGGGGCAATATCGGCTTTCGATATTGCCCCTTTTACCTCCCCTGAACTTTCACTTACCCAACTTCTGTCTCTTAACCATATGAATATTAATGGCGCTTTTTTTGCTGACCACGGTGTGAGCGTGCGCTGCTATTTCTTGTTTTATGACTCACTTTCGCGACAGTTCTTTTGCTGGTGCTTTTATAATTTCTTTTAACCGTTTTGTTTGCTTTTACATAATGCTTAGTTGACTGCTTATTTTTATAAACCTTGTGAGTTGATGGTCTTTTTTGAGTATTAAACTGTTTTACCACCTTATTTTTTTGGTTGCTCGCATTTGAATAATGTTTCTGTACTTTTTCACTGCGCTTAACCTTGTTGTTTGCGCTGTGGCGGTAGTTGTGTGCTTTTTGTGCTTTTTGCCCACGCCATTTTGAATCTTGATAAGGTTGGGTTTTATTTAGCGCATTTTTATGTCGAGTATGTTTGTTAACTTTAACCGCTTGATTAACTTTTAATTTATGACTTACCTTACGATGCAGTGCGCTAGAGTGCTTAACTTTATGTTTGTTTCTTTTAGCGATATGCAGCTTTTCTGATCTTGCTATTTTTTGTCGTTGTACACTAGGCGTATGGCTATGATATTTTTTTTGCATATGACTTGTGCGATATGCAACGCCTTTTCTATGGCGAGGGTTATGTTGCCACTTTTTTCCTTGATAGCTGGTCGAAATTCGCTTCTTACTGTGGTGTTTGTAATAGCGAGATTTATGACGGTGTACGACAACATGACGGTCGTGCCAGTGAACACTGCCAAAAAATAACCCTAATGTTAGATGAACTGGGTTATGCCAATAATAAGGCCCATGATGATAGGCATAATGGCGCGGAAAATGCCAATACACTGGTGGGTAATGTGTCCAACGCCAATGTCCGTAAACTACACGAGTATCGTAATACGGCACATAAATTACTTCGGGTCGTGTAGGCTCTATAATTATGGTTTTTGTTTCGCGAACAACTTTAACATTATTCATATTGTCGAGGTTTCCAGCTCGATCGGCCTGTTGTCGTAAAGATTGTACACTAGCTAAAACTTGCGCTTGGTCTTGTAAAAAAGCATCACCTAAATTACGCATCCAATGCAAATCGTTACTGAGTTTTTTGAGGATGTTTGGAAAGGGTAGAAGCGCTTTTACGCTGGCATCCCATTCTTTTTTCTCCGCAGCATCAGCTCGCTCTTGGTCGGAAAAGTGTTCATTTTTGGCGAGCCAGCGTTCAGCATCTACAACTTCAATTGGGTATGTGGCCGCAATTAGAATGTGACTAAGTAGTGCGTCAGGGTATAGTGCAATCGGGGCTAGCATCTGTGCTAACTCAGCTTCAGTAAATTGGCTAATACTTGTTGAGCTTTGTAATTCAGTGAGCTGGCTATCAGTTGTTGTGGTTATAGTGGCACTTTCAATTGCTAAACTTTGGGTAGCGGTTAACGACAGTGCTAATGCGCCAGTCAGTGAAACTATAATGTTAGTCATCGTATTTTTTAATTTTGGGGTTTGCATTTACGCTCTCCTTATTACGACCGATTTGAATAGTAAACCTTGTAACGACAGTGAATTTAGCTGGCGTTTATTATTACTTTTCAAGTGATGGACATAATAATACGCTTTGTAAACTGAATGGTCGCTGAACAGTTAGATTGCGGTGAGTTTTTATTTCTATTTCGGTTTGTCGTTAGGAATTATGGGCTTTATCAACTAACGTTTGGTATTGATAAGGAACTGAAGATAGCGAAGTTTGTTATACAGTTGATATTTTGTGTGTTGATTTGGCTTAGTTGGCAATAGGATTTAGATAATTAAAATCAATATAACAATGGTTACTTCGACAGTTCGACATTGTATGAGATGAAGCTAATAAGTGTTTTTTATAATGTTTGCTATAAAACGCTACTGCGGAAAGTTTAAGGTAAATTTTGCTCCAGCTAATGCCGTAGAGCTCTCTATCGAAATAGTCCCATGGTAACTATCAACTAAATCTCTAACAATTGCTAAGCCAATACCATGGCCATGTTGATAGGTGTCGGCACGTGTACCACGCTGTAAAATATCATCGCGTAATGACTTTTCGATACCGCAACCATCATCTTCTACAATAAATATAATGGCATTGTTTTCGGAAAATACATTAAGGGCAACTTTATTTTTGGCAGCTTTACAGGCGTTATCGAGTAAATTTCCTAACATTTCTAATAAATCTGATTCGTCACCCTTAAAATTGCAGTCTTGGGGAATATTATTGGTAAATGTTAATTGTTTTTCTTGATATATCTTGCTGAGACTACTAAATAATTTATCTGTAATTGGCGCAACTTGAGTTCCTAAATGCCAAGACGACTGACCCGCACTTTGTGCCTTTCGTAATTGGTGCTCAACCATGGCATTTATAATACCTAATTGCTCAATGGTAAGTTGAGAAAGCTGATGTTGGCTTTGAATAACAGCCAATGGTGTTTTTAAACTGTGAGCTAAGTCGGATAGAGCATTGCGATAACGTTGGCGTTGTTTTTGTTCTGCGCTTAGTAATAAGTTTAATTGCTCGGTTACTTGTGTCAGTTCAGTTGGGTAAAGTGCTTTTAAGCGTTCGGCATTGCCTTGTTCAACACTTTTCAATTCTGCTCTTAACACCTTTAATGGTTTTAGTGTCCAAAGTGACCATAAGTATTGAAACAGCAATAAAATTAGCATTAGACCAGCTAAACCTAATAACAGTTGATGATGAAATTCTGTCATCATTATAGCTAAATCAGTTTGTTGTTTAATTATGTGCAGCGTTATCGGGAAGGGATGTGCTTCACTGCCATAACTGACACTTAAGCTGTAAACAAAATGTTGTTTTTCATCTATTGTTGCCTGGTAAAATTTACTTTGTCCTAAAGCTGGTTGCTGAAAGTTATCACCTTGCCAATCAGAAAGTAGTGACTGAGAACTCCATAGTTTTTCTGTTTTGGCTTCAGAGTCTTTGCTATTTCTAGCAGAAGTAATGGCCGCATATAAGCCCGATTGGCTAACATTAAATTGAGTTTCGAGTAATTGTTCTGGCATGATCAGTTGATTGTCTTCAACTTCGACAATGGCAAGAATAGAATAAGAATAAGCAGAAAGCTCATTGTTGATACCTGCGACCATATGTTTTTCGTAGGCATTACTGATGATTAAACCAACCAATGGCAATAGCACAAATATCATCAGCAACGCGCTAAACAACACGCGGTTTTTTAAGGAATTAAAAGCGTTTTTAAGTTTTGTTAGCAATGGCTGTTACTCAATTAGTACAGGATAAAATTATTAGACTATTCTTTATCAAATTTTTTTAATAAATAACCTTGGCCACGTAGCGTTTCAATAAACTTAAATTTGTTGTCAGGGTCTAGTTTCTTACGAAGACGACGAATAAATACTTCTATAACGTTAGAGTCTAAGTCAAAGTCTTGATCATAAATATGCTCAGTTAACACTGCTTTTGATTTAACTTCTCCTAAGTGGTGCATTAGGTACTCAAACAGCTTGTATTCATAACTGCTCAGAGAAACTAAATTACTGTTAACATGTACTTGCATACTGGTAGTGTTGATAGAAAACGGACCATTTTCAATAATTGGGCTGGCTTTTCCGGCGCTACGTCTGATCAAAGCATTGAGCCTTGCAAGTAGCTCTTCAATATGAAATGGTTTCGTTAGGTAATCGTCTGCGCCTGCATCAAGGCCAGATACCTTGTCTTGCCAACTACCGCGCGCAGTAAGAATTAATATTGGGAAATTAAAGCCTTGTTCTCGCAAAGTTTTAATAATGCTTACACCGTCAAGCTTTGGTAAGCCTAAATCAATAATTGCGGCGTCGTACGGACATTCTTGACCTTGAAATAAACCAGATTCACCGTCACTGGCAACATCAACACTGTATTTTGCAGTTGTTAAATGGTTTTTTATTTGACTTTGTAGGTTCTCGTCGTCTTCAATCAATAATATCCGCATGTACTAATGTCCTGATACTCGGCCAGATTTGGCGTCTACATTTACAGAAATTACATGACCATTTTTTTTCAGTAATTTCACTCGGTAACTTGGTTTGTTTTTTGAACCACTACTATTTACCTTTAACACTTTGCCGCCATATTTACTTTTTACAATACGGGCTGCTTGTTGAGCGCTAATTGCTTTTGATTGCTGAGACTTAGCATATTTACTAGGGACAATTCTTAAGGTATCACTAGTTGCCTCAAGCGAAGCGAACGTTGGCGCTGCCGTGAGTAAACTAATAATACTGATAATAAGTAATTGTTTTTTCATTGTTACACCTGATCAAACTGTATTGTTACCCAGTGTAAAATATTGGCTGAGGTAATCCAAGTCAGGGCTAATTTAAATTAGTTAAGCTGAACAGATACTGAACATAAGTTAATTGATGTCACTACGAAAATTATTGCTAACTTATTTCATTTTGTTCAGCAAAGGTTCATGCACTTTACGATTAAATAACTTCATTCTTTAACTTCTTCCTAATGTGAGAATGCAGATATGTTTAATAAAATAAAAATTAGTGTTGTGATAATGATGTTTGCCGTTAGTTATTCAAGTTTGGCATATACTTCGAATGGAACTGATGAACTTCCAACAAAAGAAAATCATTCTCTTGCTGGCTATAAGCATGAGCTAACTAATGACACTTTATCCGTGCTGGAAAAATTGCCTGACTCAGACTTAACCGTTAGAACGGCAAAATATCAAGGCATGCAGCGAGATGCAGTTAAAACCACCCGTGCCATTGCAGCCAAGAAAAGTCGTACGGCGCAAGCTGGTCCGGCAGAGACTAACAGTGCGGTTAGCTTACACCATAGTTTTGCTATCTATCAGGGCTATAGTGAGCTACTGACTGATATCGATGCTGATGGTTACTACCAAACTTTTAGTGTTAGCTTTGATGCCGACGTGCTTTCCCCGATTATTGGCGAACAAGCAAGAGTTTATGCTGACTTATATTTGAGTAAAAATGGTGGCCCGTGGGTACTGTATTTTTCAACTGATGATTTTATTATTACCGGAGAGCGTACCGATGATGAGTTTGAAGTTATCACACGATTAGATTCAGGTTATGCTCCGGACCATTACGATGTGCTGATAGATTTATATGAGGTTGGTTATAGCGATGTTGTTACAAGTTATAGCTCTGATGATACCAATGCCTTATATGCCTTACCGTTAGAAAGTGCTGATTATGATCCTGAATATGTTGAAGTTATTCATTATGATGAACATGGTGGTAGCGTAGCGTGGGGGATCGTTTTGCTGTTATTTGTCTTTATCGGTCGTCGAAGGTCATTTACTGCTTAACCTAGCTTCAGTGATTACTGACTCTTCTCGTTTAACGTGGCTGTTGCTGTTGCAACAGCCACTTTCTATTGGGCGGTTATCCATAAAAAATGTATAGAATAATTTGGTAGCTTAGCGCTTGTATAGAGAATAATTTGACCTGATTTCTAAAATACTGATATGGTGAAGCGATAAAAATAATAATAAATCGAAATCATTTATGAGGGAATTTAGATGTCATCAGCAGTCATTGACGAAACGAATGTCGATATAAAAGCAGCCTATTTATCCGCAGAAGACTTGCGCCTAGCAGCGTCTTTATTATACCAAGCTTACCATGATGATCCGGTTTTTTTAGAGATTTTCTCTGCTGAAAAAAGCGACTACGAACAAAGATTGCGGGCATCAATTCGTGAAGAGTTAAATGCGTTTTGGCATGCAAAACAACCAATGATTGGGCTTTACTTAGGTGAAACTATGGTTGGTGTTGCCTGTTTAAATAACCCTGAAGAAGGGGTTAGTTCTGAACGTTTTTGGCATTGGCGTTTAAAAATGTTACTTGGTGCTGGTTATTTTAGTACTAAGCAAATGATAGAAAAAGAAAAGGTCGTATTGGCGTCGGTACCTTTGAAAAAGTTTCATATGTTGTCATTTATTGCTATACACCCGCTGCATCAGCATCACGGTTTTGGTCATTACTTAATGGCGGCTGTAAATACTATTTTAACCGAGCATAAAGACAGTGAAGGGGTAGCGGTTTATGCGACTAGCAAGAAATACAAAGCCTTTTTTAATGATGTAAATTATCAGTTTATTAAAGAGGTTGATGTTGGTAACGTTTCCGGCTCTTTGATGGTTTATTATCGTGATAGCGACAACAATGATAATGAATAACGCAGATATAATAAAAAAGGGAGCCAATGCTCCCTTTTTTATTTTTAACGAATTATTAATCTTGATTGTTAGTTGAAAAGTCTATTTCGACAGAGCGGCCATCCAAAATGGCAATGTTTTGATAATGCCATGCCAGTTTTGCAATAACTTTCTCTACTAATCGCAATCCTAAACCAAAGCCATAGTCATTATTTATAGTACTTGGCCGTTCGTGATTTATATGAGCCATCTCACCCGAAAGGTTATTTACATTGTCGATACGAACCTTTTTGTTGTTATAAGTAATATTAATGGCGCCGTTTTGAGTATATTGAAAAGCGTTGCGGATGATATTACTTAACACCAAACGACATGGCGTATATGCAAGGGTTAACTGATCTTCAGCAAGTGTTGTAAATACTTCAACTGATTTGCCTTTAAGTAAATAATTGTTGTCTTCTATTAACTCTGTTATTAAATTTTTTATGCTTACTTTTTCGCAGACAATGTCGTTACTTTCTTCACGGCTTAACCATAAAAGCGTTTCTGTTAGTTGTTGCATATTATTTGCCGCGCGTGCAATACGGTTAAGTGCTGTTAAGTTTGCAGCTGGCGGCTGATTTTCTGCAGTCTCGTTTGAGGTTTGATGCCACATACGTTCAAGTAACTCACTATTACTTCTAACAACGGCAATCGGCGTTCTAAGCTCATGGCTAGCATGGCGTAAAAAATTTTGTTCATTTTCGAGTAAACTTTTTATTTTTAATAAGGTATTGCGTTGCTTATTGGCGATGCGATTAAGTTCATTAAAGTTAAAGTTTGGTACGGGGGCTTCTACATTATCTAAGTTAAGTTCGCCAACCCAGCGATCTAAGTGATTTATTCGTTTAAGATTGTATCGTAAGGTTAATTTAACGGTTATTCGTAATAAAATGAAAAACAAAGCCGCTATCGGTAAAGTCAAACTCGTTAATAGAGATATTTGGCTGTTATTCGAAATGGCATATTTCTCGTTATTAATATGGCGAAATAAATACAGTATATTATTGTCATCTAATGGCAGTGTCACAACATAAATAACTTCTTTTGGCGACCAAGACCACTGATTTTCATGAGTTAACACAATATTGCTACTACTCGCTTTTGTCATGTTTTCAAGAGCAGGGAAATGTACTTTTTTGTTCTTTGGCACATTCTGCCAGTTAATGAAGCCGGTAAAGTGAATGGAACTTGGTGGCAATAGCTGTGGGTTTTTCTTGTATTGCATGGCGAAGTGATGTGCTTCTAACTGTAAGTCTTGGTAATTTGACTCATCTAAGCCCGCTATAAAGTAAAGGTTTACAATGATGGTATAGGCGAGAATAAATACGATTGCCACCAAAGTTTGCGTACGTAAAATAAAGCGTTTTAAAGGAAATGTTTTTTGGTTTTTAATTATTTTATTATTAATCATTATTATCTTTAAAAATAAACCCTTGCCCAGGTATGGTATGAATGAGCTCGGCGGAATTATGTTTGTTAAGCTGTTGGCGTAGTTTAAATAAGTGCACTTTTAAACTGTTGCTTTCGGGGCTATCATCGCCCCAAATGTTTTGTATTAGTTGTTGTCTGGAAATAACACTATTCGCTTTGCGCATTAATAATTCTAAAATATTCCAACCCGTCGGTGTTAAAGCGAGTTTCTCACCATTGCGATAAGCAAGCTTTGCCGTTAAGTTTAATTCAACGCCGAACATAGATAATTGTTTTACTTGACCACTAATACGATTAGCTAAGACTTGAATTCGGGCAATAAGTTCGAGCATTGCAAAAGGTTTTATTAAATAGTCGTCGGTGCCGGCTTTAAAACCGGCAAGTTTGTCTTCTAAGGTGTCTCTTGCGGTAAGCATGAGTACTGGTGTTGTTAAACCTATTTCTCGCATCCTTTTACAAACGCTAATACCGTCCATTAATGGCATATTGATATCAAGAATAACGACATCAAATTGGTGCTGCTGTAGCAGCTCTATTGCGAGCATGCCATTACTGGCATGATCGCAATAAATTTTTTCTAGCGCGAGGTAATCAATAATTGTACTTGCTAAATCAACATCATCTTCAACGAGTAATATGTTGTAATTCATCGAGTAACCTTAAAGAAAAGACCATAAAGTACCGGAACAACACCTAAAGTTAAAATTGTTCCTATTCCTAAACCGAAGGCAAGCACAACAGCCATGCCATAGAACATAGAGCCAGTATCCATCATTAAAGGAAATAAGCCCATAATTGTCGTTACTGTGGTCATAGCGATAGGGCGCAGGCGAGTTAAGCAAGAATTGATAATCGCTTGATAGGCGTTTTGGCCTTGTGAGCGTTCAATGTCTATGCGGTCAATCAATACAATACCGTTATTGATAATGATACCAGCAAGGCTATAAATACCTAAAGTAACCATAAAACCAAATGGCGCATTCATGATTAATAGGCCGCTTACTGTGCCAATTAATGTTAATGGTATGGTTAAAATAATGATCCAAGCGCGACGGAAAGAATTAAATTGCATCACTAGTAATATTACCACTAAACCTAAAACAAATGGCATATTAGCACTTAAGGCTTGTTGAGCTTCTGCTGATTTTACAATTACACCATCGTATTCGATATGGTGATTAACCGGTAAGTCTTTTGCTAATGCTTGAATTTTATCATCAATTTTTAGCTGTAAATCTTGTGCGGTCATCTCGGTATTGCTAGCTTCTACGGTTATAGTGGTGAACATATCTTCACGTTGAATTTTTGCAAATTGGTTAACAGGTAAAAAGTCAGCCACTTGCAATAATGGAATTGCCGTTGCGCTATTCGTTGACATGACAGATACCGTGCGCAATCTATCTAGGTTTGAACGTTCGGCTTCGTTAGCCCGTAAAATAATAGGGATAATATCATCGCCATCTCGATATTCAGTAACAGTTGCGCCACTAAAGAAACTTTGCAGTGCAACAGCTATATCTTCTGATGTAACGCCAGCACGTCGAGCGCGGTGTTGGTCAACTTTAACTTGCACTTTTACAATACGGTTTTCCCAATCGCTGCGCACATTTTTAGTGTAAGGAATTTCCTCTAATACAGACATGATTTCTTGAGCTTTGTCGTAAATTACCGTTTTGTCAGGTCCTTTTACTTGAATACTAATTGTGCTTGAATCTGACGGGCCGGCAAACATACGCTTGACGCGTGCTGACACGTTGGGGAAATTTTCTAACATTTGATTATGGATATGATTAACCATAGTGTCTAAATCAGTATCAGGTTTAATGTTTAAAATAATGAAACCTTTGTTATCAGCAGGGTCCTCGGGATTCAGTGATAAAACAAAGCGTGGGCCGTTAAAGCCTGTGTAACCGGCATAACTTATTACTTCAGGTAAGGTTTCTTCTTGATCTAACCAGGCAAACACTTCTTTCATTTGGCGATTGGTTTCTCTTGTCGATGTACCATTAGGTAAATCAACATAAACCATAATCTGCATACGATCAGAGTCAGGGAAAAATTGTTGGGCAACGTATTTAAAACCAGACATTGAGAAAACAAGTAACGCGAACATGGCCGCTAAAAATATAACTTTATGCGCCATTATCCAATGCAGAAACTGTTCATATCGTCGATAAAAAGCGGACGATGTGGTTTTTGAAGTTATAGATGAATCGTTTTCACTATTGCTTAAATTACTTTCACCCTTATCAACTTTAATAAAAAAGTAGCACAAGGTTGGGGTAACGGTTAAGGCAAGCACCCAGCTCGTCATCAAGGTAATTAAAATGACTAGAGAAACGGAACGTGTAAACTCGCCGGCTATATTATCGGCAAGCATTAAAGGTAAAAAGAATAAAATGGTTGTAATTGAAGAGCTTAGTAAAGGTAAAGCGAGTTCTTTACCGCCTTGGCACATGGCTTGAAATCTATCAACGCCGGCTTCTATTCTGCGTTTAAAGTCTTCGGCGATAACAATACCATTATCAACGAGTAACCCTAAAGCGATTATGAGTGTTGCTAAGCTCATTTTTTCTAACACCATGCCGCTAAACTTCATAATGGCTAGTGTAGTTAACATGACAAACGGTACAATTGAGCCAACAATTAATCCAGTTCGCATACCTAAAAATAAGATTACTACAACAAGAACAATCGCAAGTGTTTGCACGACACTGCTAGAAACCCCTTGAATACTTTGTTGTACTTGATCAGCCTGAAAGGTTGCATAATCAACGTTATAGCCAATTGGCAAAGTTTCGGTAATGTCAGTCATCAATGCTTGCACACGTGGCGCGTACTCTAATAAATTGTATTCTGGTAGCATAGAAACTGCGAACATAATGGCTTGTTTACCATTAAAGTATGCGGGTTGATCTGGCGGGTCAATATAGCCACGACGAATGGATACAAGGTCTTTTAATGCAAAGCTCTCATCGGTACCAGGGATGCTAATTTGAGTATTCGCAACTTCGTCGACAGAAGTGAAATTTCCAGTTGGCTCAACCACCATTGACAGGGCACCGGTGTCTATTTCACCTCCTGGGCTAATAATATTTTGATTTCGTAGTTCATCAATAATGGTGATAGGTGAAATACCTAATTGAGATAACTTTGCATTGGCTATTTCAAGGAATATTCTTTCCTCTTGTGCACCAATAATTTCAACTTTTTTAGTACCATCGACCGTATAAATATTATCGCGTATATGTTTGGCAATATCGTACATTTCACCTAAGGAAAAGCCGTCAGCAGTTAGCGCTAATGTAACAACAGAAACGTCGCCAAATGAATCATTGATAAAAGGTGTATGGGTGCCACTGGGTAAGTTAACTTCCGCTTGTTTTACTTTATTGCGTAAATCTTGCCAAATGTTATCAAGGTTAAAGTAGCGATCATAAATTTCAACATGGATCACTGAGCGACCAGTAACAGAGGTTGAACGAATTTGTTCAACCTCGGGAATTTTTCTGATTTCTTTTTCTAAAGCACGGGTAATAAGTTGTTCAACTCGCTCTGGTGCCATACCAGGAAAAGACGTAGTTACAATGGCATCTCTAATGGTGATTGTTGGGTCTTCTTGCGCCGGTAAGGTAAAATAGGCAAAAGCGCCATTAATTAACAGTAACGCTAAGACCATCAATACCGATTTACGATATTTAAATGCAATTTCAGTGAAGTTCATCATATGTTTGTCCTAGGGAGTTAATTAAAGCGACGAATATTTTTATCTAATAAACGTACGTTTTGACCATCGCGTAAAAAGGACACACCTGCTGTGGCAATTATTTCTCCTTCAGTTAAGCCAGAAGAAATAAGCACTTGGTTACCTATAATGCTTTCAGTTTGCACTAATCTTTTTTCTAATAATTTTGTAGTGGGGTTATAAACAAAGACTGCTGCTTTTTGTAATTTTTGTGCAGAAAGTGCAGACACAGGTACTCTAAAAATTTTACCGGTGTAACCCGTTCTGCCAACACCTTCAAAGGTAAAATCTACTTCGGCGGTCATACCCGCGCGTAAACCAGCAATGTCAGTATTAATCACTACAGTAACTGGGAATGCATTGGCAGCTTCTGCGCGAGAACCAATTTCAGTAACACTGCCCAAAGCTTTTACGCCAATAATTGCAGGGAAATCAATACTAATATCCTTGCCCTTGCTCAGGTTGTCAATGAGGTTTTCTGGCACCATCACCTGAATTTCCAAGCCATCTTCACCGGCAATTTCAAATGTACTTTGTCCTGATGCTATTTGCATAGAAGGTTCAATCATACGCTTCGTGATCATACCGTTATAGGGGGCGACTAGTAGGGTGTCGTCTAAATTTTTTTGTGAAATATCGAGTTGGGTTTTGGCAATACTGACGGCACTTGATGTCGATTCAAAGGTTGCTTTTGCGTTATCAAAACCAGAGCGAGATACTAACCCCTGTTCGAGTAGCTCAGTATAACGTTTATATTCATTTTCAGCTTCAACTAGTGAAGCTTTTGCTTGTTGTAGATTGGCTTGTGACGACTGAACACTTAAAGTGAAGTTTCGTTGGTCAAGCTGTGCTAAAGCATCACCTCGTTGCACCGAGTCCCCCAATTTAACTTTAACCCAATCAACTTTACCATTAACTTCAAAACTTAAATCTGTTGCTTCAATAGGATAAACCGTGCCAGATAGGCGGCGAACTTGATCTAGCGATGTTTGTGTAACCGCCTGCCATGCAATTGGTCTAATGGTTTCTTCAAACTTGGCTTTTGGTTCACTACATCCAAGTGCAATAACACTTACTGCAATAGCGATAAAGGCTGTACGCATTTTTATTCCCCTACATTTTTCACAATTGATTTACTTAGTTGCAATATTAGATTTCAGTCTATTTTATAAAGTTTACGCTAGATGGGGTTAACGCTAGGTTAACCTATTATCGTAATTGAAATTTATTTTTGACTAATTGCGTTAAATTATAGGACAAAGATGACAAATGCTCGATTCGCGATCAGCTTTAGCATTGCTGATTGAAATGAGTCACTAAATCTAGACTCTTTTAGTAAGTATTTAGTTCACCATAAATACTATTTAAAGTGACGAATTTGTGTTCGCCTGAAAGTGAAGTAGTGATGTAGGATATGTCTTACATTGGTGTAGGATATATGGTTTATTTACGCTATTGATTTATCTTAGAATTCCTTTAAGTTGCTGTTAATTAAGGTTTTACATAAAATAACGTATTGTTTCATTTTGATTACAGTGATTTTATTTTGAAAAAGTAACTTTGAAAAATAAGTGAATGTTCTAATATTACAACTGTCAGGACGACACGGGGTTTACCCAAACGGTAGTTAGCTACCAGAAGGACGCTTAGTATAGCGAAGAGATAGGATATCTCGCAAGGATAGAAGGAAATGTTGTCACGGAAAAAGTCGTCAGGATGATGGAACATAGACAACAGTTGTAACTAGGATAGTTACTGTGAAGGATAACGAGGACAGCAAATGATTTGCTAGGAAAGGCTAAGGACAGCTCTTTATGGATGAAGCGGGATCATTATTTATTGTGCAGGATGCACAAAAGCTAGTTTAAGAAATGCGGTTCATTGAACCGCATTTTTTTGTCTGAAATTTAGCAAAACAATTAATATTCTATTAGATTTGCATAATATTCATTCTTTCCTAATGCTGCTTGGCTTCCTTTTAACGAAAACTTATATCCACATAAAGAGAAACTGCCTTTAAAGGCAATGTTTTTAACTAGAGCTTTGGTATCTAGTGGCGAGAAATACGCATAGTATTGGTCGTTGTTTTGTACATCAACTTTAATACTTCTGATTTTACCTGCCTGATTAAATTCAATGCTTTGACAACTTTTGTCTCCTTGAGCATTCGCAATATTCCAATACTCATTATTGTCAGTGCTGTCGGCTTGCCAATTAATGACTATGCCTTCGTATGTTGTCACCATTAAAGAAAACTTATCAGGTAAAGTAATATGATGCTGCAGTTGATCGGAACTACTTTCTGTCTCTACATTCTTGACAGTATTAGGAGTAGCGTCAGTTACTGTTTTTTCACCGCTAAATATCAATGAAATAATGATTGCTAAAATAATTAAGAAACTCACTACTGAAATGGTTATTCGAGCATTTTTGTGGCTAAAAAGCGCATGTCGAATAGATTCGCCAATATCATTTACCGGTTCGCCTGTTAAAGTGCTTGCTGGGTTAGGGAAATCAACAGCCGTTGTTGCTGATTGATGCAAAGATGAATTAGCAACATGAGCCTCAACTAATGTGTCATTAGTTTGAGTTTTATTCATGGTTGGCTCTATACGTTGGTTAGACCGTGCAGCATTATTAGATTTTGTTAAATACTCGGACAAATCAACCGGTCCACAATAGCCCAGAATAAAAGTGCGTTGTCGTTTACTAGGATAAGTCAGCAATAGTAATGACAGTAATAGTGGTATGAGTAATAACCAATAAATACTACCGTGGCCAAGAAAAGTAATAATCAAACCTGATATTAAAAAGCTGCCTGCTGGCGCTAATATCCAATTCCGGTGCAGTTGTGCATCATTGAGTCGACGTTGCGTCGCTATGAAGGAAATTGACACGCAAAGTAATAGTCCTATTACAGCCGCTAGAGCCATATCTAAAAATACTTCGTTTAAGATCACAAAACTGACCAAGCATGAAAAAATAATGATGATAAAGCGTGCTCGGTTATCATAACCGCGCAGGCAAAGTAATGACTTTAAAAGTTGCACAAAACCTCCGGTAAAAGCCAGCATAAATTTATTAGGCGTTAACCGTTAAAACTAGCTAGGAAAAGATGCTAAATCAGCACATGCGAAGATTAACTAATTTTGCAGGCAATGTCAGTGCGTCTAGAAGAATTGTTTACTTTAAAGAGTTGTTTTTTTAATTTTGCGATGTTTTTATTTGTTGTTAAAGCGTTACATTTCGTAAATGAGCTTGGTTTTTGTGAGATATATCTGCAACCTTTGTCCGTTGAACTTGATGAAGTACACTGGTCTTTTATTTGTTTTGCTTTTATTTTATTGATATACAAGTGTTTTTTTGTGCTCCTTGAATTTTAAAAGGATAAGTATAGAAAAAATATTTTTATTAGGCTAGTTTGTATTACTCACTTTAGTAAACTTAATCATGTCAGGAGGACAAGAGGTAAGGAAACTTCTTAATAGTAAGTTATAGCGAGGAACGCATATTAACTTGATGTATAAGGAAGTGCATAAAAAATAAGGAAGTTGTAAGGTTTAATTTTGCTTAATAAGGATATACGCAGGATGCGAATATAAGCTGATGGAGTAAGCTAGATGGAATGTTTGCTAAGGAAAAGCAAATCAAGCGCAAATTAAATGTTCAAAAAGAAAAAGCGACGTAATGTCGCTTTTTCTTTGCCTATATTTTTAATATTGTTTAGTGGCAGTAGAGTAGTAAATAGCCGTATTATTGTATTTTAAAGTTGCCGTTAGTTAACGCGGTATGCTGGCGTGTCAATATTATCTAATTTATAGCCGCGTAATGTCATTTTACCATGGTATTTTGATTCGCCATCACCACTAAATTCCAGATCGAATTGACTGACCCAATGTGGGCCATAACGTTTGGAAAATCTAAATTTGCTTGATAAGCGAGCAATGGCTAAAAACTGCAAGTTTTCCTGTTTACAGTATTTGTTGGCATGTGTGCGAGCATATTCTGATACACGGCGTAAATAAATGAAATACCAAAATAATAATGCAACAAATAATAGATAATAAATATTTTCCACATTAACCCTTAATGTTTAAACAGTTGACCAATAGCTTGCGCTAAGGCATCACTGCGATTCGGTGAACGTAATGCTTGCAATAGTAATGGGCGGGTAGTTGGTATTGCAACTAAATCTTTAAAAATTGCCATGAATAATTCATGATCTTCATCTTTTATTAAGTGCTCTAAATAGCTAAAAAGAATGCTCTCATTTATTAATGCTGACCACAAACGCCCAGCAATGATAATTAAGGTATCTTCATTAAGTGCTTCGCTATCGAGTAAACCATTGATAAACTTTTCACTAAAAGGGTGCTGGCTGCTTGATGCAAGTGCTCGTAACAAAGACAAAGCAATTGTTGGTTCGTTTTCCTTAAGTGCTTTTTGATATAAAGCGATAATTTTAGCGATTAGTTCTGCCGGTAACTGTGTGTTCTCCAGAGCCGTACATAATGGTGTTAACACTTGTTCTGGTAAATGTTCAATGGCATTTGTTAGCAGCTCTACGTTGTTACCATCATTTAATCGCGCTGCAATATCCGATAAACCTTGTACGCCTATTTCCTGCCATGCCTGCCAGCCATTATTGCCTGATAAGTAATTTAATGCCGGTTGATAAAACTTACTTGCTGGCTGCTTTAATGCCACAGATACAATACTGTTTATTGCCGCTAACTTATATTGCGCCGGTGTAAAGTGATAAGGGTTTTTCTTTAATAACGCCTCTTGCTGCTCAGTTGGGTTTACTGACAAATCACCTCCTAACGCTTCAACAATAATGGCAATAAAGTGATTTCGTGCCCCTTGGTTTAATAAACCGCGCTCATCTAAAGGTAACTTAACAAACCATAAATACGGCGTAATCGAATTTTTTTGCCAAAATGCGATAGCTAAAAAAGCATGTCCTTGCGATGGATATGGGTAGGGCAATTGTGCAGACTCTATTTTTTCAAATTGATCCCTTGAAATTTTATCAACTCGGCGGCCAATATCGTAAATGCGATATTGAGAATTAGATAAACTAAGTAACTCAGAAATTGATGAAATGGTGTCAGGAGTTGTGCTCATAGTGTAATGCAATCGCTATAAATGGTTTAGACAAGTTGTTATAGCGCGCCATTATAGAGATAATAGCGCTTTAACTCCACCGCTAATCCCGTGTAATTGGAAGCACACCATGACTGACGATAATCCATATTTTCAATTAATTTCACTACTCGAAAAGCTTTCATTTGAACTTAAAGTTGCACAACTTTGGAGTGAGCAAGTGCCAAGCGCCTCTCAGCTGCAAAGTTCACAACCGTTTTGCTGCGATACTTTGACATTCGAGCAATGGCTGCAGTTTATCTTTATTACTCGTTTATCGCCCATGGCAAAACAAAAACAAGCATTACCCCAAAATATTTTAGTTAGCCCTATGGCAGAAGAAGTCTTTAGCGACCCAAAACAACATGTTGTAATTGATACTATTGCTGATATTGATGAATTACTCAGTGACACGAAAATTAGCCGTACATGGCACGTAAAAAACGTAAATAGTGCGAGTTAATATGACGATAGTAAATGCCGGTGAGGTAATTGTTGAAAAGCCAGTTCTAAGAATATTATATCAAGACCAGTACATAGTTGCTGTTGATAAACCTGCGGGCTTGTTTGTTCATCGTAGTTTTATGGATAAAGATGAAGTTTATTTTGCGCTGCAATTAGTTCGTGATCAAATTGGCCAATATGTTTATCCGTTACATCGACTTGATAGGCCAACTTCTGGCGTATTATTGTTTGCGTTAACACAAGAGGTTGCTCGTCTTATGGGGCAAGCATTTACTGATCGTAAGATTGAAAAAACCTACTATGCGTTAACACGGGGCCATTTATTAAATAGTGGAATAGTTGATCACCCATTAAAAGAAAAGCTAGATGATTTAGGTGATAAAAATGTCAGTCGAGATAAAGAGCCGCAAAGTGCTCAAACCTATTACCAATCAATAAAAACAGCTGTTTTGCCAATACCGTTAGGGAAATTCCCTAGTGTTCGTTATTCTTTAATTAAATGCCTGCCACATACTGGTCGTCGTCATCAAATTCGCCGCCATTTAGCGCACTTACGTCATCCTATTATTGGTGATATTAATTATGGTGATAATAAGCAAAACCCGTTTTTTGGTCAGCATTTTGGTTTTAAACGATTAATGCTTATTGCAAAAGCAATAAAATTCACTCATCCCGTAACTGAGCAAAATATTGTCATTAGTACTGAATTTGACAGCCAATGGCAGCAGGCTTTTCGTGAATTAGGCTGGGATGGTGTTTAGTTGTTATATTGCTATTTTGGGCCACTTATACGCACTGAATTAAAGTCTTGCGCAATTAATTGACTAAAGCTGTGTTTGACTCTGGTGTTGTTTGTCTCACTGTTTTCATCAGTACTCTTTTCGCCCTTAATTAAAACAGCATTAACGAAATATGGATTTTGATAAATATCACTTTGTTTGGCAAATGCTAGCATCATTTGTTGGTCCTGGGTGATAGGGCGGTTAAGCAAGCTAAGCATTAATTGATGATCAGAGGTTAATGGTTTTTTCTCGACAGCAACCTTTGAGGTAGAGCTACAGGCTGATAAGAAAGTAATTAAAATAACAACAAGGATCAAAGGTAGTTTTTTCATAATGCTAATAGTGTCTAAAGTAACTTAATAAGCACTATCGCAAGGGGTGTGCCAACTAAAAATTTGACACCTTAATTTGGACTAATGAAATAGACCAATATTGATTATGTTTTTAATTATAAAGAGAAATTTAGCTAGAAAAAAATTACTTAATTGGTGCGGTTTTCGTTACAGAAGTATAATTTTTTTAGCGAGAACATGTTAATACTATTTGCGGAATAAAGCGTCAAAAAATCAACGTTGACTCTTTTTTCATAAATTTACCGATGTAGATATTAAAATATTACACCGGTAATTTACTCTTAAGTTATTACAGGCAAATGCTATTCTTCAGAAACTGAACGAAGTAGGGCGTTAATACCTACTTTAGCGCGAGTTTTTGCATCAACTTTTTTAACAATAATAGCGGCATATAAGCTGTAGTTGCCACATTTTGATGGTAAGTTGCCTGGTACAACTACAGAGCCAGCTGGAACTCGTCCGTAATGAGTTTCACCTGTTTCACGGTCGAATATACGTGTGCTTTGGCCAATGTATACGCCCATTGAAATAACTGCACCTTCTTCAATAACCACGCCTTCAACAATCTCTGAACGGGCACCAATAAAGCAATTGTCTTCAATAATAGTTGGACCTGCTTGTAATGGCTCAAGTACGCCACCTATGCCAACACCGCCTGATAAATGCACATTTTTACCAATTTGTGCACATGAGCCAACGGTTGCCCAGCCATCAACCATACAACCTTCATCAACATATGCGCCGATGTTGACAAAACTTGGCATTACAACGACATTTTTCCCTATATAAGTGCCAGTTCGAACTGAAGCACCAGGAACAACTCTAACACCATCAGCTTCAAAATCAGCTTGGCTATAGTCGCTATACTTCATTGGTACTTTATCGAAAAACTTGCTTTCTGCACCGTCGATAACTTCGTTGTCCCAAATACGAAATGAGAGCAATACTGCTTTTTTAAGCCATTGATGTACAACCCACTCACCAGCAATTTTTTCTGCAACACGCGCACTACCATTATTTAATGCCGCAAGCGCATCAAGTACTGCTTGCTTAACTTCTGGTGTAACGCTTGCTGGCGTAATATTCATACGCTGTTCAAACGCTTGTTCAATAACTGTTTGTAAATCTGACATTTGGATTTTCCTAATGGTTCAAGGCTAATTTATTGGTGACTATCTGCGTAAAGCATGACTTCCAATGCTCGCTCTTGCGCTTCGGTAAGTGCTTGATTGTCACTATTTGATACGGTAAAAACATCTTCCGCCTTCTCACCGAAAGTGGTGATTTTAGCGGAATGTAGTTGTAACTTACTTTTTTGAAAAACAGCGGCTATATTGGCGAGCAGGCCAGGATGGTCAAGTGTAACAATTTCCACCATAGTACTATTTTTCGTGGTACTTTCAATAAAGCTAACTTGGGTTTTTACTTTAAATTGTTTAAAGCGTTTTGCCAATGGTTTAGCTTTAATACGACTTTTTTCAGATGCTAAATTGGCTCCTAAAGAACGTGCTAAGGCACCAGCTCGCGCACTGTCATTGATTGCACGATTATGGTTATCCAGAACCACAAATGTATTGGCGGTGTAGCCGGTTTTGCTAGTAGTTACTTTAGCGTCATGTATTGAGAGTTTTTTCGCACCTAATAGTGACACCATATTAAAGAATATGTGCGGCTTGTCTTTGGTATACACGAAAACCTCGGTACCACCACGATAGGGTTTCGGGCTGATCAGTACAAGCGGCTTAGTTTTATCATGTGGAACAATATGCTGAAAATGCCAAGCAATTTGTTCAGGCGCATAACGTAAAAAGTAATCGGCTTTAAATTCTTTCCACAGTTGTTGTAACTGTGCATGATCGATATCTTGCTCTTGTAAAATGTCTAGAGCTAATTGCTGGTTTTCTCGTATTTTTGCCCTTAAATCAACCGGTTTTTCTAAGCCACGCCTAAAGGCACGCTTGGTACTAAAATATAAATCTTCCAATAAATTTGCTTTCCAACTATTCCATAAGCTTTCGTTGGTTGCCCGCATGTCGGCTACAGTTAAGCAATATAAATAGTCGAGGTGGGCTTCATCGCGAACTATTTCTGCAAACGCTTTAATCACTTCAGGGTCAGATATATCACGACGCTGTGCGGTTACAGACATTAATAAATGCTGTTCAACCAGCCATGAAATCATACGACCATCATGATCGTTAAGCTTATGCACTTTAGCGAAATCTAACGCATCAATGGCGCCTAATTTTGCATGGTCGCCACCACGCCCTTTGGCAATATCGTGAAATATGCCAGCAAAATAGAGTAATTCAGGTTTGCGCACACGTTGCACTATTTTACTACATAATGGGTATTCTTCGTTGTGCTCAGCTTGGCTAAATCGATAGAGGTTTTTTAGCAATCGAAAGCTATGTTCATCAACTGAATAGGCATGAAATAAATCGAATTGCATTTGCCCTACGATATTACGCCATTGTGGTAAATATGCACCAATAATGGAATGACGATGCATTAAGGTAAATGCTAAACCAAGGCCTTTTGGGTGCTTGACAAGTTCAACAAATATTTCTCGACAACGAGCATAGTCAATCATACCTGATACTAAACGTCGACGCGCATTTCGCATCAAGCGTAAGGTTTCTGGATGTAAGTCGGTAATTTCATCGTGGTGCGCGATTAATAAAAATAATTCCATTATCATCGTCGAACGCGTAAATACACGTTTATTACGGGCTTTAATTTGCCCGTCGATAATGACGAAATCGTCATTTAATGCGATTTCAGTGTTTTCTTTATTCTTGTTTAAAATGGCATATTCAAAATGCTGCAACAGCATTCTATTAAGTTCTGAAATACGAGAAATAATTCGAAAAAATCGTTTCATCATACGCTCAATGGCTAGCTTACCACCATCGCCAAAGCCCATAAGTTCGGCAACATCAGCTTGATAATCAAATAGTAATCTATTTTCATTACGGCCAGCAATAAAGTGCAATGCGCAACGCATACGCCAGAGGTAATCTTGACACTCTATAAGTTCGAAGAATTCATTTTCAGTTAGATATTTATGGTCAACGAGTTGTTCTAAGGTATCTGCCATAAAGTGACGTTTTGCTACCCAGCCAATAGTTTGAATATCACGTAGGCCGCCGGGATTTGCTTTTAAGTTCGGTTCTAAAGTATAGGACGCACCATGATATTGTTTATGACGTTGAAGCTGCTCATTTTGTTTTGCTAGAAAGAACTTCTCTGAGGTCCAGAAAACATCTTCGCTTAACAGAGGTTGTAAATGCGATACCAGAGATTCATTACCGCATATCTGACGCATTTCCATTAAATTTGTTGCTATGGTAACGTCATCAACCGCTTGCTTTAAACATTCTTTAATACTGCGAACACTGTGACCAATATCAAGTTTTACGTCCCATAATTGTGTGATAAATGCTGATATGCTCTCGGCCAGCTCATCTTCAACGATATCTTGAGTGAGCAGTAAGATATCCACATCGGAATAAGGGTGCAGTTCTCGTCGGCCATAGCCGCCAACCGCAACTAAACTAATTTGATATTCATCTAAATGGTGCTGGCACCAAAGCTTAGTTAAAATTAGATCAACATAGCAGGCTCTGGCTGCAACAAGGGAAGTGATTTCATTAATGGGAAATTCACTTTTTTGCCATTGTAAAAACTCTTGGCTTAGCTGGCAAATTTCTTGGCTAGATAACAATGGTGCACTGACAGCTAAAGGAAGGCTGAAGTTTTCGGGAATAATGTGGGCGCTATTCAAAAATAAACTCTCTTATTATTTCATTTGAAGGGTTTAAACCTTTTGGAAATAAACCCACATTGTTTACATATTTACTGAAAGATAACGATGAATGTTAATTGTGTAGCATTCTAGGAATAGTGTCGTCTTTACGCAATGTTAGTACTTCACAGCCGGTTCTAGTGACAACAACGGTATGCTCCCACTGTGCAGATTTTTTACCATCTAAGGTATAAACCGTCCAGTTATCTTCTTTATCAAGCAGGGTATTTGCACGACCTAGGTTGATCATCGGCTCGACAGTAAAGCACATGCCTTCTTGCATTTTTTCTTTATCATTATTTTTATAATGAACAATTTGTGGCTCTTCGTGAAACTCTTTGCCAATACCGTGTCCACAATATTCTTTCACTATTGAATAGCGACCTGATTTTTTGATGAATTTTTGAATTGCTGTGCCAATTTCACCAAAAGTATTACCTGGCTTAACTTTCTTAAGGCCTAAATATAATGCTTCTTGAGTGATACGACACAAACGGTTGTCTTCAGCTGATGTTTCGCCAATGAAAAACATTTTACTGGTGTCGCCGTGATAACCGTCTTTAATTACGGTAATGTCAATGTTGATGATGTCACCGTCAACTAATGGAATATCATTTGGAATACCATGACAAACAACGTGATTCACTGAGGTACAGATAGATTTTGGAAATCCATGATAATTAAGTGGTGCAGAAATTGCGTTTTGAACGTTCTCAGTATATTCGGCACAAAGGGTATTTAACTCGTCTGTGGTTACACCTGCTTTTACATGAGGAGCAATCATTTCTAACACTTCTGCGGCGAGCTTACCTGCAACTCTCATTTTCTCAATTTCTTGCGGATCTTTAATCGTAATCGTCATAAAACCTCAATGAACTTATATTTTCAACGTCGCCAGTGCAAAGAAACACATCAGAGCCTTAAAGGGGTCAATATATGTTAACTACTAGCGTAAATAATTATTGTTCACGATTTTACATGTTTTTTGATTTTTTCCCAAATTTAAAGCGCAATATAGGGCAATTAAATAGTGAAATAAGTATTAGAAATTTATGTGGTTAATAATTGGGGGGAGCTTTTGGACTCTACACAGTAATAAAGTCCAAAATTGCTTGGTAGTAGTTATCGGTAAATTTTAGATACTCAAAGCAAGCAACTTGAGTTCTTGCCAAGGTTACAGGCTAATTTACCTTGATAGCATTACGATAAGTTTTCTAGTTCAAGTTTAACTGCATCAATGATTGCACTTGGCTTTTCCAAATAAAGGTTATGATTAAGCAGTACTAAGTTTTCATTATAGGCAAGTAACATAGCTGGAATAGCTTGTGTGCCAATAAGTTCTTGAATTTCGATAATATCATGTATAGCAAATTCCGCATCTTTAGTTAGCTTGTTCGCTTGTAAACATTTTGCTGGTGGTGACAACTTAAGTTCATCGATGATATCAATTACGCTGTCTCTGTCTGTTAGTTCATTTCCTAACACAAAGTGCGCGTGTTGTAATTTTGTCATTAATTCAAATGCTGATTTAGCAGATTTATTTTGAACCCAAGCCATTAGATTCGCGACTAAGGTAGAATCTTTTGAGTAGTTAAGTGTTTCTTTATAGTTAGCCCCAAATTTCACCGAACTAAATTCACCTACGGCGGTAATAGTGGTTGGTGATACTTTGTTGTCACCATCATAGTAACCGATATGCATTGCTCGAAAAGTCATAGAAGGGTATGCGCTCAACACTTTTTCGATAAGCACTGTAGAAGCATAACTCCAGGGACAATGGCTGTCATAGATAAAGAAAAGTTCAGCGTTAGGGGTATTTGAAGACATGTGATAACTATTTTAAAATAAATATTGTGCTAATTTTAACGCGCCCCATGTAAATATCCTACCCCTGAATAGATATTTTCTTTTTAAAGGGAGTGAGCTAGGTAAAAAACTGGTCAAATAACTCCCATTATGGTATAAAGTGCGCCGCTAAATTATTTGTTTAATGTGTTAACTGCTTTTTCAAACTTTTTTAGCCTTAACCGGTATTGAATTAAATTGTATTAATTCAATACATTAAAACTAAACTCACATACATCTAGCAAAGGTATACCCGGGGTGCTCAGCGATATAGCGTTTAGCGAATCGCAATAAGGGTCGTGTATATTGGATGTATGAACGCTTAACCCCATAAAGGAAAAAACATGCCAAACGTTTCTATGCGCGATATGCTTAAAGCCGGTGTTCACTTCGGTCACAAAACCCGTTACTGGAACCCAAAAATGAAATCATACATTTTTGGCGCTCGCGATAAAGTTCATATCATTAACCTTGAACAAACTGTACCTATGTTCAACGAAGCTCTTGCTGTATTAAGCAACGTTTCTTCGAAGAAAGGTAAAGTTTTATTTGTAGGTACTAAACGCGCTGCAAGCGATGCTGTAAAAGAAGCAGCAATTAAATGTGATCAATTCTACGTAAATCACCGTTGGTTAGGTGGTATGTTGACTAACTGGAAAACAGTTCGTCAATCAATCAAACGTCTTAAAGATCTTGAAGCTCAAAGCTCTGACGGTACTTTTGAAGCGCTTACTAAAAAAGAAGCGTTAATGCGTACTCGTGAAATGGAAAAACTTGAGAAAAGCCTTGGTGGTATTAAAAACATGGGTGGTTTACCTGACGTTTTATTCATCATTGACGCTGATCACGAGCACATTTCTATTAAAGAAGCTAACAACTTAGGCATTCCAGTAATTTCTGTAGTTGATACAAACTCAAACCCAGATGGCGTTGACTACATCGTTCCAGGTAACGATGATGCGATTCGCGCTGTGACTTTATACTTAGACTCAGCTGCAAATGCTGTTGTTGAAGGTCGTGAGCAAAACATCGCAGTACAAGCTGAAAAAGACGGTTTTGTTGAAGCTGAATAATTTCAGTTTTTAATACGTTTTATTTTGCTATTGCCACAATCCAATTGGTTTGTGGCAATTACTGACATTTTTATATATTGAGGAATAACTCATGGCAATTACTGCTGCACAAGTTAAAGAATTACGTGAACGCACAGCTGCGGGCATGATGGACTGTAAAAAAGCTTTACAAGAAGCTAATGGTGATATGGATCTTGCAATTGAAAACATGCGTAAGAACGGCCAAGCTAAAGCTGCTAAAAAAGCGGGTAACATCGCTGCTGAAGGTCAAATCATCATTAAAGATGGCGCGTTAGTTGAAGTTAACTGTCAAACTGACTTCGTAGCAAAAGATGACAACTTCTTAGCATTTGCTAACAAAGTTGCTGATGTTGCTGCAGCTGAAAAGCTTTCTATCGAAGATTTACAAGCTAAGTTTGAAGAAGAGCGTATTGCACTAGTAACTAAAATCGGTGAAAACATCAATGTTCGTCGTGTAGCTTATGTTGAAGGTACTACGTTAGCTTCATACAAGCACGGTGCTACTATCGGTGTTGTTGTTGCCGGTGAAGGTGATGCAGAAGCACTTAAGCACATTGCAATGCACGTTGCTGCAAGCAAGCCAGAATTCTTAACTCCAGAAGATGTTCCAGCTGATGTTGTTGCTAATGAAAAGCGCATCCAAATCGAAATGGCGATGAACGAAGGCAAGCCTGAAGAAATCGCTGAGAAGATGGTTACTGGTCGTATGAAGAAATTTACTGGTGAAGTTTCTTTAACTGGTCAAGCGTTCATCATGGAACCTAAGAAAACAGTTGGTGCTGTATTAGCTGAGAAAGGTATCTCAGTTACTAACTTCGTACGTTTAGAAGTTGGTGAAGGTATCGAGAAGAAAGAAGAAGATTTTGCTGCTGAAGTAGAAGCACAAATTGCTGCAGCTAAAAGCTAATTCATCTTTTGAATTATTGCTTTAAGCAACTTTCTTAAAAAAAAGCGCCACTTGGCGCTTTTTTTATAAGCTGAAAATGATTTGGTGATACTAATAGCGTTGTTAGTAGCAATTTGACCATTAACTACATCACTGTCATTAGGATAAGAGCAATCTATCATAGACTTTTTTCATATTAGGCTTTCGATAAAGCGCTAAACGTATTAAAATAGCTACGGTCGATCAGGCCTTGGCTATTTTAACTAAAAAATTCTGAAGGAATGTTTATTACATGAGCATCAATCCCAAACCAACTTATCGTCGAATCCTTTTAAAATTAAGTGGTGAAGCCCTGATGGGCGAAGAAGGCTTTGGCATAGATCCAAAAATTTTGGATCGTATGGCGCAAGAAATTAAAGAATTAATCGAAATGGGTATTCAAGTTGGCCTTGTGATTGGCGGCGGTAACTTATTTCGAGGTAAGGGCCTAGCTGACGCCGGCATGAACCGAGTTGTTGGTGACCAAATGGGTATGCTAGCTACTGTAATGAACGGCTTAGCGATGCGTGATGCTTTGCACCGTGCTTTTGTGAATACTCGTTTAATGTCTGCTATCGACTTAGCCGGTGTATGTGACCGTTATAACTGGGCAGAAGCAATCAGCTTGCTAAAATCTGGCCGTGTAGTTATTTTTAGTGCTGGTACTGGTAACCCGTTTTTTACCACTGATTCTGCAGCCTGTTTACGTGGTATTGAAATTGAAGCGGATGTAGTATTAAAAGCAACTAAAGTTGATGGAATTTATTCTGAAGACCCAGTCGCAAACCCAGAAGCTACGCTATACAGCCATTTAACATACCAAGAAGTTTTAGAAAAAGAATTACAAGTAATGGATTTAGCTGCATTTACTTTGGCTCGTGATCATAGCATGCCACTGCGTGTATTTAATATGAATAAGCCTGGTGCGTTGAAATCAGTTATTATGGGTGGCGATGAAGGTACAACTATCGATCACGCTGAAAATTTAGATTAATTATTGCAGGAATAAAAAAAGTGATAAACGAAATAAAGCAAGACGCTCAAGAAAGAATGGCGAAAAGCATTGAGTCATTAAAAATTAGTTTAAACAAAGTTCGCACTGGCCGTGCTCATCGTTCTCTTTTAGACAACATTGTTGTTGAGTATTACGGTATGGACACACCATTGAATCAAGTTGGTAATATCACCGTACCTGATGCACGTACGTTAGCAATTACCGTGTTTGATAAAGGTATGATCGGCGCAGTAGAAAAAGCTATTTTAAAGTCTGATCTAGGCTTAAATCCATCTTCACAAGGTACGTTAATTCGTATACCTTTACCGGCATTGACAGAAGAGCGACGTAAAGATCTTGTAAAAGTGGTTCGTGGTGAAGCAGAAGGTGGCAAAGTTGCTATCCGTAATATTCGCCGTGATGCAAACTCTGATATTAAATCATTAAATAAAGAAAAAGAAATCAGCGATGATGAAATGCACCAAGCAGAAGATGAAGTGCAAAAAATTACTGATTCATTTATTAAGCAAGTTGATGAAGTTTTAAGCGGTAAAGAAAAGGAATTAATGGAAATCTAAAATTTTCATTGCTTAATCAACGACGCCGTAGATAATGACTACGGCGTTTTTGCATATAAAGATTAAAAATAACGTTTAAATAAAAAAGTACACAGCGGAGAACATGTGAGTACAGCCGATTTACAAACAAAGACAACGTTAGAAGAAGTGGTGAAAATTCCTCAGCATGTTGCGATTATTATGGATGGTAACGGTCGTTGGGCGCAATTGCGTGGTAAAAAACGTGTTGTAGGCCATAAGTCGGGTGTTGAGTCTGTGAGAGCTAGTGTTTCAACAGCCGCCAAGCATGGTGTCAAAGCATTAACTTTATTTGCGTTTAGTAGTGAAAATTGGCAAAGGCCTGAAACTGAAGTCAGTGTGTTGATGGATCTTTTTATGTTTGTATTAACCCGAGAGGTCAAACGCTTGCATAAAAATGATATAAAGTTTCAGGTTATAGGTGATGTGAGTAAATTTTCTGACAAGCTACAGAAGATGATTAAAAACTCTGAAGACTTAACGGCTAATAATGCTGGCATGGTATTATCTATTGCCGCTAATTATGGTGGGCGTTGGGATATTGCCCATGCCGCGAAACAATTAGCCGAAAAAGTTGCTCGAGATGAAATGAGTAGCGAAGATATTACTGAAGAATCTTTGAATGAACATACTAGTTTGGCGGGACTACCTGAGCTTGACTTGTTAATTCGAACCGGCGGCGATTTTCGTATAAGTAATTTTCTTTTATGGCAAGCCGCATACGCAGAATTTTATTTCACCGAAGTGTTATGGCCAGATTTTAATGAAGAAGAGTTTACTAAAGCAATATCACTCTTTGATTCTCGAGAGCGACGTTTTGGTCAAACTGGCGAACAAGTAACTAATAATTAAAATAAAAACTACTGTTATTTAAGGATTTCCGTTTGTTAATACAACGTATAATTACCGCTTTATTACTTGCCCCCGCAGCAATTTGGGCAATTTTCTATTTATCGCTAACTAATTTTGCCGCTGTTATTTTAGTGGTTATGGCAATAGGTGCATGGGAATGGGGCCCGTTAATGGGTTTTGCGAATAAGCGTCGTCGCTTAGCGTTTGTTGGCGTTTCAGTTTCACTCATTGGAGCTTTATGGTACATGCTACCAATAGAGCAATTATGGCAGGCTCCTAAGTTATTACTAAGCCAAGTTAACATTGTTTTATGGCTTGCTGTTGCTTGGTGGTTATTATCGGCAGGGCTTACATTTTTATATCCTAGATGTAGTAAGTTTTGGTCCAGTCATCGCTCGGTTAGAGGTGTTTTTGGTTGGTTAACTTTAGTGCCTACTTGGTTGGCGTTTATGGTGCTAAGAAGTAGTGATTACGCGATCGACAGTTATCACGGTGCGCAATTATTAATGTTTTTATTTTTAATGGTATGGAGTGCTGATATAGGCGCATATTTCGTTGGTAAATCAATTGGTAAACGAAAGTTAATGCCGAATGTTAGCCCAGGAAAAACTCTTGAAGGCTTTCTCGGTGGCGTTTTATTTGCCTGTATAATGGTGTTGTTAGCAGGGTATTTTATTGGTTGGAACATGGAACAATTTAGTGTTGTTATTCCTGTGACGATTTTAATTACCACTATTTCAGTGTTGGGGGATTTAAACGAAAGCATGTTTAAACGCCAAGCTGGAGTTAAAGATAGTGGCTCAATATTGCCAGGCCACGGCGGTGTGCTGGATCGTATTGACAGCTTGACAGCGACAGCGCCAATTTATGCATTGTGTTACGCGTATTTAGGTTGGTAATATAAATGCAAATACAAAAACTGTGTATTTTGGGCTCTACCGGTTCAATTGGTAAAAGTACACTCGAGGTTGTGAGATTACATCCTGAAAAATTTGATGTTGTTAGCTTATCAGCCAATGCGAGCGTTGGGTTAATGTTTGAGCAGTGTGTAGAGTTTCACCCTGAAGTTGTGGTAATGGTATCTGCAAAGCACGCTAGAGAACTTTCTGCTAAATTAGCAGAACACAAGCTTGAGCATATTAAAGTTTTATCAGGCCATGCCGCACTTGAAAATATTGCAAGCTCCGCAGCTACAAACACCGTTATGGCGGCAATTGTTGGCGCCTCTGGTTTGTTACCGACCTTAGCGGCAGTTGATGCTGGGAAAAAGGTACTTTTGGCCAATAAAGAGGCGCTGGTGACCTCAGGTGCGATTTTTATCGAAGCGGTTAAACAGTCTGGTGCTCAGCTCTTACCAATAGACAGTGAACATAATGCAATATTTCAGTGCTTACCTATTAGTGCTCAACAACAGCCCGGATATTGTGACTTAAATAACGACGGTATTAGTAAAATTCTATTAACGGGCTCAGGCGGCCCTTTTAGAACCTGGGATAATGACAAATTAGTCAATGTAACACCTGCACAGGCCTGTGCTCATCCTAATTGGGATATGGGCAGAAAAATCTCTGTTGATTCTG
Source organism: Colwellia meonggei (assembly GCF_057537295.1). Taxonomy (NCBI): domain Bacteria; kingdom Pseudomonadati; phylum Pseudomonadota; class Gammaproteobacteria; order Alteromonadales; family Colwelliaceae; genus Colwellia; species Colwellia meonggei. The sequence continues at coordinate 329,190 of NZ_BAAJLZ010000003.1, forward strand.
CCACTATGATGAATAAAGGTTTGGAGTTTATTGAAGCTAAGTGGTTGTTTAATGTTGAGCCAGAAGATATTCAAGTGGTATTGCATCCACAAAGTACCATTCACTCAATGGTACAATATAAAGATGGCTCAGTTTTAGCGCAAATGGGTAATCCTGATATGCGTACACCAATAGCCCATGCTTTAAGTTTTCCTGAGCGCATAGAATCTGGTGTTGCACCGTTAGATTTCTTTTCAATTAAATCATTTGAATTTCAAGATGTTGACTTTATAAAGTACCCCAACCTGAAATTAGCCATTAAAGCATGTAAACAAGGCCAAGGTGCCTGCACAGCATTGAACGCTGCGAATGAAATTGCTGTTGACGCATTTTTAAGCGAAAAAATTAAATTCACTGATATTGCAAAAATAAATGAAACTTCTGTGAATAAATTTGTCTCAGAAGAGGTGATAACAATTGAAGATGTTATTACATTAGATGGTAAGGTCAGAGCATTTGCGCAAGCTTTACTAGAAAATAACGAAACCTTAGGGCTTGAATAAAGTGGCAGTATGTTAGACGTTTTATGGAATTTAGCATCATTTATTGTTGCTCTTGGGGTGTTAATTACCGTTCATGAGTACGGACACTTTTGGGTAGCTCGCAAAAACGGTGTTGAAGTTGAGCGTTTTTCGGTCGGCTTTGGTAAAGTGCTTTGGCGAAAATATGATAAATATGGTACCGAGTTTGTAATAGCCGCGATTCCATTAGGGGGCTACGTTAAAATGCTTGATAGTCGAGTTGATGACGTTGCCGAAGATAAGGCTGACCGAACGTTTAATAGTAAGTCTGTTTATCAACGTATTGCGATTATTGCCGCTGGCCCATTTGCTAATTTTGCTTTTGCTATTTTTGCTTTTTATCTCATGTTTCTTATTGGTGTTCCTAGTGTTAAACCCATTATTGGTCAGGTTGAGGTAAATTCAATTGCTGAAAAAACATCTCTGCCACTTAATAGTGAAATAATCGCTATTGCACAACAACCGACTAAAGACTGGCAAGATGTGAATTTAGCTTTGGTTAGTGCTATTGGTGATGAAGAAATACTTTTAACTGTTAGACCTGAGAATAGTGTCTCTACTAAGGATTATTATCTCGATACTAAAGCATGGCACTTTTCACCTGATAAAGAGTCAGCAATTGCAAGCTTAGGGATAAAACCTTTTCGAGCACAAGTTCATGCAAAAATTGCTGTAGTTGGTACTGGTACTCCAGCTGAAAAAGGTGGTTTAAAGGTTGATGATGAGCTTATTACAATTGCGGGACAAAGTATCAATGGCAATTGGCAAACATTTTCTCAGCAAGTAAAAAACTACCCAGAGCAAAATGTTACAGTTACGGTGTTGAGGGCAGGAAAGTTACTGGAGCTTGTGGTTAAGCCAGAAGCAAGAGAAGTTAAAGACAAGCAAGTCGGTTTTTTAGGTATTCAGCCGGCATCTGAACCTTATCCGAAAAAATATTTATTTGAACAATCATATGGCCCAGTGTCGGCGATTGGTGAAAGTGTAAACAAGACATGGAATTTGGTGGTATTAAGTTTCGATATGATCGGCAAACTTATTACTGGCGATGTATCAGTTAAAAATTTAAGCGGGCCTATATCTATCGCTCAAGGAGCAGGTAATAGTGCAGGGTATGGTTTTGTCTACTTCTTGGGCTTTCTAGCTTTAATTAGTATCAACCTCGGCATTATTAACCTTTTGCCTCTACCTGTACTTGATGGTGGGCACTTATTTTATTATTTTATAGAGCTTTTTACTGGAAAGCCCGTACCTGAAAAAATACAAGAAATAGGTTTTAAATTTGGTACTATAGCGCTACTAAGCTTGATGAGTATCGCCATATTTAACGACTTATCGCGATTATAACTAGAAGAAGTATACAAAGTTAATATTTATGATTATTAAAAAAATTGCCCTGGCGGTATTATTAGGTAGTTTGGGAACAACCGTTCAAGCAGCTGAAGATTTTCAAGTTGAAGATATTGAAGTTAAAGGTTTACAACGGGTTGCTTTAGGCGCTGCATTGACACATATTCCTTTCAATGTTGGTGACCAGTTAAACGAATTTCGCGTTTCTCAATCGATAAAGGCTCTGTATAAATCGGGTCACTTTAGTGATGTTGCAGTTTCTCGTGATGGAAATACTGTTATATATCGTGTTCGAGAAAGAGAAACGATTAGTGCGATTACTTTCGATGGCAATAAAGACTTAAAAGAAGAACAGTTAACCGAAAGCTTGGACGGTAGTGATATTCGTGTTGGTGAAACATTGGATATGACAGTTATTTCAGGTATCGAAACAGGTTTAGAAGATTTTTACCACAGTGTCGGTAAATATAATGCTGATGTAAAAGCTGAAGTAACACATTTACCGCGAAATCGAGTGAATATCAACTTTACCTTTAATGAAGGTGATGCAGCCGCTATAGAGCAAATTAATATCGTCGGCAATGAAAAATTCTCTGACGCAGAGTTACTTGAGCGTATTGAGCTAACCTATGACTCACCTTGGTGGGATTTTATGGCGCAAGATCGTTATCAAAAGCAAACTTTGCAGGGTGATATGGAAACGATTAAAAGTTATTACCTTGATCGCGGCTACTTAAAATACAAGGTTGACTCTACACAAGTGTCAATGACTCCTGATAAAAAAGCGGTTTATATTTCTTTAAATGTGACTGAAGGGGAAGTTTATACCGTTAGTGAGGTCGATTTTGTTGGTAATATGGCAGGGTTTGAAGAAACCATACGCAGAATAACCCCAATTAAGACTGAAGAGTTATATAACGGTGCATTAGTTACATACTCTGAAGAGCTCATTAGTAAGTTTTTAGGTCGATATGGCTACGCTTATCCAAAAGTAGTTACTATTCCAGAAATTAACGAAGAAGACAAAACGGTTAAATTAGTGCTATCGGTCGATCCTGGCAAGCGAGTTTATGTTAACCGTATTAATTTTAAAGGTAATCATGTTACAGCTGAACATGTATTACGTCGTGAGATGCGACAAATGGAAGGCGCTTGGCTATCAAATACACTAGTTGAAGGCTCAAAAGCTTGGGTTCAACGATTACCCTATATGGAAACTGTTGAATTTGAAACTAATCAGTTACCGGGTGAAGATGATTTAGTTGATATTGATTTTGAAGTTAAAGAGCAACCGTCAGGTTCATTTACTGCTGGTATTGGTTATGGTTCAACTACTCAGTTAAGTTTAAATGCTGGTGTTCAGCAAAATAACTTTTTAGGTACAGGTAATCGCTTAGGTTTTAGCATTAATACATCGAGTTATTCGAAAAGCGCTAATGTTTCATACACAGACCCTTATTTTACTGTTGATGGTGTTTCATTAGGTGGAAATATTTTTTATCAAGAGTTTGATGCTGGTAACGCAAACTTAGTTGAATACAATAATAAAACTTATGGTGTTGGGTTATCGTTAGGTTTTCCTATTAATGAATACGTGCGCTTGAACTTTGGTGTCGGTTATAAAAGTAACGGTATTACACGATTACAGAGTTACGAGCAAATACAAAAATTTTATGAGTTATATTCAGATCCTAACGACCCAGATGGGAGTTTAGACTTTAAGAGTTTTGATTTAAGTGCAAGTATTTCGCGAACAACATTGAATAGAGGTACATTCCCGACTGATGGCTCGCAGCAGAGCTTATCGTACAAAATGACCACGCCTAATTCTGATGTTAATTATTTTAAAATTAATTTAGATACTAAATGGTATTTTCCTTTGACTCGCGACCAGCGTTGGACGGTCTTAACTAAATTCCAATTAGGTTATGGTAATGGTTATGGCACAGTAGATGGTAATGACCAAGTTTTGCCATTTTGGGAGAACTTTAGGGCAGGTGGTTCAGGCACATTACGAGGCTTTGAGTCGAATATAGTAGGCCCAAGAGCTATTTATCGCTATCCTACGCCTATCCCTGGCTCTCCAGATCCAGTAGGTTCAGGTGCAGGGTGTTGCTTAGGGCCAGATCATGACTTTATTCAAACCTCAACTCGCTCAGTCGGTGGTAATGCTATAGCGTTAGCAGGCATAGAGCTAATTGTGCCGACACCATTTTTAGATGAAGGCTATAGTAATAGTGTTCGTTCAAGTATTTTTATTGATGCAGGTAATGTTTGGGATACCGAATTCCATTTAAGTGATTATGAGGATTTAGCAGCGGCTGAATTTGAAAAAATTGCCGATTATTCCGATGTCGGCCGTTATCGAGCGTCTGCGGGTTTATCTGTGCAATGGCTATCTCCCATGGGACCTATGATTTTTAGTTTTGCGAAAACATTGAAAGAAGAAGAAGGTGACGATACTGAGTTCTTCAGTTTTAACATTGGTCAAACCTTTTAGATTTATTGATTTATAGTTAATCAACGCCTGATTGATAACGAAAAAGCTAGGCTTTTTCGTTTTACGCTTGAACCAAACTACATGAGACGGTATAACTACCGCATAACAAAATAAAAGTAAAAATATTAGAAAATATTTTAGGAGTAAAAATTGAAAAAATTGATTAAATCTATCGCAATGACAACGGCAGCATCAAGCTTATTATTAGCAAGTTCTGCGATGGCGGCAGATCAAAAAATAGCAGTAGTAAATTTTCAAGAAATCATGGGAAAAATTCCTCAAACAGCTGCAGTAATGAAAAGCTTGGAAGAAGAGTTCAAAGATGCCAAAGCGGTATTGGCGCAGCTTGAACAAGATATTAAATATAATCAAGAAAAAAAGAAGCGTGACGGTTCGTTAATGAGCGCAAAAGAAATTGAAGACTTAGATGCTAAAATTGGTACGCTTTTTCAAGAATATCAAACTAAAGGTAAGGAGTTTCAACAAAAAACTGGTGTTCGCAAAAATGAAGAAACTAATAAAATTATTGCGTTAGTTCGTCAAGCTATTGATAACATTGCAGCTAAAGGTGATTATGATTTAGTACTTGAACAAAGTGCTGTGGTTTATTCTAAGCCAGATAGCACTATTACTGACAAAGTTGTAGAACAAGTTAGTAAACTTAAATAGTTTTTAGCTGTTTTAGTTTGAGGTATAGAAGCCTTTCTTATCTCAAATGCATATTATTTCAATATTCCGAATCATTCTGATTCGGAATATTGCGTTTACCCATCAGATGGTAAACGCTAACCTTTCAATCTATGCTGTAAAGTATGCCAAAAAAGAAGTAAATTTATATGAGCTATAACCTTTCGGATATTGCAATTAAAGTAGGTGGAGTTGTACACGGCGATGACCAATGTAAAATTGATAGCATTGCAACTCTAAATACTGCCAAACCAGGACAAATAGCTTTCTTAGCCAATAGCAAATATGGCTCCCAGTTAGAAACAACGCAGGCAAGTGCGGTTATTATTTCAGAAAAAGAACTTGATAGCTGCCATACGAATGCCATAGTGATGGATAACCCGTATATGGGTTATGCACTTGTTGCACAGTTATTAGATACTACGCCAAAACCTGCTACATTAATTCACTCATCGGCGGTCATTGCTGAAAGTGCCGTATTAGGCAAAAATGTTACGATAGCTGCAAATGTAGTGATAGAAGATCATGTGGTTATTGCTGACAACGTAAGTATTGGTGCCGGCTGCTTTATTGGTATCGCGGCAAAAATTGGTGAAAACTCGGTAATTTGGTCAAACGTAAGTATTTATCATAAAGTTGAAATCGGCTCTGGTAGTGCTGTGCATGCAAACACTGTCGTTGGTGCCGATGGTTTTGGTTATGCCAATGATAAAGGTAAATGGATCAAAATCCCTCAGCTAGGAACGGTAATTATTGGTAATAATGTTGAAATTGGTGCTAGCACAACCATTGATCGAGGAGCACTAGAAAATACCATAATTAAAGACGGTGTTATTTTAGACAATCAAATACAGATTGCCCATAACGTCGAAATCGGCGAAAATACGGCTATTGCAGCATGTAGCGTTATTGCAGGCAGTACTACTATCGGTAAAAATTGTGTTATTGCTGGTCTTGTTGGTATTAATGGACATATCAAAGTAGGTGATGGCTGCGTTTTTACTGGCATGACTATGGTAACAAAATCTATAGATACTCCTGGTGTATATTCGTCTGGTATGCCATGTCAGCCAAATAAAGAGTGGCATAAAAATAACGCTCGTATTAGAAAGCTTGAATCATTAACGAAGCGTGTAGCTAACGTTGAGAAAGAGATTACAAACAATAAGGGTTAAATTTTACTTTATTGTCATGAAAATTGAGGAATAAATCTTGGAAGCGCAAAAAAATATTATAGATGTTGAAGAAATAAAGTCATTAATTCCACATCGTTACCCATTTCTTTTAGTGGATCGTGTACTTGATTACACCCCTGGTAAATCTATACATGCTATTAAAAATGTTACGGTTAATGAACCTGCATTTATGGGGCACTTTCCAGGTTATTCAATTTTCCCAGGCGTTTTAATTCTAGAAGCATTGGCACAAGCCAGTGGTATTTTGGGCTTTAAATCAGTTGAAGATAAGAATGATGGGGAATTATTCTTATTTGCCTCGATTGATAATGCGAAGTTTAAAAAACCTGTTCACCCAGGCGATACTATGCATTTACACCTTGATTTTGTTAAAGAGCGTCGTGGTATGTGGAAATTTTACGGTGAAGCACGGGTTGACGGTAAAGTGGTATGCTCTGCTGACTTAATGTGTGCAAGGCGAGCACTATAATATGACAAACTCATTGATACACCCACAAGCAATAATTGAAGACGGTGCCGTTATAGGTAAAAATGTCAAAATTGGCCCATGGACCTTTGTTGCCGCAAATGTTGTAATTGGAGATGACTGTGAAATTAACTCTCATGTTGTTATAAATGGTCCAACGAAAATAGGCAAAGGCAATAAAATATTCCAATTTGCATCTATTGGTGAAGATTGCCAAGATCTTAAATATGCAGGTGAGCCAACAGAGTTGGTGATCGGTGATAATAATACTTTTCGTGAAAACTGCACTGTTCATCGTGGCACAATTCAAGATAATAGCCTGACACAAATTGGTAGCAATAATTTATTTATGGCTTATACCCATATTGCTCATGATTGCATGGTAGGCGATAACTGTATTATGGCAAACGGCGCTTCAATCGCTGGTCATGTTCATGTTGGCAATCATGCAATACTTGGCGGTATGTCGGGCGTTCATCAGTTTTGTCATATAGGTGATCATTGTTTCGTGGCAGCGAATTCATTAGTACTAAAGGATATACCCCCTTATGTAATGGCTTCTGGTCAGCCAGCAAAGCCTTTTGGTCTTAACAGTGAAGGTTTAAAGCGTCGTGGTTTTGACAAAGACGTTATTTTAAACATAAAAAGAGCATATAAGTCTGTTTACCGTCAGGGTTTGACCGTTGATGAAGCTATGAACAAAATCTCTCAAGCAGAACACAATATGCCTGAGTTAGACTTATTCACTGACTTTGTTAAAAATTCTAGCCGCGGTATTATTCGTTAAACTATGACTCAAGAATTAACTTCCAATTTTGTTATAGATGATGAAAGTTTGACAGTAAATAAAGTCGTGGATAATCCTGTTTTTGGTATTGTTGTTGGAGAACACTCTGGTGACACTTTAGGTGCTGGTTTAATACAGCAATTACTGCTTAGTTACCCTAAGGCAAAGTTCGTGGGGATTGGCGGTCCTAAAATGCAAGCACTCGGCTTTGATAGCTTATTCGAAATGGATGAACTATCGGTTATGGGAGTGTTTGAGGTATTAGGACGACTGCGCCGTTTACTGTATATTCGAAAATCATTAACACAATATTTTACCGATAATAAACCTAATGTTTTTATAGGTATAGATGCCCCTGATTTTAATATAACTCTTGAACAGCGATTAAAAGTTCAGGCAATTAAAACTGTGCACTATGTAAGCCCCTCCGTTTGGGCTTGGCGTGAAAAGCGGGTTTTTAAAATAGCCAAGGCAACTAACATGGTATTGTCGTTGCTACCATTTGAAAAAGCCTTTTATGATAAACATCAAATTCCGTGTACATTTGTTGGTCACTCATTAGCTGACGATATCCCAATGGTTTCAGATAAAACATTGGCTCGAAATGAGCTAAACCTAGCTGAATGTGCCAAAGTTCTAGCACTTATGCCGGGTAGCCGAGGTGGTGAATTATCTCGTCTTGTTGAACCTTTCTTATTAGCAGCCAAACAGTTATTAGCGAAAGATGGTAATTTAGTTTTTGTAGTACCTATGATCAGTGAAAAAAGGGCTGAACAATTTACAGAGTTACACAAAAAAATTGCCCCTGAATTACCATTAAAAATTATTATTGGCAAAACACAGCAAGTTATGGCTGCCAGTGATTGTTTATTAACTGCATCAGGCACTGTTACGCTTGAGGCCGCATTAATTAAACGCCCAATGGTAATTTGTTATAAATTTAATCCATTGACTTATCATATGTTTAAAGGCTTTGTTAAATTAAAGTGGTTTTCGTTACCAAATTTACTTGCCAATAAATCACTTGTACCTGAGTTGTTACAAGCAAATGTTACTGTTGATAACATATTGCCATTGGTGGAGGAGCGTTTGTATCAGGAACAGTCTGAATTAAACGAGGCTTTTACCAATATCCATCAAATACTTAAACAAGATGCCAGTAAGCAAGCGGCAAATGCTGTAATCGATTTATTATGATATTGGTAATGAAAAACTATGTCAGTTGCTAAGAAAACATTCGAGCCTTTTGAATATCCGGTTGCCTATTGTATCGCTGGTGTCGATGAAGTAGGACGCGGGCCTTTAGTTGGTGATGTTGTTACTGCAGCTGTTATTTTAGATCCTGAAAATCCTATCGAGGGGTTGATGGACTCGAAGAAGCTGTCTGATAAAAAAAGACAAGCGCTCTCTAGTGAAATTAAGCAACATGCAATTGCTTGGTCAATTGGTAGAGCTAGCCCAGAAGAAATAGACACCTTAAATATTCTCCACGCCACTATGTTAGCTATGCAACGTGCTGTATTAGGATTAACTGTTGAGCCTGATTATGTGCTAGTTGACGGCAACCGTTGCCCAACCTTCGTCAGTGATGCTGGTAATATTGCTTGTCAAAGTGTTGTCAAAGGTGATGCCAGAGTGGCAGAAATTAGTGCTGCGTCAATTTTGGCAAAAGTCGCCCGTGATGATGAAATGATTGCCTTAGATAAGTTATATCCCGAGTATGGTTTTGCTAAACATAAAGGTTACCCAACCAAAGCTCATTTAGAGAAAATAATAGAGCACGGTGTACTTGATAATTACCGTCGTAGTTTTAAACCAGTAGCGAATGTCATTGCTAATTCAGCCGTCAATTAGAAAAACAATTAGAGCGATTAATGTCTGATACTTTACCAGCAAATGTAGAGCTTGAATCTAAAGATGAGAGTTCTACAGGCGCCCCAAAATTTATCCACTTGAGGATTCATAGTGATTTCTCAATGTGTGACGGCCTGAATAAAGTTAAGCCGATAGTTGCAAAAGCCGCTGACTTAAATATGCCTGCTTTGGCGCTTACCGATCAAACCAATTTATGCGGCCTTGTAAAATATTATCATGCAACACACGGCGCTGGAATTAAGCCGATAATAGGTTGCGATTTTTGGGTTAAAAGTGATGAGTTAGAAGATGAACTATTTCGCTTAGTTATTCTAGCAACTGATAATGTTGGCTATAAAAATCTTACCGAGTTGATTTCAAAAGCGTATTTGCGCGGTCATATTCAAGGTCGAGCGGTAATAGATAAAGCATGGCTAGTTGAATACGCCCAAGGTCTTATTTTACTTTCAGGCGGTCGCGAAGGTGATGTCGGCAAGGCCCTATTAAAGGGGAATGCTGAATTTGTTGAGCAAATGCTTGGCTTCTATCAACAGTATTTTCCTAATTGCTATTATTTAGAGTTGATCCGAACAGGGCGCAACGACGAAGAAAATTACTTGCACCTTGCTGTTAACGCCGCTGCTCGCTATAACTTACCGGTCGTTGCCACTAACGAGGTCATGTTCTTAAGCCCAGTAGACTTTGATGCTCACGAAATTCGAGTTGCCATTCATGATGGTTTTACTTTGGATGATAAACGTCGTCCTAAAAAATATAGTAAAGAGCAGTACCTGCGTAGCGAAGATGAAATGTTGGAACTCTTTGCTGATATCCCTGAGGCATTAGAAAATTCTGTTGAAATTGCTAAACGCTGTAATGTTACGGTTACTTTGGGAGAGTATGTTTTACCTGACTTCCCTACAGAAGGCTTAACAATAGAAGACTATCTGGTAAAAGTTTCTGAAGAGGGATTGCAAGAACGCTTAGAGTTTTTATTTGATAAAGATGCCCCTGACTTTGCTGAAAAACGTAAACCTTATGACGAACGTTTAGCTATTGAGCTGGAAGTTATTAATAACATGGGGTTCCCTGGCTATTTCCTTATCGTAATGGAATTTATCCAGTGGAGTAAAGATAACAATATTCCAGTAGGCCCAGGTCGTGGTTCAGGCGCTGGTTCATTAGTGGCGTATGCCCAGAAAATTACCGATTTAGATCCGCTAGAATATGATTTACTTTTTGAGCGCTTCTTAAACCCAGAGCGTGTCTCAATGCCTGATTTCGATGTTGATTTCTGCATGGATCGACGAGACGAAGTTATTGACCATACAGCTGAATTGTATGGCCGCGACGCAGTATCACAAATCATTACCTTTGGTACTATGGCAGCGAAAGCTGTTATTCGAGATGTTGGTCGCGTATTAGGTCACCCTTATGGTTTTGTTGACCGTATTTCAAAATTAATTCCGCCAACGCCAGGAATGACGCTAGCTAAAGCCTTTGAAGAAGAGCCAAAGTTGCCTGAGGTTTACGCACAAGACAGTGAAGTAAAAGATCTCATCGATATGTGCCGTATATTAGAAGGTACAACTCGTAATGCTGGTAAACATGCGGGTGGTGTGGTTATTTCACCAACAACCATTACTGATTTTGCACCGCTCTATTGTGATGAAGAAGGCAATAATCCAGTTACGCAATTTGATAAGAACGATGTTGAAGATGCCGGTCTCGTCAAGTTTGATTTTCTTGGTTTACGTACTTTAACTATCTTGCAGTGGGCTATAGAAATGGCCGACGAAAAGTTGATTAAAGAAGGCAAAGAGCGAATAGATATTGCCGCAATTGACTTAGAAGACAAAGCCAGTTTTAAAGTATTACTCAAGTCAGAAACGACGGCTGTTTTCCAGCTTGAGTCCAGCGGTATGAAGTCGTTAATAGCAAAACTTAAACCGGATTGCTTTGAAGATATTATCGCATTGGTTGCCTTATTTAGACCAGGACCATTGCAATCAGGCATGGTAGATAATTTTATTGAGCGTAAGCATGGCCGTGAAGCTATTAGTTATCCAGATGAAACATGGCAGCATATTGATTTAAAACCTATTCTTGAACCGACCTACGGCATTATTTTATATCAAGAGCAAGTTATGCAAATCGCTCAGGTACTTGCTGGCTATTCGCTTGGTGGTGCGGATATGTTGCGTCGTGCTATGGGTAAGAAGAAACCTGAGGAAATGGCCAAACAGCGAGCTGGCTTTGAAGCCGGTGCTGTAAAACGTGGCGTTGACGGCGAATTGGCGATGAAAATTTTTGACTTGGTAGAGAAATTTGCCGGTTACGGATTTAACAAGTCCCATTCTGCAGCCTATGCATTAGTCTCTTATCAAACCTTGTGGATGAAAACTCACTTTCCAGCGCCATTTATGGCGGCGGTTATGTCTGCTGATATGGACAATACTGAAAAGATTGTTACTTTAGTTGATGAGTGCGAAAACATGGGCATAGACTTATTACCACCTGATGTTAACAGTGGCCAATATAAATTTACCGTTAATGACGATAATCAAATTATATATGGTATTGGTGCAGTTAAAGGTGTCGGTGAAGGGCCTATTGAAGCTATTATTGCTGCCCGTGAAAGTGATGGTGAATTTGCCGACTTATTTGATTTTTGTGCACGGGTTGATTTAAAGAAAACTAATAAGCGTGTTTTAGAGAAACTCGTGAAGTCAGGGGCAATGGATGCACTTGGCCCGAGAGATGACTCAGGTCCACACCGCGCGGCCTTGTTTGAATCTTTACCTGAAGCTATCAAAGCGGCTGAGCAACATGCTAAAGCAGAGGCATTAGGCCAAGATGACTTATTTGGTTTAATTAATGAAGAGCCAGAAGATAACCGTCAAGCCTTTAAAGACGTGGCTAAATGGCCAGAAGAACAATGGCTAGATGGTGAAAAAGAAACCTTAGGTTTATATCTAACAGGGCATCCGATAAACCGCTATTTAAGTGAAATCAAACGTTATGCCACTGGTAGGTTGGTGAGTTTACAGCCAACAAATAAAGATAAAACTACGGTAGCGGTTGGTTTAGTACTCGGTGTTCGGGTGTTGGTGAATAAGCGTGGCCGCCGTTGGGCACTAGTTACTCTTGATGATAAAAGTGCCCGTATGGATATTCGTTTATTTCCAGATGACTACGATAGGTTTGCAGAATTACTTGTTTCTGATGCAATTTTAGTCTGTAGTGGACAGGTCAGCTTTGATGATTACTCCGGTGGTATTACAATGACCGCCCGGGATATTATGACAATTGCAGACGCACGAGAAAATTATGTCGCCTCGTTAGATTTGCAGATTGACAAAAATAAACTATCAAGTAATTTTATTGAACAGTTTTCGGGAGTATTAACCCCGTACAAAGAAGGTATTTGCCCAGTTCGCGTGTTTTATCAAAGAGATGAGGCACAAGGTATGTTAGAATTGGGAGTACAATGGCGGGTATCGCCAAGCGACATGCTATTATACGACTTGAAAACCCTGCTGGGTGATGAGCAAGTCGAGTTAAAGTTTAAATAAGTAGTGCTCAAAAAGAGCGGTACTCAGATACAACATAGGTAAGAATAATCATATGTCATTAAATTTTTTAGATTTTGAGCTGCCAATTGCAGAACTTGAAGCAAAAATTGAAGAATTACAGTTGGTCAATAATGGTCAAGAACTCGATCTTGACTTAGAAGAACAAATCACCCAACTACGTGAAAAAAACACTGAACTAACAAAGAAAATATTCTCAGGTTTAGACCCATGGCAAACAGCACGTGTAGCGCGTCACCCACAACGCCCTTACACTTTAGATTACTTGCCACGTATTTTTACTGAATTTGATGAATTAGCAGGTGATCGTGCATATGCTGATGATAGTGCTATTGTTGGTGGTACAGCACGTTTAGATGGTCGCCCAGTAATGGTTATTGGTCATCAAAAAGGACGTTCAACTACTGAGAAAGTGAAACGTAATTTTGGTATGCCACGCCCTGAAGGCTACCGTAAGGCGTTACGCCTAATGAAAATGGCAGAAAGATTTAAAATGCCAATAATTACCTTTATTGATACGCCAGGTGCATACCCTGGAATTGGTGCAGAAGAACGTGGCCAAAGTGAAGCCATTGCCACTAACTTAAAAGAAATGGCTCGTTTAACTGTACCAATTATATGCACGGTTATTGGTGAAGGTGGTTCAGGCGGTGCATTAGCGATTGGTGTTGGTGATAAAGTTAATATGCTGGAATACTCAACTTATTCAGTTATATCTCCTGAAGGTTGCGCGTCAATTCTCTGGAAAACTGCTGAAAAAGCACCTACAGCTGCAGAAGCAATGGGTATTACCGCTAAACGTATCAAAGAATTAGAGTTAATTGATAATATTGTTGATGAGCCATTAGGTGGCGCGCATCGCGATATGGATCAAATGGCTGCACTTTTAAAGCAAGCATTAAAAACTGATTTAGCTAAACTTGATGAGTTATCTAAAGATGAGCTCATTGAAAAACGTTACGACAAATTAATGTCGTTCGGTTACTGCTAAGCGAGATAAAAAGCGACCAAATATATGGTCGCTTTTTTCTTTTACCTACAAGTTAACGCTCTGATCTCATTTGTGAATATTATCGAAGCAACGCTACTAGCGTTTTTTAGCAAAACAGCCAATAAACCAATTGTGGTTGCATATAGCGGCGGGGTAGATTCGCAAGTTTTGTTAGCGGCACTATATCAGTTAAAGCAACAAAAGAAGTTAACGAATACGATAGCCGTTTGCCACGTTAATCACGGTTTAAGTAAACATGCCTCATCATGGCAAGAATTTGCAGCGAAGCAATGTCAGCAATTTTCATTTCTCCTTATAACTCACCAGTTATCACTTAAAAAACAACCTCAACAAAGTTTAGAAGCGATGGCGCGTGATGCTCGGTATCAGTGTTTAGTTGAGTCAAGCAAAGAGCCTGCGTTGATTGTTACTGGCCATCATTTAGATGATCAGGCAGAAACTTTTTTTCTGTCATTAAAACGTGGTGCTGGTTTAAAAGGGCTTTCGGCAATGTCTGAGCAAATTCAATTGGCTCAACATACATTAGTGCGACCGCTGTTAGCTGTTTCGCGCGCTGAAATTGTTCACTATGCACAGCAGCAAAACCTGACCTGGATTGAAGATGAGTCTAATTACGATCAAGTATTTGACCGAAACTTTCTTCGTCATACTGTTATGCCTAAGCTTTCTGCACGATGGCCAAGTTTTAATGATACCTTAAGTCGTAGTGTTGGCCACTGCCAAGATGCCCAATCGTTGTTAGATGAATTAGCCGAAGAAGACCTAATCAAAGTTAGCATCACAAATAAGGTGCTATCAATTGCAGAGCTACTTAACTTAAGTACATTACGATTTAACAATGTGATACGTTATTTTTTAGCTAAGCATGATAAGGTAATGCCCAGTAGTGCGCAGTTGCAACAAATTGAACAACAAATGCGGGCAAGTAACGATAAAAACCCAGCAATAAAAATTAATGATTATAGTTTTCGTCGCTATCAACAGCAGTTACATTTAACAGATAATTTTGTTGAGATAAAACAGTGGCAACATCAGGTTCAGTTGACGAAAGCTACTGATAACATTACATTGCCGGATAATTTAGGGCAGCTTCATATCACGTTATTAGCGAATAACACTGAGCTAGTAACCCCGCAGGTTACTGACGAAGCTTTGATGACAAATATTAGAATTCAAGCGCCTAAAGAGGGGCAACAGGTAAGTATTCGATTTAGTCATAATAATCCGACATGCTTGCCTGATTATCGCAATAAATCACGAGCGCTTAAAAAGATATTACAAGAAGCTAAGATACCAACGTGGCAACGACAGCGTATCCCCTTTCTTTATTATGATGAAACATTAGTAGCAGCGCTTGGTTTGTTTGTTTGTAAAAGTCATCTGCCACAGCAAGATAGTAGTAAATTACAGCTTATCTGGCTTGATAATAAATAATCAGGTTAGAATGGCATTTCAACAAGGTTTGAAAATAAAAGAACAATAATCTCAATATTATTATAACAATCGGAGTTCATATGAATTTAGTGCTAAAGCTTATTGCTGGCATAGTATCAGGCATCATTATTGGCCTTTACGCCCCTGACTTTATCGTACAATTAACGTTTACTATTCAAATGTTGGTAGGGCAGCTAATTAAGTTTACTATCCCACTGATTATTTTATTTTATATTGCCAGTGGTATTGCGTCATTGCCACAGGGCTCCGGAGCATTGCTTGGTAAAACCGTTGGTTTAGCTTATGGATCAACAATTGTCGCTGGTATTATTGCTTTTGTTGTTGCAAGTACAGTATTACCAGGGTTAATTTCTGGAAATGCATTAGAAGCTGCAACAGAAGGTGAAAAACTTAAAGGTTTCCTAAACATTAGTATTCCGCCACTGTTTGATGTGATGACTGCACTAGCACTCGCATTTATTTTCGGCATAGGCATCAGTGCTATAAATGCGACTGGTTTACGTACCACGTTAAATGAAGCTCGCGATGTTATTGAAATGCTACTTAGTAAGGTCATTATTCCTGCATTACCATTTTATATTGCGGGTGTATTTGCCGAAATGACAGTGGATGGTACCGTTTTCTCAACGCTACAAACATTTGGTTTAGTATTAGTGCTGGCATTGGCGATGCATTGGCTATGGATCACCATTTTGTACGTTGCGACAGCAGTCGCAATGAAAAAGTCGCCAGCAGTGTTACTTAAAAACATGTTACCTGCTTACTTTACTGCGTTAGGAACTATGTCGAGTGCTGCAACTATTCCTGTATCTTTACGTGCGACTAAAGCTAATGATGTTAGTGATGGTGTAGCTAACTTTACCGTACCGCTTTGTGCGTCAATTCATTTAAGTGGCTCGACTATTACCATAGTAACTTGTGCAACCGCCGTAATGTTATTGACACCTGAATTAGCTTTACCAGGTTTAGGTGGCATGATGGGCTTTATTTTAATGTTAGGCGTTACTATGATTGCTGCACCTGGTGCTCCGGGTGGTGCGGTAATGTCGGCTCTTGGTTTATTAGCTAGTATGCTTGGCTTTACTGACGCAGCTTTAGCACTAATGATTGCTTTATATTTAGCGCAAGATAGTTTTGGTACCGCTTGTAACGTAACAGGTGATGGTGCAATTGCAATTTGGGTGGATAAGTTTGCCGGTGAAGACTCAGCCTTAGCGACTAATGAGCAGGCAAAAGAGTAAGTTACCTTAAGGTTTCTATTAGATAAAAAGGTGGCAATGCCACCTTTTTTGATCTCAGATATTGTTAATTGCGAATTTGTCTATCATCGCAGCATCAACCTAGGCATAATAGCGACAAATTTTTTGTGGGTATTTTATTATGGTTACAGAACAAGCATTAAAGCAGCGCAGCAATTCTAGCTGTGAATTTTGTGCGTCGACCGATAGCTTAAGTGTTTATCCGGTACCACCAACAAGTGACTTAAGTGCGCAGCAAAGTATTTATCTTTGTGATAACTGTTTAGGGCAAGTTGAGGGCAGTATTGAACTAGATATCAATCATCTTCGTTGCCTAAATGATGCCATGTGGAATCAAGAGCCAGCAGTACAAGTAATGGCTTATCGTATGTTGCATAAGCTTTCTGCAGAAAGCTGGGCGCAAGATGCCTTAGATATGATTTATTTAGAAGACGATGTTAAAACCTGGGCTGAGCAAGGAATTGCCGCAGCTGAGCGAGAAGGGCCAACACGAGATAGTAATGGCGCGGAATTGCAAGACGGTGATAATGTAACATTAATTAAAGACTTGAAAGTTAAAGGTGCTAACTTTACAGCCAAGCAGGGCACTATGGTACGCGGTATTAGCTTAACGGATAATCCTGAGCATATTGAAGGTAAAGTAAATGGCACTCGTATTGTATTAGTTGCAGCCTATTTAAAGAAAGCATAACCCTTATTAGTCTACTTTTGTAAAAGCACTGTTGATGGTAAAACAATAGTCAGTGCTTTTTCGCTATTTCCTTTTCGAATATCATTAAATCCAACGGCGCACTTGTTTACAGTAGCTTTGATATTCTTGACCAAACATTTCATTAAGTATGCGCTCTTCAGGGGTGATTTGATATTTGCTTATATACCAAATAAATACAACACAAACTAAAAAAGTCAGCAAATTCTCAAGGTAAAAACCATAGGCAGTTAATGCAAGCAACATCGCCAAGTACATTGGATTACGTGAATAATGGTAAATGCCACTATTAACGACTTTAGAAGATGACTCTGGCTTAGTTGGGTTAACCGTTGTTTGATGTTTGCGAAAGCAATAGATGGCAAGAATACCAATAGTAACACCAATTAAAGTTAAACTGCTGGCAAGGTGAGTGCTAAATAACATGGTATATGCAAAACTTGGCATTGTTGTCTGAATCATGGTCATTAAAATCATAGCAATGATTACTTGCACAACAGGGATAATCTTTAACTCCATTATATGTCCTCACGTAGAAAGTAGGCTTGCTAATTTATCAGGCTATTGATAACAATTAAATGCTTGATTGCTGTGATTGAAGGTTATGTTTTTCGATAATGTAAAAAGGCTAGCGGTTAATAGTGAAAGCTAGCCTTTATTGCGTGTTAAATGATTTTGTGTCAGCTATGGTTTACTTAGCTTTGGTTTATTAGAAAGTAATTTTCCACTGGGTTAGGTTGCCAATATCTTGTTGATAATTGTCCGCAATTGATAGTTTCCATTGACCTTGTGCAAGCCCTGAAGCATTTACAGTATAGGTTTCAATAACATTATCAGCACTGTCACTTCCCGATAACGTTTTCAAAGTATACGAGCTGCCATCAGGGGCAATTAAATTTAAACTGATATCACCACGATATGTATGAGTTATATTGACCGAAACTTTAATCGAGCCTGCATTACCTGATCGTTGAACATCAATATTACTTACAACATTGCCATTATCGGGGATGGCAGTAATGGTGTTATTTTCAAATATGCTTTTCTCTTCACCAGCACTAAATATTTGGTTATTATTTTTACTTCCTGCTGTGTTTGCTGCTGGAGATTGCCAATTGAAGTCACTGTATTGCTTGCCTGTACCGGATAATTGTAATGAGAAACCCGCTTGCGTATTGGATGTTTCTGAAACGCCGATATTAGTCGAAGTTACGCCATTTGCTGGACCGTCGGTAGCAATAAGTTGTCCCTCATAGCTTAAAAATTGACGCACTTGATTACTATCATCAATTAATGCAATGCCATCAGCACTGCCATTTTGTAAGCCAGAAAATGCAAAATTTAACGTACCAAAGCCGTTTGATTGATTGGGAATAGTGCCTTGAAGACTTATCGTTTTATAAGCTGCACCATTAGTTCCGTTATAAGCGATCAGTTGCCAACCATTAAGATTAATACCTGCTGTTCCTGCTAGTTCAACAGCTTCATTTACATCGCTGCTGTTGTTGTCGTAGTGAATTTCATTTATCCATATATAATTGTTACTGCCTGTTGGTGGCGTAACTCCTGTGCTATTACAAACATCTTCAAAAATACAAACAGCATACTCAGGGCGGTCTACGAACGGATTTCGATTACCTTGCTGCGCATATACTGCATCGTTATGTCTTCTTTCAAAATCGTCGACAGGATCATCTTTATGCCATTGAATGAGTACCGATTTTAGCCCCATATAAGCAACACTAACATTTGCACCTGTTTTTGAGCCGGCAATTAAATTGCGATCATCTGTTAAAATTAAGTCTGGTTCATTTACGCCAGTGACGCCATGTACGCCGCCCTCATATCTAACGGCTAAATACATTAAAGCACGGGCTACATCACCTTTACGGCCAATCCAAGTTTGCCAAGTTCCTGTATGACCTGAACCTTTGGTCAGGTTATGTTCACCTGCACCACCCCCGCGGCTATTAGTGAAGTCAGTGGTTTTCTCTGCACAGTCACTGGTACAATTTGCATAAGGCTTATTACTTCGACTCGAGTTGTAGCTGCTGTCGGCAATAAATAAATGATGCGCGTCAGTATAAGGATAATTACTCGTACCATCCTTTGGAAAGCCATAAGATTTTGGCCAACTATGTTCTCGATTATAGTTGTTATTACCACCGCCAACTTTTGCATATGATATGTTTTTATATATGCTAATAACGTTGTTGCTATTGTTTGGGTCTTGATCAGCGGCTTCCAAAATATCCCATGTATCGGTTGCTGAAGAGGTATATGGGAAACGTTGATGATCATCTATAATTTCATGTAAACTTTGCTTAAGTACAGTTGCATTGGCTGTATCAACTGTATCGTAATAGTTTTGAGGTTCAGCAGCATAGGCTATGTTGGCCATAGTTGTAAGGTAGACAGACAAACCAATTGTGTATCGGTATGTCCGCGTTAATATTGCAGATTTCATTTCTATTTCTCTCTTTTTATTATTTTTTATTCAATTACCCAAATAGCAGACAAAAAAATAGGCATGAATTTTCATCCTGCCTATTCCCTGAGCGGTTTCTGTCTAATTGGTCAACAAAATCTTAGCAAAGTTTTGTTACACTTTCATTAAAATAAGTTAATAATATGTTAATTAGGTGTGGTGGTTGGTAAAGAACCTGATACTTAGCGCAAAATTAAATGATTTAAATATTTCCAGGTGTATGGTTTTAAATCGATATAGAGATTGACATTCGTTTTGATTCTCGGCATTGTGAAAATGAATTTTATAAACACTTGTAATAGAATCAATTAATGCTTATCCAAATCCGAAATATGATGAATAAACTAACAAATCAGCAGGCTATTAATGTCAATCGCTGGCTGCTAGTTGTAATTCTGTCGGGTAATAAGTAACGTTTATATTCTACTTCAAACCGCAGATTATCAGACTGCGGTTTTAATTTTTCATTTCAAAGCTCAGTCTCTTTTCTCGGTAATTTTCAAGCATAAAAACGTGCAGGTTTAATAAAAATTGCACTTTAATCATTAAAAAGGAGAGAGGTAATGCCCGTTTCAGTGGCGTATTTAGCCGTCGTTATTATTTGGTCAACAACACCGCTAGGGATTGTCTGGAGTAGTGAAAGTGTTAGCCCAACTTTAGCTGTTTTTTTGCGTATGTTGATTGCGATTATTCCTGGCTTACTACTGATAAAACTGGCAAATATTCACTTACCTTGGTCATTTCAAGCTAGAAAGGTATATGCGTATTCATGCATTGGTATTTTTGGCGGTATGACTTTTTCTTACTTTGCTGCTCAGTACTTATCATCGGGTTTAATGTCACTGGTATTTGGCTTATCGCCAATATTGTCAGGCTTGTTAGGGCAAAAGCTTTTGTCTGAATCTAAATTTAGCCGGACAAAAAAATTGGCGTTAACGGTCGCTTTACTTGGTTTATTTGTCGTCTGCTTTGACAGCATATCTTTGAGTCAGCAGAGTTTTGTCGGTATTGTTTTTATCTTGCTAGGCGTGTTTTTCTTTAGCTTAAGCGGTGTTTTAGTGAAAAGTGTTGTTATTGAAATACACCCACTAGCAACCACAGTAGGAGCCTTGTTGTTCAGCGTGCCATTATTTGCAGTAGCATGGTTGCTGCTTGATGGCACTATACCGTACCAAACTTGGCAGGCTCGCTCAATTTGGGCAATTCTATATTTAGGTATTTTTGGCTCGTTAGTTGGTTTTTTAGCTTACTTTTTTATTTTACAAAAGCTAAGAGCCAGTACCGTGGCTTTGATTACCATGATGACGCCGATATTTGCACTTTACTTAGGTGCTGTTTTAAATAACGAGGTTGTTAGCATGAATTTAGTGTTTGGTGCATTATTGGTGATGTGTGGATTGGCACTATATCAATGGGGCCCAAAGGTTAAGCTGAAAAATAGCTAACCAGTCTGAGTTTAGTTTTTGTTTAGACTAATATAAAAAAACGCCAACAAAATATTTTGTTGGCGTTGATTCATTGCGTAAATTTGTTACGACTTTAGCTATTCTTTTCTATATATTCGTTAACCATAGTTTCAAGAACATTAAGCGGTACTGCGCCATTGGTTAGTACCACATCATGAAATTGACGAATATCAAATTTATCGCCCATTTTCTGTTTTGCCATTTCACGTAGTTCAACAATTTTCAACATACCAATTTTATAAGCCGTAGCTTGTGAAGGCATAACAACGTGACGCTCTACCATTTTTACAGCGTCAGATTTTGCGTTCGGTGTATTGCTTACGTAGTATTCAATACCTTGCGCTCGGTTCCATTTTTTATTATGAATACCAGTATCGACAACTAAACGACAAGCGCGCCACAGTTCCATGGCTAGGCGACCAAAGTCTGCATATGGGTCTTGATAAAAACCAATTTCTTTTGGGATCATTTCAGAATATAAACCCCAACCTTCACTATATGCCGTGTAACCACCAAATTTTCTAAACTTAGGAATACCTTCTAATTCTTGCTTTAAGGCAATTTGCATATGATGGCCAGGAATACCTTCGTGGTAGGCTAATGCTTCCATTTGATATGTTGGCATAGCTTCCATATCGTACAGGTTGGCGTAATAAATACCTGGACGTGAGCCGTCTGGTGCGGGTTGTTGATAAAAAGCTTTACCTGCTGATTTTTCTCTAAACGCTTCGACTTTTTTTACTTTTAAATCCGCTTTAGGTTTAGTGATAAATAGCTGATCTAATTCACCTTTCATGGTATTGATTAGCGCTGTTGCCTCGTTTAAATAACGTTGGCGACCAGCTTCATCACCAGCATAATAGAACTGCTTGTCGTGACGCATAAAGTTAAAGAATTCATTTAAAGTGCCCTTAAAGCCTACTTTTTTCATGATAGAGCGCATTTCATTATGAATACGTTTTACTTCATTTAAACCGATTTGGTGAATCTCATCGGCAGTTAAATCCGTAGTTGTAGTGCGGCTTAAGGCGTTATTGTAAAACTCGTTACCTCGTGGGAATTTCCATGCACCATCAGTATTATCTGCCTTTTTTTCTAGCGCAGTTAGGTAACTAACTAATTGTTGATAACCTGATTTAAACTCATTTGTTAACGCTGATATTAGTGATTTAGTTAGTTTGTTTTTCTGCTCTTCAGTTATATCTAATTTGGCAATTTTACTAACAAAATCAGCATATAGAGTACTATCATCGCCATTATCAAATGGAGCACCAACAAGTAAGTTGTTTGAATCTCGAATAACATGTTCAAAAACAAATTTTGGCGCAATAATGCCTTTATCTTCTCTAATTTTAAGTTGCTGAACCAACTGCTCTAATAATAACTTGGCATTTTTTACACGAGAAATATAATCTTGTGCTTGTTTTTCATTCTTAATACTGTGTTGGTTGATTAACAATGACGGAATTTGTGAATGTACACCAAACATTTGGTTAACTGGGTAGTTATGGTGGCGCCATTGATAATCAGCAATTTGTTGCTCTAGCTTTTGCGCTAATAACTGGTAACTTAACTTTGTTTGCTTATCGACTTTATTGATATCGATAACTTTAATTCTCTCTAATGCTTCTTTTGCGAAAGCAAGTTCTTTGGCACTATTTTCTTCTGATAGGTTTTGCCATTTATCATAGTCAGTTTTAATACCTAAATAGGTTTGACGTACAGGGTTACGATTAACTCCTTCCATAAAAATAGTGTCAAACAACTCGTTAGCAGCTTTTGATGCCGCCATTGTGTTCGTTGTGACATTTTCAGCTAATGTTGCAGTTGCCTTACCTGATGTTGATACATTGGCTTGTTCTTGCTGAGCACAACTAATTGATAATGCCGCTGTTATAGCAACAAGGAGGATAGATTTCTTAAAGATCATAACGGTTTCCTAAATGGGTCAATAATGCATTGTGCCGTTTTTTTTATATTTTTATCAAGCTATCAACGCCCAGTTGCCCAATTATTGCGACAATCACCAGTCGTAAGTTTTTCCGACATGGATTATTATTTAGCACTAGGTCATATATTGCTTATGATCGGGTATAGTTTTTACAGCGACACCTTTTCGGTTATGGTTCAAATGCGAGTATTTTTTTAGTAATGGAAAAAGATAAAAATTCAAAAATTTCATTTAGGCAAGCTAATGAAAGCGATAGGGGCTTTCTGTTATCTTTACGCAAAGCGTCGATGAATGACCATTTAATAGAGGCTGGCATTGTTTTAAACGACCAACAACATTTGCAACGAATTGATGAATTTTTTAGCGATTCACATTTGATTCTTCGCGATAACGAACCAATTGGCCTATTAAAGCTAGGCTTGTTTTCCGATCGTATTCATATTAGACAATTTCAAATATTGCCTAACTTTCATGGTTTAGGGATTGGCAGTTTAATTTTAACTATGGTTAAACGTAAGGCAATAGAAAAGCAAGTTTCAATAACGTTAAATGTCTTACTTGATAATCCTGCAAAACAATTATATTTACGTCACGATTTCATCGTAAGTGGCGTCAATGAACTTGAATATCAAATGCGTTGGCAACGACCTATATAAAACTGAATTTTTACTATCAACTTTGTTGTTGATGAAATTAAAAATCCAGCATCAATGACGTTCTAGTCATGATGCTGGATTAGGTAGTCGTAACCTAGCTAAAAATTTATTCAAATAAGCATCGAAGGCACTTATTAATAAATTTTACCTGATGCTCTAACGGCCGCTTTATCAACACGGGTTGGTGTCACTTCGCCATCGACTAATGATTGAGTTGAGGTTGCTAATGATTCGATTACTTTGTGCATTGAGTTTAGATCGAGACTGCTAATGTCATCGGATGTTTGATGATAATGCTGGTCTTTATCAAGTTGTGTGCTACTAAAACTGTGAGCAGGAACCCCTAAACGTGCCAATGTCGCGTTATCTGAACGGTAAAATAGCCCTTGTTCTGGGTAAGGATCTTGATAAATTTCAGTATTTAATACTTTTAACTTTTCATTAAGTAATGCGCCAAGGTTAGATCGTTCCATACCTGTCATCCACACCGTACCAGCACCAAACTTTGAGGGCTTACCGATCATTTCAATATTAATCATGGCAACTACATCATCAGGGTTAAGTTGTTGTGAAAAATATTTAGAGCCAAAACCTCCAATTTCTTCTGCTGTGAACGCGCTAAACATTAAGGTGCGCTTGTTATTACCTTTTTGTGCATAATATTGCGCCAAGTTAATGACTGCTGTGGTACCAGAGGCGTCGTCGTCAGCACCATTGTATATTTTCTTGCCGTCAGGAGTGGTTCCTAAATGATCATAATGCGCAGAATAAAGCACTATTTCATCAGCATTTTTTACGCCGGGTAAAACACCAACTACATTGGTTAATGTTTGTTGGCTAATTTTTGCTGTCGCATCTACCTGATACTGTTCTATGCTTGTTTCGTCGCTCAAAACCATGACAATTGCGCCACGATGTTCAAGCGAAAGTTTGGTTAAGCCTCGACTAAAGTAGCCTTGATAACCTTTAAATAACTTGGCGTGACTTGTATTGATAATGACAAGGTGTTGACCACCAACTTGATTTAACTTGCTCAACACTTTTCTCATGTCGTCATCTTTGCCAATAACGTGAGTTTTTGCACTATTAGGCTGCCATTTAAAACTTTCCATAGTGGTTGCCATGGCTAGGTTATCACTGGAAATATTATGACCATTTAATGATACGGTTAGTGATTGTGGCTGAATTTGGCTAACGGAGAAACTCTGTAAAAAGCTGTTGTTACTTTGCTTTTTATTGCTATTTAAGGGGACTAAGCCAATTTCAGCAAACCGTTTGGCAATATAATTGGCAGCTTGATCAATTTCCGGGCTAAAGCTTGCGCGACCATTAAGCATATCGCTGGCTAAATAGGTAATATCTTTAATTACTTGTTGTTTAGGAATAATTTCCGCGAAACTGGAAAATGCACAAGTAACAGCTAATGCGGCAACCAATGATTTAAGCTGAAAACTAACCTTTGCAGGCTTTCTGTTATTTTTAGTATTTTTCATGAGGCCTAATATTTATTATGTAGTTTTATTATTTGTATCTACTATTGAAAATTTTGAATGATTAATCAATAAAATTAATATAAGAGCTATTAACTCTGATCATTTCAGTCTAGTTAATTCGACTAAAAGCGTTTGTTCGCCGCTGCTGAGCCATAATTGCCCATCTTGAATGCTTATTTGAAATTCCATGGAACGCTCAGCAAGTTCTGCTAAAGCTTCTGCGGTATCTTCGCTGAAACTTTCAATAGATAATTTATCAAATTGATTAAGTTTACTTTGTGCCTGCTGCCACCAAGTATTTACGCTGCTGCCGTAGCAATATAGTTTCACTTGTTGTGCGCGGTTACAGGCTTTTTTAAGGCGTTTTTCATCTAATTGCCCAAGCTCTATCCAAAGTTCTATTTCTTCGCTGTAATTAATTTGCCAAATAGCAGCTTCGTCTTCGTCACTTACCCCTTTGCCAAATTGCAGGTTTTCATTGGCATTAAGCACAAAAGCAATCAGGCGAATCATCATACGACGATTCGTTTCAGAAGGGTGTTGAGCCACGGTTAATTGCAATGTGTCATAATAATTTCTATCCATGTCTGACAAGTGGATAGTTGCTTTATTAATTGTTGATTTAAGAGCCATAAAATTTAATGAAATAGGGTAAATAATTGTGGGCATAGTAACGTTTATTAACAGTGTGTGATAGCAAGTTGTTAAATTTGTTTATATTTAAAATGAATACCTAGCATAATCTGTATTGATTTAAGTGCGGTAAGCTTAGGTGTTAAACTAGCGCTTCACTCTTCATATGGAACTGCAATTATGGCTATTCAATCGTTTATCCCTCCTCAGCGTACATTAATGGGACCTGGTCCGTCTGATGTTAGTCAACGTGTTTTGTCTGCATTAGCTCGGCCAACGGTTGGTCATTTAGATCCGACGTTTATTAACATGATGGATGAACTAAAGCAGTTATTGCAATATGCATTTAAAACTAATAACAGCAATACCATGGCTATTTCTGCTCCTGGTTCTGCTGGTATGGAAGCTTGTTTTGTTAATTTAGTAACCCCTGATGATACTGTTGTTGTTTGTCGCAATGGCGTGTTTGGTGCAAGAATGATTGAAAATGTTACCCGCATTGGTGCTAATGTTGTGGTCGTTGATTCACCTTGGGGTAGAGCGGTTGAACCACAGCAATTGGAAGATGCTTTAAAAAGCCATCCACAAGCAAACTTTGTCGCTTTTGTTCATGCGGAAACATCAACTGGTGCTTGTTCTGATGCAAAAACACTATGTGAAATTGCTAAACGCTATCAGTGTTTAACGATAGTTGATGCGGTAACCTCGCTAGGCGGTATTGAACTTAACGTTGATGAATGGGGCATTGATGCTATTTATTCTGGCAGTCAAAAGTGTTTATCTTGTGTGCCAGGTATTTCGCCTGTTAGCTTTAGCGAACAAGCGAGTGAGGTTATTGCCAATAGAACAACGCCAGTGCCAAGCTGGTTTTTAGATCAATCTTTGGTGATGGGATATTGGTCAGGGGCTGGTAAGCGTGCATACCATCATACGGCGCCGGTAAATTCGCTTTATGCTTTGCATGAATCTTTATTGATGTTGCAGCAAGAGGGCATTGAAAACTCTTGGGCTCGCCATAAATTGCAACATAGCAAGCTTGCAAGCGGGCTGACTGATTTAGGATTAGACTTCATCGTACCGGCTGATGAACGATTACCGCAGTTAAACTCCGTTTATATTCCACAAGGTATTGACGATGTTAAGGTACGCCAATATTTACTTAGCGAATATAACCTTGAAATTGGTGCTGGCCTTGGGCAATTTGCTGGTAAGGCATGGCGAATTGGCTTAATGGGCTATGCTGCGAAAAGCGAAAATGTAGCACTGTGTCTTAGTGCACTTGCTGATGCATTAACTCGTTTTAGATAAAGCCTTTTGTTTAACCCATATTTTTAAATTGAATAACTTGCTTATTTAAACCGCAGTGGATAGGGCGGCTAGCTTGCAAATGAACAAATTTTTGCTAGGCTTTAGCCGTTCTTATGCGAGTTATGTTGTTAACCAGTATTAGAAAATAGCAGTCAATAATTGACCAGAATAAAAATCTGGTGTTGTAGTTTATGAGTTTTTCAGGTGAATTTGCTCGGCATAATATTCACGATGAGGAGTCATAATGTACAAAATTAATTTTAGTAAAATATTCAATAGTATATTCATTTCTTTTTTGTTGGTTTTCAGTAATTTTTCTTTAAGCGCTGAAATGAAATTAAACCTAGCTGATGTTTGGATCATGGTGCCAAAAGATGGTCAGTCAGCGAAATTTGAAACAGCATTTAAATCACATTTAAAGTATCGGCAAAAACAGCAAGATCCACGTGTTTGGAATACTTATATACCCGTTGTTGGTCGCGATATCAGTTTTTACGTTGTACGCAGTTGTTGCTTAAGTTGGGGAGATTTAGACAGCTATCAACAATGGTCTGATAAAGCTAAAGTACTTGAGCATTGGAATAAAAATGTTGCGCCATTGGTAAGCAGTTACGAGCATTACTTTAACGAACTTGATTTTGCCAATAGCCATTGGCCTGAGTCAAATGACGGCATGAAGTATTTTGCTGTTACCCAGTATCGGGTAAAAATGGGCAAACGGGGCAGCATTGCAGAAGGTAAGAAAATCTTAAGTGATTATGCCAAAGCAATGAAATGGCCTTATTACTGGTCGTGGAGCGATCAAATCGGTGGTAAAGAGAATTTAAGTTTAGTCATTCCATATAATAACTACGCTGATATGGCACCACCGGAAGAAAGCTTTTATCAAGCGATTGTTAAACATTTAAAAAGCGAAGATAAGGCTAAAGAGATTTTTAAACAGTGGAGTGGAAATTTTAAGTCAACTGATTACACCATTTATCGATACCGACCTGACTTATCCATGAAGTAAATTGCAATAGTTTTTCTATAAAAATTTCATGATTTTAGTTAACATTGCCTATTAATTATTATTAGGCAATGTGACTAGCTTTGTATTTCCATTTATGAATTTTTTAATTATTACCTTTTTAAGCGCGTTCCTGCTCTTTCAAGTTCAACCTTTAATCGCTAAACAAATATTGCCACAATTTGGTGGTGGCGCAGCAGTTTGGACAACATGCATGTTATTTTTCCAAGGCTTGCTATTTTTAGGATATTTATATGCACACCTGCTCACTAAAATACAGTCACTAAAAGCTCAAGCTTATACGCATTTAGCCGTAGTTCTTCTGTGCGCTTTATTCCTTCCGATAACCATGAAAAGTGTGACTGAAATTGAGTCATATTCACCGTTATTTGGTATTATGCTGCTGCTAGTCTCGTCTGTTGGATTACCCTATTTTTTACTAGCAACAACGGGTCCTTTAATGCAGCGCTGGCTGAGTGTTATTGAGCTGAAAAAACTACCTTATAAACTCTACTCTCTGTCAAATACCGGCTCTTTGTTAGCGTTACTTAGCTTTCCATTTTTATTTGAACCTTTATTAACGGTAAAACAGCAGGCAAATTATTGGTCAATATTATTTGGACTTTTAAGCATTTTGCTATTGCTACTATGTATTAACGTGGCGAAGCAAAAAATAACTATGTCCAATGAAAATATTGAACGCCATGATAGTGCTAAGGGCCGCATTATGCCGCCTATACTTTGGCTGCTATTAGCAGCAGTTGGTGTTGTGTTGTTAGTGGCTACCACGAATGCCATGACCCAAAATCTGCCACCAGTTCCATTTTTATGGATTATGCCGCTGTGCCTTTATTTGCTCAGCTTTATTATTTGCTTTCATAGTCCGCATTGGTATGTGCGCTGGTATTGCTTTTTAATTTTTGCCATTGCCGCGATGGTTGGCTTGTTGATGTACTTTATCGGTTCACAATTTAGTATTGTGTCGCAAATTTTTATCTATAGCGCAATTATGTTTAGTGGTTGTATGATTTGTCATGGTGAACTTGCAAAGCAGCAGCCAAATGTTGAAAAACTGACCTTTTATTATTTAATGGTCGCACTGGGTGGTTTTGTTGGTAGTGCATTTGTAATTTTTGTTGCCCAACAAGCTTTTCAACAGTTTAGTGAATATCCGCTAAGTATTATCGCTGTTTTCATTTTAATGACCGCAAGTGTTTATCTTGAGAGTAAGCGTAGTAAGTTATTAATGGGGAGTAACTTAGCTATTGCTGTTTTGCTATCGCTAGGCTTTTGGCAGCTTAACAGTGCGTTTGTTAAAACGAATGTTTATAGTGAACGAAATTTTTACGGCATTATTAGTGTTAAAGATGTTGAGATTGACGGAAAAGTAGAGCGTAGACTTATCGACGGCACAACATCACATGGAACGCAAAGCTTGGAAACTGGCGAGTCCTTAACACCGTTAAGTTATTACCGAAAAGATACTGGCGTTGGTATTGCGATTAAAGCACTACAAAAACAACATGCTAAAAGAGGAATTAATGTAGCGGTAGTTGGCTTAGGCGCAGGCACACTTGCAGCTTATGGAAGAACTAATGATAATTTTCATTTTTATGAACTTAACCCTGCCGTAATTGATGCAGCAAATAATTACTTTACATATCTTACTAATTCAAAGGCTAAATTAAGCATTTATCAAGGAGATGGGCGAGTAACTCTGAACGAGCAACTACAAGTGCAAGGTAGCGAACAATTTGATTTATTAGTTATTGATGCCTTTGCTGGTGACGCTGTTCCGCAACATTTACTAACGCTTGAGGCCTATGAATTATACTTTAAGCGCTTAAAGCCTAATGGAATTTTAGCTGTACATGTTTCAAATAGTCACTTAGATTTAGCCCGTTTGGTAAGTAACAGTGCTGAGCAGCTAGGCAAATCATCACGCTATTTCTTTAGTGCTGCGAAGCAAAACCACCAAAATAATGCTCAGTGGCTACTATTGGCTAATGATGAAATCGCTTTCAGCAATAGCCTCTATAGTCTTTATGCCACAGACAAGCTTAAAAATAGTATTAAATATCAAGAGAAAGTTATTTGGACGGATGATCATAGTAATCTTTTCTCAATACTAAAATAATATGAAGTTATTCGAGTAGGGAAAAATAAATTTAAGTGTTATTAAATTAATAACACTTAAATTTGTACTAGCGTATTTGTGTTTTCGTTGCAGGCATTATTGGTGTTTAACGACTACTTATTTATCAAATTACCAACTACCGGTATTTTCCATGCTTGCCCAAGGTTCTTGAGGGGCTAAGCGTTTACCTTTTTGCAATAGTTCTATCGAAACGTTGTCTGGTGATTTAACAAATGCCATATGACCACAACGTGGAGGACGATTAATAGAAACCCCAGCAGACATTAGCTTTTCACAGGTTTGATAAATATTATCAACTTCAAAAGCTAGATGACCAAAGTTACGTCCTGAGCTGTAATCTTCTTCTGAGCCCCAATTATGTGTTAGTTCAATTTCCGCAGCACCAACTTCGGTTGCTAAAAATACTAAAGTGAATTTCCCTTCTGGTACATCAACGCGGCGTGTTTCAACTAAGCCTAGTTTGTCTATGTAAAAGTCTAATGATTGTTCTACGTTCTTTACGCGAACCATAGTGTGTAAAAATTTCATTTGTTCAGGATCCAAATAGTTTTTAAATTTATCTAAGTTTAACCGTTACATAGCTTATAGAGAAGCCACTAGCTATAAGTAAATGACTTAAATCTAGGCTAATTCATTTTGCCGGTACTGGTTAGGCGTAAAGCCCGTTTGTAATTTAAAAGTGCGGGTAAATGGTCCTATCGATGCAAAGCCACTCTCTAAGCCAACCACAAGTACCGGCCATTTTTGTTTCTCTGGATCACAAAGTAGCCTTTTAGCGTGTGTTATGCGTAATTCATTAACGTAATGGTTGAAGTTACGAGCGTTTAAATTATTTTTTAGCACTTTACTAATTTTATATTCTGACACTTCAAGTTCACGGGCAATATCCGCTACTTTTAAGTTTGCTTTTAAATATAAAGATTGTCTGCGCAATAACGCTTCTACTTTTTCTGCGAGTACTTGTTCAAACTCTGATGTTTCAGTTGATTCAACAGCACTTTGTTCGCTGTGTTGGCATGCAACTCTTTCGGCTTGGCTTTTTGTTGTTTTAAAGCGCCAAAACATCAATATTTGTGTATTTATTAATACAAAGAAAATAATGACTGCAGTTATTAATTCTTTTGCTGCTGGGTTTTCAATAAACAACCCTTGCGATAATTTACTAAATGCGACCGCAAAGCCAAAAGTAGTTAAAAATAATAAACGTTGGGCTTTGCCTTTTTTATTAGCGGTATTGTAACCACGGCATCCTTCCCAGAAGGAAAGCATAATTACAGTCGATGATAATAAAACTGTTAACTCACTAATGATATATGGAATGAAGCTGCTATTTTCGATGGTGAAAAATGTACTGTTATTAATAAATAAGTAGCCTTGATTTATCATAATTAACAGCGCTATCGCGATAGCAATAGTAATATGGGGCAGTGAAATAGCGTTTTTTTCTCTAAACAAGCTACGCGAAAGTAACCAGTAGCCATTGCAAGTAGCACAAGCTCCCATCCCTATTAAGTATTGGTAGGCCCCAATACTATCTCCGGAAATTTTTTTTGTCGCCATTAAGGCAATAGAGCCACAAAATAAAGCAAACATAATGTGAGCTAATTGCTTATCACGCACTAAAAGCTGAGCAATTAAAAATACTAAACTGATAACAAGCAAAGCCGAGTATATATTTGTTAGTTCCATAATAAATTTACCAGTAAAGTAATAAGTTGGAAAAATTTTACCAATCGAGTGTTTCTTGTTCAACACAGAATTTATTAGTAAATATTTCTAAAAAACCTATACCGAATTTTAAATTCGGTGCGATTTACCTTCTTTTCACATGCAAAATTTAGCTTAATCACTAAGTAAACATATAAAGGTTAAGTATGCAGATTTTGATGGATAAAATTGGACAACCACTAGTATCAGCAGAGAAGGCGTTAAGTCATATTGTTAAGTTTTGGGTTAGTATTGCACTGCTCGGACAGTGGTTTTTTGCCGCATATATTTTAAGTATTTATGCTGTTCCAACGTTATTTGGGGCTACTGAATTAACCTATTCGCTATCTCCTGGGCAAGCAGCAAAGGCCGAAAATAGTACAGCAGTATTTATATTTTTTGCTCATGTTCTCCCAGCTGCTTTAATGGCAATGAGCGGCTTATTTCAGCTATTCCCGATAATACGAAAGAAATATCCTAAATTTCACCGATATAACGGTAGGGTGTTTATGGTATTAGGTTTGTCGGGAGCGCTTACAGGCTTATATTTAACTTGGGGCGCGGGGTTTAGGTTTAGTGATTTAGGTAGTTTAGGAGTGACTTTCAATGGCATTTTAATTCCTATCGCCATCTATTTTGCTTGGAAAGCGGCAATTGAAAAGAAATTCGCAATCCATCAACGTTTTGCTATTCATAGTTTTATTTTGATTAATGGCGTTTGGTCATTTAGGTTGTATTTAATGGGTTGGTTTGTCATTAATCAAGGGTCGAACGGTAATACAAGTAGCATTGATGGGCCTGCAGATATAGCGCTGTCTTTTGCATGTTATTTACTACCTATGGCAATTGCTGAAATAATTTTTTGGGCGCAACGAAATAAAAGCAATAATATTAAATGGGTCGCTACGGCTTTTGCTGCAATGGGAGCGATAATAACCACCATAGGTGTAATTGCTGCAGGTACTATGATGTGGCTACCGAGAATTAAGCAAGCATTTACAGGCTTTTTATAGGTAATACTGAATAATTATTACTAGGCGGCCAGTATATTTTCTAGCCGCTTGTTATGATCACTTTTTACATACTATTTTTGTTTTTCTAATAGAGAATATTTAGACTATTAATTTAAAAAGGAGCCAGAATGAAAATGAGTAATTATTTAGTTTATTTATTCTTATTAGTATGTTCTATCAGTACTTCGGCGATAACAAATGATAAGAGCATGTCAGGTACGTTAGTCGTGGTAAACAAAAAAGCTGATACGGTTAACTTCATTGACCTTAAGAGCCGTAAAATCAAATACACGCTTGCAACGGGTAAGGGGCCGCATGAATTAGCGATAAGCGCGGACGGACGTTTGGCGGTAGTCACAGATTATATTGATGGTAATAGTTTAACTGTTTTTGACGTTCAGCAAGCAAAGAAGATTAAAACCATTGATTTATCTAATTATCCTAGGCCTCATGGGGTATTGTTTTTAAAAGATCAGCGAAGAGTTGCGGTATCTTCTGAAGCATCGGATAGTGTAGTCATCGTTGATATCATTTCAGGCCTGATTGATAAGGCAATTGGCACCAAACAAAAAGGCTCTCATATGGTGGCATTGCCTGAATCTAGCGAACGAGTATATACCACTAATATGGGCTCAAATACGGTATCTGAATTAGATGTGCAGTCGGGTACTTTACTTCGAAAAATTTCAACACCAAAAATACCCGAGGCGATCACGGTAAATAAAGCTGGCTCAGAGTTATGGGTGGGGAGCAATGATGACGGTTTGCTCACTGTATTTAATTTAAATAATGATGGTGTAATTAAGCAATGGAGTGGCTTTAGTTTTCCATATCGAATATTACTGACCAACGATGAACAATACGCTGTGATCCCAGACTACAAGAGTAATACGCTCGACATTATTGATGCGAGAAATAAGAAAAAACTACATCAAGTAAGATTTGATAGAGGAACAGGGCCTAAAGGTGTGGTTTATCATCCAGATGATCGAACTTTATTTATGTCAGCTTACGGTAAAGATAAGGTTTTTGTTATTGATATAATCTCAGGTGAAACATTATTTGAGCTGCCTACAGGAAGTGGCCCAGATGGAATAGGTTATTCATCATTGGTATTACCTTAAAATTGTTGAATAATTTGTGATGTTCTTTATTTAAAAAGTTGGCGTAAACGACACGAAAGATTTAGAATTCCTCGTCTTTATCTTAAAAGTAACTCATCGATTAAAGTTTCATCATGGAGCAAAAATGAAATTATTGAAAAATGTGACGCTCAGTGCGTTGTTGTGTGTAATGAGTATGCCGTTAGTTGCGGAAGAGCCAATAATAACAAAACATCAAAAAGAAACAGCTCAACAGTTAATGGAAACTGCACTTAAAAGTGAACTTGGTTTCAGTATTGTAGAATCATTGACCACGGAAATTGGTCCTCGTCTTGGCGGCTCAGAAGCAGAAAAGCGCGCACGTGACTGGGGGGTAAATTTAGGCAAAGAATTAGGCTTTGATAAAGCCACAATTGAAGAGTTTACTATGCCATTTTGGGATAGAGGTCACTTACATATCGCTTTAACGTCACCTTATAATCAAGAATTATATGGTTCAGCGCTAGGTGGTGGCGCGCCAAGCGAAAAAGAAATTAATGCACCGATTGTTTATTTTAGAGATATTCACGCGCTAACATCTATTGAAGATGGCACGCTAAAAGGCAAAGTTGCCTTTGTTGATGGCGAACCTATGGTTAAAAGTCAAACGGGTGCGGGTTATGGCCCATCAAACCAAAAGCGCAGAATTGGCTGGAAACATGCTGAACGTGGCGGCGCAAGTGCACTAATAATTCGTTCTGTAGGATCAGACTCTCACCGTTTCCCACACACCGGCATGATGAGTAAAAACGGCGATAAGTGGGCAAATATCCCGGTAATTGCTATCTCAAATCCAGATGCTGACCACTTACGTCGCTTACATAATTTGGAAAAGCCTCTATCTATTTCGCTACATTCAGGCTCTGATTGGAAAGGTGAAGTTACTAGCGGTAATGTTGTGCTAGATATCATCGGCAGTGAAAAGCCTGAAGAAATTGTTCTTATCGGTGGTCACTTAGATAGTTGGGATTTAGGCACAGGAGCGGTTGATGATGGCGCTGGTATTGCGATAACAACAGCTGCGGCAAAGTTAATTGCTAACTTACCTAAACGTCCAAAACGTACTATTCGTGTTGTTATGTTTGGTGCTGAGGAAGTAGGGCTATTAGGGGCTTTT
Source organism: Colwellia meonggei (assembly GCF_057537295.1). Classification (NCBI taxonomy): domain Bacteria; kingdom Pseudomonadati; phylum Pseudomonadota; class Gammaproteobacteria; order Alteromonadales; family Colwelliaceae; genus Colwellia; species Colwellia meonggei. Next base: position 364,759 of record NZ_BAAJLZ010000003.1, read on the forward strand.
GCTTATGCTAAGCAGCACGAAAAAAACCTTCATAACCATGTGCTTGCTACAGAGTCTGACTTTGGTGCGCGAAATATCTGGCGTCTTGCTTCTAACGTTAACCCACAAGCGACAAAGTTAGTAGATGAAATTGCTAAAATCATCGCTCCTTTAGGCATTGTTCGTGGTGGCTCAGATGTTAAAGGCGGTGGACCTGATATTATTCCTATTGCCAATAAAGGAGTCCCTACTATTCGCTTAAATCAAGAAGGTACTGACTATTTCGACTTACATCACACACCAGACGATACATTAGATAAGATCAACCCTGATGAATTAGCACAAAATGTCGCGGCATATGCAGCAACAATTTTCCTATTTGCTGATTCGAATGTGGATTTAAAAGCGAAACCTTAGACTGTTGCAAATACTGAAATATTAAAAAGGAGGCTATTTTGCCTCCTTTTTAATATCATTTAAGTTATATATTTGAGTACATTAATGACAACAGTAAGTTCATTAATATCAATATTTTATTGAACTGATTTTAGTTTTCAGGGGGCGCAACTTAACTTGATAGTGATAGATCTGCAAAATATATACTGCAAAGACCTTGCATACGTATTCACCGAAGCTTGCCAAGTAAATAACATTCATTGTCGTTAGATTATAAGTAATTCAAGCTTATAATCTGGATAAATCATGCTACGAACATTAGTGCTTTGCTTTATATTTTCTATAAATACGTGTTATGCAGAAGTACAACGGTCAGGGTCTTCATCGCTCAAAGTATTGATTACCCCTCCATTAAATGAAGATACGAATTTAAATACTTACCATATAGTGGGAAACTTTAATAACTGGTCATTTGATGAGCCTCAAACATCCCTTTTAAAGTTTAAATCAGGAAAACTAGTCACTGATTTGCCGCTTAAAGGCGAACTATTATTTTTCACTGTTGTTAAGAATATGAATTGGGAGCAGCTTCCTGCGACTCTGGCTGGGAAAAGTGTATGTACATACATGTACGATCCCGAGAAAGATACGGCCCCATTAAATATTCATATAGCCAACTGGAAAAGTGGAGAAACGCACAAGAAACTTAACTCTACTGCCTCTGGTGACATCCGCTATCACCAAGATATTGATATGCCTTTACTTGATAGAAAAACAAACATTTCAGTTTATTTACCTTCGTCTTATCAAAATAATCTAACTAAGAATTATCCTGTACTTTATATGTTAGATGGTCAAAATTTATTTGATGCGAGTACGGCATATAGCGATGAATGGAAAATTGATGAAATATTAGAACAGCTAACTACAACTAAAAAATTACCTGAAATAATTGTAGTTGGTATCGACAATGGCCTTAAACGTTGGAACGAATACAATGCATGGGATTTCATTGGCGCTAATGGAAAAAAAGAAAAAGGCTTAGGAAAGGTTACAGTTTCCTTTATAAAAAATACACTTAAACCATTTATAGATACAACTTACAGAACCAAAGTAGGAACATCTTCTACGGGTTTTTCTGGTAGCTCATTAGGTGGGCTAATGTCAATTTATGTTGCAATGGAACATTCGGATACTTTCGGGTTTGTCGCTGCATTTTCTCCATCATTAGGAGTAAAAAATAGCGAGAATGAAAGTGTTATAGAAAGTGCTTTAACTTCATTCAAGTCTAAAATACCGACTAAAATATATTTAGATATGGGAAGGATGGAATACGGAAATTATGACGCTATAAATAACCTGCACAAGATGTTGTTGCAAAAAGTAACAAGTGTCGATAATGTAAAATTGATAAAAGATGATTTAGGTAGGCATTGTGAGATCGATTGGTCAAAACGTTTTCCTAATGCTTTAACTTGGTCACTAAATACCAAGACAATTCAAAAGTAATGTAACTTAGGTTAGGAAATTCTCTAATGATTGAAATTTGTAAACGTTTTGAATTAACAAACTAGTAGCATTTGAGTTATTAATCCTATATACAAGAAACAGTGAGTGTTCATTTATGTCTAGTGTCGTGTATTTTAGTGTAGAAAAATAATAAATTAACTTCCTGACTAAAGTATCTAGGGACCGTCAACTTATCTAAAGGTTTTACCGTCAGCACAGTGCAGTTTAATCCAAAAAGTTAAAAATTAATCATTCGGTTTATTTCATTGATTACTAACTCGGGTTGGTCAAAGTGCACGTAGTGACGACTTTTAACGGCCTTAATTAAGCTAGACTTTGAAGAAAGTTTTGTTAAATCGTTCTGAAGTAAATCAGCATGAGTTACGCATTTTCTAAATAGAGTGCCTTTATCACTTATGAACTCACACATTAACTCTGGGTTTCCTGCAATAATAGATAGGTGGACATCTTTGAAATTTGAAAAGTTCTTAGCGTCTTTTAACATACTTTCAGTATGTTCATATTCATCAGCCCAAGCATTAAGCGAATGATGATATAGAGCTAACTCAGGTGTATCACTTCCCTTTGTTAGTCTAGACAATCCTAAAATTGATGCTAGTTTAACTGGTAGGTTTGAGCTTTCCTCTGCTAGAAAACTTAATTCTGATGGAAGTTTTACAAAGTAATCTGGATGAGCAGCATCTAGGAAAACAACTCCTTTAATATCATCAATATTATTTTCAATGAACGGTCTTAGAGTAGCACCTGCTATTGAGTGCCCAACCAGAATATAAGGCTTAGGAGCATCAATTTTTTCTAACATGATCTCAAGATCATTTGAAATGTTAACTATATTTTTTTCTTTATTTGAAGAATCACTAAATAAATAGCCAGCTCTATCATAGGAGATTGTAGTTGAAAATTGTGATAACTTTTGTTGTAAATTGGACCATTGAACATGAGACCTTGAGTCAACACCGCTTTCAAAAATAACAGTTGGACTACCTTTACCCATCTTTAAATAGTGCAAATTGTAGCCACCTACATCAACTAATTCCCCACTCGGCACTATAGTGCTCTCATAATAGGCTCTGGATATTTGTTCATAAATTACCAATATCATTGATATTAATACTGTGACAACAACGAGTTTTCTCATTTTTTTATCTGCTAATTGGTGACTTTCCTTTTCAAGAGTACATTTGAGTGGATTAAAAATGCAACTCATCTCACTATACTGAATATAAAAAAACTCTTTATTAACTCTAACTTGACAAACTAATTAGTTTAGCTAAGTGTCTGCTATTCGCGCAACATAAGTATAACTGCCATGCAGAATAAGCCAGTGATGAACATCAACTTTAAATTCAGCAGGTACAACTTTTTGTATAGGGAGATACTTATACTGGGAGGCCAAGGATGGCATACGAGCAGTGTTAACAGTTTTTGTTCAACTTCTACCACGTTTTTACCCATAGCTAATTTAGTACGGCTAGATACGCGGTCTATGTGGATATCAGCACTATATGGGCTAGCTCTACGATAATGAAGTTAGCTGTTGATCAGACTTAATTAAATATAATCAAAGCCTTTTTTTATTATAGTAAACTATGTTTAATAAAGAGGTGCGTACGTTGTCTAGTGTGGTGCCAAATTGAAACACAAGTGAGACAGTAAATGATGAAACTTAATACCGATAGGTTGAATGCTTTTTATCAAGTTGCACTTGATAAAAGTTTTTGTAAGGCGGCAGATACGCTCTGTATTACTCAATCTGCGCTATCTCAACGTGTGCTTAAAATAGAACAGGAAGTAGGCAGTAAACTTCTGATTCGTGGTAATGATGGCATTGGTTTAACAGAGCAAGGCAAACTACTGTTCGAGTATGCCAGTGAACAACAGGCTAGAGAGCAAGATGTTTTAAACAGTATTTCAGGCCGCAGTGCTATTGCTAATGGCATTGTACGTATTGGTGCTTTTAGCTCTGTGATGCGTTCGGTGATCATGCCGTCGCTTATTCCTCTGATAAATTCACCGCACCAACTAAAAGCTGAGTTTTATTCTAAGGAGTTGAGAGAATTATTACCACTGCTGATGTCTGGAGAGGTTGATTTTATTGTGACAGACGAAGTGTTGGAAGATCCGCTCATTGAATCTATTATTCTTGGTGCTGAAACATTAGTACATATTCGCAATAAAACACTTTGGCATCAAGTTACGCCCCCCTGTTTTCTGGATCATGACGTGCATGATATGACAACTTTTAATTTTTTCTCGGCGCAAGAACGTTCGGATTTTGAATTTGATCGTAACTTTTATGATGATGTTTATGGCATTTTGGACGGAGTAAGATTAGGGTTTGGTGAAGCGATTATTTCCAAGCATATAATAAAAGAAGATGACTGTTTAGAAGTGGTTCCACATGAGCAGCAGTTCCAAAGCCCAGTTGTACTTTGTTATGTTAAAAATAGATACCTTTCTACTTTGCAAAAACAAATTATTGAACATTTGAAGAAAAATGTTCCGACCTATTTATAAAAACTACTCCGTTTAAAATTTTTTCAACAAAAAATATTAATTGAAAGCTCCTATTTTATTGTTTTTATAGCTTTAAAGTTTAATTAATACCCAGATTAAAATTATTAATTTTACTGCTGATATGTTCATCGATACGCTGTTCGACAATGGATGCATTAAATCAAATGTGAAGTACCAGTGTTGTTAATTACGAGTGTATTGAATGATTTTAAAAATGGAGTCGATAAAATGAAAAAGCTTGTTATTTCTCTTTACGGAATTTTTTCGTATCTCATAGGTTTATCTGGACTTACCGCCTTTATCCTTTTCATGGGAGGTTGGAACTTTCTACCTATTCACATTAACTCTAACGCTGCAACGGGTAGTGCGACGCAGGCCGTTATGATTAATATGTTAATTTTAACGCTATTTGCCTTGCACCATAGTATTGCGGCAAGAGCCTCGTTTAAAGAAAAGTTAACTCGGTATATTCCCGCAGAATTAGAACGTAGTACTTATGTGCTTGTCTCAGGCATTTTTATGTACATTTTGTGCTTTTATTGGCAACCAGTAGGCGGTGTAGTTTGGAATATAGACAATGTAGTTATCACAATTTTACTCAAAATTGTTCATATTGTCGGTTGGCTTGCCATGGTTGCAGCTACCTTTGAAATTGACCATTTTCATCTGATGGGCTTAAAGCAAAGCTTAACCACGGATGTTGCAGAAGGAAAAACATTAAAAGAGAGTTTTTTATACAGCATAGTTAGGCATCCCATTCAAACAGGTGTATTAATGGGCGTTTGGTCAACGGCTTACATGAGTATGACCCAGTTCATATTGTCGATTGGTTTAACTTTCTATATCGTTGTTGGCTTGTATTTCGAAGAAAAATCGCTTATCTCGCATTTTGGTGATACCTACCTTGATTATAAGAAAAGAGTACCGGCTGTGATCCCGTTTTGGCCAACTCATTAAGATAATTAATTAGTCAGTAAATGTTGATAAATGGAGTCATAGGCGTGATAAAGCTTAATCTAAAAGCAATGTATAGAGTGGTCACTTTGTGTTGTTTAATGGTGATTAGTTCTCATTCCTATGCCGCATTAATTTTTCAGCTCGATAATGCTGTTATTCCGGAAATTAATTTGCTCGGTTTAGATCCCACAGGAGTGCATTTATATTTTGAGCCCGATAAGCTAGATATTGGTGATTCATACGATTTGTTAATTGATGCTATGCCAGGAGGAAGTGAGCTTGCTTCAGCATTGAATGTTAATTTTAATCTAAGTGAATTGACAGCATATTTTAATGATGGTGGTGAAGGAGCTAGCTTTTATGGTGTTGCGCAGCGCCCTGATGACCAGATAGATATGCCTGAACTTACATCGTTATTGCTTTTATTATTAGCGCTAGGATTTATTTGGTCCTCGGTCATAGTTAATACTTATCACAATGCTTGAAAGATATTTTTAGCCGAATGGTAAAAGTAGTATGGTACTTAAGTGGGTTATCTGACACAAAAACGTTACTCTGTTTTATCCTTAAATTCACACAAGTCTTCAATAATACAGGCACCACAGCGTGGCTTGCGGGCAACACAGGTATAGCGACCATGAAGGATCAGCCAGTGATGAACATCCACTTTAAATTCGGCTGGAACCACTTTAAGAAGCTTTTGTTCAACTTCTACCACGTTTTTACCCATAGCAAACTTGGTGCGGTTTGATACGCGGTCGATGTGAGTGTCCACAGCTATTGTCGGCCAGCCAAATGCAGTGTTAAGCACTACGTTGGCCGTTTTCCTGCCAACACCTGGCAATGCTTCTAATGCTTCTCTACTTTCAGGGACTTCACCGCCATGTAAGTCAACCAACATTTGGCAGGTCTTTATAGTGTTTACGGCTTTGGTGTTAAATAAGCCAATGGTTTTTATATAAGACTTTAAACCGTCTAAGCCCAAATCTAAAATGGCTTGTGGGGTATTAGCAACAGGATAAAGTTTATCAGTTGCTTTATTGACACCCACATCTGTTGCTTGCGCTGATAATAAAACCGCTATTAATAACTCAAAAGGGCTGGAAAAGTTCAGCTCTGTTGTCGGGGTAGGATTATTGTCCCGAAGTCGGGTTAATATTTCTAATCTCTTTTCTTTATTCATCTGATTTTACTGACTTATGGTTATTATTATGTATTAAAACCGAATGTATACGAGTGCCTGAATATTATAGTGTTAACTTTCAAAGTTAACACGAACACGCTCAATGGCTTGTTCTAATTTTTTAGGTTTCGCTTGTGCTATTTTATTATCAATGGCATTTTTACCCGCAATTAAAAAGCCCATTGCGATGAAAGCACCCGGAGGTAATATGGCCAACAAAAATTGGCTATCGAGTTGATACACTTCCAATTTTAAGTCAGTTGCCCAAGCACCTAATAGTAAATTAGCGCCATCAAATAAAGTACCTTGGCCAAGAATTTCTCTTATACCACCTAGCACCACCAACACTGCTAAGAAGCCAAGCCCCATCATTAGACCGTCAAAACTAGCTTGTTTGACTGGGTTTTTAGAAGCATAAGCTTCTGCGCGCCCAATAATGGCACAGTTCGTTACAATCAAGGGCAAGAAAATACCTAACGACTGATATAAATCGTAAGTATATGCGTTCATTAGAAGCTGCACACAAGTAACAAAGGCGGCGATGATCAAAACAAAAATAGGGATACGAATTTCTTTTGGCACCCATTGGCGAATAGCAGAAACTGTCGCGTTAGAACAAATTAATACGAATAAGGTGGCAATACCTAAACCTAATGCGTTAACAACTGTTGAAGTTACGGCGAGTAGCGGGCAAAGGCCAAGCAATTGTACAAGACCAGGGTTATTTTTCCATAAGCCTTGCCTAGCAAGTTCTTTGTATTCAGCATTCATTTTCATTATTTAGTCTCACAGTTACTTGCTGTGGTAAATATTACTTCTTTATTATTAGAAAAGTAATCTAGCGTTTTCTTCACTGTTCTCACGACTGCACGTGGTGTAATAGTTGCGCCGGTAAATTGATCAAACATGCCACCGTCTTTAACGACACCCCAACGGCTATCATTTTCTTCCAGCACTTTTTTACCAGAAAACTTAGTGATCCAGTCACTTTTTTTCAATTCAATTTTATCACCTAAGCCTGGAGTTTCTTTGTGTGATAAAGTACGGACGCCGCTAACACTGCCGTCATTATTAATGGCAATAAGTAGTTCAATATTCCCGTTATAACCATCAGGAGCTACGGTTTTTATTGCTGCGGCAATTGGCGCATTATTCATTCTTGCGCGGTATATAACATCAACGGTGAGATCGCTACGAGGATCGGCAGGTGCAATAATGCAATCGCGAAACATTTCGTTATCATGATTGTTTTCGTCAATGGTTTCATTTAACTGTCTAATAAGTTGCTGCTGTGCTTGTAGCTCAATTCTGTCTTTCGTTAATAAGTGTACTAAGCCAACACTTGCCGTACAGGCAATAGCGAAAAGTGTTAGTACTTTCGCGTTTTTACTAATGGCAGGAGCTAATGCTGACATTATTTCTTTACTCCAACGTTGTGGCCATAGGTGCGAGGGCGGGTATACTGATCTATTAACGGTGCCGCCATATTACATAGTAATACTGCAAAAGCGACAGCATCGGGATAACCACCAAACTTTCTGATCACATATACAAGTAAACCAGCAAGAGCACCAAAAATAAGGCGTCCTTTAACACTTGTAGCTCCAGATACTGGGTCGGTTAAGATAAAAAATGCCCCAAGCATGGTTGCGCCAGTAAACCAATGAAACATGGTTGATGCGCTGCTATCTGGGCTAATAATAAAGGCGATAAAACTACAAATAAATAAGCTTGATAAGAAACTCAATGGTGTTGTCCAATGAATGGCTTTTTTCGCTAATAAAAACAAACCGCCTAATAAGAAGCCTGCATTCATCCACTCCCAACCAATACCAAAGTGCTCACCTATAACCGGTGATTGCATACTTTCAACTACAGTTAGTCCTAAAGTGATATTCGTTTTTACGGTATCAAGCGGTGTTGCCATGGTAACACCATCAACTTGACTACGTACTTGTTCCACAGAATACCCTTCGGTGGTAAACCCTGAGAAAATTAATTGTAAGGTGTCGCTAAATTGTAAATCAATCGCTAATAATGGTAATGGTGGTTGCCATTGTGTCATTTGTACTGGAAAAGAAATAAGTAGCATCACATAGGCGGCCATTGCCGGGTTAAATGGGTTATGACCTAGCCCGCCATATAACTGTTTAACTACGATAATCGCAAATAAGCTGCCAATAATGGTGATCCACCATGGGGCGAGGGCTGGTAAACTGATACCAAGTAATACTGCAGTTAATATGGCACTACCATCAAATAATTGTGGACGTATTTTTTTCTCTCTAATTGACAAAATGGCAAATTCAGCCACTAAAGCCGTAACAACGGCCATAGAAATATGAATTAAATTTCCCCAGCCGAAAAAATACCACTGAGCAAATATACCTGGAATTGTTGCGTAAATAACCAGTCGCATCAGGCTCGATGTTTCACTTTGTTGATGGTTATGTGGTGAACTTGCTATCCAAAATGCCATGGTTATCAATTACTCTGAAGTTTGTGATTTATTTGTTTGGGCAGCAAGCTTTTTCGCTTTTGCCTTCGCAACTGCTGCTGCTATACGAGCTTTTTTGTCATCGTTAGCTGTTGCTGTTGTTGTCGGTTCTGCTGTTTGCTCGCTTGATGATGCAGCAAGCTTTTTCGCTTTTGCCTTTGCTACTGCCGCCGCTATTTTAGCTTTTTTGCTACTTTCAGCATTTGGCTTTTCTGCTTCTTTTTCTACTAGCGCTGGTTTTTCTATTTCGACTTTTACTGCATGACTATTGTCAGTTGTAGCCTCTATATCCGAGTCAACCGTTACATCATCATTTTTTTCTGCTGTAGTATCTGATGTGCTTTTTGCATCACGCTTTGCTTTTGCCTTGGCTTTAGCCTTTGCAACTGCGCTGGCAACCTTAGCTTTTTTGTCGATTGCATCATCGCTGCTTTTTTCTGATGATGGCGTAGAATGGCCTAAGTCTTTACTGTTACTATTGCTGTCAGACTTTTCAACTTCAGTAGTACTCGTTTTTTCAGTAACACTTATTTCTTCAGTTATATTCTGAGCAGCACCTTCTTTTTGTTTTTTCTTGGCTTTAGCTTTTGCAATCGCTGCTGCAACTTTTGCTTTTTTATCGTTCACCGTTGGTGTTGGTTCTTGACTAACAGTGTCGTCGGCTTGCACTGGTTTTGTAGTATCTGTCGAGGCTTCTTTAGCTTGTTTAGCGAGCTTTTTCGCCTTAGCACGCGCAATCGCATTAGCAACCTGACTTTTTTGGTCACTAACTTGCTCGCTATTGGTAACACTTTGCGATGGAGCATCATCTTGCTTATTAACTTGTGCTTTTTTCGCTTTAACACGCGCAAGTGCAGCAGCAACCGCCGATTTTTCTGTTTTCGCTTCTGTAGTACCAGAATTCATTCTGGCCTTTCGTGCCTCAGCAGCTTTTTTGTGCTTTTCTGCACGGGCAATTTTTTCCCGTTCAAGACGTTCTTTACGCGCTTCAAATCGAACCTTTGCTTTTTCAGCTTTGATATCAAGTAATTTTTGCTGGCGTATTTCCGCTTTTGCAACACGATAATAATGTACTAAAGGAATTTGACTTGGACAAACATAAGCACACGCGCCGCATTCAATACAATCAAATAGATTTAGTTTAGTCAGTTGTTGCTGATCTTTTGCTTTTGCACTCCATTGTAACTCTTGTGGTAGTAACTGTGCAGGGCAAACATCGGCACATTGTCCACAGCGAATACATTCAACTTCTTTGCTGCCGGTAGAATATGGAGAAGCTATCTCAGCCTCACTAGGCGCTAAAATACAATTCGTTGATTTAATAACGGGTATTTGATCATTGGAAAGGCTAAAGCCCATCATAGGGCCACCCATAATAAGGTGTTTATGCTGTTGATTATCGTAGCCGCAATTATCCGTGAGAAAACCTACTGGCGTACCTATTAACGCCCAAGTGTTTTGCGGCTTTTCTAATGCTTGACCACTTATTGTCACAACACGCTTTATCAACGGCGTATCGTTTATCACAGCATCAGCAATTGCAAAGCAAGTGGCGATATTTTGCATAACAATGCCCAGTGTGCTTGGTAGCACACCGCTTGGTACTTCTTGGTCGGTTAATATTTTAATCAGTTGTTTTTCACCGCCACTTGGGTACTTAGTTGGAATGACACAGACGTGAATATGGTCAATATCAGCAGTGGCTTTTTGTAATGTTGCGATGGCTTTAGGTTTGTTGTCTTCAATACCAATTAAAATGTTTTTTGGTGCCAGTAAATGATCAAGTATTTTAATGCCATCGATTACCGTTGGACTGTGTTCTTGAATTAAAAGATCGTCGGCGGTGATATAAGGCTCACATTCAGCCGCATTTATAATTAAATAATTGATTTTAGCTAAGGTGCCAACCTTAACTTGCGTCGGAAAACCAGCACCACCCATACCGGCAATACCTGCATTGGCTATTTTTTCTAAAATTTGCTCTTTGCTTAGTAATTGATAGTCAGGACAAATAGTGCGCTCGCACCAAGTATCGTCACCGTCAGGCTTAAGCATAATACAGGTTTCACTTAAACCTGAAGGGTGCGGAATGACTGATGGTTTGATAGCGATTATGGTACCACTTGTTGGTGCGTGAACGGGCAATTGCATCGGGCTATCGCTAGTGCTTAACGCTTGACCTTTCAGGACCTTATCGCCAACAGTAACCACAATGTTACCGGGCTGGCCGATATGCTGGCGTACAGGAATAGTTAGCTGCGTTGGAATACGCGCGCTTGCGATTGGTTTAGTAGAAGTAAGAAACTTTTGCTCAGGTGGATGAATTCCGCCATGAAATTGAGAAAAGTGACCTTTTTTAATACGCTCTATTAGTGATTCCACCCGAACCTCATTAATCTATTTGTACGACAGGAATCGATGTTAAATCCCACTGCCAATTTTGTGTGGTTGTCGCGACGGGGATCATTTCTATACAATCAACGGGGCAAGGAGCAACACATAAGTCACAGCCTGTACATTCGTCGGCAATAATGGTGTGCATTTGCTTAGTGGTACCGATAATGGCATCAACAGGGCAGGCTTGAATACACTTAGTACAACCAATACAATCTTCTTCGATGATAAACGCAACTTTTGGCGTAGTATCAGTTTCGTGGTTTTCATCAAGCGGCTGTACTTCAACCCCCATTAAGTCGGCTATTTTCTTGATGGTATCTTCACCACCAGGAGCACATTTATTAATGGCTTCACCGTTAGCGACCGCATCTGCGTATGGTTTACATCCAGGGTAACCGCATTGGCCACATTGAGTTTGCGGTAATAAAGCGTCGAGTTGCTCGGCAAGTGGGTCACCTTCAACTTTAAATCGGACCGAAGCAAAGCCAAGCAGGGCACCAAATAATGCTGCAATTACGCCAACGACTAAAATAGCAATAATTGTTTCCATTAAAATTTCACCAAACCTGTAAAGCCCATGAAAGCTAATGACATTAAACCTGCGGTAATCATGGCTATTGCTGAACCTTTGAACGGCGATGGAATATCGGCATTGGCCAATTTTTCACGCATAGCAGAGAACATAATAAGTACTAATGAGAAACCAACCGCAGCGCCAAAACCATAAATGATAGATTCAAAGAAGTTATGCTGTTCATTAACGTTTAACAGAGCAACACCTAAAACGGCACAGTTGGTGGTTATTAAGGGTAAAAAGATACCTAACAGGCGATAAAGATTAGCGCTAGTTTTGTGTACCACCATTTCCGTAAACTGCACTACAACGGCAATAACTAAGATAAAGGTTATCGTGGTTAGGTATTCTAAACCTAGCGGCGCAAGAATATAGGTATTAACGATATAACTTAATAACGACGCGATAGTCATCACAAAGGTAGTGGCGAACGACATGCCAATGGCAGTTTCAGTCTTTGACGACACGCCCATAAATGGGCATAAGCCGAGAAACTTAACCAGAACAAAGTTATTTACTAATACTGTGCCAACTAACAGCAGTAGGTAATCAGTCATTATAAATATATTTTACAGTAAAAATTCAGGCTATTATCCGTGTTTATCAATGAATAAACAACATATGAAGCGTAAGGTTATTACATTTTTATTGCGCTAGAATTATTCGAGATTGAAAAATGTACATAAAATGAATGTTTACTTGAGTTGAAGCAGAAGTGTTGAGGTTGTGTAGTGAGCATTTTCGGCCAAAACGTTGTGTTTGGCCGATTTAATAAAGACAAATTAAAGCGCAGATAGATTTTTAGGTTTGCCGATATAAAAACCTTGGCAGCCATCAATAAAGAGTTTTTCCAACATAAACTTCTCCTCTTGGCTTTCAACACTTTCCGCTAAAACACTAATGCTCAATCTGTGGGCTAAATCGACCATTAAGCGCAGAAAATATTGATTGTTCTTATCTTCGTCAATATCACGGGTGTAAGTGCTGTCCATTTTGATAAAGTCTGGTTTTAAGTCTCTAAAAAATTTAAATGAGGTTAAACCAACACCAAAACGTTCTACTGTTATGCGAGCGCCAACGCGATGTATCATATCAATAAAGTTTTTACTGGTTTTGATATTTTGCTGTAGGCCATATTCAGTGATTTCAAATACTAATTTTGATGCAATTGCAGAATCACGTAAAAGACGACGCTCTAACCAAATTAAAAAATGGCCATCGTTAATTGAACGCGCACTAACGTTAATACCAAAAAAGTGGTCTTGCATGTTCTTATCGGTAATTTCTTTAATGGCCGCTTCGATAATCATGCGGTCAACGGCAACAATTTTATCTAGTTTCTCAGCCATAGCGAAAAAAGACGCTGTTGGTAAAATATCATCACTGCTATTTAAAAAACGAGCTAGTACTTCACCGTATACACGATTATTTGGGCTACTTGGTTTAATGGGCTGAACTAATAAGTTAATACGTTGATTTTCAATAACGCTATCAATTTCTTGTCGCCAGTTTTGATTGCCGTAACTTGCACTACTATTTTCTAAAATACTATTATCAGTTTGAGCAAACCATGCGTTAACTTGCTGTGTTTGCGCAACACTAATACCGGTATCGGCAAGAGCAAGTAGTTCACCTAAAGGCTTATCATCATCAAAATACACTAAGCCAGTATAGCCGACAGAGTCTAGATCAGATGCTTGTTGATATTCGTTAAACTTGCCTGTTAAGTCGTTAGCAAAGTTTTCAGCGCTTTTTAAAGTGACATTTGGAATAAGGGTTGCAAAGTCTGAGCTGTTTAGTCGGAAAACTTGTGCACCTTTATAGCGGCTAATGGCATGTTTCATTATTTCGGCAACATCACGAATATAGGTATCGCCTTCGTGATAGCCGTGAATTTGGTTAATGGTTTGCAATTCAGAGCAACGGGTAATTGAAAGTACACCAAAATCAGAGCGACTGTCGGCATTTTCAAAAAACTGAATAAAGCGATTGCGGTTTTCTAATTTTGTTACCGGTTCAATATAAGCATCTTGCTCTAATAGGGTGGTTGCAGAAATTTTATCGGCAATTAAGTTTTTTATCTCAGTTAAGTGTTGTTGAATTTCAGGTAAGTCAATTTCATCATCTTGATTTTTATCGACAGCCTCATTGCCCGTAATAATATTGGCGAGATCACCTTTAATTTGTTGGTTAATCTTCCCCGCCAAACGTCTATAGCGTTTAATGCTAAATGAGGCCGCAATAACGATAAATAGAATTGATAAAACAAATACTGCTAAAACAATATTGAGTAGCAAAGAAAAATTATTGGTGACAGATAATTGATATCGAACATTTAAGCCACTTTTGTTTAATTTTACTTGGCTAATAGGGGATAAAATAAAATCAGCCAATGGTGCACTGTTTTTTTGTTGATTAACGAGAATAGCCCCATCATTATTACCGATATTGATAAAGTGATAGGTATTTGCTGTTGAAATAAGTTGCGCTAAATCACTATTGTTTATGACATCATTTTCGCTATCAAAGGCATGTAAAACTTGTTGGTATTGGTGCTGGTTTTCACTGGTCTGCATTGCTAATAAAACTGCACTTGCAATACCAACCACGGCGCTAAAACCTAAGGCAAAAAGAAAATTTCTTAACAGTAACTGTGTATACGTATACATAACATTCCAAAGTGCCGAAGCATGGCGTAAAAGTTGAACTACTTAATGGTTGTTGAGTTAAAATATGTAATATTTTTTTATCATTCGCACTAATTTACTAACTATCTGATTATGCCGCAATAATTATTATAGTAATGTTATGTAAATTTATATTTTACTTTTTAAATAATTCAACGATTAGCGCTGTTGTTTTATCTAAATGGCAAGGAAAATTAACTTGCTATGGCTACAACAACGCTATATAATTTGCCACGCTTGAATATAGCAATATTTCACTGAGTAGATAATTTAACCAATTAGGCGTAAATATCTAAAATATTGTTGTAAAAAGCCAAGTTTTCTTGGCTTACATCGTGGGTTCAGTGAAATAAGCCCCGCGTAATGGGGCTTTTTTGTATCTTAAGAACATTAAAAAGGTGCAATATCAGCAAGTATATCGCTGGGCTTTATGCCCTTTTTTTGTTTCTGAACTCTTCCAATTTGGAGAAAATTGATTGGCTAAATTTGAACACAAATTAACTGATATGTTACGTCCTGCCGTTGAAGAAACGGGTAAGGAATTACTTGGCGTTGAATTTATCAGCGCAGGTAATCATTCAGTATTAAGAATATTTATCGACCATGAAAATGGCATAGATGTTGATGACTGTGCAGAAGTAAGTCATCAAGTAGGGGCTATTCTCGATGTAGAAGACCCAATTAGTAGTGAATACAACTTAGAAGTTTCATCGCCAGGACTTGATCGTCCTCTTTTTGATAAAGCGCATTTTGCAGCTGTTATTGATGAAACAATAGAAGTAAAAATTTCAATGCCATTGAATGGCCGTCGTAAATTTAAAGGCAAGTTAGTTGCTATTGAAAACGACAGCTTAATTGTAGTGGTAGATAACGAAGAGTATGAGCTCGTTATCAGTAACATAGACAAGGCACACCTTGTTTATAACCATAGTAAATAAATTTAAAATAATGAGAAAGGCTAACTAGCATGAGTAAGGAAATATTACTGGTCGTAGATGCTGTTTCTAATGAAAAGGCATTACCGCGAGAGAGCATTTTTGAAGCAATGGAAACCGCTTTAGAAACAGCGACAAAAAAGAAATACGAAGGCGAAATTTTAGTTCGTGTATGTATTGACCGTGCAAGTGGTGAATTTGATACTTTCCGTCGTTGGTTAATCGTTGATGAAAACGAAACACCAATGGAAAATCCATATGCTGAAATTAGTTTAGCAGCTGCACAATATGATGATCCTGAATTAAACGTTGGTGATTTTGTTGAAGAGCAAATTGAGTCAGTTAAATTTGACCGCGTAACAACACAAACAGCGAAGCAAGTTATTGTTCAAAAAATTCGTGAAGCTGAACGTGGTTTAATTGTTGATGCATACCAAGAGCAAGTCGGCGAAATTATTACTGGTGTGGTTAAGAAAGCTAGTCGTGATAGCGTCATTTTAGACTTAGGTAACAATGCTGAAGCAATTGTTTACCGTGATGATATGTTACCGCGTGAAAGCTTCCGTCCGGGCGATCGTATTCGTGGTTTACTTTATGAAATTAAACCTGAAGCACGTGGTGCACAGTTATTTGTTAGTCGTACTAAGCCTGACATGTTAATTGAATTATTCCGTGTTGAAGTGCCAGAAATTGGCGAAGAGATGCTTGAGATCAAAGGAGCTGCTCGTGATCCTGGCTCTCGTGCGAAAATTTCGGTAAAAAGTAACGACAAACGCATTGACCCAGTTGGTGCTTGTGTTGGTATGCGTGGTTCACGTGTACAAGCAGTTTCAGGTGAACTTGGTGGCGAACGTGTTGATATCGTTTTATACGATGACAATCCAGCACAATATGTTATTAACGCAATGGCGCCAGCTGAAGTTGCTTCTATCATCGTTGATGAAGATAAAAACACCATGGATATTGCTGTTGAAGAAGGCAACTTAGCTATGGCTATTGGCCGCAGTGGTCAAAACGTACGTTTAGCTAGCCAGTTAACAGGCTGGGAACTTAACGTAATGACTGTTGCTGACATGAATGAAAAGCACCAAGCTGAAAACGATAAAGTATTAACATTATTTACCGAGAAATTAGATCTCGATGAAGATTTTGCATTAATGCTAGTTGAAGAAGGTTTTACTTCATTAGAAGAAATCGCTTACGTACCTGTTGCGGAAATGCTTGATATTGATGGCATGGACGAAGAGATTGTTGAAGAGTTACGTGATCGTGCAAAAGCGGCAATTACAACGCAAGCACTAGCAAGCGAAGAAACACTTGAAGGTGCTGAGCCAGCAGAAGACTTATTAGCCCTTGAAGGCTTAGAGCGTCACTTAGCATTTGTATTAGCGAGTCGTGGTATTACAACATTAGAAGATCTTGCCGAGCAAGGCGTTGATGAAATATCA
Source organism: Colwellia meonggei (assembly GCF_057537295.1). Taxonomy (NCBI): domain Bacteria; kingdom Pseudomonadati; phylum Pseudomonadota; class Gammaproteobacteria; order Alteromonadales; family Colwelliaceae; genus Colwellia; species Colwellia meonggei. Next base: position 381,859 of record NZ_BAAJLZ010000003.1, read on the forward strand.
GACATTGAAGAATTAGATGAAACCAAAGCGGGCGAGCTAATTATGGCTGCACGTAATATTTGTTGGTTTAACGAAGAATAACTCACCGGGAGAATTATATAGATGGCAAACGTAACGGTAGAAGAACTTGCCAAAGAAATCGGTACACCGGTGGATCGCTTAGTGAGCCAATTGGCTGATTCAGGCGTGAAAAAATCGGCAACTGATTCTGTTTCGCAAGAAGAGAAAGAAACCCTGCTTGAACATTTGAAAAAGCAACACGGTGATGATTCAACAGCTAGCCCAAGCAAAATGACGCTTAGCCGTAAGAAAAAATCAACCTTAGTGCTAGGTCATGGTAGTAAAGCAAAATCAGTGCAAGTTGAAGTTCGTAAAAAACGTACTTATGTAAAACGAAGTGATTTAGAAGAGCAACAACAAGCAGAAGCTGAAGCAAAAGCAGCTGAAGAAGCGCGCATTCAAGCTGAAGCAGATGCAAAAGCGAAAGCTGAAGCCGATGCGAAAGAAGCTGAGAATGCTCGAGCTGCAGCCGCTGCTAAAGCAGAAGCAGAAGCTGAAGCCGCTGCTAAAGCAAAAGCGGAAGCTGAAGCAAAAGCCAAGCAAGCAGCAGTTGCTAAAGCGAAAAGCATTGAAGAGTCAGCAACTAAACCTGCGCCAGCTCCTGCTGAAACAGAAGAAGCTAAGAAATTACGTTTACAACAAGAAGCTGAATTAGCTGCTAAAGCTGAAGAAGAAGCACGTTTATCAGCTGAAAAAGCGCGTAAACTAGCTGAAGAAAATGAAGCACGTTGGAAAGAACAAGAAGCTGAACGTAAAGCAAAAGAAAAAGAAGTTGTTCACTTAACTTCTTCTAAGTATGCACAAGAAGCTGAAGATAAAAGCGATTCTGCTGATGAAGGTGGACGCCGTCGTCGTAAGAAGAAACCTGCGGGTCAAGATAGAAACCGAGGTGGCAGAAACGGCAAAGGTAAAGGTAAATTAAGTTTATCGGCACCACAAAGCTTAAAACATGGTTTCCAAAAGCCTGTTGAAGCTAAAATGTCAGAAGTTCGCATTGGTGAAACAATTTCTGTTGCTGAATTGGCAAATAAAATGTCAGTTAAAGGTGCTGAAGTTGTTAAAGTAATGTTTAAGATGGGCGCAATGGCGACTATCAACCAAGTTATTGACCAAGAAACAGCTGCATTAGTTGCTGAAGAAATGGGTCGTGAAGTGGTGTTAGTAAAAGAAAATGCTTTAGAAGAAGCAGTACTTTCTGACCGTGGTGATGCAGGTGACGCAATTACTCGTGCGCCAGTAGTGACTATTATGGGTCATGTTGACCATGGTAAAACATCTTTACTTGACCACATTCGCGAAGCAAAAGTAGCCGATGGTGAAGCTGGTGGTATTACCCAGCATATTGGTGCTTATCATGTTGAAACGGGTCATGGCATGATCACTTTCCTTGATACTCCAGGTCACGCGGCGTTCACTGCCATGCGTTCACGTGGTGCGAAAGCAACCGATATCGTTATTATCGTTGTTGCAGCAGATGATGGTGTTATGCCACAAACAATTGAAGCGATTCAACATGCGAAAGCATCAGAAGCGCCAATTATTATTGCTGTTAACAAGATGGATAAAGAAACGGCTGACCCAGATCGTGTTAAAACTGAGTTGTCTCAACATGACGTCATCCCAGAAGATTGGGGTGGTGATGTTCAATTCTGTCACGTTTCAGCTAAAACTGGCTTAGGTATTGACGAACTACTTGACTCAATTTTATTACAATCGGAAGTTTTAGAACTAACAGCTGTTGTTGATAAAATGGCTAACGGTGTTGTGGTTGAGTCTAAATTGGATAAAGGTCGTGGCCCTGTGGCAACGGTACTAGTTCAAGAAGGTACTTTAAACCAAGGTGATATCGTTCTTTGTGGTTTAGAATACGGCCGTGTTCGTGCGATGCGTGATGAAAATGGTCGTGCAATTAAGTCAGCAGGCCCTTCAATTCCAGTTGAAATTCTAGGCCTAAGTGGCGTACCACAGTCAGGTGATGAAGCAACGGTTGTTAAAGATGAGAAGAAAGCACGTGAAGTTGCTTTATATCGTCAAGGTAAATTCCGTGATGTGAAACTTGCTCGTCAGCAAAAATCAAAACTTGAAAACATGTTCTCTAACATGGCTGAAGGTGATATTTCTGAAGTAAATGTTGTACTTAAGTCAGATGTTCAAGGTTCACTAGAAGCAATTTCAGACTCACTTGTTAAACTTTCAACTGATGAAGTTAAAGTTAAGATTATTGGCTCAGGTGTTGGTGGTATTACAGAAACTGATGCAACACTTGCTGCTGCGTCAAATGCGATTGTTGTTGGTTTCAACGTTCGTGCTGATGCCGCTGCACGTAAAGTAATTGAATCAGAGAAAATTGATTTACGTTACTACAGCGTTATCTACGCCTTAATTGACGAAGTGAAACAAGCAATGAGCGGTATGCTTGCGCCAGAATTCAAACAAGAAATTATTGGTTTGGCACAAGTTCGTGACGTATTTAAGTCGCCGAAAATTGGTGCGATTGCTGGTTGTATGGTTACAGAAGGTATCATTAAGCGTTCAGCTCCAATTCGTGTACTACGTGAAAACGTTGTAATTTACGAAGGTGAACTAGAATCTTTACGTCGCTTTAAAGATGACGTACAAGAAGTTCGTAACGGTACTGAGTGTGGTATCGGTGTTAAGAACTACAACGATGTACGCGTTGGTGACCAAATTGAAGTGTTTGAGACGGTAGAAGTTAAACGCTCACTGTAACTTTATATTTTTGCTAGAAACTTTGATAACGGCATTGGAAGTACTCATTGACATGCGTCAACTGCGTGCTTCCTCTTTGTTCTAAAAGTCACTAGCTTCAATTTAAAGCGACAGAAATTAGAAAATATTTAGAAATGGAGGCTTAGCCTCCGTTTTTGTTAGGAGTTTAAGATGGCTAGAGAATTTGCTCGAACCGATCGAGTAGCACAAGAAATTCAAAAAGAAATCGCGATGATCATTCAGCGCGAAGTTAAAGACCCACGTTTAGGTATGGTTACGGTTAATGCAGTAGAAATTACTCGTGATTTAGCGTACGCGAAAGTGTTCGTAACATTTTTTACCTTAGAAGGTCAAAATATTGATCATTCATTAGAAGTGCTAAATGAAGCGGCGAGCTACATTCGTACTTTATTAGCTAAACGTATTAAAGCCCGTATTATGCCTGAACTAAGGTTTGTTTATGACAAATCAATGGTTGAAGGTGTACGTATGGGGAACTTGGTTGATAAAGCTGTTGCTGAAGATGTTAAAAATCATCAAGGTGACAACGAAGAAGCTTCTGAGAGCGAGTAATAATGGCAAAGAAAAGAAAAGGCCGTGCTATAAATGGTGTTTTGTTGTTAGACAAGCCTTATGACATGTCATCAAATAGCGCTTTACAAAAAGTTAAGCGAATTTATTTTGCGCAAAAAGCGGGGCATACCGGTGCGTTAGACCCATTAGCAACAGGTATGCTGCCAATATGTTTAGGTGAGGGGACTAAGTTTTCACAGTTCTTACTAGATACCGATAAAACGTATCAGGTAACTGCCAAACTTGGCGTACGTACCACCACCAGTGACATTGACGGTGAAGTCGTTTGTGAGAAACCTGTTGATGTTTCTGCCGAGCAATTGGCAAACGCATTAGACAGTTTTCGTGGTACCACAAAGCAAGTACCATCAATGTATTCTGCCCTAAAACATCAAGGGCAACCGCTATATAAATATGCGCGTGAAGGTATTGAAGTTCCTCGTGAGTCTCGTGACATTACTGTCTATAATTTAGAGTTATTGCGCTTTGAAGGTGATGAAGTAGATTTAGATATTCATGTCTCTAAAGGTACCTATATTCGCACCATTATTGATGATTTAGGCGAATTGTTAGGGTGTGGTGCTCATGTTGCGCATCTACATCGCAGCGCCGTAGGGAATTACCCAACGGACCGCATGGTAACCATGACTCAACTAGAAGCTTTACTTGAACAAGCGCAAGCGGAAGAGGTTGCACCAGCGGTTTATTTAGACCCATTACTGCTACCGATGACAACGGCATGTGACGGAATTCCAGCGGTATTTGTTGATGATATGTCAGCGAATTTTTTACGTCATGGTAACCCTGTGCAATGTACTAATGCGCCAAGTGAAGGCTTAGTACAAGTATTTATTGGTGATGATGTTGAAACTGGTGAGTTTATTGGCGTCGGCCAAATAGATGATGACGGTTTAGTTGCACCTAAACGCATTACGGTTGTTGCCTAGTGCCTACAAGGCAGGCATTGTTAATGAATGGCTTGCAATTATGGTCGTTGTTGCTAGAATACGCGCTCTTTAGAACGTCTTGCTGATTTAGTGTTCGGCTCGACGCGATTTTTAAAACACTAAAATAAAGGTAAATATTATGTCTTTAAATGCAGCAGAAAAAGCAGCAATCGTTGCTGAATACGCACAATCTGAAGGTGACACTGGTTCTCCAGAAGTACAAGTTGCTTTGTTATCTACACAAATCAACCACTTACAAGGTCACTTCAAAGAGCACATCCATGATCACCACTCTCGTCGTGGTTTATTACGCATGGTAAGCCAACGTCGTAAATTACTTGATTACTTAAAAGGCAAAAACGTTGAACGTTACACTGCTTTAATCGGTAAATTAGGTTTACGTCGCTAAGACACACTTTACTTACCAAAGTAAGCAAAGAATTATCAAAGGAGCTTTATAGCTCCTTTTTTTATGCCTGTAAAAACGTTAATCGCTGGTCAATAAAGCCCTGTCTTTTATTTAATTTAGTTCTAGAGATAAATAATCTTGAGCGGAGTTGGCGTTATTATTATGCTAAGTCAAAGAAAATTAACGCGCTTGCGCTAAAATCTCATTATCTATTGATGAGGAATTTCTTATGACATCTATCCCAGAATTTATGACGACTAAACATCGCGAATGTGATGAATTTTTTATCGCAGCAGAAAATGCAGTGGCTGATAATAATTGGTCACTTGCCGCGCAAACCTTTAGTCAATTTTCGCAAGAACTTACATTACATTTAGAAGCTGAGGAGAATATTTTATTTCCTGAGTTTGAGCAGGCAACTGGTATTACTCAGGGCCCTACGCAAGTAATGCGTGGTGAACACCAACAAATGCGCGCTTTAGTTGCAGAACTAGCACAGTCATTAACGAATGAAGACAAAGATAGTTATATTGGCGCATCGGAAACACTAATGGTATTAATGCAACAGCATAATATGAAAGAAGAGATGATGCTTTACCCTATGACACAACAGCGTGTTCCTGAGCCTGATGCGCTGTTAAACCATGTTGTTGAACACTGTAAAACAGCTGAAAATAGCTAGTCAGTATAAATGAAAACGACCGAAGTAGATGTTAGCGCGCTGGCGCCACCTGAGCCAATGCAAGTTATTTTATTAACGTTATCCACGCTGCCTGATAACGGTATGCTAAAGGTTTTGCATCGACGCGAACCATTTCCTTTGTATGAACGCCTTATAGCTAGTGGTTGGGTATATTACAGTGAAAAAATAGCAGACGATCAGGTGGTGATCCATATTGCCCACCAGCGCAATAGCCAACAATTTACTGATTTTATTGTCCAGCGCACATCAACGTCAGTCCAAAGATGAATGTTACAAGCCTGTCTTTTAGTGCCTTACCAGCGATAAGTATACCGTTTCGTTACTTTATAACCGCGGCGTTAATGCTGATTGCCACGTCATTACTGATTTTATTTCTCGGCGAAGAGGTTTGGACAAGTCGCTGGCAGCCAGGAATGTTAGCTATTACTCATCTATTTACCTTAGGCTTTATGTCTATGGTAATGATGGGGGCACTATATCAATTCTTACCAGTTATCGGTGGCGTTGGTATCGCGAACGCAAACAGGGTTGCTAATGTTTCGCATGGTTTACATACCTTAGGTACCTTGGCATTAGTGCTAAATTTTATTATGCCAACAACCTTATTGTTGATGATTGCTATATCAACATTGGGACTAGGGTTCTCGTATTATATTTATTCAGTTGCTCGCGTTTTAATTAAAAAACTTAGCCAAGGAGACACTATTGTTGGCATAAGGATAGCACTTTTATCTTTGCTACTTGTTGTGGTTTTAGGGTTGCTAATTCTTATTCAAAACAGCGGCAATGGCTTTTCAATGCTAAACTTTCTTGCCGACAAAAACTATACTGACATTCATGCTTTATTTGGCGGCTTTGGTTGGGGTGGTTTATTGATTTTTGCCGTTAGTTTACAAGTTATCCCGATGTTTCATGTTACGCCAAACTTTCCTAAGTTATTGGCAAGGTGGTTACCTGCAGTTGACATAGTACTGCTATTGCTATTATTTGTTATTACGCCAAATAGCGTTGTTGGCAGTATACTCGTAGGGATGGTACTTGCTCTGCTCACATTTTATAATTTAGTGATACTTAAACTTTTTAGGCAAAGAAAACGTAAAGTTACAGATACTAGCGTGCAATTTTGGCAATTTGCGGCAAGTAGTTTTTTTCTTTTAGTTTGTTTATATTTTCTGCCTGACACTGTTTTTGATTCGGTATTTTCGGGTAAGAAATCGCTGTTATTTGGTGCTGTTTTCGTCCACTTTTATCTGGTTAGCATTATAGAAGCCATGTTGCTAAAAATTACCTCATTTTTACCTTATACCCATTTACAAAATTTATGTATGACTAATTTTTCGGCGATGGCGCATTTACCTCATATGCATGAACTATTGTTGAAAAAACATGGTCGCTGGCTATTTTATGTGCATCTATTGTCGTGTATTGCTCTTGGTATAACCTTAGCTGATAGTGCTTTTTACTGGCTATTTGGAATGGCAATGTTAATTGAGTTTACCGGCTTATTAGCATTAATGTTGCGTAGTTTGTATTTGTATAAGCAATGCTTAAATAAAATAGAAGCAAATAGTGCCGTATAAGTAAGGTTAATTATTCCTACTGAGTATATTGCTGTCTTGAGTTTACCTAAATGTTTGTTCTATTTTAATGCTAACGTTTAACAATTATGCTTTGACGCTAGTAAAAACCTATTCGTTAAGTATAATGTGCGTGCAAAATTTATAATTGCAAAAAACTAATCAATCAAACTGTATAATTTTTTGTTCTACTTAGTGCGTTACTCATGTTAACGCCTTAATATTTAGATAAATATTTAAGCATGTAACTAAGTGAATAAATAATTGTACAGATTGATTAAATCTAAAATATTTAAGGAACTTATTATATGTTCAAACCAGTTACTAAAACCTTTGAGTTTGGTCAACACACAGTAACACTTGAAACGGGTGTTATTGCACGTCAAGCGTCATGTGCTGTAATGGCAAGCATGGACGATACTTCAGTACTTGTTTCTGTTGTTGGTAAAAAAGAAGCGAAAGAAGGTCAAGACTTCTTTCCATTAACGGTTAACTACCAAGAGCGTACTTACGCTGCAGGTAAAATTCCAGGTGGTTTCTTTAAGCGTGAAGGTCGTCCTTCAGAAGAAGAAACATTAATCGCACGTTTAATTGACCGTCCAATTCGTCCATTATTCCCTGAAGGGTTTACTAACGAAGTTCAAGTTATTATCACTGTTGTTTCAGCTAACCCTGAAATAGCCCCTGATATTATTTCTTTATTAGGTACTTCTGCAGCGTTAGCTATTTCAGGTATGCCATTTAGTGGCCCTGTTGGTGCAGCGCGCGTTGGTTACACTGACGGTAAATATATTCTTAACCCATTACAATCTGAATTAGCTACTTCACAACTTGATTTAGTTGTATCTGGTACTGATTCTGCCGTATTAATGGTTGAGTCAGAAGCTGACGTACTTTCTGAGGAAGTGATGTTAGGTGCTGTTGTCTATGGTCACGAGCAAATGCAAACGGCTATCAAAGCAATTAACGAAATGGCTGCTGAAGTAAATAACCCTAAATGGGAATGGGAAGCACCTGTTAAGAACGCTGAGTTAATTGCTAAAATTGCTGAGCTTTCTGAAGCACAAGTTAACGAAGCATACCAAATTACTGAAAAAGCAGCACGTTATGAAAAAGTTGCTGAAATCCGCAATGCAGTTATTGAGCAATTACTTGAAGCTGATGCAGAACTTAACGTGCAAGAAGCAAAAGACTTATTCCACGACTTAGAAAAAACAGTTGTTCGTGGTCGAATCACTCAAGGCTCTCCACGTATTGATGGTCGTGATCCTGAAATGATTCGTGCATTAGACGTGATGACAGGTGTATTGCCACGTACTCACGGCTCTGCAGTATTTACACGTGGTGAAACTCAAGCTCTAGTAACAGCAACGCTTGGTACACAACGTGATGCACAACGCCTTGATACTATCATGGGTGAAAAAACTGATAACTTCATGTTGCATTACAACTTCCCTCCATACTGTGTAGGTGAAACTGGTTTTGTTGGTTCTCCTAAGCGTCGTGAAATTGGTCATGGCCGTTTAGCGAAACGTGGTATGTTAGCTGTTATGCCTTCAGCTGAAGAATTCCCATATGCAGTTCGTGTTGTATCTGAAATTACTGAATCAAATGGTTCTTCTTCAATGGCTTCTGTATGTGGTACTTCATTAGCACTTATGGATGCTGGTGTACCAATTAAAGCATCGGTTGCTGGTATTGCCATGGGTCTAGTTAAAGAAGGCGAAAACTTTGTTGTTCTTTCAGATATCTTGGGTGATGAAGATCACTTAGGTGATATGGACTTTAAAGTAGCTGGTACTACTGGTGGTATTACTGCACTTCAAATGGATATTAAGATTGAAGGTATCACACAAGAAATCATGCAAATTGCTTTAAACCAAGCAAAAGCAGCTCGTACTCACATTTTAAGTGTGATGGATGAAGCGATTGAAGGGCACCGTGAAGATATTTCTGAATTTGCTCCGCGTATCCATACTATGAAAGTTTCACAAGATAAGATCCGTGACATCATTGGTAAAGGTGGTGCAACAATTCGTCAGTTAACTGAAGAAACTGGCACTACCATTGAAATTGAAGATGACGGTACAGTTAAAATTGCAGCTACTGACGGCGAGCAAGCGAAAGATGCTATCGCGCGTATTACTGCATTAACGGCAGAAATTGAAGTAGGTACAATTTACACAGGTAAAGTTGTACGTATCGTAGACTTTGGTGCGTTTGTAAACGTATTACCAGGTAAAGACGGTTTAGTACATATTTCTCAAATTTCTGAAGAACGTGTTAACGCTGTTAGCGATGTTTTAAAAGAAGGTCAGGAAGTTACTGTTAAAGTACTTGAGGTTGACCGTCAGGGGCGTGTGCGTTTGAGCATGAAAGAAGCTGCTGAAAAATCAGCTGAAGCGGCTCCAGAAGCAGATGCTGCAGAGTAATATAATAGTAAAACAAACTTAACGTTATTGAGCAACAAATTATAACGTTTTAGTGTTGATAAAAAGGGAGCTTATTAGCTCCCTTTTTTATATACTCGATAAGTTAAAAAAATTGACTAAAGGTTATGTATTTCGTGCGTTTACTTAATAATAAATTATTTTCCAGAAAACAATTTTCAAAAGTTACTTTTTCAAAAGCTATTTTTTCCAAAGTATTATTAATTTCTGGCTTGGTATTAGCGCAAGGTTGTAGCACCACAACTAATCAAGCTACGCCATCAGTGATTGGCCAACTTATTATTGCTGAGCCAATTGCAATTAGTTATAAAAGTGAAATTGCACTAGCGCGATTAAGCCAAGTGTTACAACGTGCTGAAATTAGCGATGGGCAACGAGCTGAATTGTTTTATCAACGTGGTGTTGAATATGACAAAGTCGGCTTACGAGCATTAGCACGCTTTGATTTTAATCAAGCGATTAACTTAAAACCAGACATGGTTGATGCCTATAACTTTTTGGGCATTCACTTTACACAACTACAAGAGTTTAATCAGGCTTATGACGCATTTGACTCGGCAATTGAGTTAGCCCCTGATCATGAATATGCATATTTAAACCGAGGTATTGCGCTGTATTATGGTGGTCGTCCAAGTCTCGCCGCAGATGATTTTAAAGTATTTAGGCAGTATCAACAAAATGACCCTTACCGTGTGTTATGGCAGTACTTAGCAGATATTGAAACTGATCAACAAAAAGCTGTAGCAGATTTATCTGTTTACGCACAGTTAATTGATGAAAGCGTTTGGGCAAAGAATGTGATCAATTTATATCTTGGAAAAATGTCACAAGCGGCATTTATAGATCACTTAGCTGACAAAGTTAGCTCAAATAAAGCTTTAACTGAGCGTTTATGTGAAGCTTACTTTTATTTAGGTAAATATAGCCAAATGAAAGGGGATGTGAATTCAGCAATTAACTTTTTTAAATTGGCATTAAGTACGAATGTTTATGAATTTGTTGAACATAGGTATGCGAAATTAGAGTTGGACCTTATGCGTCAATCAATACAACAGAATAAACCGGTACAATAAACCTATTTTTTTCTTGTAGAATGACAGCTTTTAAACCTCGTTTATTAATAAGTTTAGTAGTCACAATGCTGCTAAGCTTATTTTTTTATGCTGAGTTTTGTCGTCATAAAATTGAGCAGGCAACAATTCAACCCGCGCAATTAGCGTTTCTCGATGCCATTGAACCTTTTTCTACAGCTACGATACGTTTGGAGCAATTGTCAGCAGAAAAAAATACCGTTGCTTGGTTGCATTTAGCAAAATTGTACGCAAAAGAAAGTGCCGATATTGCCTATCAATTAGCGCAGTACTATCTTATAGAAAAACAAACGAATGCTGCAGTACTATGGTACCAAACCGCTATTCGTCAGCAGCATGTTGCTGCCCATATTGCCTTAGCCAATTACTATTATATTAACCAGCGTTATTCCGATATTGTGCCGTTATTATTACCAGTAAAAGATCATGATGACGCTTTGATTTTACTTTATAAAGTGGCACTTCAATTGGGAAATATTGATCTTATTTTTCAATATCAGGAACAATTTGCCAATATTGAGCAAGTCGGTTTTTATCAAGAGTTAAAGTCATTCTCGGTCTTTGATGCCAACAACATAGCTCCGAGCAAACAATGTGATATTGACGTGCAATTGTTTGCGACTAATTTAGAGGGGCTACGCCACGCTCAGCAGTTAATCAACCAATTCCAACACCACCAACTCTCTCGGTTTATGTGTTTATATACGCCTAAATATATTCCGAAAACAGCGCTAAATTGTTTGCACTCATCACACGAAAAAATTTCCTGTAAGGCCAGTGTATGGGAAGGGCGCCAAGATATCTCTAGTCGTTATTTAGGTGTTATTGTTGAGCGCGGAGGGGCAAATGTTGATAATGGTATTATGTACCTCGACCAACAAGATGATGCTAACGTTCTGGCACATGAACTAGCGCACTTTGTCGGCTTTATTGATGAGTACCCATTACCAGCACGACATCAAAAGTGCCAGCAACTCCAGCAACAGACTTTCTCGCATAATATAGTTACGCTCGCAAAGCATTACCGTGGTGATAGGCTGAGCATCAGAGAATCTATATTGTCTCAACTTCCCTGGGGAACATTAATTAAACCGACAACACCAATATTAACGAAAATGAATTCTGGCTGGCAATTAACAACACCTGCAGAATTTCAAAATGAATTAGGTGTATTTCCTGCTAAAACTTGTGAGAGAAATGCTAATGTTCAGGCATTTAAACCTTATTATGCTCGCACGCAGCTTGAGTATTTTGAGCTTGCGCTACCAACAGCATATATTGATATTCTAACATTAAAAACTAATCAGTTTTTAATGCCAAGCTATCATTATAATGTTAGCCGCGATCTCGCTAAGCAGGGTAAATATCAGCGAGCAATGGAAGTTCTACGCACTGCTTTATTTGATTAATTATGGCTCAAGTTATTTAATAGCTAAAGAATATAGCTAACTTAACATCATTGTAGCATTTGATATTAAGTTAGCGACAATAAGCTTAGTGCTGTTCAAACGGTGTGCTGGTATGTTCTTTAAATGTTGTAGTATCTTTGTAGTGTTTTAAATGTGTTGCTGAGCTTATATATTCTTGCTGCTGAACGACGGTATTCTTTCTTACTTTGGCAATAGGCCACATGGTATTGTTATTAAAAGTTGTTAATTCTTGCTCAAGTGACATTTTATTATTTTTAGGAGATTTTACTCTTGTCGGGCGAATAAACCATGAAAATAATGACATACAGCTGGCTCCTTGAATTACTCTTATTAAGTTATAGCTCAGTTTTGCTATTCTTGCTGCTTTTAGCATGACTATTTTTACAAAACTGTTAGCATTTTTAGGTGATTTAGAGAACTTAACTGACAAGTTAAGATATAATAATGACAATTAAATGACTTCCTTATTGCATTAATTTGAAATGATAGAATGTATGACCGCTTTTTCTGCCGCTGACTTTCGAAAACAGTTCCCAATATTACGAGAAATGATTAATGGCAAACCATTAGTCTATTTAGATAACGCCGCAAGTACTCAAAAACCGACATCCGTTACCGACTGTTATCAAGATTATTATAATACTAGCAATGCCAATGTTCACCGAGCCTCCCATGCGTTAAGTGCAAAAGCAACCAAGGCTTATGAAGAGTCTCGTGAGCAGATAAAAACTTTTATTAATGCTAAAAGTACTAAGGAAATTATATGGACAAAAGGCAGTACTGAAAGCATTAACTTAGTTGCACAATCGTGGGGGCGAGATTTTTTAAAAGCTAATGATGAAATAGTGTTAAGTTATGCCGAACACCACGCCAATATTGTACCGTGGCAAATCGTTGCTCAGCAAACAGGGGCAAAAATAAAACTACTGCCATTAAATGATCAAGGTCGGATAGATATTACCAAAATTTCCGGTGTTATTGGTGAAAAAACTCGTATTGTTTGCTGCGCCCATATTTCCAATGTTCTGGGGCGTGTTAATCCAATTGAAGAAACCATAAAATATGCAAAAAAATATCAGGCTCTGACACTTATTGATGGCGCTCAAGCTATCGCGCACTTGCCTGTTGATGTACAAGCATTAGACTGCGACTTCTATCTCTTTTCTGCCCATAAAATGTACGGACCAACAGGTGTTGGTGTGCTTTACGGGAAACAGCAAGTGCTCAACGATATGTCACCCTATCAGGCCGGCGGCGAGATGATTAAATCTGTCAGCTTCGAACAGACAACCTTCAATGATTTACCGCATAAGTTTGAAGCGGGAACACCTAATATTGCCGGAATTGTTGCATTTGGAGCCACTTTACGATTTTTAGAAAATCAGCAAAGTGTTGAGTTGATGGAGTATGAACAGTATTTAACACAGTACTGCTTTACGCAACTTTCGCAAATTTCAGGTTTGAAATTTATTGTGAAAGGGCAGCCAGACATTCCGGTATTTTCATTTACGCTTAACGGGCAGCATAACCATGACGTTGCTGCTGAGCTTGATAGTTTAGGCATTGCAGTACGTTCTGGCCATCATTGTGCAATGCCTTTAATGCAGTATTTAAATATCGATGGTTGCATTCGTTTATCTTTGGCGGCCTATAACAGTATTGAAGAAATTGATTATGTAATCGAAGCATTAAGAAAAATAACTGAGACGACTATAGCTGTAAAAGTCCCAACGATGACTCATGAAACGGCAAATGAGCAAAATAATGCAAGCAATGTTGAAAAAAACATAAACGCATTGGCTGTTGAAGATATATTGTCATTGTTTCAACATGCGAAAAGCTGGGACAGTAAGCACCGTGAAATAATGATGTTAGGGAAAAATCAAGCGCGGTTAGAGCAGTCATTGAAAACCCAACAATCGCTTATTTCAGGTTGTGAAAGCTCAGCGTGGCTATATTGCCAGAGACAGCCATCGGGTAATTATTACTTTAGTGGTGATAGCGATGCCAAGGTAATTCGCGGACTTATTGCCATTGTTTTAGCGGCAGTAAATAATAAGAGTGCTGAACAAATTTTAGCATTTGATATGCAGGCATATTTTGACGAACTTGGCTTATTACAACACTTGAGTCCATCTCGCGGAAATGGTTTAAATTCGATTGTTAATAAAATTTATCAAATAGTTGGCGCTTAAGTCACTGGGTACTATAGCGCATTGAAAAGGCTGATTAACTGCGAGTAAGCATTGAATTGATAAAGCAAATGCTTAAGTGTTTAAAACTCGCTTTAAATATTTATCAATTGCTTTTCCTACCGCAAAGAATGCAAAGCAAGCAGTAACATGTGTCGCTGCGCCAAAACCGCCGCTACAATCAAGGCGCATAGCTCCTTCATTTGCTTGTTTTGCGTGGCAAACATTACCTTCATTATCTGGATATCGTAGTTGTTCACTCGAAAATATTGCGTCAATTGAAAACTTTCGTTTCACATTACGAGAAAAATTATATTCACGACGTAATTGATTACGTACCTTTGCTAATAAAGGATCTTGAAAGGTTTGGCTTAAATCTGCAATGGAAATTTTACTTGGATCTATTTGCCCACCGGCACCACCAATGGTAATTATTGGCAACTTATTCCTTTTACAGTGCGCAATAATGGCACTTTTCACATTAACAGAGTCAATGGCGTCAACAACATAATCAATTGAATCTGTTAGTAGCTCTCTAACATTCTCCAAAGTGACGAAATCTTCTATTATGTTAACCTGACAGTCAGGATTGATTTGCTTGATCCTCGCTGCCATAACATCAACTTTACTTTCGCCAACAGTATCTGTTAGCGCATGTATTTGGCGGTTAATATTCGTTATACATAAGTCGTCTAAGTCAATTAATGTCAGTTGCCCAACACCATTACGAGCAAGTGCCTCGGCAACCCAAGAGCCAACACCGCCAATTCCTATGACACAGAAATGACCTTGTTGCAGAGCATTTGCTCCTTTATCGCCATATAAGCGAGTAATACCGCCAAACCTTAATTGATAATCAGACATAACCTAATAAAACCGTTAACTATAAATACGCTGGCTATTATAGCAGGGGCAGTGTCTAAATATTAAGAGTGCAAGCAGCATAATCCCTGATAAATTCGACATTTTTTTAGGTTGAGCAACGACTGTTGTTGATTTATTAATTGCTCACATTTATTTAGTTTATTTTCAATATTAATGCTTATGATGCCTAATAATACAAAGCAGAGCGGTAAATATACAAAATTGACGATTAATCCAGCATCTGTCAGCAAAGGCAGTAGAGCTAAGGTTAACATTAAGAAAAACAGCAGTAAAAAATGTATGATTTTTATCGATTTGATCAAAGTTTTCATAAAATAAATTCCCGTTTATTTTGCTTTTTTCAGTAGAGAACTCATTTTAGCGCTTGTAGTGATAGTTTTGAGGTGGCATATTTGACATTATTGATGGTGTTTGTGACATTTGTTTAAGGTTAAGTAGGATGAAAATTGCGGTTTTAGCATCTAATCAATGTGTTTTATCGGGTGTTTATGGTTTAGTTGATGTGTTTTTTGCTGCAGAGCATTGCCGGCAGCATCGCTATACAGCGCAAGAGCAAAGTGTAATATCATGTCAAATCGTTACCATAAATAACAAGCCGGTCAAAGGTTACAACGGTATAGCAATAGCGCCAACCTCTGACATTATTACCAATGAAATGCCTGATATTATTATAGTTTCTTCTTCGGTAAGAGCGGTTATTGATTGCTGTGCAGACGATGTTATGGTCGATAACTTACCGGAAGTTAAGCAATGGTTAGTGCAATGTCATCAGCAAGGGACAACGATTGCTAGTTATTGTACAGGGAGTTTTGTGCTTGCTTCATGCGGTTTGTTAAACGGGAAAACCGCGACCACGCATTGGCGTAGTGCGGACCTGTTTAGGCGATTATTTCCGTCAGTTCGTTTAGACTGTGACCGTATGCTAATAGACAATGGTAAAGTTATTTGTTCAGCCGGCTCAATGTCTTATATTGATTTAGCATTATATTTGGTTGACAAATATGTCGGAAAAGATATTGCTTCTGATTGTGCGAAGTTAATTGTTTTCGATCCCGTACGGCAAAAGCAATCACCCTACGCTTCGTTTCAAGCACAAAAAGAACATAACGACCAAGCTATATTAAAAGCACAAGAGTGGATTGAATCTCACTTTAATAATGATGTTTTTATTGACGAACTTGCTGAGCGAGTAGGCTTAGGTGCCCGAACTTTTAAGCGGCGCTTTAAACAAGCAACGGCAGAAACACCACTTAGTTATTTGCAGCGAATAAGAGTAGAACATGCCAAACAACGTTTAGAAAAAACCACCGAACCAATAAATCAAATAATTTGGTCAATTGGTTATGAAGATATCAGTAGTTTTCGGCAGTTATTTAAGCGCTTTACTGGGGTTACGCCAAAGGATTATCGTGAGAAATTCGCTTAATATTACTATCAATATTTAACTGTGATAATTATTTTATATAGATGGTAGTTTAACGATAAATATAGTTTGCTGTTCATCGATAATTTCAAAATATATTTCACCGTGTTGTACTTCGGTCATCAGTTTAGCAGAATATGTGCCTAAGCCCGTACCACTGTTGTGGTTCGAGCTACTATATTTCTCAAATAACGTCGCACGTAAATCTTTTGGAATAACGCCTTGATTGGTTATTTGAAAGCTTACATGACTCATTTCATCCGTTAATGAAAGTGTTATTTCATCATTGTTTTGTGATGCCTCTACGGCATTTTTAACGAGATTATTAAAAATTGATAAACACAATAAGGGTTCACCGGTGATCATTTGTGTTTTTTCAAAACCTATAAAGTTAAAATTCAGTGACTTTTCTTGTGATATCACTGACATGGCATTAGCTGCGTCTTTTATCATTTGGTTTAGGTTTACACGTTGTGATGACAACTGGTAAATACCTTGTTCAATTTTATATAAATTCAATGAATTGTTGATCATATCAACAACATTATTAACCGCTTTGTTAATTGAGTTTGCCGCAGATTTATCTTGCAAACGCACCGTTTCAAATAGTATGTTATTGAGCGGCCCCTTAAGATCATGATGGGTGATTTTTTCAATATCTTCACGAAGCTTAGCATTCTCTTTTAGGGTGGTTACTTGCTGTTCAAGCGCTGTATTTTGCTGCTTTAAGCGAATGTGTGTGGCAACACGTGCTCGCAATAAATCACCATTTAATGGTTTAGTTATATAATCAACTGCACCTAAATCAAAGCCATACTTTATATCGGAAATCTCTGATTTCGCACTAAGGAATATCACTGGAATATTGGCAGTTTCAGCATTGCTTTTTAACTTAGCGCAAACTTGATAACCATCCATTTCTGGCATCATAATATCGAGTAGAACTAATTCAATATTATGTTTTTTACTATTAACTATTTTTAATGCATGTTCACCAGATTTAGCGGCAATAACACGATAATATTCACGCAGGTTACCTGCCGCGACGTCAATATTACTGCTCTCATCATCAACCACTAGTATGCTAGGTTTTACGGGCTTTAATGGTTGGCTTAGCTGAATCGCTAAATGCTTGCTAGTTGGCTCTTTCACTTGAGTATTTTGTGCAAATATCTCATTTGTGGTTAAACGAAATAAGGCGTCAATGACGTGCTGACGTTTAAACGGTCTACGTAAAGTAATATGCTTAACTTCAGTTGTTTTTAGTGAACAATCAACATTTTCATTTTGATGTGATAAAACCAGTAGAGGTAAAATTGGTTGCGCTGTCAGGTTAACTAGCTCTGTGTGAATGAAAAGCGGTGTTTGGTCATTATGGTTATCGGTACATATTAATAAACTAATTGGTGATAACTCACAAAATTCCTGCGCATCGTCTAAGCTTTCAACGCAAGCAACATTCGTCTTACTCACCCCACAGGACAGTATAATATTAGCTATTGCTTCACGTACTAAGCGACTTTCGTCGATAATTAAAATCGGATCAAACACAAATAGAATACCGCTAAAAATATAATAAATTACTTTATTACTAAGAATATAGTGTTTGTAACAACAATGTACAGTGATTTATTTATCATAAAAAAGAATTAGATAACAAAAAGGCAACCTATAGGTTGCCTTTAAATCATGAACATTAAATTATCTGAATTATCTGTCTTTTAACGGTGTAAACTCGCGGTCGATTTCGCCAGTGTATTTTTGACGAGGACGACCAATTTTCTGACCTGGTTGACCTAGCATTTCATCCCAGTGAGCAATCCAACCAACGGTACGTGACATGGCGAAAATTACCGTAAACATGTTTGTTGGAATACCAATAGCTTTTAAGATAATACCTGAGTAAAAATCAACGTTAGGGTATAGTTTCTTCTCGATGAAGTAAGGGTCTTCAAGCGCTACTTTTTCAAGCGCCATAGCTACGTCAAGTAGTGGATCTTTGATACCTAGTTCAGTTAATACTTCATGACAGGTTTCACGCATTACCGTAGCACGTGGGTCGAAGTTTTTGTATACACGATGACCAAAGCCCATTAAACGGAATGGGTCAGACTTATCTTTTGCTTTAGCAACGAATTCATCAACCCGATCTAATGAACCAATTTCTTCTAGCATAGTTAAACATGCTTCGTTAGCACCGCCGTGAGCCGGGCCCCATAATGAAGCAACGCCAGCCGCGATACATGCGTAAGGGTTGGCACCAGATGAACCCGCTAAACGTACTGTTGACGTTGATGCGTTTTGTTCATGGTCAGCATGCAATGTGAAAATACGGTCCATAGCACGAGCAACTGTTGGGCTAACAACGTATTCTTCTGCTGGTACAGAGAACATCATATGTAGGAAGTTTTCAGCGTAAGTTAGGTCGTTACGTGGGTAAACAAAAGGTTGCCCGATGCTGTATTTATAGGCCATTGCTGCAATAGTTGGCATTTTCGCAATTAAGCGGTGTGCGCTACGCATACGTTGGTCAGCTTCGTTGATGTCTAAGTCACTGTGGTAAAATGATGACAATGCACCAACAACACCACATAACATCGCCATTGGATGCGCATCAGGTAAGAAACCTTGGAAAAAATGTACTAGCTTTTCATGAACCATAGTGTGGTTAGTGATGATGCTAGTGAATTCGTCATATTGTGTTTTAGTTGGTGCAGTGCCATTTAATAAAATATAACAAACTTCTAAGTAGTCAGCTTGCTTAGCAAGGCTATCAATAGGGTAACCACGGTGTTGAAGTACACCTTTGCCGCCATCGATGAAGGTAATTTCAGACTCACAAGAGGCTGTTGCTAAAAAACCTGGGTCATATGTGAAGTAGCCTGCGCCGCCTAGTGTACGTATATCTATTACGTCGTTACCGGCACTACCTTTTAAAATTGGCAAGTCGGCAACTACATTACCGTCGATACTAAGAGAGGCTTTTGAGTCAGCCATATGTTTCATCCCCATTAAATTTATTTATCTTGAAATTGTCAAAACCAAATGTTTAGTCAATTTTTGTGAATATTAAACTGCACGTATTCTACTTCAGATCACCCCCCAAAAGTCAATTCGTTTGTGAGTTACTTAGACTAAAGTCAAATGTTGCTAATGTTTTTTGTTGAGTATGGTTAATAATTAGTCGAAAGCCTTGAAACTAGGCTGAAACTTGTCAGTGAAGAAAATTGTAATTAATGATTTTCACCTATATAATCAAGCCGATCTGAATTCTGTTTTTGCATTCGTATGTTAAGTGTAAAAATATAATTCAAATCGGAGGGGGGTTATCTAGCATAATTAGTATAGATAACGTAAAAAAATAAGTTGAAGGCTCCAAGAGCTCCTTAGGCAACAATCGTGAAAAAACAACGTCCTGTAAACCTAGATTTGTCAACAATTAAAATGCATGCAGCAGCTAATGCTTCGATATTGCACCGTATCTCTGGTGTGATTATGGTATTTGCTATTGGTATTTTATTGTGGACGCTTTCTTTATCTCTATCTTCTGCTGAAGGTTTCGCCCAAGTAGAATCACTACTTAGTGGTGTATTTTTCAAAATTATTATTCTTGGTACGCTTTCTGCGCTTATCTATCACTTACTTGGCGGTATTCGTCATTTATTTATGGATTTAGGCCATTTTGAAGAGCTAGCTTCGGGTAATGCTACGGCAAAACTTATTATCGCACTTTGGTTGGTGCTTACTGTAGTAGTAGGAGTTCGATTATGGTAAACAACGCAGCAACAGTAGGCCGTAGTGGCGTACATGATTTTATTCTTCTTCGTGCAAGTGCTATTATTTTAGCATTATATACCTTATTTTTAGTTGGTTTTTTCGTTACAACTCCTGATGTAACTTTTGAAATCTGGCGCGCATTCTTCGCAGGTATTTGCACTAAAATATTTACCATATTAGCTATTATAGCTTTACTGATTCATGCATGGATTGGTGTTTGGCAAGTACTTTCTGATTACATTAAACCAGCGTTTTTACGCGGTGGTTTACAATTTTTCTTTTCTGTTTTGTTGCTTGTATATTTCGCAACAGGCTTATTAACTGTGTGGGGTGTGTAAGTGAGCGTTCCTATTCGTGAGTTTGACGCCATTGTAATTGGCGCCGGTGGTGCAGGTATGCGCGCCGCTCTAGCTATTTCTGAGTCAGGCAAATCATGTGCTTTGATCTCAAAAGTTTTCCCTACTCGTTCTCATACGGTTTCTGCGCAAGGTGGCATTACAGTCGCTTTGGGTAATGCCCATGAAGATCATTGGGAACAACATATGTACGATACGGTAAAAGGTTCTGATTATATCGGTGACCAAGATGCTATCGAATACATGTGTAAAACTGGCCCTGAATCAATTATCGAACTTGAGAAAATGGGGTTACCTTTCTCTCGTACCGAACAAGGTAAAATTTACCAACGTCCGTTTGGTGGTCAATCAAAGAATTTTGGTGGTGAACAAGCTGCACGTACTGCAGCAGCAGCTGACCGTACAGGCCATGCTTTGCTTCATTGTCTATACCAACAAAACGTTAAAAACAAAACTAACGTTTATTCTGAATGGTATGCATTAGATTTAGTTAAAAACAATGACGGTACGGTTGTTGGTACAACGGCTATTTGTATCGAAACAGGTGAAGTGGTTTACTTTAAAGCACGTGCAACTGTTCTTGCAACTGGTGGTGCTGGTCGTATTTTCGCATCAACAACTAATGCCCACATTAATACCGGAGACGGTGTTGGTATGTCGCTTCGTGCTGGCGTACAAATGCAAGATATGGAAATGTGGCAGTTCCACCCAACCGGTATCGCCGGCGCTGGTGTACTAGTTACTGAAGGTTGTCGTGGTGAAGGTGGTTACCTTCTCAATAAAGACGGCGAGCGTTTCATGGAACGTTATGCACCAAATGCTAAAGATTTAGCGGGACGTGATGTAGTTGCTCGTTCAATGATGACCGAAATTCGTGAAGGTCGTGGTTGTGATCACCCTCAATACGGTCCTCATATCAAACTTAAGCTTGATCACTTAGGTCGTGAAACACTTATGCAGCGTTTACCTGGCGTTTGTGACTTGTCAGAAACATTTGCTCATGTACATCCTGCGGAAGAGCCTATTCCGGTTATCCCTACATGTCATTACCAAATGGGTGGTGTACCTTGTAATGTTAATGGTCAAGCAATTAGCTTTAACCCAGAGACAGGTCAAGACACTATTATTGAAGGTTTATTTGCTGTAGGTGAAATTGCTAACGTTTCTGTACATGGTGCTAACCGTTTAGGTGGCAACTCACTACTAGATTTAGTCGTGTTTGGCCGTGCAGCAGGTAACTTCTTAGGAACTTACTTAAACGAAACTCAATCAGCTGCTGATGCCTCTGACTCAGATTTAGATGCAGCATTAGCTCGCTTTAATCGTTGGGAATCATCAACAACGGGTGAAGATCCTGTTCAAATTCGTAAAGACTTACAGCAATGTATGCAACTTAACTTCTCGGTATTCCGTGAAGGTGAAGCAATGGCTGAGGGTATGAAAGAATTAACAGAAATCCGTGAACGTTTACAAAACGCTAAGTTAGATGATAAGTCTACTGAGTTTAATACCCAACGTATTGAATGTTTAGAATTAGATAACTTAATGGAAACAGCGTTCTGTTCTGCTAAAGCGGCAAACTTCCGAACTGAGTCACGTGGCGCGCATGCTCGTCAAGACTTCCAAGATCGTGATGATGAGAACTGGTTATGCCACTCAATTTACTCACCAGACACTGAAGAAATGTCTAAGCGTGATGTAAATATGGCACCTGTTCACCGTGAAGCTTTCCCACCGAAAGCACGAACTTACTAGGAGCGTTGTAATGAAACAAATTTTCTCTATTTACCGTTACAACCCTGATGTTGATAACAAACCATATATGAAAGAATATGAGCTTGAAGTTCCTGAAGGCTCAGATATGATGGTACTTGACGCGTTGATTTTGTTGAAAGAACAAGATTCAACATTGTCTTTTCGTCGTTCATGTCGTGAGGGCGTATGTGGCTCTGACGGTTTAAACATGAACGGTAAAAATGGTTTGGCATGTATTACGCCATTATCTGCTGTAAAAGCAAATAAAATAGTATTACGCCCATTACCAGGTTTACCGGTAGTGCGTGATTTAATTATTGATATGACTCAGTTCTATAATCAATATGAAAAAATTCGTCCATACCTAATTAATGATGGTAAAGAACAACCTGCACGTGAACACCTACAATCAATTGAAGAACGTGAAAAACTTGACGGTCTTTATGAGTGTATTTTATGTGCGTGTTGTTCAACATCTTGTCCGTCTTTCTGGTGGAATCCTGATAAATTTATCGGTCCAGCTGGTTTATTACATGCGTATCGATTCCTTATCGATAGCCGTGATACTGCCACAGAAGAACGTTTAGATGATTTACAAGATGCCTACAGCGTATTCCGTTGTCACGGTATCATGAACTGTGTTGACGTTTGTCCGAAAGGATTAAACCCAACCAAAGCCATTGGCCATATTAAGTCAATGTTGCTAACAAGAGCGGTTTAATATAAGACAGCAGGGTATTTATGTTGCTACACAAATACTCTGCTATTTTTATTAGACAATTTGTTTTTATTGCTTTTATCCCATAAAGGAACAGGCAATGCCCGAAGGTGCTATGAAGGCTTGGATAGAGTCTTCCCATTTAAGTGGTGCAAACGCTGCTTATATTGAAGAATTATACGAATCTTATCTGGATAACTCACAATCTGTATCTGCAGAGTGGCGAGATATTTTCCAACAACTTCCTAAAATTGAAGGTGCTGACGTTGAATATCGGCATTCTGAAATCCGTAACGAATTTAAAGAGCTAGCCCAACAAACCCAGAAAACAGTTATTGTTTCAGGTGGTAGTGACGCTAAGCAAGTTAAAGTTTTACAACTTATTAACGCTTTTCGTTTTCGCGGACATCAAAATGCAAACCTTGACCCTTTAGGGTTATGGCAACGTGATAAAGTGCGTGATTTACAATTATCTCACCATGATCTATCGGAAAATGATTTCGATCGTGAATTTAAAGTAGGTTCTTTGGCTATTGGCCAAGATACTATGAAGCTTGGTGAGCTATACAAAACGTTGAAAACTACTTACTGTGGTTCTATTGGCGCTGAGTATATGCATATTACGTCGACTGATGAAAAACGTTGGTTACAACAACGACTTGAGTCAGTGCAATCGCAAGCGGTACTTAGCGTTGAAGAAAAAGAAGAAATCTTTAAAGGCTTAGTTGCGGCAGATGGCCTTGAAAAGTACTTAGGTGCTAAGTTCCCTGGTGCAAAACGCTTTTCTTTGGAAGGTGGCGATGCCTTAGTGCCTATGCTGAAACAACTGATTAGTCGTGCTGGTTCGCAAGGCGCTAAAGAAGTTGTGATGGGCATGGCTCATCGTGGGCGTTTAAATGTACTGGTCAACGTTATGGGTAAAAATCCATCGAAACTTTTTGATGAGTTTGGTGGTAAGCATGATGAAGTATTATCGTCTGGTGATGTTAAATATCACCAAGGTTATTCGTCTGACTTTGTCACCCCAGGTGGTAACGTACATTTAGCGTTAGCATTTAACCCGTCGCATTTAGAAATTGTTAACCCAGTCGTTATCGGCTCTGTGCGAGCGCGTTTAGATCGTCGTGATTGTAATCAAGGTGACTTAGTCTTACCTATTACCATTCATGGTGATTCAGCAATTGCTGGTCAAGGTGTGGTACAAGAAACTTTTAACATGTCACAAGCTCGCGCATTTAAAGTGGGTGGTACAATTCGCATCGTGGTAAATAACCAAGTAGGTTTTACTACTTCTAACCCAGAAGATACTCGCAGTGGTGAGTACTGTACTGAAATCGCAAAAATGGTTTCAGCGCCAATTCTTCATGTTAATGGTGATGATCCTGAAGCGGTTATTTTGGCAACGCAAATTGCTCTAGATTACCGAAATGAATTTAAGCGTGATGTTGTTATCGATCTAGTTTGTTACCGACGTCACGGACATAACGAAGCTGATGAGCCAAGTGCTACACAGCCACTTATGTATAAAAAAGTTAAAAAACATCCAACACCTCGTCAACTTTATGCTGACAAGTTGAATGCTGAAGGCTCTTTAACCAAAGCAAAAACGGATGAATTAACCGCATACTATCGTAAGTTACTTGATGAAGGTCAGTGTACGGTTGAGCAGTGGCGCCCTATGACAGAACACTCTGTCGACTGGTCTCCATATTTAGGCCATGACTGGGACGATGACTACGAGAAAGAAATCTCTGTCGATAAGTTAAAAGAGCTTGCTGCTAAAGTCGCTGAAATTCCGGCAGACCACCAAGTACATAATCGCGTAAAGAAAATTTATGATGATCGTGTGAAAATGGCTAACGGCGAGAAGTTACTCGACTGGGGTATGGCGGAAAATATTGCTTATGCATCGATTGTTGATTTAGGTAAACGAGTTCGTATTACCGGTCAAGATGCTGGCCGTGGTACTTTCTTCCACCGTCATGCGGTATTGCATGGTCAAGACGACGCAAGTCGTTATTTACCACTACAAAATATTCGTGAAGGTCAGGGTCCATTTGACGTTCATGATTCAGTACTTTCTGAAGTATCAGTATTAGCATTTGAATATGGTTATACCACGGCTGAACCATCAGGTTTAACTATTTGGGAAGCACAATTTGGTGATTTTGCTAACTGTGCACAAGTCGTGTTTGACCAATTCGTAAGTTCTGGTGAGCAAAAGTGGGGCCGCCTATGTGGTTTAACTATGCTATTACCACATGGTTACGAAGGACAAGGTCCAGAACATTCATCTGCTCGTCTTGAACGCTTCCTACAACTTTGTGCCGATCACAATATGCAAGTATGTGTGCCATCAACACCAGCACAAGTATTTAATATGTTACGTCGCCAAGTGGTACGTCCTATGCGCCGTCCATTAGTGGTGATGTCGCCTAAATCGTTATTACGTCACCCGTTAGCAGTATCTTCACTAGAAGAAATGTCAACTGGTGTATTCCATAACGTTATTGGTGAAGTTGATGATATCGATGCGAAAGGTGTTGAGCGTGTAGTTTTCTGTAGTGGTAAGGTTTACTACGAACTACTTGAGCAACGTCGTAAGAATGAGCAAACCAATGTCGCTATCATTCGTATCGAACAATTATACCCATTCCCAGAAGAAGAGCTAAAAGCTGAGATTGAAAAATACAGCCATGTTAAGCAATTCGTTTGGTGTCAGGAAGAACCGCAAAACCAAGGTGCTTGGTACTGTTCACAGCATCACTTTAGAGCGGCAATCCCTGAAGGGACTTATTTGACATACGCCGGCCGTAAGGCTTCAGCAGCACCTGCTGTAGGTTATATGTCAGTACATGTTAAAGAGCAACAGGCGCTAGTTCATGACGCGCTTAATGTAGAATAGACCCTCTTTTTTATAAAGAGATTAATTAAGAGTGTGTAAGGAATAATATAAATGACAACCGAAATTAAGGTTCCCGTTTTACCTGAATCAGTTGCAGATGCAACAGTAGCAACTTGGCATGTACAAGTAGGCGATAAAGTATCTCGCGACCAAGTATTAGTTGATATCGAAACTGACAAAGTGGTACTTGAAGTGCCAGCAACATCAGACGGTGTTATCACTGAAATTAGTCAAGCTGAAGGCGCGACAGTATTAGGTGAACAAGTTATCGCTATTTTAGCTGAAGGTGATGCAGAAGCCTCAGTGCCTGCACCAGCAGCAAGTGCTCCAGCTGCTGCAAGTAGCGCTGGTAAAGTAATTGATATCGTTGTTCCAGTATTACCTGAGTCTGTAGCTGATGCAACAGTTGCTACTTGGCATGTTGCTGAAGGTGACACTGTTTCAGTTGACCAGAATTTGGTTGACATCGAAACAGATAAAGTTGTTTTAGAAGTTGTTGCTCAAGACAATGGTGTAATTGGTAAAATTATCCATGCTGAAGGCGATACCGTTTTAGGCGAACAAAAAATTGGCGAATTAAGTGCTGGTGCCTCTGCCGCGGCAGCGCCTGCTGCTTCTGCTGAAGAAGCTATAAGTTCAGATGAGCTTGCAAGCCCGTCAGTTCGTCGTTTAATGACAGAAAAAGGCTTAACTGCTGCTGATGTTACCGGAACAGGTAAAGGTGGTCGCATTTCTAAGGAAGATGTAGAAGCTGCGGCGAATAAGCCAAAAGCTGCTCCTACACCAGCCGCCGCGCCTGCTCCAACAGCACAAGCGTCTGCTGCATTAGGTGAGCGTACACAAAAACGTGTTCCTATGACACGTTTACGTAAAACAATTGCTACACGTTTACTTGAAGCGAAGAACTCAACAGCCATGTTAACTACGTTTAACGAAGTGAACATGAAGCCAATTATGGATCTTCGTAAGCAATACAAAGACGTATTCGAGAAAACACATGATACACGTTTAGGCTTTATGTCTTTCTACGTGAAAGCGGTAACTGAAGCACTTAAACGTTACCCAGCAGTAAATGCTTCAATCGACGGTGATGATATTGTATATCACAACTTCTTTGACGTATCGATTGCGGTATCAACGCCACGTGGCTTAGTAACACCAGTATTACGTGATGCTGACCAATTAAGCATGGCAGGTATTGAAAATGGCATTCGTGACCTAGCAATTAAAGGTCGTGACGGCAAATTAACCATGGACGAAATGCAAGGTGGTAACTTTACTATCACTAACGGCGGCGTTTTTGGTTCATTAATTTCAACACCAATTCTTAATTTACCTCAAGCCGGTATATTAGGTATGCACAAAATCCAAGACCGCCCAATGGCAGTTGACGGAAAAGTTGAAATTTTACCTATGATGTACTTAGCACTTTCTTATGATCATCGTTTAATCGATGGTAAAGAATCAGTAGGCTTCTTAGTAACAATCAAAGAATTGTTAGAAGATCCAACACGTTTACTACTAAACATATAGTTAACATCTAATAGGCTTTATTAATTAAAACCTTTTGTTTGATTTAGACTATAGTATTAGGCTCTAAGGACTAGGTTCCTTAGAGCTTTTGTACTATAATCGATCGACTTTTTTCGATGGTAGTAATTTACTTCAAAATTATTACCATTTTCATCTACAGATAAATGGAAAAACACCATGAATTTGCATGAGTATCAAGCGAAACAATTATTCGCTGAATATGGTTTACCAGTTTCTGAAGGTTTCGCTTGCGATACCCCTCAAGAAGCTGCAGAAGCTGCTGATAAAATCGGCGGTGATATGTGGGTTGTTAAAACTCAAGTTCACGCTGGTGGCCGCGGTAAGGCTGGCGGTGTTAAGCTAGTTAAAACGAAAGAAGAAATCAAAGAATTTGCACAAAACTGGTTAGGTAAAAACCTAGTTACTTATCAAACAGATGAGAACGGACAACCAGTTTCTAAAATCTTAGTAGAAAGCTGTACAGACATCGCTAACGAATTATACCTTGGCGCTGTTGTTGACCGTGGTACACGTAAAGTTGTATTCATGGCATCTACTGAAGGTGGTGTTGAAATCGAGAAAGTTGCTGAAGAAACTCCTGAGTTAATTCACAAAGCTGAAATCGATCCACTTGTAGGCCCTCAAGCGTACCAAGCACGTGAACTTGGCTTCAAATTGGGTTTAAACCCAGTACAAATGAAGCAATTTGTTAAGATCTTCATGGGTCTTGCAAAAATGTTCAACGATTTTGATTTCGCATTATTAGAAATCAACCCGTTAGTTGTAACTGACGCTGGTAACTTACACTGTTTAGACGGAAAAATTGGTGTTGATGGTAACGCTTTATACCGTCAACCTAAAATCCGTGAAATGCACGATCCATCTCAAGAAGATGAACGTGAAGCTCATGCAGCACAGTGGGAACTTAACTATGTTGCATTAGACGGAAACGTTGGTTGTATGGTTAACGGTGCTGGCCTTGCAATGGGTACCATGGATATCGTTAACTTACATGGCGGCAAGCCAGCTAACTTCTTAGATGTTGGTGGCGGTGCTACTAAAGAACGTGTTGCAGAAGCATTCAAAATTATCCTTTCTGATGACAACGTATCTGCAGTATTAGTTAACATTTTCGGTGGTATTGTTCGTTGTGACATGATCGCTGAAGGTATTATCGCTGCTGTTAAAGAAGTAGGCGTTGAAGTTCCAGTAGTTGTACGTTTAGAAGGTACTAACGCTGAAGCTGGTCGTGAAGTATTAGCAAGCTCTGATGTTAACATCATCGCTGCTGAATCATTAACTGACGCAGCACTTAAAGTTGTTGCAGCTGCGGAGGGCAAATAATGTCTGTATTAATTAACAAAGATACTAAAGTTATCTGTCAAGGTTTCACTGGTGGTCAAGGTACATTCCACTCAGAACAAGCACTTGAATACGGTACGCAAATGGTTGGTGGTGTATCACCAGGCAAAGGTGGTCAAACTCACCTTGGTTTACCAGTATTTAACACAGTACGTGAAGCTGTAGAAGCAACTGGCGCAACAGCTACAGTTATCTACGTTCCAGCTCCGTTCTGTAAAGACGCTATCTTAGAAGCTATCGATGCTGGCATCGAGCTTATCGTAACTATCACTGAAGGTATCCCAACTTTAGATATGGTTGACGTTAAAGTTAAGCTTGAGCAAACTGGCGTTCGTATGATTGGTCCTAACTGTCCAGGTGTTATCACTCCGGGCGAAACTAAGATCGGTATCATGCCAGGTCACATCCACTTACCAGGTAAAGTTGGTATTGTTTCACGTTCTGGTACGCTTACGTACGAAGCCGTTAAACAAACAACTGATGCCGGTTTCGGCCAATCTACTTGTGTAGGTATTGGTGGTGACCCTATCCCAGGTACTAACTTCATCGACGTATTGGAAATGTTCCAAAACGATCCACAAACTGAAGCAATCGTAATGATTGGTGAAATTGGTGGTACAGCTGAAGAAGAAGCTGCGGAATACATTAAAGCTAACGTTACTAAGCCTGTAGTATCTTACATTGCTGGTGTTACTGCACCAGAAGGTAAGCGTATGGGTCACGCTGGCGCGATTATCGCTGGTGGTAAAGGTACAGCTGATGAGAAATTTGCAGCATTAGAAGCGGCTGGTGTTAAAACTGTTCGTTCTTTAGCTGAGATTGGCTCTGCACTTAAAGAGAAAACGGGCTGGTAGGCGAGTAGCTTACAGCTTGTAATCCTTGATAAAAACCCGCTTCTAGCGGGTTTTTTTATATACTATATTTCACATGATATGAATTAATGGAAATTTAAATGGAATCTATCTCTGGAAGTCCTGTATTTCAAATAATACCACCTACGACATTAGTATTAGGCCGGACATTTTTCATTCGTAATAGGCAATGTGGAACAGCGGTAGTTGTAGAGTATAAGCAAAGATCATATTTAATTACTGCTAATCATCTTATTACTGAGCCATTCAATAATGAACTTTATCTAAAAAATAAAGAAGGTTGGTATATTTGGCACGGACTCAAACTAATTGCTAGAGATGAAAAGTTAGATGTAGCGGTTTTTGATTTCCCATATTTGAATAACACTGAAAAGAATACTTTTCTTTTGGATGATTCAGGGCTACATATAGGTCAACACGTCCACTTTTTGGGCTTTCCTTTGATGATGGAAGAATATATAGAACTCGAACATTTAGACCAAAAACCAATGCCTTTTCAAAGAGGTGCTATTGTTTCTATGATTACATCAAGCAAACTGATATTAGATGGTATAAATAATGTCGGCTTCTCTGGTGGCCCAGTAGTTTTTTATAAAAACGGGCAACACTTTCTCTGTGGAATTATTAGTGGCTATAAAGAAGAGTTAAAGGTTGTTGAGATGGCAGATGAATATTTTCAAAACGAACTTGATGCAATTTATAAAGAAAACACTGGAATTACGTATGCTTGTCCTGCAAATAAAATTAAAGATTTGATTGATAAACTAATATAAATTATCTATTGGTGGCAAAAGGCTCTTAGAATACCAGAGCCACAATAACAGCATTCATTCATCTTCGTTTTTATCATGGCTTCATTGTAAACTGCAGGCAAGTATAAAGTGGCTATGGTATTAATTTTATCAAGCTCAACTTGAATATTTTCTGGTAAGAATTCACATTTTAGTTTTTCAACTTTATCTAATAATAGAGCATACTCTTGGACATTTTGATTCTTTATTAAAGACAAGTGCTTCCCTGGCAGGTATTTACCAATAATCATATTTTTTATGGAATTGTCCGGTAAAAAGTTTATTTCTTTTAAGTTATTCTTATTTGGTGATATACAAATTAAGTCTTTATTTTCTTTTTTTACAACTGCATGAGCAATCAAGCGAAGTATTACATTTCCTAATAAACTAAATTTCCATCCGAATTGGATTTCTCCTTGATGATTGTCTAAATAGGCACGAACATTTTCTAAGCATTCATCCTTAATTGAATTTGGATGTACTATGACTTTGATCTTTTGAACCTTAACTGAGCCTAACTTTATTCTTATATCTGGGCTAATTGTTTTAGGTATGTAAAATTTCATTTGATTCCTAATTGAACTACGAATTACTAGTTAACTTTTATACATATATTTTAATTGGGGTAAGTCCATCGGATTCAATGAGCTAGTATAAGATAAAATTTGAAAAACTAGACTTACATCTACGGTAAATTGATCGGCTTGGAGTTTGTTTACTAGTTTGGCGTCGGGGTGCCGACTACACCCAAAGAGGGTTAAACGCCGCCCCCTCTCTGGACTCACCCGGCGCTGCAACATTAAACGTATTTCCTCCATAATGTCCAATATTCTCGACGTACCAGCGCTGATGGCACATCCGTGTGCCAACAGCGCTTTCACTGGCATCCATGCCAGTGATACGAGAATATTAGCCATTATTCCGGCGTTTAATGAAGCAGACTTGGTGTTTGTTTCATCGCACGTAATCCTCCTTAAAGTATATTTCTACCGGCTACTTCAACGATCACTAGATCCCATATCAGCAGCGGAAACTGAATTTAGATTAGTGTGATGTTTATCGGAGCCATGGATGGCGCAGACTGCCGTGTGAAGGGACGATTTTCGGCAGGAATGAACATTGCGCCTAAATTCAATTGGAGTGTTTTGCTGAGTAGGGCGCCATGGGGAGTCCAGAGGGGCGTTTGGCGTGCAACGCCCCTCTGGGTGTAGTCGCCACCGCGACGCCAGACAGATAAGTAAATGTCCAGTGCATGTTGCTGTACTCCCCAAAATCAAATAACAGTGCAGGGATGAGCATTCGTCAGGAATCTATAACGGCAAAAATTATTATTTAAGTGCGGTCAAGTAAGAAACAGGAGATGAGGAGTCTTTCTCAGCATTGCATCTTTAAAAAGAAAGCCCGCTAATTAGCGGGCTTTCTATTAAGTAATGTAGCATTTAACAACTATATTCTTGCATCTATTATATTATCGTAATTTGGAGCTTTACGTTTTTTAGGTGCTACTAAGTTTGTTTCGACAGAGGAGCAGCTATTATTATTTAGTAAATATAAAGCTTCATTTAACAGAGGGTCTTTTTGATCACCCCAATCTGTTTCTACTGTGTCTTCAGCTGCACAGTCAACGGGTAAGCCATCAAAATAATCACCAAAGCCGTTTGAGTTCACCATTTGAAAATTAATAGCAAAAACTCGATGCTCACAAAGCTTATTAATATCCATTCCTACTGGCTTTCCTCTCGTTCGACTTCCGATAACTTTAACATCGATATAAGGTGATAAGGCGTTTATTACCACTTCAGATGAAGAGGCAGTTGCTTCGGTAGTTAATATTACAACACGAGAAAGGTTTAACTGACTACTTCCATTATTAAGTTGAAATGAGAGGTGTTTAGTTGATTGATTATTGTTATATACATAACTAAACATTCTTTTACCTATAACATTATCACCACCAATTTGGCTTGCAAGTTGGTTAGCAATACTTAAAAAACCACCACTGTTGTACCTTAAGTCTAAAACGAGTTCGGTAATTTCTGATTTTTTAAAGTTGTCAAAAGCAATGTTAAGGTCATTAGCACTGCGCTTTATAAAACTATCGAATACTAAATAGCCAACATTGCCTATATTTGTTGGTATAACTTCATTTGCCATAACAGTATTAGTTTCAATGGAAGAGCGAGACATATTTTCTGTATGTTGTTCGCCATTTACGTCTGTCCATGTAACACTAGAAATATAGCCGTCTTCATTGGGGCCCCATATTTCTCGCGATTGATATGTTCCGTCTTCTACTGCTTCTGCAATAGTTTTACCGTTTAATGAGGTAATTAATGCGCCACGCGTTATTCCGACTGCTGCAGCATTACCAGCATCGTACACGTATTGTACTTTTAAACCATTTTTATCTGTGTTTAATGTAGACTTTACGCCATAGCCATAAAATACCGCATTAATATAGTGATCTTGATAGTCTTGTTCAGAAATTGAGTAACTAAATTTATCTAATTCAACTTGTTTACGAACATCAGCAATTAAATCACTTAATGATGAAAATTGTGCTGGATCTGTTGATAAATCTAATTGGTTATTCCAAAGATAATCTTCTTGTAAGTATTCCCATAATGCATTGTTTTGTGCACTTTGAGTTGCGCAAACACTGGGATCGGTGGTTATAGTTGTTCCTTCATTATCGGAAGAGTCGCCGCAAGCAGAAAGTAATAGCGTGGAGGTCGAAATAAGCGTAATTAAACTTGTTCTTAACATGATATTCCTTATCTATTGATTTTTATAATTTTTATTGTTAATGAATTCGATTTAATTTAATACTATATCTTTCGTACATGAATATCAATACCATTTTAAATCCTAAATATTGTTATAAATTTCTCTGGTAACTGTTTTTCGAATTACTGTTTTAAGCTTTAAGACCTTAGTAAAATATCGCAGTTTATCTATGACATTGGTGGTCACTAATAGACATTTTTATCTTCGCATGAGTAGTATTTCTTAGTACGATAATACTTAAATGTGGTGTTACATAGGGACAAACCTTGTTAGATATCAATAACTGTAAAAATAACATTTTGGTTTGAGCTTAATAGGACTCGAGTGGGGAATAAGGGCACAATATGTGCGCCATTATAGTCGAGTGGCTTTTACATGTATTGCGCACCCTATGCCTAAGGAGGTATAGAGTGCCTCTGTGCTTACTTAATAAATTCCACATGGACATTCATTCTAATTCTGACTAGTTTGCAAGTATCCCTAGATTAATTTCATTCCACGTACGACAATAAAGAGTAAAGAAAACGTAAAATTAATGTGAATTTCAGCTTTTGCCAATAGAGTTAGTTTTTAAATGGAATATTTACTGGTATAGAGTTTCTAAGCAATACAATTATGGATCTAGCGGGCGTAAATTTAATTGAGGACTCGTAGATGATTAAAATCGTTGTAATAATCAGCTTGTTGTTGGCTCCTTTTAAACTATTTAGCCATGAGTTTATTATTGGGATAAATGAGCGGGATATTTATCGTTATAAAGATGAGCAAGGTAAATGGGCTGGAAAAGATATAGCGCTAATTAAAGCGGTATTTCGTCGTACGCCTTATAAATATCGAATAGTTTCTATGCCATGGGCAAGAGTAATAAAAGAGCTCAAGGCAGGGACTATTGATATGACCTTAGCTGCAACTGTCTTACCTGAGAGAGAGAAGTATGCATTGTTTACGAAGAATAATTTTCGTTATAGCCATCACATGCTTTTTGTTCATAAAGATAAATTAAGCTTATTTGATTCGGTAAGTGTATTAGCTGATTTAGCTGAAGTTAATGTGGTTATAGCTGCTTTGCGAGGCGCTATTTTTTATGAATCCTACCCAAAGTTGTTGCAAAATCAAAAGTTTGCCAGAAGAATTACTTATATTAGTAATGATCAGGATATGGCCAGTTTCGTACTTAAAGGCAGGGCTGATGGTTACATTGAATCAGAAATTGAAGGCAAACATTATTTGTTATCCCAAGCTGAATTTAGTGAAAATATTGTTCCTCTTTTTCGTATCGCGACCGACGAGGAAGCAGGAAGTAAACTGATGTTTTGTAAGGAAAGAGTTTCATCAAAGCAGGTAGGAATTTTTGATATTGCGTTGAGAGACTTACACGAAAGTGGTGAATATGAAGAAATTTCTAAACGCTTTGAATTACCTCAAACGCGCTTTTAATTTAATAAGCTAATCTGCTCTTTTCACCTGTGAGCACAAAGTTCGGTTTTTAAGTTTTTGATAATTAATATGATTCTCTATTAATCCTCCGTTTAAAAAATGCTTTGCCTTAGATGGTTTTAGTAAGCATTCTATAATCTTCGTTAGCAATAGTTTTATATAGCAGTAGTGTAAGCTAATGTTCGGCTAGTAATGCTAAAAACTCTTTTATCTTTAACTGAGGTAATAGCATTTTCCTTGAATTGAAGTTTGTCCCAGTGAACACAAAAATTAGCTGATGTTTTGGAGAAACAAACAAATATTGACCACCATTTCCCCATGCAAAGATAAACTCAGGCTCCTTTGTTACATTATTTTTTATGACTTTAGAAGGTGATAACCACCACCAATAGCCATATTCATATGGGCGTTCATAAACTTTGGTATGTGATGATGTCATTTCAGTAAGCCAATGGCTTGATAGTACTTTTTCTCCGTTATAGGTTCCTTTATTTAAAATAAGTTGGCCTACTTTGGCTAAGTCACGTGCTGTCATAAATATATGACCACCAGTATCAACGACTCCGTAGGGTGTTTTGCTCCAATTATAGTTTTTGATATCGAGCTTGGAAAAAAAGTATTGTTTTGACCAGATTTCAAATTCACTGTTAAGTGTTTCACTAAGCAAGTGTCCAACTAAAACGGCACTACCAGTACAATAAGAAAAGTGCTGTCCGGTTTCATGGCTTAACGGTAGTTCAATGAAAAACTCTGCCCAATTAGGGCTTAAATACATTTTGTCTTCATTGCCGAGTGATGCTGGTACCCAATCATCACAAGCAAGGCCAGTTCGCATGGTAAGTAAATCGTTAAATGTAATTTCTTTAAAGCTAGAACTACTAGCACTTATGTTCTTAATATAAGGTGTTACTTTTTCTGAGGGGCTAGGAAATAAATTTTGCTCTATGGCTATTCCAACTAATATAGCGGTTAGCGATTTTGTGACAGAACGAAGGTCATGGGTGTGATTTTTACTATAAAATGGTGCGTAACTTTCAATTAGACGTTGATTATTTTTATATACTAAAAAGCTGGTAACACCTTCTTCTTGACCTTCACTTACACTTTTTGCGTATTGCTTTATGACTTTTGAAATGTTTTCCATCTCTACGCTATGGCTGTAACAACTGACTAGCCAAGTTAGTAATACATATTTCATAGTAAACCTAAGTATTTTTATCAGGTTAGTGACTATGGAACGTAAAAAGGTTTAAATCAGCGACTGGCTTATCATGCAATTTAAAATTTTGCTGCGCTATTAGTTAGTGTTATTTTAAGATAAATGAAGTTGTATTGGTGGTGAATGTGGTTAATTTTCGGGTTTCGGTGTTTTGGGCTTTTGTTCTTATTCTACTTGCCAGTTGCGGTGGAGGGAGCAGTAGTGAAAAAAATACTGCTGTTGTTCCAGTACCAAACACACCCGCATCGACAACTATACAAGGCATACTCAACAGTGCTATTAGTAATAACATCGACGGCATTTTTGTTTATGTTGATCAAACCTCTAAATTCGATGAAAGTTATGCTGCTGGTTTACAAGATAAAACCTCGAATGTGCCAGCTGAAGCGACAACATTATTTAAAATTGCCAGTGTTAGCAAATTATTTATTGCAGTAAGTGCGACAAAGTTAGTAGTGCAAGAGCAGTTGTCGTTAAATGATACCTTATCAAGCTGGTTACCTGAGTGGGCTGACAGAATTGAAAACTCAAACACCATAACCATTAAGCAATTAATTCAACATCGTAGCGGTATTGCCGACTTTGATAGCCAAGTAGGGTTTAGCTGGCAAAATGCTCATACGGATATTGATGCGACATTAGCTTTTGCGCTTGATAAACCATCAGATTTTGCTCCAGACAGTAAATATGAATATTCAAATACCAATTATTTATTACTAGCTAAAGTACTGGATAAAGCGCTTGGCTATAGTCACCAAACCTTTATAGCTGAAAATATTTTGACTCCACTTGCGATGCACGACACTTATCTAGAGCTAAGTGATATTGAACCTTCATTGCTAGCAAAAGGTTATTGGGAGAATATTGAAAGATCCGCGCAAGATTATGTTATTCCTGGTGGTTCAATGATCTCCACCGTAAAAGATATTGCTATTTTTATCCGTGCTTTAAATACTGGCTCGTTACTCAGTAACGAAGAGAGGGCCATATATAGTTCGATTTACTGGTTTAATCATTCAGGTTGGCTACCCGGTTATCAAAGCATAGCTAATTATCATAGCGATATTGATGCAGTGGTGATTCAATTTATTAATACCACGGGTAACGGTTCAGAAAATACTGCCAATTCAACGTATCAGAAAATATTAAAACTACTTGGTGCTTAAGAATTCAAGCGCAATTTTTGGTTAGATAGGACTTCATTGTATTAATAGCCTAAATATTGGCTACTCTATTGCTTGTATTTTTTCATATACTGAAATGCCAATCGCTCTTTTCTGCGCTGTCGAACGTGCGTCATTTACTGCACTTGCGTCAAATGAGTTAATTTCATTTGAGTCTTGTTGGTCTGTTGTGTTTGAATAATCAGCGTTATTTGAAGCTTGAATATAAGTATCTAGGGTATTTTTCTTTATGCTTGCTTGGTAAATAGCTAGACTTGCATCAACGGAGTTTTCTCTAATTTCTTGATTAGATTCCTGTATTGCTTGCTTATCTATTGGCTCGCCGGCTTGCTTAGCGTCTATAATTTCAATCGCAGTATTTCTTTTAACAAGCTTTTGAGTAAAGCCTAAATAATCAGGCATGCTTGAACCAATGGTATTCATTTTTTTGTCCCGAATTGCATTAATATAGGGCAAAGTATAGGTCAAACATTAGTATTTATCTGTTTAAAATTGTTTGTTTTGTGTACAGCTGGCAATGCCGTAACATTAGCGAGTATTACATGAAAATTTGAGTTTCAAATATTTGTAGGGCACAGTTTGTGCTTTCTATTTATTTTCTTACAATTTCTCACGCTCGACATACATTTCAGAGACAAAGTGCAACAAGATTCAAACACTGCGTCGCACTACCATACACCTGTAAACAAAATTATCACTACAGGAAGTATTATCTTATGAATATTATTTTGAAAAAATCACTATTTATCACAACATTACTTTTGTCATCGTCAACAGTGGTCGCTGAAACAAAATACCCCGAGAACCCAGTGCTAAGGCCCTTAACATTAACTGATAGTACCGTTGCCTTAGGTGGAGCCTTGATGTGGGGGAAAGAAAATAATGATAGTCGCGGTGCGATTAATTTAAATGCAGCATACGGGTTAACTGATGATTTAACACTTAGCTTAGGTGGTTTAGATTATCGTGTATTAGCTCGTAAAAATAATCAAAAAGGGCTGGAATTAGCTGTTGGTTTGGGCGTAAGGGGTTACCATGATTCTCGATTAAATGGCGATGCAATTGGCTACGGCGCTGATTTAAATGGTAAATACGTTTTTGATAAAGACTTGGCAATGACCTTTTCGCTTGGTTATGTAAAATGGGATGAAGAGAAATTGAAAAATAAAGATGAATTTCGATATTCAATTGGATTACAAACTAATCTAGCACGAGATTGGACAGCTAGTGTTGGTTACACGTATCGTGATTTAAAAGACTTTACCCAAAATGAAGCACATGAAGCTAATGTTGGCATAAATTACGCCTATAGTAAAAGTACTGATGTTGGTGTTTTTGCTGGATATTCAAATTTTGATGCCCTAGAGAATGGTTATCAACTTGAAGATAGCTTTGATCGTGTTGCCGGTGTATATGCAGCCTACCGATTCTAGTATTTCAAGTAAATTGATAATCGATAAGCGCTAGTTAAAGTGCTCCACACGAAAAAGGCACAGTGAAAACTGTGCCTTTCTTATTATCAGCCTAATCTTTAATATGCTGACTGATGACTTTATATTGCTGTGTTTTGAAGAGTTAAGCTTCAACTTCTCAATTATCAATACCATTACCAGTGTTACCAGTGCTTTTGCTTCTTTCAAGTAAGTCAGCCATAATTTGCTCTTTAAAACTATTGAGGCCTTGTTGAACAAAGTCATAGGTTAGTTCTATATTACTTTCAATATTACCTTCTAGTACTGATAAACTTTCTAAAATATCTTTGGCATCATCAAAACCGGTATTAATGCCTGAATTGATCACAGATAAAAACTCGTTTAATGATTCTTCATCACTAAGCTCGCTATTTTGCTCTTTAAATGCTTGATAAAAAGCCGTCGAACTTTTAACAATACGCTGTGCAGTGGCCTCAGGTGACACATCTATTTCAGATTCGTAGGTTGTTTGAATGATATTTGCGTTACCTTCGCTGGCCAATTGCTTATTTATTTCTTCAATTGCCGTTTTATACAATAGTTGCATAGGGTTATTTGCAGCACTATTACTTACTGCTGCTTCCATTATTGCAATGTTTTGCATTTTTTTTGCTTGTTGCGCAATACCCAACTTAGGTGGTTCAGTTGATGCCGTTTGAGATGAGGTAACTGAGGTGTTTGTTTGATTTTTAAATTGAATATCCATAAACATGCCTAGTAAGTAAATTGCTGTATGCGTTAATTTATTATAGCGTTATCACCTTTTTATGTGGAACAAATACATGATAAAGGCTCTGCCTTGTTTGAATACGCCCGAATCGCTGCAAAGCAATCTCGAAAGATCAATAGCTCCTAAGGTTCATATGTATTTATATTATTTTCATTAACGTTTATTAGTTAAGTACTGTTCGAAGTTACTTGCACCAATTCCTTTAGAAAAATAGTAGCCTTGGCCATAATCACAACCTATATTAGCTAATTTTTCTGCCTGAGCTAATGTCTCAATACCTTCGGCAATGACTTTTAAGTTGAGTTTGTGTGCTAGAACAACGATAGCCTCACAAAGCGCAATATCATCGGAATTTTCTGATAAGTTATTAACAAAAGAACGGTCAATTTTTACATAGTCAACATTGAGTTTCTTTAAATAAGCTAATGAAGAGTAGCCGGTACCAAAATCATCAATGGCTATTTCCATTCCTTTGCTTCTAAACAAAGCTAGCACTTCATTAGCACCTTTATTTAAGTCCATTATGGTCCCTTCAGTGAGCTCAATAATGATTCCGTTACCCGATACATTTAATTTCTCTAACTGCTGGCACCAGCCTTTTAAGTTGCTATTAAAATTTCGTAATTGAATTGGTGATGTATTAATGGATATTTGAAAATCGTCACCAAATAATCCTCGCCATATTTTTAGTTGTTGACTCACTTGGTGGAATACCCAATCACCGATGTCACATATCATGCCATTTTCTTCTGCTGCAGCGATAAACTGACTTGTATCTATGATGCCTTTTTCAGGGTGAGTCCAACGAATAAGTGCTTCAGCACTGCGGCAGCGCCCCGTTGTTAAATCAATAATGGGTTGAAATGTTAAATGAAAGTCTTGTCTATCTATTGATGCACGCAATTCGCTGTTCATCCAACTACGGGCATTAATACTTGCTTGAATAGACTGATTAAACAGATGGTAACGTTTACGACCTAAGCTTTTAGCAATATACATGGCTTGGTCTGCATATTTCAATAGCAACTCAGTTGTGTTTGCATCTTTTGGATGAAATGCAATACCAACACTGGCGGAAAGGTAGCTTTTTATGAGGCCAGAGGTAAATGGTTTTGATAACTGCTCAATAATTTGTGTTGCAATACGAGTCGTATCCTTATGATTATCTATATCTTCCATCACTATGGTAAATTCATCACCGCCCATACGTGCAACAATATCTGTATTTCGCACACAGCTTTTAATGCGATTTGCGACTTCTATCAGAATTTTATCACCAGAGGCGTGTCCGAATTTGTCATTAACATCTTTAAAGTGATCAAGGTCTAAACATAATACAGCGACACTTCGTTGGGTTCGCAATGATTTCTGTAAGCATTCGGTTAGTCTATTATTTAGCATACATCGGTTGGCAAGGCCTGTAAGGGCATCAAAATTAGCCTGTCGCCAAATTAGCTGTTGGTCTGTTTTTCGTTCCGTTATATCTCGTACTACCGCAACCATGTAATTATTGCCATTTTGACTTACATAGTTCACGCATACTTCTGCAGGATAGGTAGAGCCATCTTTTCGCTTATGCTCTCCTTCGATTACTATTCCCCCTGACTCACGAACAGCTATAACATGCCGTTGCCACGAAAAATTATTTGGTAAAACAGCCTCGATATCAATAACGCCGAGCTGACGTATTTCGTCGTAACTGTAACCTAAGTTAATACAGGCGGTGTTATTTACATCGAGAAATTTAGCTGTGTCTGGATCGATTACAAAAATACTATCACTTGAGTGATCAATTAATGTTCTAAATAACTTTCGTGCATTTTCTATTTTTTTTCGCTCTGTTAAGTCGACAATTTGTGCAATAAAACGTTTCACACCACCTATTTCATCCGGTTGAGCGACCATGGTCAGCATGCCTGAAATAACCCGACCAGATTTATGGCAGTAGCGTTTTTCAATAGTAATAGGGGTAAATGGATCAGCTTGGAGTTTATGACGAATTTTAGCGTTAACTTCACTTTCTTCAGGGTGAGAGATAATAATGTCTTTTTGGTAAATTTCTTGTTCTGAATATCCCAGCAAATCTAGCAAAGCTTGGTTAACATATTCGAAACTGCCATCAGTTCTAGACAACACCATAGCAACAGGAGTGGCGTTAAATATTTTTTTTACGTTTAGCTCTAAAGCATTATTACTAGTGCTGGTATCCAATAGATTTCCTTGTTGGCGTGCCCAATAACAATTCAACTAAAAATTTACTTATTCTATTTTTCTACGTGATTTTTTTGTTAGGTAAAAATTAAGGGTAACTTGTACCTATTTAATTATTATAGATCTATTCATCAGTAACGCACGTTTACTGGCTATATTCTCAAGCATAAAGTTTTGCCGCTATAGCTGTCAGCTAATGTCAAAAGCTAGCGTCTGTTAGTTGTTGAAGAAAAACTTGTCGTAAAGTGATTAGGATTTATTCAGCAAATGCAGAATTTGGTTGCCGAGGCGAATTTCTCTACATGATGTCTGGTCAAACCAAATCCCATTGCGCTATAATCGCTCTTTTGAAAATAACCGTGTAATACTTCATGAAGTTCCCCGGACGCCGTCAGCATAAACATTATTTCCCTGTAGATAATAAAAACCCGTTAACTAATCAAGTAAACCGTGGCCCACAAGCAGTAAAAAACTATATAGTTGGTATTGACCAAGTATTGGTGGATATTGAAGCAAAAGTTGATCAAGCTTTTTTAGATGAATTTGATTTACAACGTGGTATGTCACAAGTGATTTCTGATGATGTGACCGAGCGTCTATATCAGCGTTTAAAAGATGAGTCGCTGGTTAATTATGAATTTGCCGGTGGCACAATAGGTAATACCGTGCACAACTATTCTGTATTGGCAGATGATCGCTCAGTATTATTAGGGGTTATGTCAAAAGATATTCACGTCGGTGACTATGCTTATCGTTTTATTAGTAATACTTCTTCTCGCGTTGATTTAAATTATTTACAACCGGTTGATGGTCCTATTGGTCGTTGTTTTACCTTAATTGATGATACCGGTGAGCGTACTTTTGGTATCAATGCTGGCTTAATTAATCGCCTACACCCTGATTCAATAGATGAATCACTTATTGCTGGTGCTTCAGCCTTAGTCATTAGTTCTTACCTTATGCGAACGCAAGAAGGTGATACTATGACTGAAGCAGCAATTAAAGCTGTTGAATGTGCTAATGCTGCTGGCGTTCCTGTTGTATTGACATTGGGTACTAAATTCTTAATTGAAGAAGAGCCACAGTTTTGGCGTGATTTCGTCAAAAAGCACGTCAACATTTTAACTATGAATGAAGAAGAAGCTTTAGCTATAACAGAGATTACAGATCCGTTACAAGCTGCAGATAAGTGCTTAGACTGGGTTGATATGGTGATATGTACGGCTGGTAAAGAAGGCTTGTATATGGCGGGGTATGTTGACGAAGAATTTAAGCGTGAAAGCGAATATCCATTAATTTCTGGCTATATTAGCGACTTTAATCGTTACGAATATTCTCGACCTATGTTGCTAAAAGAATGTAATAATCCAATGCGTATTTATACACATTCTGCACCATATATGGGGGGGCCAGAAAGCATTAAGAACACAAACGGTGCTGGTGATGCTGCACTTGCAGCTATATTGCACGATTTAAGTGCTAATGTTTACCATAAAAACACCATGGCAAATTCGAGTAAACATAATCAGCCTGCATTAACTTATTCGTCATTATCGCAAATGAGTAAATATGCCAATAGGGCAAGCTATGAAGTTCTTGTTCAACATTCGCCCCGTTTATCTCGTGGTTTACCTGAGCGAGAAGATAGCTTAGATCAAGCTTATTGGGCGCAATAATCTGCTTCAATAACATTTTTCATATCCGATTGCGGAATAAATTGGCTTTACATGACAACACTAACAACACATAAATCATCACAAAGACGATTACTTATTGCACTTGCTATAACCAGTGTTTTTATGTTGATTCAGCTTGTTGGTGCTTTTTATGCTAATTCGCTTGCAGTTTATGCCGACGCTGGACATTTATTTGTTCATAACAGCTCTTTGTTTATTGCTCTTATAGCGTCAACATTAGCGATAAAATTTGGCCAAACTTTTAGTGATGGTTATCGCCGATTAGAGCTGTCAGGCGGCTTAATTAATGGCGTACTATATTTATTAATTAGTTGTTGGATTTTGTTGCAAGGGGCAGAGCGATTACTCGGGCATGAACATCACGACGAACACGAAATTAATACTTTCGTGATGTCATCGGTTGCCTCATTAGGCTTTCTATTTCATGCCGCTTCTGCATTTGTACTTTATAAAGGCCGAAAAGACAGTGTTAATGTTTATGCGGTTTTTCTGCACACCTTCTTTGATTTACTGTCGACCATAGTTACCTTTGTCACCAGTATCGTTATTCACGCTACCGGTTGGACGATTGTTGATTCTTTATCAAGTATTCTTATTTCTATCTTTGTACTTATTACAGGCTCAAAGCTACTTTATAAATGTATAAAAGGGTTGTTTTTTAATGGTGTACGACTACCAGCATTGAGAAAAATTGAAGCTGCATTGGCAAAAGTTGAACATATTGATAATGTTCATAATTTAATCGTGACTAGCGATAACGGCTCGGTCATTGTTGGTGCCCATATTGTGTTAAAACATAAATGTACATTAGAAAAGCATGATGAAATCTGTCGTTTTCAAGTTGAAAAAGTATTAAAAGAACAATTTTCAATTGAAGAAAGTGTCTTACAAATTGAAACCGGCGGTTGTAAGCACCCCGAATAAATTCGCGATTTTATTTCTCGAAATTTAAACGCACTTAACTTAACCGTTAGTGCGTTTATTATTTGCCTTCTTTAAACAGTATCACCCATGAAAATCTGATATTCATCTGTTTGTCATGCTTTCTTCAAAATATTGTCACATAGTTTGATTAATTTAAGGAAAACACCTTAAATGAGTCCTTACAATGAAAAATAAATATTGGCAAATTGAAGAATTCGACGAGTTTGAAGATCAAATTGAAACTCAGAAAAAAAAGGCAATCAAGCAAAATAAACGTAAATGGCGGGAAATTGAGGCTTAT
This sequence comes from Colwellia meonggei, assembly GCF_057537295.1. Taxonomy (NCBI): domain Bacteria; kingdom Pseudomonadati; phylum Pseudomonadota; class Gammaproteobacteria; order Alteromonadales; family Colwelliaceae; genus Colwellia; species Colwellia meonggei. Next base: position 426,360 of record NZ_BAAJLZ010000003.1, read on the forward strand.
AAAGACCGAAAACGTGAGCAAAGAGAGCTTGCCTCTTATGATTGTTATTCCATGATGTAAGCTCGTCAACCATAACAAAATCAAACTAATTTAAGTGTTATTTGTTGTTGGTGTTTAAGTAAGCTTCGATACATCTATAAATGAATAACTCTATTATCTATAAAAGCATTTGGGTAATATAAGCTTATTAACGAGTTACTTTTAATAAGCTTATGACTTTTCCGTTACGACATTTTTTCATATTTTCCTTACTCTTACCTATGTCATCTGCTGCGACAGATATCACTAATATTATGAGTAAAGAAGAGTTCCTGCGATATAAAGATGTTGGTGAATTTATTGATCATGCGCCAAAAGTAACAATTATTGTTGCCGCTGAACAGAGTGATGTTGATGAATATGGCCAAGGTGTTGTAAAAACGCTAACTGGCTCGGATTGTGATCGAGACGGCAAAATGGATAATAACACGACCTGCAATGCTGTTTATTATAAGCTCTGGCTGAAATATAGTTTAGGTAAACACTAAATGAATAAGTTTATTACCTTAATAATTATAGCTTTTGTGTCTGTGTTAATATTTAACCATCACTCGTCAAACGCCGACACATTGAAACCTTTTACTAGCGATGGCTGTAGTGCCTTTCCTGATGGAACCTTTGAACAAAAAGAACTTTGGCTGTCATGTTGTATTCAACACGATTATGATTATTGGCAGGGTGGTACTTATCAACAGCGTTTAATTTCAGATCAAAACTTACAAACTTGTGTTGCTTTAGTGGGCGAGCCAGAAATTGCAGCGCTTATGTTGGCAGGCGTTCGAGTTGGTGGCACACCATATTTACCCACTACATTTCGTTGGGGATATGGTTGGTCATACCCTCGCTTGTATGGTGAGCTAACGGCGCAAGAGCAAAAACAAGTTAAGGCGTTAGCATCAAACCTAGATGAAATAACGATAGATTAAGAGAATTTTATATCGTCATTGGCTTTTTAATTTGATTTTTTGTTTTTATCAAAAGTCTGTTCTCATAGCGCTTAAGATATATTTTCTAACATCTGTTGTTTGTAATTATCTATAGTTTACGCGATATTAAGTGAGCCTTTTCGCCACTTAAAAAAACTGTAATGTTACTTAAAAATTTATCGTACGCATCATTTTCATTATTCCTTACTTTATCGAGTGCTTCAAATCATACCTTTGCATTGCCAGTGAATGCGCTTGATGCCAACGAAGAAAAAATAGTGCAGCAAGTACAAACTGAGCTGCCATTAGCATTGCAGGAAATAGAACAAGCAGTAAATATTAATAGTGGTTCAATGAATTTAGCGGGCGTAAAGCAAGTAGGAGAACTAGCTGAGCAGCAGTTGTCGGCACTGGGTTTCGATGTGCAATGGCTCGATGGAAGTGCTTTTAATCGAGCAGGGCATGTTGTTGCATGGCATAAAAGTAAAAAAGCCGATGCCATTAAGATTTTAATGATCGGTCATCTAGATACCGTGTTTGCAAAGCATGATGACTTTCAAAAATTTAAACGAATTAGCGAAACACAAGCGTCTGGCCCAGGTGTTGCAGATATGAAAGGTGGCAATACCATTATCATTTCAGCATTAAGGACATTAAAAACACTTAATTTGCTCGACAATGTCAGTATTCAAGTGATTTTAACCGGTGATGAAGAAAGTAGCGGTAGACCATTAAGCTTATCTAAGAAGGCAATTGTTGAAGGTGCGAAATGGGCTGATATTGCATTAGGTTTTGAAAATGGTGATAACAATATTGAAACAGGTATGGCTGCGCGCAGAGGTTATGTCGGTTGGACACTAAATGTTTTAGGAAAACCGGCACATTCATCACGAATATTCAGCGATAACGTTGGTTTTGGCGCCATTTATGAAACAGCTCGAATTCTTGAAGCGTTTCGCACTGAATTAGCAAATGAAAAAGATTTAACCTTTAATCCAGGACTTATTGTCGGTGGTACTAAAATTGATGTCGATAAGACAAAGTCTTCGGCGCAGGCGTTTGGTAAAAGTAATGTTATCGCCCAACATGTTACGGTAAAAGGCGATTTACGAGCACTGTCTAATTCGCAAGCGACTCACGCACAACAAGTGATGCAAGATATTGTGTCGAATAACTTAAACCATACCACCGCGACCTTAATATTCGAAGAAGGTTATCCCCCAATGGCATTAACTGAAAGTAATAAACGGTTATTGTCTCTATACAGTCAAATAAGTCAGGATTTAGGTTATAACAAAATAACCGTCGCAAACCCCAGAAACGCCGGTGCTGCAGATATTTCATTTGCTGCTGATCATGTTGTAATGTCGTTAGATGGTTTAGGTTTGATGGGCAGTGGTGCTCACACAAAGGATGAAATAGCAGATTTAACGAGTTTACCTAAAAATATCGAAAAAACGGCACTATTAATCTACCGTTTAGCAAACAAAGCAATAGCAGTTCATTAACCATAATATTACCGAGATTGGCATGCCAAAAGGAAATCAAATGGACACGAAGGCCTTTGAATTTAAGGGTGCAACACTAGAAAACCTTGACAACATTGCTAGGCTGCATGCTAAAAGCTGGCAAGAAAATTATCATCAAGTGTTATCAGCCGACTACCTACAGGATAAAGTTTTTAATGAGCGAACCCTTATATGGAGCAAGCGGCTAGCCGAACCCAAAAACAACCAACATGTCATTATTGCACTCGTTAATGGTAACTTTGCTGGTTTTATTTCTATATTTGGAGCTAACCATCAAGAGTATGGAACCATTATTGATAACCTTCATGTTGCTTCTGATTTTAAAGGGTATGGGCTAGGAACAAGGTTGTTAAATTTAGCCGCTAAATGGGCAGACCAGCACTATAAAAATGATGCTGTTTACCTTGAGGTGCTTGCTTGTAATACCAATGCAATTGGTTTTTATACATCATTAGGCGGTAAAAACGTGGCTTCAGGTATTTGGCATACGCCGTGTGATAATCATACCAAAGAATATATTTATAGCTGGCCTTCTGCTCAGGCGCTATCTAAGCAAACCGAAGGTGGTTTGAGAGTTATTGAGGGATAGCCATTTTAATTGATTAATAGGACCTATATGAAAATTTACTTAGCGTTGTTTTTTGTGTTCATGTTGGCAGCTTGTAGTAGTCAAAGTGTTAGTACAGTTCGAGTTAATGTCGATATTAGCGCGGATAGTGAAAGTAAAATGCTGTCAGGACACAAGTGGCAGCACGGCAGTAAAAACTGCAACAAGAATAAGGAGCCTGCAATAGAAGTTTTTCGTTACCAAGCATCGAGTTATATTTTACGACAAAATAAGTGTCAGCATTTTGAAGCGCCATTTATTTATTTGTTCTTGGGCAATGAAAGGGCGTTGCTACTTGATACAGGCGCTGTCGAAAATGCGGATTCATTTCCTTTAGCTGAAACTGTTCAACAATTAATGGACCAATACCAATTACAAACGGGCATCACTGAGCTTGAGTTGCTGGTTTTACATTCACATGGCCATAGTGATCATTATGCTGGCGATAGCCAATTTTTAAATCAAGAAAATACTGCTGTTGTGTTGCCAACAGAAATTGCCTTGAAAACATTTCTTAACAGCAATCAAAGCCATGACTCCAAAGAAGTTTCAATTGATTTGGGTGAACGAAAAATTACCGTTATAGCAACGCCTGGGCATCAAGAAGAAGCTATTACCCTATATGATTCGCAAACACAGTGGTTATTAACCGGAGATAGTTTTTATCCTGGTTTAGTTTATGTGAAGCACTGGCAAGATTATAGAACGAGTTTGCAAACACTCAGTGAGTTTAGCGAGAAAAATAAGATCAGCGCGGTTTTAGGCGCTCATATTGAAATGAAAGCAACTGCCGGAGAGTTTTATGATATTGGCAGTACTTTTCAGCCCAACGAGGCTGCATTGCCCTTGAATGTCGAGTTATTGCAGTTGCTAGCTCAGCAGCTAGCAAAATACCCTGAACCGACGAAATTAATTTTCGATAATATCATTATTGTACCTATGAATGGGCTGCAACAATCACTCAGTAATTTTGGACGACTAATTAGCCAGTAATGTTAGGGTAATGATAGTAAATTCTTTAAATGTATTAGTAACGTAATAACGTAATAAAGGAATAAATTATGTATGCAATTACTCATCGTGTTGGTATCAATGCTTCTGCTGAGGCTATTTATAAAGCACTTACCACCAATGAAGGGCTAATGACTTGGTGGACGAATGATGTTATTGGTGCTGGAGATATAGGATCTCTTATTAAATTTCGATTTAATGGTGGTGGACCTGACTTTAAAGTTATCGAGTTAAAAACAAATAATTTAGTTCGCTGGCAGCATAGCGGTGATATGCCACAAGCTTGGACAAATACAGAAGTATGCTTCGAAATTCAGCCACACATAGAGCAGACTTTTGTGAATTTTAGCCATACAAACTGGCAAGAATCGTCTGAATTTATGGCGCATTGCTGCACAAAGTGGGGGGTATTTTTATTGAGTCTTAAAGATGCATTAGAAACAGGGAAAGGTAGGGCCTTTCCTAATGATATTCATATCGACCATTCGTGATTAAGTTTAACAGGTAAACGGTTAGCTAAATGACAAATCTAAATATTTATTAAGTTTTTCATTAGTTAAACGTTGTGGAGTAAGTTGGTCAACAATCTCTAAAGCTTGATACACTTTACTTAATCCAACCTTATCATCTAGTGGTATTTTTTCAAAAGTTGGTGCTTCAATAGTTTCTTTCAATAAGCCTAAGGTGTTTTGCAGTTTATCTTTGAAATCGCTTTCTTGTTTGGCTTCTTCAACATTAGTAATTATTTCTTTTGCTCCTTCTAGCGCTTTAATTAGAGCATTTAGAGCTTCACTTTGTTGCTCGGAACCGTTGTCAGTATCTTGACTGTCATCATCATCTGACTGCAAGCGTTTAAGTAAATCACCAATAAAGTCTGTCAGGCTCATTGTTGGATTTTCAATTTCAGTTGCAATACTCTCTGTTTTTGTCGTTGTGTTTGTTAATTTTGCGTATTCATTTTGTGAGATCAGCCCTAATTGGTACGCACGTTCCTTCAGTGACTCGACATCGTTAAAGTTTAGTGTCGCGCCATTGAAAAACTCACTGCTGATAGCGTTAATTTTTTGTGCTCGATTGGAAAGGTATAAGTTACTTTGGCTTTTACTATTTTCCACTAACTTATCAGCACTTTGTGCTTTATGCTTTTCAATAATGTTGTCAACTTCGGAAGTGTTTGTTGATGACGATGTGGTATTTAAGCTGGTATTTAAAATTGCACCGTAAGTGTTTATGTTATTAACCATTTGCATAATTCAAAAAATTGACATGCATATTTATATACAAAATATAGGCCAATAGAGTTTTTTAAATTGAATATTTTGCAAGGTACTATTTGTTGGTAATGCTATTTATGCACGAGAGTGATATTTAGTGGCAATATTTATTATGACATAATACATACATTGGCAGAGTGCGCTTTTGAATGCCCCATAAAACAAATTTTCTTGAATAATATTTTGCAAAAAGATAGTTCAAAAAGCTCTGCATCATTATTCAATTTCTAATAAATTAGAGCAGGTAATCGTAGTGGAAAACAAATTGATCAATATTTTAAGCTCTCTCAAATATGATGCGGTATTTTTTGGACCGCAAGGCTTTCTTCTTATGACGTCAGAATCAACGTTTGAGCAGGCGCAACTAGGATTTGGGCGAGATGAAGATGGCCTTGATTTATTTGGTTCAAGCGCTGGTGATTGGCAGTCATCTTGGCAAGTTATCGCAAGAGATACTGAATTAGGCGACCCATATTTTGTTGATACAAATGATCATGAGCTACCAGTCTACACTGCATTTTTAGGTGAATCAGGTTGGGAGTGCGAGCAAGTAAGTAGCACGTTAACGGGTTTTGTTGATTGCATGCATTTATTACAAAGTCATGGTGAACAATCTCAAGCACAGTTTTTCCCTGATGATAAAACCGTTGTCGATGACGTTAAGTTGGCTAATTTACAACAGCAATTAACTGATATTTCATCTGCTGTAGGGTATTGGCAATATTTCTTTCGTTGCTATCAAGATTGGTTACATGAAGATTAGCAATAATTATCAAGTTTTTGGTTTCTTTCATTAATAGAGTAACACTTCAATAGAGCCATTTAGGAAGGTAATTAAATGCGTAAATATTCATTAAGGTTTGATGAAGTATTACAGCATATAGAGTGATTTTGACGTCGTTCTTTCTACTGAAACATTAGCTAATATTGCTTGTATCACCAATCATGAAGTGGCAGAAAATTCTCAAGGAGTATTAAATAAAACAATTCCCGCTGGAGAATGCGTTAAATATCAACTTATTGGTAACGATGATAGGTTAGGCGTCAGTGAAGCTGAAACTATCACTGATACTTAACTGTCATACGTAACCTTAGTTAATACTTGTTAGATTTAAAAAATGAAGGATCATGATTAATGAATGTCTGGTTAATTTCTGCTGGTTTATTAAGTAGCTCAGCTGCGTTGTTGCATATAGGTTGTATTTATTTTGGTGCAAGTTGGTATCGATTTTTTGGTGCCGGTGAACAAATGGCACTTATGGCAGAGCAAGGTAGTTTACAGCCAACAATAATTACCTCTGGTATTGTCACTGTGTTAATTGTTTGGGCTTTATATGCTTTTTCTGCAGCTGGTGCAATTGTAGCCTTACCTTTTACTCGAATGATGCTGATTTTAATTTCGGCAGTTTACTTGTTACGAGGTATTGCCGGTTTTTTTCTTATTTTTAACCCGTTAGGGCGAACACCTGATTTTTGGTTATGGAGTTCGAGTATTTGTTTAGTGATTGCTTTGGTACATATCTGGGGATTAAAACAAAGTTGGTTTTCTCTTTAAAAATCAAAATGAGCATTTTGTTTGTTTTTTAAATGATTAGTGTAAGTGTCGGGTGAAAGTCGGCGTGATTTCGTAACCGTCAGGTTATAAAGTGACAAATAATTTTGATTTGAAAGTGCAAAGGTATAAGCAATGATTTTAAAACAACTTCGTTTGAGTCGTCATCTATCGCAAGAGCAATTAGCACAAATGTCTGGGCTAAATGTTAGAACAATACAGCGTATAGAAAGTGGCAAAAATGCTAGTGTAGAATCTTTAAAATGTTTAGCTTCTGCGCTTAATGTTGATATAGCGACTTTAAATCAGGAGAAATTTAACGTGGATAAACGTTCAGGTAACTGGCAAAAATTACCATGGTTACTAAAAATTTGGTTTGTATTTAACTTTCTACAAACTCGGCCTACACGTAAATCGGCTGTTAGAATTGAAGTGATTACCCATATTAGTGGTTTTATATTTTGTTGTGTAGGACTGGTAAGTGAGGTTGCATTGGTGGGAGGCTTAATGATGCTATCAATTGCTTATTTATTCTTATTACTAAAATATCAAGGTGATAAATATGGTATTTGGTATGATGAAGCATAGGCCTATTAAAATGTGTCTTTGAGCAGTCACCTTCGTATGAAACTTATTAGGCTAAGAAGATATATTTTACTTTTTGGCCTAATTCCTGCCAAATTTTCATTCACTTCTAATATGAAAAATCGTAATAAATAGTCTATCTATCGCTGAAAAGTTGCGCCAGCAATTATCTTTAACAATTGAATTTTTAAACTTTATTACTGATTATTAAGCTTTTTTTATTTTGATTGAATTATTTTAATGAGAAATCACATTACTGGTTTGACCACTGGTCGGATGTGTGTGTATACTCGTTAGCACTTATGCAGTAATGCAAAAAATTATTATTAGAAGTGTTAGGAGTTATACATGCTGAGTTATAAAGCACCGGTTGCAGATATTAAATTCTTATTTGAAGATGTGTTTGACTATTACGGGCATTACAAAAAGCATCCTGAATTTGAAGAGGCCACGCCTGATTTAGTTGACGCTATTATCGAAGAGTGTGCCAAATTCAGTGAAAATGAATTACTACCACTTAATCAAAGCGGCGATGAAGAAGGTTGTACCTTTGATAATGGCACAGTAACTACACCTAAAGGTTTTAAAGGCGCATATCAACAATTTGTTGAAGGCGGCTGGCCAAGCTTATCTCATCCAGTTGAACATGGTGGACAAGGCTTACCATCTTCACTAGGTATGGTGGTTTCTGAACTTATGGGCACTGCAAACTGGTCATGGGCTATGTATCCAGGCCTAAGCCATGGCGCCATGAACACCATTCACACTCATGGTACGGACGAGCAAAAAGAGCTATACCTTACCCGTTTAATCGAAGGCTCATGGACTGGTACTATGTGTTTAACTGAGCCACAATGTGGCACAGATTTAGGTCAAGTTAAAACTAAAGCTGAGCCAAACGGAGACGGTACTTATAACATTACGGGTACTAAAATTTTCATCTCAGCAGGTGAACATGACTTAACAGATAACATTGTACATATTGTTTTGGCCCGACTGCCAGGAGCGCCTGAAGGTACAAAAGGTATCTCACTATTTATTGTTCCTAAAATGCAAACCGACGAACAAGGAAATATTGGTGAGTTTAACAATGTTTCGTGTGGTTCAATTGAACACAAAATGGGTATCAAAGCGTCAGTAACAGCTGTGCTTAACTTTGATAACGCTAAAGGTGTATTGATTGGCCCTGAAAATAAAGGTTTAGAGTGTATGTTCACCTTTATGAATACAGCGCGCGTTGGTACTGCACTACAAGGAGTTTGTGCCGCTGAACTGGCTTATCAAAACTCATTGATTTACGCCAAAGAGCGTTTATCTATGCGCTCTTTATCAGGTACTAAACATCCAGATAAAGTGGCAGATCCGATTATATGTCATCCTGATGTTCGTAAAATGCTGATGACGCAAAAAGCTATCAGTGAAGGTGGTCGTGCAATGATTTATTACACGGCGAAATTGGTAGATGAAATTGAAAATGCGAAGTCTGAAGAAGATCGCAAGAAAGCTGACTTTAGCTTAGGTTTTATTACACCTATTTTAAAAGCATTTTTAACTGAGTTAGGCTCAGAAAGTGCTAATCATGGTTTACAAATATTTGGTGGTCATGGTTTTATTAAAGAATGGGGTATGGAACAAATTGTTCGTGATACGCGTATTTCGACACTTTACGAGGGCACCACTGGTATTCAAGCGTTAGATTTACTCGGTCGTAAAATATTGATGACCCGCGGTAAATCATTGAATGCTTTTGCCAAAGAGATTCTTATTTATTGTAAAGATAAGAGCATGCTATCAAGCAATCCACATAAGCGCCAAATGAATAAATTTATTTGGCCACTAAGTAAAACGGTTGCGAAATGGCAACAATACACCATTCGTTTAGGACTTAAAGCGAAGAAAGATCGTGATGTGGTAGGCTCTGCGTCTGTTGATTTCTTAATGTATTCTGGGTATGTCGTTATGGCGTACTTCTGGGCTCAAATGGCACAAGCTGCCTACGAAAAATTAGCGACAGATGTTGAAAATCGTGATTTTTATCGTGCAAAAATTAAAACTGCTGAGTTTTATTTTGAACGTTTATTGCCGCGTACTAAGTCATTAGCAACTACTATGATGGCTGATCCAAAAACATTAATGCAGCTTGATGAAGAATTACTTTCATTTCTTTAAAAAGTAATTAAAAACTAGCTAAACTTACGATTAACCATACTCTATTCAGAGTATGGTTTTTTTATGGGGTTCTTATTTGTTTTGAGATAAAAATTAAGGTGTGTGGCATGAAAGCAATGATACAAACGTGGTTTCAGTTATGGCAAACCGGAAATTTTAAAGACTTACCCATCAGTGATAATTTTCGGCATCAAAGTCCATTCGGCACAATAACCGGTAAACAAGCCTATCTAGCTTTGGTAGAGTCTAATAAAGATAAGTTTTTAGGTTATCAATTCATTATTCATGACATGGTAACGGCGGGTGATAAAGTGTGTGTTCGTTACACGGCTATTCAAAACGAGTTTCGTCTTGATGTCAGTGAATGGCATTATATAAACGGGGATTTAATTGAAAAAGTAATTGCCTATTACCATATTGGTGATATTCACCCTGACCGGAAATTAAGCATATAGAAATCCTAGTTATAGGGCACTATCTTTTGGCATCAGAATCGTTTTCAAAAACCGTCAATTATCATTTTTGATTGAAAATAAGTGAGCAATGTTGTGCATTAAAATGGTGATGGAAATTGCTTTAACACTTGCTTGATATCATCAACCGCTGCTTTAGGCAAAGGTTCGTTAAATGCATCAATGTTTTCAGTTAATTGTGCTAGGCTTGTCGCGCCAATAATAGTGGAAGTTACGCCATCTACCTGATCACACCATTTCAATGCCAACTGTGCTGGTGATAGTTGGTGTTGTTTTGCGATCTCTACATACGCTTTCACGGCCGCATTGGCATTTTCAGTATCACGAAATAGCCCATGTCTTTGCATCAAGGTAAAACGGCTGCCACTTGGGCGTAAACCATTAATATATTTCCCTGTTAGTAAGCCAGTTGCTAGCGGAGACCAAGGTAAATAGGCAATATCTTCATGAACACAATTTTCAATTAAATAAGGCCAATCTTTGGTATGTAGCAAATTAAATTCATTTTGTAACGATACCATGCGAGGCAAGTTGTGTTCTTTGCTTAATTGCAAATACTGGTTGATACCCCACGGAGTATCGTCAGATAAACCACAATAGCGAATTTTACCGGCTTTAACGCAATTGTCGAGGCCGTGCAAAATATCTAACATTTCTTCAGTTTGTTGTTCGGCATTAACTGATGTGTAATTGTTAGCGTTTGGCCAATGGTTACCAAAATGAGGTGATTGACGATTAGGCCAATGTAATTGATATAGATCGATATAATCAGTCTGAAGCCGCTTTAGGGAACCCTCTACAGCGCTTATGACTGTTTTGGCCGAAATTTTACTGCCATCACGAATGTAAGAAAAACCTGGGCCAGCAATTTTGGAAGCTAAAACAATATTTTTGCGTCGAGACGGGTTGGCACTTAACCAATTTCCGATTATTGTTTCAGTTTTTCCATAGGTATCAGCAGAGGGTGGTACGGCATACATTTCCGCCGTATCAATGAAGTTAATTCCATGCATTTGCGCATAATCAATTTGTTGATTAGCATCGGCTTGGCTGTTCTGTAGACCCCAAGTCATACTGCCTAAACAAATACGAGATACTTGCAGTGAACTACTTCCTAATCGTTCGTACTTCATATAACCACCTTGCTAGGTAAAAACTCTAAAACATGACTTAAATATATGCTCTAACGGATCCATCTTAGGAGTTTAAATTTCATTTTTCCATAAGGAGCAAATCTGACGGGTAAATCTTTAATAAATGGCCTTGCTAATACTGATTTTAAGTGGCTAAAGTTATCAAATCCTGCTTTTCCACTATACTGGCCCATACCGCTTGGTCCGACACCACCAAAAGGCAGTTCTGGCACTGCATTAAACATAATAACGTCGTTTATACATTGACTACCTGAACTAATTTCATTTACCCAAGTTTGGCATTGCTCTTTATCTTTACTGAAAATATAAGAAGATAATGGCTTATCGCGCTCTTTGACAAACTGTTTTGCTGCGTCAAAACTGTTAATACTGATAATAGGCAGTATTGCACCGAAAATTTCATCAGACATTAATGAGGAATCTAGAGGGGGATCAACAATAATTGTTGGCTCAATATAGCGTTCTGCAATATTAAAATTGCCGCCAACATCAGCAGTTAGTCCTGATAAATACTGGCTAATACGCTCAGCATGGCGCTCGTTGACTATTTTTCCGTAACTAGTGCTTTGTTGTGGATCTTTACCAAACATTTTTTCTATTTGTGTTTTTAAAGCTTCAACAAGGGGTTTAACCATATTAGTTGACGTAAGAATATAATCAGGGGCAATACAGGTTTGCCCGGCATTCATCCATTTTCCCCAAGCTATGCGTTGTGCCGTAATGGTTAAATCCGTACTTTCATCTACGTATACAGGGCTTTTACCGCCTAACTCAAGCGTTACGGGAGTTAAATGTTTTGCCGCTGCAGCCATAACAATACGAGCAACTTGGCCATTTCCTGTATACATAATATGATCAAAGGGTAATGAAAGTAGGGCGGTTGTTTCTTCAACAGCGCCTTCAACAACTGAAACGGCTTGTGGCTCTAAGTATTTCGGTATAAGTTTGGCAAGTAAACTTGATGTTGCTGGCGCCAATTCAGATGGTTTAACAATTGCACAATTACCGGCAGCAATAACGGCTACAAGTGGTGCAAGTATAAGTTGTAAAGGATAATTCCAAGCACCAATAATAAGAACAGTACCTTGGGGCTCAGGCTGAATATATGAACGACCTGGCTGAGCAACAATTGGAGTAGCTACACGGCGTTTATTTGCCCAACTGTTAAGTTTTTTACAAACATGATCTACATCACCGGTTACATAGGAAAGCTCTGTAATCCAAGCCTCTTGCGCAGGTTTACCTAAGTCTTCAGCAAGAGCCGTAAGAAAAGCATCTTCGTTGTCATTTACTAAACGTTTAATTTGTTGAAGTTGCTGCTTACGCCAGTTTAAATCTCGGGTGTTATTGTTGAAAAAAAACTGCTGGTGCTTGGTTAACTGCTCATTAAAATCCACAATTGTTCCTTGCTTACTAAATGGTCGGATGACTTAATTTAACCCATTTATGAAGCGAGTACAAAGCTTTAATTTTTATGGCTTTATTCTAATTATAATCGCTAATATTTGATGGATAGTTTTCAAAATATCATTATCATTTATTGGTGTAGTCACTTGTAATTGACGATAACCTGTATCTTGAATTTGGCTAAGAAGAATTTCGGCGTTAATTTCAATGTCATCTTGCGCAAAGTATTGGCAAAGTTGTAAGCAAGGTTGTAATTGCGCAAGGTGAAGTTGCTGCGAAATGAAAACAAGTTCAGGAGTTACATGCATTTCGCTAAATAATTGTTTCTCGACAATAAGTTGCTGAGGGTTGCTACTTATGTTGGCGGTAATCATGTTGCTTATTAGTGGTGTTAATTTTTCTCTCAACTCAACACGAACACTTACTCGGCGTAAGTCAGCTTTGCTAAGGCCGTCAACTAGATCAATAATAGGTTGCCATTGCTCAGCAATATTGTGGATTATATTGGCAGCGTTTAATTCAAATGCTTGTCTTACTAACTCTTGAATATCTTTAAAGTAATATGTCGTTAATGACAATTGTATGTTGGCGTGAGAAGCAATAGCTCGGTGAGTTGCCCCCTTAATGCCTTGGGCAGCGAGGACCGCAATTGCAGATTCTAATATTAGGTGTTTTGTTCTTTCGCCTTTACTGCGTCTCTTTTTTACAATTTGTTCATCGGTTACTAACATGGATCTTTTATACTCGTGGAGTTACGTTTGTTAAAAACTTGTAATGAGGGTAATTTATAATGTTTCAGAGCCAGTTACAATGCTCTCTAGTAATGGCTTTGTTACAATTCTGAAACAATGTTAGCAAATCTTTCCAGCAAGCATAAGAGGTCAAAGCCATTCCGATTGTAATATTGTGTGTTTATTACTGGCCGAATAATAATATAGAGATAAAAAAATCCCCCAAGTTTATTCAAATAAACTTGGGGGATTACTTATCCGTAACTTTTTAAAGGCTAAAACTAACCTGCTTTTAAATAGTCTGACTCAAAGTCATCAACGTTAATCGCCGCTTTACGAGCGATTTCAGTAGCTGTTAACAGGTCTGCTTCGTCTCGATTGATGATATTGGCCGCTAAACCTTTTTCTGCAACAATATCAAGGTTGTAGAATGGAAGCTTTTCACCTAATTCACGACAGATTTTGTCAAAAATAGGCTCACAAGCGATGATGTCATCTAGTGTTTGCTCTAATTGACCAAGTACATTTTCTGGTTCACGAGTTATGTACTGTCCTTCTCCTAAGCGGCTGCGACTTTCGTTTGGTGTTTGCATCAATTTAGCCACTTTATGGTCAGTAACATCAGAAGGTTTTTTCAAATTACAGCCTAACGGTAAAATAATTACTTTTAGTGCATTTGCAACTAGCTTATTCGGAAAGTTACTAATAAGTTCACTAATAGCTTGTTGAATATTATACAGGCTGTCTTCCAGTGCCCATTGTACTAATGGTAAATCAGCACTTTGGCGTCCTTCGTCGTTGTAACGCTTTAGGGTAGCTGATGCTAAATATAGGTAACTTAAAATATCACCAAGGCGTGCTGATATACGCTCACGGCGTTTTAAATCGCCACCTAAGGTCAACATAGCAACGTCTGATAACATGGCTAAATTAGAGCTAAAACGTGTCATAAGCTGATAATAGCGACGGGTTTCATCGTTGTATGGTGAGCTTAGAGCATAACTTCCGGTGAATGAGAACCAAACACTTCGGCAAATGTTACTGATTGCAAAGCCGATATGTCCAAACAGTGCATGATCAAAATCATTTAATGCTTGTTGTTGATCTTCGTTTCCTGCAGCTGAAAGCTCAGCTAAAACATAAGGGTGACAACGAATAGCACCTTGACCATAAATAATCATACTACGAGTAAGAATATTGGCACCTTCAACTGTTATGGCAACAGGGGCACCTTGATAACCACGGGCAAGGTAATTACCAGGCCCCATACAAATGCCTTTACCACCGTGAATATCCATAGCGTCGGCAACACAGTTACGCATTTTTTCCGTTAAGTGGTACTTTGAGATGGCTGAAATAACACTGGGTTTTTCGCCCATGTCGATAGCACCAGTTGACATAGTTGTTACGGCATCCATCAAGTAAGCATTACCACCAATACGCGCTAAAGCTTCTTCAACACCTTCCATTTTACCAATAGAGATTTTAAATTGGCGACGAATGCGGCTATAAGCCCCAGTTGCTAACGCTAAAGACTTAATGCCGCCAGCACTGTTTGAAGGCAGGGTAATTGCACGGCCAACTGATAAACACTCAACTAGCATACGCCAGCCTTGGCCCGCCATTTCGGGGCCACCAATGATAAAGTCTAATGGCACAAAAACTTCATTACCTTGGGTTGGACCATTTTGAAATGGCACATTTAAAGGAAAGTGGCGACGACCGGTTATCACACCTTCGACATCGGTTGGAATTAAAGCACATGTAATGCCTAAATCTTCCTGTTCGCCAAGGAGATGATCGGGATCTTGTAATTTAAAAGCTAAGCCTAACACAGTCGCAATTGGCGCTAGGGTAATATAACGTTTGTTCCAAGTAAGTTTCATACCGAGAACTTCTTCGCCATTATACTCACCACGGCAAACCACACCAAAGTCTGGAATCGCACCAGCGTCGGAACCTGCTTCCGGGCTAGTTAATGCAAAACATGGAATTTCTTCACCTTTAACTAGGCGAGGTAAATAGTAATCTTGTTGTTCTTTGGTGCCGTAATGTTGCAACAATTCGCCTGGGCCTAATGAGTTAGGCACACCAACGGTAGACGATAGTACAGTACTAACACTTGATAATTTTTGTAATACACGAGACTGAGCGTAAGCACAAAATTCTAAGCCACCATATTGTTTTTTAATGATCATGGCGAAGAACTTATTATCTTTTAAATATTGCCAAACCTCAGGTGATAAATCAGCAAGTTCATGAGTGGTTTGCCAGTCATCGGTCATACGACAAACTTCTTCAACAGGACCATCTAAAAACGCCTGCTCTTCAGCACTAAGGCGAGGTTTAGGGTAGTTGTGTAATTTTTTCCAATCTGGAGTTCCTCGAAATAACTCCGCCTCGAACCAAGTGGTACCTGCGTCAATTGCTTCTTGTTCGGTCTTTGACATTTCTGGCATAATACCTTTGAACATAGCCAACAACGGTTTGGTTATGTATTGTTTGCGAATATCGTCAACATTAAGTGGTATAGCGATTACCGTAAATAGTATCCATGAGAAAAACGAGATGACATTGAAGAAGGTTCCTATAATCATCAGTGCGGTAAATGCTATGGTAAATGAAGTGAGCGATGCCCTAGAATAGGCCATAAACCCGCTGAGTGCGATGGCAAGTAATGCCCAAGTTAAATAATCCACATGTGTTCCTTAATGTTGATACATAATGTTGTCTAATTTAGTCAAAACCTTGAGGTCTGACCAGATTGATTCTTTAAGCTTAATTGCAATAGCGAGTAAATTCAAATTATTTAACATTTAGCTTATATAAAATATAAGACTAGATTTTACGGAGTTTAAAAAAGTGTGTGAATTACTGGCGATGTCTGCCAATGTACCAACAGATATTTGTTTTAGTTTTAGTGGCCTGATGCAGCGCGGTGGCAATACTGGGCCACATAAAGACGGTTGGGGCATTACCTTTTATGAAGGTAAGGGCTGTCGTAGTTTTAAAGACCCTTTACCGAGCGCAGAGTCTCCAATCGCGAAACTCGTTACCGATTATCCGATAAAAAGTGAGACAGTTGTCTGCCATATTCGCCAAGCTAATTCAGGCGAAATTTCACTGGTTAACACGCACCCGTTTATTCGCCCTATGTGGGGGAAAAATTGGACCTATGCTCATAATGGCCAGCTTGACAACTTTAAAAGCGAATTGATGATTAAATATCATTTACCGGTTGGCGAAACTGACAGTGAGCATGCTTTTTGTTGGTTACTTGATCAACTTTTGCATAAGTTTGATGGCGACGAGCCTGAAGCAACCGTATTGTTTGATTTTATCGTTGAGCAATGTCGTCAAATTAATAAACTTGGTGTTTTTAATTTGTTGCTAACTGACGGCGATAATTTATTTGTTTATTGTGCTAATAAGCTGCATTGGTTAACACGTAAAGCACCATTTGGAAAAGCTAGCCTTATTGATGCTGAAATGGTGGTGAACTTTGAACAAGAAACTACAGAAAATGATATTGTTACCGTAATTGCAACTCAGCCACTAACTGATGATGAAACATGGCAAAAAATGCAACCGCAAGAAGGCTTATTATTTAGGAAAGGGCAGTTAATTTGCCAAAGCAAAGTTGATTAGTTTAAATATATTCTTGGGTTAGCTAAGGTTAAAACGTCAATAAATAAAGCGTAAGTAAAGTGGCGACAGTATTCGCCACTTTAATATAATTTTTTTATTACTGTTTTCTGATAAATAAGGTTTACTCGATAATGTCAACAGATTCTAATTGTGCTTCAAATTGCTCAACATCACCTTTGATTTGGTAAAGTTTTACTAGCAAATAATCGAGCTCTGGAGCAAACCATGCATAGGTTATCCGTTTTTTTTCTACAACTTCACGTTTAAATTTAACTGTTTTTACCAAGCCATATGGCAACATTAGCTCTTCTTCACCATCATATTGATAAACATAGTTTTTCAAAGAGCCGGAAGATTTAATTACAGGGTAAACAAATTGCTTTTGTTCTGGTTTGCTAATTAAATTCAGTCGATGTTGTAAATGATAACTTAATGAGTCTTGAATATTCTCAGGGAAGTCTATTTTTTTGGTACGTTTTTTCTTCTTGTTTGTTGCGGTATTGTTAGCAGTATCATAGCTCCACTCATAATACTTATCTCGACCAGTACCTTCACGCTTGTAAACATAGTTTGTTGGCGTAACTTTATTACCGTTAAGTTTTACTGTTGAAGTTTCTTCTCGTGTATCAGAAAATATTAACCATTCTATATCAGTATGGTAACTATACTGCGCCATATTATTAGCTAAATAATTTAATTCTCGTGATGCTTTACCTACAGCTTTACCACTTCGTAAAATTGTATAGTTAGCTTTAAATGCTGGCACCATTACCTTATTTTCATTATCTACTGTCTCGGCAGAAGATGTGGAACTAAACAATGTTAAGGTAGACAATAACAAAGTGGCACAAGGTAATGATTTCAACATATAAAATTCTCTAAAAACTAAGTTTATTCTTCGCTAGCATACCCTGAAGTTGGTAGGATAACACCATCAAATAGCGCGTTATCTCCTTCCATGGTGACACGTTTGCTACAACACCAATTCACCACTAACGGGTAAATTCTATGTTCTTGTTGGTGTACTCGCTGTGCAAGTTCTGTTGCAGTATCTTCTGGGAATACAGGCACTTTAGCTTGTAAGACCACAGGACCGCCATCAAGTTCCTCAGTAACATAATGCACACTGACACCATGTTCTAAATCGCCAGCGTCAATTGCACGTTGGTGAGTGTTCAGGCCTTGATATTTAGGCAATAAAGAAGGATGAATATTGATTAAACGACCTTGATAAGTTTGCACAAATTTTGGCGTTAAAATACGCATAAAGCCGGCAAGAACTACTAAATCAGGTTGATAATTATTAATTTCGCCGATAAGTGCGCTGTCATAGTCTTCTCGACTATCAAAGTCTTTATGAGAAAGCACCGTAGTGGCAATATTGGCTTCTTGTGCTCGGATGAGTCCATATGCGTCAGCTTTATTTGAAACTACAGCGACGACTTCGCCGCCATAATTTTCTAACTTACAGGCGTCAATAATCGCCTGTAAGTTTGTGCCGCCGCCAGAAATGAGTACTACAATTCGGCTTCGCATTGTTGATTAACCTTTGTTAATAATAACTTGCTCTTGGCCTGCTTGCATGTCAGCAATTGCGCCAATATGCCAAGCGTTTTCACCTTGTGCTGTTAAAATCTCAAGGCTTTGTTCAACTGCATCGGCTGGAACAACGATAATCATGCCAACACCACAGTTAAAAGTGCGGTACATTTCATGCTCGGTAATGTTGCCGTTTTCTTGTAACCAGTTAAATATTGCCGGCCACTCCCAGCTGTTGCCATCAACAATAGCTTGTGCACTTTCTGGTAACACACGTGGGATATTCTCCCAGAAACCACCGCCAGTAATGTGAGATAACGCATGAACATCAACGTGCTTAAGTAGCTCTAATACTGATTTAACGTATATTTTAGTTGGCTCGATTAAATGGTCACCAATTGACTTGCCATTTAGCAACTCGTTTGTATCAGTATTATTAACTTCTAATACTTTACGAATTAAAGAGAAACCATTTGAGTGCGCACCTGAAGAAGCTAAAGCGATAAGTTGATCACCAGCTGCAACTTTGGTTCCGTCAATCACACGTGATTTTTCAGCAACACCAACACAGAATCCAGCGATATCATAATCACCTTTGTGATACATACCCGGCATTTCGGCCGTTTCACCACCAACTAAAGCACAACCTGATAAAACACAGCCATCAGCAATTCCTGATACAACTGCAGAAGCAACATCAACGTCTAATTTGTCTGTTGCGTAGTAATCAAGGAAGAATAAAGGTTCAGCGCCTTGTACAATTAGGTCGTTAACACACATTGCGACTAAATCAACACCAACAGTGTCATGCTTTTTCAGATCAATCGCTAAACGTAATTTTGTACCTACACCATCGGTGCCAGCAACTAAAACCGGTTCTTTATAACCCGTTGGAAGTTGGCAGATTGAGCCAAAACCACCTAGCCCCCCCATAACTTCTGGACGAGTAGTGCGCTTTACTGCACCTTTAATATTTTCAACTAGGGCATTACCTGCATCTATATCAACGCCAGCATCTTTATAACTTAAAGACTGTTTTTCTTCGCTCACGGGGAACCTCAATTATGTAGTTAAGTGACTTGGGTATATAATAATGGCGCACATTCTACCAGCGCAAAGACCTGCTGAAAATCTTTAAAATAAATTATTTTTTTTAAGTGATAAAAATCAGCAACATTATGATAAGATCTTTATTATGAAACACTTGTTAAAGCTATATATGTTCAGAAATTGTCTGATTTTCCTATTTTTTGTACTGCCGTTAAAAATTAGCGCTATCGAAGTAGAAAACTTGTACAGTGCGAAAGTTGTTGTGGGCTCACAATCAGCAGCTGATCGTAATCAGGCACTGAAAAAAGCGCTCGCTGTCGTTATTTTAAAAGTAGGCGGCAAGAAAATTGAACATCCCTTAGTTTCTCAGGCGATAAAAAATTATAACCAGTATGTTAATCAATATCAGTATACGCGTAGTAGTAAACTGACTTACCTCGATGTTTCTTTTAATGAAGAGAAAATCAACAATTTGTTTAAAGCAAGTGACTTGGCTATATGGGGACGTTTGCGTCCACAAGTAATGGTGTGGGTAGTTGAGGAAAATGGTTTAGCACGTAACTTACTTTCGGCAACGTCTAATTCCGCCATTCCAGTAGCTATTGATGCTTTTTCTCAGTTACGTGGATTGCCGTTAATAATGCCAATTATGGATTTAACTGATTTAAGCGCTTTAACTGTTACTGATATTTGGGGCCGTTTTTCTCAACCTGTAGCACAGGCGTCTAAACGTTATTTTGCTGAATCAATTGTCGTGGTAAGAATTTCCAATAATAGTTTAGTGATGCAAGAAGAAACAGATAATTGTCAACCTTTGTGTCAAACACAACCGCTAGTGTTAGATTGGAGTTTGATGGCTGATGCACAGAATGAACATTCGCAAGTATTTAGCGAGCAATATCAAGGAGAAGATGCTTTAGAAATGTTAAATAGAGCATTGTCGGATATCACTGATGTTATTTATCAGCAATATGCGTTGTCGACATCGAATAGTAATGAATTATTAATTGATGTGGCTAATATTAGCTCGTTACCTGAGCTAATTGCGGTATCGGAGTTTCTTGGTGAGTTATCTGCAGTTGAATCGGTTCAGCTCGTTAGTGCCCAAGGCAGTAATCGTCGCTTTAAGTTATCACTTATTGGTTCACAACAAGCACTATTGGCATCTTTGAAGTTAAGTGAAGAACTTAATCAGTATATTGACCCACTTGCTGGTCCAGCGCAAAAGAATGATATTGCTGTTTTCTTTTGGGGGGATGAGTGAAAAAAGTCTCTCAGTTAACTTTGTCTGTACAATTGCCTGATGATGAAACATTTTCGAGTTTTCAAAGTGAAAGTAATCAACAAGTTGTGCAACAGCTAAAACACTATTTACAGCAAATTTCAGAGTCCCATAAAAAGGTTCATAGCTTATATTTGTTTGGTTTGACCGGTGTTGGTAAAAGCCACTTATTACATGCAAGTTGTGCATATGCTGATACCCTTGGCGTAACGAGCTTGTGTTTGTCATTTTCTGAATTAACACAATTGTCAGTTGACGTACTAGCAGGGCTAGAAAATATTGATCTGGTTTGTTTAGATGACATTCAGCTTATTGCTGGCAATACTGAGTGGCAACAAGCGGTATTTGATTTATACAACCGTATGGTTGAGCAAAATAAGTGTCTAATCATTACTGGTGATCAAAGTGTTGCGCAACTTAACATCAGCTTACCTGATTTAGTCTCTCGCTTGAGTTGGGGCTTAACGGAGCAACTTAAACCATTAAGTGATAAAGAAAAGTCTTTCGCTCTACAATATCGAGCGCAGCAACGCGGTTTATTTATTAGTGATGATGTTGCCAGTTTTTTAATTAACCGCTTATCGCGCGATATGACTAGTTTATTAGCAGCTTTAGAGCAACTCGATCAAGCTTCAATAAGGGAACAGCGGCGCATCACTATTCCCTTTGTTAAAGACATTCTTTTCAATTAAACGTAGCTAGTGATTTGTTGGTAAAGGCTTTTCGTAATAAGCAGTGCCATTGGCGTTGCGTCGATAATAAACCCCACGATTTAATGGCGACTCGATGGCATCTTTGTTCACTACTCGATTGGTTTGTGGGCTAATAGCTAGGTTTTCTGCCCACGTTTTACCTGATGACATTCCAATTGGCTGCGCTAAATTATTGATGGCTTCAGCTACATTTGAAAATTCTGGTAATATTTTTCGGGTAACGTACTCCGCACGTGGCCTTATATTGTTTTCACCAATGCGGCCCCGTTGTCCCCACGTAACAATAAACTCTTCATCATCACTTTGTGGTTGGTTTGTTACGGCTATATCCCGGTCGACATTGTATCGTACCTTCATCATTAGCTCGTCAAACAACATCGCATAATCTTCACGTTTACTTGAATAATTGTAAAAATGTGGTGACTGTTCTGGGTTGAAAAAGCCTGTAACGTCACTTGGGCTATAGTTTTGCTCGGTATCGGTCGCCGTTTCTCCATGATATCTTACTCGTGCTAAACGGTACATTTCATCACCATTAAGTGGTAACGCAGTGGCTAACATATCAGATGCAATACCAGTACTATCTTGCCGTTGCTGTGCATTATCAAGAATACGGTCATTTCGGTTCATGTTAGCCCATTCACTTTGCGGGAAATAGTCATTGGCATGTGCAAGTTCGTGGTACATAAGTGCTGCCAATACGTTAACACCGTCTGCTGCATCACGAGTTACTCGGACATTCTCAGGATAATAAAAGCTGGCATAATTATTATCTTTTACATATCGCCATGGCATAACAAAGTTGAGTGAATCACCGAATGATGCACGAAAATCAGGTGCTTGGTTTATAGTGTCTCGTTCGTCTGGTGTTAACCAAAGGTTATTGGGATCAAGGTGAATAGCACCGGTTACTGCCCAATAGTAAGATGGGCGAACATCATAGGAAATAACAATGGCAGTGGTAGCACGTAGTAAATTTTTAAAATCTCCAAATTGATCTGAATTCTCTAAAAATTCTTTAAATCGCTGTCCCATCCATTTATGCGAAACAACCACTCGATTCATAATATCGTTAACCGTTGGGGAAGTACTGTCATGTGCTATTAAAGGGAGTTCGTTTAAGCGACAAGTATTGCTAAAATCAATAGTATTACTATAAACACAGTCGACAAGCACATCAGCATAGGGTGAGTTGTCATTGTAAGGAAATACCCTTGCTAAGCGGTCATCGTAAGCGTTATTGGAATTTGTGCTAATAGTTGGCGCATTTTCAACTAGCACAGCAACAGTATCTTGATACGCTGTACTGCCATCAGAAGCGCTAACAGTAAACTCTAATAAACTATCGGCGCTAACCTGTGGGGCAGTAAAGAAAATCGCTTCTTGGCCTGCAGTACCATCACTAAAGGTGATTGTTGGTCCTGACGTTTGTTGCCACTGAATACTATTGGTGGAAATTGTATCGCTTTCTATCGAGGCGCGAAGAGAAACATCATTACCCTCAAGCACTGCATGGCCAAGTCGGGCCGATATTTGGCTATTACTATTCTCTACGTTGATAGTATGACTAAGTTGTTCATTACTACCATTACGGGTGAAAGATACTTGAAAGCTATATTCACCTGCAGTTGAGGGAGTGAATGCGATGCCTTTTGAATTGTCAGCATAAAAAATAACAGGGATCCCAGCGGTTTGTTGCCAGCTAATATTGCTGAGATTGTCATTTGGAAAGTAGAGAAATAAATCGACAGCTTGTGAGGTTTTGATGCCATTATCAAAGGCAATAATGCCAGTTTGCGCAACATCAGGGGTAAAATCACCGGGGTTAACATCAAGACTGCTGTCACTGCTACTCCCACCACAGGCTTGTAGCAAAAATAATGCGGATAAAGAAAAAATCTTATTAGTCAGTTGTATATTTTTCATTTACGCCCCTTACGTTGAGAAATTCCATTCTATAAACAGACCTGACAATGCTTGATAAAGTTCATAAAAAGTCAAAATATGGATGTTAGGTGATAATAGAGACTTCTTTGTAACTAATTTTTTTAAACGAGTAAAGAGTAACAGCGGTTTAATATTGATTTTAGGAAAAGAGTTTATTGGTTGTTTTTTATTGGAAATAATAATAACTAGCAATTAGTTTTATTGTTTATTTCGA
This sequence comes from Colwellia meonggei, assembly GCF_057537295.1. Taxonomy (NCBI): domain Bacteria; kingdom Pseudomonadati; phylum Pseudomonadota; class Gammaproteobacteria; order Alteromonadales; family Colwelliaceae; genus Colwellia; species Colwellia meonggei. The sequence goes on from NZ_BAAJLZ010000003.1 coordinate 450,210, forward strand.
TAATAAAACTAATTGCTATTGTTAGGTAAGGCGAATGCTAGGGGCTTATTAGTTTTTCTTTTTGCGAATACTTAAACCTAATTCTTGGCCTCGATATTTTGCATAATAACTTCCGGCAATAAACATAATTGTGGCGAAAGTTAGCTCAAGTAATGCCCAGTGTTTTTCATTCGCTGACACCCATAATGTCGTTAAGCTATGTAAAAAGTAGATCATTACGACAAAATTAGACCAAGCATAGGTATAAGGATTACCTTGCACTAAACCTTTTAATGGAAACAGTAGTGGCAAAGTAAACATAACTAAAGTTAGTGGAATAGACAAAGCTCTGTCATCAGTGATAAAAATTAGCCAAATAGGCATAAATATCAGTAATGAAAAATAACCGAATAAGGCTATTTTTTTTAGCTGTTGTGTTGAAAATCGTTGTGCTTTTTTCATTTATATTAAGACTTAGTTGCAAAAAGCGATAGAACACTTTCAGGAGGGCGGCCAATAATCGCATTATTTTCATTAGTAACAATCGGGCGCTCAATAAGCTTAGGCGTTGAGGCCATTGCTAAAAATAATGCTGCATCATCAGCGGTTGCTAAGTTTTGTTCTTTATATTCTGCTTCTTTTACTCGCATCATTTCCCTTGGAGAAACATTTAAAAGTTTTGCTAAATTTTTAATAGCGTCAATATGTAAAGGTGTTTTTAAATATTCAACAATAGTGACATCTTGATTGTTTTCTTCAATTAACGCTAAGGTTTGACGGCTTTTTGAACAACGAGGGTTATGGTAAATGGTTAACATGTGAATCTCTTAAATAATGAATATATGTAGTTAGTTTTTATAGGTTTTGTTTTGCGTTATAAGCGCTTTAGTTTTTCTTGTTGTGCTTGTAACTGCAATATGCGGCCTTTCATTCGTTTTTTCAATAGTGGATTTTCTTCAACAAAGTTATAGCCAGTTTGTAACTCATCAATTGCCTTAGGGTAAGCGCCTAACAATGCATAAACTTCTGCTTTTGTGGCATGCATTAAGGCTGTTTTACCTTGTTTTCGGTATATATCGGTTAATAAATCGTGGGCGATAAAATTACTTGGATTTAAAGTGATAAAATCTTGCAACACTACTTCTGCTTGGGTTAACTTTTTTGCTTCTTGTAACGCGTTGGCATAATTTAGGCTAACTACTTGGTTATTCGGCATTAATAAGTTTAATTCTGCTAGCATACTAATGGCTTTATCAAATGCTTTTACTGAAATATAGGCGTCGGTTAATGCATCGACATAAAATAGGTTTTTATTGTCTTGTGCTAATAGGTTTTCTAGTTGCTTGACGGATTTTTGGTAATCTTTATTCTCGTAATGAGCAAGAGCTAACCCATATTCAGCTGCTTGTGCAATGGCATAACGTTGCTTTTTTATGCTGTCATTAAAGTAAGCTATATTGGTCAACGCATCGCTTTCATAGCGTGCTTTAATGCGGGCTTTAGCAAGTTCAAACTGCAAACTTGGTGCTAACGGGCGGGGAGATAAGCTTTGCGCCCTTAACCTAGCGTCAGAAATTCGTGATTCTGGCAATGGGTGGGTTAATAACATCGCAGGTGGCTTTGACTTGTAGCGAAATTTTTCTGCCATTGTTGAGAAAAAATCAGGGGCACCTTGCGGGTTAAAGCCACTATTAGCCAATAGCATTATACCAACTCTGTCAGCTTCTTTTTCATTCCCTCGAGTATAATTGATGCTAGCTTGTTGAGACGCTGCCATTGTTGTACTTAATGCAGCAATACCGGCACTAGGGTTGATTAAAGTAATTAAAACACTTGAAATCATCCCGGCCATTGTAAGCGGTTGCGATTTGCTTTGTGCTTCCAATCGCCTAGCTAGATGTCGTTGAGTAACGTGAGATATTTCATGGGCAACAACAGAGGCTAGTTCACTTTCCGTTTTTGCAGCCGTGATCAGGCCACTATGAATAGCAATATGGCCACCAAAAAAGGCAAAAGCATTGAGTTCTTTATTTTTAATTACAAAAAATTCGAAACTGTAATTAACATCTTTGGCATTGCGCACCATACGATTGCCTAAGTCGTTAATGTACTCAGTTAAAACTGGGTCGTTTAATACCGGCTGTGAAGCGCGTATTTGGCGCATCATTTCACCACCGATCTGCCTTTCTTTCTCAATAGATAAAACACTGAAGCCAGCAGAGCCGATTTCAGGTAATTTATTTTTATCGCTTTCTGCACCAACTGCGAGTACGTTGCTAGCCATTAATGTTGAAAATGCGCTTGCCACTACTAAGGGTTTCAAATTGAACAAGATTAAAATTCCATATTGTCAGGTTTACTTAGGTGTCTGATGGTTGTGAACTTGAATGTTTACGGTAAATTTCTTTGCAAAACTCCGCAATTGAATAGCCTTTAATATCAACAATTTCAAATGATTGTTCAAGTAAAGAAATTAATTCATCAACTCGAGTATTGGCATAACGCACTAAAGCGTAATCTGCTTGATCACCTTTTTGAAAGGTGTAGACAATAAAAGGAGTGAATGAGTTCAATCTAAACAGCATTTGCATTGTTTCTGGTGTCCACTTGATAAATGGGCACGCAGGATTGTTTATTTGTGCTTCGGTAAGTCGTTCGCCATTAACCATAGGGTAACAATGCAATTCATAATTTTGCTCATTAATATTATGAAAAAGTGATATTTGCGGTTTATCGGCGATTACTGCTTTATCAAAAATACTCGTTTGTGACGTTGTAAGGTTGCGATTCCAATTACTTTGATCAAGTAATTGCTTGAATGCACTATCAAAACCGTGAGTGAGAATACCATCAATGTCGCTAATGGTCGTTGCCGCTAAATGATATACCGCTGGCACGTCGCCCCAAGTTAATTTCTTTTTATAGGCGTTAATTTCTTTAAGACTTGGACTATCTGAAAGTTCGCTCATTCAACCTCTTTTTTGTTTTATCTTTATATTTACAGCAATTAGTATAAAAGAATTTCACTATGCCATTGTAATCAATTGTCGCAAATTAGATAATTAAACTAAAGTACTGCGCATATTTTTATTTATGTTATACGAATACGATGCCACACAAGATAAATGTCCAGTGCCGCTGGTAAATTTACGCTTGTTGTTAAGAAAACTAACCCCCCTTGATAGTTGTTTGATACGTATTTGCGATACCGGTTCTAAAAAAGACATTCCTAGATTGTTAGTGAAACAAGGCTTTTATTTTGAACAACGCAAAGTTAGTGAAGACATTATCGAATTATTGATAAAACTGGAAAAATAGAAATTATGGTTACATTGTTTAGCGATTGGTACAAAAGGCATTTTTCAGATCCAAATGCGGTAACCCTTCTGGTTATTTTAATTTGTGCTTTTTTATTTGTATATTTTTTTAGTAACTTATTAATGCCGGTGTTTGTTGCTGTTGCCATAGCGTTCTTACTGGATTTACCCGTTAATAAACTAAATCAGTTTGGGCTATCTCGTTCGTTATCTGTTGTAGTAGTGGTTTCAGCATTTGTTGGTTTTTCACTGTTGGGAATTTTAGGTTTAATGCCAGTTATTTGGCAACAAAGCAGTAATTTATTTCAAGAAGTGCCGCAAATGGTCGGTCAAGGTCATACTTATTTATTAGCCTTACCTGAAAAATATCCAACTATAGTGAGTGCTGAGCAAATTGGTGAACTTATTACTTTAGTGAATGATAAGTTCATTGAATGGGGACAAGTAGCGTTACAAGCATCACTTAATTCTATTTCAGATGTCGTTGCCTTACTGATTTATTTGATTTTGGTCCCGCTGATGGTGTTTTTCTTTTTAAAAGATAAAGAAGTGCTGTTTGATAGTGTACGTCAATTCTTACCTAATGATCGCCGCATGGCTAAGCAAGTGGGTAATGAAATGAACCAACAGATCATGAATTATATCCGTGGTAAATTAATTGAGATCACGATTATCGGCGCAGCATCAACAATTGCCTTTATTGCGCTTGGGCTAAATTATCCTGTGCTGCTTGGTGTACTGGTTGGTTTGTCGGTTTTGGTGCCATATGTTGGCGCGACAATTGTCACTTTTCCGGTAATGTTAGTAGCATTATTTCAATTTGGTACAACCGCCGAATTTGGTTACGTGATGTTAGCGTACGGTATTATTCAGGCATTAGATGGTAACTTATTGGTACCTTTATTGTTTTCTGAAGCGGTAAATTTGCATCCGGTAACAATCATTATTGCGGTAATCTTATTTGGTGGCTTGTGGGGCTTTTGGGGGGTATTCTTTGCTATTCCATTAGCAACCTTAGTGAAAGCTGTGCTAAATGCATGGTCAACCACTACACAGAACGAACCATTACAAAGTAGCTAGTTTTCAGCCATATTATGTAGGCTTAAATTGACAGCCTACATAATGTTTTAGTTTATCTAAATCTTTTCTATCTCGATTCCAATTATTGATATTTGTCATTATCAACACTTCTGTGCTTAGTTGACACGTCGAAATTAATTACTATTAAGTTTGTTTCTTAACTGGGCTTGCATAGCGATATTAATAGCATACGGTTATGCATGTGACCTAAATTTAAATTAAATTTTCTGTAGTAATTGCAATTTTTGCTTAATTATACAGCATTTTAAATGCCAGTTATTTAGCAGTTTTTGGTTCGCCAACGGATGTCATTATTCCTAATAAATCAATGGGCGATAGGTTATTCACTTGCTTATGGCGATGTCGGATAAGTAGCTTATTTTAATTCTAGGTATCATTTTTAATCTTTTGTATTCCAATAGCTGAAAGGGCGGCAGCTAGTAAATATAACAGGTATAAATATTGACCAAGCAATGTAAACCTTTTTAACACTATTACTCTCAAAAGTTTGGGCAAATAACTCTTCTCCTTCTATTCATATGTCTATTACAAATTTTTATATTGTGTGATTTAAATCAAAGCAAATTATCACACTTATGCCAACATAAGGCTGTAAAAATGATGTTGATAAAGGTAAACGCATGACAATGAGAAAACACTCTTTAATGGCTGCATTGACGACCTTATTAGTTTTTAGTAACGGTATTTCAGCACAGGCCGAAGAATTAACTCCTAAACGTAAAGCTGAACTTATTCATATGGTTAAGCAAGACTGTGGTTCTTGTCATGGCATGACATTAAAGGGCGGTTTAGGGCCAACATTATTACCCGAAACAATGCAGAGATTACCTCAAGTTGTTATCAAAAATACTATTTTATTTGGTCGTCCCGGTACGGCAATGCCTCCGTGGGAATCACTTTTAACGGTGCAAGAAGCATCGTGGATCAGTCAACAATTACAACAAGGTATCGAAACTCATGATCAATCCAAGTAAATTACTAGCGGCGACAGTGTTGTCGGTTTTAGTGAGTGCATGTTCTCAATCAACGCTTAAAAGCGTAAACCAAAATGAAGTTAATGTTGAATCATCTTTACGTGCTACTGGAGATTTAGGTGTCATTATTGAACGTGCTACAGGCCAAGTTCAAATTGTTAACCATACTCATGCGACACAATTAGCAGAAATTGACGGTTTAGGTGACTTATCACATGCCTCTATTGTTTATTCTCGAGATGAACGCTTTGCTTACATATTCGGTCGTGATGGTGGCTTAACAAAAGTTGACTTACTAAAAGACAAAATAGATCGCCGTATTATACAGTCGGGTAACAGCATTGGAGGTGCCATCAGTCAAGATGGAAAATTGGTTGCCGTATCAAATTATACTCCTGGTGGAGTCAAAGTATTTAACAGCGAAACCTTAGAATTAGTCGCCAATATTGAAGCGACAATTGTTCCAAGTAAAGGCTTAACAAAAGATGGTCAGCCATATCGCTCTAAAGTGGTTGGTTTAGTTGATGCCCCAGATAACAAATTTGTTTTTAGTTTATTTGATAGCCATGAAACTTGGGTAGCCGATTTCTCAGGTGCAGAGGTTGCAATTACCAAATATAAAGATATAGGTTTATTTCCTTACGATGCCTTAATCAGCCCTGACGGCCGCTATTATATTGCAGGTCTTTTTGGTGAAGATGGCATGGCATTACTTGATTTATGGCACCCAGAAAACGGGGTGAAACGCATTTTAAGTGATTACGGAAAAGGTGATAAAAAGCTACCTGTTTATAAAATGCCACACCTAGAAGGTTGGGCTATTGCTGGCAACCGTGCCTTTGTTCCTGCCGTTGGCCAACATAAAGTGCTCGTTATCGACACTAATACTTGGCAACAAGTAGCTGAAATAGAGGCGCATAGCCAACCTATTTTTGTAATGGCACAACCAGATAATCGTCAAATTTGGGTCAACTTTGCCTTTCCTGACAACAACACCATTCAAGTGTTTAACACTGAAACCTTAGAGAAGGTGAATACTTTAACGCCAGGTCCCGCGGTACTTCACATGGAATTTACTCCAAGAGGCGATAAAGTTTGGATGTCGGTTCGTGATGCTAACGAAGTGCAAGTTTACGACACAAAAACGCAAACCTTATTAAATACTATTCCATCTGAAAGTCCGAGCGGTATCTTTTTTACCAATCGCGCTCACCAAATAGGACTTTAATCATGTCCGTTGTTCTTACTCAGTTGCAGCAAGATATTATTAACCGTTTCCAAAAAGGTTTCCCGCTTTGTTCGCAGCCTTACCAAAAAATGGCTGAAACGCTTAATAGTTCAGAGCAAGCGGTGATCTCAGCAATGGTAGCTTTAGATGAAGCGGGAATTTTATCGCGAATTGGCCCGGTTTTTAATCACAAAAAAGCAGGTTCAAGCACCTTGGCAGCACTTGCTGTACCTGATAATAAGTTAGATGAAATTGCTGAAATTGTTAATCAGTTTGAGCAAGTTAATCATAATTATGGTCGTGAACACAGCTATAACTTGTGGTTTGTAGTGACTGCGAGTGACGATGACACTCTTTTACAAGTGATAACAGAAATTGAGCAATTAACCGGTTATCAAGTATTAGTTTTGCCAATGGAAGCGTCTTATCACATTGATTTGGCGTTTAATATAAACTTTTCTCAGCAGCAACTAGGAAGTCATTAATATGAAACAATTAGTTAGCGACTTTAGCCAAATCCAAGAAAACAATGTTGTTGAACATAAATTAAGTTGTTTGATGAATGAAGATTTATCCGAAGAGAAAAAACAGCTCTTACGTGGCATTTTAGAACGCGGTTTACCTATTGTAGCTAAACCTTATTTACATATTGCAAAGCAAATATCAGCAACAGAAGCACAAGTGCTATCTCAGATTGAACACTGGCAAACAGATGGTTTAGTTAAGCGTTTTGGCTTAGTGGTGAAGCATCGTCAATTAGGCTACAAAGCCAATGCTATGGTGGTTTGGAATATTGCCGATGAACAAGTAGATAAAGTCGCTGCGATGTTTTCTAGTTATCCAGAAGTGTCTTTATGTTACCGACGTCCACGTCGTTTGCCACATTGGCCATATAACTTATTTTGTATGATTCACGGCACTGATCGCGACATTGTGGTAGCGCAAATTGATGCCATGGTAGAAAAGTTCTCTCTAGCGAGTGTAGAAAAAGATATTTTATTTAGTTTTAAAGCCTATAAGCAACAAGGGGCTCGTTACGGTAGAAAAGGTGTTAATAATGGATAAATCATCGCGTCATTCAACGACGACGCTCGCTGAGTTAACCGCATTAGATAAACAACTGATTAATTTGTTGCAACGTGGTTTACCTATTTCTGAGCGGCCATTTTTGGAAATAGCCGAACAGTTAAACAGTAGTGAAGAGCAGGTTCTTGCACGTTTAAACCACTTAATGGTCAATAAAGTGTTAACACGCTTTGGCCCAATGTTTGATGCAGTATGTTTAGGCGGCGCTTTTACATTGGCTGCTTTAGCGGTTCCTGAGGATAGGTTTGAAGAAGTCACCGAGCAAGTGAATAGCTTTGATGAAGTTGCACACAATTACCGCCGGACCCATGATTATAATATGTGGTTTGTAGTTGGTGCAGAATCAGAAGATGAAGTGAACCAAATTATTAGTGATATTGAGGAAAAAACCTCTCTACCAGTGCTTAATACTCCTAAACTAGAAGAATTTTATGTCCAACTATATCTCCCAGCCTAAAGAATTGACGGCACTTGAGCGTCAATACATTTTACTAACGCAGTCGGGATTACCAATTGTTGCTAAGCCGTATCAGCAAGTAGCCGAAAAATTAGAAGTTTCTGTGGCCGAAGTACTAGCCATGACAGCCGATCTAAAAGAGCGCGGTATTATCCGCAGAATAGCTGCAGTGCCTAACCATTATAAGTTAGGTTATCGCTACAATGGTATGACCGTTTGGGACGTACAAGATAAATATGTCAGTGAATTCGGAAAAGCGGTAGGGCGGCTGCCATTTGTTAGTCATTGTTATTTGCGACCGCGCCATTTACCACGTTGGAACTACAATTTATTTGCCATGGTACATGGTAAAACTGAACAAGAAGTTCAGCAATACCGAACCCAAATCAAAGATTTATTGGAAAATGTTTTCGAGCTGAGAAATGATGATGCAGATCAAGCATGTAAATTTAAAACTAATGATATGTTAACCAGCACAGAGATATTGAAGAAAACAGGCTTGCGATTAAAACGCTAGCTATACTTAAAAAGTTTACATTTTGGTTTTCGCTGTAAAACAAGAACAGCATTAACCTATAAGGATCAAAGCAGATGTTTAGAATTTCACAATTATTAAAAACATTTCATGATGATTTACCGGCGAATAAAGCCCATAAAATGCCAGGACCTGTTGTTATTTGGAATTTGATACGACGTTGTAACTTACGTTGTAAGCATTGCTACTCAACGTCTCTTGATATGGATTTCAAAGATGAATTAAACACAGAGCAAATTAAAGCAACCATTGATGACCTAAAAGTAGCACACGTTCCTGTGCTTATTCTATCCGGTGGCGAGCCATTAATGCGCCCTGATATTTTTGAAATCACAGCATATGCAAAGTCAAAAGGTTTTTATGTTGCATTGTCTACCAATGGTACGCTGATTGATGAATCAAACATTGCACAAATCAAAGCTGCTGACTACCAATATGTTGGTATTAGTATTGACGGTCTTGAAGAGTTCCATGATGAATTCCGTCAACAAAAAGGCAGTTTTAGACAATCAATGCATGCACTTAAATTATGCAAAGAAGCAGGCATTAAAGTGGGTATGCGTTTATGTTTAACACAAGATAACTTTGCTGACTTACCCGCTATGCTTGATTTAATGGAAGAATACAAAGTTGACAAGTTCTACCTATCTCACCTTAATTATTCCGGTCGTGGTAAGCGAAATGCTGAAAACGACGCAGTATTTAAAATGACTAAAGATGCAATGGAAATGTTATATGAGCGCGCTTGGTCACATATTTCTCAAGGTATAGATACTGATTTTGTAACGGGCAATAACGATGCTGATGGACCATTCTTATTGCAATGGGTTGAAAAAAGGTTTGGTGATAAATATCCAGAAAGAATTGCTAATTTAAAACAGCGATTAATTAACTGGGGTGGTAACGCAAGTGGTATTAATGTTGCGAATATTGATAATACCGGCACTATTCACCCTGATACATACTGGTGGAATCACCCAATAGGAAATGTGAAAACGGAAAAATTCTCTGATGTTTGGCGTGATACACAAGATCCTTTAATGCTTGGCTTTAGACAAAGCCCACGCCCAGTAAAGGGACGCTGTGCGAAATGCCAGTATCTTAATATTTGTGGCGGTAACACCCGCACTAGAGCATTCGCGCAATCCAAAGATGCATGGGCAGAAGATCCAGGATGTTATCTAACAGATGCTGAAATTGGTGTACGAACAAAATATCCAGAAAAAGCTGAAATACCATGTGTTGAAGTTTAAACAAATAGTTGTATTGGGCGCATACTAATTAAAGTCGCACTCAATCACATTTAACTTAGTTTTATTAGTGCTAAGTTATTGAAATATAGTTTTATAAATTTAGTGGCCAACATTTTATAATAAATCAGTAGCCGACAAGGTAATGTATAAAATGACACAGTTATCGACTGATAAAGTATCGAGTGAAAAAGAAATGAATACAGATGTATTAAATAAGTTAACTAAGAAGTCTTTCTTGCAGACAGGTGAAGTAGCACTGGTAGGCTCAGGTCCAGGTGATGCCGAACTACTGACGATAAGAGCACTGCGTTTTATTGAGCAAGCTGACGTTGCCATCTATGATCGACTAGTTAGTGATGAGATTATGGCTTTGTTGCCAGATAACTGTGAACGCTTTTATGTTGGTAAAGAACAAGCAAAGCACTGTGTACCGCAAGGCAAAATTAATGAGTTATTGGTTCAATATGCAAAACAAGGCCGTAAAGTTTTGCGCTTAAAAGGCGGTGATCCATTTATTTTTGGTCGAGGCGGCGAAGAAGCTGAGTTTTTATTACAAAATGGCGTTAGCTGTCATGTATGCCCGGGTATTACAGCTGCATCTGGTTGTACTACCTATGCAGGTATTCCGTTAACACATCGTGGTGTTGCTCAAGGTTGTACTTTTATCACAGGTCATATGCAAAATGATGGACAATTAAACCTACCTTGGCAAAGTTTAAGTAGTGAAGCTCAAACCGTAGTTTTTTATATGGGCATTAATACGTTACCTAGTATAACTGAGCAATTAATTAAGCATGGCCGTGCAGCTAGTACACCTGCAGCGCTAATACGCAAAGGCACGCAACCTGAGCAACAGATCTTCCGTGGCAACATTTCTAACTTAGCTGAATTAGTTGAAAAGCATCAAATTACGCCGCCAACACTAATTGTTATTGGTGATGTGGTTAATCAACTGACGGACAGCACATTAGCGAAACCAGGCTTTTTAGATGCTGAAGCTTACCAGACACAAATGCAGTTATCAGCAAAAGCTGGTTAACATTTTCGAATAGTTGAATTGAAATCGTATATTTGCGAAGTGTGACGTTATTATGGAAAAAAGATTAAAGCTATTACAACAATTACCATTTTTGATGAAAAGTGTGTTTTTGTCATCGCTGTTTGCACTGCCATTGGCTGCAAACGAGCATCAACAGAGTGGCGAGTCTTTGTATAAAGAACATTGTCAAACCTGTCATGGTGTTGCTCGTATGGGGGCTATGGGGCCAGCTTTGTTTCCTGAAAACTTATCACGGTTACGTAAGAACAAGGCCATAAAGGTTATTCAAAATGGTCGTGTGGCAACGCAAATGCCATCATTTAGCGAAAAGTTAACGTTGGAGCAAACTGAGCAATTAGTTGAATACATTTATACTAAGCCAAAAACTCAATTAAAGTGGTCAATAGCTGACATTAAAGCAAGTAATATTCAGCATTTTGATCAAAGTAAATTACCAAATAAGCCACAATTCGATGCTGATTTAATGAATTTATTTATCGTTGTCGAATTAGGTGATCATTCAGCGACTTTGTTGAACGGCGATACATTTGAACCAATTACGCGTTTTAAAACCCGCTTTGCATTACATGGTGGCCCAAAATATTCTCCTGATGGCAGGTATGTATATTTCGCATCTCGCGATGGCTGGATAAGCAAATACGATATTTACAATATGAAAGTTGTTGCTGAAGTGCGCGCGGGTATTAATACTCGAAATATAGCCATTTCATCAGATGGTCAATATGCCATCATTGGTAACTATCTTCCTCATAATGTTGTTATCCTCGATACTAAGGATTTATCACCAATTAAATCAATAGATACAGTTGATAGTGAAGGAGTAAGTTCACGGGTGAGTGCTGTATATAATGCGCCACCACGCCATAGTTTTATTGTCGCATTAAAAGATGTTAAAGAAGTTTGGGAAATCCCTTACAGTGATAAAGGTGGTGTAGAAGTATTTAAAGGTTGGGCGCATGATTATCGTAAAGACAGTGGCGAAGGAAAAGTGGAAAACTGGAAAGTTACTGAACAATTTCCAGTTCGAAGAATACGTACTGCTGACTTTTTAGATGACTTTTTCTTTGACCCAGAATATATCAATTTAATTGGTGCATCGCGTGATAGCCATACTGGTCAAGTGATTAACCTTGATGCTAAAAAGAAAGTTGCGACAATTCCAATGGCGGGCATGCCGCATTTAGGCTCAGGCATTACTTGGAATTATCAAGGTAAAACGGTTTTTGCATCGCCGAATATCAAAGAAGGGCTTGTTACGGTTATTGATATGGATAGTTGGAAGGTGATCAAAGAGATTGAAACACTAGGTCCTGGGTTCTTTATGCGTAGCCACAGCAATTCACCTTATGCATGGGTTGATGTTTTCTTTGGCCCGAATAAAAACAAAGTACATGTGATCGATAAAAACACCTTGGAAATTGTTAAAACTTTAGCGCCAGTCGAAGATAAAACAGCAGCGCATGTTGAATTTACAAAAGATGGTAAATATGTGCTGTTAAGTATTTGGGACAAAGACGGCGCAGTCATTATTTACGATGCCAATACCTTGAAAGAAATTAAACGTTTACCGATGAAAAAACCTTCCGGTAAATATAACGTTTTTAATAAAATTAATTATGAAAAGGGCACCAGTCATTAATCCTTAAGGTAATTAAACTACATCTATAATTAGCAAAAAGACGAAACAACATTGTTGTTTCGTCTTTTTTAATATCAACAGAATGCGCTATTAAATTCTAGTTTAGGTCATTTAGTACGTCTATTTAGTACGTCTAATACTACTTGGTGATGGTCTTTGGTTTTAAACTTATTAAAAACATGAGCGATTTTACCATCTAGGCCAATTAAGAAGCTCAAGCGGTGAATGCCGTCATATTCACGACCCATGAATTTCTTTAAACCCCAAACACCGAAAGCGTCAGCAACACTATGGTCTGGATCTGATAATAGTGTGAAGTTTAATTCATCACGTTGACAGAATTTTGCTAAGCGCTTTGGTTCATCAGGACTTATACCAAATACTTTTGTATTAAGTGCTTCAAGCTCACTTTTATTATCACGTAAGGCTTGTGCTTGTACTGTACACCCTGGTGTCATTGCTTTAGGGTAAAAATAGACTAGAACTTGTTTTTTACCAATATAATCAGAGAGGTTTATTTCTTGCTCGTTCTCATCTTTTAATGAAAATAATGGTGCTTGTTCACCAACTGTAATGGTTTTCATAGTATTCCTTTAAAATAAATTTGATTGAACGCTTTTGATGCAACCTTGTACATCAAATTGTTCACATAGCTCAACAAAGTCACTTTCTAGCTTTTCTATGCTGGTATCTTGGTTTAATGCGATCAGAATTGCCGCACTCATATGGTTATTCTCTTGATTTATTTCTGATTTGAGTGACGAAACATCAATATTACGAGTGGCGAAAAATGCTGTAACTGCTTTTAAAATCCCTGGTTGATCAATACCAGCATAGTTGGCTTGGTAATGATGAACAAAATCACGTTCATGATAGCCAGAGGTTCTTTTCATCATAGTGATCAACTCAAGCTCATGTGCAACACTAGGTAATTTACTTTCTAATTGGTAAATAGCTTTGTTGTTGCCGTTGAGTAGCATTATAAGCGTGAACTCTAGACCGAATATTGCCATTCTGCTGTCAATAATGTTACAACCGCACTCACTGGCAAGCTTGGTTAACTCACTAACACTTCCGGTACGATCTGGTCCCATCGCTGTTAATACTAAATACTCGCTCATTAATAAACCTAGTTACCATTTCAAAAGCGTTATTGTAACGCAAATTAAAAATTTAAAAACTAACTAATTTTTTTGATTTATTCTGATAAAAACGCTGTAGTATCTTGTGTTTGGTTTTTCAGGCAAGTACCATGGTGCGCTGATTAATTTAGCGCTATTACTAGGTTTTTTCATCATTAGTTTAAAATCTAGGGAACTAAGCTGAAGTTCAGTAATCAAAAGCGCCGTAGACGTTTAAATTTGTATTTTTTAGTAATGAAAAATAATAATTAAACCGAATTAGTCGTAAAAATTATAAAAGCAAAATTACATTTAAAAGATTCAGGTTTGTATCCTCGGGAGTGTTAATGAATCGCAAGATATTTTATTTTTCATTATTAAGTGTTGCAGTTGCAAGTTGTGGCACTATTAATCATAAAAAAGCAGTAGGGGATTTTGAATATGCCAATCAACGGGAAGCACAAGCACTAAAAATACCCGCTGGACTGGATAAGCCATATCATGCTGATACATTTGCGATAACAAATAAAATAAATACGCAAGGTCCGGTTGGCATTAATGTCGACGTACGGGCACCATCTCTTGTTTTACCTGTTGCGGCTTCAACACGCGCCGAAAACAACTCAGCGGAAGCGAGAGTATGGTTCGACCAAGTATTAGAAAACATTAATCTAAAAGATTTCATTGTAGCAGCACTTAAAAAACAGGTAAGTGTTGATAATATTTTTTTAAAGCAGGTAGATGACAATGGCTTAGTTTATGAGTCAGATTGGTTTCATAGTGAGAAAGAAAAAGGGACGTGGCCATTTACTTCAATCTCTTCTTCAGAAAGTAAGCGCTATCGTTATACACTTGAAGAAAAATCACATGGCCGCAGTGTCGCTCTGCGGGTTAAGTTGATTGAGTATATGAAAACTGATGAAACAGGTGGTAGTAAGTTAATTGATATTATTGATCAGCAACGAGCTGAAATGAATATGCTCAATGAAGTTATTTCACAAGTTGATTATCAATACCGATTAAAACAAAGAGAAAATAGATTATTACGTGCTAATCAAAAATTTGTATCTTTAGGTGAAAATAGTATTGGTGAAGCAGCATATATCGTTGAAATTAGTGCTGACTTATTATGGTCAAATTTGCCGGTATTTTTTGAAGATCATGGCTTTATAATTGAAGATCTAAATGAAAGTGATAAAGTCTACTTTGTTGATTATAAACAACCTGAGTCTAGTTTATGGGATTCAATTTGGGGTGATGATGTACCTGTTGTAGAGATCCCTAACGGTAAATATCAATTTAAAGTTGAAAGTATTAATGAAACATCCACAGTGACCATCTTCAATGAACAAGGTGAGGCATTACCGGAAAGTATTTTAAAATCTATAGCAGCTGTAATGGAGCCTGGCTTATCATTTAAAGATGCGTTCTAGCTTCGTTAGCAAAAAGATATTATTGTGATATTAAAATAGAAAACTCCGTTAATCGGAGTTTTTTTATAACTAAATTTAGTGTGGTCTCTTTGAAAAGGTCGCTTTTTTTGATTCAGTTTTATTAGTTCTAGGTAGTGTTTCTTTTAAATCGTTTAAACCTTTTTTGCGTAATGGCGTTTTGGCACTTTTTTGAAAGGTGCTAAAATTTCCAATTAAGATCACTAGTGCAATTATAATAATAACCGGCGCTACCCAACTTGCGCTCAAGATACTGCTCATAAATAAATTCTCCAGTTTTACTTTTCAGTGAAACATTAAAAGATATTAGCTACAGGCTAAAAGTTTCTGTAGTCATATATTAGTCAGGAATGGATGCGACATTACTGATATAGCGTTGATAAAGCTCAGGCAACAATTGTAATAATTGCTCTTTGCCAAGTATATCACTTTCCGTAATGATATTTTCTAACAGGCTAATATTGTGCAACTGCTGATATTGACTTGCGATAGGGTGATAAGATAGATGCCATGGCTCTGCCGCCACACCACCGCGAAATTTATCGTACGGAAAATAAAAGCCGAACTTCGCCGAATTTTTTGCTAACCAAATGGTTAGCGGAGAAAAAGGGCCATTTTTCTGGTATTCCCAAGGCTCTAGCTTTAAAGCTTGATCTTCTTTTAATAGGTTAGGTGCATAAACATCAATATCACAGCCCCAATGATGACGGCTTGCACCAGGCAATGCTGAAAACAACATGATGGCATGAATTTTTTCATTATCGCTTAGAAGCGATAAATCTATTATGTTACCTTCTTCATCCTTGATGATTGATTTGCCATTAAATTTATTGTTCCAAATCGTTAATTGCCGTGAAAAATCACGAAAGCCACTGGCAATTTTAAGCTCGATATTTTTCGCTTTTGCCGCCGTTTGCATGTCTTCATAGGCATTTACCATTTCTTGGTGAATGCCGAGATTTTCGGTTAGCCAATGAATATGTTGGTCAGTTTTCCCCGTTAGGATCTTTTCGATTTCAGGCATTACTTTTTATCAGTTAGCGTGTTAACTAAGGTTTGGTAATAAACATCAGTTAACGTAATCAAGTCATTAACGGATACACTTTCGTTAACTTGATGAATGGTCGCGTTACAAGGCCCTAATTCAACAACCTGTGCGCCTGTAGGCGCAATAAACCGGCCGTCAGATGTACCGCCACTGGTTGATAATTCGGTGTTAGTGCCTGCACATTTTTTTATCGCATGAGTTACTGAATCAACTAATGTACCGGGCTCAGTAATAAAAGGCTGGCCATTAAATGTCCAATTGATCTCGTAATCCAGTTTATGTTGAGTTAATAAGGCATTAACTTTATCAACAATCATCTGGGCAGTTAATTCAGTACTATAACGTAGATTAAACCATGCGGTTAAATGCCCAGGCACAACATTAGTCGCGCCTGTACCAGACTGAATGTTAGAAAGTTGAAAACTTGTTGGCGGGAAATATTCATTACCGTTGTCCCAATGCAATTGGCTCAATTCTGTTAATGCTGGCGTAGCTAAATGAATGGGGTTATTAACATGCTCTGGATAGGCAACATGACCTTGTTTACCATGAATATGAAGTTCACCCGAAATGGAGCCACGACGGCCATTTTTAACAATATCCCCTAGCTTTTTAGTGCTTGAAGGTTCTCCAACTATACAATAGTCAATTTTTTCATTACGTGCTTCTAGAGTATCAATCACGCGAGTTGTGCCATTAATAAATGGACCTTCTTCATCGCTGGTAATTAGAAAAGCAATTGAACCATTGTGATCAGGGTAGTCGCTTACAAAACGCTCTGTAGCAACAACCATAGCGGCTAAACTTCCTTTCATATCAGCCGCACCTCGGCCATATAGCATGCCATCTATGATCGTTGCTTGAAAAGGAGGTGTTTGCCATAGTTCGAGATTGCCAGCAGGCACTACATCAGTATGTCCCGCAAAACAAAATACCGGACCAGCATTACCACGACGAGACCATAAGTTAGTCGTGTCTTCAAACACCATTGTTTCGTTATTAAAACCAACTGCAGCTAGACGTTCAGACATCATTTTTTGACAGCCACAATCTTCAGGAGTGACAGACGGACGATTTATAAGTGCTTCGGTTAGTGCGATTGTTTGATCATTAGGAGTTGTCATTATTGTTATCTAATCTTTTTCGTCTGGTTAAGTTTAGTTAAACATTGCCTGGTAATTATCAGCTTTAAAGCCAACTGTTAATTTACCATCTTTGATCAAAACAGGACGTTTAATTAATGTCGGTTGTTTGAGCATTTCTTGAAACACATTTTCTTTTGTTAAATTGCTTTTGATGCTTTCATCTAGGTTTCTGAAGGTGGTGCTGCGTTTATTAAGTAATTCATTGAAATCAATTAATTCAAAAAATTGTGCTAACAATGATTCAGAAAAACCATCTTTTCTAAAGTCATGAAAGGTGAAATCAATGTCATTGGCGGTTAACCATTTTTGTGTTTTTTTAACTGTATCGCAGTTATGAATGCCGTATATCGTTGTCATAAGGTGTCCGAATTTAGATTACTTGATAATTATTGTTAATAAGGGCTGTTTTTGCCGCGTTAAATTTGTTTGATTTTACGAGTACATAGTCAGTGTCGAAAGTAGATATGGCGAAAATGCTGATTTTTTCATTAGCTAATACGGTAGAGATACTCGACATAATACCGGTTAATGAAAAATCAAGAGGGCCGACTACTTCAAATGCTTGCCAGTCGCGCTCAACTTCTTCACTGTCTATTTCAATGCCTTCAGGGAGTACAATCGATATTTCATCATAGGTTTTTGCTAAGAAAAATATAGGTGCATTAAAAACTACATCAGGTATTGAGCTTTCACGCCTAAGGCTATGAATGGCAAAAGTTTCACTTAAATGGCGTAGCGTTAAATTGCTCATAACTTAAAGAGGCTTAGTTCATAGATGATGTTGTTACTATAGCGGTTAAAGGTTAGGAACTCTAGCAATTATAAGCGTCATAAATATTTGTTTAGTAAATAGCTAGTGGTTAATTTGTTGTGGTTAACCAGTATAAATGCACTGTTTGAGGGATAATTGCTGCTTTTGTCATGTATTAACAAGTTTACTGGTGATTAATCTGCACACTAATTCAAGATGAATGTAAGAATCGTATATTAAATGATATCCACATAAGCTGTGGATATCATTGTGTGCAACTAATGTTTAACTAGTAATGCTGTTGTATTATAAGGATTTATTTAACTGGTTAAAAAATATCACTTTATAAAAATGGGGATAATTAATAGTTAAGTTGTAGAAATGTATGCTTAGAAGGGAAACAGCAAGAAGATCCCTTTATCTATATAAGAGATCTTCTTTTAATTGCTTCTAAAACGTACTGAGCTACATTTGTGCTTGAATTGCAGTCAATGCAATGGTGTAAACAATATCGTCAACGAGCGCACCGCGAGAAAGATCGTTAACTGGCTTACGCATACCTTGTAACATTGGACCGATACTGACCAAGTCAGCAGAACGTTGCACAGCTTTATAGGTAGTATTACCAGTATTTAAATCTGGGAATACGAAAACGTTTGCTTGACCAGCGACAGGGCTATTAGGCGCTTTTTTACGGGCAACATTCTCCATAATTGCAGCATCATATTGTAGTGGCCCGTCTATGATCAGGTCTGGTCTTTTCTCTTGAGCAATCTTAGTTGCAGCAGCTACTTTTTCAACATCAGCACCAAAACCTGAAGTACCAGTACTATAGCTGATCATGGCAACCTTTGGCTCGATGCCGAATTGAATGGCTGAGTCAGCTGATTGAATGGCAATATCAGCAAGTTGTTCTGCATTTGGCTCAGGGTTAATTGCACAGTCACCATAAATTAATACTTGATCCGGCAATAACATAAAGAAAATAGAAGATACAAGTGAACTGCCCTCGGCGGTTTTAATTAATTGCAGAGCAGGTCGGATAGTGTTGGCTGTGGTGTTAACTGCACCCGAGACTAAACCATCAACTTGTCCAAGTTGTAGCATCATAGTTGCTAAGGCAACATTATCTTTAAGCTCTTGTTTAGCGACTACTTCAGTTAAGCCTTTTGCTTTTCTCAGCTCAACCATAGGTGCGACATAGTTATCACGAATATTATCAGGATCAGTAATTAAAAGACCTGAAGGTAGGTTAATACCTTGTTGTTCGGCAATTCGTAAAATAGTTTCTTTATTGCCAATTAGCTGGCATCGAGCAATATTTCGTTCAACACAAATTGCTGCAGCTTTAATTGTGCGAATATCGGTACCTTCTGGTAATACAATTAACTTATTTGCTTGGCGTGCTAATTCGGTTAACTTGTGTCTAAATGCCGGTGGTGACATTTTATCACTTATGGTGGCCTTATTACTTAATTGTGTTAACCAATCGCTGGCTAAGTTATCAGCAACATATTCTTTTACCTTGTCTTGGCGTTGCACGTCATCCTGCGGAATTTCAGGGTTGAAATTCATTAAATGACGTGAGGTTTGCCAAGTGTCCCATGGCACTGACAATACAGGCAAGCCAGCATCAAGCGCTTGTTGGCAAAGGTTTATAATATTCTCATTAGGTACATACCCATTCGTTAATACCAGTGCTGATACTTTTGTTCCGTTTAGCGCTGATAAACATGTCGCTATGATTATATCAGTGCGATCACCTGGCGTTACAATAAGTCGACTTGGTTGTAAGTGGCTCATTAAATTACCGACACTTCGCGCACAAAAGCTAATGCTGCGAATACGGCGATGTTCCATATCGCCACTATTGATAATATCTGCATTTAGGTAATTCGCAATATCTAGTACTCGTGGTGCGATCAAGTCCATTTCCCATGGCACGGTGCCAAGTAAGTCGAAATGTCTGTTTTTAAAAATGGATAAATTAATGAGTGGTGTTAAATCTAACGCTTGATTAAATTCATTTTCCCGCGGTAATAAGCCATATTCATCTTTATCGGGGGAATTGATTTTATTAACAATGCAACCAATTAATTTGGGGTTTTTAATACCACCAAAAGTTTCAGCGCTCATTTCAATTCGGTCTTCAAACTCTTCTACTGAATCATTGTCTTGCGCCGCGACTAAAACAATTTCTGCCGAAAGAGCCTGTGCAACATCACGATTTATACGTCCAGCATATGGTTGACGTGTTGTTGGGATCAAGCCTTCGATAATAACCACATCATGCGCTTTA
Organism: Colwellia meonggei; assembly: GCF_057537295.1. NCBI lineage: Bacteria > Pseudomonadati > Pseudomonadota > Gammaproteobacteria > Alteromonadales > Colwelliaceae > Colwellia > Colwellia meonggei. The sequence continues at coordinate 470,654 of NZ_BAAJLZ010000003.1, forward strand.
TCTATCGTGTTAAAGTTTTCAACAATCTGTTCTAAAACAATATCATGATGACCATCACCCATTTGTTGCTCAACATAGGATAACGCTATAGAGTCAGAAGTGTCGTTAGCTGCATCCTTTCTTGTATTTGTGCGACGATTACGTGCAGGTTGTGAAATAGGTTTAAAATGGCCAACATTGATCCCTTTTTGTTGACAGGCATGAATTAGACCTAACGCAATACTGCTTAAACCAACGCCAAAACCAGCGGGTATTAACATAATTCGATGTGCCATAATTAAGACTCCTGGTTTAATAGTTGAAAAGTTTGTTCTGCAATTACCCATTCTTCATTAGTGGCAATAACCCACGCTGAGCGAGAATATTCTGTGGTGATCCGTCCTGATTTACCAAAGCGGTTAGCAATGTTTGCATCAACATCGGTTTTAAAATTAAGAAGACTTAATTGAGATAGTATTTTTTCTCGAATAATATCGGAGTTTTCGCCAATACCACCAGTAAAAATAATACCGTCTAATTCGGTTAAGCTGGCTGTAAAAGAAGCGATAGATTTAGCAATTCGGTAACAAAAAACATCAAGTGCTAATGCCGCTTGTCGATTGTTATCTTCAAGATAGGCTGTTTCAATGGTTCTACAATCGTTACTTAATTGTGATACGCCAAGTAAGCCACTTTGCTTATTTAACATATTGTCTACTTCTTCAACGCTGTAATTAAGTTGGTTTACCAGGTGGAAAATAATTCCAGGATCAACATCACCACTGCGTGTACCCATCATAACGCCTTCTAAAGGAGTCATGCCTAAGCTGGTATCTACACTTTTACCGTCCTTAATAGCTGCAACACTGCAGCCATTGCCTAAATGCGCACTAATAAAGCTACATTGGGCCAGTGGTTTACTTAGGATTGACGCTGCTTGTTGTGCAACAAAGTAATGACTTGTGCCGTGAAAACCGTAACGCCTAATGCCATGCTCGCTATACAATTGATAAGGAATACCGTAAATATAGGCTTTCTCTGGCATGGTTTGATGAAATGCAGTATCAAAAATAGCAACTTGTGGTAAAGCAGGAAAAGCTGACTCTGCCGCAGCTATACCGGTCAAGTTAGCAGGATTATGTAATGGTGCTAATCGCGCGAGTTTTTCTATGGTTGCTTTAACATCATTATCAATTAAGGTCGGTTGGCAATATGTTTCACCACCATGAACAACACGATGTCCTATGGCAGAAATACAGCTAATTAACTCGTGCGCAGTTAAGTAAGCAACTAATGATTGAATGGCAGTTTGATGATCAAACGGCGTAGGAATTTGTTGCTGCTGCTTGTTACCATCATGTTTAATTTTAATGATGGCTTGCTCTGATAATAGACGTTCCGCCAATCCTGATAATAAAGTTGCTCCATTAACAGGGTTAATTAATGAAAACTTTAACGATGAACTGCCACAATTTAAAACTAAAATAAAATTATTTTCCATAATTCACAAAATGCCGTCTTTACAATGTCTTAATGGCGTTCATTATAGTGCAATAAATTGTTAAAAGTGTTGATGTTGTGCAATAAAATGTAATCAATCAGGGTCTTTAGCGTAAGTTATTAACAACTTTGTGCTATCTTTTAAGTAAACCTTGTTGTAGTGTGTCGCCTATGAAGTTATCTGTATTTGAAATAATTACCCTTGGCCGAAAATACATGGATTTATGGCCTAAGCGCGCCGAACTTGAGCAGTACTTTGCTGACTATTATGCGGTCAAGGTTAGTCGCCTTGTGTGTCGGGTTATGCCTGGATTAGCCTTATTTTGCTTTATTATGCAATTGTACTTTGGCTCAACAACACTGTTACCTCAAGCCTTATTGTATAGTTTTTGTATCTTAAGCTTTCCATTACAGGCTTTAATATTTATGGGTTTGAAAGCTGATAAGTTTTTGCCACCAGCGTTAGCCAGTTGGTACAAAGAAAGTGTTGCACGAGTTAATCAAGGTGGTGGTGAAATTAAGTTGTCAACTCAACGCCCACGCTACTTAGATTTAGCTTACTTATTGAATCTTACTTTTCAAGATAAACAAAACTCTCTGTAAATTCTGGCGGCATTATAAAATGTCGCTAATCCAATACTAAATTCTTAATTATTTTTACACCGCTGATTAATTTTTTGTACTTGCAGTAATTTGTAAGTACAAACAGGGTATTTATGATTATTTAAGCTTTTTGGTAAAGTCGTATTAAAAAGTCAGCTTGGCAGGTAAAGTTATTCATAGTTTGTAATTTTGCTTTTACTTCTTCACTTGCTTTGAAGGCAAATGGTGTCATTGACAATAGGTTTAATGTGTCTTCGCCGCTTGCCAAAGTCATCGGATAAGAAAGGTTTTCTTGATGAACTAAGGTTAGATGCTCAATCGGCAGCTTTTCTTCATCATGTTCTTGAGCATTGAGGTAAATCTGTTGCTTTAATTGCATTAAATGTTGTTTTGCAGGTGTTACCGTTAATAAGTAGCCGCCACTTGCCAACACACGAGTAAACTCAGCTTCTAAAATTGGAGCATAAATTGAGAATACCCAAGAAAATTGCAGCGAAGCAAACGGCAGTTTTGACAAAGTTGCAACGCTAAAATGGCATTCAGGATATTTTTTACCGGCTTTTTTTATTGCTTCTTTTGCTATATCAACACCATAAACAATATTATCTACTGTGCTATGTTGATGAGTATAAAAGCCTTCACCGCAACCGGCATCTAAAATTGTCTTTGGTAATGATTTATTGGAAATCGACTTTTGATAAAGTGAAACTATTTTATCAACTAACGGTTGGTAATAACCTTTCTCTAGAAACGCACGTCTGGCGTTAACCATAGCTTTATTATCACCAGGATTTTTAGAATGCTTAAATTGTACTGGTAATAAATTTAAATAGTTCTCCTTGGCAAGATCAAAACTATGATTATTATCACAACGATAGCGCTTTTCATGGCTAACAAGAGCTAAGTTACAAAGTGGACAGGTATAGTGCAGAGCAGTCATAAATAGTATTAAAAATTAATTAAATTGAATGGTGAAAGTTGCAAAGAATAAAATCTTTGCAACTTTAGAATAGCATTAGGCTTTAAAAGTTGACCAAATAGGTGCATGGTCAGATGGCTTTTCGATGCCACGAAGCTCGTAATCTACATCTGATTCAATACAACGTTTAGCAAAGTTTTCTGTTGCTAAAACCACATCTATGCGTAAGCCTCGGTTATCATCAAAACCTCGAGAGCGGTAGTCAAACCAAGAGTATCTTTCCTCACGTGTTGGATGTAACTCTCTGAAGGTGTCTTTAAAGCCCCAATTCATTAATGTTGCTAACCATTCTCTTTCTTCTGGTTGGAAACTACATTTACCAGTCTTTAACCAACGCTTACGATTTGGTTCACCAATACCAATATCTAAATCAGTAGGTGAAATATTGATATCGCCCATGACAACAACATTTTCATCGGCGCAGTGATTTTCGTTTAAGTATTGCATTAAGTCTTTATAAAATTGGCGCTTGTATGGATATTTTGTTTCATGACTAATATTATCGCCTTGCGGAAAGTAGCCATTAAGTACCGTCACTTTTTCACCATTCTCATCAGTGGTCTCCACCATGATCATGCGTTTTTGTGCTTCATCATCATCGGTTGGAAAACCCTTAGTCACAACATTGGCTTCTTTTTTACATAGCATAGCAACACCATAATGTGCCTTTTGGCCATGAAAATAAACGTGATAGCCCATTGCTTCAACATCTGCTAGTGGAAATGCTTCGTCGTGTACCTTAATTTCTTGCAAGCCAATAATATCGGGTTGGTGCTTATCGATAATAGCTTGCAGTTGATGTAAGCGGGCGCGTAGGCCATTAATATTAAAAGAGATGATTTTCATGTCTTAGCTCGGTAATAATTTTTTGCTAATGCTAACAGATGTTGCAAATAAGCGCGAAAGAGATTTCAAGCTAATTAAGCTTCCTTTATGTTAATACATACTTTGTTACGTATTTTTAACAACTGCTTGTAGTATGTTTTTTCGCCCTTGTTATAAACTGCAGGCTTAGGTTATATTGTGAAATGAGTATTTTTTTATTATTAATGCTTTTTATTCAGTGTCTTAGTTTAATGTAAACTGAATAAGTTAAATGGTTGAAGCAGTAACTTGCCGTATAAAACTAAAAAATGTAAAAATAAAAATAAATTGAGGAAAGGGAAATGCAAAGACGTGATTTTATTAAACTTACCGGCGTAGGTGCGGGTGGGTTAATGTTGCCAATGTCTGGCTTAGCCGTGTCGGCAGATCAATTATTAGATAAACCGATGGACGTTGCGTATAAGAAAAAGCTCGCCGATATCGCTTTAAATGCTGCCAAAGCTAAAGGCGCAACCTATGCAGACGCGCGTATTGGACGTTACTTAAATCAATTTGTTACCACGCAAGAAAAACGTGTTGATAATATTGTTAATACAGAATCAGCCGGTATTGGTATTCGTGTTATTGCTAATGGCACCTGGGGTTTTGCCTCAACGTCAAACATGACCCCTGACAGCGTTGCGAAAACAGCAGAAAAAGCGGTTGCTGTGGCTATGGCTAATTCGAAATTTCAAACGGTTCCTGTGCAGTTAGCGCCAGTTAAAGGTGTTGGGGAAGTAAGTTGGAATACACCTATTAAGAAAAATGCCCTAGAAATCCCTATTAAAGAGAAAGTTGATTTATTACTGTCGGTAAATGATGCTGCTATGTCGAACGGTGCTAACTATATTACTTCTATCTTGTTTTTAGTGAACGAGCAAAAATATTTCGCTTCTACCGATGGTTCATACATCGACCAAGATGTGCATCGTCTATGGGCACCGTTCTTCGCCACCGCAGTTGGTGCGTCGGGCTTTAAGCAGCGCACAGGTTTAGGTAATCCGGTTGGAATGGGATTTGAATACTTAGACGGTAAAGAAGAAGATAAAATTCGTATTTCGGGAGCAAATGTCGGATATAAAAATTCTTATGACATGCTTGAAGATGCAACAGCGGCAGGTAAGCAACTACAGGCGAAATTGAAAGCAAAATCAGTAGAACCTGGAAAATATGACTTAGTTTTAGATCCTGCGCATCTAATGCTAACTATTCATGAATCTGTAGGTCATCCATTGGAATTAGACCGAGTATTAGGTTATGAAGCAAACTTTGCCGGCACAAGTTTCGCAACACTAGATAAATGGAAAAGTGGCAAATTTAATTACGGTTCAAACATTGTTAATTTGTTTGCTGATAAAACCCAACCATATTCATTAGGTAATGTCGGCTACGATGATGAAGGGGTTAAAACCAAAGAGTGGGATCTTGTTAAAGACGGTACTTTGGTGAACTATCAGGCAACACGTGATCAGGTTCATATGATAGATCAAAAAGAATCTCACGGTTGTTGTTATTCACAAAGCTGGCGTGATGTTCAATTTCAGCGCATGCCAAATGTTTCTTTAAAACCTAATGAGAAAGACTTATCAGCTGATGATGTGATTAAAGATGTTGAAAATGGCATTTATATCGCTGGTCGTGGCTCATTTTCAATTGATCAGCAACGCTATAATTTTCAGTTTGGTGGTCAGTTATTCTTTGAAATTAAAAACGGTAAAATTACCGAGCAAATTGAAGACGTTGCTTATCAGTCAAATACCCAGCAATTTTGGAATAGCTGTAGTCAGTTAGCGGGTAAATCAGACTATCGAGTTGGCGGTTCATTTTTCGACGGCAAAGGTCAACCATCGCAAGTTAGTGCAGTTTCTCATGGTTGTCCAACGACACGTTTTAATAATATCAACGTGATCAATACCGCCCGTAAAGTGTAATTTCACTCAAATTTGACGACATAATAAAGAATAAAAGGAAGCTAAGCGTCATGACAATTTTAACAGAACAACATGCGAAAAAGTTATTAAAAAAAGTACTGTCATTTTCTAAAGCAGATGAATGTGAGTGTAATTTAGATGGTCAAGTTGGCGGCAATATTCGTACCGCCCGTAATACGGTATCAACAGCTGGTGAGCAAAGCGATTTAACATTAGCCGTGCAGTCAACTTATGGTAAAAAGACTGGCGTTGCCACGATCAATGAATTTGACGATGCCTCTTTAATGAAGGTGGTTCAACGTTCAGAAGAATTAGCAAAACTAGCCCCAGATAACCCAGAGAATATGCCAGCGTTTGGCAAGCAAAAATATAGCCAGCCTAAAAGCGCATTTGAATCGACATCGAGTGTAACCCCTGACGATAGGGCACAAGCTGCAGAGGATAGCATTAAGCCTTCTAAAGCAAATAAATTAGTTTCATCAGGCTTTTTACAAGATGTAACGACATTTGTTGCCATTATGAACAATAAAGGTTTGTTTGCTTATAATAAGTCTACTAATGTCGATTTTACCGTGACAATTCGTACTGAAGATGGCAAAGGCTCTGGTTGGGTTAGTCGTGATTATAGTGATGTAAAACACTTAAATACTAAGGAAGCGTCTCAAATAGCAATTGAGAAATCAATGGGCTCGGTTGACGCTAAAGAAATGGAACCAGGCAAGTACACCGTAATTCTTGAGCCTGCGGCTAGTGTGCAATTATTAAGTAATATGTTTGGCAATATGAACCAGCGTTCTGCTGATGAAGGTCGAAGCTTTTTAAGTAAAAAGCCAGAAGAAGGTAAAGAGGATGGTCCAACGAACCGTTTAGGCGAAAAACTGTTTGATGAGCGAGTCAATATCTATTCGGATCCAATGAATAGTGAAGTACCTACTGCTCCTTTCGCTGGTGATGGTCATAAAGTTGAGCGTACAGACTGGGTGAAAAACGGAAAAGTTGTTAATTTGCGCAATTCACCTTATTGGGCAAATAAAACTGGCGTAGCTTATAACCCGACGGCGTATACAGGCTCTGGATTATTCGGCGGCCCAGCACAAATTATTATGACCGGTGGTGACGATAGTATCGAAGATATGATTAAAGATACCCGTCGCGGTATTCTCGTAACGAGACTTTGGTACATTAGAGCACTTGACCCACAAACATTGCTTTATACCGGTTTAACACGTGATGGTACTTTCTATATTGAAAATGGGAAAATTAAATACCCAATTAAAAACTTTAGATTCAATGAAAGCCCAATTGTGATGCTAAACAACATCGAAGCGCTTGGTAAACCACAACGAATTAATGGTAGCTTGATCCCGCCGATGAAAATTCGTGATTTTACCTTCAGTAGCTTGTCTGATGCGGTATAGAGTAACGTAACGAAAATAAGTGAAATTTATGCCAAGGTAAGCGTTATTATATTTAGCGCTTACCTTGGTTATTTTACTAAGCAATTAATATCTTAATTTTTAACAAACACAATTTAAATTAGATCCGACTTTGAATAGACGCAACTTTCTTCAAGCACTTTCATTGGCTTCATTAGGTATTTTAACAACACCTTGGCGGCCGTTAAGTGCGCGTGAACACTTTGACTTTTTTTTCACCCGACTGAGTTATGAGTCAGGAGATTGGGAAGTTGATGAAAGGATGCCTGCTAATGTACTTAACTCATTAATTGAATATACCAGCCTACGAGTTGATATCAACGAGCGTATTATTCCGCTATCCGACCGACAAATGTTGTCAGTACCATTCTGCTATTTAGCAGGGCACAGGCTTGTACAGTTTAATAGTGATGAAAAGGAAAACTTTAAACGTTATGTTGAAAATGGTGGTTTTGTTTTCGTGGACGATTGTAATCATGATATTGATGGCATGTTTGCACGCAGTTTCGAATTAGAAATGCAAAATATGTTTGGTGAACAAGCATTGAAAAAAATACCAAATAATCATGCTATTTATTCATCTTTCTTTGAGTTTGATGGCCCACCAAGAACCTCAATAGAATTAAATGGTTGGGGAGATGATCTTGTCCACAACTATCTAAAGGCTATTGAAATAGATGGCCGAATTGCCGTTTTATATAGCAATAAGGACTTAGGCTGCGAATGGGACTATGACTTTAGAAATAAACGTTGGTTAAAAGAAGATAATACCCGTTTTGCTGTCAACATTGTTATGTATGCCATGAATAGCTAGCCCTGCAATAGCTAAAGCATGAAAATTGGAATAAAAATGAACGAAAAAGAAATAAGTGCGTTACTTGCAAAACTTGCAAACGTAAATAAAGAAATTGCTAAAGTTATTGTTGGCCAACAAACCATTATTGATGAAATTCTTATTAGTATTCTCGCTGGCGGACACTGTTTATTAGAAGGTGCGCCAGGGTTAGCGAAAACTTTAATGGTTAGCTCATTGGCGAAAACCTTGGAGCTTAATTTTAATCGCGTACAGTTTACCCCTGATTTAATGCCAAGTGATATTGTTGGTACTGAAATATTGGAAACCGATCACAATACGGGCGATCGTTTTTTTAAGTTTCAGCAAGGTCCTGTGTTTACTAATATTTTATTAGCTGATGAAATAAACCGTACACCACCTAAAACCCAAGCTGCATTGCTTGAAGCGATGCAAGAAAATAGCGTCAGTTATGCAGGGACGACTTACAATTTACCTAAACCTTTCTTTGTCTTAGCAACACAAAATCCGGTTGAACAAGCGGGAACCTACCCGTTACCTGAAGCCCAACTGGATCGATTTTTAATGTTTATACGTGTTGGATATCCAACTGAGCAAGACGAAGTAGAAATTCTAAATCGAACAACAGGTAATTACAGTGCTGAACTAGCGGCAATACTAAATGCTGACGAGATAATAACGCTGCAGAGTTTAGTTCGAAATGTGACGGTATCTGAAGAGCTACTTAAGTATGCTGCCCATTTAGCTAGAGCAACGCGTCCAATGCATAACAGTGATGTTCTAGAACAATCAGATACAGCTAACACATGTGAAAGTGTTGTTAACTATGTGCGATGGGGAGCGGGGCCAAGGGCTGGTCAAGCACTTATTTTATGTGCAAAAGCGCGAGCATTACTGGCGGGGCGCTATGCTATTACCCTGAATGATATTCAATTTGTTGCACCGGCCGTACTACGACATAGAATTTTACTTAATTTTCAAGCGGAAGCTGATGGCATTGTTACCGACGATGTTATTCGCGATCTAGTCAAACACGTGATGCTACCCGTTAGTCCACTCAATTAAGTGCAATAGAGTATTACACGTGCAACAACCATTTTTTGATGCCAAAACCTTACAACGGGTAAAGGACTTGCCTATGGCAATTAAAACCTTAGCTCAGGGATTCTTGCAAGGTATCCATACCAGTCAGCAACGGGGTGTAGGGGTTGAATTTAGTCAATTTAGAGCTTATGAGCCCGGGGATGAACTAAGTAAAATAGACTGGAAGTTGTTTGCTCGCTCAGATAAGTATTTTGTTCGAGAAGCTGAACGAGAAAGCGACGTTAATGTTTGGCTAGTAATGGATTGTAGTGAGTCAATGTTGCAGCAATCGGTAGTTACGCCGTTGTTAACAAAAACATCGCAACAAACAGCAATTAATCAAACTGACATAAGTCAAACTGGATGCTGGCACAAGCTTGATTATGCTCGATACTTATCAGCAACAATTGCCTATTTAGCACAAAAGCAAGGGGATGCAGTTGGTTTATTAACCCTATCAGGGCAAAAGAATATGCAAATGCCTGCACTTCCCGGTAGTAAGCATTGGCAAAAAATACTGATTGCATTAACTAAGCTTAAAGCTAACGGAGCTTTGCCAAACAGCCAACAAATAATAAAGCATTTAAGTGCAATACAAAAAAATGGCTTGGTGGTGGTGATTAGCGATTTTCACCAGCACAGTGGTGAAGCGTTATCCCTTTTAAAGCAACTGAAAAACAGTAAAACTGATGTTATAGCCTTTCATTTAGACAGTGATGACGAGATTAACTTTCCTTATCAAGGCTTAATTAAATTTCAAGATTTAGAAAGTAAGGAATTTGTCACTGTCGATGCGAAGGATATTCGCGCTGACTACTTAAGTAAAAAATCAACGCTGAATGAACAACTTATCACTCAATGTAGAAAGCACGATATTGACTATTTTGTTGCCAATATTGACCAAGCACTTGATCAATCTCTGGTTAATTTCATACAAGCACGTAAACGCGGCAGAGGTAGGTAATGTTAAGTTACTTTACTACTTTTGGCGTACAAAGCCCATGGATGTTAACGGCACTAACGCTATTAGTTATACCGGTACTAATACATATCATTAGTAAAGGCCGAGTTCAGTTAGTTAAATTTGCTAACACTAAGTTAATTAAAGCGGCTAAACCGAAAAAAATGCGCCATTTATTATTAACTGAGCCATGGCTGTTATTGCTGCGCTTATTACTACTAATAGTGGCTATTTTATTGTTGGCCAAAGTATTCTTTCTGAAGCCATTACCAACCTCTAATCAGGTGACTTTAGTTACTTCTCAGTGGTTAAATGAAAGTAATGAACGCGAAAAATCACAATTGCTATCATTGGCTAAAGGTACACCAATTTACCTTTTGGCAAGCAGAACTAGCTTGTTGTCAGAACATGATATTTCTCAATGGCAGCAAAAAAACTTAAGCGCTGCGCAAAGAGTAGATAATAATCAATCAGGCAATGTAAATAGTGTCGTTAATATTCGCCTTAATTTAGCTTCTTTCCTCGCTGAAGTTGACCCTAAAACGGTTGTCGATGTATTTGTAACTAATAGCGCTACACAGTTTATTTCATCAGTCTCATTTCCAGAGCTGGAAAATCACCTTATTAATTGGCATATAAAGCCTAGCCCATACTCTGCTGTTCAACAGTACCTTGAAAGTATAAAGCTGGTGATCGTTTATGATCAAGACCGTGCTGACGATATTAAATATTTCAAACCTGCATTGGCAGCTATTCAACTGCTATCGGCACCTAAGCTTTCTGTAAAAAGCTTTTTAAATCAGCAATTATTAACTAATACTTTATACCAACAAACGTTAGCGGAAAAACCAAATTGGATTTTTTATTTAAGCTCACAACAGCCTGATAATTTTTTAATTACTGCGCTAGCAAATGGCGCGAATATCGTTATTGATGCGGAAAATACTGAGGAAAATTTAACAGCGCTACCTATTATCACAGTGCGCCCGAATAGCGAAAGCTTGTTATCAGAAGGTATGATGTTTTACCAACGTGCAAGACCACTCAATATCTTTAAATCACTAAACATCAGTGACGAAGAAAAAGTAGAGAAAGTACTTTGGCACTTCACAGAGAAAAATGTAACAGAGCAAAATGTAGTAAATTTGCCGATGTTGATACGTAGTGAAATAAATTGGCAGAACCTAGAAGTTAATACCAGCGTTAATAATCAGAGAAGTTACGTTTATCAGCTGTATTCACGTTTTTCACCGTCGTGGAGTACACTTTTAACAACAAAACATTTACCAATATTTTTACAAAACTTATTGCTGGGTCATTGGCAAAAAGATAAGGCTGAGCGGCAGTATTCGCTTACCGAAGCGCAAATCCGTGACTTAACACAAAGCCAATTACCACAAGTTATAGCAGATGATGGTAGTGAAGTCAGTACAGATCCGCAGCGTAATGCCAAAACTGTAGATAACTTACTATCAACTGAAACAATGGAATCAACAGGTACTCATGCATTAAATAAGCTTCCTAACTTAGCAACAGTAATTAAGCAACAACAGCGCATTGCAAAAGATAGCCAACAAATATTGGCAATTTTATTAGTCTTGTTATGGCTTGCTGAACGCTTAGTTAGCGAAATATCATTACGTGGCAAGCGAGAGGAAATAGCAACTCACAGCGCCAAGCAGGCAAAAGCTGAACAGGCAAAGGCAGATAAGGTAAATTAAATGACTGACAATACCTTTGCCAATACGAAGAAAACTAACTCAAATATTGACCCTGCTAACAACAAAATAACTGGCAGTGATAACGGCGGCGATGACACCGACGGCAATAGCATTTACGATAAAGAAAAGCTGTTTGCGCAAACCTCACAGCAATTATCAGTAATATTAAATCAATGGCGTCGAAAATATTTATTTCAAAAAACGGTATTGTTTCTACCAATATTGTTTGCTGTTTCTAGCGTAGTTTTTTATTTATTGTGGAGTTTTGTATTAAGCCCACTAGTAGCAATGTCAGCTGCTATCTTGGTGATAGTATCTATATTTGCTGCGCAAGTGATAGCTATAAAACGTAGCCAACAATACAAAGAATTAACACCACAGCATCTATTATTGCATCTAAACCGATATTTTCCTGAATTAGAAGAGAGCGCCCAATTACTTGCCTGTGATCGGCAAAATTTATCGCTATTAGAAAGGTTGCAGTTTAATAAGGTACTCGTACAGGTCAATAAAATAACCTTACAGCAATTAAATTCGAGCCAGCAATTTTTATCACCAAAGTTTGCTCAAAATATATTTTATCGGGTAATGTTGGCCTCAAGTTGTTTAGTGTTATTAGTACTAGTATCGGCTAAATATCAATGGTTAGAGAAAGCATTTAGTGTTGTACAAGTCAATAATCACAGCAATGATGTGACGATAACAACTGATCAACCAATGGCGCTAGTCGACATTTTATCTCAACAAGTAATCGTTGAACCGCCAGCATATAGCATTACTACATTAAGAGATAAACCTGTAGATAAATCAATAGATAAGCCGCAAGAAAAATTAATCGAGCAATCGAGAGAATCCTCTTCATTAAATGTTAATACGCTAGCGGGTAGCAAGATAACTTGGCTTTTTAATTTTACAGAGCCAAAGCAAGATTATTTCCTGAATTTTTCCAATGGTGAACGTCATCAGTTAAAACAAAAGGAAGATGGAAGCTATTATTTTCAGCATACTTTTACCGCCAGTACTGCGTATCATTTATCACTAGCCGATAATGAATCTATATTGTCAGATGTATTCTCTGCAGTCTACAGCATAAAAATTATAGCGGATAAGGCTCCTAAAATTCGTATTATTACACCAAAACAAACAGTTACCGAGTTTAAAGAAAATGCAGTGCCTCAGTTAATATCACAAGTGCAAATCTATGATGATTTTGCCATTACTGAGGTGGAAATTTTGGCTTCTATAGCGAAAGGCTCAGGCGAAGGCGTTAAGTTTCGCGATCAACGTTTTACATTTGATTATAAAGAAGAGATTGCGGGTAAATATCATTATTACAAAAATTGGCAGTTGTCTGAGCTTAATATGGAGCCAGGCGATGAACTTTATTTTACTGTTTTAGCAAAAGATAATCGTACACCAATAACGCAACTAACACGATCTAGTACCAAAATTGTTCGCTGGTTGGAAGCTGGGCAACAAGCAATAAGTGCTGATGGCATTTTGATTGACTTTATGCCGGAATATTTTAAAAGCCAACGACAAATTATTATTGAAACCATTGAACTTATTGAAGATAAACCTGACTTGACGGCTGACAAGTATAGAGAAACATCTGAATTATTAGGTGTAGCACAAAGTGAATTGAAAGAAAAATACGGCCAATATTTGGGTGATGAATTTGAAGGTCAGCATAGTGTTGGGGTGTCGTTCGCCGATGACAACGAACACCATGATGAACATCAAAAGCCGACGGTTCATGTACACGACGACCATGGCGGTAGTAATGCCGTGATTACTCAGCAAGCACCAGAGCATGATCATAGTCATGCAGGGGCTGGAGGCATAGTTGATGACGGCAACAATAACGATATCTCTGGAAAAATGGCCTTAATTAATCAATATGGGCATAACCATGAAGACAGTGATGTTGGTGTGATGACCAGCCAAGACCCAAAAGCTTTAATGAAAAAAAGTTTAGAAAATATGTGGCAAGCTGAATTACATTTAATGCTGTCTGAACCCGAACAGGCCTTACCTTACGAAAAAAAGGCGCTAAAACTGTTAAAACAAGCTAAGAAAGCAGAAAGAATTTATGTTAAACGTCTTGGCTTTGAACCGCCTCCGGTTAGTGAGAAGCGTCGTTATCAAGGAGAGCAAAAAGAGATAATTAGTAACCATATTCAGCAAACGCAATTTCAGCCAGCGCAACTTTCTGACCAAAAGCAATTAACATTTAAGCGTTTTTTAAAAATGTCACAAGCGTATCAACTAAGCCTTGCTAAGACTAAAGGTCATGCCAATACGTCACGCCCTGTGCTTAATGCTGAAATGTTAACTGTTGTGCAAAATGTAAAACAGGTCTTAACAGAAATGGCTGTAGAACGCCCAGCGTTAGTAAGATCCTTAGCAATGGTTGAACGAATACTGTTAAGGCAAAGCTTAACGTTAAATCAATGTGATAATTGCTTAGAAAACTTAATGGCGAAATTAGTGCAATTGCTTCCCGCAGCAACAGCAGTGCCTAGTCAGCAACGGCAAAAGGTTTTAGATACCGAGCCACTACTGAAAAATTATGGTCAGTTCTTAAAGGATAATTCGTGAGTATTTCGTTTATTAATGATTACTATATCAACATTACTTCGGCGACTCATTGGAGCATTGTGGTATTGGTCTTATTAGGGCTGCTGATAACTATAGCGTTAGTTTATCGACGCTTTTATCCACTATATGTGAATAACTTGAAAAGTAATTTTGATGTAATTACTGATAACCATCGCCAACCCAGGCATTTACGTTTTTTACTGGTTACGTTTGGTAATGTTGTTGCGGCTTTTGCTCTAGTTTTATTTTTACTTCCTATTGAAGTTAAAACAGAGAACGACTTGTTTGATGTACTTATAACGCCAGGAACAGATTACCTCTCAGATGAAAAACGGCTTAATTTACAAAGCTATGATGAAGATGGTTTCACTTCAAGGTTACAGAGCGCTCGTTTTCTATGGCTGTTGGTTAAAAACGAGCAACAAGATTACAGCAAAGAATTTCTGGAACACCTTAAACTGCATTATCAAAATAAGTTAATTGTCATTCGCACGCCACAAGAACTCACTCAGTTATGGCAACAAAAAACGGAGCGAGAAAACCATTTACCATTTGCTCAAGCGATACCGCCTCAGCAGTTAATCGTTGTGGGTGATGGATTAAATGCCCAGCAATGGCAAAAGTTCAATAACAAGAGTTTAACTGACTTGAAATTGTCTTTTTATCCTAGTAGCCAAAAGCTCGGCGTTGTTAAACTAAATTGGCAAAAAGAATTGCCTTTAGGGGCTGATGTTACCATAACAGGAAAATTACAAACACCAGAACGAGGCAGCCATCAGTATCGTGTGAGCTTGTGGCAACATCAGCAACTCATTGAAAGCAGTATTATTAATGAAAACGGTTACTTTCAATTGCAAGTTACCCCAAAAGTTTCAGGTTTGTTCACTTATCAATTGGCGGTTCACCAAATTGATAAAAACACTTCTGACAATACTAGCTTTCATAATGATAATATTAGTGGCTATAGGCAAAAAGACTCTAGACAAAAAAGTGCTAGACAAAAAAGTGCTAGACAAAAAAATAATGAGAAAAAAAGCGCTGAAGCTTTATTAAAAGAAGCTCATGTAGTCGAACCTGTTAGTTTTAATATACTCGAGCCTAATAAAGTAAAGGTTGTGATTAAACAATCGTCCCCATCGTTTGAAACAAGGCAATTAAAGCAATGGCTGAGTCACACGGGCAACTCTGTTAAGGTGTTCAGCCAAATTAGCCGTGATAAATGGTCGCAGCAATATCATAATTTTTCAGCGGATGAAAAAAATAAGTCGGTAACAAACAGCCATCTGTTAACAGTTAAAATGCTTGAGGAAACCGACTGGTTATTACTCGATAGTAGGGCACTATTAAATTTGACTGAAAACGAGTTAAAGGTGCTAGAAGCTGAAGTTTATAACGGCTTAGGTTTATATGTTATTGCGGATAAATCTTTAATATCGGCACAACAACGCGTAGCAGTTGAACATAGAAATCTTCTATCTGCCTTTAATTTTCAGAGTATCGAATTAAGTGAAAAACTAGTTATGCCGCTATGGCCAAATCTAGATGAAATGGATAACGAAAGTCCAATTCTTGCCGCCGCTGCAGAGGTGAGTGTTGCCGTAAAAGGGGGGCAAGTTTTGGTTGAATCAGTACGTGGACGAGAGCTGGTTTCAAGTTATCAACTGGGGTTAGGTAAAATAACGATTTCTACGCTTAGCCAAACGTACCCATGGGCACTAGAGTTTGGTAATGAGCTTTATAGTCAGTATTGGCAATATATGCTTGAGCAATCAAGTCGGGCAGAAACATCGACTTATTGGTTAAAGCCAGTAGAAGATAAACTGCACTACGCTGGAAGTGCAGAGTCATGGTGTTTAGTTACTGATAAACCAAAAGTTTATGCGAATAAAGTACAGTTATCGCCATATCCGTTATTAAACTCTCGACAATGTGGGCTTTATATTGGAAAAAGCTCAGGATGGACAAGTGTCGATGCTTTCGATAGCAACAATCAGCTAATAGCGAGACAATCGCGTTATATTTACCCGAAAACTAGTTATATTGCGTGGCAACAAGCAGTGAAACATCAAACTAGTATTAATTTTAATGAACTGAAACCAGTAGAAAGCAAAGTCAGTTATCCTGTTGCCCAACTGCAAGCGGTGAATAAGCTTTACTTATGGCTTGTGTTATTTATAGCGTTAGTTTTTTTGTGGTTGGAAAGAAAATGGTTAACAGGCTAGCACGTTATCTTTTCAATGGTCGTGCTAGCTGTGCCGATCACTTGTTACAATTTTTTTGACTTAAATGAAAATCAATTGCGGCAATAACTAATAAAACTGCGCCAAAAATGATTGCCCAATGTGCGGAAATTAAGGCGAGAAAACTACCAATAATGGCAATCACAACATTGGCTAAGCTAAAAGTGGTTGTGATCAAACCCATGAGTTGTCCTTGCTCTATATCTGAATATTGCTCTGAAATATAAACCGGCAATAAGCCATTAAAAATCGCTATAGCGATACCGGTAATAGCATATACTGGCCAAACACTTGTTGCAGAAAGCAATGGGTGCAAACTAAACAAAACAGCCATTAAAATCATGCCAATAATAGCCCCTAATTTTAGGCCAAATAGAAACTTTAATTGTTTGATAAATAAAACACTGGTGAAGGTCATAAACAGTGTTAACACAACAGTGATATATCCAATAGCGGCACTAGAAAAATT
Organism: Colwellia meonggei; assembly: GCF_057537295.1. Classification (NCBI taxonomy): domain Bacteria; kingdom Pseudomonadati; phylum Pseudomonadota; class Gammaproteobacteria; order Alteromonadales; family Colwelliaceae; genus Colwellia; species Colwellia meonggei. The sequence goes on from NZ_BAAJLZ010000003.1 coordinate 487,835, forward strand.
AAACTCCTCAACTAACCATACCGGATAAAACTCGTAATAGGCGTTCAATCCTAAGGTCGCGAGTAAATAAATAGTGAAGATCCGTCTGATATTAGGGTTACCTAACAATGCAAATGAGTTTTGACTAGAGAACAATGTCGAAAACTTACTATTTTTTACGTGTTTGTCTTTGTTATCAGCTGGTAATAATACGCTAACACAAAACAAGGCAATTACGATGGCACCGGCGGCAAAGTAAAAGATACTATCAAGGCCATATATTGCCAGTAAACCTCCAGCGAGCGGGCCAAGTAACCAGCCTAAATAACCCGTAGCGTTGACTAAATTGAAAGTATACGTTTTATCTAATGTCGGAGAAAGATCGACCGCCACGGCTTTGGCGATACTGATATTACCAGAGAAAATACCGGTAACAAATCTCGCTAATACAAACAGTAAAAAGTTCTCTGCTAATATTGCAAACGCCGATAAAACGTAGCTAACTACCGTTAATATTAGGGTAATTATTAAGGTTTTTTTTCTACCATATAAGCCTGACGCCGCGCCAATTACCGAGCTGCCCAAAATAACGCCTAGCGGATATATCGCTAAAATAATGCCAAGCAAAATTTTACTAGGAATATCAGCAAATGTTGTTAAGGCATTTACTTCATTTAGAAATACGGGTGCTAGTACAGGGTAAGGTAGAGCAATGCCTGCGCTACTAAACAACACAACCAGCATCACCGCAAATAACGCTTTCTTAGCTTGTTTCTGCTGGTTTTTGTTTATAGGTGCTGTGGTTGTATTTTCTATATTAAGGTGACTCATTGATAATTCGATTTACATTATTATATGCGAAAATTTAATAACGTATATCATCAGTCATCTTTACAGGTATGTAAAGTTTTTAGTTTATATAAAGGTTCGGGATTGAGATTAATTATCCAACAGGGCAAAAAATGTAATAAAACTCAGCTTGTTAGCTAATATGTAATTAAGTGTAATTGATGCGTAATAAGTTGTACTATTGAAGTAACACCTTGTACATGACATTGTTTATTAACAATAAACATTTTAAGCTAAATGCCATTAGAGTAATCATACTTTCAATGGCTATTAGTTTGCGACGTGTTGTTATCGTATAACAAGTTGAATGAAGCCATGAAACCGCTGCGAAGTCAGCATAATAAAGTAGGAGCAAGTTTATGTCAGAAAGTAAATCATCAGTTAAGAAGATTTTACTCGTTGAGGATGACCGCCAATTGTCGGATTTAGTCTCTGAATTTTTAGAAAGTGAAGGGTATCACGTCAAGCAAGAGTTCAGAGGTGATTCGGTTGAAAAGCGTGTAGAAAAATTTGCGCCTGACTTGATCATTCTTGACATTATGCTGCCAGGAAAAGATGGCTTTGCTGTTTGTAAAGATTTACGTCCTGAGTTTAAAGGTCCTATTCTAATGTTGACGGCGAAGGGTACCGATTTTGACCAAGTATTAGGCTTGGAAATAGGTGCGGACGATTATGTTATTAAACCCGTAGAGCCACGCGTTTTATTAGCTCGTGTAAATGCGCTATTACGTCGAGGTCAATTACCTTCAGATGGTAAAGAAAATGCAGAAATTGACTGTGGACAATTGCATATTAGTCGTGGTTCAAGACAAGTATCTTTGCATGGGGAAAATATTGACTTAACCAGCCAAGAGTTTGATTTATTGTGGCTACTTGCCAGTCGTGCTGGTGAAGTACAAAATCGAGACTATATATACAAAGCTGTTGTAGGTCGGGAATATGATGGTATGGACAGAAGTGTTGATGTTCGTATTTCTCGTTTACGCAAAAAGCTACATGACAGTAATGAAACGCCATTTAGAATTAAAACCATTTGGGGACAAGGCTATTTATTTGTTCCAGATGCCTGGAATTAACTGTTAGGTTGTTACACAAGCAGGCAATAGGAATATTATCTTTGCCTGCTAAAATTTTCTTTTCTTAGGCATTTCAATGAAACTCGGTCGTTCCTTTTTTAGCTTATATTTTTTGATAATATCCATCTTTATCGTATTCTCCTGGATGCTTGATGAAGTGTGGAGTTCTTATCTTGAGCAAGATATAGAGTCCTATACTGGCTATAAAAGCATGTTGTTTGCACTTTCTAATTATTTGGAAAAACACCCGCAAGAAGAATGGCAGGAGATCATTGCCGGTGCGGCTGAACAATGGCAAATGCCGTTAAAATTATTGTCCAAGCAAGATGTCGAAAAGATAAGCTACCATGAACACGATCTTATAAGCCAAGAAAATACTCATATTTATTATGACAATGATGCTGTAGAAATTCATCATCGTCTTGAGAACTCAGATTCTGTTATTGTTCTCGGTCCAGCAAAAATGCCAACTAGACCAAGAGCTGAAGCTTTAGTAAGAGTAGTATTGCTGGCGAGCTTAGCATGCTTATTATTTTTTTGGTTACGGCCATTATCAAGAGATTTAGATCAATTAAGAAAAAGTGCTGTTGAGTTTGGTCAAGGCAGTTTCGACATTGCCGTTCCTAAAGCCAGATCAACGATGACAGCTCCTATGTTCACAGCGTTTAATTCTATGGCGGGGAGAATTAAACGATTGATAGATGCTCATAAAGAACTTTCAACTGCTGTTGCCCATGAATTGAGAACGCCATTAGCAAGGTCAAAGTTTGCTTTGCAAATGCTAGCCTGCACTGATGACAAGGCAAAGCAGGAGAAGTATCGCACGGCTATTAGCCAAGACATTTGTGAACTTGAGCAACTGATCAGTGAAATGCTGATATATGCGAGCTTTGATAATGACAAACCTGAACTTAATTTTACTCAAGAATCAATTGTCGACATAGTTAAACAGCAAGTTAGTAATTATCAGCAGTTTGAACAAAAATTTAATATTAGCAGTAAGCTTATAGATACTAAGGTTGATGTCGACCGACATTTTATTAGCCGTGCATTAAACAACTATATTTCTAATGCCATAAAATATGGTAAAGGTGAAATTGATATTGCTGTCGAACAAAACGATGAAATTTGCCAAATTCGTGTCACAGATAATGGTGATGGCGTGTGTGATGATTTTAAATGCACAATTTTCGATGCTTTTTCTCGTGGTGATTTATCGAGAAACCGTGAAACTGGCGGCTTTGGATTAGGGTTAGCAATAGTGTGCCGAATTATGGAATGGCACGGCGGCAGTGCATCGGTTGTAGATGGTAAAAATGGTGGTGCTTGCTTTATTTTATCATGGCCAATAAAACAACTATCTGAATAATGTCTATTAATTCACCAGCTCATTGTAAAATATGAAGAAAGTTAAATTATTTTACTAAATCTCCTAAAGTAAATGCTACTTGTGCCGATAGATATACTATCGAGAATAAATAAGTAGAAAATTTTGGCTGTAGACGCTTTATCAAGTGAGATATTGACCCATGAACTGCAATTAGGCGAACAGCTTAATGATAGTGTTCATAGTGCACGTCGTTCAGATTTCTCATTATTACTCGCTATGCTAGCAGATGATGTTAGAGCCCATAGCCAGTTTAAACTTCCTCGAGAAGAAGCACCGGAAAAAATAACTTCAACAGCGCAATTACGTAAAGAGTTTCAACTACCTAATGAAGCACCTTTGGCGCTTGCTGATATGGACGAGTTACCGGCATTTAATCAAGCAAGCTTAGTTGAAGAAAAACAACTTGAGCAACTACATTTATCAAATGCATTACAACCTAAACCGTTAGCATTTCGTGATAATGTTAACCATATTGCTCATGATGTTATGGCTAATACTAGTTTGTATTGCCAACAAAAACATAGCCAACTTGCTCAATCTTCAGAAAATACGCTGCAGCAAAGAGCTGACTTTAATGCCAAAGCGTGGTTGGCAGCAGTACAAACCACTATCGTTAAATCACCCTTAATGAAGATGCAAGCTTAAAAGCTTTTTGCACAACACTGTTTAAACTTTTTACTACTGCCACAAAAACAGCTGTCATTTCGTTTTGGCTTATCAATTGTGTCGCTATCCGAGACATTACCGTCAAGATAATACCAACGTCCATCTTCATATAGAAAGTTTGAACATTCTCGCATTTGCCAAATTTGTCCTTGATGTAAGTAGTAAGCTGAAAACTCAACTTGTGCTGGCTCTGTAACAGATAACTGAGCACTAAAATCACTGCACATATGAATGACTAACTTTAACCACTTAGTTTCTGCAGCCCATTGTTCAATATCCGCAACTGATTGTGAAATTCTACTGCTAGCAGCATAAGTGTTGTAGATATAGTTGGCATGCATACTCGCATAGGCCGAGTATCGTGAACGCATAAGTTGTTCAGGAGTTCTTGCCGTGCTGTCGCCTATAATATATTGCTGACAGCAGGAGGTAAAAGCTCGTTCTGAGCCGCAAGGGCATAACATAAAAAATCTACTTTCTAACAAAAAAAGGCAGTTTATCACAACAGATTACTACTGCTTAGTAAATCTGTTACGTCGCATTAGAAGTAACGTTTAGAAATTTTATCTTTAATAATTACCCCAGGCTCTACTGCAATGATTAATGTAATTTATTTTGCTGTTCGGTATTACTATGTTGCAGCAATATACATTGAGTTTTTCCTTGCTCTGCACATTGGCTTAATTCGTTTAACTCTGCCTGTGTGAACACTGCTTTAGTCAAAATAATTGCTGAGCAAGTGCCTTTTAATAAAGTGCTCTTAATATGAAGAAAATTTATATTCACCTTATTTGCATTCACTTTTAAAATTCTTTCAGGGTTGATTTTTCCGCTGGCAGAAAGCTGCTCTAGTGGTTTTTCGTCAGGATTAACCATTAAAATCCACTTGTGATCGGCATGGTAGTTTTGGCAAATTGATTGGTAATTCTTAGATATATCGTAAGTGCTTGAAACGTTAACAACATTGCACCATTGGGTGTTTTTAGTTGGTTTTGTTGTTGGTTTAACTAAAGTTATGGCAATTAAGTTGTTGTTATCTATATGTAAATTTAGTTTGTTTATATTCAACATAGCTGTCACCTCAATATACTGTATGAATGTACAGTATATCGATTTTGATGTTATTTCAAGCATTTTCTGCATTAATTTTGTAATTAACCTAGCTTGGTCTATATTTTAAAATCACGTATAAAAAAAGGATCACGTAATGAAGTCGCAGGGAGTAATAGGGTTAAGTGTAGATGAAGTGAAAATGTCTTTAGATGATTTACAGCTTATTGTGGCAAATGAATCTTGCTCTCATGATTCCCTTCGAAAGTTACGCAGTGCTCTAGCGGATATTAATGAAGAAGTAAATTTGCTAAGTAATGTTATGCAAATAAAAAATCCTACTCGTTAATTTTATATTCAAAATTAGTCATCTAATTTAATACTCTAAACTTTGCGGTGGGTACATTTACCGTAATAAATGTCCTTTAGCAATGTAAATGAAAAGTTGTTTACTTCCGATAATCTTTGAATATCTTCCTGAAAGTAGTGATTGTTTTGATTTGCTAAAATGCCAGTGCTTGTCATTATGGTGTTGAAGTGTAAAGATATTGGCAGCAAATACATTCTTCGAGTTATTTCTATGAATAACCAGCTACGCTAATTAAATACAATGTTTAAAACTATTCTTTATCGACAACTTTTATGGTGTACTTTCGCATTAACATTACTCATTTTTGCGCTTGGTGTCAGTTGGCAGTTGAGTAAATCAGCCAACTTTTTTTATGGTGTTTGGTATCAAACACTTGAAATTAACGACGTAATTAAAAGAAATGTGCCGAAAAATACGCAAGGTAAGCGAGAATTTCCTCAGCATGATGTTGCCTTACATCATCAAAAGTTCGCTGATATTGTTTTCGCAATTCATCAACATGGTGAAGGGTTAAGTGATATTTCTTACGTTAACAATCAAGGCTTAAAAAATACCTTGCTGACCCAAAGTGAAGTGCGTCACCTACAAGATGTAGCGAATTTACTCGATAATGTCAGTCGATTCTGGTGGGCAAATGTGGTGGTTTTAGTGCTTTTTATATTTCTTTATGGCAGAAAAGGCACTTTACAGTTGGTGTATAAGCAGCAAAAACTTCCGGATACTTCAGTCCTTAAGTTGCCAAATGTAAAACAAAAACTATTGTCACTGCTGGTGTTAATTTGTGTAGTTGTGGTTGCATTTGGTGTTTGGGGCTTTACTGATATTTTCTACTATTTACACACAGTTGTGTTTCCAGAGGATCATCAATGGTTCTTTTATTATAAAGATTCTTTAATGGCTACACTCATGAAGGCCCCTGATATTTTTGCTGCGATTGCAACGCAGCTGATACTGGTTGCAATAGTAGTTGCAGGTGGACTTGATGCCATTGTTAGCCGTGTTCAACGAAGATAAGCTTTGTTGTTACTTGCTCAGCGCGGTTAATTCGTTTATTCGGTCTTGCGTTAAGATGATATAACACTTTTTATATGCAGCTGCAGCACCTGTGCCTGGAGATACCGCTAAATACTGCCAACGACAGTTGTTTTCTCGATAGGTAATAAAGTTACGTTGTGAACGTTTAAACATATTTAACGCGGCTTTACGACCAGTTGCTGCAACTAATTCATCTAAAGTAAATGATTGGTTATTAACCCAAGTTTGTAATTCACGTTCTTTTTTCTGTTTAACGCCATCCAAGCACATAGAAAATTCTTGAGTTGTTGTCATTTCCTTTTCACATGTTTCTACCGTGCTTTTTGCAAGTGTTGAATAGGAAAGTACTAAAGAGCACAGAATGAGGTGTTTTTTTGATATATTTTTAATCATGGAGAATGCTTATATCCAACTTACGCAGGTAATACTTTTTTATAGGGTTTAACTGTAACTTTTTGATAAACACCAGCGGCAATATAAGGGTCTTGATCTGCCCATTGTTGTGCCTCTGCTAAGTTATCAAATTGAGCAATTACTAATGAGCCAGTAAAACCGGCGTCACCAGGGTTTTCGCTGTCGATTGCTGGACACGGGCCCGCAACAATTAATCTTCCTTGGTCTTGTAAACTACGTAATCTTGCTAAGTGTTTTTCTCGCACACTTATACGTAGAGGTAAACTGTTTTCAACATCTTCACTGTATATTAAATAAAGCATTTTATTCCTAAAAATTTTGTTAGTTTTAGCCTGTAATACAATTGGGAAAGTTATTTTTTGTTTTCTTCTTCTTGATCGTCGGGCATGTATTTATATAAAGACATTACTGATCCTATGGCGAATACAAAGGTTAAACCTGTTAAACCAAATACTTTAAAGTTAACCCAAGTTTCAAGGCTAAAGTTAAAGGCAACATACCAATTGAGAATGCCACAGCTGGCAAAAAACATTGCCCAAGAAAAATTCAATTTATTCCAAATCTCTTCAGGTAAGGTTAGTGCTTCACCTAAAAATTGCTTAATAATATTTTTGTTAAATACCTTTTGGCTAATAATTAACGCAATAGCAAAAATGCCATTAATTATTGTTACTTTCCATTTTAGGAAAGCGTCGTCATGCAAGAAAATAGTTAAACCGCCAAATACAGCAATTAAGCCAAAGAAAATTAAATTACGTTTTGGTACTGGCTTTTTTTGTATTAAATAGTAGGCAATTTGAATTGCAGATGTAACGATTAATGAACCTGTTGCCCAATAAATATCGCCAAATTTATAAAAAACGAAAAAAATAACGAGCGGAATATATTCTAAAATTGCGTGCATAGCGTTTATGTCAAAAATTATAGTAGTTGGATTCTATCCAAAGCGAGGCAATACGCCAAACAATTTAATGATGAAAAGTGTAATAGTTTCTAATAAGCCAGCGTTAAATAATATTTAAACGCTGGCAGTTAACTATTTTTGCAGATAGGTGACGGAGCTGATGACTATTCTTCTTGATAGCCAAAAGGGTCGTCAATAGAGTAAGAAGGTTCAGTAAACCATTTCGCACCGGTATCTGTCATATAAAAGTGATCTTCTAATCGAACGCCAAATTCTCCAGGCAGTACTAACATTGGTTCATTTGAGAAACACATGCCTTTAGCTAGTGGCGTTCTATCACTACGCACTAAGTAAGGCCACTCGTGTATATCTAAGCCGATTCCATGTCCGGTGCGATGAGGGCAGCCAGGTGTTTGATAATCAGGCCCCATGTTTTGGCTGGCTAAGTAATCACGGGCAGCAACATCAACATCGCCACAAGCAACACCAATGTTAGCCGCGTCAAATGCTGCTTTTTGCGCCATTTTTTCTACTAGCCACATCTCTCGCTGACGTTGATTTGGCTCACCAAATACATAAGTACGGGTAATATCTGAATTATATCCTTCAACTTGACAGCCTGTATCGATTAGCACAATATCATTTTCCTCAAGTGTTTTTGGAGTTTTAACACCATGAGGGTAAGATGAATCTTCACCAAAAAGTACAATACAGAAATATGAGCCTGCAGTGGCGCCAACTTTACGGTGTGCTTGATCAATAAAATTAGTTACTTCTTGTGTTGTAATACCCACATGTAAAATACGTGCTACAGCTTTATGTACCGCCATTGTCATATCTTTTGCCTGTTGAAGTAGGGCAATTTCATGTGCTGACTTTTCCGCACGACAACCGGCAGTTACACATTTCGCGTCAATAAGCGTAAATTCAGGTGCAACTTTTTTTATGCCATCAGCAATAAAGAAAGCGGTTGACTCATCAATGGCAATTTGGCCATCTTTTATATTTAACTCTGTTAGGGTTTGTTTGAATAATTCATATGGGCTTTCATGTTCTTGCCAACCCTTTATTTCGCCTTTAATAGTCATGTATTGATTTAAAGTATTAACCTCAAAAAAAGGCGTAATGTACTTAATTTCACCTTGCTGCGGAATGATAGCACCAACCATACGTTCACTTGCGTACCAACGAGTACCGGTAAAGTAATATAGATTAGTACCGGCATTAATATAGGTCGCAGCAATATTGTTTTTTGCCATTATAGCTTGGGCTTTAGCAATGCGCTGATTCAATTCAGGTTCTGTGATTGGCTGAACTGCGGAGGTCATATTTGTTAATTTTTCTAGTTCAACCTGTGCAGAAGAGCCGCCAACACCTATAGTCATAATGATACCTTTATCAATTTCAGTTTTAGTTTGTATATTTTATACAGAAAATAAAGAGAAGTAATGTATTAAATTGACTAAGCGTAAATTATTTAAGTTTGCCTCAGCAGAAATTTATTTAAACACATTACGGTCATTTTTATGATTGTCACCATTTTCTAAATTGATAACAGGAGTTAATATGCGCCAAAAAGTCGAGTTTATCAGCGGAAAGCACAAACTTAGCGGTTTACTTGAGCGACCAGATTCTGATGTACAGTTTTACGCACTGTTTGCTCATTGCTTTACTTGTGGTAAAGACATAGCTGCAGCATCGCGTATAAGTAGGGCACTGGTTGCCAAAGGTATAGCCGTTTTAAGGTTTGACTTTACTGGCTTAGGCAATAGTGATGGTGATTTTTCAAACAGTAATTTCTCTTCTAATATTAGAGATTTAATCGCTGCAGCTGATTTTCTTCGAGATGAATTTCAAGCACCAAGGCTTTTAATAGGTCACAGTTTAGGTGGAGCAGCTGTACTTAATGTTGCACAGTTTGTAGAGGAAGCTATGGCTGTAGTAACTATTGGCGCTCCATCTGATGCTGCTCATGTTGCACACAACTTTGCCCTACAAATTGACGATATTGAACAGCAAGGCAAAGCCGAGGTTAATTTAGCGGGTCGAGTTTTCACTATTGAAAAGCAGTTTTTGGATGATATTAAGCGTTATGGTACTGAGCATATTGGCCAGTTAAGAAAAGCACTGTTGGTGATGCACTCGCCAATTGATAGTACCGTTAATATCACTGAAGCAGAAAAAATTTATCAAGCGGCATTACATCCTAAGAGCTTTGTTAGTTTAGATAATGCTGATCACTTATTAACAAATAAACTTGACGCTGAATATGCAGCTGATGTTATTACAGCATGGGCAAGGCGCTACATTGGTAATAACCCAAACCAGCAAACGTTTCTACAACAAGCTAGCCTAGAAAAAAATACTACAGAGAAAGGTTACGTAGTCGTTGAAGAGAAAAATCATAAATTTACTCAACATGTAAGCACCAATAGCCATTATTGGCTAGCGGATGAGCCTGAAAATGTTGGTGGTAATAACATGGGGCCTGATCCCTATGAGCACCTCTTAGCAGGTTTAGGGGCGTGTACAGCGATGACACTCAGAATGTATGCGGTGCGAAAGAATTTGCCAATTAAGCATATAAAGGTTGAATTAACTCATAGCCGAAACTATCAACAAGATTGTCAGCAATGTGAGAATAAAAATGATGGTATTGAAGCAATTGTTCGTAGCATTAGCTATATCGGTGTATTAGATGCCACTCAAGAGGCACGCTTTTTAGAAATTGCTGATAAATGCCCGGTACATAAAACCTTACACAATAATGTTGCTGTAGTGAGCAAATTGCTTAAATCATAATGAATGAGTTACAAGGAATAAATGCTGCCGAGTAATATTCGGTTACGGCAGCTTTATCAACATTATCAATCGTTAATTATTGATACCACCCATACATAAATACTTAATTTCTAAGTAGTCATCTAAGCCATATTTTGAGCCTTCACGGCCACTACCTGACTGTTTAACACCACCAAACGGCGCGGCAACATTTGAAATAATGCTCTCATTTATGCCTATCATACCGTAATCAAGTGCTTCAGATACCCGCCAAACTCGACCAATATCACGAGCATAAAAATATGCGGCTAAGCCGTAATCCGTGTCGTTGGCCATGGCAATAACTTCGGCTTCATTATCAAAAGCAATAATGGGTGATACGGGGCCAAATATTTCGTTATGTGCAATTGGCATATCAGGTGTTACGTTGGTCAAAATTGTAGGTTGAAAGAAGTTATTTCCAGCTGAGTGACGATGACCTCCGGTATTAATAACGGCACCTTGTTTTACTGAATCATCAACCAACTGCGCAACGCCATCAACAGCTTCGCTAGAAATCATCGGGCCAATTTCAGTGCTATTTTCAATACCATTTCCGACAGTTAATGCATTAACGGCTTTGCTGAACTGCTCTGTAAAACGTTCAAGCACATCTTTTTGCACAAAAATGCGGTTAGTACAAACACAGGTTTGTCCGGCATTTCTGTATTTGGAAATGATCGCACCTTTTACTGCCTCATTGATATCAGCATCATTAAAAACAATAAAAGGGGCATTGCCGCCAAGTTCCATAGAAACTTTTTTCACTGTTGAGGCGCATTGTTTAATTAACAGTTTTCCAACCTTTGTAGAGCCAGTAAAGGTAAACTTGGCAATATCAGGGTGGGTAGTTAGTACTTTGCCGATACCGACAGCGTCTTCTCCAATAATGACATTAAAAACGCCAGCAGGAATGCCCGCTCTCTCCGCAAGCTCAGCAATGGCAAGTGCTGAAAGTGGTGTTTGTGTAGCTGGACGTACAATAAAAGTGCATCCTGCAGCTAATGCTGCTGCTGCTTTTCGCGTGATCATCGCGTTTGGAAAATTCCAAGGGGTAATCGCTGCAACAACCCCAACGGCTTGTTTAACAACAATAACCTTTTGATTGCTAGATAAACTGGGAATGGTATCGCCGTATATTCGTTTCCCTTCTTCGGCAAACCATTCAATAAAACCGGCACCGTATGCTATTTCAGCTTTTGCTTCGGCTAGTGGTTTTCCTTGTTCAAGGGTGAGAATACGAGCAAGATCATCCTGATGTTCCATCATTAGATTAAACCAATTACGCAGTAATATCGCTCTTTGTTGTGCTGGTATTGATGCCCATGGTTTAAATGCTTTATGCGCCGCTTTAACTGCTAAATTTGCTTCTTTGATGCTAGCATCACAAACTCTTATTAATACCTCACCCGTAGCAGGATTGGTAACATTAAACTTTTGATCACTACTGAGCCATTTACCTTCAATATATGAAGCGTTTCTAATTAAGTTGTTGTCTTTAATATCTTGCAAAATTTTTTCCTAAGTCTAATTAGCGATCATTTTAAAAAGCTATGCATGGCGATACAACTGATAGCTGGCAGTAATAAAGCCGTTAAGCACTGTTATATTGGCTTGTGATAAATTATCATATTTCGAGCGCTTCCATCATAATTTTTATCTATATGGTATACAATATAAAATCTAAGGTTTTTCAATGTCTCAAGCACTAACAGGTATTAAAGTTGTTGATCTTAGTCGTATTTTAGCTGGACCATGGGCATCACAAATGCTTGCCGATATGGGAGCTGAAGTGATTAAAGTAGAACGACCTAAAAAAGGCGATGACACGCGCCACTGGGGCCCCCCATTTATTAAATCGGCAAAAAATAACGAACCCGCACAGGCTGCGTATTATCACAGTGCTAATCGCAATAAAAAATCGATAGCAATTGATATCACTACAGTAGAAGGGCAAGAGGTGATTAAAGATATGATCGCCAAAGCCGACGTACTTATTGAAAATTATAAGGTTGGTGGCCTTAAAAAATACGGTTTAAGTTACCAAGAAGCACAGCTAATTAACCCTAAGTTGGTCTATTGCTCAATTACAGGTTTTGGTCAACAAGGTCCATATGCTCATAAGGCGGGCTACGATGCGATGATCCAAGGAGAAGGTGGCTTAATGAGCTTAACGGGTGAGCCAGAAGGGGATCCAATGAAAGTAGGCGTTGCAGTAGTGGATATTATGACTGGCTTATATAGTGCCAACGCAATTCTTGCTGCATTATTTGCTAGAGGGCACACAAGTCAGGGCCAGCACATTGATATCGCTTTACTTGATGTACAAGTAGCAACGTTAGCAAACCAAGGAATGAACTATTTAGCAACTAATGAAAACCCAACGCGTTTAGGTAATGGTCATCCTAATATTGTTCCGTACCAAACATTTGCGACCAACGATGGTAGTTTAATTCTCGCGATAGGGAATGATCAGCAGTTTGAAAAGTTTTGCCATGCAGCAAATTGTGAAGCGCTGGCCATAGATCCATATTATGCTACTAATGCCGAGCGAGTGAAAAATCGAGCAAATTTAATTCCTATTTTAGCGCAGGTTATTGCTAAAAAAACCACAAGCTATTGGGTTAATACCTTAGAGGCTATTGCGGTTCCATGTGGACCTGTTAATACATTAAAGCAAGTTTTTAATCATCCACAAATTCAACATCGACAACTGTTGAAACAAGTTCCAGATCAAGATGGTAATATGATCGACACTGTCGCGTCTCCCATTAATCTCTCAGATACGCCATTGCAATATAAACATGCGGCGCCAAACATTGGCGAGCATAGCCAGCAAGTGTTAGAGAATTTTTTACATTACGACAAAGATAAAACTAGAAAATTGATGCAAGCAGGTATTATTGACTAGGTTAAATTTCTATTGCGGTTAGTGATGTTGCTCGCTATATTAATCGGTGTATTTTTTAGACTATCGCCAAGTGTTGAATACATGAAACGTGTATATTTTAATAAAAATTATAATAAGGCAGCAGTCGAAACAAACTTCTAATATTAAGTGCATTTAACAAGGACGATTTAATGGATTTAAAAGAAATAACAAGTATTGCACTTTCAGGAATCTCTGTTCGAACTTCCAACCAAAATGAACTATTACCGTCAACGGCTAAAATTGGTGATTTATGGGCTGAATTTTATAGCCAGCATGGTAGTAAATTAACTGAGGCGTCTAATGTTTACGGCGTATATACTAATTATGAGTCTGACTTTAGCGGTCCATATGATGTTTATGCTGCCACAGACACTCTAGATAATGATGAAACATTAAAGGCACTGACTATTAAGTCGGGAGATTATTTAGTTTTTTCGGCTCAGGGTGAAGTCCCTCATGTAGTTATTGACCTTTGGGGACATATTTGGGAGTACTTCAGTAATACAGAATCCCCTTATGAGCGTATTTACACCACCGATTTTGAACACTATAAGAGTCATTCCTCGGTTGATATCTATATTTCGATTAAGAAAGTATAATACGGTGCTCTTACAATATATTAAAGCGTACTCACTTAAACTCAAACAACTGTTATCACTTCACAAACGCAAATGCTACTTTTTAATATTACGCTATATTAATTGTTAGCCAATTTTGGCCATAGCTAAGAGGGATCTACTATGTCAAACACCGATTTGATTAGAGCATCATATGAAGCTGCACGCAGTGAAATAAATGTCCGTCTGCGTATTCGCAGCCAAACCATCGCTTTTTATCTCGCCGCATCTGGTGTTTTACTTGGTTTTATTGTCAAAGGTGTTGTACCTGATGGCGTTGTGGTCCTAGTTGCCTTATTTGCGTTAGCCGGATGTTTAATGATCACACATCATAATGCTTGTATTGCCCAAGCATCACTGTTCTGCGGTACAGAATTAAAAGAGCAATTTAATGGCGTTCCAATGTGGAATAATTGTGCGGCAAGTGAGCGCGAAGCCTTTTGGCGACGTCAATTGCGCTTTTATAGCCAAATGTTAATATTGCTTTTTCCACCGATACTAGCATTTATATTTCAATATAATAAAGCGGATTGCTCTGGTTTTATTCAATTTATGCTGCAAGTAAGTAATTTAATTGCGCTGTTCATTATTTTACTTATTGGTGCTATTTTATTTATCTCAAAGCATTATCGTAAAAAAATGTTCGCTAAATCTAGTGATTATTGCATTAGTGAATAGTTGAACATTAGCGAGCCTTCCTTAATGTAACTTGATTGCTTTATAGATAGGCTTTGGCAATAAAACAAACGAGAGTGAATTTCATGAAAAATATAATTAAGCTCAGTTTAGCTATGGTGCCATTATTGGTAAGTGGTATTACCTTAAGTGCTCAGGCACCTGAACATGGTAGTTTTAACAAAAATGGTAGTGATCAGGTTTGGCATAATGAACAAAATAAATGGTTAACACCAGAGCAATTTTGGCGTGACTTTACTGATAATAATGGTGGTTTAACTTGGTCGCAAAGTCGAGAATATCCAAAGTATAGCCAAGTAAAAGAGCATGATACCTTTTTAGTCGAGCTCGACTCAGGTATTTGTTTGATGGAGTTTTTTCATTCACGCTGGCGCCGTGCCAATGATGTTAGGCGTTGGGATGATAAATTTAACCAATATAGTGGTTGTGCGAAAGTATTTGAGTAAATGGCATTATAGAATGCATAAGGACGTTAAATGCCCGGCCAATATCCTAATAAAATAAAGCAGCTGCCATTATATGATGGTCGCTTTGATGCTTATAAATTAGAGGCAAATAATAGTGATGTCTTATTTGCCTCATATCCAGCAGGTACCGAAATTTCGGAGCATTGTCATGATACTGATAACCATGGCGTCATTACACGTGGTGAATTAATATTGACCATGGCAGGTAAGACAACCCGAATTAGTGTCGGGCAGTGGTATCATGTGCCGGCGAATGTAACGCATAGTGCTAAATTTGAACAAGAAACTGATGAAATAGAGATTTGGTTTCATGAAACCAATAATGAATGTCAGTAACCCTATAGAGCTTGATGACGAAATATTTTAATAAATATTTTTTTGCGTTTGAATTTTTTGCCGCCAAATATAACAGACAAGTATTGGCTGTTTTCATTTTGTCGATTATTAGTTATCAAGCTGCTTGGTATTTAGCATTTTCGTTTATCTTTAAATTTCAATATACTATTGCTTATGCAAATACTATTGTTGTCGTTAAACTCTTAGGTGAATTGTTACTGTATAGCGGTTTTTGTTTACAGTTTTCTTATTTTACTAAGTTGAGTAGCAAACGAGCAAAATTTATATTATTTTGTTTATCTTTCTTGCTTTTTGTGTCGTCGTTATATGCAATTGGGCAATACATATAAACAAAGTGTTTTAAACAAGGATTAAGTATGAATTCAACGGTTTTTTGTCGTTATTGCGGCGATCATATCAGTGAAAGTGCAATTGAATGCGAACACTGTGGCTCTGGGCAAAACTTACCTAGTGCTTTCGGTGGCGTGGCAAGTAAAAATGCTCAAGGTATTTTCGCTTTTATCTATTGCCTATTGCTTGGCGTATTTGGAGTTCATCGCTTTGTATATGGTCGCAAGCGCAGCGGCTTTTTCATGTTGTTCACTTTAGGTGGTGTTGGCATATGGTGGTTGGCAGATTTGATTTCCATTCTTGCTGGACGCTTTGAAGACGCAAACGGTAATATTCTAAGTCCAATTTTTTAATTTAATAAAATCAATAATTAAGCAGTATATAAACTGTGAAAAAGGAAAAGTAATGAAAAAATTATCATTAATCATTTCAATAATGTTACTAACAACGGCGTGTGCGCCAGAAGTTGGCAGTGAAGAGTGGTGTGAGCAGTTAAAAGAAAAGCCAAAAGGCGATTGGACAGCAACTGAAGCCAAAGATTTCACCAAGCATTGTATTTTTTAAATTGTAAATCATCTTTGAAAAGCCGATATGTTGTATAATATGTCGGTTTTTTGTCTGTTTAATAGATAATCTTGGCAGTGTTGTTGGAATTATACATTGTCTCGATATTGTAGGCTTAAATAAGACTAAAAGAGGTTGTGGAGTTGCACTAATAATTACTGCAATGTTTTATCTCGTTATTCAACCCCCTTTGCTAATTATTATTGCTTAGCCCGAATCTTTTATATAAATATTTGAAAATAGTCCTGTATTATCTAGTATTGAATTACTTGATATTTTCAAGCTCACTTATAAAATCAGTATAAAGTTCATTAAAGATTATTTGGTTTTTATCCTTAACCAATTCTAAATGAGCATCTTTATACGCCTCTGATTTATATATGTTCGTTAAAAGATGATCTATTTTACTAAGCAATTTTTTTGATAATTCTGACTTGCTACAGGCAATTCGTCCAAAAATAAGGGGTTCCATATTAGGTAGTGAGGCGCTATATAATAGTTCATTGGACGACATTTGTTTTCTTTTGTAATTCATGACTTCTGGGTATTCAAACATCAAATCAAACCGACCCTTTAGCAGCATGTAAATCATTAAATTTTGTCCATCACTGCTTGTTCTAATAAATTTATTGGTGCGGGGAAGGTTGTTTAATTGCTTAGTTAGATTTTTTCCATATGCTCGGCCTTCTTCTATTCCTAT
Source organism: Colwellia meonggei (assembly GCF_057537295.1). Lineage (NCBI taxonomy): Bacteria > Pseudomonadati > Pseudomonadota > Gammaproteobacteria > Alteromonadales > Colwelliaceae > Colwellia > Colwellia meonggei. The sequence goes on from NZ_BAAJLZ010000003.1 coordinate 505,051, forward strand.
TGTTAATTTATTATCGATGTCGAACACTTTATGTAAGGGGAGATCTCTAATTTCTCGTATTTTGGATGGAAGTAAGTGAGGGCTGTAATATAAGCGTAATCCCATGAATAGCGTTTGTGGTTTTGAGAACAGAAATGTTTTTTCACGTTCGGAGGTTTTAATAATATTTCTTAAACAACTATTATTCGACTTTACAATATTATTAAATGCTGTTTCGTAATTTGTTTTTTTAAACGATAACTCGTATTCGGGCAATTGCTTAAAAAGCATCTTGAAGATAATATCTTCAGTACTTTTTTCTATTTTAGTTGCATAGTTAGTAGCACTGCCTAAACTATAAAAAGTAAAGGGAATTTTTTCTATGTTTTTAAGCTCTTGTGCGATGCTAATGGGTGATAAAAGTAGAGTAATTAAAATGTATTTGAGCATACTTATTTACACCATTTGAAAAGTACAACTTGGTTCCGGCCATTTTTTTTTGCTTGGTACAGTGCATTATCAGCGTACTTCATCCATAGTTTTGAGTCAATTTCAGCCATAGCAGCACATACACCTATACTCACAGTGACATTCTGATCTAGAATTATTGATTCGCTCTGAATGTTTTGTCTAAGCGTTTCAGCGAATTTTTCTGAGTTTTCAATACCTATGTTGTGCATTAGTAGAATAAACTCTTCTCCTCCAATTCTAAACAGTAAATCAATTTCTCTTCCGCTAGATTTTATTATTTTTACTATTCGTTTGATAACTGAATCTCCAATGTCATGACCGTGTTTATCATTAATCATTTTAAAATTGTCGATATCTATCATTAAAATAGTACTCCCTACATTATTTCTTTTCTTATCAGCTAAGGCTTTTTGTAAATTTGACGTTAGCTGTGACCTATTGAAAGCTCCTGTCATTGGATCTCTAATAGATTTATATATTAGATCTTTGTGAAGTTTTTGAATATGAGATGAAACCAAATAACTAAAAAACATTGTTAGGCCTAATGAAAAGGACAGCCTTACGGTAATAGCAAAGTCAACATTTAGTAAGCTATAACTAATGACAAAAATAAATAAAATGCAATTGTAAAAAAGATAAATTTTTCTTGGAAGTATGAATGTTTGCGCAATTGCAAATGGAAAAATCCAGTAGGCAGCAACAACACCTAATTCTATTATTGCCACTATATATGCCAGCAACAAGCTCGCCACTATAAGATAAACATTAACGATTAAATAGCCCTTTTTTTGAAATATTATGGTTTCAAAAAAGGACATAACAGCAAAAAGCAAAAGTGCCAAAAACAACATGGTATTGCCTAGTTGTATGTTATATAGAGAAAATATCAATGTAGAGATTGAACTGAGGTAAGCAATATAATAAAGAGGCTTTTTATTCCCCATGAAAAGAAAAGGTAACTCTTCTTTTGAACGTATCATCTGATTTTGTTTTTTTGCTTTTTTTATCAAGCTAACTACCAATTAATGTTATCGAGTGAGACAATTTAAAATAGTAATCATAAAGGGCGAAATTTCCTCTATGTAAATTTGAAAAAAGGATTTACTTATGAGTTTAATTCAACTTACCTTTCATTTAGAAATACTGCTATCAATAATTAGCTTAGCTGAAAAATCTTAATTTTCACCCATATAGCTATCAAGATCTGAACTATTATCTATTACCTCTACTTCTATGCCTCATTAACAGCCCCTTTACAATATTGTTGGCATAGCGTGACTACCTTAATATAATGCACTTAATTAAGCTTTTTTTATTGGAATTCAACCGTTATGTATCCGTTAAGTTATGTTGAACCGGTTTTTAGGCCACCAAGTGAGTGGAAAAGTCTCATTTTGCAAGTGACCAATGGTTGCTCGTGGAATAAATGTACTTTTTGCGACATGTATACAAGCGAGAGTAAAAAATTCAAACCTAAAAAGCCTGAACAAATTGAGCAAGAGCTGGTGAATATTGTTGAATCCAACCTGCCTGTTGGTCGGGTATTCTTAGCTGATGGCGATGCCATGATGCTGCCATTTAATCGCTTGAAAGCAATATTATTGTTAATTAAAAAACACCTTCCACAAGTGACACGTGTTTCAAGCTATTGTTTACCAAGAAATTTGGGCAATAAATCAGTTGAGCAATTAACTGAATTGAAAGAGTTAGGCTTAACGTTAATGTACATTGGTTGCGAAAGTGGCGATAACGAAGTGTTAGAACTCATTGAAAAAGGTGAAAGCTATCAATCGTCATTAACGGCGTTAACCAAAATAAAGCAAGCAGGCATGAAATCATCAGTTATGATCCTTAATGGTTTAGGTGGCCCAGAGTTGTCAAAACAGCATGCATTGAATTCTGCGAAACTGATGAATGAAGCGCAGCCAGATTTTCTTTCAACGTTAGTGGTTTCATTTCCATTGGGCGAAGAGCGCTTTGCTAAAAACTTTAATGGTCGATTTCGACAGTTAAATCAACAAGAGTTGTTCCAAGAAATGTCGACCTTGTTACAAGCCTTAGAGCTAGACAAAACCATATTTCGCTCTGATCATGCTTCAAATTATTTGGTACTCAAAGGTGTGCTAGGTAAGGATAAGCAGCAATTACTAGACAAAGTGAATACCGCCATCACCCAACCACAACAAATACCTTTACGACAAGAATGGCAACGTGGCTTATAAATTATATGCGGTTTTGTTGTTGATTTCTGAGAACAAGCGTTCAGCACATTTATTTTTTGAGTAGCGAAGCAAAAATGTCTGCTGTTTCGAATAACTAGCCATAAGAAAATAGCGATAATGTTTCGATAACATACAAGCCTATCAACCCATTTTTCTTTTATCATAAATAAGATTTTATTTTAAGTTAGCTTGGCGTCATAGAAAACAGACTAATATATTCATTTATTTGTCAATATTTTCCGTTCGTTTTTAAATATATCAACATGTGAAAATTTTATTTGCAATACAAATGCAAATCGTTATCATTTATGTGCTGTTGATCTTTTCCGCTACCTTTACTAAAGAGTGCACTACGAAAAACTTTATACGTTTAATAGTTAATTAACAACATAAGGTAGCTCTAAGGTCGAGAAAATAAAATATCGCTAAGCAAAAAATCAACCTACGGTCCAGCAGAAAACAATTATCAGGGCTGGTTATTCTGTCCGTACATCTAGCCGAAAAATTAATCTATCATTTGGATAAACATGCAAAATATTGTCAAAATTCTTCTTGTAGAAGACGATAAAGAGTTAAGTCACCAATTAACCGAGTGCTTGCAAGCCAAAGGGTATGAAGTTGAACAGTGCTTTGATGGTGAAACCGGCTTTGTACGCGCAAGTAGTAATCAGCATCAGCTTATTTTACTTGACGTAATGTTGCCAATTCGGGATGGCTTTTCTTTATTAAAGATGCTGCGAAAGTCTCAACAAACGCCGGTTATCATGGTGACAGCGAAAGGGGCAGAGCAAGAGAAAATAGAGGGGTTTAGCCAAGGTGCTGATGACTATGTTGCGAAGCCGTTCAATACCTCAGAGTTATTATTAAGAATAGAGGCGCTATTAAGGCGCAGTTCACCAAATATTTTTGATGATAAGATCAAGGTGCTGTCGATAGATAACCTGACACTTGATTCAAAGTCGCATTCAGTGATGGTTGCAGACCAAGCGTTAGACTTTACACCGATTGAATTTAAGTTACTTTGGCAGCTTTTTTTACATAAAGGAGAAGTGCTAAGTAAAGCCTATTTATACCAGCGAGTACTTAATCGAAGCATTGGCGCATACGATCGTAGTTTGGATATGCACCTGAGTAAAGTTCGTAAAAAACTTAATGCGGCAAATGGTTTAGGCGAACGACTAAAAACCAGTCACGGTAAAGGGTATTGCTTCGTATGAGTCGACAGCTTTTCTGGAAAATGTGCCTAATTTTTGCCACGGGTGTTGTTGGCTTATTTTATTTTATTAATCAATTAACCTCGAACACTGAAGAAGGAATGAGCATGCTGGCGCAGGAGCATCGCCAAGAAATTACGCAATGGGGACGGGTTGCTGAAACGCTATATAAAGCTGAAAATAAAGAGGGTTTAAACCGCTTTATTAGCAAGTTAAAAGTACAAGAGAAAACTTGGGTAGCTGTTATCAGTTTTGATTATCAAGAAGAAGCGGGTGATGACTTATCACTAGTATACAAAGGCGAGCAAACTTTTGGGCGCAGTGTTGATTGGAAAATACATTTATACCTTGATTACAATCCTGTGATGGAAGTGTCGTTTACTGATATTAAAGCAAGCTTTCTTATACAACTGCCAGATCGAATGCGACCCGGTGCTTATTGGAGTTATATACGCATAGCAATGCAAATTATTATTCCAATTATTTTATTGGCACTACTGGCTTATTTGCTTTATCGCTACATTATGAAACCACTGTTGCAATTGCAGTCTGCTACCCAGCACTTCAGTGCCGGAAATTTTGATATTAGAGCACGTCAATTGATGGGAAACAGGAACGATGAATTTTCAGATTTAGCGGCGACGTTTGATGATATGGCGTGTCGTATCGGCGAACAAATTATTAGCCAGCGGCAGCTGATTGCAGATCTTTCTCATGAATTGAGAACGCCGCTAACCCGGCTAGATATCGCTGTAACCACAGTTAATGAAGAGCACAAATCTGATAATATAGAACGCATTGAGCGTGAATCTAGGCACATAAGAAGACTAGTAGACGACACGCTAACCTTAGCGTGGTTAGACAATGAAAAGCCAGAATTACAGCAAGAGTCAGTCGACTTAGTTGACTTACTTGATGTGCTAATTGATGACGCCAAGTATGAATTTCCAGATAGAAATATTGTCACTCAACTGCCTGACAGCGCAATTATAGCCAACTCTAGTCATAGAGCAGCAGGGCAGGCAATTGAGAACATTCTACGTAATGCGTTGCGCTACACCCCTGTTGAACAGTCAGTTGAGGTTAGTTTACAGGATAACGACGAGTGTTATCAAATTAGCATTTTAGATAATGGACCAGGTGTGCCTGAAGCACTACTAACGACAATATTTAAACCGTTTTTCCGTGTTGATAAGTCACGTGAACGTGCAGGGAATAGTTTTGGCTTAGGCCTTGCCCTAGCTAAAAGGCAACTTGCAGCAATTCGAGGTTCAGTTACCGCCACTAATCGAAAGGGCGGCGGGCTTGCCATGAACATAACCATACCAAAACTGTAGTTATGGTTATATCCAAAATACCTCGAAATACGAGTTTCAGGCATCCCCGCAGGGCTGGTTTATAAACGCTTTATGCTTCGTTATTGAACTTGAGAAGGGAGTAACTATTCTCTTCAATCAATGCCTCACCTAAATGCGTTTCTAATTCCAGCTGAATCCTACATTTTGAAGTGTCTTGGGTATATAACTTATTTGTCGTAGGTGCCAAATGTAAAGTTTGTAAATTTACTGTTATTAAGTCTTATAAATGATAATAATTCGCATTCGTAAATTTAAATGTCATATTTCTATAAAAACAGTAAAGGCCCCGTATGAAAGCACATCAATTTAACAAAGGTATTAAACCTTTGTCATTAGCAATACTTTTCGCACTCAGTGGACAACACGTAATTGCTGAAGAGAACACATCAGAAAATAAAGATGAGTTTGAAACTATTGTGGTTGTTGGTAAAACAACAAATACCGTTATTACGCCAGATGAATTAGAAAAATATCAAGCAAATGATTTAGCTGACATCTTTCGGTTAGTGCCTTCAGTTTCTGTTGGTGGCTCACTTGGCATTGCCCAAAAAGTTTATATTCGGGGCATGGAAGACACTTTACTTAACGTGACTGTTGATGGCGCTCCACAAACAAGTACGCTATTTCATCATATCGGGCGACTTTCAATTGACCCTGATTTATTAAAAGAAGTTGAAGTGCAAGCCGGTGCTGGTGAAGCAACAGCTGGTGCTGGCGCTATTGGTGGTGCTATTCGCTTTAAAACTAAAGACGTAAGCGATATTTTAGATGACGGTCAACGCTTTGGTGGTAGCTTAAAAGCTGGCTATTTCAGTAATGCGGGTTATAAGGTTAATGCCACACTTTACGGTCGTATTAATGATGACTGGGGGATATTGGCATCATACGTACATACTGATCGCGACAACATGGAAGATGGCGATGGTAATGAAATTTCGGGCACAGATCCTGAGCAAAAACTAGCGTTTATAAAAATAAGCGGCAATATTGGCGACGGTCAAACTTTGAGCTTAAGTTATGAAAGCCGAGATGAAGATGGTGAGTTCGTGCAACGCCCTAACTGGCCTGAATCTAGCTGGAACCCGCTTTACCCTTTGTCGGTTAAACGCGATACGCTTGTGTTTAACCATACACTTTCCTTGAATACGTTAATAAATTTAGAAACGAGCATTTACAGTACAGAGGCAACCGTTGAGCAAAATATTTATGACAAGTGGGGCATTTACAAAGGTGAAGTGAAGTCTTTTGGTTTTGATATTCGTAACTCAAGTAGTTTAGGTGATCACAACCTGACTTACGGTATTGAATATCGAAAAGATGAAGTTAATGCTGGCGCACCGGGCGATAGCGGCGCGAAAGAAAAGGGCACTGTAAGTGGCGTGTACTTGCAAGATCACTGGCAAGCAACTGATGAACTATTAGTAAGCTTCGGGGTTCGTTACGATGAATATGAGTTAGACCTTGTAACATACAATGGTGAAGCTGACAGTGACGGCATAAGCCCTAATGTTGGTATTCAATATGACTTTAACGATAACTGGAAGTTAAACCTAGGTTATGCGCAAGCCATGCGTGGCAAAGAAGTAGGCGACACGTTTACGATTGAAGCTGGAGATGTATCGGTTGACCCGAAACTAAAAGCTGAAGAGGTCGAAAATACTGAAATTGGCTTAACTTACCATGATGAAAACTGGAATATTGTTGCCTCTGTTTATCAAAGTGATATTGATAATGTTATTTTAGATCAGCTGGGTAAAGGCACCTACTACGAGAATGTTGGTCAGCTAGAAACTGATGGCTTTGAACTAAAAGTGGGTTATTGGTTTGATGATGTTCAAATTGTTGCTAACTATAGCAATAATGATGCTGAGTTAAATGGCAACAAGGTTGAAGGTTACGAATACATAGGCTTGGCAAATGTTCGCGGCGATACTTGGGGCTTAAATGTTAACTATATATTTTCAGATACTATTGAAATGGGCTGGAACTTTGCCTACGTAGAAGACTTAAACAACATTGAAGTATTCCACAGATTGGTTGATATTGGCTGGGCTCCAACCACTACAACAATTGATAAAGATGGTTACAACGTGCACGATATTTATGTGCAATGGCAACCTAATGAAACATTAACCTTTAACCTAAGCATCCAAAACTTGCTTGATGAAACTTATATCGACCATTCAAGTGTTGGGGATTATAACAGCATCCCTGGTTTTGTCGGGGTGTCAGGGATAAATGAAGCAGGTCGTGATATTCGGTTAGCGGTTTCGTATAACTTCTAATAAGTAAGCATAAATTAAAAGCGATTTACATTTTGTATGTAAATCGCTTTTGTTATTTTTAGGAGTTCATCATGAAAGCAAAAACAAGAATGTTGTGGATGAAGTTACACGCCTATTTTGCCTGTTTCTTTTTACCGATAACGTTAGTTTATATCACCACAGGCATGCTTTATTTTTTTGACATAAAGGGCGAGGTAAAGTCTGAAGTGGAGTATCTTTTTCCCATAAAGCAAGCGTGGCCAGAAGATAAAGACGTTGCCAAGAAAATTGTTATTGATTATTTACAAGGCGACAGGTTTGTTGAGTTACCAGAGGACTATTATCTGTGGGAAGGGAAGCATGACTGGTATGGTCGCGAAAGAGAAGTTCTATTTAAGCCCACCGACGACGAAGGCGTTGTTGAAATTCACATTAAAGAGCATGACTTCTTAATGCAACTATTGATTGTTCACAAAGGTTTTGCCGGTATATTTTTTAAAGTATTTTCAATTATGTTCGGCTTAAGTTTGGCATTTAGTGTTATTAGTGGCGTGGTGATCACCTTACAGCTGCCACAGTTGAAGAAAGCGTCATTGCTGAGTATCGCTGCTGGTGGTTTGGTTTTACTTGTTGGCTTTATTTAACTAAGCTATGAATACTAATTGCAAATGTTAATCGTTATTATTTGTAATCAGTATTGGTTGTCTTTAAAATATAAATAATTATTACGTGAAAATAATTAACTAAATAATAATCAAAAAAGAGCGTAGGTCTGATGACTGACATAAATAAAAATACTAGGGTAAGTGTTTTTACTGCTATTAAAAGCCGCAATGTTGCAGGTGTGCTAATGGCATTTATTACCTGTGTCATGCTAATTCCCGGTATGACAACTTATCTTCCTTTTAGTGCTGCAGACCAAATTGCTGTGCCAATACTGCTGTTTCCTTTTATATGGACAGCTTTGTGTGTTTACAGCTATTTAGCTGAAAAGGCTTGGCAGCCATGGGCACTAATGATCACATTGTCTTTAAGCCACGGCATTCTTTCTTATATTGCACTGACAGGGTAGTTACATGAAAAGCAAAACAATTAAAAAGCTCTACACGCTGCACAGTTGGGTAGGCATTATTACCGGTATATTGTTGTTCGTTATTGCATTTACTGGTGCAGTATCTGTATTTGGTCGTCCAGAAATTAAGCTATGGGCTAACCCTGAAATACGTGCTTTAGCGCCAATTGATACAGTGAAAATAGAACAACTTGTTAACGATTACGCGACTAAAGTACCTGAGCATTATAAAGAAGAAGTTTTGATATTTTTGCCCGCGGTTCGATCTTCAACACGTCTGTTTATTATGTTTGAGTCTCATCATGGTGAGCCTCAAAAAGACACTGAATTAGTCGAAGGCGAAAAACCTAAGCATAACCCACCGGTTGCGACAATTTTTGAATTCGACCCTGTTACTTACGAACTTGTTAATGAAAAAACTGGCTTGGTTGAAGAGCTGTTTGCGAACAGCCAGTACGATATGTCGGAATTCATTGTTGGTTTCCATGCTGATTTGCATATGGGACGTCCCATTGGCTTATTAACCACAGGTATATTAGGCCTCACAATGATGTTGTCTATTGTGACTGGGGTATTTATTCATCGAAAAATCCTTGCGCAACTTTTCACTTTTAGACCGCGTAAGAGTTACAGTTTAATGCTTAATGACGGTCATAAAGCTATAGGTGTGTGGGGCTTATTGTTTAATTCAGCAATTGCATTTACGGGCGCATTTTTAGGGTTAGCCATTGTGGTTTTAGTACCTGCAGCAGCGTTTGTTAGCTTTGGTGGTGATCAAGACAAGCTTATTGAAACCTTTACTGCCGTACCTGATCCTATCATTCAAAATATTGCCCAGCCTACGTCAATAGCTAGCGCTTTTGACCATGCCTTTACCATTGATGATGGTGCAAAAGTTAGTACCATGACGATAAAAGGTTATGGTGATGAAAGTGCTATGATGTATTTAAATGTAACCAGTGGCAGCAGTATGGCTTCGCAAACTGCCGTTTATCATGGTGATGGTGAGTTTAAAGAAATCTATGGAAACTTTGGTCGCTTAGATGGTTATTCTGGCGCTATATTAGACGTTATGTTCCCACTTCATTTTGGTAATTTTGGCGGCATTTTTGTCAAAGTTATTTGGGCTGTTTTAGGCTTAGGTACGGCATTGCTGCCATTAACCGGTTTAATGCTGTGGTTAGAGCGCGGCGTAAATGCAGCTAACCCTAAATACAGTATGAAAACTTACCAACGATTTAACCGTTTAATTGTTGGTGGCTGTGGCGGAATTGTTGTGGCGACATTCTTACTTTTTCCTGCCAATGTTTTCCTCAAATATATATTAGTTGTTGATAATGTTGGCCCTGCGATTTGGTGGCCTTTCTTTGGCAGTTGGTTTTTCATTACATTATGGGCGTTTATTGCCAGATGTGAAAAACACTTTGCCAAGCTGTTAACTGTGCTTACCGCTGTTATTTTAATGGCGATCTTACCGATTGACCTTGTGATTTCTGGTAGAGAAATGATGAGCAACTTTACTTATGGTCAGCAAGTTAGTTTAGGTATCGATGTAGCTTGTTTTGCTATGGGGCTTTATTTATTTAAGGTATTAAAGCAATTCGAACAATTAAGGCAGGCCAAACTAGATCCTACAACGACAAATGCTACAGGTACGATTATACAGGAGGGCGTGTAAATGATTATTGCTGCCATTGTTCTGTCTTTAATTGCCGTTTACTTAATGCAAGATAACGGCGTGCTTGCGCAAAATTTGTTGAAGAAAATATCGTCGTTCATTTTGTTTGTGATGGCTTGTATCGTACTTAGCTTTGAATACGGCACCTTGCGAGGCGTGTTTGTTTTTATTGGCTTAGTTAGTGTGCTGGGTACGATATTAACCTTGTTTTTATACCGTCTACAAAACAATAAACAAATGTAATTAACATAACTTGAATTGATGCCAATCAAGTTTATTTTAGGTTGGCATTGCTACAGAAAACTCCTATAGGAACTAAGATGAAAACACATTTATTAACAATCGCTGGCCTTATTTTTTTTACTACTAGTGTTGCGCACGCCGACGAAAAATATAGCCACTTTCCATCATTACAAGCGCCAACGACGAGTGCGGCTCTTTGCAATTTAGCGGCGTATAATCAAAAGTTACAAGCGATAGTTAACAAGAAAGAATTATCGCCTGAAGATATGGTTAAAGTTCACGAACTAACCTATACACTCGAAAATGCGGTTATTAAACTGCAAAAAAACCTCGAAACTATTGCGGTAGATCTTGAGAAAGTACATAAAGCATCAGAGCATTTAGACCAAAAAGTCATTAAAGGCTCTGGAGATAAGTACTTAGCTGCAACGCAGCTAATTTTAGCTAAAAGCATGTGTAAATAACTAGCAATACGGTTGTTATGTAGAGCTTAATTGAAAATAGAGTATTTATAATTATTTGATGTTTTCAAGTCGGTTTATTTTAATAGTTGTTCCATCCTGAAATATGTTACATATCTCAGGATGGAAATGCAGATAAAGCAATAAAAAATGGTTAAACAGTTAACCTTGAACTCCGCCTTTTATTAAATTAGCGGGATCTAGCAGTATGGTTAATTCTTCACGACTAAGTTCTGTGTTCTCGGTGGCAACATCTACGATGGCTCTTCCTTCTTTGTAGGCTATTTTAGCTATTTCGGCTGCTTTTAAATAGCCAATAATAGGATTTAAAGCGGTAACTAAAATAGGGTTTCGCGCCAGTGTTTCTGAAAGCTTGTTTTCATTTACGGTAAATGTGGTAATCGCTTTGTCAGCTATTAAGTGACTAATATTGCTAAGTAATTCGATACTTTCTAATAAGTTTTTTGCTACAAGTGGCAACATAACATTCAGTTCAAAATTGCCAGATTGGCCAGCTATGGTTATCGTTGAATCATTGCCAATTACTTGCGCCGATACCATAGTTGCCGCTTCTGGAATTACAGGGTTTACTTTGCCTGGCATGATAGAGGAGCCCGGTTGTAATGCTTCTAATGCTATTTCACCTAACCCTGCTAATGGCCCGGAGTTCATCCAACGTAAATCATTCGCTATTTTCATTATAGTTACCGCTGTCGATTTTAGTTGTCCTGAGAGTGTAACAGCAATATCTTGCGAGCTAATATGAGTAAAAAAGTTATTGGCAGGGTTAAAATCGATAGCTGTTTTCTTAGATAATGCTTTACTAAAAGCTGACGAAAATTCTGGGTGTGCATTGATACCGGTTCCTACTGCTGTGCCCCCTTGTGCTAAGGTTTTTAAGCTAGGTAAAACACCTTCAATAAAGTTAATGTTTTGCTGTAATTGATCTGCCCATGCATGAAGTGATTGTGCCATGCTTATTGGCATGGCATCCATTAAATGAGTGCGGCCTGTTTTTATAAAGTGGCTGACTTCTTCAGCTTTATTATTAATGGCGTCCCTTAAGTACCTAAGTGCGGGTAACAGTTTATTATTTACTTCTATCGCGGCACTAATGTGAATAGTGGTTGGAATAATATCATTACTACTTTGACCATAATTAATATGGTCATTAGCGCTAACTTTTTCACCCAAATTTTCTGTCGCTAGAGTAGCGAGTACTTCATTGGCATTCATATTTGAACTGGTGCCTGAGCCAGTTTGAAATACATCAACAGGGAAGTGCGGCATAAAGTCGTTATTTAATAAGGTATCAATTGCTTGGCAAATAGCATTCCCCATTGATGTTGAAATCTGTGCTAGCTCACTGTTTGCTTTTGCTGCTGAATATTTTGCGAGCAATAGTGCTTTAACAAAAGCCTTTGGCATTTTCTGACCACTTATGGGGAAGTTATTAATTGCACGTTGTGTTTGCGCCGCATAAAGTGCGTTTTGAGGAACTTGTAATTCGCCCATACTGTCTTTCTCAATACGATATTGATCCATTGTTACTCCATAGTTATTAAGATGATAAGCTTTTTTCTACATAACGTGTAGAAACTGCTAGTTCATGAAAAAGGTGCTGTAGATGCTGTTCAGATTTATCATCACTTGCCACTTTTTTAAGTGAACTTAAAGGAAGATAAATGTTGTCTAAGCATGTGCGTCGCCAATGTATTGGGACTAAATCGTCTAATACAGTTTCCAACAACAAGTAAAATTGTGCTGTATATCGCTCACGTAAGTTTATTGTTGGTAAATCATCGCTTTGACCAAGATTTAGCCATAATTTAATCAACATTAAATTGTCGGGTTCTATACCTGAACGAATTTTTTGCTCTAGTTGTTTTATAGGTATAGCACGGTATGAAAAGTGTGAAGTTTGCATAGTAAACTGAAACGATATTTAAAATTTGTTAAACGCCATGCTATTGCAAATGATAATTATTTGCAATTGGGTTTTGAGTAAATTTATATAAAAAATACGGATAGTGATGCTTATAGGTTAATTTATTTAGGTAAAGATATGCAGCAATTGCTAGACAAAGTGAATACCGCCATCACTCAACCACAACAAATACCTTTACGACAAGAATGGCAACGTGGCTTATAAATTATTGTGTTAATTTATGGATTACTGCTGGCTGATAATGATATTTTTTATGCTGCGCTGTGATAACAATAAAAACATAGCCGCAGAGAGTATTGCTGATGCGAAAATCATACACATAACGATTATTTGATAACGGGCAGCAATTAGTGGAGATACGCCAGATAATATTTGTCCGGTCATCATGCCGGGTAATGATACTAAACCTACAGCAAACAAAGAGTTAATCACGGGGATTGTAGCGGCATTTAAGGCCTGTTTACGAGCTAACTTATATGCGGTTTTGTTGTTGATTTCTGAGAATAAGCGTTCAGCGCAAAGGCTTATACTGTTCATGGCATTGGCAAAAATCATACCTGCTAATGGAATAATGACTTGTGGTTGGTACCAAGGTGTTATCGACAAAGCACCTTGGCTAATAAGTAATAAAGTAAAGCCACCGCCGAAAAATATTGCCATAAAACCATATTTAAACAGCAAACGACGGTATTGACTGAGTGTGCGCAGCGCAATCCAGCATGAAATACTGATCATCATCAGCAGGATGCCTGTGATTAACCAAGGGCTGTCTGAAAAGAAAATATAGCTAAGCACATAACCTATTAATAATAACTGAACTAGCATGCGTGCAAGTGCATAACCAGCTTGCTTAACCTCTAACGACCAAAAGTATAGAAAAGCAACGGCAATAATAACGGGAACAAAGGCTATTGCGAGATCCGCCAATGTTATTATTTGTAAGGTATTGCTCATAAATTAGTACTTTGGGTAGTTAATAAAGCAATATTATCAAACATTTCTTGCATTCGGTATAGACAAAATCATTAGCGATTACAGGTTTCATGTTTGTAACTTTTTGTAATTACGCAATTAAATCCTAGTTAATTGATAGACAAAGACTAATGACTTTGGTTAAATAACGGGGCTCAGCATCTTGTATTATTTCTGTTGAGTTATATTTATCGCTATCCATCGCATTTAATTGGTTTTATTTTGACAAATACAACAACTTTACCTAGCACAACGAATAGCAAAGTGCGCTCGAAGTTTACACTAACAACCATGTTAGTGATGTTTGTATGTCAAATTTTTGCAACCTGTGTCAATGCCTCCGTGCACTTTCCAAGTGGCGAACATCCCTTAGGTGAAAAAATAGCCCATGCTCACTACCATAGTGAACAGCAAAGTAATAATTTTCAAAATGCTAATGACGATGTCGCAGGCGTAAGTGAAGAAGATACTGAACACGAACATGCTAATCACTCTCACTTGTCTTGTTTCCCTCCGGTTGAAAATAACCTGATATCAAACATAGTTATTGCGGATATAATCACCAATAAACACATTAACTACCCAGATTATAATTACGCACCGCCAATACCACCTCCAAGTATCTAACGTCCAATACTGATCAATAATTTTTATTAATCAATTCAATAGTTTTGCTATTGGATAGTGGAGTTATACCGTGAAAAAATATCAACAGGCTGTGATGTCAGCCGTCGGTTTTTGCTTGTTTGCAAGCTTGAGCTCAGTCAGCTTAGCGCAAACAGTGAATCCAGCATCATCAAAAGCTATTTTAACCGCCGCCACTCCGGAGAACATTTCTCTAGAATGGGCCTTACAACAGGCGTTATTAAAAAATAACCGTTTACAATTATTTTCGTTTGAGCAACGCATTACTGAAGCGCTCGAAATACAAGCAAATTTAAGCCCTAACCCAACATTAGAAGTGACCGTTGAGAATATATTTGGTAGTGGCCAAGTCAGTGGTATTAATCGCGCACAAACAACCTTTGCTTTAAGCCAAGTAATAGAAATGGCAGACAAGCGTCAACGTCGCATTGAGTTAGTTCACGCTAAGCAACGCCAGCAGCTAAGTGAATATGAATTGCAGCGCATGGAAGTGTTGTCAGAAACAACTGCACGCTATTATCGTGTATTACATTTACAAGCGATAAAGCGCTGGTTAGACGAAAAACTCAATATAGAGCTCACCGCACTCAATAATATTAAACAAAGGGCGCAAGCTGGCAGTGTTACCCAAGCCGATGTCAGCCGTGTTTTGTTACGCGTTACCAAAACTCGTCGTAATTTACAGTCTACTATTTCAGGTTTAAGCATTAAAAAACAAGAGCTTGCTATGATGTGGTCAGAGCAAGCAAAATTTGAAGTTGTTGAAGGGCGTTTATCGCTGAATACACCATTGCCTAAGACTGAAAAGGTATTAAATGCTATTGAATCTTCGCCTGAATTTATGCAATTGCTAAATGCCGAGCAAATATTGAAAGCGAAAACACGTGCTGAAATTGCCAAAGGTGAAGTTGATATATCAGTCGGGCTTGGTTTGCGTCGTTATGAAGAGTTTGACGATAGTGCTTTTATGTTGACTTTCTCCATGCCGTTGGCATTAACCAACAGCAACCAAGGTAATATTTTAGCGGCGAAGCAGCGGGAAAATAAGCTATTACAGCAACAGAAATTAGCGCGAAGCCAAATTCGTTTAACCTTGTTAGCAATACAGCAACGGTTAAAAACAACGCATGAGTTATTACAGTCGCTTAGTCGTAATAACTTGCCACTGGCACAGCAATTAATGCAAGAAACAACACAGGCTTACAATGCAGGCAAAGTTAATGTACTGCAATTACTTGATGCACAAAATGAATTATTTGAAGTTCAATTAGAACTTATCAATAACAAGTTTGAAGTTGTCATGCAGTTATTAGAGTTAGAGCGAATCACGGGTCAGTCGATGACCCAGCACACTACAAATAGTAATAATTCAAATCATGCCAGTAATTTCACCTCGAAAACTATTCAGGAGCAAAACTAATGTTTGTTCTCAAGCAAAGTAAAATTAATAAAATATTCTCAATTACGATCTTATTTCTTTCTCTAATTATCGGCACTAGTTATGCCGAGCAGCACCATGAAGAATCTGAACTAAAAGGACCACATGGCGGTAAATTAATACAACAGGGTGAATACAGTGTTGAAATTACGGTTGTTGAGCAAGGTATACCACCAGAGATGCGGGTATTTGTTTATCAAAAAAATGAATTGCTAAACCCTAATGCCGTTGATTTAAATATTACCTTGTCTCGTTTAGGAGGTAAGCAAGACAAATTAAGCTTTGCCCCAGAGCAAGATTACTTGGTGAGTCAGCAAACTGTTGTTGAGCCTCACTCTTTTACTGTCGAAGTTGAAGCTAACATTCAAGGTAAAAAGCTGAATTGGCAATATGATAACTTTGAAGGCCGAACTGTTATTAGCGATCGTTTATTAGCGCTATCACAAGTAGAAACTGAACAAGTAAAACCACAAACATTGCACTTCAATGATACCTTATTTGGCATTGTATCTCCGATCACCAATAAAGTTGCAAATGTTAATGCACCATACCCTGGTATTATCAAAGCAATTAAAGTCAACCTTGGTGATAGCGTAAAAGCAGGGCAATTAGTTGCGGTAGTAACCAATAGCGATACGTTGCAAGACTATCAAGTTTATAGTGTTAGCGCTGGTGAAATAACTGATCAGTTTTTAAATGTTGGAGATAACACCCAAGGCTCTGCCATAGTGCAAGTAACTGATCTTTCGTCGGTATGGATAGACTTATCAGCATTCCCTCAAAATATAGAAAAACTCTCATTAGGTTTACCAGTAACAGTAAGTGATAACCATGGTGGTGAACGGGCGAAAAGCACCATTAGTTATATTGCCCCTAAAATGACAGGTGGTCATATTGCAAGAGCTCGAGCGGTGCTTGATAACACCGAAGGACATTGGCGCCCTGGAATGCACATAAAAGCAAATATCGAAACGAAAAGGTTAGATGCTGCAATGGCGGTTCGTGTCAGTGCTTTGCAAACGTTTCGAGATATGCCTGTAGTGTTCGCAAAGTTCGGCAATACCTTTGAAGTTCGAATGGTAGAGTTGGGTGAAAGTGATGGTAAATATGTAGAAGTGTTAGGTGGCATTGCTGCTGACACAGAATACGTAACTCAAAATAGCTATTTAATGAAAGCAGATGTTTTAAAAGACGCTGCTAAGCATGATCATTAGGGGCTAATTATATGAATAGTATTATTAAGTTCTCTTTAGAGCGGCGCTGGCTGATTATAGCGTTTACATTATTGATAGCAGCGTTTGGTGTTAATAACCTTTTAAAACTTCCTATTGATGCCGTGCCTGATATAACCAATATTCAAGTACAAATAAACACCCAAGTTGATGGTTATTCGCCATTAGAATCTGAACAGCGTGTGACCTACGTTGTTGAAAATGCTATGGCGGGAATACCTGATTTAGATTATACCCGTTCGGTTAGCAAGTATGGGTTGTCGCAAGTTACTGTTATATTTACAGAAGGCACCGATATTTATTGGGCGCGACAACAAATATCCGAACGTTTACAAGGTATACGTTCATCATTACCACAAGGTGCTGAGCCAACACTAGGCCCAATAGCTAGTGGCCTAGGTGAAGTTTTTAGTTATGCGATTAGAGCAACAGAAGGTGCAACTAAAGCGGATGGTAGTGCATATAGCGCAGAAGATTTAAGAACGATTCAGGATTGGATCATCCGCCCACAACTTGTGCAAGTACCCGGTGTTACCGAAATTAATAGTATCGGTGGCTTTGAGCGTGAATATCAAGTTGCCCCAGTTCCGGGAAAGTTATTAGCCTTTAAGGTGACTATTGCGCAAGTTATTAGTGCGCTTGAACGTAATAATCGAAATACAGGTGCAGGTTATATTGAACGTAACGGTGAACAATGGCTAGTGCGCTCGCCTGGTCAGCTAAAATCACTGGAGGAAATTGCTAATGTTGTGGTGGCGAAACGTGATGATGCTCCAGTTCGAATTCGTGACGTTGCCGATGTTTTTTATGGTAAACAACTGCGTACAGGTGCAGCAACACAATCAGGTAAAGAAACGGTATTAGGTACGGCATTTATGCTGATTGGTGAGAATAGTCGTATTGTTGCGAAGGCCGTTGCTCAACGCTTAGAAAAAGTTAATGAAAGCTTACCTGCGGGTGTAGTTGCTGAAGCGGTATATGATCGAACCACATTAGTCGATAAAACTATTGCCACGGTACAAAAAAACCTTTTTGAAGGGGCGGTATTAGTTATTGTTGTGCTTTTCGCTCTACTAGGTAATTTTAGAGCGGCCTTTATTGCTGCCTTAGTTATTCCGCTAAGTATGCTATTTGCAATTTCAGGAATGGCGGTTAACCGTGTTTCCGGTAATCTGATGAGCTTAGGTGCTATTGATTTTGGTGTCATTGTTGATGGTGCCGTTATCGTGGTTGAAAATGCCTTGAGACGTTTAGGCATGGCACAACAGCAACAACAAAGGCTACTATCGTTAGAAGAAAGGCTTAAAGTTGTGTTTGAGGCAACTAAAGAAGTGTTTAGACCTGCCGTTTTCGGTGTATTGATCATCATGTTGGTGTATTTGCCTATATTCGCCTTAAGTGGTGTTGAAGGTAAAATGTTCCATCCTATGGCTTTTACCGTTGTTGCTGCTTTAATTGGTGCAATGATCTTTTCTGTAACCTTTGTTCCTGCAGCAATTGCATTATTTGTTCGAGGCAAAGTTAGCGAGAAAGAGAACTGGCTAATGGCAAAAGCACGTGCTTGCTATGAACCCGTTTTATATTTTTCGTTAAAACGCCCATTATTACCTTTGCTAGTTGCCGGCGCGGTGGTTGTTTTTAGTGGCTTTCAGGCTAAACAATTAGGTACTGAATTTTTACCACAACTTGATGAAGGCGATCTGGCTTTACATGCTTTACGTATTACTGGCACAGGTTTACAACAATCTGTCACTATGCAGCAAAATCTTGAAATCCTTATTGGTGAACTTGATGAAGTTGAACGGGTGTTTTCAAAAATTGGTACACCGGAAGTGGCGACTGACCCTATGCCGCCAAATGTAGCGGATACATTTTTGATCATGAAGCCGATGTCACAATGGCAAGATCAAACTAAAACTAAGGCACAATTTATTGAAGAACTTCGAAATTTAGTTGAAGCTATACCTGGTAACAAGTATGAGTTTACCCAACCAATTGAAATGCGCTTTAATGAGTTGATTGCGGGGGTACGTGCTGATGTTGCACTGCGTATTTACGGCGATGACTTGGCAACATTAAAAGATGCAGGCGATAACGCTGCGGCCTTAATTGCTAATATTCCCGGCGCTAAAGATGCACGTGTTGAACAAATGTCAGGTTTGCCTATGTTATCAATTGAGCCTAACCGTGATCATTTAGCATTATTAGGTTTAACTATTGCTGATGTGCAAGCAGCTGTACAAGCGGCGATCGCCGGCGTTAAAACTGGTCTTATTTATGAAGGCGATAGACGTTTTAATTTAGTTGTGCGTATGTCGGAGAATGTCAGCCAAGATTTATCCGCATTAGCCAATTTGCCAATAGCGCTGTCAAAAGATCTGAATCCAGATTTAAGTTACGTGCCGCTAGGAGAAGTAGCAACCATCAGCCAGCAAGTTGGACCAAATCAAATAAACCGCCAAAGTGGTAAACGTCATGTCATTGTTACTGCAAATGTGGAAGGGCGTGATTTAGGATCTTTTATTGCTGAAGCTAAGCAGGTGATGAAAAACAACTTAGGTTTAGCTAGCGGTTATTGGACTGAGTACGGGGGCACATTCAAGCAACTTGAATCGGCATCGCAGCGTTTGATGATTGTTGTGCCATTAACCTTGTTACTAATTTTTGCCCTGCTTTACAGTGCTTTTGGTTCATTTCGTGATGCCTTAATCATTTTTAGTGGCGTTCCTCTGGCATTGACAGGCGGGATTCTAGCTTTGGTGATTCGTGATATGCCGTTATCTATTTCAGCGGCGATTGGCTTTATTGCTTTATCGGGTATTGCGGTGCTCAACGGTGTAGTGATGCTGTCGTTTATTAAAGAGTTGATAAAAGATGGTATGGAGGTTGTCACGGCAATTAAACAAGGGGCTAGCCAACGACTTCGCCCAGTATTAATGACCGCACTGGTGGCAAGTTTAGGCTTTGTGCCTATGGCAATAAATATAGGTACCGGAGCTGAAGTTCAAAGACCACTAGCAACGGTAGTTATTGGCGGTATTGTTTCTTCAACCATACTAACCTTGATCATATTACCTTTGCTGACCAGCTTAGTATATAAATTCAATA
This sequence comes from Colwellia meonggei, assembly GCF_057537295.1. Taxonomy (NCBI): domain Bacteria; kingdom Pseudomonadati; phylum Pseudomonadota; class Gammaproteobacteria; order Alteromonadales; family Colwelliaceae; genus Colwellia; species Colwellia meonggei. The sequence goes on from NZ_BAAJLZ010000003.1 coordinate 525,356, forward strand.
AAAAAGTATAAATACAGTGCGCTGCTAATACAGTGGCGCACTAAATTAACTTATTAGTTAACGGTACCAAGGAGTGCTAAGTGAATAAAATAGTTAAAAACTCAATGCGATTATTGTTAGTAATTACGGGGCTATTTGCTTCGTTTTCACTACTAGCACATGGCGTTGATGATGCAACTAAACAATTTTTAGAAGCTAACCAAGGGGCAGCAATATTTCCTTTTATCTATATTGGCGCTAAACATATGGTGACAGGCTATGATCATTTATTGTTTTTAGTAGGTGTTATTTTCTTTTTGTTTCGCAGTAAAGATGTGGTGATTTATGTCAGCCTGTTTACTATTGGACATAGTTTAACCTTACTTTATGGCGTATTTAGTGATATTCAAATTAACGCCTACTTAATTGATGCAATTATCGGCTTGTCGGTTGTTTATAAAGGTTTCGATAATTTAGGTGGCTTTAAACGTGTATTTGGATACCAGCCAAATACGAAGCTTGCGGTGATGATTTTTGGTTTATTTCATGGTTTTGGTTTAGCAACAAAAATTCAAGAGTTTAAGTTACCTGAAGACGGCTTAGTAACAAACATTATTGCTTTTAATATCGGTGTGGAAATAGGGCAGTTTCTTGCTTTAGGTATGGTATTGATCATATTAAGCTTTTGGCGCAGACATCGTAGCTATTTAAGCTTTGCAACGCTAACTAATACCGCCTTAATGAGCGCAGGTTTTATGTTAATTGGTTTGCAATTAACGGGTTATTTCGTCGCATAAGTATTGTTAGTAAAAATTTAAAATAGATATTAGCGCAAGCTAAATCAATATTAAGAAAAATTTAGGAATTAAAAATGAATGAGTTTAATGTGCCGGTGCACTCAACTAAAACTTTAATTAAAGCGGGTGTAATTGCCGCAATTATTGCCATTGTTGTGCTTATTAGCTGTATTTTACCGGCGGAATATAATATTGACCCAACTGGTATTGGTAAAGCACTTGGTTTAACGGCGATAGCAGAAGCATCAGAGAAGCCAGTAGCTTTAAAGATTGACCGCGGCACGCAGATTGATGGAATGCGCAGCGACAATGTTGAAGTAGTGATTCCTGCTGGTAAGGGCTTAGAATATAAATTGTATATGGACAAATATGCTCACCTTGAATATGAATGGCAAACAGCAGCTGGTGTGGAGCTTTATTTTGATTTCCATGGTGAGCCAGAAGGTGATACCACTGGTTATTTCGAAAGCTTTGCAATTACTACATCGAATAATATGAAAGGCTCATTAACTACGCCATTTAAAGGCGTACATGGCTGGTATTGGAAAAATAAAAGCGATAAACCTGTAACGGTATCGTTAACCATGAAAGGGTATTACACCATTAAAGGTTAAGTATTTCAGACTAGTTAACCTTTTAAAAACGTAAGTCATGTTAAGCCACTAATATATTGTTTATTAGTGGCTTTTTTAGTAAATATATCAGCCAATAAAAATAGGACTACCCAGCATTAAGTAAGTGCTATTAGTTTTCTTTTTTAACTGCATTATCGTTAAATATTTCTTGGCAATCATTGGCTTCTTGGCAGTCAATACGCTCGTTAATGCTAGGATCATGAATTGGAACTTCATCTGCGTAAACACCTTTTGTTCGCCATTTCCCGGTTTGCCAGCGCTTTAAGGCAATAACACCGCGAATACATTCATCAACGCTAGTTGCTAGCCAAATACCTACCAAACCATAAGCAAAATGTAACCCAAGTAACCAGGCTAAAGGCAAGGCAATAAACCACATAATAATAAAGCCAACGGTTGAAACATATTTTGCATCACCAGAAGCCCGTAAAGATGCACCAACAATAAGGTTAAAGCTGCGGCCAAACTCGCCAAGAATTGCTACCATTAAAATAAGCTTACTAATGCCCAAATGTCGGTGTTTTCGGTAAACACTGCAAATAGTTGATCAGAGAGCGCGAGCAAGGTAAAAACAAAAAACATCGCGCCAACAATACCTAGTTTTAAGCCTGTCATAAGCTGGCTATGAGCTTCATCAAAGCGCTTAGCGCCAATATAATGAGCAACTTTAATTTGTACGCCAGAGCTAATAGCAAAGCCATATAAAATCGCGGTGAACAATAAATTAAAACTATAAATACGAGTAGCAAGCGCAAGTTGCCCCATAGTTACTATCATTGCTGTCATCAATATTTGCGTAAACTGCCATGACATAGGCTCTAAAACAGAAGGCATCGCAATTTTTAAAATTGGCGCACTATTACTTTTAAATGTTGGCCAACTTCTGGGCAAAGAAATTTTAATTTTTAAATGCTTAACGATAATAACTAAGGTAAAACATAAACTAATAAGCCAAGCGGTAACCGACGCATAGGCGACACCCTGTAAGCCAAGAGCAGGAAAACCAAACTTACCGTCAATTAATAAGTAGTTGAATAAAATATTGACTATGGTCATTACTAGCGTTGACCACATATTCCAGTTAGTTTTTCCTTGCGAGGTTAATACAGCAGCGGCGGCGAAACGAATGGCGAGTATCCAAGTGCCCATGCCTATGGTCGTAAGATAAATGTTCGCCATTGATGCCATTTCACCATTTAGCCCCATCCATTGGCTAAACAGCGGAGCAAATAGCACCATTAGCAAGGTTAATACTATGCCACCAAAGAGTAAAATGACAAAAAGCACACCATAAGTAGTTGCTAATTTACTTTTATCGCCGGCACCAATTCGTTGAGACGCAACACTACTGCCACCTTGATGCAAAGTACTATATAGCGCAAAAGCAATGCCGAGTATTGGCATAATAGCGCCAACAGATGCAGCTGCGGAATCTGAAATGCGACTTAAAAACCAAGCATCAGTTACATTGATCATAAAAATGAAAAATAAATCGATAAATATCGGCCAAGTTAGGCTGAATAGGGTACGATCGGCGACTGATTGACTAGATTTAGGCACAAAACTTCCTTGAAAATTGTAATCTTACATTATATCAGTTGATTGATATTTTGTTACCACCGAACATTGTTTCAAATTGTAGACACTTTGAATGTTTATTTTTTTCTTGTAAAAACACAGGACGGTTATCAAAAAATCAATATTTGACGGATAATTCAACAGTTAGTCAAAAAAATGAAATAAAATGCTAAATATGCGAAATTAGCACTTTACAAACTGACGAACAGTA
>NZ_BAAJLZ010000004.1:0-413853 GCF_057537295.1 Colwellia meonggei
CCATGAACTCCATACCGAACTGCTTAACTACGCTATATATTTACCAGTGATAGCTGTAGTTGATTGATAATAGGTTTGTGCCATCGTTTTTATTGTTAAGTGCTGCATTTGAGTAGTGCTGTAATAATAATGCGACTCTATGGTTAGATGTTAGTTCGACGCCAATCTCTATCTTATCTTCAAACATCCAGTTATCACCTAATTCACGATTGCCCCATCGAATTTGATCAACATATGCGATACCAATGCCAATACGAGTAACAATTGTTATGTACTCAGTATAAATTTTATATTTTACCAAAGGGACAAGTGATGCAGCTGTTATATCAGGTCCATATAAGTTTTGCCAAAAATGAGCGCTTAGATCAAAGTCAAAAGTTAAATTTTGTTCAATGAAATAAGGAAATTGATATTTTGTCTCGAATATATACCCATACTTTTGGGTATTTGATTTATCGATAGATGTCGATTGACCACTACCAAACGTTAAAGCATCTGCTTGGCATATATTTGATACTAGCAATGAAGTGATAATAGCGATGATAACTTTACTCATTATTGATAAGGAATTAGTTGGTATATATTTAACGTTAGTTAAGTAAATGTTTTTTGTAAATTATTCGCATAAGTTTTTATAGCGCTTAGTTAAAATATTTAAAGTTGTTTTCAGCAGCATTTCATTTTCATCAATGTTAAAATCTTAATTATTTGATAAAAAGATTTTTTATGGCGATTAATTGGTTCCCAGGGCATATGCATAAGGCTCAAAAAGAGATTAAAGAAATATTACCGCAGATTGATGTCGTGATAGAGGTATGTGATGCACGTTTACCTTTTAGTAGCGAGAATCCAATGATCACTGAGATCCGTGGCGACAAGCCCTTAATTAAAATTCTTAATAAATCAGACTTAGCGGATCCTAACATTACGGAATTATGGTTGAGCTATTTAGAGTCTCAGCACAATGTAAAAGCTATTGCTTTAACTACAGAATCACCATCTGTCGCAAAAACAATTCCTAATTTAATTCGTAAGCTAGCCCCTAATAAAGATGAGGCTGGTAAACAAATTAACGCTGTTATTATGGGAATTCCTAATGTTGGAAAATCAACTTTATTAAATACTTTGGTGGGTAAAGCAAAAGCAAAAGTTGGGAACGAGCCTGCGGTAACAAAGGGTCAGCAACGTATTCGTTTAGACGACGGCTTATATTTATATGACACGCCAGGTATGCTTTGGCCTAAGATAGTCAATGAAAATAGCGGATATCGCTTAGCTGTAACTAGTGCAGTTAAAGATACGGCCTTTGATCATGAAGAAATTGCCTGTTTTGCTGCAGAATATTTATTGAATGCATATCCTGAGCGTTTACTGGAACGCTATAAATTGGATGAACTGCCAGAACAAGAGGTTGAATTAATTGAGGTCATCGGCAAGAAGCGTGGTTGTGTTAGAAGTGGCGGTAGAATAGACTTTCATAAGGCTTCCGAAATATTAATTAATGAAATAAGGGATAAAACTCTTGGCGGTATCACGTTTGAAACACCAGAAATGGTGATAGAGGAAGTGAGTCACTTTGCAAAAGTTGAAGCCGATAAAATTGCCGCTAGAGAAGCTAAAAAGCTCGCTCGAGGTAGAGGTCGTCGTAATAAGCGTTAATTGATATACTTAAGGGAAGAAGATGAGTACTGAATTTGTTTTACATCCACAATTGAAAAATGATTGCTTTGTATTAGCCGAGCTTCCACTGTCTCAGCTATTATTATGTAACGATAGTGCCTTTCCATGGTTTATATTAGTGCCGAGAGTTGAAGGTATTGAGGATATTTATCAATTAGATTGGCAGCAACAACAACAGCTTTTAAATGAATCGAGTATGTTGAGTGAAGTACTGGTGCAAGAGTTTAAAGGCGATAAAATGAATGTAGCAGCATTAGGAAATGTAGTACCACAATTACATTTACATCATATTGTTCGTTATAAAACCGATCCTTGTTGGCCAAAGCCTATTTGGGGACAACAAGAGTTGATACCTTATGCAGATGAAGAATTAGCTGCGTTAAAAGCACGTTTACTGCCTAAGTTAGACGCAATATTAAGTAATCAAAATTAGCCGTATATTTCCTATCAAGTAGCCCATTAAAGTTTAAATAATGGGCTATCTTTAGAATTTAGGCTAATAGTAACTAAGCTATATTCCTATCGATATTTGCTGGTTTAATTAATGATAGTGACTGTTCTAAATCTGTTATTAAGTCATCAACATTTTCAAGGCCAACAGATATTCTAATTAAGCTGTCGCTAATGCCAGCTGCTAATCGCTCTTCTTGTGTATACGGTGAATGAGTCATTGACGCAGGATGCTGAATAAGTGATTCCGCATCACCTAAACTCACTGCAATGGAGAATAGCTTCATACGATTTATGAAGTCACTACCACCAGCAAGATCACTTTCAATTTCAAAGGCAATAACGCCTCCCGCTGCTTTCATTTGCTCACCAACAAACTTGTTACCTGAATGACGCTTCAATCCAGGATAGTAAACATGTGAAACTTTTTGATGATTTTCTAGAAACTCTGCTAATTTTTGTGCATTACTGCAATGACGCTCCATACGTATAGGTAACGTTTTAAGGCCTCGCATAATCAGCCAAGCATCATGTGGACTGATTGTTGCGCCAATGTCTTTCAGTACGGTCATTTTAATATTCATGATCATTTCGCTACTGCCGCAAATTATGCCTGCGACAACGTCACCATGGCCATTAAGGTACTTAGTTGCACTATGTACCACAATGTCGATACCGTATTTTTTCGGTTGCTGTAAAACCGGTGTAAGAAAGGTGTTATCAACAATTGAAATGATATCGTGTTGTTGAGCAATTTTGCCAATCGCAGCCAGGTCGTAAACTTCCAAATTTGGGTTTACCGGAGTTTCTAAAAATATTACTTTAGTATTTGGTTTTATCGCAGCTGTAATTTCGTCTGGATTAGCCATATCAACGAAGCTAACCTCAATACCCCAGCGAGTTAGTTGGTGATTCATTAATGCAAATGAACAGCCATAGACAGCTTTAGAAGAAATTAAATGATCACCGCAAGATAAATTTGCGAGTAATGCTCCAGAAACCGCACCCATTCCTGTAGCCGTTGCCGCAGCATCTTCCATACCTTCCATCGCAGCAACACGCATTTCCAATTGTCGGGTTGTAGGGTTTCCTAGACGACTATATATGTAGCCGTCAGCTTCTCCTGCAAATCTATCCGCACCTTGTTGTGCATCATCAAAGATAAATGTTGAAGTTTGGTATAACGGCGTTGCTAATGAACCAAATTGTTCATCATTAATACGACCAGAGTGAATTGCTTGGGTTTCTATATGCTTGCTGTCAGACATAATTTTCCTTCATCTTTTTGACATTGTAATTATTGTGGGTCAAAACATAATTTAGTTGATTTTCAGTATTATTTACTCTTTTGCAATAATTTTGCCAAATAGTAAAGTCTATATAATACAAAGGTTTACTGGTTTAATTTTAATTGTTGTAGAATCTTTTGTAATAAATTTATTACAAAAGATTCTACAGTATTTTTATTTAGTGATATTTTTTGAATTTAGTAAGATAAAAGCACGCTTATAGCGAGGCAAATCAGTACAATTATTATTGTAATAATTTAGGTACGCTGTAATATAATTATTACTTATATTGTTTTGTTTTGTTTTGTTTTGTTTTGTTTAGAGATTAATAATGCGTATTGAAATTTCGTCAGAGGATAGGTTGGGTATTAGCCAAGAAATACTGACAGTATTGGTTGCACTTAACGTTGATATCAAAGCGATGGAAGTAGCATCTCAGCGAATTTTTGCTCACTTGGGTGATAATAAAGTTATTTTTACCCACATTGAAGCAGCACTAATGACAATTTCCGGAGTTAATAGCTGCAAAGTAGTGGATTTTCTGCCTGCTGAAAGCCGTGAACGTCATTTAAAAGCACTACTGAATCGCTTACCCGATGCAATTATTGATATTGATGAAAAAGGCTGTGTAATAGCACTCAATAAATCTGGAGAAAATCTACTAAGACAACAATATAAATTCAATAGTACTACAAAGCTAGAAGGGCGCGAGATAACCGAACTATTGGAGCTTGAAGCTGAGCTACCATTACTTGATCGAGTTAGTTCTCAAAGTATTGAAATTGCAGGGCAGAGCTATATTGCGGAAATCACTCCGATAACTGAGCAAGATAATAGTTCTGGTGCTGTGATTTCAATAAAGTCAATAAGTCAGCTTGGTAGGCAAATAGCAATTTTACAAACTCGTGAAGAACATGCAATAGATCATATTATTGGCAGCTCTGCCGGGATCCAAATGCTTAAAGAGCAAACAAGCCGATTTGCAGAGCTAGATTTACCAGTCTTAATTAGTGGTGAAACTGGCACAGGTAAAGAGCTTATTGCTCGCGCGTTACACAATGCTAGTCATCGTAAAAAAGCACCGTTTCTTGCTGTTAATTGCGCGGCATTACCCGAGCATTTGTTAGAGAGTGAGTTATTTGGTTATGCGACCGGCGCCTTCACGGGAGCGCAAAAGGGTGGGAAACCAGGGTTATTTGAATTAGCAGAAGGTGGTACCGTATTCTTAGATGAAATTGCTGAAATGTCACCCTATTTACAAGCTAAGTTATTGAGGTTTTTGCAAGACTTTACTTATCGTAGATTGGGAGGAACGAAAGAGTTAAATGCCAATGTAAGAATTGTTAGCGCAACTCACCAAAACTTACTGAATATGATTGCAACACAACAGTTTAGAGAAGATTTATTTTATCGTCTCAATGTACTTAATTTAACGTCGCCACCATTGCGAGATCGTGCTGAAGATATTAACTTGCTAGTTAATCATTTTGTTATCATGGCTGCTGATCAAATGAACCAGAGAAGACCTAATATAGAAGCCGGGGCGATGCAATTACTGAGCTCTTATATTTGGCCGGGTAATATTCGAGAGCTACAAAATGTTCTATTTCGAGCCGTTGCGCTCAGTGAAAATGGCGACATCACCTCTAAAGGCATAACTGTAGCGCTTGCCCAGTTTAAACAGATTGAAGATGATAGTGATATCATTGACGGAAACGAAGTTGAAGATTGGGCCAGTGCGCAAGCACAGTTTGAAAAAAAGTTAATTTCCGATTTGTATCCTTATTATCCGACAACCAGAAAACTTGCAGAACGTTTAAAAGTATCACATAACAAAATTGCGATGAAATTAAGACAGTTTGAGCTTAAGTTGTAATGTATAACTATGCTAGCGCAAACTGTCCCTTAAATTGAAATTAATCTTCTAAAATTTTATAGAGGATTTTTTTTACATTTTGAGGCTCAAATGGTTTATCACACATTGCGGTAACGCCTTCAGTAAGAATGTTTGATAGATGCGTGTCATTGCTTTCACTCGTAACCATTAATATTGGTAAATGTGATTGCTCACTTTCGTTACGAATATAACGAGTAAGCTCTCTGCCATCGACTTCAGGCATGTTGTAATCTGTTACGACTAAGTCGAACATGTTATTTTTTAATAAAGCTATTGCTTCACTGCCGTCAGCAGCTTCTGAAATTTTTGACAAGCCTAAGTTATTCAGTACACGCTTAATATGGTTGCGAGCTAGCTTACTATCGTCAACTAATAGCACCCTAACTTCGTGAACATCAAAGTATTCAAGCTCTAATTCATCTGTAGAAAGCAAATCAATAGTAGTGTTTATCGCAGTGGCGAGATGATCTGGAGTAAACGGCTTTGGTAGTAATGCAATAACTCCTGATTGTTTAAACTCTTCAAGTGTTGCACGACGATGCTCACTGGTCACTAACATAAATGGCGTGTCAGCAATTTCAGAATTTTGCCTCACTTTATGAAGCAACTCTAGTGCGGTACCGTCTTCATAATACATTGCACTGGTAATCAAATCGCGATGATGCTTTTCAACACTGGCATAAGCTTCATTAATGGTTTTTGCTTCCGATACCTGTGTTACACCTTGTTGCTTTAGTTCTTTAATGATAATTTTTCGTTGTAAATCTGAAGGCTCAGCAACAAGTAGCGATAACTCACTTGGATTCATAGTAATTCTCAATACCTTAATGAATGGGGAATTTGGCCTTAACCGCCAATAAATTTAACTTTAAAGCCGCTTTTCTCAAGCACGGCTTTAATCTCATCTCGTTTGTCGCCTTGGATTTCGATAGTTTCTCCGACGACACTACCACCACTTCCACAAGTTTTCTTTAGTTTCTTAGCAAGATCTTTCAGTGCTTTTTCATCTAAGCCTAAGCCAGTGATAGTAACAACACCTTTACCTTTTCTGCCTTTAGTTTCACGGCGAACTTTCGCGAAACCGTCTGATGCAGTTACCGTTTTTGTTGTCGTTTGTTTAATTCTTCCTTGAGAGGTTGAATAAACAAGCGAGTCGTTACTAACTGCTGCGTTATCATCTTTTTCAATAGTTTTGCCAAAGGCACTGGCGAGATCGCTTAAATTAGAAAATGTTTTTGTCATGTTGATTACTGTATTTCAGATAAAATAAAACCACTACAAGAGTGGTTTTATTATACATGATTTTTACGGTGAGGATATTTGCTTAAAGCTTACTTTCTAGCTCAGGCAATGCATCGAATAAATCTGCAACTAAACCGTAGTCAGCTACTTGGAAAATTGGCGCTTCAGCATCTTTGTTGATAGCAACAATGATTTTAGAGTCTTTCATACCGGCTAAATGTTGAATTGCACCTGAAATACCAACAGCAATGTACAAATCTGGCGCAACAATTTTACCAGTTTGACCAACTTGCATATCATTAGGTACAAAACCAGCATCAACAGCAGCGCGTGATGCGCCTATTGCAGCACCTAGCTTGTCTGCGATACCTTCAAGAAGCTTGAAGTTGTCGCCATTTTGCATGCCGCGGCCACCTGAAATTACAACACCTGCAGCGCCAAGGTCTGGTCTTTCAGACTCTGATAATTCATCGCTTACATGGCTAGAAGTACCAGCATCAGTTACTTTATCTAGCGCTACAACTTCTGCATTGCCGTCAGTTGCTACAGCATCAAAGCCGGTAGGGCGTACTGTAATAACTTTTTTACTATCTAAACTTTGCACAGTTGCAATTGCATTACCTGCATAAATTGGACGAACAAAAGTGTCGCTGCTTTCTACCGCAATAATGTCAGAAATTTGTGCAACATCTAATAACGCAGCAACACGTGGCATAAAGTTTTTGCCGGTAGTTAATGCTGTCGCAACAATATGATCGTAGTCTGCTGCAAGCTCTGTTACTAATAGTGAAACATTTTCCGCTAACTGATGTTCATAAGCTGCATTATCAGCAACTAATACTTTGGTTACACCGTTAACTTTACTGGCGGCATCAACAACTGCTTGACAGTTATGGCCAGCAACTAATAGATGGATATCTCCACCCATTGCTTGAGCTGCGGCAACTGTTTTTAAGGTATCAGCTTTTAATTGGCTATTATCGTGTTCGGCAAATACTAATACGCTCATGAGATCACCTTCGCTTCATTTTTTAATTTTTCTACTAATTCATCAATACTTTCAACAACAATACCTGCTTGACGTTCTGCTGGTGGTGTTACTTTAAGTAGCGTAGTGCGTGCTGCTAAATCAATACCGAAGTCAGCTGCTGGTTTTACGGCTAGTGGTTTACGCTTTGCTTTCATAATATTAGGTAATGAAGCATAACGAGGCTCATTCAAGCGTAAGTCAGTAGTAACAATAGCAGGCAAGTTCAATGCAACGGTTTGTAAGCCACCGTCAACTTCACGTGTTACGTTTACTTTCTCGCCATCAATATTAACTGCTGAAGCGAATGTGCCTTGTGCCATACCAGTAAGCGCAGCAAGCATTTGGCCTGTTTGGTTATTGTCGCTGTCAATTGATTGCTTACCAAGAATGACTAGCTGTGGTTGTTCTTCTTCAACAACTTTCTGTAATAATTTTGCGACGTGCAATGAATCTAAGTTTTGATCGGTATCGATCTGGATTGCGCGATCAGCACCTAATGCAAGTGCAGTACGTAGTTGTTCTTGGCATGACTTATCACCAATAGATACGGCGATAACTTCTGTTGCTGTGCCAGCTTCTTTTAATCGAACCGCTTCTTCTACTGCGATTTCACAAAATGGGTTAATTGCCATTTTTACATTAGCAAGATCGACATTCGAGCTGTCTGCTTTAACACGTACTTTTACGTTATAATCAATAACGCGTTTGATGGGTACTAATACTTTCATCGTTGCCTCTGAGGGTGCTTGTTGTTGGTAATATTGGCTAAACTAAATGAAATTCAGCTTAGCGCTATAATTATGGTTTGAAAGACTACTTGTAGATTACGTTTACGTCAACGTCTTCTGTCGATATCGTCAATCAAATTGCGCTTAAACAAATATTATCGGTAAATAATGCAATACAGGATAGTATTTACTTCGAAAATATCTATAATGTTGGATGTTATCAAACAGGTGTTTGAAAATCAAACGCGTGTTTGAATTTTTCATAAAGAATTGAGTGATGGGAGATGTTATGGAACGCGAATCAATGGAGTTTGACGTTGTAATTGTTGGAGCTGGTCCTGCAGGCCTATCAACTGCTTGTCAATTAATGAAGCTAGCACAAGAAAAAGAACAAGAACTAATGGTATGTGTGGTAGAAAAAGGCTCTGAAGTAGGAGCTCACATACTTTCCGGTGCAGTTTTTGAACCACGAGCATTAACAGAGTTATTTCCTGATTGGAAAGAAAAGGGTGCACCGTTAAATTCCGCCGTTACGGGTGATGATATTTATTTGTTTAATGGCGAAGATAGCGCGGTTAAATTACCCGGTTTTAGTGTCCCTAAAACTATGCATAATGAAGGTAATTACATTGTTAGTATGGGCAATGTTTGTCGTTGGTTAGCTGAACAAGCGGAACAACTTGGTGTAGAAATTTTCCCAGGCTTCCCTGCTCAAGATGTTATTTACAATGAAGATGGCAGTGTTGGTGGCGTAATTACCGGTGATATGGGCTTAGATGCTGAAGGTAATCAAAAAGATTCATTTATGCCAGGTATGGAGTTGAAAGCAAAATACACTGTTTTTGCTGAAGGCTGTCGTGGTCATTTAGGTAAAGAACTTATCGCAAAGTTTGCCTTAGATGCAGATAAGTCGCCACAACATTATGGCTTAGGCTTTAAAGAAATTTGGGATATTGACCCTGCTAAGCATCAAGAAGGTTTAGTAGTACACTCTGCTGGCTGGCCGTTAGAAAAAGACACCACAGGTGGTGGTTACTTATATCACGCAGAAAACAACCAAGTATTTGTTGGTCTAATTGTCGACTTAAATTATAGCAATCCGCATTTAAGCCCGTTTGATGAATTCCAACGTTATAAGCATCATCCTAAAATTGCTCAGTACCTTGAGGGCGGCAAGCGCGTTTCTTACGGCGCTCGAGCGATGGCAAAAGGCGGTTTTAATTCATTACCTAAAATGACTATGCCAGGTGCTGTGTTAGTAGGTTGTGATGCTGGTACTATCAATTTCGCCAAAATTAAAGGTAACCATACTGCAATGAAGTCGGGTATGTTAGCGGCTGAATCTATATTTGAAGCGTTAGCATCTGGCGATGAAGGTGGTAAAGAGTTAACGAGTTATATTGAAAAGTATCAAAACTCTTGGTTATATGATGAGCTCTATAACACGCGTAATTTTGGCCCTGCTATGCATAAGTTTGGCACCTTTTTAGGCGGTGCATATAATACCATTGATCAAAACTTCTTTGGTGGTAAGTTACCTTTTAATCTCAAAGATGAAACCTTAGATCATGAGCAACTTAAACTCGCTAAAGATGCACCGGTGATTAATTATCCAAAACCTGATAATAAATTGAGTTTTGATAAACTGTCATCAGTATTTTTATCAAACACTAACCATGAAGAAGAACAACCATGTCACTTGAAACTGGCAGATAGCAGTATTCCAATTAATGTTAACTTAGCGAAGTATGCAGAGCCAGCGCAACGCTACTGTCCAGCAGGTGTATACGAAGTAGAAAGTACAGAGGAAGGCGGTAAGTTTGTGATTAATTCGCAAAACTGTGTGCACTGTAAAACCTGTGACATTAAAGACCCAAGCCAAAATATAACTTGGGTAACGCCAGAAGGCACTGGTGGTCCAAATTATCCAAATATGTAATTGGCTAGTAAGTTAACGGTCTACAGTGCATCGTCACTCTTTCGCAGCCATGCTATCGTGACATACCGTTCATCCTGAACATAAAAAGCCTGCAATTGCAGGCTTTTTTGATCATATATAAATATTAAAGAACGAAGATTCTATAGAGTAGTCACGAATTAATTGGTTTCTATTAAATTAAACTCTGACAATGCAGGGATTTCGAGTTGTAACCTATTTTCTATTTCGTCTAACTTCACGAGTCGAGTACAAATTTTTTCTGCTTTTGTTTCTAACGCGTTAGCTTGATTACTAATTCCTAACTTTATATCGCTCGCCATGGTTTCAATACGTTGGTCAAAGGTTTCTACTCGTTGTTCACTGCTTTGCTCTTCTCTATGTGTCATTGCTTCGCCAACAGCAATTAGAATAGTGCCTACTGAATCAGAAACAATCGCTTCAATTTCCTTTTCAAATTCGCCAGCAAAAACTTCATCAAAATCATCAAAGTCTTGTGGCGCAATATAGTAACTATCATCACTATGGTTAAAACGAGTTCGTAAGCGCCATTTCATTTCGTCAAACTTTTCTTGAAATTGCTGATGGGATGCGCTGTTTTCGCCAGTTAAGCTACTAATTACCTTGTTTACAGCTTTTAAACCTAGCTCAACACCTTCTATGGCAATAGAAACAATCGCGGGTACCTCTTCCCTGATCCCCTTAGTATATTGACTTAGCTGCACTTGTTGTTCAGCACTTAATCCAACTTCACGACCGTTTACAAATAGCTGATGTTGACCGTTAATTTGCACGTAGGTTTGACCGTGATTAACAATACGAATATGGGCGGGATCAATAATCACACCGTGAGTAAAGTTAATATCGCATTGTTGCGCCTGAGCACTAGCCGTTAATAAACTAGCAATAAAAAGGCCGCGGGCAATAAATGCCATTGTAAACTCCAGATTGGAAATATATTGTCGTCGATACTATAACAGATTACGTGTTCACTATTGGGTCAACATGAATTTTTCGTTCTTTATAGATTAGTCGGCTTGGTCCGTATTCTCGACGTGTTTTATCATGAAATTCACCCACTGACAATTGAACACCATGATAAACTCTTTCTGTCGCTTCTACGTAAACACTTGTCATATATTCTTGTAACGTTGCTTCAATAGCTTCTTTTTTGGATAAGTGCTCGCCCATTTTTTTTGCATGGTACTGATAAGTAGTTAATACTTTTGCCAACATTTCAGGCTTAGCTTTATCTTTTGGGAGCTTTTTCAGCTTATTGACTGCTGATTTTAGCTCTGAGGTTTTTTCTGATTCTTCTGTGACAAGTTCATCAACGTCAGATATTTGTGCTAAATATTGTTCAACTTTTTCTTGGAAAGAAATTATTGTGGTACTGCCAGCTGTTGCACCAACAGTGCCTGCACGAACAGATTCACCAGCACGAATATAGCCAGCAATTAATTTTCCATTGGGTTTGTCATCTGCACCTACCCAAAGCGTTGATGCAACTTTGACTATGTTATGCATCATTTGGTTTTCAATTCGTAAAGATTCACATGAAATTTCTGCATATTGGCTGTATTTTGCAAAAACTTTGCCGCCAGCTTTAATGTTAACGCTCATATGAATTTGATCAACTTCTAGGTCATCAACTTCTTGTTTCTTACCTATAATACCAGTGCCTATAGTGATGTCACCACCAGCTTCTAAGGTTGCTGATTCGACAAAGCCACCAATGGATATGTCACCAGTAGCGTGAACTTTCATGCCCTCACAAACGTCACCGTCGATAATAACACTACCCTGAAATTTAACGTGACCTGTACTAATATCAACATTTTTAATTTGATAAACGTTGTCGACTTCCATACCATTTTCAATAATACGGGGTAGGCCAACTAATGTAGAAACTAAAATGCTACTATTTTTTGGACTTAGTGCCGTACCTTCACCAACATGCATTTCTAAGTCAGCGCCCGGTGTTGGTTCTAAAACATCGCCGATAACGGTATAACCTTTAATACCATCTGTTAGCGGGATTTTCTTGGCCAGCGGATCACCTACTTTTACGCAAATAATATCACCTAGGTCACGCATATCGACACTGCCGTCTTCACGTTTTTTCGGTTTTAGTATCCGATCTTGTGCACTTTCAACTAACAGTTTGACCCGAGAATCTTTACCATCTATTGGCAATTTCCCATGGGCAATTTCACCTTTTACAATTGAGCCAGCTGGTTCTTTAGCTGCTTGCTTAGCGAGCTTAATGAGTTGATCTTTGCTAAAACCTTTGCATACACCGGCATCTTGAGAAGCATTTAGAATGGCTTTTGCACTCATGTGCTTGCCACCAAGCGCAGTAGATATTTCTGCAGAGGCCGACATATTGTCATTGTCGACATTGATAATGATAGTCGCATCACGACGTTCAAGTATCTGATACTTTATTTCACGACCAGACATGTTGTCTTGTAGAGGCTTTAATACGCTATTTAGTTCGGCAATAGCGTTTTTTATATTGCCATTATCGACATATAAATTGCTATATTCTGAGTTTTCAATCAGCTCATGAATGTTTGCTTCAGTTAACTGTGTTTTTGTTTTAACTGGAGACAGTACTAGGTCTATGTTGTTTTTATTATTCGCTACTAAACTTGCCTTGCTCACACTCGTTTTACTCCATTATTTACAAACGCAGGTGGTCCCTTAGATATAGTTTTCTTGATGTACCTTAATAAAATTAGCTGTACCCACTTTAGAATAATCTAGTTTGTATTCTTTGTTATCTAATGCTTGTACAAACACTAAGGTTTTTTCTTCACCAAAAACCTCTACAACACTAACATCAACAACTTCTTGATATGCTTTTTTTGCTTCTGAACGTTTTTTTGGAATAGGGCCTTTATATATTCCCATGCCAACATGGCTTACTATAACAACAGGGTGCGCGCCATTTACCACGAGTAGATCAATCTTTTTGTTTTTATGAATAATGGTATTTCGACCACTGGTTATGAAATTTTTATCTATCAAAGTACTCTCCTTTGAGCCTAACTATTACCTTAATACGTTTAATTATAACGGTTATAAGGGTATTTGCTGTTTTTATAAAATTAATTCAATAATTCAATAATTCAATAATAATTGTTAAAACCAGCACACTTAATTACATCAAATATATAAATATTTTTAAGACTACGCAATATAAAAGCCGATCACTACCGTATTATATCAGATGAATTGATGATCACTTGTCGTAATGAGCCATTTCGTTACTTTGTATTAACATTCTTCGCACCAAGTCTAAACTTCTAGCGGCAACAATATGCTGAAATTGCTTTCTTGCTACATTGATACAATAATATTTAGCCTGAATATTGCTTTTGCCTCCCCAAGCTATCCAAACTGAGCCAACTGGTTTGTCTTTAGTGCCGCCGTTTGGGCCGGCAATTCCAGAAACGGCTATGGCAAAGTCAGCTCCGGAATTTGCTAATGCACCTGTAGCCATGGCTATGACAGTTTCCTTGCTAACTGCTCCGTGGTTTATCAATGTCGAAGTTTGCACCCCAAGCATTTTTGTTTTCATTTCATTCGAGTATGTCACATAGCCAGCCTCGAATACTGCTGATGCCCCAGAAATTGACGTTAACTGGCTGGCAATTAAGCCGCCTGTACAAGACTCTGCAACAGTAATTTTCTGATGCGCCTTTATTAGTTGAGGGACTAAATAGTCGGCGAGGGTGCTATTTTCATTATCGCCTTCTGCCAATATATGAGCGCCTAGTAATAGCTTTATTTTTGTTAACCATTCCGGTAGTAATTTTTGCCCTTGTTGGCAATTAACTGCTAATTTTAATTCCAGAATTGGCATTGCCGCACGAAAGCCAATGGTAATTTCGTTTGGCCAAGCGGGGAGGTGATCGTTTATTAATGCTTGGATACTCGACTCACCAATTCCAAAGAGGTGTAGTCGGTGTAGTGTGCTGTATTGTGGCGGCACAAAGCGTGTTTTTAAATTGATTGTTATTTCTTCGCGCAGCATATGACCAAGTTCACTGGGCACACCAGGAGTGCAAATAATTAGGCACTGATTTAATTCAACGCTAAAACCAACTGCACTACCGGTTCTATTGGCGATAATATTACTATTTTTCGGTAAATAGGCCTGCTTTAAATTAGGCTGATTTAATGTCGTGTTTCGTCTTTTTGCCCACGTTTTCAAGTGCTGGTGGGCATCTTTGTTTAATTCCAATTTACTATTACATGCTGTAGCGACAACTTCTGCGGTTAAGTCATCTGTCGTTGGTCCTAGTCCACCATTAATAAAGAGTAAATCAGAGGTTTGGCTTAGTTGTAAAATTTCAGTTGCTAATAATTCCTGCTCGTCACCGATAGTCACTTTTTTATCAATTGATAAGCCAATATTGTTTAATTGCTCAGCAAATAGCACAGAGTTAGTATCAACTACGTCACCGTTCATTAATTCGCTACCAGTAAGTAATAGACTAACTTTTGTTTTCATCGTGTAATAGGTTCCTTGAACATCATGATTTGCATGGTAACGAAATTACTCCTTGATAGCTCGGAAAAAATTATTTGCTGAAGTTAAAATTTTTTTAAACCTTTTTCATCATTGTGGTGACTAATTGATTAAACAACAACGATTTAGTTATTAGGGAAATATTATGCGATCTTCTTTTTTAAAATTAATGTCAACGACTAGTGTTATTGCGCTACTAAGTTTTTCTGTTCAAGCGGATGTAATTGATGAAGTGGAGCAATCATTTGACGTTAGTGAACAAGCATCATTTCGTCTTGATAATGTTAATGGTTCAGTAGAGATATCAACCTGGGACAAAGCTGAAATTCACGTTATGGCAACGATTACTGCTGATGACCAAGATGATAGAGATAATATTATTATTGATATGCAGCAAAGCTCAGTTGGGGTTAGTGTTGAAACGCGTTATAAAGAAAAGTCGAGTTGGGGACATAATAGTAATTCAGGTAAAGTTGAATATGTTGTAACTGTACCAAAAAATGCCTCATTGTCTGAAATTGATTTAGTTAATGGCTCATTGGTAATTAACGACGTAAAAGGTGAAGTGAATGCGGAGTTGGTTAACGGTTCCATTAAAGCAAATGGTTTAGCACGTAATGGCGAGTTTAGTTCTGTTAATGGTAGTATTAAAATTACGTATGATGAACTCTCAGCAGAGTTAGACCGTATTGATGTTGAAACGGTAAACGGTAGTATTAAAGTCTCCGTTCCGAAATCATTAAGCGCGTTAGTTGAAGCAGAAACAATGCATGGCAGTATCAAAACAGATTTTGGATTAGTGGCGGAAAAGAACTTGTTTACAGGTCGTCATTTAAGCGGTGAAGTAGGTAGTGGTGATATTAAAATTACTATGGAAAGCGTTAACGGTAGCGTTAAATTAAAAGGTCATTAGTCAGCTCGCTACACTACTAAAAAGTTATAAAAAAGCGAGCCACGTAGCTCGCTTTTTTATATTTTTACTAACTTGTCTGAATTTTTCCACTATTATGAGTATAATAGTGGAATGGAATGTTAGATAGGTTATCACTTGAAGCACACTGCAAACACTGGATTGTTCATTGCTCTTTTTCAGAGTGCTATAGTGGCTTTTTTTATTTCAACGAGCACATCATATAGCAAAGAATATATCATTGGTGTTGAAGACGTTAGTTACTTTCCCTTATATGATTTTTCACCGCAGTATCCTAACCGGGCAAGCTTTACTAGAGATTTACTAAGTAGCTTTTTTAAAAGCAACGGCTACCAATTCAAGTTTGTACCATTACCAATAAAGCGATTTGATAAGTGGTATGTGGAAGAGGCTATTGATTTTAAGTTTCCAGACAATGTACGCTGGCGCGCCGGTGATTCAAAAAAATTGGGGATTACTTATAGTTCGCCAGTTCTGACATTGACGGCAGGTACATATGTTGATCAAAAATTGCGAAAAAAACCACGTGAAAGTATCAAGCGACTCGGTACGGTTTTAGGCTTTTTTCCAACACTGTGGTACGACAAAATTCAGGACAAATCTACAGCATTAGTGGAATTGTCATCTCCTTATAGCATAGTTAAACATATGCTCCATGGTAATATTGATGCAACTAATATTGATAAGAATGTTATTAATTATAACTTGAAGCTTCTCGGTAAAAGTGGCGATAGTATCGTACTTAATAAGCAAATTAAAAATGAACAATATGCGTATCACTTTTCATCAATTAATTATCCTGAAATGATCCAGGAATTTAATGCCTTTTTAAGAGAAAATCAGCAACTTGTTGCTCGCATTAAGTCGAAATATGGCATAATTGAAGCCAACCGCGTTAAATAGCCTTTTCAAGTCCATTAAAGAGAGTTTTTTTGCCCATGATTGAGCAAACTGAATGTTATCATCGATCATTTCTATTTGGTAAATGGTATCGAAGCGAGCAAGATGAAAGTGGCAATGCCTTTACCGAATATGCACAGCTAACTGATGATGGCCATTATGAATTCACTTTTATTCAACATGATGATGTTGGCAATATTAGCGAACAAACCGTTGAGTCGGGTGATTGGGGGTTAGTGGGAGATATTCACTTTACGATTAGTAAAAGTGAGTTTATTAATGATGAGCATTACGCTGCTGATTTAAGCCATGAAGATAATTATCACGCTTATCGTGTATTAACCTTGAACAGCCAAGTTTTTAAATATCAGCATATCTTAACCAATGAAGTGTTTATCCTGCGCCGAGTTATTGATAATATCGCACTCAGTTAAGGTATGTGTGAGTCACGCCTCGTAATTACCCATTTATACTAATTTATCTTGTTGAGAGTTCGAATGAAGCAAATTAAAGCTGCCAGTTTAATTACGGCGATTAAAACACCATTTAATGCTAAAGGTGATATTGATTTTAATACTTATGACCAATTAGTTGCTCAACAAATTCAAGCAGGTGTTGACGGTATTGTTGTTGGCGGCACAACAGGAGAAGGGCATTTATTGACATGGGAAGAGCATTTAATTCTTATTGCCCACAGCGTTCATAAATATGGAAAAGATTTACTTATCGTTGGTAATACCGGTAGTAATAATACCCGAGAAGCAATAAAAGCTACACAACACGGCTTTGCAACGGGGATGGACGCAGCATTACAGATTAATCCTTACTATGGCCGCAGCTCATTTGCTGGCGTTAGTGCCCATTTTAATAAAGTTTTAGATATTGGCCCAGCTTTTATCTATAACGTACCAGGCCGTACGGGACAAGATTTAACACCTGATTTAATTGAACCTCTAGCGCAGCATGAAAACTTTATTGGTGTAAAAGAATGTGCTGGCAATGACCGTATCGCCTATTATGAAGAGCGTGGCATTGCTTGCTGGTCTGGTAATGACGATGAAAGTGCGGTTGGCCGTCATCAACACGGTTCACACGGTGTTATTTCAGTTACTTCAAATATTGTCCCAGGTTTAATGCGAAAATTAATGGATGAACCAAACGAAACGCTAAACCAAAGTTTACAACCATTAATGAATTGGTTATTTTGTGAACCTAATCCTATTGCCATTAACACTACGCTAATGATGACAGGTGCAGTATCGCCTATTTTTAGAATGCCATACAAAGCACTAACTACAGCGCAACGAACAGAAGGTTTAGCTATGTTATCTAAGTTATCGCAAGATGAACTTGTCGGTGATGAATTGAACTTAATGGCTGATGATGACTTTCAATATAGCTGTTAATTCTTCACGTTAACGTAAACATGAAAAAACGGTGAGCTTAGCTCACCGTTTTTGTATCTGCTGTAAGTACTAGCGTTTAAACTTTAGCCTTTAAGTGTTGTTGAGAGCTGAGAGCTGAGCGCTGAGAGTTGTGGTCGAAGATTTTCTGGTACAAAAAAATTCCTTTCAATACTATGTATTGGGCACATAAACTTTAGTTGTACAGCGCAAAGTTGTAAATCCGCCTTACGATCGAGTGTATGTTCATCTTCATTATTTTGTGCTTTTCCATGTAGTCGATCTCCTACAATTGGCAAGCCTATACTTGCGGCATGAATACGTATTTGATGCTTGCGACCTGACTCTATTTTAACTTTTAGCAGTGATAAGTTCTCAACTTCGTTGTAATCAATAAATGTGAAATGGCTACAAGCTGCTTTGTTATCTACTTCTAGTTTTACTGTTTCTGGTTGTGGGCGTTGCTGGTGGTTACCGTGAACAATAATATTGTAGATTTTCTCAAATTGATGTTGTTCAAACATATGGCTTAAAGTGCGCGCAGCTTTTTTACTGTGTGCAACTAAAATTAAACCTGTTGCTGCCCGGTCAAGACGGTGAACTGGAAACACCGCACGCTCAGGCAGTAACTGTTTTTGTGCCCAACGGGTAATTGTGCAGTGGTCGCTCCATTTTGAACCTTGAGACAACATACCATACGGCTTGTACCAAACACTGTAATCATTTAAGTCTGCTATTAATGTTGCTGGCGCCGGAGTTTGGGATAAAACCGCTGAGTCATAATAGAAATGTAGTTGGTCATTTATTTGCAATGGCTTTTTAAGGCGACGGCAGCGTTGTGTGGTTTTGCCTCGGCTATGCCACAATGCCCCTTTATCAATAGCTTTCTTTATTTCACCGACACTGAGTTCACATTGAGCCTGAATTGCCTCAATAATACTACTGTTATTTTCAATGGTGATATGGCTTTGAAATTTTTTCAAAATAAATCTACGTGATAAATCATTACCAGATAGTTTAACAAATTTACTGGGCTAATTAAGCACTCAATCGTTTGCAATTGTTATTCTTAGAACGTTTATTCACTAAAAAGTGGCAAGGAGTCTGATTTAAGCAAATAGTTATTGGTTTTTAATGAAATAGGGCGATAAAATAGCAATGAATAGCGACACTTATTAAGAGAAGAAAAATGCAACGCAACGAAGAATTATTCCCGCAAGACAATGTTGGCAATGCTTTATGGGGAATGTTAGAAGGTGGTGATGATCTTAGCATTGAGCGAGAATTCGAATTTTCGGTTATTTTTGCAAGCCAAGAGCAAGCACTCAAGTTTGGCCAATTATTGTTAGAAAACAATCAGAAATTATCCTTTTGCCCGTATCAAGGCGATGAAGATTTTCCCTGGGAAATAACTGCATATCCATTTATGTCAGCAAGCTATGAAAATATTGCTGCTTATCAAGAGCTTTTGACGACTAGTGCAACACCTTTTTCCGGTAAATACGACGGTTGGTATTGTGTAGATAGCAGTAAGTAACTAAGCAAAAAGAGTTATTGGGAAATACCTTGAACGAACAACAATTTAAAGATCTTAAAAAGGTTAGTGCTAAATCATTTAATGATCAAAAGGCGTTAATAAAAAAAGTGCTAGCAGGGCGAAATATTGCGTGCCAGCACTGTGGCACTCAAATTAAAGCTGTGTTACCTGATGATAACTCTACACCAGGTTTATATTGTGCTAAAGGCTGCACAAATATTGCGTTAGACTTTGTATTGTAAGTTGTTGCTTTTAACTTGTTAATGGTTTGTTGTTAAAGAAAGGTAGCAATATCGCTTAGTGCTTTTTTTGTTGTTGCATGATGCGGTACAGTTGCGTCTTCACTTGGATAGCCAGCGATTAATAACATATAAGGGCGACTATTATCGTCACGGCCGCATACTTTACTTAAAAAGGACATCGGCTTAGGTGTATGAGTTAAGGTCACTAAACCACTAGAGTGTAAGGCATTTATCAAAAAACCTGTAGCAATACCTACTGATTCATGAACATAGTAGTTGGTATTTTTTTCTTCAATCGTAATCCCGCCTTTTTTCTCACTAAAAATTGCAATTAACCATGGTGCGTGTTCTAGATAAGGCTTTTGAGCATCAGTACCTAGTGGTTTTAAAGCGTCAAGCCACTCCTCTCCTGCTCGGCCTTGATAAAAATTACTCTCATGAATTTCAGCTTGTTCACGTATTTGTTTTTTTACATCAATATCGTTAATAGCGACAAAATGCCAAGGTTGGTGGTTCGCACCACTTGGGGCGGTACCTGCCGCTTTGATACAGTTTTCAATAATTTCTTTGGCAACGGGGCGATCGCTAAAGCTTCGAATACTGTGGCGACGTTTAATTTCTTGATAAAACCTTGAAGAGCGTTCGAGCATTTCTTCACTTGGGTATTCAACGTAATCGCTTAACGGTGAGGCATCATGTACTTGCATATAACTTCCTATTTTTTCGTTTAGCTTAGCGAAAAATGAAATTACAAATCAAGTATTATTCTTTGAAAAATATTTAAAGACTCATGTTTAAATGGAATGAAATAGTGCCGATTCAAGTAACGTTTGACTAAAACTTAGAAGTCTTGATGTTTATGTTGAGATAGTTTGTCTAAATATTGATTTAGTCCAGTGCGACGACGAATGACTTCTGCTTGGTAAGCACCAATTGCAAGAAATGTAGCCATAATTAAGGTAATAATAATTAGGTGAGTTTCTTGTATATAAGCTGACACTAAGGTCGTTATAACTGCGCCAATTACACAATAACTTAACGCTATACGTAGCCAAATATAAATGGCACGTAAGGAGGTATGGTTAAGTAAAATTTGTGATTGTTGGCTAGTTCTCAAGGTTAATGTTCTTTCTGGCTATCTAATAAGGCTTAATTAGTAAGTATAAATAAGCAAAGAGGAATATATAAGTTAATATTTATTCAATTATGATATATGAAAGAGAATTAGTTTCTAGTTGATTACCTGTGCCAGCTTTTAAATAATTATTGGGCGATAGTAAGTTCAACAAATATATTAGGTTGAAGGGTAAACTAATCTTGATAAATAAAAAAAGCGCCATAAGGCGCTTTTTTAGTTTAAGTAGAAGTTACTACTAAGTAATTAAAATTACCTTTAACCGATAAATCTACGTGCGTTACGGAACATACGCACCCAAGGAGAATCTTCTTGCCACTCATCAGGGTGCCACGAATTAGCAACAGTACGGAAAACACGTTCTGGATGTGGCATCATAATGGTCACACGGCCATCAGTTGTAGTTAATGCCGTGATACCGTCTGGTGAGCCATTCGGATTTGCTGGGTATGTTTCAGTGATTTGACCATAGTTATCAACATAACGCATGGCGACTGTGCCTGACTCGTTGGCAGCATCAATTGCACTATCAGAGCTAAATTCAGTGCGACCTTCACCGTGAGAAACGGCGATTGGCATACGAGAACCCGCCATACCTTCAAAGAAAATAGAGGCAGTTTCTTGAATTTCAACTAGGCTGAAACGCGCTTCAAAACGCTCTGATTTATTTTGAACAAATCGTGGCCAAGCTTCTGAACCAGGGATGATTTCTTTCAGGTTTGATAGCATTTGACAACCATTACACACACCTAGAGAGAAAGTATCTTCACGCTCGAAGAATGCCTTGAACATAGCTTTGGCATTCTTGTTAAATAAGATTGACTTAGCCCAACCCTCACCAGCACCAAGTACATCACCGTATGAGAAACCGCCACAAGCGACTAAGCCGTTAAAATCAGCTAGGTCGGTACGTCCTGATAAAATATCAGACATATGTACATCTGTTGCCATAAAGCCAGCGCGGTCGAATGCTGCAGCCATTTCTACATGCGAGTTAACACCTTGCTCACGTAAAATTGCAATGCGTGGGTTAGTACCATTTTTAGCATCTTTTGCTATTAATTCAGCGACAATATCTTCATTAATATCAAAACTTAAATCAGTGTTTAAACCTGGATCTTCAGTATCGAATTTAACGTCATGCTCTTGCTGAGCACATGCTGGGTTGTCACGTAAAGATTGCATTTTAAACGTGGTTTGTGCCCACGTTGTGCGGTAATAAGTACGAGAATTCTCTAGCACTACCTTGCCGTCGCGACTAAAACGTATGGTGTCTTCATTATTGATACGACCAATATCAGTGCAATATTCTAAAATACCGTGCTCTGCTAATATCGTGTGGATTGCTTCGACGTCACTTTCACGGATTTGGATGACGGCGCCCAACTCTTCACTAAACAATACGTCAACGTCATTTCCAGAAGTTGATTTAAGCTTAGTTAAGTCGATATCAACACCTGTGTGGCCAGCAAATGCCATTTCAACAACAGAGGTAAATAAACCACCGTCAGACCTGTCGTGGTAAGCAATAAGTTTTTCATCGCGAACCAAGGCTTGCATCGCATTGAAAAAGCCTTTTAATGTTTCAGGGCTATCAACATCAGGGGTTTCATTACCAAGCTGTTTATAAACTTGCGCAAGACATGAACCACCTAAACGGTTTTTACCTTGTGATAAGTCAATGGCAACAATACGAGTATCGCCTAAGTCGGTGCGCAATTGTGGTGTAACCGTTTTGCGAATATCTTCAACAACACCAAAAGCTGTGATGATAAGTGACATTGGCGATGTTACTGATTTTTCTTCACCATTTTCATCCCATTGAGTACGCATCGACATTGAGTCTTTACCTACTGGGATAGTTAAACCTAATGCAGGACAAAGCTCTTCGCCTATAGCTTTAACGGCTTCGTATAAACCAGCATCTTCACCTGGGTGACCTGCTGGTGACATCCAGTTAGCAGAAAGCTTAATACGGTTTAAATCGCCAATATCTGTACCAGCAATGTTGGTTAGTGACTCTGCCACAGCCAAACGAGCAGAAGCGCCAAAGTTTAATAAGGCAACTGGTGTACGTTCGCCGAGTGACATGGCTTCACCGTGGTAAGAATCAAGTGCAGATGCAGTAACACCACAGTCTGCAACAGGTACTTGCCACGGACCAACCATTTGGTCGCGATTAACCATCCCGGTTACAGAGCGATCGCCAATGGTAATCAAGAAGGTTTTCTCTGCCACTGTCGGTAATGATAAAATTCTGTCAGCGGCATCAGTTAAGTCGATATCTGATAATGACAACTCATCACCAGCAGCTGTTTTACTTGCAACATCTTTGAATATTTTTGGTGTTTTACCTAATAAAACATCCAGTGGTAAATCAATTGGTGTATCAAGTTTATCGTCTCTTTTACCTTCAGTGCTGGCAAAATGTTCATCAGTAACGGTTAAGTGTTCTTCTTCTGTTGCACGACCAACTACTGCAAAAGGTGCACGTTCACGAGCACAAATGTTCTTAAAGGTTTCAAGGTTTTCATCTGATACGGCAATAACATAACGCTCTTGAGATTCGTTACACCAAATCTCATGTGGTGCCATGCTACGTTCATCGTTTGGTACGTTGCGAAGTTCAAATACGCCACCACGGCCGCCATCTGAAACAAGCTCAGGGAACGCATTTGATAAGCCGCCGGCGCCGACATCATGAATAAAGGCGATAGGGTTTTGTTCACCAAGTTGCCAACATTTATCGATAACTTCCTGACAACGACGCTCCATTTCTGGGTTTTCACGTTGTACTGATGCAAAATCTAAGTTTTCGGCTGATTGACCTGACGCCATTGAAGAAGCAGCACCGCCACCTAAACCAATGTTCATTGCTGGGCCGCCGAGGGCAATTAAATGTGCGCCAACAACAATTTCACGCTTTTGAACGTGTTCGTCACGAATATTACCTAAGCCACCAGCTAGCATAATTGGTTTGTGGTAACCACGAACCTCGTTGCCATTGAAAGAGTTTACTTCTTCTTCATAGGTACGGAAGTAGCCTAAAATAGCGGGACGACCAAATTCATTGTTAAACGCGGCACCGCCTAGTGGACCTTCCATCATAATATCAAATGCTGACACTATACGGCTTGGTTTGCCAAAGTCTGACTCCCAAGGTTGCTCAAAATTTGGTATGCGTAAGTTTGATACTGAAAAACCAACTAAACCTGCTTTTGGCTTAGAGCCAACACCTGTTGCACCTTCATCACGAATCTCTCCGCCTGAGCCAGTTGCAGCACCTGGGTATGGAGAAATGGCCGTAGGGTGGTTATGGGTTTCAACTTTCATCAGTACTTGAATGTCTTCATGGTTGTAACCATAAACATTGGTTTCTGGATTTGGGAAGAAGCGACCACCTTTGTTACCCACCATAACAGCAGCGTTATCTTTATAGGCACTTAAAACAAAGTCAGGGTTAACTTCATGGGTATTGCGGATCATTTTAAATAATGATTTTGGTTGCTTAACTCCGTCGATAGTCCAATCAGCGTTGAATATTTTGTGGCGACAATGCTCAGAGTTTGCTTGTGCGAACATGTAAAGTTCGATGTCGTGTGGGTTACGACCTAGCTTACTGAAATTTTCGAATAAGTAGTTAACTTCATCGTCGGCTAATGCTAAACCTAAATCAATATTGGCTTGAACTAGTGCGTTTTTACCACCTTTTTCAATATCAATTGCCGTTAACTCGCCTGGCTCTGCGGTAGCGAAAAGGCTAGTGGCTTGTGCCATCTCAGTAAATACCGCTTCCATCATGCGATCTGAAATTAAGTTATTAAGTTGGTTTTGTTGTTCAGCAGATAAATCATCGCCAACAACGTAATAGGCGATACCACGCTCTAAGCGAGAAATTTTAGCTAAGCCACAATTGTGGGCTATGTCGGTAGATTTTGAAGACCAAGGTGAAATAGTACCTGGGCGAGGTGTAACTAATAAAAATTGCCCTACAGGTTCATGTTCTTCAATTGTTGGTCCATACTTAAGAAGTTGCTGTAAAACTTGAGTTTCTTCAGCGCTTAGTTCTTCTGAAATATGAGCGAAGTGGGTAAATTCAGCATAGATATCCGTGACGGGCAGTTGCAGCTCAGAACACTGATTTAGTAGCTTGTTAACTCTAAAATCAGAAAGTGCTGGCGCACCGCGAAGGGTTTTCATCAACATCGACATAGTCTATTTCACCGGTTTAGATTAATTAAGGATAAAAAACGCGCGTATTATAGATGAAGCAAGAAGATTAGAGAAATGATTTGTCTCATTTACGAGTAATTTTTTAGGCCATAATTTACAAAATTGTAAAAAGAACTGTTCTAATAATTAAATTCACGTGACAATAGGGCACTATGATAAAAAAACAAATAAAATCATTTGCTAACAATTGCATAACTAACAAGGTTTTAGCCGCGTTTTGGCTACTGCTTGCGTTGTTGCTTAGCGGTTGCGAAACGGAACAATCGCCGGCTAATTTACAGCGCATAATTGATCGCGGCTACCTTACGGTTGGTACACTTTATGGCAACACCAGTTATTATTTAGATGCACAAGGTGCTGCTGGTTTCGAGTATGAATTGGCGCAGAAGTATGCCAATTTCCTAGGCGTCGAGTTAAAAATGATGCCGAGTTATAACCTTGATGAATTATTTGAGCAGGTTAATAACGGTAGTGTTGATATTTTGGCTGCTGGATTATCAGTGACCGATGAACGTCTTGCTCAATATCGCTTTGCGCCTAGCTATGACAATGTCAGCCAGAAACTGGTCTTTAAGCAAGGAAATATTCGCCCCCGTAAACTTGCAGATCTCACCGGTAAGCTAGAGATTGTTGCGCAATCGAGTCATGTTGAAAACTTGCTTAAATTAAAGCAATCGAACCCTGATCTAACCTGGACTGAAACTAGTGAATTAGACAGTGAAGAGTTATTACTGAGTGTATTAAACGGAGAAATAGACTACACCGTTGTTGACAGCAATACCTTAGCAATTAACCGTCGTTATTATCCGGAAATTAGCATAGGCTTTACTATACGAAAAGAACAGCCATTGGCTTGGATGGTAAGTAAAAATAGTGACGATACTATTTTAGCGAGCTTAATTGAGTTTTTTGGTCAAGTTCATCATAACGGCGTGTTACTGGCATTAGATGATAAATACTATGGCCATATTGAAGAGTTTAACTATGTTGATACGCGAATGTTTATTAAAGCAATCGAGAAAAAATTGCCAAAGTATCAGCCTTTGTTTGAAAAATATGGCCAAGAAATGGATTGGCGACTGTTAGCGGCAATAAGTTATCAAGAGTCTCATTGGGATCCGCATGCGCGCTCGTATACTGGAGTTCGCGGTATGATGATGTTGACTTTGCCTACGGCAAAACAAATGGGTATTAAAAGTCGTTTAGATGCAGAGCAAAGTATTCGCGGTGGTGCTAAGTATTTTAAACAACTTATTGAGCGCATGCCTGCGCGAGTACCTTCGCCTGATAGATTATGGTTTGCGCTAGCATCATACAATATTGGCTTAGGGCATTTAAATGATGCGAGAGAAATTACCAAGCAACAGGGTGGCGACCCAGACCGTTGGGTGGAAGTTAAAGAGCGTTTACCATTGCTAAAACAGAAAAAGTATTATAAAAAAACACGTTATGGTTATGCTCGTGGCGATGAACCGGTAAATTATGTCGAAAATATTCGACGTTATTACGATACTTTGACATGGGTTGATAACCAGAATAAAACACTTACGCCAAAAACAGAATTGGAAAACAACCCTGAAACGGTTATTACCGAATAATATCCTGGTAAAGTGTTAAAAATAGGATGTATGTCATTAAAATGTCATAATCATTGTAGATACTAGCGAAAATCAACGTGAGAATAGTAAAGCAGGATAAAAGTGTGTGATTAGGCATGCTAAAGAGGTCAAAATGAAAATAAAGAAATGTTTAACCAATAACCAACGTAAAAGAACTCTACACCGTAATAAAGTAAGATTGGCAAATCGCCGCCATATGCAGTTTACCCTTGATCAATATAGTAGTGAAGAAGCAACTGTTGCGGTATCGTCAACGTAAATAAAGCGCTAGCTAAATACCTAGCGCTGTTAAAAATAACTTAAGTTAGCAAAAACTGTGGTCGTTAAGTATGTTTACCACGACTCCAGTCGCTACCTTGTAATAGCCTTTCACCAGCATCAACCGCGCCGTTTTCCATGGTTGTTCCCATAGAGTCATTCCAACGATTTAAATAACCAAATAGTGAAATAACCGCTAAAATTTCCACGATTTCACCTTCATCCCAATACCTATGTAGTGCCTTTGATATATTGTCATCAACGGCATTAGGGACACTTGATGCCGCTAAAGCAAATTCAAAAGCCACTTTTTCTGCGTCAGAATACATTTCACTTTCTCGAAAGTTCCAAATGTTGGCAAGACGCTCATCGCTTCCACCATAACGCTCTGCCGCCAAAATGGTATGTGCTTCACAATATCGGCAACCGGTATTAGCACTGGTTATATAGCCAATAAGGCGTTTTTGTTCAGCATTTACTCTACCGTCATTGGCCATTACTGCCATGTTTAAGTTGATAAATGCTTTGGCAATTGCTGGCCGGTGTTGCATTGTTAAGACACTGTTAGGACAAAAACCTAATGTTTCATTAAAAAAGCGTGCTAACTCAGCAACATCTTCGTTAGCATCGCTTGCAAGCGGGGTAACCAGTGGCATAGTGTTATCTCCAATATCACGGGAATTTGTTTAATGGTATTTAAATAACATATAGCATAGATATTGCAAATGCAATATCTATGCTGATTGCAAGTTTTCATATTTTTAGATGAATTATTAGTGTTAAGTGGATTGGTGAAAATCGCTTGTTTCAAATTTAGCAGCAATGTAAAGTAAATTTGAATAGGGCATTTAACTAAATTTGGGGTGTTATTATTTCTTCTACTGCGAGAGAACAAGCTTTTAACCTAACAAATTTAATTGATGACAGTTTAGATTTATCCAGCCATTTACCCTTTCGTATTGCGGTTGTTAGTAACCTGTTGGCATTAAATAGAGATCTTGGTATTCGTTCTATATCAGATTTAGAGCCAAGAGAAATGCGAGTATTGATTAATATTGGCTCTTATATGCCGATAAAGTCAGCAGATATTGCTTATCAATCTCGAATTGACTCATCTAACGTAAGCCGAGCAGTGAAGGTTTTATTGGCGAAAGAATTGGTACATTCTGAGCCTGATCCCAGCAGCAAAAACATTAAATACTTAACCTTAACTGAATCTGGTATTGAACTGTATAAGCAACTTATACGAGCTCTTGAGCCTCGTGCGCAAGCGCTTGAAAGTGTTCTGTCGGAACAAGAAAAGGCAAGTTTTTATCATTGCCTAACTAAAATTGAAGCCAAGGCAGAACAATTACTCGCACAGCAGGCATTATCATTTGTTAATCAAGGTTTGGAAATACCTGCTGATCAAAAAGAGTTGCTACGCTGGTATAAGAAAAGCCAGAAATAAGTATTGAAAATGAATACATGGAGGTTGTGCAGTGGAAGAGCATGGAGAATACTCAATAATATTAGTCGATAAACTATTAAGTGTTCAGTTATCAGGAATGTTTAATGAACTTGCAACGCAAGTAGTATGTGAAAATATTCAAAACAATATTAAGCAATTAAATGGCGCAAGTTTTTGTATGTTGATAGATTGTACGCTTTATGAAGGTAGTACGCCTGAAGCACACAAAATATCTAATAATTTTTTGCAATGGCTAAATGCCCAAGCCTGCCGTGCTAGAGCAATTGTCTACAGTAAAAAACTCTATTTTGATATTGTAAAAAATGAACAACCAGCATTATTTGACCTGAAAAACCGTCGTGAATTTCATCATTTAACAGAGGCCAGTGAATGGTTGAACTCACAAATTTAATCGTTATTCAGAAAACCTATTTGTGATCGTTCTTTCAAGTATTACGGCACCAGTGTTATTGTCACCAAGTTTATCCTCTGCATTATAAATAGGGCAATTTTTCATAGATAAGCAACCACAACCAATACAGCCATCTATTGAATCCCTTAGTTTTTCTAAATAAGCAATTCTTTGGGTAAGACCTTGCTGCCAATGGCGAGACAATTTTTGCCAATCGTCTTTAGTTGGGGTTCTATTGTCGGGTAAATTAGCAAAAGCACTTTTAATCTCTTCTAAACTTACGCCCATTTTTTGTGCTGCTTTTATTACTGAAATACGCCTAAGCACTTCTCGTTTATAGCGTCGTTGATTACCATTATTTCTGAGGCTTTTAATCAAACCTAAGCTTTCGTAATAGTGCAAGCTCGATACTTTAATACCGCAACGTTTAGCTACTTTTCCAACACTTAAATTTGCTTCTTCTAACATAATTTCTCCTTTTTCTTACTTTATTAAAAAAAACGCTTTACCTCAAGTGAGCTTGAGGTTTTATGCTTGCGTTAAATAATAACTAACAGGAAGAAAATTAATGAAAAAGTTGACTAAACAAAGAGTAAGAGAGAGTGAGCACCATAAAATTTCAACTAAAGTGGGCGAACGTTGGTTGTGTATTTTTCAACTGTATTGCGCAACCTTATCTAATAAAGAGCAGTTTGTTCACGGATAACTATTAAATTAAACCGAAACATAAAGGAGTGAAAGTATGCTGTATTTAGAGCATTTAAATTTAGTGGTAAAAGATATTCCACGAGCGTTAGCATTTTATCAAGCGGCATTTCCCCATTGGAAAACTCGTGGTGAAGGGCGTTCAACTTGGTATGGTAAAGCACGACGTTGGCTCCACTTTGGTGATGATTATTTATATTTGGCGTTGAGCGATCACGGTAAAAACGACATTCGTGATAACAGAGGTTATCAAGTAGGGTTAAGCCATATTGCCTTTGTTACTGACGAATTAGCACAAGTGACTCAACGATTAGAAGCTGCAGGGTTTATTGGTGAAAAAGGGGAAGGGTCACCTGGAATTCGCAATAATACCTACTTTACCGATGCTGATGGCTATGAAATTGAATTTGTTGAATACTTGACAGAAGTGGTCAGTGAACGAAATGACTATAAATAAAATGATGAACCAAGTTGCTATTGCACCAACAATCTAAGCGTTTGGTGCATTTTTACGCGCTTGTTTTTCCGCTTTTTTCTCAGCTCTTCGGCGTTTAAAAAATGCTGATAGCATAGTGCTACATTCTGCTGCTAATAAACCGCCATTAACCTGAATTTGGTGGTTATGATTTTCATGATTGACTAATGAAAATGCACTGCCGGCAGCACCAGTTTTTAAATCTTCACTGGCAAATATTAATTGTTTTATTCGGCTATGAACAAGTAAACCAGCACACATAGGGCAGGGCTCTAAAGTTACATATAAGGTGCAATCAAGTAAGCGATAATTTTCTATATTTTTACCGGCGTCACGAATTGCCATCATTTCAGCATGGGCTGATGGGTCACTATTCATGATAGACTGATTAAAGCCTTCACCAATAATTTTTCCATCACAAACTACCACTGCGCCAACGGGGATTTCATTATGACTTTCAGCAATTTCGGCTAGAGTTATAGCGCGGCGCATAAACTTTTCATCATCGCTAGAAAACGCAGTTACAGCTGACATTTTTGCTGTTAATTCTGGATTGCTATCAGTCATAAGTTATAAAAACATTTCCAATAAATCATTTAAATATCGGTGGCCTAATTTACTCACAAACCAAAGTTCGCCATCGAATTCCATTAACTGTTTTGATTGTGCTTGTAGTAAAGTAGGTAAAATGGCCTGTTCGCCTAAACCGGTGCGTGTTTTAAATTCAGTTAATGAAAACCCTGAATGTAATCTTAGGCGATTCATCATGTATTCAAAAGGCAACTCTTCATCAGTTACAGCATGTAACTTATCAAGAGCGACTCTGTTTTTATCTAAATAGCCTTTT
The DNA here is from genome assembly GCF_057537295.1 of Colwellia meonggei. NCBI lineage: Bacteria > Pseudomonadati > Pseudomonadota > Gammaproteobacteria > Alteromonadales > Colwelliaceae > Colwellia > Colwellia meonggei. Next base: position 30,940 of record NZ_BAAJLZ010000004.1, read on the forward strand.
GGGTGTTTTACCTTTACTGTGCGATATATTTTTTGCTTATTAATGTCGGTAATTTTGCCGTGGGCGCCACAGCCAATACCAAGGTAGTCACCGAATTGCCAGTAATTCAGGTTATGTTGACATTGATATTCGGGCTTACTATAAGCCGATATTTCATATTGTTGATATCCCGCTTCTTCAAGCAGAGCAATGCCTTGGTCTTGAATACTCCATAAGGTTTCATCTTGTGGTAATTTTGGTGGCCTTGAATGAAAAGCGGTATTTGGTTCAATGGTTAATTGATACCAGGAAATATGCGTTGGCTTTAAACTGATAGCCGTTTTTAAATCGTCTAGTGCATGCGCTACGGTTTGATCTGGTAAACCATGCATTAAATCTAAATTAAAACTCGTAACGCCACATTCGCTCGCAAGGTTTGCTGCAGTTTTTGCCTGCTGACTATCGTGTATTCGTCCTAGCTTAATCAGCTTGTCTGATTCAAAACTTTGTACGCCAACGGATAGTCGAGAAACGCCACCATTAAAAAAGCCAATAAACTTTTCAGCTTCTACGGTACCAGGGTTTGCTTCTAAGGTGATTTCAATATTTTGCTTGTGTTCAAAACGCTGTAGCACTTGTGTCAATAGCTGCTCAATAGCTGGCGCTGAAAACAAGCTTGGTGTGCCGCCACCAATGAATATTGAGTGCAGAGGGCGCTGTTGTAGGCCAAATTGCGCAATATCACTATCTAGATCTTGTAGTAGCTCAGTAATATAGTCTTGCTCTGGGATCTTGTGCTTGAGTGCATGAGAATTAAAGTCACAATAAGGGCACTTTTCAACACACCAAGGGATGTGAATATAGAGCGATAACTGTGGGGCAACTAACATGCTAAGTGTATTCTTTTACAAATTGCTGAGTAAGCAATGATACTAGTTTTTGTAATGCTTGGCCTCGATGACTCAATTGGTTTTTCAAGTCACGCGGTAATTGTGCGGAAGTCATTTGATGTTCTTCTTGCCAAAACACAGGATCGTAGCCGAAGCCTTGTTCTCCTTGTTTTTCACGACAAATACTGCCTTGCCAAACACCATGGCAAACTAATGGTGTTGGATCATTTTCGTGGCGCATATAAACCAATACGCAATGAAAACGGGCTGTGCGGTTTTCATCAGTAACGTCAGCTAATGCGGTTAACAGTTTATTGGTATTGTCGTCATCGCTAGCATTTTCACCAGCATAACGCGCTGAATAAACACCGGGTGCACCATTTAGCGCATCAACTTCTAATCCTGAGTCATCGGCAATGGCCGGTAAGCCCGTTATTTTTGCTGCGTGTCGAGCTTTGATTATGGCATTTTCAATGAAGGTTGTGCCGGTTTCTGCAACATCAGGCACATTGAATTCACTTTGTGGCTTGATTTCAATGTTTTGTTTGGCGAGTAAGCTAGCTAGCTCTTTCACTTTGCCTTGATTGCCTGTTGCTAATACGATAGTCGACATCACTAATACCTTCGAATAAATTAATTGTAACTATGGCGCGCATAATACCTTAATCTGCACTAAAGAGGGAGCGTATTAATGGCGATTATAGGTAATGTATGGCTTATATTCTGTTTAAAATTTATTTATCGCTTTTGTTGTGTGAAGTAAGTTGAAAAATAATTAGGGTAGTAGTGTAAAGAGTAGAGCGGAGTGGAAATTTAACGGTAAACCTTCAGCGGTAATCAACCTACCGCTGAAGGTAATAGGGGAATTAATCAACATAAAATTTTTGTGAAAACTTTAAGTTATGCTGTTTACCTTTATCACTGATATTTATATCAAAATAAATGGTTTCTTCGTTGGCATAATTCACTTGTGCAAGGTAATAAACGGCATCACCTTCTTTTACTTCGGTAAACTCCAAAGACTTTATTTGCCCTACGTCATTACGCGCTTTACCCGTTAAAATTACACTTTTAGCTGGATTACCTTTTTGACTATTGTCTAATACAGATATATTGATAAGCCCTTTATATCTGCTGCGCTCCAAGCCATAAGCTTTGGCTATTTCTGGTGTTAAAAATGTAGAATTAATTGCCATGTAGTGAACGTTTATATCGTCCATTTTTTTCATGTTTTCCGCATGTGCAAAGCTAAACATGGAACCGGCAAAAAGTATTACCAATATCAGCTTATTAATTATGTTTTTCATGACTATGACCTTAAAATGTAAGTCGGTTAAGTTAAGTATATACGATCAATACTTAACCGTTATATCATCGCCCAGTAAGGCACCCATCCGCGTAATAATATATTTATGACATTTAATAATAAGAAAGCAATGAGTACTGATAGATCAAGACCGCCAATACTAGGAATAACTTTTCTAATCGGTGTCAAAACTGGCGCAGTAAGTTGATGAAAAATCATTTGGGTTGGGTTATAGCCTTGTACAACCCAGCTCATCAATGCCATTACTAACATTATGATAAATAATAACATGCCAGTTTGTTTTATGAGGTAAATAAGTCCTAAATAGAATGCCATCATAAAATCAATAGGGCCGCCATTAATTAACGGAATAATAATGAAAGTTAGTGTGGCGACTAAATAGGCCAAAATAATGGTCGGTAAGTCGATACCACCAAGCCCTGGAATTAATCTACGTAATGGGATCACCAATGGGTTACTGACTTTAACGATAAACTGACTGAGCGGGTTATAAAAGTCTGCTCGCACCAATTGCAACCAAACCCGTAGCACTAAAATCATTAATAATGCGTCAAAGGCAAACTTAAGCAAATAATTAATTGCTTCCATTTAAAACTCCAAAATTATAAGAAAAAACTGTGTTATCTATACTCCAAAATATTAGGAGATAAATATTAAATATCAATCAATTAAATGTATCAATATTAACTTAATTGTTAATTATTGATACTTCATTTAAGGCGATAGTAATATGATTAATTACTTTGCGCCATTTCTTTAGCGCGATTTACCGCACTATCCATGGCTTTTGTTACCAGTTGTTCCAAGCCGCCTTCACCAAAGGCACTAATTGCAGCTTGCGTAGTACCGCCTTTTGAAGTGACATTTTCACGTAATTTGCTAATAGAGGTTTCACTTTCAGAAACCATTTTTGCCGCACCTAATGCTGTTTGTTGAACCAATGCTCGGCTGTCTTGCTCATTAAAACCGTAGGCTCTAGCTTGTTTTTCCATAGCCTCCATAAACAAAAAGAAGTAAGCTGGGCCAGAACCAGAAATAGCAATGATATGATCAATTTGTTGTTCAGACGCTAACCATTTTACTATTCCAACAGACTGCATCAATGAAGTAGTTAATGTTTTGTCTTCATCGCTTGTTTGAGCATTTGCAAATATACCGGTTACACCAACGCCCATTTGACTTGGTGTATTTGGCATCGTTCTAATGACAGCGCATGGTTGACCTAGTGCTTGTTCTATTTGTGCAATAGTGCTACCTGCAGCAACGGAAATAAAACACTTTTCAGTTACGTCAATTTGTTCCCTTAGTTGCTGGCATACTTCGCTGATAAGGTAAGGTTTAACACCTAATACAATCACTTCTGCAAATTTTGCTGCTTCAATATTGCATTCACTTTGTTGAATACCTAGTTCTGTCTGTAGTGCTAAGCGCTTTTCTGGTGAAGGATTAGTAACCATAATCTTTTCGGCAGGGTAGCCGTTTTTTACTAAACCAGAAATAATTGCACCGTTCATATTGCCGGCACCAATAAATGCTAAATTTTTCATGTTTGTCCTAATGATAAAATACCAATAGCCTAATGGCGGTAATGGTATGTGGTAATTTTGATTACTTATAAGTGTAAATAACTCGTTGCTCAACGAGTAGACGACTTTTGTATAATTATTATTTTTGCGCTCGGGCACCAAAAATAGCAGAGCCGATGCGAACTATTGTTGAACCGGCGTTAATCGCTGGTTGTAAATCCGCGGACATACCCATGGAAAGTGTATCTAAGCTAGGATATTGCTTTTGTAGTCTCTTAAATAATGTTTGCATGGCGGTAAAACTTGTGTCTGGAGCATTTTTTTCTGGAATAGCCATCAAGCCACGGATAGTTAAGTTTTGATATTGAGAAACTTCATTAAGTAGGCTAGGTAACTCAGCAATTAAAACACCTGATTTACTTTCTTCACCGCTAATATTCACTTGTAAACATATGTTTAGCGGGGTATCTTGACCAGACCTATGGTCATTAAGGCGCTTTGCTATTTTAGCTCTGTCGATGCTATGCACCCAAGAAAAATGATTTGCAATTAATTTGGTTTTGTTACTTTGAATTGGACCGATAAAATGCCAAGAAATATCAGGTTTGTTTTGCAAGGCTGTTATTTTATCAACCGCTTCTTGAACGTAGCTTTCGCCGAATGTGCGTTGGCCAGCGTTGTAAGCTTGTTCGATCATTTCAACCGGTTTGGTTTTGCTTACCGCAAGCAAAGTGACATCAGTAGCACTACGACCCGCTTGTTGACAAGCAGAAGAAATTTGCAGTTCAACTTCAGCAATATTATCTTTAATGGCAATCATATTGTTTATTTCAGTTCTCGATGACTTATACAGTTATTAATTCAATTATTAATTCGACTTAGAGGTTTGTATGGATATTACCGAATTACTTGCATTTAGCGTGGAAAATAATGCTTCCGATCTACATTTATCAACGGGAACTCCCCCGTCTATTCGCGTTGATGGTGATGTACGTAAACTAAATATACCAGCATTTGACGAAAAAGATGTTAACGCTTTGGTCTATGATATTATGAATGACCGCCAGCGCAAAGAGTATGAAGAAAATTTAGAGGTCGATTTTTCATTTGAAGTACCAAATTTAGCGCGTTTTAGGGTAAATGCTTTTAACCAAAATCGTGGCCCAGCGGCGGTATTTCGTACCATTCCAAGTAAAATATTATCGTTAGATGATTTAGGCTGCCCCGATATATTCCGTGATATATCTGAATTTCCTCGTGGTTTAGTACTTGTTACCGGTCCAACAGGCTCTGGTAAATCAACGACTTTAGCGGCTATGGTTGACTACATCAATAAGCATAAACATGATCATATTTTAACGATCGAAGACCCTATTGAATTTGTTCACGAGAACCATTCATGTCTGATTAACCAGCGTGAAGTTCATCGTGATACCTTGAGTTTTAATGCCGCACTTCGCTCAGCACTACGTGAAGATCCCGATGTAATACTTGTGGGTGAAATGCGAGATTTAGAAACTATTCGTTTAGCGATGACGGCAGCAGAAACAGGTCATTTAGTTTTTGGTACCTTACATACGACCTCTGCACCAAAAACAATTGACCGTATTATTGATGTATTCCCAGGTGAAGAAAAAGCTATGGTGCGTTCAATGTTATCGGAGTCATTACGTGCGGTTATTTCACAAACCTTAGTGAAAAAAGTGGGCGGTGGCCGTGTGGCAGCGCACGAAATTATGATGGGGGTACCGGCTATTCGAAATCTTATTCGTGAAGATAAAATTGCGCAAATGTATTCAGCGATTCAAACAGGTATGTCAAGCGGTATGCAAACTATGGATCAATGTCTTCAAAACTTGGTCAATCGCGGTATGATCACCAAACAAGATGCGATGGAAAAAGCACAAGATAAAAATCAATTCATGGGTTACTAGCCGAATGGCTAGTGTCGAATAAATGAAAGGGTAATTAAATGAATTTTAATGACTTATTACAAAAGATGGTGCAACAAGAAGCATCAGATATGTTTGTTACCGCAAAGCTTGCAGTAAGTGCAAAAATTAATGGTGAATTAACAGCTATTGATGATCATATTTTAACGCCAGATGAAGCATTAGGCTTAGTACATGATGCTATGTCGGAAAAGCAAAAAGCTGAATTTGATCAAGATAAAGAATGTAACTTTGCGATTTCAATTGACGGTATAGGTCGCTTTCGTGTTTCAGCATTTTGGCAACGAGATATGGCGGGTATGGTAATCCGTCGTATTGTTACTGAAATACCAGAAGCCGATGATCTTGGCTTGCCGTCGGTATTAAAAGATGTGGTAATGTCAAAGCGTGGCTTAGTGTTGTTTGTCGGTGGTACAGGTACAGGTAAATCAACCTCGATGGCGGCACTGATTGGGTATCGAAACAAAAACTCGCGTGGTCATATTTTAACCATTGAAGACCCCGTTGAGTTTGTCCACGAGCATGGTAAATGTATGGTAACTCAGCGAGAAGTTGGGTTAGATACTGAAAGTTTTGACGCGGCTTTAAAAAGTTCTTTACGCCAAGCTCCTGATGTTATTTTAATTGGTGAAATTCGAAACCAAGAAACCATGGAGCATGCTCTAAGCTTTGCGGAAACAGGGCATTTATGTATTGCGACACTACATGCCAATAATGCAAACCAAGCCATTGACCGTATTATGCATTTAGTTCCTGCTGAGCAGCATGGGAAGTTATTATTTGATTTAGCATTAAATCTTCGTGGTATTGTTGCACAACAGTTGATCCCAACGCGTGACGGCAATGGCCGTGTTGCTGCTATCGAGATTCTGCTTAATTCTCCGTATGTTGCTGAATTAGTAAAAAAAGGTGAAGTCGGCAGTATTAAAGAAGTTATGGAGAAATCAACGGACCAAGGGATGCAGACGTTTGATAAAGCCTTGTTTGATTTGTATCAGCAAGGTTTAATTAACTATGCAGATGCATTGCACCATGCTGATTCTCCAAATGACTTACGTCTAATGATTAAACTACGTAGCAATGATCAAGGCGGTACGGGGTCATTAGCAGGAGTAACTATTGATGGTTTAGAGCCAACAGATCATTAACTGAACTTTGTGTTTTAAAAGCTTTAGATAACCTAAAAAACATGCTGGTCTTGGCATGTTTTTTTATCTGTATATTATTGGAACAGTAAAATATTAATATAAAAGGGCACTCAATGTCGTTATTTATAAGGTTAATTATTTTCGTAATTAGTTTAGCTATCAGCCAATCTGTCATTGCTGGTGCTGATAAATTTGTATTAGGTCCGGTGATTAAAAATTATGGTAAACATGCGGCTGTGCAGCAAGACTTAGTGTTGAATGAAACAGCAAAGTTAAAAGTTGCTTTCGATATTAGTGAGCAAAGTAAAACTGGCGAAGTTAATCGGAAAATTGAAACATTAGCTCGTTTTATTAATATGCATGTTGCCAATGGTATTAAGTCTGAAAATATTCATTTAGCGTTGGTTGTACACGGTAAAGCAGGGTTTGATTTACTGAAAAATTCGCAGTACCAAGCTAAGTTTCAGCATGACAATGCTAACGCTGAATTGCTCAGGCAATTGATGCTTAATCAGGTTGAAGTTTATTTATGTGGCCAATCAGCTGCATACTATGATCTTGACAACGATATGCTATTACCAGGCGCTAAAATGGCACTGTCAGCGATGACTGCTCATGCGGTTTTACACAATAATGGTTACCATTTGAATCCATTTTAAGTTGCATAAATTACATAACTTGTGCTGGTACAAGATAATTTGTCAGCAACCAGAGTAAAAACGGCAGTGTTATCATTGATAGTACTGTTGTTACGACAACAATACCTGCAACAGTCTCTTGGTGTTTGCTATGTTGCTTGGCAATTAAATAGGAGTTAACGCCAGTAGGGCTAGCACTCAAAATTACTAGTGCAGCACTTACTATTGCTGGGAGTTGCATGACATGATAGCAAACAACAAATACCAGTAAGGGTAACAATACCAATTTTAAAATACTGGCTGATAATATGAACTTAATTTCGCTACGAATGTGATAAAACGCTAAAGATGCGCCAAGTAAAAATAGTGCTAGCGTGATAGCGGGACGCCCCAATAATAATAAACTATCATTGACAATATTTGGCAATGTTAAGCCAGCTAAATTAATCAAAAAACCGGTGATTATGGCAATTAAAAATGGATTATAAAAAGTTTGTTTAAGAAAGTTTCGCCAATTGAATTGTCCTGATTTCGACGCCAATATTCCGGTTAACCCAAACAATAAAGCGCTATGTAAACTTACAACGAGAAATATTGTTGGTAGAACATGCTCACCTAACACCATCAGCGCTACGGGCATGCCAACAATAACATTATTTGAGTAACTTGCAGCTAACCCATAAACAGCTGAGGCAGGCGGATTACCACTAAATTTTTGATGAAAATAAAAGTTACACAAATAGCCAATAGCAAAAATTATTAACACAGGTAAATAAAAGGCTGCATAAATAGAAACATCAATGTTGCTTAAATCAGCATTGGCAAGTTGTTGAAATAAAAATGCCGGTATTGCTAAGGTAAAAGTAAACTTACTTAATGTTTCAATTTGGGGTTTACTGAATAGCTGTTTTTTGGCACTCAAATAGCCTACTAAACCCATTATAATTAACGGGCTAATAATCGTAATAATACTCATAAAATCTTATTTTTACGTGATAAAGGCAGATAGTTGCCTGCTCGAGTTTTGCTATGGTTAGTGAGCAAATATTTAACCGTACTGGCTTTCAAAATAGCTTTCAATAATCAATTTTGCGGATTCAGCATCGATATTATCTTTCTTAAGATTACGATAACCGCCTTGAGAAAATAATGCTTCTTTTGCTGTTGCTGTGGTAAGTCTTTCATCTTGGAATTCAACTTTGACCCCAAAACGTCCTGAGACTCGATTGCCAAATTTCTTTGCGTCTAAGGTCAACTGTTGCTCGCTACCGTCCATGTTCAATGGTAAACCTACAACAATAAAATCAGGTTGCCATTCTTTGAGGAATTTGGCCATGCTTTCCCAATGTGGTATACCATCATTAGCTTTAACTGAACCTATAGGTGATGCAGAGCCTGTAAGTTCTTGACCGACCGCTACGCCAATATATTTTTTTCCAAAATCAAACCCTAATACTGTGCGTTCGCCAACCGGTGTTTTACTTGCCATTATGCGTGTCCAACTTCTTGAGATAAGTGTGCTATGTCGATTCCTAACATATCGGTTGCCTTTTTCCAGCGCTGTTCAATTGGTGTATTAAATAATATTTCTTCATCAGCAGGTGTGATCAGCCAAGAGTTTTCCTTTATTTCTTCTTCTAATTGCCCAGGCCCCCAGCCGGCATAGCCAAGGGTGACCATATACTTTTCAGGTGCTTCTTCGGTGCCTAATGCCATTAGAATATCTTTAGAGGTGGTGATCATAACTTCATCACTTAACGCAAGAGAGCTTTTCCATCCTGATTGTGTACTATGCAAAACGAACCCGCGATCTTGTGAAACCGGGCCGCCAGTCAACACTTGTTGATCTAATTCTGGTACGTCAATTTTCTCTTCATCTATTTGGGTTAATAGCTCATTAAGGGATACATTAATCGGTAAGTTGATGATTAAGCCCATCGCCCCTTCGGCGTTATGTTCACAGATATAAGTAACGGTTTTATTAAAATAAGAGTCATCTAAACTTGGCATAGCGATTAATAATTGATTTTCTAAACTATTCATATAATTCCCCTGTTAATAATAAAATGAAGTTGATTAGCGCTGTTTACACAGCGCATAAACTACTAGTTTTTGCGGGTAATATTTTGTTCAATAGCATCCATTAACTTACCGCTAATGTTTATTGGGTATGCGGCTTCAATCTCTCGAATACAGGTTGGGCTAGTAACATTAATCTCAGTGACTTTATCACCAATAACATCAAGGCCAACAAAAAATAAGCCACGTTTTTTCAGTTCTGGTGCAATAGTTTCAGCAATAAATTTATCGCTAGCACTTAAAGGGCGGGCTTCACCTCGACCACCAGCGGCTAAATTGCCACGGGTTTCACCTTGTGCAGGAATACGTGCCAAGCAATATGGCATAGGTTCACCGTTAACAATTAATATTCGTTTATCACCATCAACAATTTCAGGCATGTACTCTTGAACCATAGCATATTGTGTGGAATGTGCGGTTAATGTTTCAAGAATAACACCGACATTAGGGTCGTTTTCACCAATGCGAAAAATTGATGAGCCACCCATACCGTCAAGTGGTTTGATAATGATATCTTTATTCTCATTATGGAATTCACGTATTTTCTGATTATTACGAGTAACTAATGTTTTTGGCGTTAGTTCAGGGAACCATGCAGTAAAAAGTTTTTCATTACAATCACGTAAACTCTGTGGTTTATTAACGATTAACGTTCCTGCAATTTCGGCACGTTCTAACATATATGTTGCGTAAATAAATTCAGTATCAAATGGTGGATCTTTGCGCATCAACACTGCATCTAAATCAGCAACGTTAATGTCTTCTTGCTCATTTAATTCATACCAGTGTTCAGGATCATTAAATACTTTTACTTTTGCTGTGGTCGCACGACAAACACCTTGCTCTAAATAAAGATCTTGCATCTCCATGTAGTAAATTTCATAACCACGTGCTTGTGCTTCAAGCATCATTGCCATTGAAGAATCTTTTTTTACATTGACCTCTGAAATAGGGTCCATAACAACGCCAATTTTTATGCTCATGCTTTTTCCTATTGTTTACTTTGAGAAATACCTAGGTATTTTAAGTGTTTATTCATCGCCAAAACATGCATTCTGGCGTGCTAGTTTAACGTTCAACTAAGTTAAGTCACCGTAGCGGCATTGTAATACTGTGATTGCTGTTAATGCCGCTGTTTCTGTTCTCAAGACTCGTGGCCCTAACAAAACATCATGAAATCCAGCATCTTTCGCGCGTACTATTTCATTGTCACTTAAACCACCTTCAGGGCCAATTAATAAACGTACGCGCTGGTTTTCTATCGGTAAACTCATAATTGAGTGTTGGGCTTTCGGGTGTAAATTTAGTTTAAGTGCATTTGTCTCTTGTTTTAGCCAATCATCTAAATAAATAGCTTGTTCAACAATTGGGACCGTGCAACGACCACTTTGTTCACAAGCACTGATGACTATTTTTTGCCATTGCTCTCTTTTTTTCTCTAGTCGTTCGCCAGTGAGTTTTACACCGCAACGTTCCGTGAAAATTGGTGTAATGGTATTAACGCCAAGCTCAACGGATTTTTGTAAAGTGAAATCCATACGCTCACCGCGTGAAATACCCTGGCCTAGATGTATATTTAACGGTGATTCATTAGCGATTAAGTTTTTGCTTATGATTTCAATATCAGCACGTTTTTTAGCAACATTGCATAACTTTGCTTGGTATTCATAATAACCAGGCTGCTCGGCATCATTTTCAATTTTACCGTTAAATAAGGTAATAGTATCGCCATCTTTTAGGCGCAGCACCCTTACCGTGTGGCCAAATGCATCTTCACTTAATGGTTGCGTTTGGCCAACACTAAATGTTTGTTCTTGGTAAATTCTTGGATTACGCATTAATAATTTCCATTGTTATACATTTTGCACAGGTAAAATATCATTTAGTTTTGCTTAACTTGCTATAAATCGTTGAGCTATGTCCTAGTTATAAGCCAGTAAATAAGGGCAACTTACCTAAATTTCAATTGTCTATAAGAAAAAATAGTCTTTAATTGATGTTAAAGGGCAAAAGAAAATTTAGCATCATTACTCTATTAGATAATTAGTTGATTGCTCAGATACCGTGTAATGTAAAGATTTTATGGTGAGCTATTTTCTTCGTACGCAGATAAATTGCATAAAATGTTGCTTAAATTACAAATGTTTACGATATTTAATTTAGTGTACTGTATTATAGTTTTAATTATAAAAATAAAGCTGAATTTTGGCTTACTTAGCTATACATTTAAAGGAGTTAGTTGATGCCCATTCAACTGAATAATTTATTGAAGTTTTCACCATTACGTATTGTAAAACGTATTGCAATCCTTACCACATTATTAGCTGTATCAGCTTGCGGTCAAAAAGAGCAAATCGCTCAAAAAGCACCACCGCCAGCAGTGTCAACTTATGTTGTTTCAATGGATAAAATCGGTGATTACCGAGAATTTGTCGCACGTACTGTTGCATCAAAAGAAGTTGAATTAACAGCACGCGTTGAAGGTGAACTTGTTGAACGTTTATTTAAAGAAGGCGCCATCGTTGAAAAAGATCAAATTCTCCTAAAAATTGATCCAACCACCTACATTACCGCTTTAGAGTCGGCAAAAGCTGATTTAACCAGTAAAGTTGCTGGCGCACAGGGCGCTGCACGTGATTTGAAACGCGGTAAAGAAGTTGCGGGGCAAGGGTATATTTCACAATCTGATTTAGATAAGTTAATCACTAATGATTCACAGGCAAAAGCAGCGGTTAATGTTGCTAAAGCCGCATTAGAGCAAGCTGAACTAAATTTAAGTTACACAACTATTAGCGCACCATTTGCTGGGCACATAGGTAAAGTGAATTTTAGTGTTGGTAATATCGTAAGCCCAGCTAGTGGTTCTATCGCAACGTTAACGTCAACCAATCCAATGTACGTGAGCTTTGGTGTCGAAGAAAGCGAATTTATTTCGTATTTGCAAGGCAAGAAAGCGAATAAAGGCGGTGTAAAAGGTGAGTTAGACCTTAGTTTACGCCTACCTAATAACACCACGTATGCTGAAAAAGGCGAAATTATTTTTGCAGATACAAAAATAGAGCAGGGCATGGGCACAGTTGAGTTACGAGCAATTTTCCAAAACCCGGACGATATTATTCTACCAGGTCTATTTGTTACTCTAGTTGCAGAAAGTAAAGATAAAAAAGAAATGGCATTAATTCCACAAGCCTCTGTACAAGAAAACCAACAAGGTAAATTTGTTTTAGTTGTTGATGAGCAAAACAAAGTTGCACAACGAATTGTGACCTTGGGCCGTCGTATAAATGCAATGTGGTTAGTAGAGTCTGGTTTGAAAGAAAATGAGCGAGTCATTATTGAAGGTTTACAAAAAGTGCGAAATGGTATTGAAGTAGGGCCAGTTGAGAAACGTGTTGACCCTATAACGGGTGTTATTTCTGATTATTTGACACAGTAAGGGGCAACTAATGATAAGTAAAACCTTTATCAATAGACCTAAGTTTGCCTTTGTTATTTCAATACTGATTACACTGGCTGGCTTTATTGCAATGTTGTTATTGCCGGTTAATATGTACCCACAAATTACACCGCCACAAATAGAAATTACGGCCGTGTATCCTGGTGCTAGTGCGCAAGTGGTTGAAGAGTCGGTGATCAGACCCATTGAAGAGCAGGTTAATGGTGTAGAAGATATGCTCTATATCGAATCAACTGCATCCAATAATGGTACCGCGACTATTACCGTATTTTTCAAAGTTGGTATTGATGGTGATATTGCACAAGTTAATGTGCAAAACCGAGTTGCACTTGCACAAAGCTCATTACCAAGTGAGGTAACTAAACAAGGTGTTAGCGTAAAAACTAAATCTAGTGCGATGTTAATGGCAATTACGCTGTTTTCAGAACAAGAGAATATCGATCAGTTATTTTTAAGTAACTATGCAACAAACTACTTAACTGAGCCATTAGGTCGAATTCCAGGTGTTGCTGCAGCAAGTGTAATGGGTGAAATGAGCTATAGCATGCGTGCTTGGTTAAACCCTGACCGTATGACATCTTTAGGTATCACTGTCGCTGAAGTACAACAAGCACTACAAGAGCAAAACTTAATTGTTGCTGCTGGTAAATTAGGGGCCAGCCCAGCATTACCAAATCAACAATTTGAATATTCAATTCAGGCTAAAGGGCGCTTGAAAACTCCCGAAGAGTTTGGGCAAACTATTATTCGCTCTAATTCAAATAGCAAATTTATTCGCTTAGCTGATATTGCTCGTCTTGAACTAGGCTCTGAAAATTATGGTATACAAGCACGATTAAATGGCGCTGAAACAGCTTTCTTAGTTATTTATCAGTTACCTGATGCCAATGCAACTGAGGTTGCTGCACAAGTTAAATTGGCCATGGAAGAGTTATCACAACGTTTTCCTGATGGTCTAGAATATGCGATTCCTTATGACACTACTGAGTTTATTGTTCGCTCGATAGAAGAAGTACAAGTAACCCTATATCAAGCTGTTGGTTTAGTTATTTTAGTAGTATTTCTATTCCTGCAAAATTGGCGGGCGACGATAATTCCCTCTATTGCAATTCCTGTATCCTTAATTGGTACTTTTGCTTTCATGCAATTGATGGGATATTCAATTAATACCATTACATTATTTGGTTTAGTTTTAGCTATTGGTATTGTGGTGGATGATGCCATTATCGTTATTGAAAATGTTGAACGTATTCTGAAAGAAGAAGGTCTGCCAATTAAAGAGGCGGTGTCAAAAGCAATGGAGCAAGTTTCAGGCCCTATCATTGCGACAACATTAGTTTTGCTGGCGGTATTTGTACCTGTGGCATTTATGCCAGGTATAACAGGTGAACTTTACAAACAATTCTCGGTTACTATTTCTTTTGCGGTACTAATATCCTCTATTAATGCTCTAACCTTAAGTCCTGCATTGTGTACGGTTTTATTAAGTGCTGAAAAAATGAAACCGATAGGGTGGTTACTGCCGTTTGAACGCTTAATTGGGCGAGGAACGGTTGCATACACTTCTGGTGTGAATTTCTTATTAAAGAGAGCCGCACGTGTTGGTGTTCTTGTGTTAATTATGTTTGGTGCCACTGCGTGGTTAACGAGTGAAGTGCCAACTGCATTTGTGCCAGGCGAAGATCAAGGCTATGTTTTTGTTGATGTTCAGTTACCTGATGCCGCATCAAGCAATAGAACAGAAGCGTTATTAGCTAAAATCACACCCATTATTAAGCAAGACCCAGCGGTAACTGATGTCATTATGGTTTCGGGTACGTCACTGTTAGGTGGTGCCGGTTCAAATAATGCTCTTGGTATTATCATGTTAAAAGACTGGGAAGAGCGTACATCGCCGGAGTTAAAGTTACGTGCGATTATTGGTCGCTTAATGGGGCAGTTATGGGCAATGCCTGATGCGCAAATTATGATCTTTAACCCTCCGCCAATTCCTGGTTTAGGTAACAGTTCTGGTTTTGAGTTTAAATTACAAGACAGTGAAGGCCGTAGTCCGGCAGATCTTGCACAGGTAATGAATGGCTTAATCTATGAGGCCAATCATCGCCCAGAGTTAAGTCGTGTATTTAGTACCTATCGCGCTAATGTACCGCAATACTTCTTAGAAGTTGACCGTAATAAAGCCAAAGCACAAGGTGTAGCGTTATCAGATATTTTTGTTACCCTGCAAGCTCAACTTGGCTCTATGTATGTTAATGACTTTAGCCAATTTGGTCGTACCTATAAAGTCACATTGCAGGCTGAGTCTGAATTTCGTAAGGACCCATCTGATTTACGTCATTACTACGTGAAAAATAATGCTGGTGAAATGGTGGCGTTAACAACGTTAGCTAAACTTGAGCCGATTCTTGGGCCAACAAGTATCACTCATTTTAACCTTTATCGTAGTGCTGCTATTAGTGGTCAAGCTGCACCGGGCTATTCTTCTGGTCAAGCTATTGCTGCGATGGAGGAGTTAGCGGCTAAATTACCACAAGGTTATGTTTTTGAATGGTCTGGTCAGTCTAAACAAGAAATTGAAGCGGGCAACTTAGCACCAATATTATTTGGCCTAGCGATAATTTTTGTTTACCTATTTTTAGTTGCACAATATGAGAGTTGGACCATACCATTCTCGGTTATTGCCGCAGTGCCATTAGCTATTTTTGGCGCTATGTTAACCTTATATACGGTTGGTATGGCTAACAATATTTATGCGCAAGTAGGGCTGATTCTTCTGATAGGTTTATCTACAAAAACGGCGATATTAATTGTTGAGTTTGCTATGGAACAAAGGGCTGCAGGCCATAGTATATTTGATGCTGCTTTAAATGCTGCACGCTTACGTTTTCGCGCAGTATTGATGACGGCCTTGTCATTCGTACTGGGTGTCTTACCGTTAGTGTTTGCATCAGGCGCTGGTGCCGGTAGTCGTGTTTCACTCGGCTTAACCGTATTAGCTGGCATGGTGGCAGCAACTATATTTGGTACTTTGCTAGTTCCTTATTTTTATATGATTATTCAACGTATGCGTGAATATATTAAAGGTGAGTCGGTAGCTGAAGCAAACAAAAGCTAAGGATAGTTTTTGGGAAATAAAAAAGCCGCTCATTGAGCGGCTTTTTTAATGGCTTATTGGTAACTAACTAAGCCATTGGTTGGTAGTCATTATTACTATTTAGCCACGGAACTTAACCACGATAGTAGCGTTGTGAAACAAATGGCATTCTTTGAATGAGCATAGGTAACTTTTTACCACGAACGTCAGCATAAATTTCAGTGTCTAAAACAGCATACTTGGTTTCTACATACCCCATAGCAATAGGAGCACCTTTACTAGGGCCAGCAGTACCACTGGTAACAATGCCAACTTTTTCATCATTGCTGTTATAAAGTTCAGCCCCTTCACGCACTGGAGCTTTGCCTAAGCCGACCATACCAATACGTTTACGTATTACGTCTTTTGTTACTATCTGATCTAGAATAATGTCCGCGCCAGGGAAACCACCAGCACGTGCACCGTCAGTACGACGTACTTTACTGATAGCCCATAAAAGGCTTGCTTCAACGGGTGTGGTTGTTTGGTCAATATCATGACCATATAAGCACAGGCCTGACTCTAGTCGTAAAGAGTCCCTTGCGCCAAGACCAATCCATTCTACTTCTTGCTCTGCTAATAGTAAGCGAGTAATTCTCTCCGCATGTTCAGCTGGAATTGAAATTTCAAAGCCATCTTCGCCGGTATAACCCGCACGGCCTATAATGCATTCAGCACCATCGAAATTTACAACACGTGAATCCATGAAAACCATATCAGCAGATTCTGGCAATAAGCGCTTCAGTACTTCGCCTGCTTTCGGTCCTTGTAGTGCAAGCAAAGCTCTACCTTCGAGTATTTCAATTTCTACATCTTCTGGTAAATGTTTTTGTAGATGTGCTATGTCTTGTGCCTTACAAGCGGCATTGACGACAACAAAAAGGTGATCGCCAAAATTACTGACCATTAAATCATCAAGTAACCCACCTTGTTCATTTGTAAAAAGTGCATAACGCTGTTTGCCTTCAGGCAGATCAATAATGTCTACCGGTACTAAGGTTTCTAAAGCTTTTGCCGCATTTTTTCCTACTAATTTTAATTGTCCCATATGAGAAACATCGAATAACCCAGCCTGTGAGCGGGTATGCAAATGCTCTTTCTTCACCCCCATGTCATATTGTACAGGCATTTCATAGCCAGCAAACGGTACCATTTTGCCACTCGCTTCAAGGTGAAGGTCGTAACACGGGGTTTTAAGTAGTTTTTGGTTTGATTGAGTCATAAGAGCTCCGTAAGCCGCCCGAATGGACGGCCTATAATATAGGATTAAGGGAAAAGAGGAGTTAGTCTGCTTGCTTTGTCATTTCGGCGGGCGCTTTACCGCCGCTAACAAAGTATTCACGGGTTAACTTAATAACAACAGGGCTTAATAGCACGATTGCGATTAAGTTAGGAATTGCCATTAGTGCATTCATAGTATCAGCAAGTAACCAAATGAACTCTAATGAGCCAATTGCCCCTACTGGCACAACAACAATCCAAAGTATACGGAATGGAATTATTGCCTTAACACCGAAGAAGTACTGCACACATTTCTCACCGTATACACTCCAACCTAAGATAGTTGTAAAAGCAAATACTGTCAGTGCGATTGCGACGATATAGTTACCAAAAGGAATTGCTGTAGCGAAAGCGTTCGAAGTTAATTCTGCACCAGTAGCGCCAGATGTCCATTCGCCAGAAACAATAATAGCTAAGCCGGTAATTGAACAAACGATTAAGGTATCAATAAATGTACCTAACATGCCAACAAGGCCTTGTGCTACAGGGTTGTTAGTTTTAGCGGCAGCATGAGCAATTGGTGCACTACCTAAACCAGCTTCGTTTGAGAAAACACCACGAGCGACACCAAAACGGATTGCAGCCCATACAGCAGCACCAGCAAAACCACCTTCAGCGGCTGTGGAAGTAAAAGCACTTTCAAAAATTAATGCGAATGCGGCAGGAATATCAGCAGCATGGATAATAAGTACGACAACACCAGCGCTGATGTAAAATACCGCCATAAGAGGTACAAGTTTACCTGCAACATCACCAATTCGTTTAATGCCACCCATTAATACTAAGCCAACAAGTATCATCAGAATAATACCCGTAGCCACAGGTGCTATTCCAAAGTTACTCTCAAGTGCATTGGCAACTGAATTGGTTTGAACGGTATTACCAATTCCAAAGGCAGCAACGGAGCCAAATAGTGCAAACGCGCCACCTAACCAACCCCAGCGACTCGATAAGCCGTTTTTAATATAGTACATTGGACCACCAGTGTGGTTACCATTTTCATCTACTTCACGGTAGCGAACTGCTAGCACTGCTTCAGCAAACTTAGTTGCCATACCAACCAAAGCGGTACACCACATCCAGAATAATGCACCTGGACCACCTAAGAAAATTGCCGTTGCAACACCTGCGATGTTACCTGTACCAATCGTTGCAGAAAGGGATGTCATCAATGCATTAAAAGGACTTATTTCTCCTTTAGCACTTTTATCTTCATCTGGTATACGACCACTCCAGAGCAACTTAAAACCGGTTCCTAACTTTAAAACTGGCATAAATCGTAAACTAACGGTTAAGAACAAACCGACGCCCAGTATCATGACAAGCATAGGAACACCCCACACAATACCATTTAGACTGGATATTAAACTCGTTAAAAATTCCATAATAACCTCATTACCTTGTTGTAATTTTATTTTTACTACCTGCTTTTTTTGCGGGTATTTCTGTGATTATTCTCTTAATCAGAAACGTTACTTTTCGTTTCCAATAGGAAACAAAGTAAATACTTAGGAAAAAATAAGCAACCTTTAATTACAGTTTATGCACATTTTTTTAACAACAAAATCAAAAAATACAATTAAAACAAAATCTTAATATTTTACTGAAAATTGTTATAAATTCTGCAAATGCGGCATTAATCAAATTTACTGCGTAAATATTCAAAAATCTTTATGTGATAGTTTGTTCGATTTGTTAATTAAGCTTTCTATTATGATTAGAGTATGGTTGAAGTTTTAAATGTTCACAGCAAAAAGCATAGCAAAGGTATTCATATGAAAGCGGCAATTTTTTAGGGAGGTCTTTTGTGATATTGCTTCGAGAAGGGCTTGTTTTTGTATTAAAACAAGCTATCTGATGTTTGTGATGGTGTTTATTTTTGTTTTAAATCAATGGTTTGTTTTGGTTTTTGAGTACTAATCTGCTGTTACCCAGAGAATAACGGCATCTTCTTCACTAACAGAGATAACTAAATGTCCCATGGTAGCGTCGTAATACACGTTGTCACCTTTACTTAGATTCATTGGCTCATAAAATTCAGTTAATAATTGAATTTCACCTTCTAATACCAATAAAAACTCTTCTCCTTCATGGCGAACCCACTCACCAAAGTCTTCAAAACTTCTCGCATAGACTCGGCTTTTGTATGGCATCATTTTTTTATTACGAAACTGTGTGGCAAGCAATTCATGTTCATACGTTGATGTTACATGCGACTTTCCTGAGCTCTTTAAAGTAATGTCTCTTCGCCCTGTTGCCTGTCTCGCTTTAGGTTTTGTAAAAAGCTGAGGTAGCTCTATATCAAGGCCTGTAGCCAATTTTTGCATAACAGTAAAGGTTGGAGATATTTGCTCATTCTCTATTTTTGATAATGTTGAACGGGCTAAACCAGTGCGTTTGCTGGCCTCTTCAAGAGTAAGCTTATTGTTGGTGCGTATGGCTTTCAATTGCGCACCGATCGTTATTTTTTCAACCGCGCGAACATTTTCTTGGCTGTCAGCCACTACCATAGAAGGGTATACATCTACTTTGTTTTGTTCACTCATTTTATTCACTAATTAAAAAAATACTGATGAGTTTAATTGTTACATATCCTGCGCGGGCAAAAAACCCGAAATAGTAAAAAATAAACAATTAGTAAAATCAACACTTAAGCTAATTTTTCATGGAAAAAGTTTCCAATAGGAAACAAAGTTGTTGAAAAGGAAAGTGGAGGCTGTTATGTTTTAAAAACGTTACGAAGTTGATCGTTTATGTAAATACCAAGGATAAGACATGGCACATAGTATTTTCGATTTATTTAAAATAGGTGTTGGACCTTCAAGTTCACACACCGTTGGACCTATGATTGCCGGTAACCGTTTTATCAAATTACTATCTAACTCGACTGCGTTAACTAAAACATCTCACCTACAAGTTAACTTATATGGTTCTCTTGCATTAACTGGAAAAGGTCATGCAACCGATATTGCGTCAACTTTAGGTTTGATGTCTCAATCACCAGACCTAGTTAATCCAGATAAAATTCCCGAGTTATTAAAAAATATTAAAGAAACGCAGCAATTACCGCTTTGCCGGAAAGATGATGTTGCTATTCGTTTTAATCCAAAAACTGACATTATTTTTAATTTTTCAGAATTTCTACCTGAACATCCCAATGGCATGACGATATCAGCCCTAAATGAAAGTGGAGAGGTAGTTTTACAGCAAACATATTTTTCAGTTGGTGGTGGTTTTGTTCTAGATAAGGAGCAACTTGGAACTGACGTTCAATTGTCGGTTTCTTTACCGTACCCATTTGAAAATGCCAAAGAGTTACTTGAACACTGCCAAGAAAATCAACGTTCAATTACGCAAATTATGTTGGCCAATGAGAAAGCGTTGGGCACTGATGATATTTTAGAAAAAATAGCGCAAATGTGGCAAGTAATGTCTGCGTGTATTGAACGTGGTATTGCTACAGGTGGTGTTTTACCTGGCAATTTGAAGCTAAAGCGACGCGCATATGATATGCATCAACGCCTTATTGGAACTAGTCAAGAAGAGCAGTTTGATACGCTTGATTGGGTAAACCTTTATGCCATGGCCGTTAATGAAGAAAATGCTGCTGGCGGCAGAGTGGTTACTGCACCGACTAATGGCGCAGCTGGAGTTATTCCTGCGGTTATTGCTTGGTTTCTCAAATTTAAAAGTAAAAACGATCAGCAAGGCATTATTGAGTTTATGACAACCGCTGCAGCCATAGGTTTACTTTATAAAAAGAATGCTTCGATATCTGCAGCTGAAGTGGGTTGCCAAGGTGAAATAGGAGTTGCTTGTTCAATGGCTGCGGCAGGCCTAACGGCTGCAATGGGGGGAACCCCTGAGCAAGTTGAAAATGCTGCAGAGATCGGAATGGAGCATAACTTGGGTTTAACCTGTGATCCTATCAATGGCTTAGTACAAGTGCCCTGTATTGAACGCAATACCATGGGAGCGTTAAAAGCGATTAATGCTAGTCGTTTAGCTATGCAGAGTGATGGCATACATCATGTACATCTTGATGATGTCATTAAAACCATGCATCAAACAGGTCTAGATATGATGAGCAAATATAAAGAAACCTCTCAAGGTGGTTTAGCTATAAACGTTGTTGCTTGTTAAACGAAATTATTGTCGGTTACTTCGACACATTCGCTAAGTGTTCAAATATTTAGCGGTTTAAATAAAGGATAGTAAAGATGAAAAGTCATTATACATCTCATGAATTAGAACAATTTTTTTCAGCTAAATTGCCTGACACGGATGGGGCGATACAAGTTGCTATTGATCTAGAAGTTAAGCGCCAAGAGCAACAAATCGAACTTATTGCCTCAGAGAATATTGTTTCTAAAGCGGTAATGGAAACACAAGGTACTGTACTCACTAATAAATATGCAGAAGGTTACCCAGGTCGTCGTTACTATGGTGGTTGTGAGCATGTCGATTTAGTTGAGAAGCTTGCAATTGACCGTGCAAAACAAATTTTTAGTGCTGAATATGTTAACGTTCAGCCTCATTCAGGTGCTCAAGCTAATGGTGCTGTTATGTTAGCGTTAGTGCAGCCTGGAGATACCATTTTAGGTATGTCACTAGATGCAGGTGGTCACCTAACCCACGGCGCACGCCCAGCACAATCAGGTAAGTGGTTTAACGCTATTCAATACGGCGTACGTAAAGATGATATGCGCATTGATTATGATGAAGTATTAGCCTTAGCTAAAGAGCATAAGCCTAAGCTTATCATCGCTGGTGGTTCAGCTATCCCACGCCAAATTGATTTTTCTCAATTTAGACAAATTGCCGATGAAGTTGGGGCACTATTAATGGTTGATATGGCACATATTGCCGGTTTAGTGGCAACTGGCCATCATCAAAACCCATTGCCGTATGCTGATATTGTCACCACAACAACCCATAAAACATTGCGTGGTCCGCGTGGTGGTTTGATTCTAACCAATGATGAAACTATTGCGAAGAAAATTAACTCTGCCGTTTTTCCTGGCTTACAAGGTGGCCCATTAATGCATGTTATTGCCGCCAAAGCCGTTGCTTTAGGTGAAGTGTTAGAGCCTGAATTTAATGCTTACATTAAAAATGTACTTAGCAATGCCAATGTACTTGCCGAAACGTTAAAAGAACGTGGATGCGATATCGTCACTGACGGTACAGACACTCATTTAATGTTGGTTGATTTAAGACCAAAAGGTTTGAAAGGCAATGCTGCGGAAGAAAGTTTAGAACGTGCCGGCATTACTTGTAATAAAAACGGCATCCCATTTGATCCTGAAAAACCTATGGTGACATCGGGTATTCGCTTAGGAACACCAGCTGGTACCAGTCGAGGTTTTGGTAACGATGAATTTGAATTAATTGGTCAGTTAATTGGTGACGTACTGGATGGCTTAGTTACCAATCCAGATGATAATAGTGTTGCAGAAAAAAAAGCTCTACAACATGTCAAAGCGCTATGCGAGAAATTTCCCTTGTATAGCTAATCACTTAATGAACTAAAGCAGAGCTTTAGTTCACTTCTCACCCCTTTATTTATGGCGATAAATCATTGCCAGGGGAGAGTCATCACTAAATTTTGGAGTCTGTTATGAGCACAGTAGAAAAAAATTATAAATTTGCCGCCAGTCACGAATGGGTAAAAGACAATGGCGATGGCACAGTAACACTTGGTATTTCAAGCCATGCGCAAGAGTTATTAGGTGATGTGGTTTTTGTCGAGCTTCCTGAAGAAGGCGACACCATTACCGCTGGAGAAAGCTTCTCACTTGTTGAGTCAGTTAAAGCTGCATCAGATGTTTATGCGCCTGTGTCAGGAGAAGTTATTGCGGTTAATGAAGAGCTTGATGATAGCCCGGAGCTCATTAACGAAGCGTCTTTTACTGAAGGTTGGATAGCTAAAGTACGACTTTCTGCACCCGCACAGCTTGATGAATTACTTGATAGCACCGCTTATTACGAGGCTGTTGAAGAGTAACTTCTTCACCCATCTAACAATAACAAGACATTAGCTCAATGGGGCTTTTGGAGTAATTATGAGTAATGAAAGTTTACTAGCGCAATTAGGTGATGATTTAGATTTTATTGGTCGCCACAACGGCCCAAACCTTAAGCAAAAACAGTATATGTTAAGTGCGTTAGGTTTTGAATCAATTGATAAGTTAATTGATGAAACTGTACCTGAAAATATTCGCCTTCATCAACCTATGTCACTTGAAAAGCCCTTAAGTGAAGTCGACATGCTAGCAAAACTACAAGTGATTGCGGCAAAAAATCAAGTAAACAAAACTTATATTGGTCAAGGTTATTATGACACCCATGTGCCTAATGTAATTTTACGCAACGTTTTTGAAAATCCAGGTTGGTATACCGCTTATACACCATATCAACCTGAAATATCGCAAGGACGATTAGAAGCGCTATTAAATTACCAGCAAATGATCACTGACCTCACCGCGATGGAATTATCAAATGCTTCTTTGCTTGATGAAGCTACTGCGGCGGCTGAAGCGATGAGTCTCTGTAAGCGAGCAGGTAAAAATAAAAGCAATAGCTTCTTTGTTAGTGATGATGTACACCCACAAACTTTAGGTGTTATTCGAACTCGCGCTCAGTATTTTTCATTTGAGATAATTGTGGCTCCTTGTCATGAGCTCGAACAACACGACGTATTTGGCGCTTTATTGCAATATCCTGGCACTACCGGTCAAGTTCACAATTTAGAAGCATTAATTACACAAGCACATAGTAAAAAGACACTAGTTGCCGTAGCAACAGATTTGTTGGCATTAACCGTTTTAAAGGCACCTGGTGAAATTGGCGCTGATGTTGTGATAGGTAGTGCACAACGATTTGGTGTTCCTATAGGGTATGGTGGTCCTCATGCCGCATTTATGGCCACCAGTGAAAAATATAAACGTACCATTCCAGGGCGCGTTATTGGTGTGTCAATTGATAGTAAAGGCAAGCCTGGTTTACGCATGGCGATGCAAACACGTGAGCAGCATATTCGACGTGAAAAAGCCAATTCCAATATTTGTACGGCCCAGGCCTTACTTGCTAATATGGCATCATTTTTTGCTGTCTATCATGGTCCTGATGGTTTGAAAAAAATTGCACGTCGCGTAAATCGTCTAACGTCAATTTTAGCTAAAGGCTTGCAACAAGCAGGGATTAGCCTAGTACATGAGCAATTCTTTGACACTATTACCTTACAAACCAATGAAAATACTGGTGCTATATATCAACGAGCACTTGACCAAGGTCTTAATTTACGCAGATTACCTGAACAATTAGGTATCAGTATTGATGAAACCACAACGGCTGCAGACATTGAGCTTTTATTGCTAGTTATCACTGAGCAAACAATAGCAGTCAGCGAAATAGAGCCGTTGTTGACGGAAGAATTTTCTTATATACCGGAAGAGTGCCGTCGTAAAAGTGAATTTTTAACCCACCCAGTTTTTAATAGTTATCATAGTGAAACACGGATGTTGCGTTATATGAAAAGTCTTGAAAATAAAGACTTTTCATTAACTCACGGTATGATCCCACTAGGCTCATGTACTATGAAGCTTAATGCCACCGCACAAATGATCCCGGTGACTTGGCCAGAATTCTCTCGAATGCACCCTTATGCACCAGAGGAGCAATGTTTAGGCTACCGAGCATTATCAGAAAGCCTAAGCGCAATGTTGTGCAGCGTTACCGGCTACGATGCTTTTTCGTTACAACCCAATTCTGGAGCGCAAGGTGAATATGCTGGACTAATTGCGATTCAGCGCTATCACGCTTCTCGTGGTGATCATCATCGTAATATTTGTCTTATTCCAAGTTCTGCACACGGTACTAACCCTGCAAGTGCGGCAATGGTATCAATGCGTATTGTCATTGTTGCTTGTGACAAACTAGGCAATGTCGATATGGATGATTTGGCTAGCAAAATTGCACTACACAAAGAGCAATTAGCGGCAATTATGATCACATACCCGTCCACTCATGGCGTGTATGAAGAAAGTATTAAAGAAATATGTCAACAAGTGCATGACGCTGGCGGTCAAGTCTATTTAGATGGTGCCAACATGAATGCACAAGTGGGCATTACATCGCCGGGCTTTATTGGCTCTGATGTTTCTCATTTAAATTTGCATAAAACCTTTTGTATCCCTCACGGTGGCGGTGGTCCTGGCATGGGACCAATTGGTGTTAAATCTCACTTAGCTGAGTTTTTACCTGGCCATTGTACCGAAGGAACATATGGTGCGGTATCAGCAACAGCAATGGGCAGTGCTTCAATCTTACCTATTTCATGGGCGTATATTGCACTTATGGGAACCAAAGGCCTAACGGAAGCCACTGAGTTAGCAATTCTAAACGCTAATTACATCATGGAAAAGCTCAGCCCACATTATCCCGTGCTATTTAGAGGTAACAAAGGTCGAGTAGCGCATGAATGTATTATCGACTTAAGGCCACTAAAAGAGTCTTCAGGAATAAGTGAAGAGGATGTTGCTAAGCGTCTTATGGATTTTGGTTTCCATGCGCCAACCATGTCATTTCCTGTTGCTGGCACTTTGATGATTGAGCCAACAGAGAGTGAGTCACTTGAAGAGTTGGATAAGTTTATTGAAGCCATGGTTACCATACGCCATGAAATAGCGAAAGTTGAAGATGGCACTTGGTCTCTCGCCGATAACCCTTTAGTCAATGCCCCTCACACCCTAAGTGACCTAACCGAAGCTGAATGGCCACGCGCTTATTCACGCATGACGGCATGTTACCCAAGCAGTAGCCCTGACCAAGCCAAATTTTGGCCAACAACGAACCGAATTGACAATGTTTACGGCGATAGAAATTTAATTTGTGGTTGTCCGAGTATCGACAATTACATCGATTAATAACAGTGCCTACCGGCGCGATTAAAGAAAAGAAATAAAGTGCTTAGCACTGAAGTTTCTAATAACTGGAAAACTGAGGAAATAGAAATGAAGAATATAAAACTAAAATCTGTATTACTCCCGATTGCATTAGCAATCAGTCCAACATTTTTAGTACATGCTGCTGATGCAGATACACAAAGTCAAATAGATGCCTTGCAAAGACGTTTAGCTGAACTTGAAAGCGAAGATAAAAAAGAGCAAGCAAGAAAAGAAGATTATGGCGTTACAGTATATGGTAGTTTTCGCCCTGCATTAACTTATAGTGATTTTGGTAATGACGAAAGCAGTACTGATGTGACTGATTTCTTCTCTCGAATTGGTTTTAAAGGTGACATTAAAGTTAATGACAGTATCACTGCTTTTTACCAAGGTGAGTGGGATATTGACGTTGAAGCCGATGCTGATTTTGGTGATGCCCGTTTAGGTTTTGTAGGTTTAGAAGGTGATTTTGGTCGTGTCGCTTTAGGTAAGCAATGGAGCCCTCATTACAATATTGTTGCTGAAGCAACGGATATTTTTAATAATCGCTCGAGTCCATTTGGCTATGATGAAGCGAGTCCATTTCGGACTAACCAAATGGTAACGTATTCATATAGTAATGGTGGTTTTAAGTTAGATGCAGGTTTGCAGTTTAATGGCGATGCAGAAAACTCAGCAGGTGGCGATAACTCAGAGGCTAATAACACCGAACAGGTTGATTCTGGCTCGATTGGCGTTAGTTACAGCTTCGGTGACTTTTACCTTGGTGCGTCATATTTAGATCAGCAGCTTGATGTTGACGATGAAAGAGACTTTCGTGCTGTTGCAGGTAGCTGGAAAGTAAGTAAAGATTTCTATGTTGCTGTAACTTACCAAGATATTGAACGCACTATGGGTACTAATACTTATGACCAATCGTCATTTGATATTGCCGCATCATATGCTTTAAGTAAAAACTATACTTTTAAAACCTCATACTTTGATTGGGATGGTGACGGACAGGGCCGTACATTTGACGGTTACAATCTAACTTTAGAAAACCAATTAAATGACTCAGTAAAAGTATTTGTTGAATATTTAACACGTGACATTGAAGGTGGCGAACAGCAAAAACATTTAAGTGTTGGTATGCGTTATGACTTCGAAGGTTTGTTTTAATCACTAATATTATAAAAAAGTGATGAAGTTAACATAGATAAGAAAGGGTCACGGTTATCGTGACCCTTTTTTTATAACTAATATATACCCAAGCGACTTCAAAATGCTCGTTTCAGGACGTATGAGAGACTCATGAGCAAGGCGTGTATTTTATCAATGGTTATTTCCTTAATGAACTACATAACGATGAACATGATTTGCTCAGGCGTCCCAGACTGGCTGGTTTAGAAACGCTTAATACATCGTTATTGGTTTTGACAATAGAATAACTATTATCTTCAGTCAATGCCTTGCCTTAAGGCGTTTCTAATTCCAGCTGAATCCTGCATTTTGAAGTGGCTTGGGCATAGACACGAATTCATTATTTTAAGTCGATAAGTAATTCGCTATTTCTCTCGCTTTATCTAGCTCATTCTTTACGTTTGTTTTTAGCCGCAGCAATAAAAAGGCTCACTAAAAAATAAGTCGAATACTTGTTCCTTGATTAATTTTACTGTCCAATGTTACATGGCCACTGTGAGCGAGCATTATTTGCCTAGTCAGTGCTAAACCAACACCTGAGCCATCTCTTTTTGTGGTATAAAAAGGTACAAAGGCATTATCAGCAACTTCTTTACTCATGCCGCAACCACTATCATTTACTTCAATAACAGGATGGCCACGTTTATTGATAAAAGCATTTAATTCTATCTTTCTAATTTTACAGCCATCAGTTGCCTGCTCCGCGTTTTTTAGCAGGTTAATTAATACTTGAGACAACATATCTTGATCAACATTTATATCCAAACTTTCAGGTGTAATATTACAGCTAATGGCAAGGTTTTGTGCTGACCAATGCTGACAAGAAATATCAATAACTTGTTGAGCTAAAAACCTAACTGAAGTCGTATTTTTATTTGGTGTCGGCAGGCGAGTTAAGCGCCGATAGCTATCGACAAATGTCATTAATCCTTTACTACGCCTCGCAACGGTAGTGACTGCATCGGTTACGTCACGGAGATCCGTGCTGATATCTTGGCTACTAATATCTTTTTTATCCGCGGGTTGTTGTGCAATACTTTTAACAATATCATCAACTAAATCTGCGGCAGTACTGGCCAAAGAGGCGACAGGTGTGATGCTATTCATTATTTCATGGGTTAAAACACTGACTAGGTCTTGCCATGCTTGTAATTGCGCTGATACAAGTTCGTTTTGAATATCTTGTAAACTAAATAATAGCTCTTGCTGTTGAGCAAGTCTTATTTCCGTGGCGGCAACAGTTAATTGATGTTCAATACCGTCTATATTTAATTTTATTAGTTGGCGTTCTCCGGCCTGCATTGATTTTATTTGCTCTGGAAAGTGCAGTCCAAATTGTGCCAAGTCATCTAATCTAATTACGGGGGTTGTGCCAAATAGTCTTCTGGCACTATTATTCCATAACGTGATTTGGTTTTCTTGATCGAGGCTTATTAGTGGTACAGGAACATGTTCGACAACCGCTTTTAAATGCTTTAATTCTGTAACTTGTGCCGTTCTTGCTTTTTGTAGGCGAGTTAAAATATCGGTAAAAGCGTGACCTAGTTCTTCAAAACCCGCACCTACATTAGATAAATCAAAACGTTGTGAGAAGTCAGCATAACGAGCAGCATCAAAAAAACGCACTAACTCATTATTGGTTTTAGAAACAAAGTTTACCAATTCAATAAATTGGCTAATTAATAGCACTATTAGCAATATTGTTGCCGCGTGATAACCCGAAGTTGTTAAAGCAATTGTTAGTAATACTAAGGTTATCATTGCCGCGACTGTGCGAGCGATGATCCGTAAGGAGAATTGTTTAAAGCCCATACTTTTCCATCCTTCTGTACAGTGCTGCTCTTGTTAAACCTAGTGCTTTAGCACAGTGGCTGATATTGTAGCGATGTTTTTTCAGTGCCGCAGTTATCGCTTGTTTTTCCATTTCTTCTAAAGTTAATTCTTCAGTTAATTCGTTTTCCATATGAGCATTGGCAGGCAAAAATGCATTTGTGGCTTTATCTGTTTTTTGATTAAAATTTTGCTGTGCTTTTTGCTCTAATTGAAAGTCATTAATTTGTAAGTCAGCATGCTCGGTTAGAATAACTGCACGCTCAATGGCATGGCGTAAAGCTCTAATGTTGCCTTGCCATGACTCTTGCAGTAAAACTTGTTTAGTATCGCTTGTTAAGCTGTTAACTGACTTGTTATATTTTTTACTGTACAAAGCGATAAAGTGCTCAGCAATTGGCACAATATCTTCTTTTCGTTCTCTCAGTGGCGGTAAATTAAGGGTCACAGTGTTTAATCGAAATAATAAATCTTGTCTAAATTTACTCTCATTATTTAGCACTTCCTGAGGAATGTTGGTAGCAGCGATCACTCTGACATTAAAAGGCTGTGCTTGATTACTGCCTAAAGGTGTTACTTGGCGTTGTTCAAGCACAGTTAATAACTTTGCTTGTAAATAAAGTGGTAAGTTGCCAATTTCATCTAGAAATAAAGTTCCGCCATCAGCAGCTTTTAATTTACCAATACGGTCTTGCTGAGCACCGGTAAATGCCCCTTTTTTATGACCAAATAATTCACTTTCAAATAAGCTTTCTGAAATAGCACCCAAGTCAATAGACATAAAAATATTGGTCGCTCGTTGGCTTTGAGAGTGAATGTCACGCGCTATAAGTTCTTTGCCTGTGCCATTTTCACCTAGAATAAGAACATTCGCATCAGTTGGTGCTGCTTTACTGATAAGTGCGTGAACATTTTGCATTGGTTGAGATTGGCCAATAATCATTTGCTGTGTATGCTGATTATTAGCTTGCCCAGATGTTTCAGCTAAGGTTTGCACTAAGGCTTGGTTTGTTACCTTTAATTGCGCCGCTTCAAATCGTGATTTTCCTAGTTGTACTGCCGTTGATAATGTCGCGATAACTTTTTCGTTTTGCCATGGCTTGGCAATAAAATCAGTAGCACCTTGCTTCATGGCATCTACAGCAATATCGACACCACCATGTGCGGTGATCATCACAACAATGCTGTTAGGTTTAATAACGAGGATTTCTTTCAACCAATAAAAACCTTGCTCACCGGAGCTTTCGCCAGGACCAAAATTCATATCCAATAAAATTGCATCAAAATCATTTTCTTTAATGAGTTTAGGAATTTGTTCGGGCCGGTTACATATGCTGACCTCTGAAAATTTGCGATTTAGTAGTAATTTTCCTGCCACCAATATGTCTTGGTCATCATCAACGATGAGTATTTTTCCGTCTATTTTCATTTTTATTTTGGTGCTGTATCAGCAAGTTAGGGAAACAAACTGTTCAATAACGTACACCTAGTGTCCGAAAACGTACAGTATTTTATTGTTTTTTATTTTGTTAATAAATAAGTTTTTTGTTAAAACTCAATATAAACAATTGTTTATGTGTTTTATTGGTAGTTGGAACAAATATTGTAATGTGTCAGTAATGATAATTTTTAATATGGCGAAGTAGGATAATGACACATTCATTAAAGTCAGTCAGTGTCGACAATGCAAGTACGACAATGAATAGCGACAATTCCGCAGTGTCTGGTGCTGGGATGGACCGTAAGGTCATACGTAAAAAATCGAAGATAAAGCCAGTTTTATTGGCTGTCACTATCATTGGTGTAATTGGCGCAGTCGGATGGCAATTTAGCAATAAGCTAAGTGGTAAATCGCTCAGTGTTGATAGCAACCGTATTGTTGTGTCTAGCGTGGTATCGGGGACATTTGAAGACTTTATTCCTGTACGTGGTCGCGTAGCGCCTGCAAAAACAGTGTTTCTTGATGCGATTGAAGGTGGTCGTGTTGAGCGTATTTTAGTTGAAGATGGCACACAATTAAGTGCGGGAAGTTTAATTGTTGAGCTCTCTAACGCTAGTTTGCAATTAAATGTCTTAGGTAATGAAGCACGTGTTGCTGAGCAATTGAATAATATGCGTTCCATTGAGCTTAGTCTTGAGCAAAACCGTTTACGTCATAAAAGTAATATTATTGATATTGAATACCAAATTAAGTTATTGACCCGCCAACTTGCTCGAGAGCAAGAGTTAGTGACAAGTGGCGCGGTTAGCCAGTCGGCATTTGATGACACTAAAGATACGCTTAATTGGTACCAGCAGCGTCTTTTAGTTACCCAAGAAAGCCAAGCTTCAGATACTCGCATGCAAGAAGAGCAACTGAAATTCTTAAAAGCTACTAGCCAGCGTT
This sequence comes from Colwellia meonggei, assembly GCF_057537295.1. Lineage (NCBI taxonomy): Bacteria > Pseudomonadati > Pseudomonadota > Gammaproteobacteria > Alteromonadales > Colwelliaceae > Colwellia > Colwellia meonggei. The sequence goes on from NZ_BAAJLZ010000004.1 coordinate 62,693, forward strand.
TGGAGAGTAATTTAGAAATATCTCGACAAAATTTAGACAACATGAATGTCAAAGCCCCTGTAAACGGCAAACTGTCAGGCTTTAATATTGAAATAGGGCAGAGTATTGGTCGCGGTGAACGATTAGGACAAATTGATACGCCGAACGACTACAAAGTTACTGCATATATTGATGAATTCTACTTAGGTCGCGTTGATATTGGCCAACGAGCAATGTTCAAAGAATACGAGTTAATTATTAAGAAAATTTACCCACAAGTACAAAATGGCCAGTTTGAAGTTGATTTTGTCTTTGCAGGTGAACAGCCATCAGGTATTCGCCGTGGTCAAACGATACAAACAAAGCTTACGTTAGGCGATGAAAGCAAAGCAGTATTAATTCCTAATGGTGCTTTTTATCAAGATACCGGTGGTAATTGGATATTTGTTGTAACCGAAAGTGGCGCTGAAGCTGTGCGTCGGCCAGTGCGCTTGGGTCGAAGAAATAATCAGTTTATTGAGGTTCTTGATGGCTTAGATGTAGGCGAGCAAGTTGTAACTAGCCCATATAGTAGTTACCAAGATATGCAACGATTAAAACTTAACACTAGTACAAATTAATTAGTTAAAAACTAATGGCACAAAATAGCCAGCTACCAATTAAATTTATAAAAACAGGATTTTATTATGTTGAAACTTCACAACCTATCACGCGTTTACCAAACTGATGATGTAGAGACCATGGCATTAAATAATGTGAATATTGAAATAGCTCAAGGAGAGTTCGTCGCCATTATGGGGCCTTCAGGCTGTGGTAAATCTACGCTATTAAACACAATTGGCATGTTAGATACGCCAAGTAGTGGCGAATACTGGTTTAATGGTGAAGATGTTGCTGGCTTCTCTGAGGCGCAGCTTGCAGTGATAAGAAAACAGAGTATTGGTTTTATTTTTCAAAACTTTAACTTAATTGATGAATTAACCGTTGCTGAAAATATCGAGCTGGCTTTGCTCTACCACAATATTCCTGCCAGTGAACGTAAACAGCGCGTTTCAACGGTTATGGACAAAGTGGGTATTGCGCATCGTGCTAAGCATATGCCAAGTCAATTATCGGGCGGTCAGCAACAAAGGGTGGCTGTAGCGCGTGCGGTAGTGGGAGATCAGAAAATGATCTTAGCAGATGAGCCAACCGGCAACTTAGATAGCGCGCATGGTCAAGAGGTTATGGAAATGCTGCAAGCCTTAAACGACGAGGGCACCACTATTGTAATGGTAACGCATAGTCCTGCGCATGCAGATTATGCAAAACGGACAATTAACCTGTTTGATGGTCACGTTGTGACTGAAAACATTAAGGCCGCTTAGGAGGCATTATGTTTAAGAATTACCTAATTACCGCATGGCGTAATATCATCAAAAACGGTGTTTTTTCAGCAATCAATATTTTTGGTTTAGCCATTGCTTTGATGAGTTGCATTTTAATTATGCTGTTTGTCAAAGAGGAAACCGGCTTTGATAAATGGTTAAAAGACAGCGACAGATTAGTGCGTATACACACCGCTTATACTATGCCAAATCAGGCGCCATTTTTGACTGTGCGTTCGGCAGGGCGAATGATGGAAGCCATTCGTGATTACGCTAAAAACGAAATAGAAACTGGTGTACGTTTAATACAATGGTCATTAACCGTTCGTAAAGACGACAACGCTTTTGACGAAGCCATTACCTTAGCTGATGGCAGTTTCTTTGATGTTTTTGATCTGCCATTTGTACATGGTTCGAGAGCTAAGTCGTTTAATCAACCTATGAACTTGTTAGTCACTGAAGAATTTGCCAAGAAATATTTTGGTCGCACCGACGTGATCGGCGAAACCTTAACGGTTTGCTGTGTTGGTCGTAATCCTGCTAGTGACGTGAGAATTACCGGCGTACTAAAAGATTTACCCGATGAGACACATTTAAATATTAATATGCTGTTTTATCTACAACCGGCGCTATTTCCACCAAATAATAATATATTAGATACTTGGACCAGTGTGAATGTTTATACCTACTTTAAGCTAAATGCAGGAATAACTCCTATGCAACTGCAAGATCGTATTGATTATTGGATGAACAATGAAAGTCCGCTAATTAAAACGTCTAGAAATTTGTTAGGAGAGCAAGGTAAAGGTAAGCAAGTAACTGATTTTTCTCGTCAACGTGTTATGAAAGTTACTGACTTACACCTTAATGCTAAAAAGCATGCCGGAAATATGGGCGATATGACGCCGATGGGCGATCAGGAAATGATTAATACTTTTACTGTCGTTGCTTTTCTTGTGCTAATGATTGCGTGTATTAACTTTATGAACCTTTCAACTGCAAAGGCCAGTAAGCGAGCAAAAGAAGTTGCAATGCGCAAAGTCTTAGGCGCAAGCCGTTTGCAAGTGGCGATACAGTTTTTAAGTGAAGCGATAGTGATTGTTTTTGTTGCGTTACTATTTGCTATTGCTGCGTCAGAATTAGTGTTGCCTATATATAATGATATTTTAGGCAAGCAATTGGCACTAAGACTGTTTAATGAACCTGGTTTGTTATTATCGCTTATTGTTGTTGCTACGGTTGTTGGTATTGGTGCTGGAATCTATCCTGCAATATACCTTTCACGATTTCTACCGGGCCACATATTAAAATCAAGCAAAAGTGGTGAATCTGGGAATTCAGCTAAATTACGCAGTGTCTTAGTCATATTTCAATTTACAACTTCAATTGTGTTAGTTATTGCTACGTTAGTTGTTTATGGACAAACACTTTATTCAAATTCTGTCGATGTTGGTTACCAAAGTGCCAATAAGTTAGTGTTAAATATTCGTTCTGCGCAAGATAATTTACCAAGCTTAAAACAAGAATTATTAAATATTCCAGAGGTTAGCTCTGTTACGTTCTCTTCAGAAGCACCAACGCAAGACAATGAAAATAATAATTTATTTACGTTGTCTGGCTCGGATGAGAGCGGTAATAAAGTCGAACCTGTATTATTGAATTATCATAATATGGGCTACGGATTCTTTGAGGCGTATGATGTTAAACCGCTAGCGGGTCGATTATTTGATGAAAACTTTGGCAGTGATCAAATAACACCTGTTGCACATGATGCAACTGAACATGGTCAAGCGAGCGTTATTTTGAACGCAAGTGCGTTGAGTAAGTTCGGTTTCAAAACGCCAGAAGCCATTATTGGAAAAACACTAACGCTAGGTAGACAAGATTTAACAGTTATTGGCGTGGTACCTGACATTCACTTTAGATCGATTAAATTTGGTATTCGTGCAACGGCCTTTATGCTCAACCCAAGTCGCTTTCGAGTCGCCAACATTGGGCTTAATTCCGGTGTCATTGATTCTAAAGAATTATCTCAGTTAATTAGTAAAATAGAGCAAGTGTGGAAGACTAATGTACCTTTACAGCCTATTGATTTACAGTTTTTGTCAGAGATGATGCAAGCGCAATATCAAGATGAATTAACAACGGCACAGTTATTCTTAGCATTCTCTGTATTAGCAATTATTATTGCGTGTTTAGGTTTATATGGACTGTCAGCCTTTACGGTTGAGCGTCGTACGAAAGAGATAGGTATTCGTAAAGTGATGGGAGCAAGTGTTAAAGACATAGTTAAATTGTTGATTTGGCAGTTTTCAAAACCTGTAGTTTTGGCAAATATCATTGCTTGGCCTATCGCAGCTTATGGCATGTTAAGTTGGCTCGAGACGTTTCCGTATCGAATTGACCAAATTTGGTTGTTGCCTATTTGCTTCACCGTTGGCACATTGTCATTATTTATTGCTTGGTTCACCGTTGGTACTAATGCAGCCAAAGTTGCACGTAAAAATCCAATAAGCTCATTACGTTATGAGTAATAGAATTAACGTGATAACTACTTTAATACTAGATTACTAGGTAAATAAGTATAAAAAAACGCTGCTCTAATCAGGCAGCGTTTTTTATATCTAGAAAGCTCAGGCTTTATGCTGGCTTATAAGTTAGCAGCTTGGCGCAATGCATCAGCTTTATCGGTTTTTTCCCAGCTAAATGCCGTGAATGTATCGTCGCCTACTGTCATTTCAAAAGGTTCGCGGCCAAAGTGACCATATGCAGCTGTTTGTTGATACATAGGGTGCAATAGATCAAGCATTTTTGTGATGCCATATGGACGTAAGTCAAAATGTTCACGCACAAGTTCAACTAAGCGCTCTTCAGAAACTTTACCTGTTCCAAACGTATCAACAGAAATCGAAGTCGGCTCAGCAACACCAATAGCGTAAGATACTTGAATTTCACAACGGTCTGCTAAACCAGCAGCTACAATGTTTTTAGCAACATAACGGCCAGCATATGCTGCGCTGCGATCAACCTTTGATGGATCTTTACCTGAGAAGGCACCGCCACCATGACGCGCCATGCCGCCATAAGTATCTACGATAATTTTACGACCCGTTAAACCACAGTCACCTACTGGACCGCCAATAACAAAACGGCCTGTTGGGTTAATATGGTATTTAGTTTCTTTAGTTAATAACTCTTCAGGTAAAACATGCTTAATTATGTTTTCCATTACCGCATTAACTAAATCTTCTTGTTTGATATCAGGGTTATGCTGAGTAGACAGTACTACAGTATCAATTGCTACTGGCTTATTATCTTCATAGATAAACGTAACTTGAGATTTAGCATCTGGACGTAACCAAGGTAATACCCCTGATTTACGTGCTTCAGCTTGGCGCTCAACTAAGCGGTGCGAATAGTATAATGGAGCGGGCATTAAGGTTGGTGTTTCGTTAGTTGCGTAACCAAACATTAAGCCTTGGTCACCAGCGCCTTGTTCTTCAGGGCTAGTGCGGTCAACACCTTGAGCGATTTCTGGTGATTGTTGGCCAATTAAATTCATAATGCCACAGGTTTCACCATCAAAACCAACATCAGATGAGGTGTAACCAATATTACTAATAACTTTACGGGTTAGTTTTTCTAAATCAACCCAAGCGTTAGTCGATACTTCACCTGAAATAATGGCAACGCCGGTTTTTACCATAGTTTCACAAGCAACGCGTGCGTTCTTGTCTTTTGCGATAATCGCATCTAATACCGCATCAGAAATTTGATCGGCAATTTTATCCGGATGACCTTCTGAAACTGACTCAGAAGTAAAAAGGTGTGTAGACATAAACCCTCTGTATAAATGAACTGAAAAACAAGACCTGTTTTAATAGTGACATTCTAACCGTTTAGTTAACTATTTCCTAGAGTTTTTTACGCCTAGATGGCTAAACGTCTTTGAGCTGAGTCAATTTAATTGCAAATCGCCTAGTATTTTTAAGGCTTGTTAGCAATATTGACGGTTTATAAAAATTTATTGACAAGAAGAGGGCGTTGCCAAATATGTGAAAAAAGCTGCTGTTGAGCAGAGCAATTTTTAGAGCTATAAAAATATGCAGTACCTAGCTCTTTGCTGTTATTAAGCATTTTATTTGAATTAAGCCGTCTTTGCAGTTGTTCTGTTACTGGCAGCGCGGTTTCCATTATCATGATATTTTGACCACAAATGTCACTGATCATAGATTTTACTAATGGGTAGTGGGTGCACCCTAGGACAATGGTATCAACGCCTTTATTAAGCAAGGGCAGTAAATAGCTTGAAAGTAACTCTTTACAGATTGATGAATCTTTTTGATCTTGCTCGATCAGTTCAACTAAACCTGGGCAAGGTTGAATATAAACATCACTATTATTTCTATATTGGTTTACTAATGATAAGAAGCGTTGGCTTTCAGATGTTGCTTTAGTGACTAAAATAGCTACTTTTTTATTTTTACTTAAGTTTGCCGCTGGTTTAATCGCAGGTTCTACGCCGATTACTGGAATATTTATATTTTCACGAAGCTTATCAATGGCACTAACCGTTGCTGTGTTGCACGCGACAACAATTGCCTTGGTATTTCTTTCAATAAACCAATTTGCAATTTCGTTAACTCGTTGTTGAATAAATTGTGTGGATTTTTCACCATAAGGCGCATGCAAAGTATCAGCTACATAAATAAGGTTTTCATTGTGCAGCTGCTGAGCAATACATTGCATAATAGATAAACCACCAATACCGGAATCAAAAACTCCAATGGGTCGTTCGTCGCTAGTATGTTGGTTATTCAATTGACTATTTGTCGATGTTTGAACACTTAGTTTACAGTCTATGGGCATTACGTCTATGCAGCTTTACATAAGAAAAAGTTAACTAAGTTAAGTATATTATTAACAGGCAAAGTAGGTCTATTAATTAATGGTGAAGTTAAGCAAAGAATTGCTAAATAATTTGTAAAGTATTTAGTTTGTATATATCCTGAGTGCCGAAGTAAAGGTAAAAGGATAACCAATGAAAAGCGATGTTTCATTAGCACGAATTAAACAATTTCCGTTATTAATGTGGATTTTATTATTTGGTTCGTTCATTACTCGCGGCAGTTATTATATGGTGTGGCCGTTTTTAGCTGTAATTCTCTATGAAAAATTTGCTTTGTCAGCTACCAATGTTGGACTGATCCTTTCAAGTGCCGCCATTATTTCTGTTTTAGTGAGCTTTGTCGGTAGTGTGCTATCTGATCGAATTGGACGTCGACCATTAATGTACCTCAGCGGTACCTTGTACATCATTTCTTTTTCCTTATTAGCACAAGTGAATTCTATTGCTGGTTATGCTGTCGTTATAACTTTATGCTCAGTTGCTACTGCACTCTGGCGGCCGTTAACTTCCGCATTAATTGGCGATATTATTAAAGATAAAAATACTCGCGAACTTGCCATGCAATCATTATATTTTGTCGTTAATGTCGGCTGCGCAGTAGGGCCGATGATAGGGTTATGGTTAGGTTTAACGGGAGAGCAATCAAGTTTTTATATAACCGCTGGTACTTTTGCATTCTTACTCGTTATTTTATGGTGGGGTTTTCACCGACATAGTAAACAGAATTTAGCAAAATTAACTAAAGAAGTTGCTACTGAAGCTACAAGTTCATCGGCAGTACAAGCGGCGACTAACACACCAGTGGCGAGTGATAGCGACAACAAAATTATTAAAGTCTTGATTGCGGATAAGTTATTGCAATGCCTAATTTTGGCTAATATTTTGTGCATGTTTATCTATGCGCAAATGGACAGCTCGCTTATACAGTATTTAACGCGCGCGAAAGTTCCTGATTTGCTAGAGCTTATTTCTGCGATGATCTTTACTAATGCAGTCGTTATTATTTCAACTCAATTTTTACTACTAAAATTAATGGCAAGTTTGTCGTTGGTTAGCCGAATCCATGTAGGTTTAGTTTTACTGATGTGCTCACAGATATGGTTAGCGGTGAACCCGTTGACACTTTTTTGGGGCTGGATAGGCGCTATTGTTGTTATGAGTTTAGCGGAAACTATTTTATTTCCGACCATGAATGTGCATATTGACCGACTGGCTCCAGATCATTTACGTGGCGCATACTTTGGCGCTGCGTCGTTTTATGAGTTTGGCTTTGCAATTGCGCCATTAGGTGGTGGTATTATCCTCGATCAATTTGGTGGCTCATGGTTGTTTTTCACGACTGCAGCCTTAACGCTACTTGTTATTTATCTTTACAGTGTCTTAGATAAATTACCAAGACCAGATTTCACCCAAAGTAAGCAACAAGCTAGTATAAGTTAATGTTATTGATACTTTTAATAAGCGAAAAGAGTGAGGGGAAGTTATTACTTCGAAAAAGTTAGTGACTTCCAGAATGCCACAGCTCACGGTTGTTCAGAACACTGGGTGATTTTCTAGAGAGTATGCGGAAATATCGTTGATATATTAATTTAGCTGGAGCGTGTTTCTTTTGATAAAGAAGATAGGTGACTTCCAGAATGCCGCAGCTCACAATAGTCCTGAACACCGGGTGTTCAGGGCGGAAATATCATGCTAACCGTAGGCTTCCCGATACGAGCCGGGCTTGCACAATAGCTAATAGTCAAAATCCTTAGGTAAAACTTATCGGCTCAGGGACGTAGTTCGCAAACGAACACTCCAGAAGACAAATTCATTATAGCTAATAATTCTGGTGGTATTAAGTATTTTATTACTTGTAAGACCTGAATGCTTAATGCTTGAACGATTTGAAGTTTCTTTAAACAAGCGAGGAAAGTAAATACTTAAATTTTGAACAACTAGAAACTAATTACGCAGTTTTAGTGGGGTTAACTGCCTGTTCAATTGTATTTTGCAGCAATTCAATTTTGCTTTGCATTTCTTCACGTTCTTGAGCAAGTTCAGTACGTGCTTGAATTAAATCATTGGCAAGATTGAGGGACATCATCACTAATGCTTGTTCAGGTGTTTTAGCTGAATGGCTTTTTTTCGCATCATGCTCTAAGCGTTTATTAATTTCATCAGCAGCTTGTAATAACGCCGATTCATGGCCAGCAGGACAAGCGATTTTTAATCGTTTGTTGGCAACATTTATTGTTACTGTGTGTTGGCTCATTATCTTGTTTTTCTCAAAGCAGTCATTTAGTTCATTGAGCAAACTACTCAATATAATTTTGCTGTTGGCAGCTAACTAGTGCTAATTAACTCTAATAAAAGTAAATAATTACTAAAACTTAGTCTGCCATAAGGAGGAACTATAACGGCGAGTGTTGCACTATGCAAGTGATCTCTATGGTTTTTTCTGGAATCAAAGCAAGGCCAGTGTTACGATAGCCGCTAATATACCCTCGATTGAATTTATATTTTTATGGCTGACAACTCCTCTTTAGATTTTTCCTCTGCACAAGCTGTTTTAACTAGTGAAAGTGTTGAAGCGCATGCGGCAGAAATTCATGGTGTTCTTACTGGTTTGATTTCTGCTGGCTTTGAGTTTGAAAGTAATGATTACATTGCTATGGTCAACGACATGTTAAATAACGCAGAAGGTTTGCCTGCTGCAGTTAAAAGTTTAGTTAAAGATATTTACAGTGATATTTGGCAACAAATTTTGGATGAATCATACAGTTTTCAACTGATGCTACCTGACGATGATGACTCAATTGTTGAACGTGGTCATGCATTAGGTAAGTGGGTGCAAGGATTTAACTTGGGCTTTGGTTTACAGCAAACTAAAAATACAACTTTCTCTGATGACGTTAAAGAAGTACTGACTGATTTTGGTGAAATTGCTAATTTATCTGATGAAATGGAAGAAGACGAAGATACAGAGCAAGCTTATTTTGAAATCGCAGAATACGTCAGAATATCTGCCTTATTGTGCTTTACTGAGTTAGGTACACCACCAGCATCGAAAGATAAAGAAGCAACATTGCACTAGTTTTTAACTCGAATAAGTAATTATGTTATTCAACAATTATCTAACCTGAAATTGACATCAATGATCAAAAACACCTTATTACCTGCTGCAGAGTTTTGCCAGCGTCGAAGCGATTTCATTCAGCAAATGCCCGTGAACAGCATCGCTATTATCTCGGCAGGTAAAGAAGTTACACGAAGTAACGATACAGAATACCCATTTTGCCAAAGTAAGAACTTTTATTTTCTTACCGGCTTTAATGAGCCAGATGCTATTTTGGCCTTGGTAAAAAATGCTAATGGGCAAGCGCAAAGTATTTTATTCTCACGCGAAAAAGATGCTTTGCAAGAGATATGGCATGGCCGACGTGTTGGGCAAATTGCCGCTGTAACAGATTATCAGGTTGATATATGTTTTAGTCTCTTAGAAGTAGATGAGCAACTTTTGCCGTTAATTGAAGGTAAAGATGCGGTGCTTATCTGTCAGCAAGGAGAGCCAGCATTCGAACAGCAAGTTATGTCTTGGTTAGCTGATATAAGAAAGGCTGTGCGTACTGGTGCAAAAGTGCCTAAATCTTTATTAGATTGCAGCGATATTATTCATGAGATGCGTTTGCATAAATCAAGCGCTGAACTCAATATCATGCGACAAGTGAATGTTATTAGCGGTGCTGCACATCAACGAGCAATGCAGAAAACAATCGCTGGTAAATTTGAATATCAAATAGAAGCGGAATTATTACACGAGTTTGCGCGCAATGGTGCACGTCACCCCGCTTATAGCTCGATTGTTGCTGGCGGTGATAACGCCAATATTCTTCATTACACCGATAATGATGAAGCATTAAATGATGGCGACTTATTACTAATTGATGCCGGCGGCGAGCTAGCAGGCTATGCTGCTGATATTACGCGAACATTTCCGGTTAATGGTAAATTTAGTCATGAACAGGCCATCATTTATCAATTAGTGCTTGATAGTCAAAACTTAGCCATAGCAGCGATTAAACCCGAGCAAACGTTTGCTGAATTAAATCGTATTGTTTGTAATTTCTTAACTCAAGGTTTATACGACTTAGGCATTCTCAAAGGCGATTTAGAAGTATTATTGGCGCAACGTGCTTGTAAGAAATACTTTATTCATGGTTTAGGGCACTGGCTCGGGCTTGATGTACATGATGTTGGTAATTATCACGCCAATGCGCAACGAGAACAATGTCGTCCATTTGCCGCTAATATGGTGATGACCATTGAGCCTGGCATTTATATTCCACTAAATGATAAAAGTGTTGATGAAAAATGGCGCGGTATTGGTGTTCGTATTGAAGATAATGTTGCGGTCACTGAAACAGGCTATGAAAACCTAACTGTTAATGCACCCAAAACCATCGTCGAAATTGAACAATTGATGGCTAATACCAAATGAATACTGTAAAGCATTGATTAAACACAAAGTGATAACCAACTTAACAGGGTACACTTTGTGTCACCACCGTAATAAGTAAAAGAATAGGTTAACGATGAATAACAGTGAGCATAGCTCAAATAGCGACCAAACCAATAAACCAGAGCATGAACATTTTGATGTGGTTATTTCTGGTGGTGGCTTATCAGGTGCCTTAATGGCATTAAGCCTTTCTGCACTCGTTAACCATCAACAGTCTTCTTTGCGTATTGCAATTGTTGAAGCTAATCCGGTATTAACGGATCCATCAAAGAGTTTTGATGATCGCGTTTTGGCGTTATCCCATGGCAGTGCAGAATATTTAAAAAGCGTTGGCGCTTGGCAATATTTACAAGCCCATGCCGAGCCAATTAATAATATTCATATTTCAGACCGTGGTCATTACGGAAAAGCTCGACTTTATGCAGAGCATCACCAAGTTGATGCTTTAGGTTATGTTGCTGAAATGTCTTTTATTGGCAATGCGCTATTAAAAGCTTTGGCCCCTAAACAAAACATAACTTGGTTTGCTCCCGACAGTATTAGCGATATTCAATGGCAAAGTGAACAAGTTAATATTGAATTAAATTCGGGTAAACAGTTAAGCGCAGCATTGTTGTTAGCGTGTGACGGCGCTCATTCTGCTTGTCGAACATTTGCTAATATTGGCTCAACCAGTGCTGATTATCAGCAATCTGCATTAATTGCCAATGTTGGAACTGCAAAGCATCATCAAAACATTGCCTATGAGCGTTTTACAGAAACCGGCCCAATTGCTATGTTGCCGCTTTCAACGCTGACAAATTCAAACGCAGCTCACGCAAGTAAAGTAAGTCAGGATAGCACTTCGGGTCGATGTTCTTTAGTGTGGACATTAACACCAGAACTTGCAGAACAAATGTCGAATTTGGCTGACGATGAATTTGCTAAGCAACTAGAAAACGCCTTTGGCCATTGGTTGGGTAACATTACGCAGGTGGGCAAGCGCGTTGTATATCCTTTAAAATTATTACAAGCCAAAGAACAGGTTTATCACCGTATGGCGTTAATTGGTAATGCTTCACATACCATTCATCCAATTGCTGGGCAGGGGTTTAATCTAGGTTTGCGTGACGTTAGTGATATGACGCAGGTCATTGCTCAAGCGATAGCAAATAAGCATGATATTGGTGCTTTTCAACATTTAATGGCTTATGCACAAGCGCGTAAGCAAGATCAAAAACACGTGATCACCTTAACCGACTCTTTAGTGACTTTGTTTTCAAATGAACTGCCGCCTTTAGTGGTAGGGCGAAATATTGGTTTGAAAGTTTTAAATTACTTACCCAGCTTAAAAAATGCCTTGGTTAAGAAAACTATGGGCTATTAATTAGAAAGATTAGCAATTTGGTAATAGTGGTTGCGCTATTCGTTATTTAAATAAATGTGAAACATAATGCAAAAATTTGATTTATTAATTGTTGGTGGTGGCATGGTGGGCTTAACGCTTGCGCTTGCAGTTCGCCAACAAACAGAGCTGAACGTTGCCATTGTTGATAATACACCGGTAGACGAACTTAGTAATGAACCAGAAGTTAGAGTTAGCGCAATTAATGCCGCAAGTCAGCAAATGTTCACTAACCTTGATGTTTGGCAAGACATTATCGCTCAGCGTGCTCAGCCATATTTTGACATGCATATATGGGATAAAGCGGGCTATGGACAATTAGATTTTTCACTATCAGATGTTAGTCACTCCGCGATTGCCAATGCGCCAGAACAGTTAGGCTATATCATTGAAAATAAGGCTATCCGCAATGCTTTATGGCATAAAGCTCAACAAGACAGCGGTATAACATTTTTTACTGATAATAAATTGCAGCAACTAAGCGTTGGTGATAACGAAGTGTTTGCCTCCTTTGAAGCGAATCAGGCTGGCGGGAGTGCGGCTATGCCAATAATCGCTAAGCTTGCGGTGGGGGCAGATGGCGCAAACTCATGGGTACGTCAGCAAATGCAAGTACCATTAACGTTTCGTGATTATGATCACCATGCCATTGTTGCAACGGTGAAATGCTTACAAGGTCATCAAAATACAGCGTGGCAGGTATTTTTAGAGACAGGTCCGTTAGCTTTATTACCTTTATTTCAAGACGATTTATGCTCAATAGTTTGGTCAACTAGCCCAGAAGAGGCTGAACGATTAACAGCATTGCCAACAGAAGAGTTTGCTAAAGAAATTACTGCCGCCAGTGATGGAAAGTTAGGGCAAGTGACTCTAGCAAGTGAACGTTTTACTCATCCATTAACCATGCGAATTGCACAAGAATTTGTTAAAGATCGCGTTGTTTTAGTGGGCGACGCGGCTCATACTATTCATCCATTAGCAGGACAAGGCGTTAATTTAGGGCTACTTGACGCAGCAGCGTTGGCACAAACCATTGCTCAACAGCTGACAAAAGCGCAAGAAAGCGGGGATGTTGATAACAACAGTTGGTGTAGCAATAAACCCTTGCAGCAATATGCTCGCTGGCGAAAAAGTGAAGCAGCTGAAATGATTGCCGCTATGGAAGCCATAAAGCAAGCATTTACGCCACAACAAGGGGCTGTAAAATTAATTCGTGGTTTAGGTATGTCGTTACTGAATAATATCAAACCTGCTAAAACACTCATGGTAAACCAAGCCTTAGGCTTTAAAGGTGAATTACCAAACTTAGCTAAGCCACGCCAATAAACTTTATATTGCTGAATTACTTGTTTTTATTGACCGTTCAGTCAAGAAAAGCCTCAATTTCTTCAACCAGTTAATACAAAGTTAGCTGGTTGTTCACATCGATAATTTTATTATTTCTGCTTATTTAAAATTTTAATTTGCTAGTGAGGATATTTACAACCTTGCTGTGGAATTATATTTTTTAAAGGTGTGCTTTTGAAAATATAATTTGGAATATTTTTATTTGTCCATTTTAAATTTTTTAAAAGCCGTTTTATCTGTTGAATCAACAGCTCCGCACAGTTATAATCTTGGCCACTTTTTGTAAATCTTCCGTCTTTATCCTAGTTTTACTTGATAAGTAAATTGCTGTGCTGACATATAGCGCACGAAAACTGAGATGAAACAACTAACGTAAGTGGAACGTACGATGACAAATAAAACAGTATTACATGCTAAGCATATTGAAGCTGGCGCCAAAATGGTTGATTTCTACGGCTGGGATATGCCAATCAACTATGGTTCTCAAATCGAAGAGCATCATGCGGTACGTACCGACGCGGGTATGTTTGACGTTTCACACATGACCATTGTTGACGTTAAAGGCGCAGATGCAGAAGCTTTTCTACGTAAACTAGTAATTAACGACGTTGCCAAACTTGATGTTGCAGGCAAAGCACTTTATACCGGCATGTGTAATCTTGAAGGCGGTGTCATTGATGACTTAATCGTTTACTTCTTTACTAAAACTGATTACCGCTTAGTGGTTAACTCAGCCACACGTGAAAAAGATTTAGCTTGGATCGCTGAACAGTCAGCTGATTTTGACGTTACTGTGACTGAACGTCCAGAGTTTGCCATGATCGCCGTACAAGGCCCACAAGCAAAAGCGAAAGTAGCGACATTATTAAATGCAGAACAAACTGCCGCTGTTGATGGCATGAAGCCATTCTTTTCAGCACAAGCAGGCGACTTATTCATTGCAACAACAGGTTATACAGGTGAAAACGGTTATGAAATCGCTTTACCTGCTGAGCAAGCTGCTGACCTATGGCAACAATTACTAGACGCTGGCGTTAAACCATGTGGTTTAGGTGCTCGTGATACTTTACGTTTAGAAGCCGGTATGAACCTTTACGGTTTAGACATGGACGAAAGCGTTTCACCACTTGCAGCTAACATGGCGTGGACTATTAGCTGGGAACCTGAAGATCGTAACTTTAACGGTCGTGAAGTTTTAGCTGCACAACGTGCTGCTGGCGACCAACCTAAACTTGTTGGTTTAGTACTTGAAGAAAAAGGCGTATTACGCTCTGGTCTTAAAGTGGTTACTGCTGACGGTGAAGGTGTTATTACCTCAGGTACTTTCTCACCAACACTAGGCCACAGTATCGCTATGGCACGTGTGCCGCGTAGCGTTAAAGTAGGTGACACAGTTGAAGTTGAAATGCGTAAAAAGCTAGTTAAAGTTCAAGTAATTAGACCAAGCTTCGTGCGTAACGGTAAGAAAGTATTTTAAAAATGTTGATCTAGCTTTTAAGTTAGTAAACTAAGTTAATAATGCACAATATTTAAGCTATAGTATGATTGACTGGCACAGGCCTAGCTTCATACTATAGAACGTAAAGTTAAAACAAATTTAAAAATAAAGATTAGGAACAAAACAATGAGCAACATTCCTTCAGAATTAAAATATGCAACATCACACGAGTGGGTACGTAGCGAAGGTAACGGTGTCGTTACTATCGGTATCACTGAACACGCTCAAGACCTTTTAGGTGACATGGTGTTTGTTGAATTACCAGATGTTGGCGACACAGTAAGCACAGGCGATGACGTTGCTGTTGCAGAGTCAGTAAAAGCTGCTTCTGACATTTACGCACCAGTAACAGGTGAAGTTGTTGAAGTGAATGAAGACCTTGAAGACTCACCAGAGTTAGTAAACTCTGACGCATTCGGTGACGGTTGGTTATTCAAACTGAAAATTGAAGACGAAGGTGAGTTAGAAAACTTACTTGACGCTGAAGGTTACGAAAACTCAATTGACGAAGATTAATCGTTAATTAACAAAGATTAAAAGCCCTGAGCATTGCATCAGGGCTTTCTTTTTATTAAATACTCTCAATTTTAATAGTGAAGCTGTTCTATGACTACTCAATCAAATGACTCTTTATCTTTAGCTGAATTAGAGCAAAGACAAGATTTTATTCGTCGTCACATTGGTCCAAATGACGAGCAAACGCAAGCCATGTTAACGGATATTGGTGCTGACTCTGTTGATGCACTTATTGATGAAATCGTACCAAGTGATATTCGTTTAGCTGATTTACCTGCTATCGAAGAAAGCAAAACAGAAGTTCAGGCATTAGCTGATTTAAAAGCAGTAGCAAATCTAAATAAAGTTAACGATACCCACATCGGTTTAGGTTACTACGGCACACTAACACCAAACGTTATTTTACGTAACGTGTTAGAAAATCCAGGCTGGTACACGGCATATACGCCATACCAACCAGAAATTGCGCAAGGTCGTTTAGAGTCATTATTGAACTACCAGCAAATGTGTTTAGACCTAACCGGTTTAGACCTAGCGTCAGCGTCACTATTAGATGAAGGTACCGCAGCAGCAGAAGCAATGGCCTTAGCTAAGCGTGTATCTAAAAATAAGAAATCAAACTTATTCTTTATTTCTAGCGACGTATACCCACAAACTATCGACGTTGTTAAACAACGTGCCGAAATGTTTGGTTTTGAGCTTGTTATCGCGCCAGCCGATGAAGTAGTTGATCACGATGTATTTGGTGCCTTATTACAATACCCAAGTGCTAGCGGTGAAGTACGTGATATTTCAGCGCTTATTGCTAAAGTACACGAGAAAAAAGGTATTGTAGCAGTAGCGGCTGACATTATGAGCTTAGTGCTATTAAAAGCACCGGGCGAATTAGGTGCTGATGCAGTTATCGGTTCAAGCCAACGTTTTGGTGTTCCTATGGGATATGGCGGACCACACGCAGCATTCTTTACTACGTCTGACAAATACAAACGTTCACTACCAGGCCGTATTATTGGTGTATCAAAAGATACTCGCGATAACCCAGCACTGCGTATGGCTATGCAAACACGTGAACAACATATTCGTCGTGAAAAAGCCAACTCAAACATTTGTACAGCACAAGTATTATTAGCGAACATGGCAGCGTTTTACGCGGTTTACCATGGTCCTAAAGGCTTAAAAGTTATTGCTGAGCGTATTCACCGTTTTACTGACATTTTATGTTTAGGTACAGCAAGCAAAGGCTTAACGGCAATTCACCAGCATTACTTTGACACGTTAACGTTCAACGTTGACTCCATTGATGGCTTTAGTAAAGAAGAAATTGTTGCTCGTGCATTAGCTAACAACGTTAACTTACGTACCGACGTTGACGGCCAAGTAGGTGTTTCATTAGATGAAACGACCACTCGTGAAAGCATCGACCGTTTATTTAACATCTTATTAGGTGAAGGACACGGCTTAGACGTTGCGGCACTTGATCAGCAAATACTTGATTGTGGTCATTCGTCAATTCCTGCTGAATTACAACGTGAGTCAGCCATCTTAACGCACCCAGTATTTAACTCGTATCACAGTGAAACTGAGATGCTACGTTACATCAAAAAGCTTGAAAACAAAGATTTAGCATTGAATCACTCAATGATCTCTTTGGGCTCTTGTACCATGAAGCTAAATGCAACTGCACAAATGATCCCAGTATCATGGCCTGAATTTGCTAACATGCATCCGTTTGCGCCTGTTGACCAAGCTCAAGGTTACAAGCAAATGATTGATGAGTTAGGCGACTGGTTAGTTGAATTAACAGGTTACGACAACATTTCAATGCAACCAAACTCAGGTGCGCAAGGTGAATATGCTGGCCTTATCGCTATTCACAAATACCACGAAAGCCGTGGCGACGCACACCGTAACATTTGTTTAATTCCAGCTTCTGCACACGGTACTAACCCTGCGTCAGCGCAAATGGTTGGTATGAAAGTAGTCGTAGTTGATTGTGATAAAGAAGGTAACGTTGACATGGACGACTTACGTGCGAAAGCAAGTGAGTTAGCCGACAGCCTTTCTTGTATTATGATCACATACCCGTCAACTCACGGTGTATACGAAACAACAATTGCAGAAATTTGTAATATCATTCATGAACACGGCGGCCAAGTTTACCTTGACGGTGCAAACATGAATGCCCAAGTAGGCGTAACATCACCAGGTTTCATTGGTGCTGACGTTTCTCACTTAAACTTACATAAAACATTCGCTATTCCACATGGCGGCGGTGGCCCAGGTATGGGACCTATCGGCGTTAAATCGCACTTAGCACCATTCTTACCTGATCATTCATTGATTAACATCACTGAAGACAACAAAGGTAATGGCGCGGTATCAGCAGCACCATACGGTAGTGCCGGTATTCTTTGTATCTCTTACCTATACGTTGCCTTATTAGGTAAAAAAGGTGTAACAGATTCAACCAAATACGCGATTACTAATGCCAACTACTTAGCGACTAAATTAAGCCAACATTACCCAATTTTATATGCAGGTAAAAATGGCCGTGTTGCTCACGAATGTATAATCGACTTACGCCCAATTAAAGCCGAGTCAGGTATTACTGAAGTGGATATGGCAAAACGCTTAATGGACTATGGTTTCCATGCGCCAACGATGTCGTTCCCAGTAGCGGGTACGTTCATGATTGAGCCAACGGAATCTGAATCAAAAGTTGAACTTGACCGTTTCATTGAAGCGATGATTTGTATTCGTAACGAAGTGCGTAAAGTTGAATCTGGCGAGTGGTCAAGCGACGACAACCCGTTACACAATGCACCGCATACTATGGCTGACATTACCAGCGAGTGGGACAGAGCGTATTCTATTAAAGAAGCGGTTTACCCAGTAGCAGCAGTGGCAGAAAACAAATTCTGGCCAACGGTTAACCGTATTGATGACGTATACGGGGACCGTAATTTGATTTGTTCTTGTCCGAGTGTGGATACTTATAAAGACTAATTTTTTCGAAAATTTTGAGTGTTAAATAAAAAGGCGAACCAGAAATGGTTCGCCTTTTTTGTATCCAATACTTATTAACTCAAATGTGTGGCGGTATGATTTAACTAGAGATTTTGTTAGAGGTAAAATTTAATGAACTAACGAGGTCAAATGCCAAAGAAAACATTAGCAGCAGAATTTAAACGTGAATGTGTAGAGTTCGTCATTGTTCACGGTTATGAACATAAAGATGCAGCCACAGCGATGAATGCCGGATTATCGTCAATCCAGCGTTGAATTAGCCAATATAGAAAAGAGCAATAATGTGTTACGCCTAAAGCCAGTACATTAACATCTGCGCAAATCCCTATTCAGGAATTAGAAAAACAGGTTAAACAGCTAAAAAGTCTCCAAGTTTATTTGACGTTACATTTACTGTAGGTTCAAGACTCACGCTCAATGGTAAAGCCTTTAGTCTGCTTGTTCTTTCACATTACATCTTATGAACTATATCTGTGATTTAGATCCTGTACCAGAGTTGTAGATTAGAGCAATGCTGAAATATCAGTGAAAAATCAGTGAAAAGTCATCGAAAAGTCAGGTGTTTTTAACTTTGTTCCATTAGATTCCGTTTATCCCTTCGCTGCATAGCGTTTTTTTACTCTTAAGGATTTAATAATGATTACCTCTATCAGAGCCACTTTTATTTTTATACTTTATTTTGTTTCCAGTTTTTTGGCCCATGCTGCTAATAAAGAGCCTGTAGTTTCTCTTGGCGAGAGCTCATCGATTCATTCGAAAGCACTTGATAAAGAAGTCCCTTTATCTATTCATTTGCCAGAAAATTATGATAGTTCGAAAAATAACTATCCTGTTATCTATATGATGGGATCTGATTTTAAAGCGCGCTTTGCATTATTAGCTTCTACCCTTGATGTTATGGCGGACAGGCAAATACCACCGATGATTTTAATAGGGATAGATTTGCCAGATGGCAACTTTGTTTTGGTGCCAAACAGGCAAACCGGCGACACTAAATCGCCGGATACTTACTTAGCGTTTGTGCAAAATGAACTTATCCCGCACGTTGACGCTACGTACCGTACCGCGCCATTTAGAATGTTATTTGGTGCTTCCAATAGTGGATTTTTTAGCACTTATGCGCTACTGAAAAAACCAGAATTGTTTAACAGCTACATGGCAAGCAGTCCAATGTATGCTTGGGCTCCAGAAGTGCTTAAATCGCAGATCGAGCAAGGGCCGTTGAAAAAGCTAGGTGAAAAACGCTATCTTCATATTATTTATAGTGATGATGACTTTGTCGAGGTGACGGAGTCTGTGCCTGATTTTACTGATACCTTAAACAAACATAAACCGCAGAAACTAAGTTATCATGTTACCAAGTTGGTTAATGAAGGACATGTACCAGCGACTGATTTTACTTCGCTATTAATGGCACAATATCCAAACTTTAATGCCCATGAAACCCTAAACTCCGTAGAAAAAATACAAAGTCATTTTGCTAAATTGTCGAAAAGCTATGGCTATACAATGCTCCCGTCAATGTCTATGGTATTTGATCTGGGTACAGACCTCGTACGAGCCAAAGATTTTGCTGCGGCAGAAAAAACATTCCATTATGCGTTAAAAATTTACCCTGAAAGTAAGCGGGCACATTTTGGAATGGGGTATCTACATCGAGCGCAGGGCAATATAGAGGATGCAAAAATAATGTTTAAAAAGGCGCTGGCAATTGACCCTGATTATGGATTGGCAAAAAGGTTCTTGGAAAGGTTAGAGAGTTAAGTTATTTGAGGTCAGAGTAAAGAGGATAAAAGTTTATTCTGACCAACAGTGTATCGTATTGATGATGAATACGGGGACCGTATTCTGATTTATTCATGTTCGAATGTGGATACTTATAAAGACTAATAACTAGTTGATATAGAATAATAAAAAGTGAGCTAAGGCTCGCTTTTTATTTATGTGTAGATTAGTGTTGGTTTAATAAAATAAGTCGATTAAGTCTTTATCGACAATAGAGTATAGATCTCAACATTAACTAGGTTTTATTTACATGGAGTTATTTTTATGAAGGTGATTGTTTCTAAATTAAAGAAAGGTTCGATATTTACTGAGGAGTATTTAACTTTAGAAAATAATAGTGAGTTAGACTTCGACTCGAAGAATGTGTGCGTTTTATATGGTCCTAATGGGACAGGAAAAACAAGTTTATCTAAAGTTTTCAATCAAGAGCCTACTGCAGAATATACAATAAAAATTGACGAGAATACTTTTACTGAAAAAGATAACGCTTTTGCACACGTTATATCAGATCAAAACGATAGAAACCTGATTCAAGGGGAAACTCAAGACTTTATTCTAGGTGACAATATAAAAAGAGAATATGAACTTAAAGAAAGGATCAATTTAAGTTTTAAAACTCTCTTCGAGAGAGATTTGAATAAGTTATTAAAAAGTAAATTTGGGATAGCAAAAAAAAATACAGAATTTGATCATTTAATTTTAGATAATAACTACTTCGAGTACATTTCTGATATTGCAAATAATAAATCTAAAGGGTCTAAGCTTGACAGAGCTAAATTTATTGAGAGTGTATATAAAGATAAACAAATAAAAGAGGTTGAGTATGTTCAAGAGAAATTAGATTATTTTATTGATGATTATAAAACTTCTACATCTACAATTAGAACGATAATAGAGTATGACTTTTCTTTAAATGAAAAAGATAAAAAAATAGTAAAGTTAGAAGAGCAAAATGAAGCTGTAAAATTATTAGAGAAATATGATTATATTGATGATTGTCTTGTATGTGATCATCCTATCAATACTCGTAAAAAGCTTGAAGAGAAAAATAAACAGTTTAAAGATACAAAAAATCAACTTAACGATGAAGAGAAAAAAATAGCCGAAAAAATTATTTCAGGGCTACCAAATAATGATCCTTTTAAAATAAGAAGCAGGGTGTTGGAAGCTATAAGTAAATCAGATAAAACATTTATAGATAAACTAGTTGCCGAATTTAAATTTTATCAAGTTACGTATTGGACAATATTAAAAAGTGAATTGGTTGAGCTTTCAAAAAAGTATAACCTTAAAAATGACTCTGAAGAGTATAATAAATTAATTAAAACAAAGCCCTCTTTTGATGGGGAAGATATTCTCTTCATAGAAAAGTTTTTAAATGAAACTTTAGAAAGAGAGATCACATTAGAACGAGATAAAGATAATAATATAAAGTTGCTATTAGGGGGGCGTAACTTTTTAAATGAAGAAAGGACTGGACTATCTTTAAGTAATGGCGAACAAAATTTTCTTTCACTATCATTTGAATTACTTAAGGCAAAGAGTATAGATAAAGATCTAATAGTTTTAGATGATCCTATTTCAAGCTTCGATTCAATTTATAAGAATAAACTTTCTTACGCAATATTGAGTTTTTTAGCAAAAAAGAAAACTCTTATCCTCACTCATAATACAGATCTTATAAAGTTGCTATCGCATCAAAAAAAGAATTCCTTTAATTTATATTATTTTAATAATGTAGTTACAGAAAACAATGGATTTATACCCGTTAATCCGGATGAGGTAAAAATCCTTTTATATATCCATGAGTTTATTGAGCTTCTTCGAGATGACATAAAAGATCAAATAATCAATGAAAAAGAGTTTTTAATATCGATTATTCCGTTTATGAGAGGTTATTGTCAAATTATTGGTGATAAAGAAAATAAACAAAAGTTAACTAATCTGATGCATGGATATCAAGATATCAAAGAAAATATATCTGATATTTATGAATCGTTGTTTTCAAATAAAGTTGTAAAGGGCTGCTACTGTATTTCGGCTTCAGATATTATTGATATGGACTACGATAATTTTTCGCCCTTGAGTACGAATAAATATCCACTACTAGCTAAGTCATTAAGGCATACAATGAGTTATTTGTATTTAAGGCTGAGCGTAGAAAATAAGTTAGTTAATAAGTTTCAAATAAACACTAAAAAGCATGACATGTTATCAGATATTATAATGAATAGTTTTAGCTTTAAAAATGATACACCAGAAAAAAGGAATAATAGGGTGTTTTTCATGTCAAGGAAGACTTTACTCAACGAGTTTAATCATTTTGAGATGGATATGAGTATTTTTCAGCCCGCAATAGATATTACGGATCGAGCATTAAATAAAGAAAAAATTCAAATACTAGATAAATTGGATGAAATAATTGGTGCATAATTATTGTTCTTAGATTAAATAATTTGTCGCAGTGGCGACAGCACCCAAAGAGGGCTATACGCCGAGCCCTCTTTGGAAACTCTCGGCGCTGCTAACAAACCTTTTCTTCAATTAATAAAAGTGTATTCGACGTAATAGCGCTGAACGGGCATCCATGCCCTACATCGCTTTGTTCATCATCCCTGATGAACATACGTGAACACTTCTATCAACTTCAGCGTTTGTTCAAGCAGACTTTAGTGATTGCTACTCTTCCGTGTTTCTCTATTGGTATATTTTTGCACTCAAGAGTAACGATCACTAAATTCCCGTCTCAGCGCTGAAATATTAATTTTTATTAGCAGTGTATCGACGACAGCCATGGATGGCTGGAACTGGCGTCGCTCAGGGACGAGCATTCGTCAGGTATCGATAACTGCAAAAATTATTATTTTAGTTTTAGCTGAGCAGGGCGCCATGGGGAGTCCAGAGGGGCTTTTGGCGTGTAACGCCCCTCTGGGTGTTGTCGCCACCGCGACGCCAAGCAGGGAATCAAACCGCAAGCAGACTTTGACGATTGCTAATCTTCCGTGTTTCTCTGTTGATACATTTAGGTACTCAAGAACAACGAACTCTAAACCACCGCCTCAGTGCTGAAATATTAATTTTCACCGACTACAGATGCAGACAAGACATAATTTAAATTAGCTTTTTAATAAGCCTTAACTATAGTGATATATGTCACATTGTACGACTTAGTTACAAGGAAATTGTAATCGTATTTTTGGCACTAAAGGTTTAAAAACGTGAAGCTTGATATATGGATGTATCATTGAACCACATAGGATGTCACTCCCTTGTCTTTCAAATTTCCCATTTATTGCTAACTGAATAGATTCTAACCATAAATTGAATGTATATCGTTCTTTGCGCTTTTTAAGGATGTTCATGATTTAGTTGCCAGTATGAACAACTATTTTGATGAAACTTAGAAAACAAGATGGAGAATAAATATGGACGTTATAATTGATACCGATGTAGATTTTGATGACTACATGGCAATGATTTATTTGTTGCAGCATAAAGAAATCAATGTTCTTGGCATTACGGTTACCGGATGCGGAGCAGCTCACCTAAGTAAGGGCGTTGATAACGTCCGTAATATGCTAACCCTGTTTGACGCCGAAACACAAAAAATTCCTGTATTTGCCGGCGCAACTTCGCCAATGATTTACAGTAATGTTTTTCCGTATGATGTTAGAAGCGCAGCAAATGCGCACTATGGCGTAACATTTCCGGCAGTAAATCCTAATCCTTATACGGAAACCGAAGCTTCTCAGTGGATGGCGGAAACGATAAGTTCAGCAGTAAATCCAATCGCTTTTTTGTTGATAGGCGGCGGTACTAATTTTGCAAAAGCACTATCGCAATTAAACACTAATTCGTTAAGTAATATCGGGAAAGTCGTTATGATGGGTGGCAACCTACTGCCGGAATACATTAGCCCCGGTGCACAGGGTAATATTCAAGACACATTAGGTAAAACACCGTATTACACCAATGCTGTTGCTGAGTGGAATATTTTCGTCGACGTTCAAGCAGCGCAACGCGTTTTAAGTAGTGGTTTAGATATAACGCTGGTGGCGCTAAATGCTTGTAACAACGTGCCAATTACTCAAGCATTTGCGAATCAATTAAAAGAAATTGATACTTCAGCCGCGACATTTGTTACTCAAATACTTGATAGCCCCACTATTGTTGGTGGTATAGATGCCTATTTAGAATTTTGGGATCCGTTGGCGGCATCAGTATTGGTTGATGAAACGCTGGTTTCAACAGAAATATTTGGTATATCTATCGTACAAACCCTCAATGAAGCAAATGATACCTCGGGGAAAATTGAGGTTGATGCAATTAATGGCTCTCCCGTAAAAATTGCTATTGCCGCTAATCAGAGTGCGGTTTTTGCACAATATTTAACAGCAATGGCTGAAGTTACCAGTAAAGAGGTGGCTTATGTCTAATTCAGATAATGATGCAAAGTTTTGCTATAGCTATGATAGCAAATATACCGATATGCAAGCAGTTGAAGTGGGGCGACCTTATCAAGGAGTACCTGCGCCGATTAACATCGAAGATGCTGCAACTTATATTCAACCTTGGAATGGCTACGACCCTCAATGTACTTTGGACAACAAAGAGCAATGCCAATGTTTACCAAGCCAAACATTTAACATCAAATTAAACAGTGAATATAACAATGTTGAAGTTGAATCTGATGAGTGGATGAGCTTAGCCTGTGAAGCTGCAAAAGAAGGATTAGCAGGTGGTGGTGGCCCATTTGGTGCTGTAATTTTACAAATTGACGATGAAAGTAATGAAGTTATACGGTATTGGAAAAACCACAATCATGTTACTAAATGGAACGACCCTACGGCACATGCTGAAGTAACCACCATTCGTGCAGCATGCCAACAACTCGGGGTTTTCGACTTAAGTAAAATCAATAAAAAAGACAGTAAGTTGCCCCAGCCAGGGCAAACATCTCATTGTATTATCTATAGCAGCGCGGAGCCTTGCCCTATGTGTTACGCCGCCATTTCGTGGGCTCGAATGCCACAATTGATTTTCGCTGCAACTCGCTACGACTCAGCAGTTCAAGGTGTCGCTTTTTCCGATGAAGAAATCTATGAAGAAATGGCCAAGCCTTATTCACAAAGAGTAATGATGAAAGTGTACCAATCGAGTACTGAAAACTCGTTGGACGCTTTTAATTTATGGAAGCGAAGCCCTAAAACACCATATTAAGGTAAGGCAATGAATTTAATTAACAAAGTTATATTAGTTTTATTATTAACCTGTGCCAATGTAGGGCAAGTAAAAGCACTGAGTGAGCCAGCCAAAGCAATTAACTCATCTGATGAATACGCTTGGATGCTTTTTACGCAATTAAACACAGAGGCAAAGGTAAATGCTCGTGCAACGGTTTGGGAAACATGGATTGAACAAGAAGATATTTATGCCGACCCAACCAAGGCACCTAAATGGAATACCACAACGCAAATAAGGAAAAACTTTAACCAGCACATTCATAATATACTTTTACAAAATAACCGCCTACCCAATGATGTTTTTCATGGTAGCCCGGCGCCATTCGTTGCAGATGCAATTCAGGAAGTTCGCGTTAACAAAACCGCATTTGATTTTATTGTTGATAAAGAAATTTGGTACCAAGAAGGGCTGTTAAAGTCGGCTATGCTCAAAGAGATTAAATTTCCCATACTGTCGAAAGTTATTAAAACAACTTGGGTTGCCATTGAGGAAAAAGATAAGTCACGTTATTACTGGCAAATGAATGGTAAACAATTAGTTGGCATGGTCGCTTGGGGGATTATGACTAAAGATCTTCCAATGTGGTATTGGGCAACGTTTGAGCATGTTGATAATGTTGGTCGTAGTGACATTACTGGCTCATTTGATTCATTTGGAGCAATGCCTGCATATCAAGCGCCTAATAAACTGCTTAACCAAGGTTACCCAAGTGGGAAGTTAACACCTGAAGTTATGAAGTTGTTTCAACAACAAGGTTTAGCAAAGGTTTGGCAAAACTATCGATTAAAAGGAACGCAAACATCTTTCACTGACTCAACAGGCAGAGCTATTATTGTTGGAAACTCAGTGCAAGAAGCAGGTCAAATTAACACTTCCTCGTGCATGACATGTCATGCGCGCTCTTCTGTAGCTGAAGGGGTTAAGTTAGCCATTCCGCCTAAACCAGGCTTAGCGCCTAATCAATTTCCGAATCCGTTTAAAAGCGCTAAACCGGCACTAGGGTTTGTGGGAACCCCAGATCCTCTATGGTTTTATCAAGCGCATAGTCGAGGCCCAGAAGGGGCATACCAATTGTTGTACCCAGTTGATTTTTTATGGCAGTTACCGCTATTGACTAAACAACGTACGGGTTTTAAAGCATCAACTGAAGCTGGAGAATAAACAATGAAAAATGTAATTTTTAATCATGATGCGGCAATAGATGAATACATGGCGAGCGTGCTTATCAGCACAATGGCAGATGTTAATTTACTCGGAGTAATAATAACCAATGGTGATTGTGTATATGGCCCTGCTATGAATGCAGCTTACAAAATACAGCAATATATTGGGCAGCCTAATACTCCCTTGTTACTTAGTTCAGACCGCGGTTGGAATAGTTTTCCGTGGGCGTATCGAGAAGACTGTATTCGCCAAGGCGAAATATCATGTTTGGCGTCAATTCCAAATAATCCTAATTGGCCTTGGTATCCAAGTAGCGTTGAAAAGCCGATAGCGTTCAATCCTAACACCAATAAAACTACTGAGGAAGGTGTTGCTGGATATCCAGATGGTAATGTTTTTCTAGCAAATGCGTTAGATAACGCACTATTAAGTGGGGAAAAAATTACCCTAGTTATTTGTTGTCCTTTGACTATTTTGAAAAGTGCTTTGAGCGAAAGGCTAGAAAGAGAAAATGCTATTGACGAGCTTATTTGGATGGGGGGCGCTATAGCACCAGTAAAAGGTAATTTAGACCCAAGCACAATTTCGCCAGTAATTGCTAACCCTTGGGCTGAGTGGAATGCTTTTTGGGACAGTAGTGCTGTTGACTGGGTGTTTAAAAATACCAATATTCCCATTACGGTATTTCCACTAAATGTAACGAATCAAGCGAAAATTACCACTGAATTTAAAAATGCTTTAGCGGCACAAGCTAACGACTACCCATTATCAACCTTAGCACATCAAAGTTATTCTTTAGTTGATGGACAGTCTTTCTATGAAATGTGGGATGTATTAACGGTGAGTTACTTAGCTCGGCCAGACTTGTTTTCTGCGGCTCAAAGCATGGAATTAAGCATAGTTACGCAAGGATTCTATGAAGGAACATTATATCCATCTCAAGAGAATTCTCGTACCGTTAGTGTTATTTTAGATTTGGCGCAACCAGCAGCGTTTTATGATTATGTTTTAACAGCATTTAGACGTTAGATGTAAGTTTGATTTGTTGAGTATTGTTAAAATAAAAGTGAGCTTTCAGCTCACTTTTTTATATTGTTATTGCCGTGATGCCAAGATGCCAAGAAGCCAATTTATACTCCAAGCCTTGTATTCTATGATCATTCTTTAGTGGTGAAGCGTAATTTGAAATGAGTGCCATGTTAAAAGCATAAGTCTGTTAATACTTAGGAAACTTGGTACAATGCCGTTTTTTGATTCTAAGTCGCCAATGAATAAAGATAACGATCCGCTACACGGTATTAAACTTGAACAAATTCTAACTGAACTTGAGAAGGAAGTTGGTTGGGAGAAGATGGGTGAGTTGCTTAATATTCGTTGTTTCCTCAATAAACCGCGCCTTAAATCAAGTTTGAAATTCCTTCGTACAACCCCTTGGGCACGCAGTAGAGTTGAAATTTTATACCTAAAAACATTTTGTAGTAAGCATAAAGCAACGGGGAATGTGATCCGAGGGATTCTTTCTCAGAAAACAACTGTAGCTGAAAAACCTTCTCGCAAGCCTGCGCCTTTTGTTTGGCCTACATTGGACGATTAATAAGTGTAATAGCTGACACTGACGTGATTACGCATTATCAAATGAGTTTCAGGTTAACGTTAATGTTCAAATTAATACCTTGCTCTATCTCATACATTTATGCCGTTGAACCCGATGCCAAGCGAAAAAACAGTTCGAAGCGCTTGTTGAAGGAATAGTCATTTTTAATGCGCCTTAAATACGTTAGAGCAATCTGCTAGAATACAGAGCTATTGATTAAAGAATAACAAAGCAGCATGTCTGAATTTAAAGCCTTCTCACTTTTAGCGTCAATTATTGACCGTCTTAGCCTTAAAGGCTATCAACAACCGACACCGATCCAAAAAGAATGTATTCCAGCGCTTATTAATGGCAATGATTTGCTGGGTATAGCGCAAACGGGTACAGGTAAAACGGCGGCATTTTCATTGCCTATTATCAATAATTTTGGACGAAATAAAATTGATATTAAAGCTAAGAGTACGCGTTCGCTTATTCTTACGCCAACAAGAGAGCTGGCCTCACAAATTGTACAAAACATTGATGACTATGCTGATGGCTTAGGGCTTAAAACTAAGGTTGTTTATGGCGGTGTTGGCAGACAAGGCCAAGTTGACGCTATTGCACTAGGGCTTGATATTTTAGTTGCCACGCCAGGACGGTTATTAGATTTAATTGAAACGGGTGATATAGATTTTGAGGCGTTAGAAGTTTTTGTGTTAGACGAAGCAGACACAATGCTTGATATGGGCTTCTTTAATGATGTTCAAAACATCATATCAAAGCTGCCAAAGCGCCGACAAACGCTATTATTTTCAGCCACTATGCCTGCTGAAATAGAGATACTTGCGCAGGCAATATTAACCGACCCAACAAAAATTGAAATAGCGGCACAAACCGTGACCATCGATTTGGTTAATCAAAGTGTATACCACCTTGAAAAATCGAATAAAGTTCCTTTGCTATTTGATATTTTGCAAAATGCTGATTTTGAAAAAGTGCTTATTTTTTGCAAAACAAAGTATGGCGCTGACATTATTGTGAAAGCACTAGAAGAAGCGTCAATAACTGCTGCGAGTCTTCATAGTGGAAAAACCCAAGCCATGAGGGAAGAAGCCTTACAAAACTTTAAAGATGCTAATTTAAGAGTGTTAGTTGCTACAGATGTTGCTGCTCGTGGTATTGATGTTGATAACATTACGTTGGTTATTAACTATAACCTGCCTGAAGACCCAAGAAACTACATACACCGAATAGGACGAACGGCTCGTGCTGGCAAAAGTGGCGTGGCTATTTCGTTTGCGGTAGAAAATGATGTAAGGCAACTTACGAATATTGAAAATAGCATAGGGCAAGCGATTCCTATTGTAACAGAACAGCCTTTTCATAAAGAGTTTTCAAAAGCGCCTAAGCGAGTAAAGAAAAAGAAACCGGTTAAAAAGACAAATAGAGCAAGAAAAAAAAGAAAGTAAGTACAGGGACGTGTTGCCTGAAGGTTCAATTAAAAGGTGTTTCTAATGCGTTGTTCGCTATTAACATGGAATGACCATACTGCTCTCGCCTTGAACAAATGTCTTTTATTTTGAACAAAATTCAACCTCGTAAGGTCAACAGGCCTTAGTATAAACTCGCTAATTAACGAGTTTTACTTCAGTGCTTTAGGGATATTTTAGTTAATTACCACGATGGCAACTTCTTCAACAGCCACATAGGTTAATTTATGACTAAACATCATTTTTCTTAAGTGGCTGTTTTATGGCACTTTTAATTACTGTATATTTTTAACCAATAATTAAAGTGCAGTAGGTTTTCTCTTAGAACGTTCTTTTGATGGTTCAGTAACCGTTTCCGATGAAGCAGCTAGAGCTTTGCTTTTGGCTCTTTTTTTCTTTTTGGCATTTTTACTCGCTGAAACAACGGTATTAATAAACTCAGCTGATTTTTTACTTGGGTTGTAAGCGACCTTAATCGTTTTACCGTTAAACTCGATAATATCACCACGGCGAATCTTTTTACGCTTTTGAACGGTAACTTTATTATTTACTGAAACATTACCGTCACTGATCATGGTTTTAGCTTCGCCGCCACCTCCAACCATATTGGATATTTTCAGTAGTTTATAAAGTTCTATTGGTTCAACACAAATGTCGAAAGTTGAAGGTTCAGACATGAAATACGCCTAGTCATTTAAAATAATAATATTGCTAAATTCTAACATATATATACCCTCAAGCCACGTGAATATGCAGAATCACCAGAGCGATTAATCGTGAGCATCAAGGCATTGATTGAATAGAATAGTTGCACTTACAGTTTCATTTAGGTTGCTAATCCAGTAACTGTCGCTCTAAGAAAAATTATTGATTCAATTTTACTATTGTTGCTTATCTATTTGTGTTCATTAAAATTTTCTAAGGTACAGTCAACCAACGCTTTACTCTGGCATTTCGTCTGTATTCAACTGGAGCAACTGAACTGTCTATGATATCTTGCGCTCTATTGTATTTTTAATATGGACTAAATATTTATGAATTCAGTGGTTACCGATAACGAGCCTAAAACTAAACAACAAAAAGGTTGGTTTAATCGCTTTTTGGCCACCGTGGAATACTTAGGAAACCTATTACCACACCCAATTACCTTATTCGCTATGTTTTGTATTGCCATTATTGTTGGTAGTGGCATAGCTGACTTTTTTGACCTAAGTGTTGTTGACCCGCGTCCAGAAGGCGCGAGAGGACGAGCACCTGACGGTGTTATTCATGTCGTAAGCCTTATGTCTGTCGATGGTTTACATCGCATTGTGACGAGTTTAGTAACTAACTTTACTGGTTTTGCGCCGCTAGGTACGGTTTTAGTGGCGATATTAGGTGTCAGCGTTGCTGAGCATTCTGGCTTATTGTCTGCAACAATGCGTAACATGGTGATGGGCGCTTCTAAGCGCTTTGTAACTTTTGCAATCGTATTAGCAGCAATATTGTCAAACACGGCATCAGAGCTAGGTTATGTAGTATTAATACCGCTGGCTGCGATGATATTTCATAGCCTTGGTCGTCATCCGCTAGCCGGATTAGCCGCTGCTTTTGCTGGTGTTTCTGGTGGTTATAGTGCCAACTTATTACTCGGTACAATTGACCCATTACTTGCCGGGATCACAACGCCAGCCGCACAAATGATAGACCCTGATTACGTTGTTGGCCCTGAAGCAAACTGGTATTTCATGGTGATTTCAACCTTCCTTATTGCTACGTTAGGTACCATCATTACCGAGAAAATTGTTGAACCACGTCTTGGAAAGTATGACCCGAGCGAAGCAAGTATCGATTTGTCAGCAAGTACTGTTGAACACATAACACCTTTGGAAAAGAAAGGTTTGCGTTGGGCTGGTTTTACTTTCTTACTGATGTGTATTTTACTTGCCCTTAGTATCGTGCCTGAAAATGGTATTTTACGAAATCCTGACACGGGTTTAGTTGCAGGTTCACCATTTCTTAAAGGTATTGTTGCCTTTATCTTTATAACATTTGCGATACCTGGCTTTGTTTACGGGAAAGTTGTTGGTACGATGAAAAACGATCGTGATGTGATTGATGCGATGTCAAAAAGCATCAGCTCAATGGGGTTGTATATCGTATTGGTATTTTTTGCTGCTCAGTTTGTCGCGTTCTTTAAATGGACTAATTTTGGCACTATTATAGCGATTAAAGGCGCTGCGTTGCTGCAAGCAATGAGTCTTACTGGGCCGGAAGTGTTTATTGGCTTCATTTTGCTATGTGCTTTAATCAATTTAAGTTTAGGTTCGTCTTCGGCGCAATGGGCGGCAACAGCACCTATATTTGTACCTATGCTAATGTTAATTGGTTATGCACCAGAAACCATTCAAGCAGCGTACCGAATTGGTGATTCAGTTACTAACTTAATTACCCCAATGATGAGTTACTTCGGCTTAATTTTAGCGGTTGCAGCAAAATATAAAAAAGATATGGGTATAGGGACACTTGTTGCGACCATGTTGCCATACAGTATTGTATTCTTTATTGGTTGGGTAACACTCTTTTATGTTTGGGTGTTTGTCTTTGGTTTACCTGTAGGACCCGAGTCACCAATTTATTATAAACCTTAATAAATTATAATTTAAAGCCGCTTAACAGCGGCTTTTTTGTGGTACTTTACGAGAGGTAAACATCTCTAAGTCCTCTTATCTTTGACAAAGTTTATAAAAACATAAACACCAATCAAAAGGTATTGCCGTAGCAAAATGTTTGTTATGGCTGATGCCAATTCTGAAGTATCTTTGCAGTTGAGCTAAGTTCTAAACAGAAAATTACCTCTGAATAATAGATATGTAAATTTCACATGTTAAAAAGCGATTATTTGAAGAATAATTGAAAAAATACGTTCGAATAGGCCCATTTGGGCGCATTAGGTTAGTCATTTTCCCATACTAGGCACATTGTCGTACAGGAAAGGACCTAATAATGGAAAATACACCTAGTGACGCCTTAAGCTCACAACTAACAATCAATGGCGAGAAAAAAGCGGACTCATACAAATTAGTATCTGCGCATGTTGCTAATAAATCTTTGAAATACACTACTATGTTTTGGTTTCTTACAACCTTAGTTGGGCAGTGGTTTTTCTTTTATTACATCATAGGCTTTTATGGCTTTTCAGTGATTAATGACAACATTGAAATTTGGAATCGTTGGGAGCCCATGGGGAGCAAACCTTACCTAATAGGTGACTTTTCAGGGAACCTTGCTTTTGCAGCACATGCCATTGGCGCTGGAATTGTTGCATTTGGCGGTGCCTTGCAATTGATGCCTAAAGTACGTAATTCATATCCAAAATTTCATAAAGTTAATGGTTATGTTTATTTAATAACCGTGCTTTGCTTGGCTATTTCTGGTTTCTACCTAGTGTGGATAAGAGACCCTGAACCGATAAAATTTTCTGGTATTGGCACTACAATTAATGGTTTTTTGATACTAGCTTTTGCGTATTTTACCGTGCGCTTGGCGATAAAAAAGAACGTTGCTAGCCATAGAAAATGGGCGTTGCGGTTGTTTATGGTGTCAAATGCACAATGGACTTTACGACTTGGCGTATTTAGTTATTTAGTCACTGGTAATTTATTAGGACTGAAACCAGCATTTGGTGATCCGTTTTTCGCTATTTGGACATTTGGTTGCTATGTATTACCGCTTCTTGTATTACAAATATACTTTTACGCAAAAGAAAAGGGTAGTAGCAATATTAAGTTAGCAACGAGTACTGTGATGATTGCAATAACAATACTTATGATGATCGGCATGGTCGGCTTTACGCCATTTTTACTATCTGTTATGTCAGAAGCACCGATCACCTTGTAAATACTACTCAAACTTAAAGAGAGTGAAATGAAGCAACGCCTTTGTTGTGATTGCTTCGTTGTCTCTTTATTTATTCTTTAGCGGTTAGTTGTCAGCAAAACAAAGCCAACTAGCTGAATTTCTGAATTGACCGCATAGGACTTATTTGAAGACGTGTGGATTCAGTCGCAATTTAAATTTACAATTACTGGGAGGCACAACAAATCTTTTTATCTGGTAGTTTAATGGTTAACCTTTTTCCGACAATTATTTATTCCTGCATGATGGGAATGACAATACTGGCTTTATTAGATGTTTTTAAAAGGCCGAATGAAAGGCAAAACGTTTTTTTAAAAGGTTTACTGTTGTTATTGTTGATGCATTTAGCTGGTGAACTTTTTATATATTCTGGTGCGTATGTTTATGCGCCGGCGCTGGCTGGAGCACAACTGCCTTTTAGGGTTTTACTTGGGCCTGCACTCTATTTTTACGCGCACGCAACTATGTCGCCAGATCATGCTGTAGATAAAAAGGTTTGGGCATTGGCTTTATCAGGGCCCGTTATCGTTGTATTGGCAATGTTGCCTTTTATTTTTATGATAACACCAGCAGAAAAGTTAGCTTTAGCTAATCCAACAACTAGAGACCCTGAACTTTGGAAAATAGCGATATTTACGTGCTTGTTCACAACTTTTGTCTTCATTTTATTTACTGCCTTATTTTTAGTGATGGCCTTAAAGCTTCACAATACCCATCGCCAACAACTAATGGAGCGCTTTTCAGAAATTGAGCAACGTTCATTAGGCTGGTTTAGCACAGTGTTAATTTTTTGGGGAGTTGCTTGGTTAATGTATGCCATCGAATTTTCGTTAGGCGCATTGGGTTGGTTCTGGTTTGGCTCTGGCGCTGTGCTGCCAGTATTTGAAGCTATTGTCCTCGCTGTTTTTATTCAGCGAGCATTAGGCCAAAAAGTACTTAATGAATCTGAAAAAGGCTTACCGCGAACTAGCCAAAAACGAGCCGC
Organism: Colwellia meonggei; assembly: GCF_057537295.1. Lineage (NCBI taxonomy): Bacteria > Pseudomonadati > Pseudomonadota > Gammaproteobacteria > Alteromonadales > Colwelliaceae > Colwellia > Colwellia meonggei. The sequence continues at coordinate 97,362 of NZ_BAAJLZ010000004.1, forward strand.
ATTACTAAGTACTGAAAAAATGCAATTAATAGCCTCAAAACTAGAGCGAGCTATGGTTGATGATAAGTTATATTTGCAGGATAACTTATCACTGAATAAGCTTTCAGAATCGATATCTGAAACTGAAAACCATATTTCAGAAACACTCTCTCAATTTTTACATACCAAATTTTTCCAGTTTGTTAATAGTTTCAGAGTTGAAGAGGCCAAGAAAGCGTTACAAGAAAGCGACAAGTTAGTCACTAACATTGCTTTTGATGTGGGCTTTAATTCTAAGTCGACATTTAACACGGCTTTTAAAAAAATGGTGGGTCATAGTCCATCAGCCTATCGTAATTTATCGCTCGAAAATAAAGACTAAACGGTATTTGGTTTTTTTATGAAATTAGCAATTTAAAGCACTTATTTAAAAGCCCCATTTTTGTATGCGGTAGTTACTTTATCAATAAGTTCTTTGTCATTTAAATTTAGTTTGTGGTGTTTGCTAAAACCAAAAAGCGTGACATTATTTCTGACTTCTTCAAGCTCCATAGGTGATACTTTTAATTTTGCGCTCTTAATTTCCTCAGAAAAAGTTTCTAATATTTCTGGGCTTAACATGATTAAGTCAATGCGGTTTTTAAGTAACATGGAAAAGCCAATACGGTTATTTTGCACTGAAATTTTATCTAATGTGTCGTCACTATCAAATCGAGGAAAATACAATGAACCACGAGCAACGCCAATAATTTTTCCTTTGAAGTCGTCATAAGTGTTAATAATAATGCTTTCTTTTGAAATAACTCTTAGTGCATCAGCCGCTTTAAATGGTGCGTAAAATGCAAATTTAGCTCTTTGCTCGGTTTTGTTTAGCCCTGCAACAACGTCAACATCGCCGCTTTTTAACATAGCAACACATCTGGCAAAATTAGGTGATTGAATAAAGGTTAGTTTTTTATCTAATACATTAGCAAGTACTTCAAGTGCTGTAATGTGAGTGCCGTGAGGCGTTTCTCCTAAGTATTGATAAGGAGGGTGGTCATCAATGCAGGCAACTATTAGGTTACTTTGAGCATGTGTAAATGAAGCCATAAATAGGCTCAGCACAAGCAAACTAATTTTTTTCATAATTTAGTATCTTAATTCTTTGCCGTATAAGGTTAAGTTTATACCATATTATGGATTTTCAATACAAATGGCGAGACAAGGATGTAAGAAGAGAGGCTTGCGAGAAGCCCCTTTAGGTAATGCTTTAAATGGAAAATTAATGCAAATAATGGTGTAGTTTAATCGCAATAAAAGTTTGCGGCTAAACGCTGGTTGATAGATGCAAGCAGCAGCCTTTCCCTGCAAAAGTAAGTTGGTAACTAGGCTCAGCATTAACTTGAGATGAAGGAACTTTTTCTAACATGCCTTTGGCAATCAAAAAATCTAGCATATTTGTCGATAGTTCTCCGAGTTTAGCTTTAGCGGTAATTTCCATCTCAGTGGCGACACCTTTAATTGAATATAAGGCCGTAATTATTTTGGCTTCAGCTTCAGATAAATTTGGCATGCGGCCAGTATATGGTGGGTATTGATCCAAAGGATATTTACCTTGAATACTTTCGTAAGAGGCTTGCATGGCCTTAATATCGTCATCTTTATTACCTGTTAAGGTAAAACTATGAAAAACACCTGATTCTTTACTAAGGTAATCAACTTTTGCTAAAAATATAGGTAAACCACAGCCTTGGGCAACATGGTAAAAACCAGTTTTCCATTTTGGCACTGTGCCACGCGTACCTTCGGGCGTGAATAAGAAAAACACGCGTTGTAGTTTCTGACTATTAATGAAATCTTTTATTTGTTGTACTTGACCTGTGCCTTGCTCTGAACGGTCAATGGGAATTGCGCCAAGATACATTAACCATGTACCTAGTAAAGGTACTCGACAAATACTGTCTTTAATGGAAAAGTATATTTTTACGTCTTGCTGTATAGCGGCGCCAAGTGCGTAAAAGAAATCCCAATTTGAAGTATGAGGAGCTGCGATAGTAACACCTGCACCGTCAGGAACATTTTTACAAAGCTTCCAGCCGCTAAGTTTGAACCACCAAGTAAATAAAAACTTTAAGAAGTATTTAGCGAAAACACCGTCGAATATCGTTTTTTTACGAATAGTAAGTGATTTTTTAGCCATATGATTGAAGATTATTATTACGATAAATATAGAAAGTATTGTAGCAGATTACAGCGATAAAATTATTGATGTAGCGTTTGTTTTAGGGTTTTATAGCGCGATAAGCATCAATAATGTTTTGTACGTTGTTGTTCTTGCCTTGCTGAATGCGTTGATAATGGCTTAAAGTTTTTGTTAAATACTTGTCAACTACTACAGCTTGATAATCATTAGTAGCACACCAAATCTTATCGCCTATAGGGCTTATGTTGGCTGTTATATTACTCGTAGATGAAACATGTAATATTTCATAAAAACGTCGATTATCTTCAATCAGTACTTCATTTTTTAAGCTGAAATCCAATTTAATTAACTTCTGACGTAGGGCATATTGGTGGCGTACCGGACAAAGTAAAAAATCAATGTTGAGGCGTTTGTGTTGCTGATAAATAGCTTCTATAAACTTAATCATTAAATCACCGCCAACACCCGCAATAATGACTAAGTGTTTTCCTTGATACTGCGCTAGTGGTAATTTTTCAACGTCAATACAGTGGCTTTGCCAAGTAAAGTTTTTGTAGAAACGCTCAAGCTTATTTTTCAGTGTCGCCATAAGCTCTGGCACAATATCGACAAAATGCACTTTGCTATTTTCTTGCTGTGATAGTAATGACATACCTAGCAAGCCGTGATCGCAACAACAGTCCCAAATATGGTCGTAATGCGAGGTTACCATGCTTTCAATTTTCTGTATGCGTTTGCTCAGTTTAAAGTCGTGTTTCAAAGCTGTTTTTTTAATGGGGGACAACGACGCTATTGTATAGTGAATAGGCCCTAATAGACAAATTGTTACTTGGCGTCACGTCATTATTTGTTGCTATATTTATGCTCCAGTTAACGCATGTTAAAAAGATGGCTATACGCACATGTCAGCGTATAGCCACTATAAAACATAGAAAGACTTTTTAGGTGCTGAATCTATAATGTTACGAGTCCGGCCAAATCATTGACCAAATAGATTTGAGTTCTTTATCTGGTTCAACTGGGTCTTGGTTCGCTTTTGTAGAACTTATCTCTAAAAGCTTTTTATTGTTATCAAATTCAAATACGCCAATGAAGAATGATGAAACAGGGTTTGTCACCAAGCCAAATCTCATGTCGGTTAATATCACTTGTTTATGGCCATTTTCTGTTTCTGATAGTTCTGCTCTTAGCAAGTCAGTTGAAAACCAACGAAGAATTTTACCTTGCTCGCTATTTAATGCTTGGTTTATCAATTCATTTTCACTGTTTTTATAGAAAGTAAACTCAACCGGCTTTTTAGTAACTGTACTGAAAAAGCCAACAGCAAAATGGCCATCTTTGTCTTTTGCAACAATTCGCCATAAAAGCGTATTGAACATGGTAGGGGAGGATCGTAAGTCTACCGCCTGAAAGTTATGTTGAGTGAGTTGCATATTAGCTTGCTTCTTTGCCTCAAGAGAATTAGTAAGCCCAAAGCCTAAATAAGCGCTAGAAAAAACTAAGGCAGTAACGGCCCATTTACGATCTTTAATTGGCTTTTTACGAATAAGCCCGATGATTATCGCTATTAGTAATGGCACAGTGTAAATAGGATCAATAATAGAAACACCATCTAAGGTATAGCGGGCATTACTTAACGGTGTGAAAATTTGCGTACCGTATGTAGTAAATAAATCTAGTAATGGATGAGTGATCAAAGTTAAAAAACACAGTAAATACCACACGCCAAAATTATTGATATGACTAGGGACTGGCGTTGCAAGTTGAGCTTTGGGTCGTGTTGCCCATTTCATCGCTAGCCAGGCAATAAACAATGCAATAATGGGCAAAACTAACAGTGAATGACTCCAGCCTCGGTGGGTTTGTAAATAAGTAAAATGATCACTTCCTACACTGAGTAAAACGTCAAAATCAGGTAGTAAGCCACAAACAGTCCCTACTACTAGAGCTTTTCTGCCAAGTCGTTCACTAAAACCTGCTTGGGCGATACAGGCACCTAATGCGGCCTGGGTTACTGTGTCCATGTAAAAATCCTATGTTAAAAATATAAAAGCGATTAGTTTATTTCTGAACTTGTTAACCAAGGCTGGCAAATTGTTTCTAATTTTTGCCATTGCTCATTGGCTTTTACTGGGTTTTTAGCAATGTCGTCTTCAGGTAAATCAACGATACCAAGCGTATTGTGCCAATATGCACCATTTGGAATGTTTTGAGTCGCGGCAATCAACGCAGCTTGAGCGCCTTCTTCCTCAGAAATAAGCAGTTTAGTTCTTAACCAGTGATAAAAACCTGATTTTTTAGCGTTGGCAAAGCCACTAGCAATAACGCCAGGGTGGATAGCAATAGCTTTAAACATTGGGTAATGCTTACTAAGTTCCAATACTTGCCAAAGGTTTGCTAACTTACTGCTTCCATAGGCTTTCATGCCATTGTAAGTGTTGATATTAGCTGCAGTGTTACTATGGCTTTGATACGCTTCGCCTGTAGTAATAATTATCCGCGCATTATTATTTAACATTCTCTTATCAATGAGTAAACGATAAAGTAGGTGATGACCAACGACATTCACAGCGTATGTTCGCTCTAACCCAGAAGGTGTTAACTGGAATGTTTTCGACATAATGCCTGAATTACATATTAAAATATCGAATTTTTTACTGCTAAGGTAATCAATCACACTTGATATTGATTCAGGATTAGATAGATCGCAATTTAATGATTCAACATCTTTAACAGACTTATTGCAATTTGATATACCTCGAGATAGCGAAGTGACATTTGCGCCTGCAGCATGCAACCCGCGCGAAATAAACTCTCCAATACCTGCCGTTCCACCAGTAATAAGAATATTTTTCCCTGTAAGGTTAATGTTGGTTGGGCACTTTTTAAGCTTCGAACGTTGTTTAAAAATACAAGCGAAAATTCTAGAAAAACCGCTTTTTCCTGGTTTGATTGGGGTTAAATCAAAAGACATTAAAATGCTCCAATACAATACGTTAATTGATTATTTGTTATTCACCGAATGTGAGTGTGTTATTTACTGCTGGTCATTTTTAGTAAGGTTCTGTCTTTGACTACCTTGTGGTGATAAAGGGCGGCAAGAGCATGCCCCAGAATTAATAGCCATGCTAACCAAGCACCAAGGACATTTTTGTGAATAAAATCAATTGGCTTTTCAAAGGTTTTAAATGTAATTCCAAGTCCATCTTCGATAAGGAACTTGTAAAGCCAGGTATCATCGAATTTTGTAATATCGAACATAAAATAGAATTCGGTATTTACCGAAGTCCCGATATAGCCAGTAATTGGCATCAAAATCATAATTAAATACAAAGCGATATGACCAGCATGTGCAATTTTGTGCTGAAATTTGGAGCCTGGCTCCAAGTCTGGATTTACGTTTAACACTCGCCACAAAATTCTTAGAACAACAAGCACACCAAGACTAACGCCAACGGAAAGGTGAATTTGCAAAGCTGTCCAGTTTTCAGATGTTTGTTCTTGAGTGAACCAATGACGATAGTAAACAGATATATACGCAGCTAAAAAAAGAGCGGCGGTTAACCAATGTAACCACTTGGCAATAGTGCCGTAATCTCGAGTTGTATTTTTAAAATTCATATCTAATTCCAGGTAGCTAGGCTGACTATTGAGCGAGTAAGTTGATCGGTTGCCCGATATCAAGTGTGATGAATTCGGATGCGTGAATATTAGCCGCCTGCTTTGCTTGTTCTAATAATTGCGTTGGCTCAGTGTAGGGCTCGGCACTTAGTTGAAACGTGCCATAGTGCATGCCGATTGAAAGTTTAGATTTGAGATCTATATGTGCTTGTACTGCTTCACTAGGATTTAGATGAATAGGTTTAAAGAATTCTCGTGGTGCGTATGCACCTATGGGTAAAAAGGCAATGTCCATTGCGCCAAACTTTTCGAACGTTCTTTCATAGTGGTCTGCATAACCGCTGTCGCCACCAAAATAAATATTTTTACCGTTAACTTGGATTAAAAAACCACCCCATAATGTGGTATTTCTATCGGTTAAAGTGCGACCTGAAAAATGCTGAACATCTAAAAACCATAGTGTTAGATTTTCTTGCACATCAGCCTTTTGCCACCAATCTAACTCTGTTACGTTTTGCTGGTTTTCGATACGTTTACCGACACCAAGCCCGAGATAAATTTTTGGATTATCACGCTTAACAAGTGCGTCAATCGAAGAGAGATCTAAATGATCGTAGTGATCATGACTAATAATAATGAGATCAATTTTAGGTAAGTTTTCCATAGTTATGCCAGGGTTATGGATACGTTTTGGTCCTAAAAAAGATACCGGGCTAGTTCTCTCGGAGAAAACAGGGTCGGTTAAAATATTATAGCCAGCTGTTTGTATTAGAAATGTCGCGTGGTTCACATATGTAACACGCACAGCATCATTATTTACGGCTTTTATTGGAGTGTTATCTGAGTCGGTTTCCAGCCATGTTGGCCAGGTAGCTTGTTCTGTGTCATTGGTGAGTGCTGCCCACGCCATTTCCCAGAAAGTATGAAATTTAACGGGATGAGTATTCACAAATACACCGTCTTTAAAATTGACGGAATTTTTCTTGTTATTTTCAACTGTGCCTGAGCAGGCAATAACCAAAAGAAAAACAGCAGCGAAAACGATAACTTTTTTCATCTTTTATTCTCTAATTACTTATTTTCCAGCAGCTTTAAATTATTTACTGGATTAAATTTAATGACAAATGACAAAATATGATATTTGTCATTTGTCATTGTGTCAAGCAAGTTTACCTTTCGTCAGGTTAGAAAAAACTAAACCAAAGGAGAGTAAAGTGAGCTATTTTTGGGTATTGCTTAAGTTTCTCTTAAAGTTTTAGGCAACATAATGATATTGTTACGCCTGTATACTCCGAGATGTTTAAAATTGAAAAAATGGCTAAAAATAAATGCTAACCACTGAACAAATACTGAACTCAGCTGAAGATGTTTTACGTCGCTATGGACCCAAAAAAACCACCGTTGTTGATATAGCGCGAGATTTGAATGTTAGCCATGGTACTGTCTATCGTCATTTTAAATCTAAGTCAGATTTACATGCCGCAATTACTAAAAGGTGGTTAGAGCGAGTTACTGCCCCCTTAGCTGATATTGCAAATAGTGAGCTAGTTCCGGCAGTAAGGTTGCGGAAGTGGTTTGAAACACTGATGGATATCAAAGTGAAAAAAGCGATTGATGATCCGGAAATGTTTGCTTCATACTCGATTCTTGCTCAAGGGCTGCCTGAGCAGGTTGTATATGAACATTTAGAAGTTTTAATTGAGCAAATAGAACATATTTTAGTAGAAGGTAAACAAAGCGAAGTATTTGTAGTTGATGATTGTGCGCAAATGGCACAAACATTATTTTTTGCCACCACTCGCTATCACCACCCGTTGCATGTAAAAGAGTGGGGCAGTGCAACCATCAAGGAAGAGTTTAACCACTTATTTGCCTTAATTGAAAAAGCCATTCATAAGCAGTAAGCGTCGCTTTTCTGTATGTTATAACTAACAAACGCTGCAGCCTTGCAGCGTTATCGTTTGCTAAACCTGAATTAACAGTGGGTTATTTACTTCCCCGTTATTTCTATCGGTTTTGGCTCCGTAATTGGTTGTGGATCAGCGCTGCCATCATGAGCATTACCGCCAATTTGATCAGGTACTGCACCGCGCACTAAATCTTGAGATTCGGCCATCCAAGCATATTGTCCGTCTCCCGCGACTGAATAGGTACCATGCGGCGTTTCGATGTGTCCGTAAATAGCGTGATCGTTTATAGTGATTGTAGTGTTGTATAAATCATCATTCATCCAAAATTTAGCATTAAGGGTTTTATTCCCTCGACTATCAATTTTAGTGCTTTCAATTTCGACGTTTTGGTACATATCAAAAAAAGGTACGTCGAGTGCTAAAGTATCACCTGCTTCAAGAGAATAAATATGCTCATTATCGACCTCTAAATACACCTCACCCTGTAGATTTTCTCGCAATTTTCCAGAGGCTTGTAAAACTTGCTCAGCGGTTTCAGAACGGCTAAAAGCTGTTTCTTGTAATTGTTCATCAATTGATTCAGTGGTTTTTACGTCGTCACCTGTTGCGGCTGATAATTCTTTACGTTTAGGTTGCACATGAAGATGTTGATGAGCAACTAAACGTTCTATGTTTTGAGATTGTTCTTGTGAGCTTTTTATTGGTTTATTAACGATTATTTCTGCTTCATTAGCTTTATTGCTTGTGAAGTTGAACCAAAATGCGAAAAGTAATGTGCCGGCCAATACTGTAGCGATTATTAGAATTTTTTTCATAAAAGCTCCTATTTCATGATCCTGTTTTATTTGTTTGTAATGTTATTATCAATGGTGCTTATCAAACTATTTCAAATTTAAAGTTTTTGAAAAGTACTCGATAAAGCAAAGTTAGCTTTGCATGACTTGCTAACTTTGCTTGATTCTAGGGAGTTAAATCATAATTCTAACGAAATGCCGCAATTGTATCGGTAACTAACTCAAGCGCTCGTTGAGAGTCAGCAACGTTGTTAACACCAATTGGTTCACCACGTAATGCTAGGCCAGGATTTGAGAAGTACGATAATTGATTTGTAGTATTGAACTCCTGAGGGTATGCCATAATCGTAGCGAACTGATTATCAACACCGTATCCTACGGCCCAACTGTAAACGCCGCCTTCAGCACCTTGGCGTACAGAATGACCAAGACCCATGTTATGACCTAACTCATGCATGAATGTTAGTGTAGTATCGCCACAGTCGTTAGCAGTGATATTATAAGCGTAACTGTCATATGCATCATGATCAGGGAATACGTCGTCCATACCATAGATTGAACCAGCGATACCACAAGTGTAACCACGGGCTGTACGCTCAGCAGTACCTATAACAACGACAAAGTCAGACTTGTACGAGTTACGCCAGTTACGAATTTGGCTGTTTTTGTAAAAACTTTGAATGTTACTCCATGACGCTACATAGTTAGTGCTAACTTGGTTTTCACCTTCCCAAGCTAGAACTAAATTTATGTCTAGGCCATTCTTTTTATAGTTTGCGTTAGAATCTGCAATAATATTTGCGATCTCGGCGTGGATATCGAAACTACGCGCTTTAGCTGCTGCAGTATAGTAAACGTCTACAACTACATCTTTTGCCATCGCTGATGCGGTCAGTGCTGCAGATACAGATAAACCTAAGATAGCTTTTGTTGCTAATTTTTTTAACATGCTATTTCTCCTTAATTGCTGTTATTTTTATTTGCTTAAATCTTTGAAACCTTGTTTTACCAAATTAGTTGGCTTACTTAGTTCGTGTTTAAAGCAATGTTCTATATTTCATGTTTGCCATAAAACACTGGCAACTCATTAGAAAGCATAGAGAAATTGTTAAATAGTAATATTACGACATTTTTTCGCACGAATCCGAGACAGAAAACTCATAATACCTGACCAAATGGTTATATTAATGTGTCGCATATTTAACAATAATTGTCGTTTATATACGATTTTTAACGCTAATATTTTGTTTTATATTGATAAATACTGAAAGGTGAGCTTGTTTTAGAAATGGAGTGGAATAGCTCTATATATGAGGTTTTAGGGAGGTCTTAATCGCCAATAAGAACCATGTAGGTGCAGCTAAAAGAAGAAAACCAAGTTTTGTCGTAAATTTACAAGCAATACAGGGCACGAGCTAAAATTATGAAGATTTTTTATTAAGCGATAGATTATGAAAGCGGCGAGTAATTCATACTTATATTGCCGTTAAACTTGCTAACTTACACGTTATTCTTCTTCATCAAGAATAACCACTCGGTAAATGGTGATCATTTTTTTCGGTACTGTGGTGTAACCAAGCTCATTACTAAAACCTACCTCTACTTGGGCAATGGTTTCTAGTATATCGTAACCTTCAATTACTTCACCAAACACCGCATAGCCCCATGAGCTACCAGGATCTAAGTTGCTGTTGTCGTTTAGGTTAATAAAAAACTGGTTCGTTGCAGAGTGCGCATCGTTTAGCTGCTTTGCCATCGCGATGGTGCCTTCTCTATTTTTCAAGCCATTACCTGATTCATTAAAGATTGGTTTATCAGGTTCAACGTCAGTGTAGTTCGTCATAAAGCCACCCCCTTGAATCAGGTAGCCTTCCTCAACACGATGGATCAGAGTTTTATCGTACTGGCCACGAGTTACATAGCCTAAAAAGTTATCAACAGTAATTTTAGCTCGATGTCGGTCTAGCTCAATAATCACGTTACCCATTGAGGTTTCAATACGTACTTTTGGCGATAAGTTATTCGGTTGAATATATTGGCCTTTAGTATTGGCTGCGAGTAATTGAATTGACATTAAGATGCTAATAATAATGAAAGAATATCGAATCACGTTTGTACCTTTTAGTCGAATAGAAAAATGAAATTAGCATTTATTCTAGCAACAATTTCTTTTATTTATCAAAAGTAATTCGAGAAAGGCACAGGTCAATTTAAGGTCACATGCAGGTAATTATGACCTCCCGCATTCCCCCAATTTATACATCTGTACATGTGATTTAGGCTGAAGATGTATGTTTAAATGCGAAACTCAATGTATTGGACTGCTATTTTATAGCATGGATATAAGTTTCTGTATTGGCAAGTTATAAACAGAAAATTAGTCGTTGTTTAAAATTGATGGCTTGTTTATATTGATAGAGGTTTCATCAATATAGTCTCAGGGACGTAATGACCGTATCAACTGCACAAGAACCTTCACTATCATATAGTTTTGATAACTTTAACTTGCAACCAGGTAAAGTGGTCGATATCGAAATTAATCATCCGGTTAAAATCCGTATTAAACTGCCTTTAATTGGCTATGAATTGGGTAAATATATTATTTTAAAGTATCCTACTTCATCAAGAGCAAGTAATTATCAAGATGTTTTAGTTGAAGGTAACGTGCTTGTTGCTCGGTATATTTTAGAGGGCGAACATGGTGAATGTTTCGCATTTCGTTCAACAATAAAACATATAACCAAATACCCAGAAAATTTTATTGTAATAAATTATCCTAAAAAAATTGAAAGTCGACAGTTGCGTCTGCAACAACGAATAATGACTCATTTACCAGCTAGCATAATATTAGATTCTGAATCTGAGGATCAAGAGCCAATTCGTCTTAATGGTATAATTGTCGATATATCGACAAAAGGATGCGGTTTTACTTTTAGAGCCGACAACACCAAAATAACGGTGAAGAAACGTGATGTTTTTGTTTGTATTCACCAACCAAGTTTTGGTGAAATTAAAATACCTGCTTGTGTTTGTAATAGCCGAAATGACCAAGGGAAGGTAAGCGTTGGTATTAAGTTTTCTGATGACGATAAGCAAGTGAGCAATGTACTAGATAACTTGTTTATTGATCAGAATATGTTGTAAAAACACTTCATTCTCGTCACCTTTAATTAAAAAATACATCATTGCTACTTTTGTCGTTAGTATTTATCATATTAACTGTCTTCTAGCATCCTATATATCACTTAGTTCAAATTCATCTGCATCTAAAAATGCAGGGAAATCATTTTTAAACTTTTTAAGTTTACTAAAGTCGAGTTTGGCGCTAATTATTTGTTCTTGATTGTCTGGCGCAGCAGTTATCAGCTCACCACAAAAATCAATGATTGCACTGCCGCCAGAATGCGCAACACTGTTACCGTCATTACCAATACGGTTTACCCCAACCACATAAGCTTGGTTTTCCATTGCCCGTGCTTTTAATAACGTATCCCATATGTGACGACGTGCTGCCGGCCAATTTGCAACATTTACCATGAGATCATAATCTTGGCGATTTCGAGACCACACAGGAAAGCGTAAATCATAACAAACCAGTGGTAGTATTTTTATGCCGTTGATAGTGATTATTTTTCTCTCACAACCTTGTTCAACATAGTTTTGTTCATTACCTAAACGAAATAGGTGACGTTTATCGTAGTGCTCAACGCTGCCATCGGCAAATACCCAATAAAAGCGATTTACTTTCTTATCGTTTTGGCTCACTAATACGCTACCGGCAACTACACAATTGTACTGCTGCGCTATTTTCTTTAGCCAAACGAGTGCATTGCCGCCGTTTTCAGGTTCTTGTACCTCTTTGTTATTAATGCAAAATCCGGTTGAAAAGGTTTCTGACAATAGCAATAAATCAACCGAATCATTTTCTTTAAAGTAATTTTCAACTTGCTGTTCAAGCTGGCTGATATTTGCTTTTTGATCCAGCCATTGAATATCGTGTTGTACGGCGGCTATAGTTAAAGTTGACATAATAATGCTGCTGCCTTTAATAGAGTGTCGTCATTTTTGGCAAAACAAAGCCTGATAACTTTATTGTTTTGCTGATATGTTGATCTTTCACTTTCCGGATATAAAGGACTAAGTGGAATAGCCGCAACACCAAGCTCTGCAGTTAACCAATGACAAAACTCTCGATCATTGAGTTCAGAAATTGCAGAGTAATCGAGCAGTAAAAAATAAGTCCCTTTTGATGGTAACAATGTGAAGCGTGAACCTGCTAATGCCTTAACCAATACATCTCTTTTTTGCTGATAAAACCCCGAAAGTTCAGTGATATGCTCTGGTTGCTGCTTTAACATTTCAGCAATGCCGATTTGCGCTGGAGTGAAGGAACAAAAGGTAACGTATTGGTGAATTTTTCTAAATTCCGCCATTAGCTCATCAGGTGCAGCACAATAGCCCATTTTCCAGCCAGTACAATGAAAGGTTTTACCAAAACTTGATACCACAAATGCACGTTTAAATAACTCAGGATAACGCAATACGCTTTCGTGGCGTAAACCATCGAAAGTCATATGTTCGTATACTTCGTCGCTGATAACATACAAATCATGCTTTTTAGCTAAATTTTCTAAGACGTTTAGATCTTCTTCGCTGAGAATAGAACCGGTCGGGTTGTGTGGGCTATTAACAATAATAGCGCGTGTTTTTTCAGTAATATTTTCTTCTACAAGCGTCCAGTTTATCGCGTAATTCGGTGCATCAAGTGTGATGTGGCGACAGGTACCTCCAGCTAACTCAACTGCAGGCTCGTATGAGTCGTAAGCAGGATCAAAAATAATTACTTCATCATTCGGGCGCACAAGCGTTTGAATGGCTACCCATAGTGCTTCAGTAGCACCAGAGGTGATAGTGATGTTATTTAAGCCATCAAGTTTTTGCTCATCAGTTAACTGCGCTTGATACTGTCGATGAATCATTTGTGCTATTTGTATTAGTAGCTCAGGTAATCCATTAGATGGTGAATACTGGTTTTTGCCTTCACTAATGGCTTGGTTTATTTTATCTTTTAAAAACTCAGGAGTATCAAATTCCGGGAAACCTTGAGACAAATTAATGGCCTGGTGTTGATTTGCCAACATCGACATTTCAGTAAAAATGCTGGTTTCTACATTGGCTAACTTACTGGTAAAAACAGATGACACAAAACTCTCTCTTATATTTTTATATCGTTAATGGTGTGTTGAGATTTCATTTATCAACTTTTGCTATGGCTATACGATAAAGTTGATTTTACTTTACTGAATGATGATTTCATTGCTGTGAAAACTTCCTTATTGGGGTAACCGTCAGCTATCAAGTCTTGTTGTAATTGAAATAAACGAATGGCATTTCTACTTTTCGGGCCCCAAATACCGTCAGGCTCACCGGTATCGAACCCTAGCGAGTTTAGCTGACTTTGTAATACTTTCATTTCTGCAACACTGTAGCGACTTATTTGATTTTTTTGGCTATTAGCGAACTTTATTCCTTGAGCTCCAACTAATTTATTCGCCAATATTCCCACTGATAACGCGTAGCTTTTCGATAAATTCCAAGTCATGATGACATTAAAATTAGGATACAGGAGAAATGCCGGCCCTTTATGTCCTGAGGGCAGGTAGAGTTCAGCTTGAATATCGTAATTCGATAACGCTTTTTTACTGGTTTGAATAATGCCTAGCTGCTTATAGTGTGCTAGCGGGTAATATTTGTCGAAGGCAACTTTTTCAAAAGCGAAGTTCTCAGGTAATTTTACTTCTCTTCCCCAGCGTTCTTTAGCTTGCCAGCCTATTTGCTGTAAATAGTTAGCTGCGGTCGTCAATGCGTCAACTTCACTCTTCCAAATGTCAACTTTACCGTCATTATCACCATCAACTGCATATTTTAAAAATGCTGTTGGCATAAATTGCATATGGCCCATAGCGCCGGCCCAAGAGCCTTGCAGCTGTTCTACGGCCACTTGCTTACTTTCTATAAGGGTAAATAAGTTTAATAGCTCAAGAGTAAAAAACTCACTACGACGTTGATCACAGGCTAATGTAGCGAGTGAGTTAAGTACCGACATTTTACCTTTGTGTTTACCGAAAACAGTTTCTAAGCCCCAAAATGACACTAAATATTGACGAGGAATACCGTATCTTTCTTCTAGCTTATCAAACAACGCTTTGTGTTCTTTAAGCTTTTCTCGACCGACACGAACGTGGTAACTGGTCACTCGGGCGTTAATATATTGCTCGAAGGTTTGCGTAAATTCAGGCTGCTTTTTATCTAAGCTGACCACGCGTTTTATTGGGGAAATATTATCGATAACCGATTCAGTAATATAAGTTGAAAACCCAGCCTTTTTAGCTCGTTCAACTAAATTGGTTTTACACTGAGAGAAGTTTTCATCGGCAATACTAGCATGAGTTAAAAACGGAAAAATTGCGCAGGTAATAACAAGTTTTCGAATGTTAGAGAAATAACCTGATTGTTTGGCAAAGTAGTTATTAAGAAAAGTTGGATAGCTCACAAATAAACATTCCTTGGTTATCGTTGGAAAAAAGAGTTAATAGCATGGCGAAATTTGTTGTTGATAACAATTACTAAATTTATATTTTAATAAAATAATTATGGCCCTTATGGCAGGGCATATTTACATTGAAATTTAACTGTGCAATTGGTTGTAAATTTAGCCTCTGTTGTTTAGATTTTTGCTAGCATTTTATTTAGCTAAATTGCTTGTTAAAATACGCCTAACCTAACTTGAACAGCCAAATGAAATGTCAAACACTTTACCAAATTGCCCGAAATGTGACTCAGAGTATGTTTATCAGGATCAATCGTTACTTATTTGCCCTGAATGTAGCTACGAATGGGATCCTATTGAAATTGCAGCGGAAGAAACTATAACCGTAAAAGATGCCAATGGTGCCTTACTTAGTGATGGCGATAAAGTGACTGTTGTTAAAGATTTGAAAATTAAAGCGAGCTCGCAAGTGATCAAAATAGGCACTAAAGCTTTGGTTAGGCGTGTAATGGATAAAAAAGATCACGAACTAGATTGTAAGGTAGATGGTGTTGGCGAAATGATGGTGACGGCAAAGTTTGTAAAAAAGGCATAAATCACTTCTAAAATTGGCGTTAATACCTGTTAAACAGCGTTAAATCGCTTATGATGTTGAAAGTTATCTTCATAAGCGAATTTAATATGTCAATTTTATCGTCAATAAAACCCCAGTCATTAATGATATCTACTGCTTACAACGTGACGTTTAATGCACCACTTAAAGCGGTCAGAATGGCGATTTTCGCTATTTTTATGCTGCTGAGTCTCAGTAACGTTCACGCAGTTGAAGTAACAAATCTGACGCAATCCGAGCAAATTAACAATATTCAACCACTAGAAATCGAGCTGTTTGTTGCCGATTCTGGCATTCCATGGGGCATGGCTTGGTTACCCAATGGAGATATGTTAGTTACTATGCGAGGCGGCCAATTAAAATTTATTAAAAAAGGACTGCGTGTTGGTGAAACTATTTCAGGCTTACCGAAAATAGCCAGCGGTGGCCAAGGTGGTTTACTCGATGTTTCTGTGCACCCTAATTATGCTGAAAATGGTTGGCTATATTTATCGTACGCAAAAGCTGCTAGCCGAGGAAAGAAGAGTACGGCAATTATGCGCGCTAAACTCAGCGACTCAACACTAACAAATCAAGAAGATATTTATATCGCTCAAGCCTATAGTGGCAAAGGACAACATTTTGGAAGTCGCATCGTTTTTGATAATCAAGGTTATTTATACTTTTCAATAGGCGATAGGGGGCAGCGAGATATTAACCCGCAAGATATCAGCCGTGATGGTGGAAAAATTTATCGTCTACACGATGATGGTAAAATTCCTACTGATAACCCATTCGTAAAAAATGATAATGCAAAAAAAGCGATATATTCATATGGGCATCGTAATCCACAAGGTATGGCTAAACACCCGTTAACAGGTGAAATTTGGAGTCATGAACATGGGCCTCGAGGTGGTGACGAAGTTAACTTAATTAGTAAAGGCAAAAATTATGGCTGGCCAACTGTTAGTTACGGTATTAATTACTCTGGTTCTAAGTTTACCGATTTAACAGAAAAGCAAGGAATGGAGCAACCATTATGGTATTGGGATCCATCTATTGCGCCGTCTGGGATGACTTTTGTTACTAGCAATAAATATCCTAACCTGAAAGGAAATATTTTGGTTGGTTCGCTCAAATTTGGTCAAATTGTGATGCTGACGCTCGAAGGTAATAAAGTACAAAAAGCTGAGATTATTCTTGATGATTTAACGCGGGTGCGAAATATCAAACAAGGACCTGACGGCTATATTTATATTGGTATTGATGGCAAAGGTATTTTTCGATTAGTACCGACGTAGTAATATTAACTATCCCATAAATGCGATTGAAAGTACTCCGATAGAAAATCGATTAATGCCCGTACAGCAGGGGCTAAATATTTTCGCGATGAATATAAGGCATAAATGTTCATTTTATTAACTTGCCATTGCGGTAATATTTCAACGAGATCACCTTTTGTTATAGCCGCACGAGCTAAATAAGTAGGTAAAATGGAAACGCCAGCACCAGCTTGTGTTGCTTGAAATAGCGCTGTTGCCTCATTGGCAGATAAACGGCAATTTATGGCAATAGATTTATGCTGCTGACCTTGGCTTAAATGCCAAACCTGACGTTCAAAGTTGCTGTAACTTAAGCAGTGATGCTTAGTGAGATCTTCTGGCTTCTCAATTTCAGGCATAGTTTTTAAGTAGCCCTTATTCGCAACCATGACAGAACGACACACTGCAATTGGCTTCCCTATTAATGAAGGCTCTGGATTTGCTGCAATGCGTATAGCAAGGTCAATGCGGTGTTTAACAAGATCAATGGTGTTGTCTTGTAATTCAATATCAATATTGACTTTCGGGTGTAGGTGTAAAAACCTACTAATGGCTGGCATGAGTTGCGCATGAGCAAATGACATGCTTGCTGCAACTTTAATTGTGCCGGCTAATTCATTGGCTGAATTGATGTTAGCAACAAGTTGTTCAGCACTATCGAACCAAGGTTCTATTTCTTGTAAACACTGTTCGCCAATTGTCGTTAAGGCTATTTTTCTGGTGGTTCTATGTAGTAAACGCACCCCGAACCAGCTCTCCATTGCTTCGACATAGCGGGTAACCATAGGTCGTGACATATTTAAACGTTCAGCGGTGGCAGTAAAGCTGCCTGAGCGGGTTACGTCGATAAAAACTTGTGCTGCAGTTACTCTGTCCATTTTTATATGTTCGAATTATGAAATAATGTTGCTTATTTTTAGTTATATATCCGTTCTAGTCAATTCATTAAACTTGCTGCCGACTTTGAGACACTTTTTTGAAATAGGTAGGTTATTTAAAATGAATATATTTAAACTCTTTATTGCGGCGCTGGCTTTCACCAGCGCTAGTTATGCAGCAGACGAAACACCACTATCATTAAAGATATACAACGCTGACAGTAATAGCTTCCATGTAAATTCAACATTGATTTATGGTGAGAATGAAGCAGCAGTGATTGATGCTGGTTTTACTAGAGCTGATGCTCTGCGTATTGCTGCTAATGTTTTAGATTCAGGAAAAAAATTAACGACGATTTTTATTAGCCAAGCCGACCCTGATTATTATTTTGGTGCTGAAACACTACAACAAGTTTTCCCTGATGCACGTGTAATAGCAACACCAAGGGTACGAAAGGTAATTGAAAAGAAATTGTCTGGAAAGTTAGCTTATTGGGTGCCAAAAATGGCAGTTAATGCACCGAAAACCCCGATAATTCCTACTGCATATAACAAAAGTTCTTTTACGGTTGATGGTTACGAAATTGAAATAAAGGGCACAACAGGTTTGTTAGCACACCGACCGTATTTATGGATCCCTTCAAAACAGGCGATAGTGGGTAATGTAGCTGTATTTGGTGATTTACATGTGTGGACTGCGGATGTGCAACAGCAAGCAGTATGGGATGCTTGGCTACTTCAACTAAATGAAATGGCAAGTTTATCACCCCAAATTGTGGTGCCAGGGCATATGAAAAAAGGGACAGCATTAAATGCAGGTAATATTTCTTTTACAAAACGTTATTTACAACATTTTGAAAGTGCTCGAGATAATAGTAAAAATAGCCAAGTACTGATTAATGAAATGACGACGAAATACCCAGATGCGCAATTGCCAATTGCATTAAATATTGGCGCCAAAGTACATAAAGGTGAAATGAAGTGGTAGCTTTATTTAAATAGTAATAAAGTAGCAGTAGTTCTGCTACTTCTCCTCCCTCTATGTAAGAAAAAATCTTGATGTAAAGATTATTAACTTCAAGAAATTAGTTGTTTTTGCCCTTCAATTTTTAGAATTTCCAAGATGTCTTGTGACATTTCAATGACGACCTAATAGCTCGCAGCAGATATTATGTTGCTAGTAAATTTACATTACGACTCTCTAAAAAGCTAAATATCTTTTTTGTGAAAAAGCCAACAAACTGCATGTTGATTAGAAAATAATCATTTAAATGCGAATTTTAGATGGGGGTCAAGATTTTATTGCTGTATAATGCGCGGCCTTATTAAGCTGGTTGAGTTATTTTGAGTTTTATTCGGATTACTTAACTAACAAAATTTACAGTATTAACTACCCATTTTAAGCTATCCGTTAGCGATTAATAGTTAATGATTTTTAGTTAACGGAATATAGGAAGACTTCATTGATCACTACATCAAACATTACCATGCAATTTGGCGCTGAGCCTTTATTTGAAAACATTTCAGCTAAATTTGGCAATGGCAACCGCTATGGCTTAATTGGCGCAAATGGCTGTGGGAAATCTACATTTATGAAGATACTCAGCGGCGAACTTGCACCAAGCTCAGGTAATGTTTCAGTCAGTACGGGCAACAAGGTTAGTACCTTAGGTCAAGACCAATTCGCTTTTGAAGAATTCAATGTTATTGATACCGTGATCATGGGTGATATGCCATTATGGAAAGTAAAGCAAGAACGTGACGCTATCTATGCTCAAGCTGAAATGTCGGAAGAAGACGGTATGCGCGCAGGCGAATTAGAAAGCGAGTTTGCTGAAATGGACGGTTATACAGCAGAAAGTCGCGCTGGAGAGATACTACTTGATGCTGGTATTGAAGAGTCGCTTCATTACGGTTCAATGCAACAAGTTGCACCAGGTTGGAAGTTACGTGTATTGCTTGCTCAAGCGCTGTTTGCAAACCCTGATATTTTGTTACTTGATGAACCCACCAACAACTTGGATATTCATACGATTAACTGGTTAGAAGGTGAGTTGAATAAACGTAAGTGCACCATGATAATTATTTCTCATGACAGACACTTTTTAAACGCTGTTTGTACTCACATGGCTGATATTGATTATGGCGAATTGCGCATATACCCAGGAAATTACGAGTTCTTTTTACAACAATCTTCATTGCTTCGTGAGCAATTATTAGCAGGCAACACCAAAAAAGCAGAGGAAATTGCTGAACTACAAGATTTTGTAAACCGCTTTGGTGCTAATGCTTCAAAAGCAAAGCAAGCAAGTTCACGTGCTAAAAAAATGGATAAAATTAAGCTTGATGAAGTTAAAGCATCAAGCCGTATCACACCCAAAATTGCTTTCGCACCGGGTAAAAAAATGCATCGCCAAGCATTAGAGCTTGAGAACTTAAGCCATGGTTTTGATGGTGAAGTATTATTTGAAAAAGGTGAATTATTGCTAGAAGCAGGAGCTAAATTAGCGATTATTGGTGAGAATGGTGTCGGTAAAACCACATTCTTACGTTGTTTAATGAATGAGCTAGAGCACTCAGACGGTGTGGTTAAGTGGTCTGAAAATGCCTCTATTGGTTATTGCCCACAAGACAGTGGTCACTTTTTCGATAACGACTTAACGTTAATGGAATGGATGTCACAATGGCGTAGACCTTGCCACAACGATTTAAGTGTTCGTGGTATGTTAGGCCGCATGTTATTTACTGATGACGATGCCAACAAAAAAGCACGCAACTGTTCAGGTGGAGAGAAAAACCGCTTGTTATTTGGCATGTTAATGATGGGTGATGTCAACGTATTGATAATGGATGAGCCGACTAACCATATGGATATTGAAGCCATTGATGCACTAAACAATGCATTAAAAGACTTTGAAGGTACCTTGATATTTGTTAGTCATGATCGTGAGTTTGTTTCAAGTTTGGCTAGCCGCATTATTGATATTAAAGATAAGAAATTGGTGAATTTTCATGGCTCTTTAGATGAATATCTTGATAGCCAAGAAGATGTAAAAAAAATCGCTTAACGATTAGTTTTAGTCGCAAGTAGTTTTTTATTTTATTAGGCACAATGTTTGTGCCTTTTTATTTATTCGGAATTTCCTCTGACTGAACTTTAAAGTGATAAAGTTATATTTTAATTATTACCAAGCTAGGCAATAAGAACAGTTGCTTATCATAAGCTCTCTATAGTTAAATGGTAGTAGTCGTTGAGCTCGCGTACCATGTCATCGCAACTTAATCTCATGTTGTCGCATTTGTTGTTCGTTTCATAGTATTTGTTATATCTTAATGATTAATAACTGTAAGTTTACCGTGTGACTTGAAGCGAAATCTATGGAAGCAGCCACTACTGAAAGTACACTTGAATTAGAGCCACAAGCGTTTTCTAAGCAAAGTCACCAATTTTGGACTTTGCAAATTGCCGGTTGGCTTGGTTATTCGGTTGTAGTTTTTATTGCCATTATTCGTCCGCAAATAGGGCAAGAGAGTTTTAACCTCTCTGGGCAACTTATTAATCTTGTTGTTGAAACACTCAGTGGTTTTCTCTTGTCTTATTTACAGTGGCAAATGATACGAAAAATTGTCCACTTGCCCTTAAAGAAAACTTTAGTATTAAGCTTCGTTTCAGCAGCGAGTTTAGGGTTTATCTTTAATGTGATAAAACTGAGCTCGTATAAAGTTTTGGTTTATCAACAGCAATGGAATGAAGCATGGGACATGCTTGAATTTGGTGGCTGGTTGCTCTTTTCTTTAACCACCATGTTTGTGTGGACCTCTATTTACTTCATTATGCTTTATAACACTAAGCTACAACGTGAGCATGAAATGTTATTGCGGGCACAAACGGCCGCTAAAGACGCACAACTTCAAATGTTACGTTACCAGCTTAATCCGCATTTTATGTTTAATACTATGAATGCCATTTCGACTCTCATTTACAAAAACGAAAATGACACTGCCAATGAGATGATTGATAAGCTGTGTGAGTTTTTTCGCTACTCGCTTGATAAAAATGATAAAAGTAAAACAACTTTGCAAAGAGAACTTGAATTAATTGATCTATATTTATCAATAGAGAAAGTTAGATTTGCTAATCGTCTTAGTGTTGAAATTGATGTAGGTGAAAGTGTATTAAGTTGCCAAGTACCGAGTATGTTGTTGCAACCACTAGTAGAAAATGCCATTAAATATGCGATAGAGCTGAGAAAGTCTGGCGGCATAATACGCATTATTGCTAAGCAAGTTACTGAGCGCTTAGTCATTCAAGTCGCTGATAATGGTCAAGAGACACCAGTAAAAGTAAGTGATGGCTTTGGTATTGGCATGAGCAACACTAAAGCACGATTGAATGCCATGTTTGGCGGTGATTATCATGTCGATATTACTAATACAAAAGACGGTGGAACTATGGTCTCGATTTCTATTCCATTTGAGAAGTAACTAGATAAATGATTAATAAACCACTGACAGCCTTAATTGTTGATGATGAACCTCTAGCCCTAGAAGGTTTGCGTTTAAGGTTAGAGAAAATTCCTGAAATAGAAGTGATTGCCGAGGCGAGTGATGGTGACCAAGCTATACAGTTATGCCAAACCTTATCGCCTGACGTGTTATTTTTAGACTTACGGTTACCAGGGCTTAATGGCATTGAAGTGGTACAAGCATTGCAATCTGATATTCTTCCTATGGTGGTTTTTGTCAGCGCTTATGGTGAATATGCCTTAGATGCATTTGAATTAAACGCCATTGATTATGTTATGAAACCGGCAAACTTGGGGCGTTTACAAAAAACAGTAGAACGTATTTTACAACGAGTTGAGCCTGTCGATTCCGGTAAAGAAAAATTTAAGCTATTACGCGCGCTCGGCGAAAGTTCCGGTATTGCTATCTCTGAACTTGAAGATTGGCTTGAATCTGACTTACCACTACCGAGTCCTTTTATTCAGGAATTAGTGATTAAAAACAATGACAATGAAAAAGTATTTTTGCCAATAAAAGATATCAGATGGATTGACGCGGCCGGTGACTACATGTGTGTTCATACTCATGATGAAACACATATAGTACGAATTACCATGAAAAAACTAGAGAGCCAGTTAGATCCAAAAATATTTTCTCGTATTCATAAATCCACGCTAGTTAACATTCATTGTATTAAGAGTATTAAACCATTACGAAACAGTGAAAGCATTCTTGAATTGGGTGATGAAGTACAGTTAAAAGTGAGTCGAAACTTCAGTTCAGATATTCAAAAAATTGTTGAAGCGAAGCAAATTTAACCACTTGTCGTATTATTAACTCGCCTTATCTTGTTATTTCATTAAAAACCGCCAATACCGCATCTAGCACCCACCATAGCGCATTTCAATTGTAACTATTTGTAATTTAAACCAGTATTATTTCAGGGGGTAGTCTGTCGTTTTAGTAAATATTTCGATATGGCTACTAAACTATAGTGCTCAATAAACTCGTATTAAATAATATTAAAATCAAAGCGTTTTGTTAGCACATTAAAATAGTTGGGTAACTGGAACATAAATTATGATAAAAGCTGCAAAGAATATTACACAGTTAATTGCGTTGCTTTCCACAGCAACTTTAATAGGTTGTGGTGGTGGTAGTGTAGAAACTGAAACAAAAGTTGATGCCGTAGATCCACAACTGCCGGTGACTGACTGGCAACTGGTGTGGAGTGATGAATTTGACGGTTCTTCTATTGATGCTAACAAATGGACGCATGAAGTTAATTGTGATGGCGGAGGTAACCAAGAAGAGCAATGTTATACCGACTCACCAGAGAACTCTTTTGTTGCCGATGGCATGTTGAATATTGTTGCCTTACCTGCAGCGGAGGGCTCTGCTAAACCTTATACATCTGCCCGTCTTAATACTAAAGGCAGCCAAAGTTGGACTTATGGTCGTTTTGAAATGCGTGCAAAATTACCTGCGGGGCAGGGTGCATGGCCGGCTTTTTGGATGTTACCTACCGATGAAGTGTATGGTGGTTGGCCGCGATCTGGTGAAATCGATATTATTGAGGCGGTTAACTTAAAAGCTGGCACCAATGAAGGTGGTAGCGAAGCTAATGTTTATGGCACTTTACATTATGGTAAAGAATGGCCAGATAATAGTTTCTCAGGGCAATCATACTTATTACCTGACGATATTAACCCCGCTGATGATTTCCATACGTATGCAATAGAGTGGCAAGAAGGAGAGATTCGTTGGTACGTTGATGATTACTTGTATGCTACACAGCGTAAATCGACTGTACGTTATAACAGCAAAGACGAAGCCGTTGGTTTATCTCATCGTGGTTGGTTTACAGAGAACTTCAATATTGTTTCGGGTGAGCTTGAAACGCAATGGGAAAATGCTCCTTTTGATCAACGATTCCATTTATTGTTAAATTTTGCTGTTGGAGGTAATTGGCCTGCATCAGTAAATGATACTGGTATTGATGCTAGTGCTTTTGAAAATGGTAACTCTTATATTGTTGATTATGTGCGTGTGTATCAATGTCAGCAAGATACCTTAACAGGTAGAGGCTGTGAAACTGTTCGCCCAGGATACGATAGTTTTGATGATGCTATGGTTGAAGGTAAAGCGCCAATTCCATCGCCGCCATCTACTGGTATCCCTCAAAACTTAACAATTTTCTCTGGCACTATTAATCCAAATTGGCCAGCGTGGGACTGTTGTGGTGGTTCAACTCCGGGCATAGTTAATGATGCTGAAAAAGGCGACGTAGTTGAATTTGTTGTTGGTGCGGAACCAACAGTAATGGGCTTTATTTCTCGAGAAGCTTTTATTGATGATCCAGCAGGACAACCATCTCCATTTGATGCTTCACCATTAATTGACACAGGCACATTAAAGTTTGACATGAAAGTTGTCACCGCGCCAAGCAACGCTGATTCAACTTGGTTAATAAAAGTTGAAAGTCAAGAAGGCACCACTGCGGTAGAAATGCCTTTAACTAATAGTACAGAAGGTGCTGCGCCCGAAACAGGTACTTGGCAAACACATACTTTTCCTTTGAAAACACTAGCTGATGCGGGCTTAGATTTAAGTGCTATTGATGTTGTTATGATTTTCCCTGCATGGGGAACGGGTGAAGGCGCGGTTTATCAGGTTACTAACTTAACTATTGCAGGTGATGCAGTTGCTTCGCCACAGGTGACCATATTTGAAGATGCAGAAAATGCAAGTTGGCCTATGTGGGATTGCTGTGGTGGCTCAACACCTACAGTAGAAACAGATGATGCTGAACACGGTGCAGTAGCGCAATTTAGTATAGGCGCTGACCCTACTGTGATGGGCTTTATTTCTCGAGAAGGCAATACCGATTCGCCTGCGCCATTTGATGCGACAGGGATCTTAGCCAATGGTGTTGTGCAATTTGATATGAAAGTTGTCACTATGCCAAACGATGCTAGCGCGACTTGGTTATTCAAAATTGAAGCGGATAATGCCGAAACAGCGGTTGAGTTACCGTTATCAGACAGTGTTGAAGGTGTGGTGCCAGTAGTCGACCAATGGCAAACATATACATTCAATTTAGCCGATTTAGCCAATGCTGGTTTAGACGCGAGTGCTATCGACGTATTGATGATATTCCCAGCATGGGGCACAGGTGAAGGCGCTGTTTATCGTGTTGATAACGTTAAAATGTATGATCCCAATGCTTCTACAGACTTTAATGGTCATGTGCTATTTGCTGACGATGTGAAAGAGCAATGGAGCATTTGGGATTGTTGTGGTGGTTCGACGCCGACCTTAGAAAATGATGATACTGAGCATGGCATGACGGCAGAATTTGTTATTGGTGCTGCACCGACCGTGATGGGCTTATTAGCTGATGATGATGTTTATTTAGATGCATCAAGCTTGTTAAGCACTGGCGTTATCCAGTTTGAAATGAAAGTGATAAATGCGCCAAACGATGCTAGTGCGGTATGGAAATTCAAAATTGAAGCAGGTGATACTGCGTCTGCTGTTGAACTAGATCTAACAGCAAGTCAGGAAGGTGTTGCGCCAGTTGTTGGTCAATGGCAAACCTATACTTATTCGCTTGAAAGCTTATTTGATGCTGGGTTAGACCTAAGTTCTATCGACGTTGTTATGGTTTTCCCAGCGTGGGGAACAGGAGAAGGTGCTGTATATCGCCTTGATAATGTGATGATCTTTGATCCAAGCAGCGTACCAGCTCCGCAAGGTTTAACCTTATACGACAATGCACAAAATGCCGAATGGCCGATTTGGGATTGCTGTGCTGGTTCAACTCCCACCGAAGAAGAAGATGATGCTGACCACGGTATGGTTGCAGAGTTTGTTATTGGCGCCTCACCAACGGTAATGGGCTTCTTAGCCAATGACGGTGTTTATTTCGATGCAAGTTCATTATTACAAAATGGTGTAGTGAAATTTGATATGAAAGTTGTTAGTGCGCCAAATGATGCTGGTTCAGTATGGAAATTTAAAATTGAATCAGGTGATACAGCAAGTGCGGTTGAATTGGATTTAACCGCTAGCCAAGAAGGCGCTGCACCAGTTGTTGGCGAGTGGCAAACCTACACTTATACACTTTTAGACCTATTTGATGCTGGCTTAGATGTTAGTGAAATTGATGTGATTATGGTTTTCCCTGCTTGGGGAACGGGTGATGGAGCAGTTTATCGACTTGATAATGTCGCAATAACTGCACCATAGCACGTAATTCAAAAACCTAATTTAAAAATGTGCGGCTGACTTTAAGTAGCCGCCATAAATAAAACTAAATTTAACTAAGTAGGGTTAACATGAAACATTTAACATTCTCAAAAAAACATTTAGCTGTTTGTATTTCAGCAATTATTGCGACAGGTTTTAGCCAACAAGTTTTAGCCGCTGAAGAAGAAGCTGCACTAACAGATAATGATGAAAATATTGAAGTTATTGAAGTAAAGGGCATTCGAGGTTCATTAGTTAGGTCAATGAACATTAAACGCGATATGTCAGGTGTGGTTGATGCCATTTCTGCTGAAGAAATGGGGAAGTTTCCTGATACAAACTTAGCTGAATCATTACAGCGTATTACTGGGGTTTCCGTAAGTCGCAGTAACGGTGAAGGTAGCCAGATTACGGTACGTGGTTTCGGTCCTGAATTTAACTTGGTAACCTTAAATGGTCGGCAAATGGCTGGAACGGGTTTTACTCGCTCGTTTAATTTTGAAAACTTATCATCTGAAGGTGTTAGTTCTCTCGAAATTATGAAAACTGCACGTGCTGAGGTTCCTACCGGAGGCTTAGGGGCAACAGTAAATATTGTTACGGCTAAACCTTTTCAAAACCCAGGTGAAAAGTTCTCTTTTATGGCAAAAGGGATTCATGATAGCTCTGTTGAAGATGGCGATGATGTTACACCTGAAATAGCCGGTATTTATAGCAATACCTTTGATGATGATCGTTTTGGCGTTTCAGCAAATTTCTCTTATCACCGAAGAGATTTTCAACGTCAAGCTGCTAATGTTCGTTCATGGTTAGTGAACCCATCGCTAAGTGTTGACCCAGAAAATATTATAGATAATCGACCTGTTGATGCAGAAGGAAATGTCGCTAAGCAGTTTTTTGATCCAACTGCTGGCGAAAACGGTGAATATGTTTCTGCTTCTTTCTTTCCACAAGAGATAAGCTACGCTAGAGAGGATATTCAACGTGAGCGCACCAATGCACAAGTTACCTTTCAATTTGCTGCGACAGATGATTTAATTTTTACTGTAGATCACACTGTATCTAATGCCGTTACTGGCAATAATTCCCTTTCTTGGGGCATGTGGAATGGTTCATTCGGAGGTAATGCCAATTCTTATGAATTGGATGAAAATGGCACGGCTGTTTATTATAACTCTGCTGGCGACGATGGCTCGTTTACTTCCTTTCGTGAGACCAATGAAGTTGATTCGAAAGCGACTGGTATTAACATTGAGTGGTTTGCCAGCGATAATTTAAGCTTCACCTTTGACGCTCATACCTCTAAAACAACCACTGATAATGGTAAAGACAAAGGCTTAGGTGCTAATGCTCGGGTCATATTGGGCTCTGCTGACTTGTCTACCAAAGAGTATTTCTTTACCGAGGGCGATATTCCCGGCTTTAACATTAACTGGAATAATGGCACTCAAGAAATTAACCCGAACCAAATTGGTTCTAACTTTAGTATTTTTACTCGTACGCCCGGTGAATCGGAAGTTTCACAAGTACAGCTAGACGGAAAACTATTATTAGATACTGATTTTGGTCTGGAAACCGTTAAATTTGGTACCGCCTACACTAAACAAACATTAAGTGGCTGGGGTGGTTCAAATAATGCAAATGCACCAGGGTTTAATAACGGTACTTTTGCTGAGATATTCCCAGACGGTATGTTTGAAAGAGTTGATTTAAGTGACTTTCTTGATCAGTTCTCTTTTGGCTCTGGTGGTGTTTCTCCTGGCTATGCCTACACTTTTAATCTTGATGAAGCATTCACAAGACAAGCCTTATTTTTGACGGAAGATGTGGTTGGTAGTGATGTTTATCAAATAGGTAGTTTTGATGATTTCCCTGTTAATGAAGTCGAAGAAGAAACTATTAGTTTGTACGTTTCTACTGATTGGCTCTTTGAAGTTAGTGGTTACGATGTACAGGTTAATCTTGGTGTACGTTATGAAGAAACTGATATTGTTAGTCCCGCTAAAAGTCGGGTAGCTGAACTTGTTTATTGGGCTGGTGGCTCTGAGTGGATCACTCAGTTTGCCAGTGGTGGCGAGTTAGTTGAAG
The DNA here is from genome assembly GCF_057537295.1 of Colwellia meonggei. Taxonomy (NCBI): domain Bacteria; kingdom Pseudomonadati; phylum Pseudomonadota; class Gammaproteobacteria; order Alteromonadales; family Colwelliaceae; genus Colwellia; species Colwellia meonggei. The sequence continues at coordinate 126,038 of NZ_BAAJLZ010000004.1, forward strand.
TCGATTATGAAGGGAATTATGATTTATTCCTTCCAATGTTAGATATCAAGGTTGATCTCAGTGATGATTTAGTTGCAAGAGCGTCTTGGGGTCAAACTATCACTAGGCCTACATTAGGCGATATGCTTGGAAACCTTAGCTTAACATCATCTCCAAAACTTAACTCGAGAAGTGGTAGTCGCGGTAACCCTAATTTGCAGCCATTTAAGTCGACTAATATTGATTTAACTCTTGAATATTACTACGACGAAGCTAGCTATGCCGCGATTGGGTTATTTTGGAAAGATGTAGACGACTGGATTGATAATGCTGAAGTTAAAACAACATTTGATGGTCTTCATGATGTTTATTTAGGCCAGCGTTGGAATGACGCAGTTGCTGCTATTGAAGGACGTGGTGAACAAGCGACAGACTCAGCAATATACAATGAAATTGTTGCCAATGGCGTAGGTATTGGCGAGAACAACCGCGTGTTACCAGACGCAGCAACTGATCCTCTTATCGAATGGACCATAAGCTCTCCAGAGAATGTTGGCTCACGTAAAGTCAATGGTATTGAGATTGCTATTCAACACTTATTTGGTGAGTCTGGCTTTGGCGCCGGGTTTAATGCCACTTTTGTTGATGGTGATGTTGAATATGATAACTATGTACTTGCGTCTCAAGCTGTGTTGTCAGGCTTAAGTGATTCAGCAAACTTACAAGGCTTCTATGAGAAAGATGGTTTATCAGTAAAAATTACCGGTGCATGGCGTGATGAGTACCTGATTGGCCAAGGTTTACCTGATGCTGCTGGTTCTCCTCCACAATATGCCGAAGAGTACTTGCAATGGGATCTAAGTGTTAACTATGAACTTAATGACAATATGACGGTATTTTTTGAAGGTGTGAATTTAACCAACGAAACTGAACGCTCATTTAGCCGTTTTGAAAGTCAGTTCTTAAGCGCCGCGCAATACGGCCCAAGATATGCTCTTGGCTTTAGATACACTATGGATAACTAAGTGCAACTGACATAAAGCGACTAATTAAAGTCGGTAATGTTTGATTTTAGATACTTGTAAACCGCACTTATTAAACATTATAAGTGTACTTCTTACATCGATATTGCTGTGAGCGAGCTTATATTCGTGTGCAGCAAATATCGATACTTCTCGATATAGGAATTTTATTATGGCTGGGAATTCGGTCATTTTAGAGCAAGAACAACGCGTAACTAATGCTGTTTCGCCTAGTCAAAACCGTTTTGCTCTGATCTCATTAACAACATTGTTTTTTATGTGGGGCTTTATTACCTGCCTAAATGACATTCTTATTCCTCATTTAAAAGCAATATTTGACTTAACATACACACAGTCAATGTTGGTGCAGTTTTGCTTTTTTGGTGCTTACTTTTTGGTTTCATTACCAGCAGGGCAGCTAGTGAAAAAAGTTGGCTATCAAAAAGGAATTGTAGCTGGACTTGTTGTTGCAGCTTTTGGCTGTTTGATGTTTTATCCTGCTGCGTCAATGCACAGCTACCCGATGTTTTTATCGGCTCTATTTGTGTTGGCTAGCGGTATCACTATTTTACAGGTTTCTGCAAACCCTTATGTAACGCTACTTGGGCCAAAAGAGTCAGCATCGTCGCGCTTAACTATGACTCAAGCCTTTAACTCTTTAGGTACAACGGTTGCTCCTTATTTAGGTGCTTTGTTTATTCTTAATGAAGCGGCACACTCAATGTCAGCGCCTTCTGCTGATTCTGTCAAAGTTCCTTATTTGATACTTACTGCTGCGTTACTTTTACTTGCGGCAATTTTTGCTTGGCTAAAGCTTCCTCATATTAGTAGCGCCGAGACCTCTTCTGATGAGGTGGTATCAGGCTCTGCATGGCAGTATCGTCATTTAGTTTTAGGGGCCGTTGGTATATTTGTTTATGTGGGCGCTGAAGTATCAATTGGTAGTTTTCTTATTAACTTTTTTGGTGAAGCTAACATTGCTTCTTTAGAAGAATCTGAAGCAGCCAAGTATCTCACATATTATTGGGCTGGAGCTATGGTTGGACGATTCATTGGTGCAGCAGTTATGCAAAAAGTATCTGCTACTAAGGTTCTTAGTTTTAATGCCTTTTTTGCTGTTCTTTTAGTATCTGTAGCCATTTTAACCAGTGGCAGTATGGCGATGTGGGCGATACTTTTAGTTGGCTTATGTAATTCGATAATGTTTCCAACTATTTTTAGCTTAGCGCTAAATGGTTTAGATAAACATACGAGTCAAGGGGCTGGAATTTTATGTCTGGCTATTGTTGGCGGTGCTATTGTGCCGTTAATTCAAGGTGTGCTGGCTGATGTTGTTGGTGTGCAATTATCATTTGTTATTCCTGTTCTCTGCTATAGCTATATCGTTTATTACGGTTTGAGCGGTGCTACGCCTGTTTTGACAAATAATCAGGAGCAAAGATAATGAATAAGTTAACTTGCCTGATGTTTTCAACACTAACTTTACTGGTTACTCAAGGTTGTAATACCGCGATTAAAGAGTCGGATAAAGATAACGAAACTAGTACTAAATTAGTAAATAATAATTTGTCGATTTGGCCAGAAATAGTGTCTGACGTTAACACTGATACGGCCCTTGAACGCCAAGTTCAACGCTTGTTATCTACAATGACTTTAGAACAGAAAGTCGCACAAATGATTCAGCCTGAAATTCGTGATATTACACCTGAAGATATGCGCAAATATGGCTTTGGCTCTTATCTTAATGGTGGTGGTGCATTTCCAAACAATAATAAGCACTCAACACCGCAAGACTGGATTGCCTTAGCCGAAGAGATGTATCAAGCATCTATTGATGATTCAATTGATGGTTCAACAATTCCAACCATGTGGGGCACGGACGCCGTCCACGGTCATAATAATGTTATTGGTGCGACGCTATTTCCACATAATATCGGTTTAGGTGCTGCTAATAATCCTGAGTTAGTGGAGAAAATAGCTCAAATTACCGCGACCGAAGTCATGGTTACAGGTATTGACTGGGTATTCGCGCCAACGGTGGCAACGGTTCGAGATGATCGCTGGGGCAGGACTTATGAAGGTTACTCTGAAGATCCTGATATTGTTAAAGATTATGCTGCGGCTGTTGTTAAAGGTTTGCAAGGTCATGCTGGAGATGACTTTTTAGATGATGACAGGGTGATCAGCACTGTTAAGCATTTCATTGGTGATGGCGGTACGATTGATGGGGACGACCAAGGTAATAATATAGCCTCGGAGCAAGCACTGTTTGATCTTCATGCCCAAGGGTATGTTGGCGGGTTAACTGCAGGCGCTCAGTCCGTAATGGCGTCATTCAATAGTTGGCATGGCGACAAAATTCACGGTAATCGTTACTTACTAACAGATGTTTTGAAAAATAAAATGGGTTTTGATGGTTTTGTTGTTGGTGATTGGAATGGTCATGGGCAAATTATTGGCTGTACTAATGAAAGTTGCCCACAAGCTGCCAATGCTGGCTTAGATATTTTTATGGTGCCAACGGATGCTTGGAAGCCTTTAATGGAAAACACCATTATTCAGGTTAATCAAGGCATCATTCCGTTATCGCGTATTGACGATGCAGTGACTCGCATTCTACGAGTTAAATTACGTGCCGGACTTTTCAGTAAACCGAGCCCTAAAGACCGAATTTTCTCAGGAAAGACCGAACTTATAGGTAGTGAGCAACACCGCGAAGTTGCAAGGCAAGCCGTAAGAGAGTCATTGGTATTGTTAAAGAATAAAAACAATATTTTACCTCTAGCACCAAAATTAGATGTATTAGTCGCTGGTGATGCTGCCAATAACATTGGTAAGCAATCTGGTGGCTGGAGTATCACCTGGCAAGGAACAAATAATAGTAACAATGATTTTCCAGGTGGCTCCTCTATTTATGATGGTATTGCGGCACAAGTAACGGCCGCTGGTGGTAATGTTAGTTTAAGTGAAGATGGTAGTTTTTCGCAAAAACCAGATGTCGCCATCGTTGTTTTTGGTGAAGAACCCTATGCCGAGGGTCATGGCGACAAAGATAATCTCGCCTATCAACGCGGGACAAAGACTGACTTAGCATTATTGAAAAAATTGAAGAGCCAAGGCGTTACAGTGGTTAGTATTTTTATCAGTGGCAGACCTATGTGGGTAAATGCTGAGCTTAATGCCAGTGATGCTTTCGTTGCTGCTTGGTTACCCGGCTCTGAAGGGAAAGCGGTGGCAGATGTACTTTTTAAAGATAAAGAAGATAATATTCCATTTGATTTTAAAGGGAAGTTATCTTTCTCATGGCCAAAAACGGCAAACCAAATTGTCAATCGATTTGACAAAAAATACGATCCATTACTGCCTTACGGTTATGGCTTAAGTTATGTATCTAATGAAAGCGCAGCCCCCAAATTATTGCCGGATAATCTTCCTGAGCATATCGAGAGTGATGAAGCTAGGGTAAAAAATACCGAAGTATTTACTGGTAAAGTTAAGAAGCCTTGGCGGATGTTTTTAACTTCTAACACGCAACATTCCGAATTACTTTCAAATAGTGGTGTGTTACCCGGGGTTGGTTACCGTACGATTGATAAAAATGTACAAGAAGACGCTTTTCGTCTTGAAACTTATGGCAGCGCTAAAGCAGGAATCGAGTTTGCGAGTAGCTTTAGAGAAGATTTATCTTTTGAGCTGGAACAAAACTCTGCATTAGTGATGACAGTAAAACGTGATAGCGACATTCAAGATGCGATGATGATCGCTATGAGTTGTGAATCTGAAGGTGATGTTGCTGGTAGTTGCTGGGCAGAAGTTAATATTCAGCAGCAATTAAGCGCTATTCCTAAAGGAGAGTGGCGGGAAATTGCTATTGATTTGCAATGCTTTGCAAAAAATGGTGTTCAGTTAGATAAAATTGTTTCACCGTTTGCTCTTAGCACCCATGGTGCAATAAAGTTGTCAATTAGCGATATTCGTTTTATGCCTAATGTATTTACCGAAAATAATAAATGCATTAAAGAATAAACGTTTTTAGCTAAACACTGTTTATTTAATTAAAAAAGCCAGCGATTATTTGCTGGCTTTTTATTTTAGTGATAATTATTAAAAATAGTTCTTACCAATAAATAATTATAATGGAGTTAAATCACCATATATCGCTCTATGATTACGAATAGCAAGCTTTTTGCTAATACCCAGTCTTATTGTTGTGTTTAATCCAAATAACACGGCTTATAACGGTACTATTTCACGAGTAAAGTAATTTGAATTCAGTATTAAATAACTCATCTTAAATAACGGATAACGATCAAATAAAAGAAGGTAGGCAGAATATTTAAGGCAAAAAAAAGCGTTCACTTAAAAAGTAAACGCATTATAAATAAACATGAAACACTAAGGGAAATAAAGCCTCTCGTATACTAAGAGTCGTGAAGTTTTAATTAGTTCAAATTGTTTTTTTATTTTGTTAATTAAGTAGATTTGATTGTAATTGGTTAACGTAATATTTTGTCCATGACTTGATATTTCACTTTTGCGTACGCACTTCTTTAAATAAGCTTAAAGAAACTAGGGTGCTTTATACGTTATGCTATCTTACTTCCTACCAATATTTATTGGTGTGATATTAATTGTCTATTTGGCTGGAAAACCTTATTGGCAAAGCTATAAACGCTCAATGATCAAACGTAAACCTTTTAAAAAATCGTGGCGTAAAATTATTCAGCAACGTATGCCATATTTTCGTATTATGCCAGCAGATTTGCAGCTACAGTTAAAACAACATATTCAAGTATTCTTGGCGGAAAAAGAGTTTGTTGGTTGCAATGGTGTCGTTATAACAGATGAAATTAAAATAACTATTGCTGCGCAAGCATGTTTACTGCTTCTTAACCGAGAAACTAATTACTACCCGAAATTAAAAACCATATTGGTATATCCAAGAGCGTTTGTTAAAGAGCAACAAAATAGAAATGCAGACGGTGTACAGTTTTCTCAAAAAGTTGTTTTAGCGGGTGAGTCATGGGACTTTGGTAAAGTTGTTTTGTCGTGGCAGGACACTCTAGATGGAGCACAAATTCCTAATGATGGCCGTAATGTTGTTATTCATGAGTTTGCTCATCAACTTGATCAAGAGAATGGCCCAGCTAATGGAGCACCAATTCTCGATAAACAACAAAGTTATCAATGTTGGTCAGAAGTTTTTTCGGCGCAGTTTGCAATTTTACAACAACAAGCACAAACAGGCTCGCCATCTTTGTTTGATTATTATGGTGCAACAAATCCTGCTGAGTTTTTTGCTGTCGCCAGCGAAGTATTCTTTGAGCAATCTCAACAGCTAGCGAGAGAATATCCGAAACTTTACCGACAATTAACCCAGTACTACACCATTGATCCATTACATTGGTGATAGTTTTTGATGCTAAGGTTAGTTATTTTGAGTGAGAGTCGGCAATAAAATAGGCAAAAAAAAGCGTTTACTTTAAAAGTAAACGCATTATAAAAACATGAAACACTAAGGGAAATAAAAGCCTCTCATATAGTATGAACAAGGAATTAACATAAAGTTCCTTAACCATGTATTTATTTATCGATTAAGTAAGGCTATTTATTCATTACTCCTTTCTTTTTAATCTAGAGTAGCTCTAAATTCATTAGCTAGAGCTTATTTTAAGTCAAACCTATCAAGCTGCATTACTTTCACCCAAGCCTTAACAAAGTCATTGATGAATTTGTCGTTAGCATCATTAGAGGCGTAAACTTCGGCAATAGCACGCAATTCAGAGCTAGAGCCAAAAATTAAATCAACCGGAGTTGCTTGCCATTTCATTTTTCCAGAATGACGATCAATACCTTGGTAAAGCCCTGGTTGTGAACTGTCTTTCTGCCAGGTTGTTGACATGTCTAGTAAGTTAATAAAAAAGTCATTACTTAACACGCCAGGGGTTTCGGTAAATATACCTAAAGATGAACCATCATAGTTGGCATTTAATGCTCGCATACCGCCAATGAGTACGGTCATTTCTGGCACATTTAAACCTAAGGTATTCGCCTTATCAACTAACATTTCTGCCGGCGACATATAACTGTCATTGCTGTAGAAATTTCTAAAGCCATCGGCTGTAGGTTGTAAATAATTAAATGACTTGATATCGGTCTGCGCTTGAGTTGCATCAGCACGACCAGGTGCGAATGGCACATTGATATTATAGCCAGCCTTTTTAGCAGAGCTTTCAATCGCTGTTGCGCCAGCAAGAACGATAACGTCAGCAAGAGATACCTTATTATTTGCTGATTTTCGGTTGAACTGTTCCTGAATATTTTTTAGCGTTGAGAGTACTTTCTTTAACTTTTTAGGATTATTTACTGTCCAACTATTTTGTGGGGCGAGGTTAATACGCGCGCCATTAGCACCACCACGCATATCTGTAACTCGATGGCTTGATGCTGCTGCCCATGCAACTTTAACAAGTTCGGCATTTGATATCCCTGAACTAATGATTTGCTTTTTAAGTTTATTAATATCGCGTTCATTAATTAGTGAGTAATCTACTGCTGGAATTGGGTCTTGCCACAATAAAACTTCTGCTGGTATTTCTGAGCCTACATATCGTGCCCGTGGCCCCATATCGCGGTGGGTTAATTTAAACCAAGCTTTAGCAAATGCTGTATCGAATTCTCTAGGATCTGCTCTGAAACGTTGAACTATTTTTAAAAACTCGGCATCTTCTTTTAGTGCCAAGTCAGTGGTAAACATAATAGGTGCATGACGTTTATTTGGAATGTGGGCATCGGGTACTAAATTTGCCGCAGCTTTATCTTTAGGTATCCACTGAATTGCGCCAGCAGGGCTTGTTGTGATAATCCAATCGAAATTCATTAAGTTATCTAAATAGTTAGAAGACCATTGTGTTGGTGTTGTAGTCCAAGCTCCTTCTAAACCACTGCTAGTGGTGTCAGCACCAACGCCTGTTCCACATTTGTTTTTCCAACCTAAGCCTTGTTGTTCAATGTCAGCTACAGCAGGCTCGGCTTCAACACATTGTTCTGGTTTTTTAGCGCCGTGGGCTTTACCTAAAGTATGTCCACCGGCAATAAGCGCGACAATTTCTTCATCATTCATCGCCATACGGCCAAATGACATTCTAATATCTTTTGCTGCTAAAAGAGGATCAGGCTTACCATGTGGGCCAACAGGGTTGACATAAATTAAGCCCATTTCAACAGCAGCCAGTGGCCCTTTGAGTTTGCCTTTTTTGTCTCGGCGCTTATCATCAAGCATGGCTGTTTCGGGTCCCCAATATACTAAGTCGGGTTCCCAATCATCGCTTCTGCCGCCGGCAAAGCCAAAGGTTTTAAAGCCCATAGATTCTAAGGCTACATTGCCGGAAAGTACCATTAAATCAGCCCATGATATTTTGCGACCATATTTTTGTTTCACCGGCCAGAGTAAGCGACGTGCCTTATCTAAATTAACATTATCTGGCCAACTATTAAGTGGATCAAAACGTTGTTGCCCACCTGATGCGCCGCCTCGACCATCGTTTACACGATAAACGCCAGCACTATGCCATGCCATACGGATCATTAACGGACCATAATGTCCCCAGTCAGCTGGCCACCATGATTTTGAATCAGTAAGAGTTACTTCAATATCTTTTTTGAGTTGTTGTAAATCGACCGTGGCAAATTCTTTGGCATAGTTAAAGTTTTCACCGTAAGGGTTTGATTCTGCGCCGTGTTGGCGCAAAGGACTTAAGTTGAGTTGTTCAGGCCACCAGAATTGGTTGGTTTTTGCTTCACCTACAGCGAAAGCTGAAGTTGATAAGGTCATTGATGAAATGGCTACACCTATTGCTGTGGCAAGCGGTAGTGTTTTTTTTAACATGTTATTCCCCAGTAGTAACACTGACTTATTCGTTGATGATAAGCCCTAGTTATTCAAGCGTAGAACTGGTGAGTTAGTTTTTATAATTGATTGATTGAAAGATATTATTCTGTTTTTTTAATGATGATTTAATTTTCTTTATAAACAGATGTTTATGATTTTATTGTGACGATTTGACATAAAGAGCAGTTAACCTAGGCTGGTATAATCAAATAAACTAATTAAACTGGCTTTTATGTTCACTAATAACTATGGACAGAGCTTTGTCCGTAGTTTATTTTGTATAGGTAGCTATATTTATGATTTCATTGAAGCAACTCCATTATGCTTTAGCTGTTGAAAAAACGTTGCACTTTAAAAAAGCAGCAGACGCATGTCATGTGTCACAATCAGCATTAAGTACAGCAATAATTGAGCTGGAGAAGCAGCTTGGTACGACAATATTTGAGCGTAATAACAAGCAAGTGTTAATTACTAGCCAAGGTCAGCTTATTTTAAATAAAGCGAAAACGGTTAAGTTAGAGCTAGATGGCTTAATGCAGATATCGCAATCCGATAACCAACCATTTAGCAATGCTATGACACTTGGAGTGATTCCAACCATTGGTCCATACCTGTTGCCAAAAGTATTACCTGAAGTGAGAAAACGCTTTCCTGAGTTTAAAATGAAAATTATTGAAGAGCAGTCTCACGTGCTGGTTGATATGGTCAGAAATGGTGAAATAGATGCCGCTATTTTAGCATTACCTTATCCAATTGAGGGCTTAATGAGTTTTGATTTTTGGCAAGAGGACTTTTACTGGGTTAGCCATAAAGATGAATGCCCAAGCCAACTCAAAGAAATCACCAGTGAAGAGCTTGAGATTGAAAAGTTGATGTTATTGAAAGATGGTCATTGTTTAAAAGATCACGCCTTAGCGGCTTGTAGTTTGCAAAATGACAAACAAGATTCTGATTTTGACTCAGCAAGTTTACATACACTTATTCAAATGGTTGCAGGTAAGCTTGGTACAACATTGGTGCCTCAAATGGCTTTAGATCAGTTAATTTATAATGAGTCAGAAATTAGGGCTGTGCATTTAAACGAACCTGGCCCGCATCGAACAATTGCTTTAATTATCCGCCCTAATTATGTTCGCACCAATGAACTGACTACCTTAAAAGAAATATTTACTGAGCAGTTAAACGCAAAGTGTTGTTAGATTTTTAATCTGTTTTTTAGGATAACTTTATTAATTTTATTAAATTTACTGAATTACCAACTTAGATAATAATAACTCTATCGATAATGACTTAAACGAAATAAGGAATAAAGTGATGAAAAACATAATTAAATATATAAAAGCGTTAGTTACTTTTACAACAAATAGCGATAACGCGAATAAACAACATTCAATAGAATGTAATTATGCCGATAATTATTATGGCGATCAGAAGTGTCAAATTAGCTAATTAATTTGTACTCATTAGAGCTATTAAGGTTGTGAGGATATTTGGTATTGCTTTAATAACCTGACGATACTGCTTTTAAACATAGTATTAGGGGTATTGATTGCAACACTATGTTGGGTAATAGCGTGGCCTAAATACAAACTATAAAGCTCGTAAGCAACAGCAACACTATCTGTATTTTCTTTGAGTCTTCCGTGCTCAATACAACGATTAATACGATGTGTTAAATAGTCGATTAAGCGATTTTGCTGGCTAACGGTAAAGGTACGAACTTTAGAGTCTGGACGGTTTTGAAATTCAACAACAGCTTTAATAAATGGGCAGCTGACTTGGTGCTCGGTAAACATTTCTCGAACCCAGTCAGCCCAATTTTCAAGTAACGCAATAACATGATCTAACGGATCTTCACGCCAAGCAGGTTGAATCACACGTTTTTTAAATAACTCTTCACCATATTCTAATATTGCAATTTGCATGTCTTCTTTATTTTCAAAATGAGAAATAACGCCCGTCCGAGACATATTGCAAAGTTTAGATATAGTACCTATGGTAATATCTGCTAGACCATATTGACTGCTATGTATGATGCTTTGCTTTAAAATTTCATTACGGGTGCGTTCGCCTTTATTCATTAAGAAGCTAAAACCTGACTAATATTTTCAATTACCTTAGTATCACCTAAAATTTTTCTATGACCAAGTCCTTCAGTGGTAATTAAGGTGTTTTTTTCTTGATTTAAAAAATGCTTAACGTCGTCAAATGGAGCAAATCTGTCATTGCGATCATGGATGAAAGTAACATTTAAATCTAATTTTTCTCTATGATGCTCTGCTGTTAATTGTTGCCAATTTTTACCGTATTTATAGCTGATGCTTTCTAATACACGTTTCAATAACTTCCGCGAAATTCCTACTTGTTCTACCTTTTGAAACATAAGCTCAAAGAATTTTATCGGTGATGAAATCAGTATGATTTTTTTATTGCTTAGCAGGCTATAAGGTAAGTTAAGGGTGGCAATCGCCCCCATTGAGTGGCCAATAATTGCTTGTACCGGCGTTCTTTCTTCATTGAAATGTTCTACGAGCAAATTCATTGTTTCGATAAAACTTAATAAGTGAGATTTCTTCCCTGTGGATTTGCCATGACCAATATGATCAATTGCGGCAACAAGATATCCCTGCTCAGTTAGCGACAAAATCATATGTTGAAAACTTTGGCTATTGTCTTCCCAACCATGGCTAACAACTATCACGTTATTGCCAGAGCCGAATATATTGACATGCACAATGCCTAACGAAGTTAGTATGTTTAGCTCGTTATCAGGCTGAATTAACTCACTATTATATGAACGTCGCCCATAAGGGCGCATTAATATTTTCTGGCCCAAGAATGCACTTAATCGTGGTGTGAGCATGCTAAAAGCGCTGGTGAGCCCACGTCCTATTGTTGCTAAACCAAACTTATTAGCGCTGTTGTTAAAATAGCTAAATTTCATGTTATCAATCCATTAATATATAAAAGTACGGTTGTTCTTTTATAATAGTTTGACTGTTCTATTTTGTAAATAGTACAGTCGAACTATTTGCAATATTAAAAGGTATAAGAAAATTATTGTTTATTGGTGAATCACTAATAAAAATATATGCTTAAGCAGGTGTTTATTGATCGTTTACATGTTTTAATAGCCAAGTTAATTAACTTAAGCCTTTGAACAAATGGATATGTCACAAACCTTTCAACTTACTGAATCTGTCAATAACTTGCTTCAGCAAAGTGAATTACCTGCCTCTTTAACGATTGAGCAATGTGCCAAGGCGCTTGCCATGAGTACGACTTCATTTCGCCGTAAACTAGCACAAGAAGAAACTAGCTTTAAACTGATCCAAAGTAAGTTTTTGAATGAACTGTGTGTACAAGCGCTGTTAACTAAGCACGCTAATATTGAGCAATTGTCGACTAGATTAGGTTATTCTGAACGTGCCACCTTTGAACGAGCTTTTCGACAAAAGTTTGGAACGACGCCGTCACAATTTCGTGAACTTTCGTTAGTTAATAATGCTCAAGCGAGCTACCAAAAACTGACGCAAATAGCACAAGATATTCCTCCTATGCCTGATAGTTGCAAGCAGCTTGTTGCAGAGAAAGATCAAGGAAATTTGGATTTACAACGTGTTATCGAAATAGTGAATAAAGATGCTATTTTTTCTGGCCGTATTATTGGGCAGGCAAGCAAAGCTATTTATGGCAGAACCCCGAAAAACTTGCAAGAAGCGGTAAGTCGAAATTTAGGTATTGGTACTGTGGTTAATTTTGCGGTAATTTTTGCTATGAAAGATGCGTTGCAAGACCAAGTAGAGCAAAAAATTATCGAACAATATAGCCAAGCATTTTTGTTTGCGCCTAAGTTATTTCAGTGGTTACGTAAATCTATCGCAGCTGAAATTAAGTTTGATATAGCGTTAACGGAGCAAACATTAGTATTTGCCTTGTTAGGTGTTTTTTTACTTAGCCACAAAGCCACATATAAACATGAACTTATGCTGCATTCTTTGCAAGGTATAGATGATTTGCAATCGTTAAATCGTCATATTAAGCAAGCAATGGGCATTAGTATTTATTCTGCATCATCATTAATGTTATCGCTATGGCATATCGACGCTAAATTAGTTAAACAGTTAACGCACCTAGAAAAGGTTAGCCAACACCAAGTAAAAGGTAATGCCCAAGATGAGTTACTTATTTTCATGTTGTCATGTTTATATACATCAGCCAGGCAAAGTAATGATTACAATTCCTTAGCGCAGAAAGCAGAGCTATTGCATATTGAAAACTTTAGTGATTTACAAGCAATTATTGCTATGAGAGAGTAGCGGTACGAGTAATGTTTTACTCTTTGATATGAACTTTCTCGGCCGCAAACAAAATTAGGGGCTGGTTATTAGCCGAGAAAGCCATAAATTAGGTTGTTAAGTTAAATTCCTTAGTGAATCCACGTACGTTGTCTTGCTGCAAGAAAACCTAAAGCGATAAGAAATAAAACTAACATTGATGGCTCCGGAACTGTTGTTGCGGCTTTCGATGCCATTTGTGTAAGTGATACGTTGTCTATTAAGCCACCTAAAGTATTTTGTCTACCGAATGAGCCAAAGCTTAAATCCATTGATTGCGCTTGTGCAGTAAACATTACCGACTGTAGAGCCCAGTTCGGAGTCAAATTTCGGGTACTATCTGTGCTAAAGTCAGCTAACATGTTGATATCAAAGTTGATGGCTGAGTCATACCAAAATACGTTAATGCCATTGTCGTTGGTGTTATTTGTACGTGGCTTGTAATAAAACTCTAGTAAATAATTAGCACCAACAGAAAGTGAATCTAAAGTTTGCGTCATCACAGTGTTCGATGCGCCACGAGGGTGCGAGTCTAGTTCTATGTGATGCAAACCATCTTGAGAGCGAGTAACCACATTCTTCTGTAACTCAATACCATTACCGAAACTAGTTTCCCAGCCGGGTAAGGTAGCAAAAACATCCCAAGCGCGATTTTTATTATCAAAGTTATGTAAACTTGTATTGTGAACAATACCTGATGATTGTGTACCATCACTAAAAACTAATTGCTCAAAACTGCCATTGGTAATTAACGATGCATTACTGAAAGCACTTAATGTAATTGAGGTGAACAAAATACTCGATAAGGTAATTTTCTTTATTAAATTCAACATATGATAACCTCCAACACAATCTTTAATGTGCTGATGAGTATACGAAAGGCGAATAAGTGAAAATATGGCTAAACTGTCCAATTTAAATAAATTGAACAGTTTATTGAGGAGTTATTTCGTTATATTAGATAAGAATAGTTAGCTCAACTTAGTTCAATCTAGCTTAGCTGAGATAACGGTGCTGTTACTGCACCTTTGGTTAAACGCTTGTTAAATTCACGACGCAATAAGGTAAAACTTATCAATGCCTGTAAACAAACTGTTGCAACCGAAATATACCAAAGTTTTTCAATTGTAAAATCGCTTTGTTGTGATAGCCAAAGTGCAGGAAATATAAATGTTAACAGGCGTGTTGCCGTGCTTAATAGCGCCGGCCAGGTATTTCCTAACGATTGAAACATGCCGGAGCAAGTAAATACCAAGCCAGATGGCACAAAATTCCAACATATAATTTGCAAAAACGCCGCGCTGATCACTATAACTTGTTTATCGCTTGAAAAGCCTTGTAGTAAAATTTCCGCTTGCCACAAACAAATTAGCGTTAGCATTGTCATTAAAGAACAGGTCATGATGGCTGACCATTTGAATGTCTCTTTTACTCGTTGATAATTTTTTGCACCAAAATTTTGCCCAGCAATGGCTGGGGCGGCAAAGGCAATCGCCATTGCCGGTAAAAATAGTGATTGCATAACTCTTGAGCCTAAACCAAATGCAGCTTGTGCATCAGGACCAAATTGCTGAATGAGCCAGTAAATCGTTGCCATATACAAAAACATCAGCAAGAACTCGCCACCGGCAGGTAAACCTATAGCCAACAGCTTTTTTAAACATTCGCTATCGAACTTCCAAAGGGAAAAATTAATGCTGACGTATTTTTCTGAGGTTTTAAAATAGTAGGCTAATAACCCAACAGCAAAAATAACTGAAATAGAACTAGCAAGTCCAGCGCCAGCAATACCCATGGCATAACCTGTTCCCCAGCCTGCAATTAAAATGGGTGATAAAATAATGTTGACTAAAATAGACAGCATTTGGATTATCATTGTTGGTTTAACAATCCCTGTACCGCGTAGAGCAGCACTGATTGAAACCATTAAAAATTGTAATGCCATACAAGGGATAAACCAATGTAAGTAATCAAGCCCCATAGCAACGGTACCTGAGTCTTGAGATACGATATTTAGGTAGTTTTCAGCTCCTAAATAACCAATAACACAAACCACAATACCGATAACGCTTGAGATCATCATTGATTGATTAAAAATGTTATTAGCTTTGTCCTGTTCTTTTTCTCCAACCGCATGAGAAATAAGTGTAGCTGTACCGACATTAATAATTTGTGTTAGGGCAAAAATTAAAAACATGGCATTTCCAGCCAAACTTAGGCCAGCTAATGCAGTTGCTCCTAATTTACCAACAAAATAAAGATCAACAAGAAAATATAGGGTTTGTACAAACATGCCAAACATCATTGGTAAGGCCATAGTAATTAAGTGCTTAGGTATTGAACCCTGTGTTAAATCTTTCATGTGCTGGAAATCCATTTGATACGAAACGAGATGTTAACTATTTGATGTTTTTAACCACGCTATTTAAGCCGGTTAGCATAACCTACTTACCTTGGTAGGTAACTCGTTTTTACGCATTATATTTGAAGCATTTGTAAAAAAATGATCGGTAGATGTAAGTGGCTCTTACATTATCAACACACTTTGTAAATATTAATAATTTAAGGAGAACTTACAATAGCTTTAATTAAACGATTTACTTAACAGGAAATAATATGAAAACACTATTTGCAATGATCTTGGTAACAACATTAGCCGCATGCTCTTCTGTTGCTGTTCAACCTCAAGCAACTGGCGTAAGATTAACTCACAACGAACCGGGTAAAGAGTGTACATTTTTAGGTGATGTTACTGGTAGCCAAGGAGATTTCTTTACAGGTGCGTTTACTTCAAATGCTGATTTAGAAACTGGTGCACGTAATGACATAAAAAATAAGGCTAAGCAACTTGGTGGTGATACTGTCTATCTTTTAACTCAACGTGCCGGACAAACAGGGCATTTCGATGATGACTTTGGTGGTGGAAGCCAGCAAACAAACGTTACGCTATCAGGTAATGTTTATAAATGTGCTAATTAGTTTCGCATTTCCATTGAAGCCAGTGATTAGGTCATACCGAGTTATTGGCTTTTTCGTATCTCACCGATAAACTGAAATAGCTAAATATTAAACGCTTGTCGCTATTAGCTAAATATTAAACGCTTGTCGCTATTAGCTAAATAGATTAAATGCAATGGACTATGTCACTTAATTGTTGGCGTTGTTGCTTGAGAAGCTTAAACAATTGAAATTGGTTTTTAGCTCTTACCAAGTTATGCTCTGAATGTTGAACATGAAAATATTTGTCACCATCAAGGTAATCTGTTAAAAATCGCACCGCCATCATAAACGGTATCAGTAAAGCGCCAACAACTAAACTGTCTATTTCAGCTTTGCTAATTGTACCATTAAGCGTTGTTATATAGCCTTTTGCTAAAGCTTCGAAAATATCTAATCTTATGCTCATTTGTGCTATTTCAATACCGTCTTCAGGTAAGCTTGAGCAACAAGTGCGCACCATATCGCCAAAGTCATGCATTAAATAGCCAGGCATACAGGTATCAAGGTCGATTACGGCTATTGCCTGGTGTGTTTCGGTATTAAAAAGTAAATTGTTAATTTTTGTATCATTGTGGGTTACTTTCATCGGCAGGGTTTCCACCAATTCCGCCACTTCATTAATAAAATGTTGCTGAGTAAAACAGTCGTCGATGATAGTCTGGCAAGATGAACCTCGTTGCTGACTATCATTATTTTTCGCATAAGCTAATTGTTGTAATCTATGGGCTAAGTGATGAAAATCTGGAATGATTTCAGCTAAGCTTTGTGTTGGGAAATCGCTTAATGCAGCACTAAATTGCGCAAACGCCGTAGCAGCTTTTTCTGCTTGTTCACAAGTTTCTACCACGTCAATTGAACAGCTATTAGGAATAAATGCTATTGCGCGCCAATAGTCGCTATCAAGTTGTAAAAGCGTACTGTTTTCTTTATTAGTTAACTGGCCAATTGTTGCTAATGGATACTCACCAAGTGCTTTTTTTGCAATTAAATGTTGGTTAATTAAGTCTGCGTTTTGCGTTACTTGTTTAGGGTTTTGAAATACATGGCTATTTATACGCTGTAATACAAAGCGCTTATTATTTGATGTTATTAAGTAAGTGTCATTAATTAAGCCATTCCCCAAAGGAGACATTGAATAATCCGATGGAGAAACCTGGTAATGTTCTACTACTTTATCGATAACCTGATTTTGCTTGTTAGTCAGTAAACTGTTGTTCATAAATTATACTTAATGAGTTTGTAAAGATGAAATAGAAGAAGGAAAGAGCTGATCAATTTTACTATTAACCCAAGCAGAATCATCGGCATAAGTAACTCCAAACCAGTCATCGTCAGACGTTAATATATCAACACTTATCTGATGTCGATTTAGCTGGCTCATCACGACATTTGGCAAATAACATTCAATTTTCTCGTGAGATATTGCCGTTAATGTTTTGATGAGCTCTTGCTCGATTGCAGAAAATATACTGGTGTCGAAAGCCCAAAGATTCATCGAAACTAGTGAGTTTTCAGATAAATTGATTGATTGATTTTTGTTGGAGTCATGTCCAGATATAATGAAATTATTATGACTGTTCTTGGTGTGAATATTTTCAATTTCTGTTACTTGGGTCAATTGCATGTTTTGATTGTATTCACAAAGCCCTCGGTTAACACCGCCATGATTAGAAAGAGTTTTTTGAACTAGATATGCGACCATAGCGTATCGTTGGAGTTGACTTTTAGCGCAGGCAGCGTGACGTTGTGTCAGTAAATTAAAAGCCTTTTCACCATAGTAGTCATCGGCATTAATAACCACAAAATGGTTTTTAATAAAATCTTTGGCGCACCAAAGTGCATGTGCAGTGCCTAGCGGCTTTTTTCTTGCCGTGGATATGGTGCATTTCTCTGGCAACGCACTTAAGGTTTGGATTGCAATATCTACTTTTAATGATTTTGGTAATCGTGCTATTACCTTTTGTTCTAATTGCAGTTTTTGTTGAGCCTGAGTAATAAAAACCACATGATTAAAACCAGCCGCTACAGCGTGGACTAAATTATATTCCATTAAAGTTTTCGCCTGCGCACCAAAACAAGCGAATTGTTTAGCACCGCCAAAACGACTGCCATTACCTGCTGCTAAAATAACTAGAGTTTTCAATTGTGTCATATTAACGTTTGTTCTCGACTACTATTTACTAAGAGATAATTCCCAGTGGCTTGGCTGTTTTCCATACACCTCGAGTAAAGTCAGGAATATCCTTTGAGTTACTTCTATCGGTTACTGAATCAGCGCTCAGTGGTGTAATGGCTGACCATGCAGCAGCATCGTAAACGTCTTGATCAAGTGCTTCACCATTTCTTAAACAGTAAATCATGCGCCAAAGCATAAGGAAGTCCATACCACCATGGCCGCCATTACGTTGGGCTTCTTGTCCCATGGCTAGCCAAAGTGGGTGGTCAAACTCTGCTTGCCACTTAGTTATATCTTTATCCCAACGATGAAAACTTGGCGCTCTAGGTTTTGTGCCTTGCTTTCCTGTTGCTTGCCATGCTTTGAGATGATCTTGATAGTTTTTCTCATTTTGCATGGCAATATGACTTGGTACATTTTCTAAGGCAATACGATTAGGGAAACCAGCAAAAACCCCGTTGGTACCTTGAATATAGTTATGTCGAGAATAAGGGCGTGGTGTGGTGGTATCATGTTGAACCATAATACTGCGACCGAGTTTTGTTTTGATTAAAGTCGTATTCATATCGCCAGCGATATAATTTAGCTGATTTCTTTCGTGATCTGCTGGAAACTCGCGATTAGCGTACGCTTGTCGTCCAAGTGCTGGTGAACTGGTTGACGTTAAATAATTAAAACGATCGCCACGGTTTATATTCATATACTGTGAAACTGGCCCTAAACCATGTGTTGGGTATAAATTACCGTTAGTTTTGGTATGCCAGTATGTTCGCCATGAACCTGTTTTATATTCAATTTCTTTCATTTGCCAGCGCAACTCATGAATATATGCTGCTTCTCCGTGCAATAATTCACCAAATAAGCCTTGGCGTACCATGTTCAGCACCATCAGCTCATCACGGCCATAGCAAACATTTTCCATCATCATGCAATTTTTTTGCGTACGTTCAGCGGTGTTGACTAATTGCCAACACTCTTCAACAGTGGTTGCGGCAGGCACTTCTACAAACGCATGCTTGCCACTTTCCATGGTTTCCACACACATAGGGGTATGCCAAGCCCAAGGTGTCGAGATAATAACAATATCAATATCTTGACGATTTAACATTTCTCGATAGGCATGATCTGAACCCGTATAGCGATCAGGGCGAGGTAAGTTTTTCTCAACCACATCGTTAATAGAACGGTCTAATACCAGCGGGTTAGTATCACAAATAGCTTTTATTTCTACACCATCAATATGACAATAGTGTTTAACATGGCCGGAGCCGCGCTCACCTACACCAATAAAACCGATACGTACAACGTCCATTTTTGGAACGATTAAGCCCATTACAGATTTGCCCTGAGCTTTTAACGTTGTAGAATTTTGTGAATTTGATGTCGCACAACCGCTTGCAACTCCTGCGGCTGTGACGGCTGCAACCGACTTTAAAAAATTACGGCGATCATTGCTGCTCATTAAAACTTACCCTGTCTATTATTCTTATGACTAATAATTTACGTGACAGCGTTGTCAGATGCAAGCTTAGGTAATTAGCACATCATAACTTCTTTAAAAAAGGGATGTTATCTACAAGTATTAACTTGCGTTGAGAATGGGGATTCTTAAGGTTTCTCTTTTCAATAAGCTTTCTGCAACTTCAGCAGGCACTTGGTAGAATTCATTAACGTACTCTTGAGCATTCAAATACTCACGAATTTGCTTTTTCACTTTACATGGATTCATACACTTTAATGAAAATACAACAGAATAATCACCGGGTGTGTTTTGAGATATTTGCTTGGCATAATCTTCAGGATCTTTAGGTGTACAGCCAATTCTTACTACATCACTAAAAAACGAGTGCGTCATCACGTAGACGTTGCCATAGGAAATATCGTTGCTTTGAGAGTCTTGTTCAGTATTTTCCATTACGTAATAACCTAAGTTAATGATTAATTTAGCTGTTTTATAAGTATTGCAAAATCCAACTATAATGCAACAGTGCCGTTATTATACTAAAAACAATAAAAAAAACAGTATTATGATTTAACTGATAACAATAGGTAACCATTCTGGATATTCATTCCACTACTTGTATCTGCGCACTATGATGTTTTCTCGTTATGTTTGACTGCATGAACATGATAATTGGTGCTATAATCGCGCTCTTGTTTTGACTAGGCTATTTGAGCCTAATCCTCCTTGTAAAAACCTATAGAGGTAGTTAATGCCGTTTTCTAGACTTGGATTGTCTTCACCGATAGTCAATGCACTTACAGAATTAGAATATACAACGCCAACAGAGATTCAAAAGCAGGCAATACCTGTAGTGTTGTCGGGTAAAAATGTAATTGCGGCAGCGCAAACGGGTACCGGAAAAACGGCAAGTTTTGTGTTACCACTGTTGGAAAAGCTGTGTGCCATTGAAAAAGATGAAGAGCGAAAGCTACGCGGTAAACGTATTCGAGCTTTGATATTAACGCCAACGCGTGAGCTGGCAATGCAAGTTGAAGCAAGTATTGCTCAGTATGGCAAATATTTAAATTTAACATCAATGGCAATGTATGGTGGTACTGAAATTGGGCCGCAAAAGCAGCAGTTAATTTGGGGAGTCGATATTCTCGTAGCAACGCCAGGGCGATTGCTTGATATGACGCACCAACGTGCCGTAAATTTTGACCAACTTGAAGCCTTTGTGCTAGATGAAGCCGATAGAATGTTAGACATGGGCTTTATTGATGATATTAATAAAATTATTGAGCGTTTGCCATCGCAGCGTCAAAACCTACTATTTTCGGCAACGATATCTAACGATGTAAGGGCACTTGCCAAACGAACGATCTCTCATGCAGAAGAGCTCTCTGTTGTTAAAAACAGCGCATCTAAACCTAAAATTGAGCAATGGTTAGTAACCGTCGATAAAACTAATAAGTCGGCGCTATTAAGCTTTCTAATTAAAGAGCAGCAATGGCAACAAGCGTTAATTTTTATCGAAACCAAACACGGAGCTGCAAAACTGGTTAGCCAATTGGAAAAGCGAGGCATTAAAGCTGAATCAATTCATAGTGGGAGAACGCAAACTGTGAGAGAACAAATATTGGCCGACTTTAAATCAGGGAAAATAAACTTTCTTGTTGCAACAGGTATTGCTGCTCGTGGTATTGATATTGGTGAATTGTCACGGGTTGTAAATTACGACTTACCTGATAAAGCTGATGACTATATTCACCGTATTGGCAGAACCGGTCGAGCAGGGCAAAGTGGTGTGGCAGTGTCACTTGTAGCAAAAGATAATTTTAGAAACTTGTGTGCGATAGAAAGCCGCTTAGGGCATATTATCGAGCGAAAAGTTTTTGAGGAATTCCCTGTTAAGAAAGTCGTGCCAGTGTCCATTTTGAATTATGTGCCTAAGAATAAACGACCATAATTTAATTCAATATAAATAAGCGCGTGTTTTTAAATCTATGTCAGCAATGTTAGAATATTTGCTGATGTTTGCGCTAGTAGTACGCATAAACAAGTTAATAAATTAATAGGAATGTAGATGAATCCAATTATTGCAATTTTAAAAGAACATAACGTTAGCGATGAACAAACCAAAGAAGTATTTCAAGCGTTGACAGAAAATCCATTGATGGCAATGGCGACAGTGCAACAGTTAGGTATTCCGCAAGAAAAACTGCAATCAATGATGATGTTATTAATGCAAAACCCAGCATTAATTAAAGAAGCAGTCGATGAATTAGGTTTAGATTTTAGCAAGGTTGAAGCTGCTAAGGCTGCTTTAAATAAGTAATCAGGAATACTGTAATGCGTAATTTTTTGCGTAGCTGCAGCCAATTAAGCCTATTTTTCTTAGGCTCTCAGCAGTTAGGGTGTATAGCTATAGGTTGTACATCCGAATTTCCCGCCGTTTAATGCTAAAAAGTTAGCCTGATAAGATTGAATCTTAAAACCTTGCTTTTTTAGTACTGCTGCAGAAGCTGGGTTGTTATCCAAAACTAGTGCGTTTAACTCGCTGAGTGAGTAGGTGTTGCTTGCTATATTCATCAATTCTGTAAGACAAAAGCTAGCATAACCTTTACCAGTGCTGTTTTTTGCAACACGATAACCAACACTGCCTTTATTCTCTGCAGTACATATATCTTTTAAGTTGCCACGTGCGACAATGGCTCCGTTCTCAATAAGCACCCCTGAATAACTCATGCCTAGTTTTGCATTAGCAATACATTCGAAGATATGCTTCTTAATATTGCTAAGTGTATAAAAATCATCACCCCTTGAAGCGATCAAAGATTCAAACCAAGCTCTATTTTCCAACTCAAATTGAAATAGTAAATTTAAATGTTGGCTTGATAACGTTTCAAATTTCATTGATTTAGCCTGAGGACTGTCTTGTTGTATTAATGTTCTTTGTGAATATTAACATTGAGCCACTAACTTTGCTGATAGCTTTCTGAACTTTTATTCATTTCCCAAACCTAAATATTAGTCATTTAAGATGCAATTAATTCTTGTCAGATTTAAAAGGTCAAAAAAATCCGCGATAAACGCGGATTTTTTTTGCTTAGCTATTGCCTTGAAGTCAGTGGTATTATTTTACTTTTTTAAGTAATACTTCAACCGCTTTCTCAATTTGCTTATCTTGACCTTGAGATGACGATTCAGGGTCATTTTTCACCATATGATCAGGCATAGTTTGGCTATTTTCTAGGTAATTGCCTTTGGTATCTTTCATACCTACTTGTGGCACACCTGCGCGGAAGTCACCTGAGATACCTGTTTCCCACCAAACAGCAGTCATAGTGCCTGGCACTGGCATACCAACCATTTCACCTAGGTCTAATTCATCGTAGGTGTAAGAGAACGCGTGCGCGTCACTATAGTTACCTTCGTTAATTAATAGAACAGATGGCTTGTTCCATTGATCAAGTGGATCACCTGCATATTTTCGGCCTCGAACATGCATAGTGAAATACTCGTTACCACTAAGAAGCTTAGCTAAGTCATTGTGTAACCAACCGCCGCCATTAAAACGAGTATCAACCACTACTGCTTTTTTATCGAAGTGCTTACCTAATAGGCGAGAATAAACAGCTCTAAAGCTTGAGTCATTCATGCTGCGAACGTGAACATAAGCCAGTTGACCGTTTGATAATTCATCAACCAATGCTTCACGAGAGCTAACCCAGCGATCATATAATAAGTTACCTAGTGCACGTGCTGATGTTGGTTTGATCACTTCATCAAAGCTTTTACCTTTTGCATCTTCAAAAGTAAATCTTACGCGTTTACCCGCCTTATGATTAAGCAATTGGTATAAGTTTTGATACTTATCTAATTCAACACCGTTAACAGCGATAAGTTTAACCCCAGCTTTAACTTTACTATTGGCGTTATCAAACGGACCTTTTGCCAATACTTCTTCAACTTCTAAGCCATTGCTGTAGTCAAAAAACAATCCCAATCGGCCAGTCTTATCATCAGTTTTAGTTGATTTTGGTCTGTAAGACGAGCCAATATGTGAAGCGTTTAATTCGCCGGTCATTTCTGCAAACATGTTGGCAAAGTCACGCCCATGAGCAATTGAAGGTAATTTCTTACGGTAAGATTCACCCACGTCATCCCAATCTATTCCGTGGAAATCGTCACGATAAAACTTGTCTTTAATTACTCTCCAGCTGTGATCGAACATGAACTCACGCTCAGAGGCTGCTTTCAATTGCATCACTGGGTTTGCACTAATTGGCTTTAAGGTAACTTTTTTGCCTAAATCACCTTTCTTTAGCTGACCGTCAGCAAGAATAAAGATTTTTTTACCATCTTCACTAAATGACATATCCACTGATCTAGCATTTAATTTAGCGACTAGTTCAGTTTTCTTATCACGAATAGACTGACGCCATAAGTCATAACCTTTTTCAAAGCGTGCTAAGTAATATAATTCTTTAGCATCTTTAGTTAAGTACGCTTGGCTTAAATTTGAAGAGTGAGCAGTAAGACGAACGGTACGACGTTCAATGTTGTCCCATTCAATATCAACAGGTTTTATTTCTTCTGCCTTTTCTTTATCTTTCTTTTCATCTTTTGAATCATCAGTTTTCTTGTCTTTTTTAGCTGCTTCTTCTTCCGCTTTCTCTAGCTCTTTTTGTAGCTCATACTCTTCTTTTGACATACTGAACTTGTCATAGCTATCTTGGGTTAAAAACGCTGCTAGTACATCGCCCTCGCGCCCCCAGCTACCATGAGCACGTTTACCAAAACGAGCGCTCCACCATAGAACGGCTTTGCCATCCGTATGCCAAGTTGGCGCGTCGTCACTATAACCAGATAAGCTAATGTCTTTTGGCTTTTCTGAGCCATCAGACGGGAAAACGCCTACATTGTTGACGAATAAACGTCCTCGAGGAGAGAAACTTGCTGTCATCCAGTAACTATCAGGTGCCCACGCAAATGAAATATCACCGTCAGCGTAAGAATAGTTATTCTCTTTTCCTAACGCTACGTTAACTTTCTTGCTTTCGCGATCAATCACTTGAATTTCATCACGGTTTGATAAGAAAGCAATCTTTTTACCGTCAGGTGAATAAACCGGTTGGAAGCTGTCTGTATCAGCTAAGTGAACCACTTCTTCTTTTAGCGTAGTTGCAGCAAAGAAGTATGGCTCTGAGTCATTTTTAATACTGGTTTCGTATAAACCCCAATGACCTTCGCGCTCAGCTGCGTATAAAATGGTTTTACCGTCTTTATGGAAAGACACTGAACGTTCTTGCTGCGGTGTATTCGTAATAGCACGTGTCGTTTTAAACTCTGTGCTGGCAACAAATACTTCACCACGGGCAATAAATGCAACTTCTTTACCATCAGGCGATACTGAATATTCTGAAATTTTGCCACCTAATGAAACAGGCAGTAATTCATCTTCTTGAATATCATTCGCAATAGTTATGTCAACATGCTTAGGCGAGCCTTTTTTACTGGTGTAAACACTACCGTGATGAACAAAAGCTAAAGTACCGTTATCACTGATTGATAAACTACGAACAGGGTACTCTTTAAACTTAGTAATTTGCTTTTTATTGCTACCGTCTAAGTCAGCTTGGAACACGTTAAACGCACCTGACTTTTCTTCAGACGTATAATAAAAGGTATTTTTGTCTTTCCAAACCGGGTTGTGATCACCACCCTTAAACGTTGTTAACTGAGTATGCTTGCCTGATTTAAGGTCATGTACCCAAATGTCACGAGCAAAGGCTGAAACATCATGTTTTCTGAATTGGTTTTCATACGCCTTTTCATCACGATAAAGTACCTTCTTACCATTTGGGGAGTACTGAAGCTCAGATGCTGGAATAGTGGCAAACATTTCAGGTGTCCCACCTTTAACAGAAACGGTATAGCTTTCTGATAAGCGAGAAGTAGGGAATACGGTTGAATTTTTAGAATCCATTCGGCTTGATGTAAACAGTACATCTTTTCCGTTTTTACTGAAATCTTGTGGAATGTCGTGCGATGAATGGTACGTTAATCGTTTCGCTTTTCCGCCTTTTGCAGGCATTACGTAAACGTCTAAATTACCGTTTCTGTCACTGGCAAAGGCAATGCTTTTGCCATCACGAGACCAAACAGGGTGGCCGTCCCAATCATTATGAATAGTTAGCGGGCGTGCAGTGCCACCTTTTGATGGAACGGTATAAATATCACCTTTGTATGAAAATGCAATCGTTTTACTATCGGGTGAAATACTAGTGTGCAAAAACCATTCTTCGTTTTTATCAGCCGCAGTTGCAGCAGTGGCGAAAATAGCCAATGCCGACAATGCATACTTTGACTTGTGCATTATTATGTCCTTTAACAACGTGAGGTGTTGCCATTATTTTTATTATTAAATGCTCTACGAGCAGTTATGTGATGTTATAACAACTAGGGAATGATGCCAACTACCCAAATATGTACAAGAAAGGAAAGTTTAGTTCTTTACAAGGTACTAATAAGTTGATTAAACGAGCTTAAACGACAAAGTACTTAGCTAATATTTATTAATATTAAAGCTTATATAAACTGATAATACATAGCCTACAGAGTGTTTTTTATTCTATGATTTGAGCTAGTAGTATAGAACATTAGTTATAAAACTTAGGCAACAATGTATAAAGTGTTTTAACCCGAACTGCAGAAAACTGAAATGACTACTTACAATTTATATAGTCATTTATAGGGGCTGCTGATCTTTTAAAGTTGAGTCTTTTTCAAACTCAGCTTTGCTCAATTATTTACTAATTACTGTAAAATAACCTCGAAAAAAACAACAACCCCCTTGTAAATTTAGATGATTTATCGATACTTTGCAGAGGTAATAAATTCGCTAAAAGCCTCACACCAAACAATAACAGTATTAAATTGAGCTAGCTCAATACCAGGGGCAACTTTAACCATGAAATTATCAAAAGTTTTAACATCACCAACGAGTTTCATGGTGGACTTTAATCGTTCAAACTCCACTTCTGTTTCGACAAATGTAGGCGATAAATAAAGTCGATATTCCGGGCCTGGAGCAAGCTTTCCAAGCAAAGTGATATAATTTTGATTAATTGAAACTTTTCCATCGCCCCAATGGAGTGCATCGCTGTCCTTTAAATCTCTAATAAATTCAGTTCTATATTTAGCCTGAATAGAAATTGCTTTGATATCTGCCTCGCTCGGCGCAGGAGGAGCAGTAAGTATTGGCAGTGCATAAATGCCAATAGCAAACCCGAAGGCCAGCATAGCAATGTGTGTGAAAGTAAGAAAAGCTAATTTTTGGATTTTCATCATACTCTATTATAGTTATCTAAAGCCTTTATTAAAGGCTAATGATGTTTGGCAAAATGCTATAGCAGACTGAAATAGTGCTATGCATAGTAGTCTAACTTTAAAATATCACCAGCAATAAATAACGCCAATTTTAATACATAGAAGTGGCTGTTTATTATGCCGTACAGCGATAGAACCTAGAAATTTATGTCGCTAAAGAGCTGGTAACTGCTGCAATAACTAAGCGTCCAATCCACTCGCCAAGCAACACATGTTTACCGCAAAATTCAATTTCTTGAGATCCATCACCACT
Organism: Colwellia meonggei; assembly: GCF_057537295.1. Lineage (NCBI taxonomy): Bacteria > Pseudomonadati > Pseudomonadota > Gammaproteobacteria > Alteromonadales > Colwelliaceae > Colwellia > Colwellia meonggei. The sequence continues at coordinate 153,535 of NZ_BAAJLZ010000004.1, forward strand.
GACAATTGCAATAGCATCGGTTCCCGTTCCTGTTGCGACCTGATGAGATATAGGGCTTAAAATGCCGGCATTTTGCAAAGCAGCAGCCTTTGCTTCTGTCGCAACCATTACCGCCTCTAACATGGCCGTATCAGTTAATTTAGCTGAGAAAACTAAGATAAGATTAATTGTGCCAACCTCCTCTGTAATAGCTAATAATTCTTGCACGTCAGCTTTATCACCGGCACGTCGGGCATTGTTTATACCTGTTGTAACCAGAACAGTAATATCAACACCTTCAACATTTACTTGCTCTACTCTAAGTGAGTCCATTGAAGCCGCTGTCATCATACCAACGATATTACCACGCCAACCTTGGGCTGAGGAATAGTTGCTTAGGCTTTTATCTGGAGCTTCGCAAAAATTGCCATTTTTAGGGACTTTACGATTAACAATATGATCAGCTATGACAAAACCACCATTCAATATTGCCGAGCTTAATACTCGCTGAGGAGATGAAAAGGCTAACTGTACGTGATCATCATTATGTTGTAGTGTCGTAAAGGAGTTAATGTTTATAGCCATAAATATTCGCGATGTTAGTTATTTTCTTAACTTAATTCTCTTTTTCATGATTCAATACATTTGATATCCAGTCAAAGTAACTTGAAACTCTAACTTGATAAGCAGTAGTACCGTATAAACCACCTTTAAAGGTAGATATATTGCCATGTGCTAATTGCCAACTTGATAAACCTACAAGATAGGGAATATTGTCTTGAAATATAACAGAAGCTCCACCGCTATCTCCTGAACCATGTATCCCTTCAAGAGCTAGGGCATTTTGGGGTTCGTCAAATTTAAATGTTAACCAGTTGCCTTCTGAGCTCTCAACAATATTTTGAAATTTATTTGTTGTGCGTATTGATTTGGTCTCGAGTTTTTCACCTGTTAAGCCATTGCCTGTTGCGCCTTTACCATAAACAGTGACCGTTTTACCTTTCTCATTCGTTCAAGTGTACATATTAATTGGTTTAACATCGTTAACCATTGAGGTTAGTTTGATAAGCGCAATATCACTTCTAGATTTCAATAAATTCATTAAAGGCGCTAAATCGCCTTTCAATAAATCTTTATTTGGTTCAACATAATTTGGGTGAGTATGAACGCGTTCAATTTCATAAACTTTTGAACCAATAGTTAATTCCTTGCCAACATAATCATAAAAAATAGTATGCGCTACAGTTAAAACCCACTGTGAGTTTATTAATACGCCATGACCTTCATGGGGCATATCAATTAGGTATTCAGGAGCGTTACTAACAACATAACTTTCAGGAAGAACATCATGACGCTTTACTACAGCATTGCTAAAAAGAGAGTAAAAACACAAGAATAGTAAAAGCCAAATTTTCATATTAATGTCATGTTAATTAGTGGAAAGTTAATACATTATTTAGAGGCAAATAATTATGACTAAAATGTGTAATGAAGCGAAATAAGCTAACTATTACTTATTCCGCTTGAACAACTTGCTACGAATTCTAGCTATATCACCTATGAAAAATAGCTATTTTATTACCATCTAAATCTCTGAAGTAGGCGCCATAATAAGCACCATTATTTCTTTCTCCAGGCTCACCTTCGCTGCTAGCTCCCAACTTTAAAGCCAAAGAAAAAACTTCATTTACTTTATCAACACTAGAAAGAGTAAAAGCAACCATTGTTCCATTACCATTAGATGCTGGTTTACCATCAAAAGGCACTGTGAGAGCTAATTTAGAACTACCATTTTCAAACTCCCAAAACATTACCTTATCTGATTTATATATTTGTGTTCCACCAATTAAGCCTAGTATTTCGAAATAGAATGATTCAGCTTTTTCAAGATCATTAGTGCCTAAAGTCGTATGAGAAATCATAGGTTAATTATCCCCTAACAAAGTGTTAGCTTCGCTGTTACTCGACGCGAATAGTGGCTTTAATGATTTTTACTTCTTTTTTAGTTCTGCCGGAACGACTACCTAGTGCTTCTATCGCTGGCAATGTCGTTTCTAAACCGTCAACAACTTGGCCAAATATGGTATGTTTTCCGTCTAACCATGGCGTTGGTACGAAGGTCAGAAAGAATTGGCTACCATCGGTATTAGGGCCAGCGTTTGCCATGCTTAATAAACCAGGTTTGTCGTGGGTTAATGTGCCTTCAAATTCACCAGCATATTTATAACCAGGGTTGCCTCTACCATTGCCTAATGGATCACCACCTTGTGCCATAAATTGGTTGATCACTCGGTGAAAAATTAAGTCATCATAAAAACCTAGGTTAGTAAGATAAATTGTACTTGTGGCATGCATAGGTGCAGTTTTAGGAAATAACTCTACGACTAATTTGCCTTCGGTTGTCTCTATATCCCAAAAATATTTTGCTTCAGGATTAAAAGTTGCTAATTCAGGCTTTTCAAGTGTAGTTTTCCAGTCAGCTTTTGTTTTATCTATTTTTTGAGTTTCAATAAAGCTATTAACTGATTCCATTGCCGGATCTGGTTTTGAACAACCAACAACAGCGGTTAAAACTGCAATGATTAAATAAGCTTTTAATGATGAAAATCTTGCTTTCAATTTTCTCTTCCTTTTCAGTATTTTTTGCCGAAATATTTGTTAGCGGCAGTAGGGCAGAAATAATAGTAAGCGACAGAATAGAGAATAATTGAGCGTTGTTCAACTTGAAACTCAATGGCTTAAAGTGAGTATGAAAACAGCTTAAGTATTTATTGAGGGAGTACAGCGATAAGGCTTAGCCTTAACGCTATTGAGTAAATTTAAATAAAACATTAACAGAATATTTATAGCACCTAATTACACTATATGAATATTAGGATTGCAAAGTTGTTCAATATGCTCAATTTTTCGCTCTAATGTTTGTAAGCTAAATGGTTTGAGAATAAAGTCGGTTACGTCACTAGTGATAATCGCTTGGATTTGTTTTTTCTCATCTTCGCAAGAGATCATTAAAACAGGTAGGTCCGCTAAATTTTTGCTGCCTCGAATTGATTTGAGCAATTGTTTGCCATCCATTCTAGGCATATGAAAGTCAGTAAGAACGAGATCATAACGTTTTTTATTAAGTAAATTTAGCGCTTGTAGGCCGTCTGCAGCTTCGTCAATATCTGTATGACCAAGGCTTCTTAGCATATGCAGCATAACGTGACGCATTGATACCATATCATCGACGACTAATATTCTCATTGTTGCGATTCCTTTTGCAATGTTGATTAAGTGCTAAATCAATTAGGTTAATCATATAAATCCATTACTTAATGTTTAGCATGTTTTTTATACACTTCAAGTTTAATTGCTTGTTTTCTATATACAGTTTGTAAATTAATTTGTTTTATTTTTAAGGGGACCGTTATAAATATCGGCTCGAAGATGACTTAACTCTGCTCTATTATTTAATACCACTTGGTTATTTTTTACTTCAACACCTAAATTACTGAAAAGTTGAAGATAATTAGGGATAGCGTAACTTGATGAAAATTCAGCCAATAGAGAGCTAAAAATATTGCTTTGACTTAATTTATCAAGCTTTTCCACTATTTCAGACGTGCTTAAATAAGTATCAAAGCAGCATGATTGTAGCTGTTTCAATGCAATATCAAGTGAGTAAGACTTATCGAAATTTTTAGAATCTTTTCTTAGGGCAATATCTGCTTGTAACCAATACAAAGCTCCGCTCCAGTAGATGCGCATATAATTGCGGTTTGTCGCTATGTTATCACTGACATAATCTAATGTTTGATGACGATAGTTTTGCTGCTTATTTCCTCGTTCAAAGCCATCATAGAGTTTTTGCCACATGGTTTGTTCGTTGAACATACCGATACGCGCTTGGGTAATATTTTGATAATAACTTGCTAACCCTTCAGAGAACCATCTTGAATCGCCTGCGTCATAAGGGATAAGTAGGTGACTAAGTTCATGATAGATTGTCCAGTCAGCTTTTAATGCCTCAAGGCTACTTTGGGGATTGACGACTAACATGACCTCTGGTGGTGAGTAACGGTTTACTTCACCCCATGGCACAGCACTTGAACCTCTGTTACTGGTTTTAATTACCGTAATAAAATTCTCTACGGGTAATGTTCCATAGACTAAGCGTAAGGATTGTGCGGCATGGTCAACCCAAGCTTTGATATCAGCTCTTTTGTTAATGGGAAAATTTTTATCGAATTTTATCCGTGACGATGCCGAGGATTCTAGGTGTTTTGCATTAATAGTATTTGGTTCAGGGAAAGAAAGGTAGCTAGCTTTTGTCAAATCATCTGCATAGCAATTAAAAATGAAACTGCATAATGCTGAGCAAGATAATGCTATTTTAATTAATCCGTTACTATGTTTTTTTGATTTGAAAAACTTCATTTATCATGATTAATTGTGGTTAAAAGGCTTGTTTAATAATTGCACTATTTCTAATATATATTGAGCCTTTATTGCTAATTTTATGTAACAACTAATTGCTATATTTTAGTTTTCAATAATTACCATTCGTAACCTAGTCTGTGTTTATGCTATGGTGCCGCTTTAAATATTTAACTCGTTAAAGGACTAGCAATGAAACAAATCAGTTCATTCCACTTCATTTTATTTTTACTTCTTAGTACATTTAGCCAACTTAGTTCAGCAAAAAGTATCAGTGATCAAGATGTTAAGCAATATATGGCGTTATCAGGCGTTGATTCGGCGCTTAACGGCATTCCTGCACAAATGGGCGCAATGGGTCAACAAATGCAGATGACGGCTGAAGATCCGGCTGAAGCACAAAAAGTTATGCAATTGTTGGAATCGTCGTGGCAGCAACAAGAAGTTGAGCAGATTGTTGCTAATCATATTAAAACTAAGTTTACAGCAACAGAAATGCAAAGCCTGTTAACTTGGCTGAATAGTGATTTAGCTCGCAGAATTAAATCATCAGAAGAAAAAGCATCGGCTGCAAACTTTAACCAAGAATTTATGCAATATATGGCGCAGTTGCAATCAACACCGCCGACAGCTGAACGTGTAAAAGTGATCAGAACCTTTGTTGAAACTACAGATATGATTGATCACACAGTTGATATTGTAATGTCAGTTGCTAAAGGCACAATTAAAGGCTTGAAAGCGGCTAACCCACAAGACGAAGTTAGTGAAGAAGCTGTTATGGCGCAAATTGGTCAAATGGAAGCTATGATGAGACCAGCGTTAGAACAGCAAATGATTATGGTTTCTTATTATATTTATGATTCTTTAACTGACCAAGAAATTGAGCAATACAGTCAGTTTTATCAGCAACCACTTGGTAAAAAAGAGTTAACGGTAATGTATGACGGCATAGGCCAAGCGCTTACGCACTGGTCTACTCAAGCATTTAGCAAAATTGCTAATGAGTTTTCTGAATAAATATTCCTAGTTTATTTTAGTACCCATGTAAGGCGTTATAGAATTACTTGCGTTGTACTGGAAACTTTCAATTTATAATAAAGCCTACTTGCCCATCAAGTAGGCTTTTTTTATAAATTTAAAACCTTTTACTTACGATTATAGGCAGAAAGTAACTTCCTTACTTTTTGCAAATCCATTTACAGTTGAAATGAACCTAAGGCGATTATTGTTCGTATCAAGTAAATATTAACTGATATTTATTTGTATGATTTTAAATGCTCTTGGTTTTCAAATGTGTTGGCTTGGATTAGTGTTGTTAGGAAACAGCTTTGTGCCTTTCGCCATTATTCTACTGGCTATTCATCTATTTTTTCTTTCAAAGGGAGAATATGAGGTTTTGTTAGTGATAACCATTATTTGCATTGGCAGCCTCGTTGATACCTTTCTAACGCTAAGTGATATTTTTGTGTTCAATTCAGTTTTATTTATACCTGTATGGCTTATTGTCTTGTGGGCATGTTTTGCTTGCACAATAACTCATAGCTTATCTTTTCTTAAAAACTGGCCTGTACTGCAAGTGGTTACCGGGCTTTTTATCGCTCCATTTAGTTATTTCGCCGGTAATAAATTTAACGCCGTTGAGTTTAGTTATTCGCCGCTAATTACCTTTTTCATGCTGGGCGTTATTTGGAGTGTTCTAATGCTGTTATTTTTTAGATTAGAGTTTTTGTTGATTAAGGAGAATAACGATGCGATTTAAAGTTTTAGTCATCTTGGTTTTGTTATTTCTAATTTCGAATCACGCAATTGCCAATAATAGTGCCCCAAAAGGCAGTTTTTTTAATGTTGGCTCATTAAAGAAAAGTGTTGCTTTAGAGCCCGTTGGAGAAGCTAGATTTTCATTTCTATTTTGGGACATTTATCAAAGCCAATTACAAACTTCGTCGGGTCAATATCCAGTTGATATCGAAAGAGAAAGCATCTTTTATGAAATACAGTACTTGATAGATATTACTCAAGAAAATTTGCTTGAAAGCACAGTTGAGCAATGGCAGCACTTAGGTATTAGTGCCAATGTTTATCAGAAGTACATTACCGAGCTATCCGCAATATGGCCTGATATTAGTGAAGGTGATACTTTAGCACTGTTCGTGCAAGCGGATCATAGTCGCTTTTATTTTAATGGTGAATATATTGGCAAAATCGTTGAGCCAGCATTTGCTATTGATTTTTTAGCTATTTGGTTGTCAGAGAAAACTAGTGAACCTGAATTGAGACGAGAACTGTTAGGAGAGATTAATGATGAGTGAAGCAATAAAGAAATGTTTAAGTATTTTTACTGCACTCCTTATTTCAAGTTGTTCTGTGCAATTGGAAGAATATCAGCAAAGTAAGACGCCGTTTAATATCAAAAGCTATTTCAATGGCAACGTTATTGCTTGGGGAATCGTACAAGATTACAGCAATGAAGTGAAAAGACGTTTTTGCGTCGAAATTGATGGCAGTTGGCAAGATAATAACGGCGTTTTGGCTGAAACCTTTTATTTTGATGATGGTGAAGTTTCATATCGAAACTGGCAGTTAACGTTAATGGCTGATGGCAGTTATCAAGGAGTGGCTGAAGATGTTGTAGGTATTGCAATAGGCAAGCATAAAGGCTTTGCTTTCCAATTTCAGTATCAACTTTTACTCACTTTAGATAACGAAACATACCAAGTTAATATGGACGACTGGATGTATCAAATAGATCAACATAAGGTCATGAATACTACTTCTATGTCAAAATTTGGTGTTGAAGTTGCAAAAATCACATTATTTTTCGATAAGGAATTACCGCATAAGCGTTGTAATTCCAATTGAATTAAGTAAGTGAATAATTATAACTGAGAGTAAATATTTAAGAGCAAGGCGCTGAATGAATAATAGCTGGCTATTGGGATTGAAAGCAACGAAGGTGTTGGATATTTAAGCCGTCTTAGAATGATCGATTATTTATTTCAATTGGTATAACTTTATTGCTGCTTAATTAAGTTATTTAAAGCGGCATCAAGAGTTGGGTATTTAAATGTAAAACCAGTATTTACCAGTTTCTGGGGTATAACATTTTGACCAAATAGCAGTAAGTCAGCCATCTCCCCAAATAGCACTTTCAGCATAAAACTAGGTGTTGTAAAAACGCTAGGGCGATTTAAAGTACGAGCTAAAGTTTTGGAGAACTCTTGATTGCTGACAGCATGTTCTGACGTAATATTAATTGCACCAGCGAGTGTTTGTGTATTCATGATATGTAATATCGCTGCCACCATATCTTCAATATGAATCCACGACATAAATTGCTGACCAGATGCTATTTTACCACCGATACTTAACTTAAAAGGCGGTAGCATTTTTGCCAGGGCTCCACCATTGGGATCAAGCACAATGCCAGTGCGGATCACAGCAACTCGAGTTGTGGCTGACATTGCTTCTAGCGCTATTTCTTCCCACTTACTACAAACATCATGAGTGAATTCTTGGTGAAAATCGGTAAAGTTTTCATCAATTTTTTTATGATCTTGTCGACCATAGATACCAATAGCACTGCCTGAAATAAAAACTTTGGGTGGCGTGTTAGCATTTTTAATCAATTCAACGAGCTGTGTTGTTGTATGCCAGCGGCTATGACAAATTTTTTGTTTTTGTGTTTTGCTCCAACGCTTTTCAGCTATGGGCTCGCCAGCTAGGTTGATAACGACTTCGTGATTATCTATATTTTTCTGAGAAAGTGATTCAATCAAGTTCACGCCGATAGGTAACTTTCGAGCAGATTTAACGCTATCCCGAGTTAGTACTGTAATGTGGTTTTTTGTTTGAATTAAACTGCTAATTAAGTGTTGCCCAATCAAACCACTGCCACCCGTAATAAGAATATTCATAACCAGTACCACCTTATTTGCATGTTTTTATCAGTATAAATTTTAAATGGATTAACACCATTAATACGTTTGAATTTTGCCTTAGATCATCAAAATTAATATAAATTTTATTACTGTAATATTCTGATCTTAGCTTGTTTTTTCTGCGTAGGTTTTAGTGTAATTTAACACGAGGATCAGACAGTGAAATATTTTAAAGTACTAAGTTTAACCCTATTTACTATGTTATTTTTACAAGCTTGTGATGATGACGATGATAAAAAAACAGAAGTTGTTGAAGCTGCGGTTGCACCAACACAAACACCTACTACTATTGTTGATACAGCCATTGCCAATGGCAGTTTTACTACCTTAGTTGCTGCTTTGCAAGCAACAGGTTTGGACGCAACATTGGCAGATACTGCCAGTGATTTTACAGTTTTCGCACCAACCGATGATGCGTTCGCTTTACTGGGACAGGAAACTATAGATGCGCTTTTAGCCGACACAGAAACGTTAACTGATATTTTAACTTATCACGTGATTTCTGGAGAGGTTAATGCATCAACAGCAATTGGTTTAGCTGGTACCAAGGTTGATATGGTCAATGGTGATTCTCTTGCTTTATCACTTGATGGCAGTAATTTATTAGTTAATACAGCTACAGTAATAACGACAGATATTCAAACCGATAACGGCATTATTCATGTGATTGACGCTGTACTGTTACCACCAGCTGATATGGGCATGCCAACAAGTAGTATTGTAGAAACGGCTATTGCGAACGGTAATTTCACTACCCTTGTGGCGGCTTTACAAGCGACAAGCTTAGATACGGTACTTGCTGATGAAAGTGCTACTTTTACTGTATTTGCACCAACAGACGCAGCCTTTGCCTTAATTGGTGAAGAAACAATCAACACCTTGCTTGCAAACCCCGACGTACTTTCAAATATTTTACTTCAACATGTCATTGTTGATAGTGCTGTTGATTCAGTAACAGCGTTCTCGTTAAATGGTGCTAATGTTGAAACTGCTGCGATGACAAGTATAGCGTTACAAATCAATGCAACGACGGACTTATTAATGTTTGGTGGCGCGAATATTGTGATGAAAGATATTTATACTACCAATGGCATTATTCATGTGATTGACACGGTAATTGTCGGTGATATTGATATTCCAGCTCCTGCGATGACCTTAGTTGATGTAGCAATAGCTAACGGAAATTTTACTACGCTTGTTGCAGCGCTGCAGTCAACGGGATTAGATACTGTATTAAGCGATCTTGATAGTGATTTTACCGTATTTGCACCAACTGATGACGCATTTTCTAAACTACCTGCAGGTACGTTAGACAGTTTAACAAGCGAGCAATTAACTAATATTCTGCTGTATCATGTACTACCTAGTGAGGTACTCGCAGATGGTGCAATTACTGTTGCACAGTCAATGGAAAACATGATTACTATGGCTAATGGTGATAAGGCTTCATTATCATTTGTTGACAGTATGTTATTTGTCAATGGTAGCAAGGTTAGTACCGCAGATGTTATGGCAGATAACGGTGTGATCCATGTTATTGATAATGTTTTACTACCACCAGCGGAAATGACAACACCAAGCCAAAACATTGTTGAAGTAGCGGTTGCTGACCCTGATAACTTTTCAACGTTAGTAACTGCTTTAAGTGCGGCTGACTTAGTTACAACATTATCAGATGAAGATGCTATGTTTACTGTGTTTGCGCCAACAAATGCTGCTTTTGCGGCCGTAGACCCGGATGCGTTATCTGCTTTATTAGCCGATACTGACGCGTTAACAAATGTACTACTTACTCATGTTGTTGGTGGTGCTACTTTAAGCTCACTAGATGCATTTGCTGCAAACGGAAAAATGCTTACAACAGCGTCAGGCACTGCAATTGATGTCGCAATTGATGCTGAAACCGGTATGTTGATAATTGGTGGAGCTAATGTCGTGATTTCGGATATTTATACTACCAATGGAGTTATTCACGTTATTGATAGTGTAATTCTCGACTAAAATAATAGGTTTTTAATCCGTATTTACATCAACCATGCTCGACATTTGCCCCTTACACTAGGGGCTTTTTTTTAATCTATTGATCAAAGCCTAGAGCTGCTTCGTATATAAGGATATGACAGACAAATTGAAAACTACATGAACAAACATAACCTTAAATTGCCAGTTTTTCCCCTGCCCGTTTTCATACTTCCTGGCGGCATAACGCGGTTGAGAGTATTTGAACCACGCTACTTAACATTGGTTAAAGTAGCAAGTAAAGAGCACGGTTTTCTGATTATTCTAACCAATAATGACGCTGAACCTGTGCAGAACAAATGGGGTAGTTGGGTTGAAATTATTAATTTTGATAAAGGTGAAGATGGCGTGTTAGAAATTGACGTCAAATGTCGGGCATTGATGAAGATTTTATCTGTTAATATTGATAACGAAAAATTGCAATATGCCAATGCTCTTGAGATAGAACATTGGTCACAGAAGCCTGTAGCAAATGTTGCTGATGAGTTGTCTGAATCTTTACAGTACGTCTTTGAAAATAACGATTTACTCAACGAAATGTATACAGAAAAGCCTCTTCAAAATACGAGCTGGGTTACTGCAAGGTGGATAGAATTATTACCCATTAGCTTATCAGATAAAATTAAATTTTTTCGCCAGCATAACTTTGAAGAAGTGAAAAACTTAGTGCAATCTATTATCACGAAACACCAGAAATAAAATAATTTTAAAAAAGTGATCTCAAATTATTACTGCGCGTATTGACCTATAGTTTACACGGTAATTTGGTGATAAAAGCAATGCAAACTAACTTGCGAAGCAAAGTGACAAATGCTAAACCTAGTATAATGTCAGATAAAATAGATCATCCCCAGCTTTGTCAATGGCTTAATGCCGTTGCAACCTCAAGAGATAAGCAGGCTTTTACGCACTTGTTTCAATTTTTTGGACCCAAAATTCAACGAATAGCCCGCAACAGATTCCCAAACGAAGCGCAAGCAAGTGAAGTAGTGCAAGAAACCATGAGTAATGTTTGGAAAAAAGCGCACTTGTTTAACAAAGATAAAGGCGCAGCTACCACTTGGGTATATACCGTAATGCGTAATGTTACATTCGATATGTTACGAAAAATTAAAGGTAATAAAGAAGATAATCTTAGTGACGATATTTGGCCGTTGGCAGAAAGCATGGTGAGTGAAAATGAAAGCTTTGATGACCATTTAGAAAATAAACAATTGCTGCATGTCATTGAAAAGTTACCGGAAGCACAACAGCAAGTGGTTAAAGGGTTTTACTTTATGGAAATGTCTCAAGAACAACTTGCGGTGCACTTAAACCTGCCATTGGGCACGATAAAGTCTCGATTGCGTTTAGCATTGGCGAAACTGAAAATGCAGTTAGGAGAAGATCATGATTAAACATCACCCAACATTTGAATTAATTCAATCTTTTGTCAATGGTGATTTACCTGCTTCATTATCAGCAGGTATCGCTATTCATGCTGATATGTGTCCTAAGTGTCAAAAACAAATCGCTCAATTAACTGACCAAGTAGCAGAAGCAAGTTTTGAGGAAGCATTTCTTGATAGATTTATTGTTGACGACAGTGAAGACGTAAACGTTTTAGCGGAATTTGACTTTGATGTAATGGCTGAGCAAATTACTGCATCAAATGAAGTGTTCGTCGCCAATGAGCAACTTGATAAAACAATAGTTTTTAATGACAAAACTTATAAATTACCGCGGGCGTTACAAAATATGGTTATGGGTAAAACTTCACATATTGGTAAGTTATCAAGAGCACGAATTCAATTGGAAGAAAATGAAATTCATACCAGCTTACTACAAATTGAAGCCGGAGGCTCAGTGCCTGAACACACCCATAAGGGCTTTGAATTAACCGTGTTGCTTGATGGCTCATTTCACGACGAGCAAGGAGAGTACGTAAAAGGTGATTTCATTATGTTAGATGGTTCTCATCAACACCACCCAATATCTGACAATGGCTGTTTATGTTATACGGTTGCAAATGATGCATTACATTTTACGCAAGGGATAAACAAACTGCTTAATCCAATTGGTTCGTTTATTTATTAAAAGCAAGCAAGAAGGAGCTGAGATAATGATTCATTCTATTGATAAAAAAGATTTACATATTGGTATCAGTGCTTGCCTAATTGGTGAAAAAGTTCGCTTTGATGCCAGTAATAAACCGTCTAACTTCTGTATTAAGGAATTAGGACAACACGTTACCTATAAATCGTTTTGCCCTGAGGTTGCGGTTGGCTTGCCTATTCCACGTCCAACTATTCGTCAGATTAAAACAGACAATATAATTAGCGTTGCTAGACCTGATGGCACTGGCGATGTGACCGAAGCACTTAGTGCCTATGGTAAAAAGGTCGCATCAATGACGAAACATTTAAGTGGCTATGTATTTTGCGCAAAAAGCCCAAGTTGCGGAATGGAAAGAGTGAAAGTGTATAGTCCTGAAGGTAATGCGCTTGCATCAGATGGTATAGGCGCTTTTGCCAAAGAAATTATGCTTGCTAATCCGTCATTGCCATGTGAAGAAAATGGCCGTTTGAATGACCCTCTAATCAGAGAGAACTTTGTCGCCCGAATTTACGCATACAAACATTGGCAAAACCTTGTAGCGTCAGGGTTAACCAAACACAAATTAACAACGTTTCATAGCCAATATAAATATACCGTAATGAGTCATGATTTAGTTGCTTATAAGAAGTTAGGGCAACTGTTGGCAAGCGCTGACATGTCTTTAGAATTAATGGCTGAAACATATATTGGCGGTTTAATGGCTGCGTTAAAAGTTAAAGCAACCCGTAAAATGCACGCCAATACGTTAGCGCATATCCAAGGCTATTTTTCTAAACATTTGAAGAGTAATGAGCGACAAGAATTATGTCAGCAAATTGATGCCTACCGAAAAGGGTTAATACCACTTTTTGCGCCATTAACGCTGATAAAACACTATTTATTGCAATACCCAAAAGACTATTTATCAAAACAAGCTTATTTATCGCCATATCCCGATGAACTTAGACTGAGATATGCATATTAATAGTTAATAAAAGGAATTCCCTTGTTACTTTGGTTTCGTAATGATTTAAGAACACACGATAACCCCGCCTTACATTATTTTCTGAATAATAGTCGTTCAGAATCATCTCGTAAGGCGTTTTTTTTTGTTAGTGAAAGTCAGTGGCAACAGCACGATTGGTCAGTAATTAAAATAGACTTTATAAAAAGACATGCTTTTGCACTTGTTGCTGAGTTAGCTGAGTTAAACATTGCCTTAGAGATAGTTTATGTTGATGACTTTAAAAGCCAAGTATCTTATTTAAAAAATTATTGCCAAAAACATAGTATTCAACAAGTCATTGCTAATAGAGAACTTGAATTCAATGAGCAGCAACGAGATGCAGAGTGCATAAAACAGGGCATTGTGCTAAAGCTTTTCGAAGCTGACGTTATTGTGCCAAAAGGCAAGGTACTTAATCAATCAGGGCAATTTTTTAAAGTTTTTACGCCTTTTAAAAAAGCATGGCTGCGATATGTTCAAAGGTTTGGTTTTGAATATTTAGGTAAAATAGGCGTTGATTATCATAAAGGGCCTTCAGCAACAGCTTTGTTAGATAATGGTGCCTCAAGTGCTTGGCCACTTGCGGGTGAATTTGAAACAAAAGTAATGCCTCACTTTTTTAATGAGAAGCTAACTGCTTATGCTAACGACCGTGATATTCCGTCAATTAAAGGTACCTCTGGAATTTCGCCATATTTAGCTATTGGCGCGATTAGTCCTCGCTTTGTGCTGTTTTCACTTATCAATAAATTTCCAGATATTTTAGTGGCGACAGATAGCCCCGAGTTTGCTTGGTTAAATGAAATAATATGGCGAGAATTCTATCGGCACTTGCTGTTTCATGAACAACGCTTATGTAAACATCAAAGCTTTAACGAAAAATATCAGGATATTGAATGGCGTTCTGAGCAAGCTTTATTTCAAGCTTGGTGTGATGGCAAAACAGGTTACCCTTTGGTTGATGCTGCCATGCGACAATTAAACCAAACGGGTTGGATGCATAACCGCTTGCGTATGGTGGTGGCAAGCTTTTTAACCAAGCACTTGCTTATTGATTGGCGCTTAGGTGAAAAGTACTTTATGCAGAAACTTATTGACGGCGATTTAGCTGCCAATAATGGTGGTTGGCAATGGGCGGCAAGTACCGGTTGTGACGCTCAGCCATATTTCAGAATATTTAATCCTATTAGACAAAGTGAAAGATTTGATCCTAATGGTGATTTTATTCGTAAATATATACCAGAGTTAATGGAAGTTCCTGTAAAGCATATACATTTTCCACATCAGTATATTAAAGAACTTCAACAGACGTTATATTGGAGCCCTGTGGTTGAACATAAAGAAGCACGGCTTAAGGCGTTAGCTTTTTATAAAAGGTAATGGCTTGTAGTGTCTATTTTTTAATGAGTTTTCTAAACAAATGGTAGTTAAAATGGAAAATGTTGCCGTCATAACTAAAACAGCTAATCAGCCACTATGGTTAAGTAATTTTGTCAATGTTTATCAAACATTATCAACGACTAATCTTGGTTTACTGACAACTGTTTATCATGAAAATATTGTCTTTATTGACCCTATGCATCAAATAGAGGGGCTTGAGCAATTACAGTGTTATTTTGCGAACTTATATCAGAACTTGAGCACTTGTCATTTCTCTATAGAAAAAGTGCTTTTGGAACATGATAGCGCAGCAATTTATTGGCAGATGTCTTATCAGCACCCTAAGTTGAATAAGGGGAATACTGTTACTGTTGATGGCCACTCTCATATTAGAGGTATGCAAGACAAAGTCATTTATCATCGTGATTATCTTGATTTAGGAGCCATGCTGTACGAGCAACTGCCTTTATTTGGCAAGCTCACCAAATGGATTAAAACGAAGGCTGCTAAGTAATGGCTGCCAAAAATGTTTTGATCACAGGTGCTACGTCAGGCATTGGTCTAGCTCTGCTTGAGCAATATGCGCAACGTGGTGACAAAGTGATTGCCTGTGGTCGTGATCAATCAAAGCTAATTGCCTTAAGTGAAACTGCAGAGCAACTTTGCTTATTTGATATTAATAATGTCGAAGAAATAGCGGCGGCAACTCGGCATATCGACACAATTGATATACTCATTTTAAATGCTGGTGATTGTAAATATATTGACGATGCTAAGCATTTTGATGGCAAATTGTTCTCTGACATTATCGCAACCAACTTATCTTCAATGGGGGCCTTATTGCAATTTCTGCTGCCTAAAATTGCCAAAGGCGGGCAGGTGGTATTTGTTAGTTCAAGTGCGACAATTTTACCTTTTCCGCGCAGTGAAGCGTATGGAGCATCTAAAGCAGGTATGGATTATCTCGCCAATAGTTTACGGATTGATTTGGCAACTGAGTCTATTGAGGTAACGCTTGTACATCCTGGTTTTGTAAAAACACCTTTAACAGACAAAAACACTTTTGACATGCCATTTTTAATTTCCAGTGAACAAGCGGCCTCGCGGATTATTAAAGGTGTTGAAAAGCGTAAGCGCTATTTACACTTTCCTAAACGATTAACTTTATTGCTCAAGTTAATTTCATTTCTTCCATCGCCAATATGGCAAGCGATGCTGACAAGGAAGCAAACAACATGAAAAATATTGCTGTTATAGGCTCAGGCGTATCAGGTTTAACTGCTGCTTATCTCTTGTCAAAAAAGCACCAAGTCACTGTTTTCGAAAAAAGTGACAGAATTGGTGGTCATACTGCCACAGTTGATGTCGAAAAAAACGGTAAACGCTATGCTATTGATACAGGGTTTATTGTTTTTAATGACAAAACATACCCAAATTACCTAGCGTTGTTAAATGAAATTGGTATCGGTAAACAGGCAACTGAAATGAGTTTCTCAGTGCATAACTGTCAATCGGGAATGGAGTACAACGGACATAATTTAGATACGCTATTTGCGCAAAGGCGCAATATCTTTCGACCAAAATTTTGGTTGTTAGTAAAAGAAATTTTGCGATTTAATAAGTTATGTAAAGCGGTTTATCAACAAGAAAACTATATCAGTGGTTATACATTAGGCAGTTTTCTTAGTGAAAATAAATTTAGTGCTTATTTTTCTGAGCACTACATTTTACCTATGGGAGCGGCTATTTGGTCAAGTTCATTGGCGCAGATGGAGGATTTCGAGTTTAAGTTTTTTGTGCAGTTTTTTCATAATCATGGCTTGTTAAATATTGCTGATCGGCCACAGTGGTACGTTATTCCAAATGGCTCTCGAAGTTATCTACCGCCACTATGTAAGCCTTTTCAGGAAAATATTAAATTAAATATTAATATTACTGGCATCACTAGAGTTGATAATAAAGTGCAGTTAGATTTTGATGATGGCCATAGTGAAATTTTTGATGATGTGGTGATAGCTTGCCATTCTGATCAAGCATTAGCAATGTTAAGTGATGCCAGTGAAAATGAACAAACGATACTTTCTGCAATGCCATATAGTGAAAATTCGGTGGTGTTACATACCGATAAAGCTCTGCTTCCTAAACGAGAAAAAGCCTGGGCGAGTTGGAACTATCAGCTTAGCCAAGATCGCCATCAACCGGCAAGTGTTACCTATAATATGAACATTCTTCAGGGAATCAGTAGTGAACATACTTTTTGCGTTACCTTAAACCAAAAATCCGCCATTGACCCTAACGAGATATTGCAAGAGTTTACCTATCACCACCCGATATTCTCAACTGACTCTATCCAAGCTCAAAAACAAAGAAAGGTAATTTGCGGCGTTAATCATACCCATTTTGCTGGCGCATATTGGCACAATGGTTTTCATGAAGATGGCGTAAGAAGTGCGGTAGAAGTTGCGCAGCGTTTTGATTGTTATTTAGATGAACATGCCAATGGCGTTACCTAATGAAAGCTTTTAAAAATAGCTACATCTATAGCGGCCATATTGCACATCGACGATTTGCCCCAAAAAAGCATAGTTTTAATTACTCTTTGTTTATGTTGGCACTTGATTTAACTGATCTCGAAAATAAAGAGCAAAAGTTAGGTTTATTCGGTTTTTCATGGTTTTACCCGCTTCGCTTTGTTGAAAAAGATTACTTGCGGGGTGAACCAAAATCATTACGTCACCGTATTACTGAAAAAGTACAACAGTTAAATGGACATCACGATATCCAAAGAATAGTGATGTTAGTGCAAGTACGGTGTTTTGGCATTTATTTCAGTCCAGCAAATTTTTACTTTTGTTATGACCAAGATGGAAATTGTACTCAAATGCTCGCTGAAGTGAGTAATACGCCTTGGAATGAAAGGCATTGCTACTTAATTGATTTACTTGCCAAGGGCGAAAAAGTTAACAAAAAAGCATTTCAGGTTTCGCCATTTATGAATTTAGACATGTCTTATTTTTGGCAAGTTAAAGCGCCAAACAATGATAATGACAAATTGATGATCAATATCGAAAACAAACGCATTGATAATCAAAATGGTGAAACGACAAAATTATTTGATGCTAATTTACGAATGAAGCGTAAGGCATTTACTAAACATAATTTGTTGAAGGTTTGGTGTCAGCTGCCTGTTATGACCATAAAGGTTGTTGCCGGTATTTATTGGCAAGCGTTAAGACTGTTGATTAAGCGAGTACCTTTTTTAGGTTACCAAAAAAATAATTAGGAGTATTTTATGGAACAAATTGAGGATATCAGCGTAACAAAGAAGCTTAATTGGCTAGATAAGCGCTGTCGCAGTATTGTTCATTCGGTATTTTCGAAATTCGATTATGGCCAGTTGGAGGTTGTCGAAGGTACAGTTCATTTATATTTTCCAAGTGCCGTCCATGAAGCATCTATTAAAGGTAAAATTCATATTCATGATCTTAGTGTTTATCGTGACTTTGTTAAAGGCGGCAGTATAGGCGCTGCTGAGGCATATATTGATGGAAAATGGAGTAGCCCAAATTTAACTGATGTTATTCGTATTTTCGCGAAAGCGCAGCAAGCAACTGATAGCTTGGAAACTAAAAAGTCTTGGTCAAATAAAATAAAAAATGCTGTTAGTCATTGGCAAAACAGGAATACGCAAGCAGGTTCAAAGCGCAATATTTTGTCCCATTATGATTTAGGTAATGAGTTATATACGCGATTTTTAGATCCGGAAATGATGTACTCATCAGCTATTTATCAAAGAGAAGAGACAACACTGTCGCAAGCTCAACTTTTTAAATTGGAAACTATTTGCCAACGCCTTGAGTTGAAAAGTACCGATGAGTTATTAGAAATAGGCACAGGTTGGGGCGGCCTTGCCATTTATGCCGCGCAGCATTATGGTTGCAATGTTACAACGACAACGATTTCAGACGCTCAGTATGAATACGCTAAGGAGCGCGTTGAAAGCCTAGGTTTAACAGATAAAATAACCTTGCTAAAAAAAGATTATCGGGCCTTGTTGGGGAGCTTTGATAAGGTTGTTTCTATAGAAATGATTGAAGCGGTTGGTTTTGAATTTTTGCCTAGCTTTTTCCAGCAATGTAATCAGCGTTTAAAGCCAGGTGGTAAACTATTAATTCAATCGATAACCATTGCCGATCAACGATTTGAACATTATAAAAACAATGTTGATTTTATACAGCGTTATATCTTTCCGGGTGGTTTTTTACCATCCATAAATTGCTTAACGCAACATATAACTGATCACAGTCAGCTTGTTGTCGAGTCACTTGATGATATCGGTCTCGATTATGCGAGAACATTACATGATTGGCGAACAAACTTTCTAAATGCTTGGTCAGAATTAGTTAAATATGGCTACGATGAAAAATTTAAGCGCTTATGGCTTTATTATTTTGCTTATTGTGAAGGTGCATTTTTAGAGCGCTCTACCAGCACTGTGCATTTGGTCGCACGAAAATAAACAGTTGTTACTGGTTTTTAAAGCCGGCATAGGGCATATAATTAAAAATATGTCTTATCAATCTATCTCAACACTTTATTTGTCATTTACTCGTTAATGTTTGCTTTTCAGGTGCAGTTAAGTGCACACTGAAAGCAATCATTACAAGGAGTTATGTCTGTATGTTGAAAGCTTATTCTCGTATTTTTGGTGTCTTGATTATGTTGTTATCGACAACATCGTTTGCATTTGAGTCTAAGTCTATTGCCGAGAATGTCCCGAAAGCACTTACGCCGTGGCTACCATGGGTGATGGAAGGCAACGAGGCTTATAATTGCCCATTTATTAATCGTAGCGATTATAGTCAAAAGAAAAACCATATTTGTGCTTGGCCAAGTATTTTAGTACTTGATGTAACAGATACCGGGGCAACATTTCAACAGTCATGGCAAGTACTGGCAAAAAGCACTATTCCTTTACCGGGAAGTGCAGAGAATTGGCCATTAGACGTAAAGGTCAATAATAAGTCGTTGCCAGTAATTTTATATCAAGGTAAGCCAGCTATTGCTTTAGAAAAAGGCGAATATCAGGTTACAGGGCAATTTAACTGGCCGAGCATTCCTGAAAGTATCAATATTCCGCGCCAATATGCATTTGTGAAAATGAGCATTAATGGTCAAGTAATTGCTTTTCCTAAAATTGAATATAATGATCTATGGCTGCAAGAATTGGAGCCAAGCCAAGCACAACATGACTCAATAGATGTTACGGTTGCACGCCGAATTACTGACGGTAGCCACATCGCCTTAGATACTTACGTAGACTTTAGCGTTTCTGGGAAAATGCGTGAAGTTATTGTCGGTCGCGCTTTGCCTGAAAATATTGAGTTAATTGGCATTGAGTCTGAACTACCTGCATTTTTGGATGCAGATGGATTGTTGCATGTAAAACTCAAACCAGGTAATTGGCAAATGCTAATACGGGGTTATGCGAAACAAACATTATTGACATGGCAAAAACCAATACAGTCACACCATTGGCCTAAAGAAGAAGTTTGGGTATTTGAAGGTGACGAAAGCCTACGTATTGGCCGGTTAAGTGGTGCACAAATGATTGATAGTAATCAGGCCGATATGCCAAGTGCTTGGTACAAATTACCGAGCTATTTATTGAAAGAAGGTGACGCACTCCATTACGACATTCAACATAGAGGTAAACCAGTTCATATTGAAAACCAGCTAACCCTTAACCGCACTTTGTGGCTATCATTTGACGGTGAAAACTATACTTTTAATGATAATATTCGCGGCGAAATGATTAATGATTGGCGGCTAAGTATGAAGTTACCTTACCTGCTTGAGTCAGCAGAAGATCAAGATGGTTCGGTATTAATAACCAGTAAAGGTGATGGGGAACGAGGCATAGAAAACCGGTATCCAGGCACCAATATTAAAGCTCGTGGTATTTTTCAGGCTGATAGTGAAATTGCTATAAGTGGATGGCAAAACAACTTTGAACGTGTTTCGTTAAGGTTGAATTTGCCACCAGGTAATAAGCTGTTTGCGGTATTCGGCGCTGACAGTGTTTCTAATAGTTGGTGGAGTAATTGGACCATTTGGGCGAGCTTCATTGTTTTACTTTCGGCATTTGTTGCCAGTCGTATCGTTAGTGTTAGTGCTGGTGTGGTTACTGCATTAATGTTGATCGCGATTTATCAAGAAAGTGGCGTACCACTGTTTGCCGTTGTAAATTTTTTAATGGCGGTAGCAGTCAAAACTCATCAACCATTTACATCGTTAAAAACAATAGTTAATGGTTACTGGGCGTTTAGTGTCGCTTTAGTGGTTGGTGCTATTTTGTATTTTAGTGCAATGCAGTTAAGAACGGTTATTCATCCGCAACTCGAAGCTAATGTTACTAAAGTGCAGAGTTTTAATGACCGTAGTAATGCGGAAATGAGCATTGTTACAGATATGGTGCAATCCCGCGCTGAAAAGCAAGCTTTTTCAACACAGCAAGATGTTGAGCGCATTGAAATAACAGGTAGCCGAATTAAAAGAGCAGATTTATTGATGGAGCGTTATCAATCAGACGCAATGATCCAAGCTGGCTCCGGTATTCCTGATTGGCAGTGGCAACCATACATCATAAACTGGCACAGTCCTGTTACTCAAGGGCAAAAGTTCGATGTTATTGTTTTATCAAAGAACAGTTATCGGGCCGTTAAAATATTAGGGGTTTTATTGGCGTTGTTATGGTTAGCCTTGGTACTAAAAGAGGTTGTTAAGCTGAAAGTTAAAAACTTTCACTCGTCTGCACTAATGGCTTTATTCGCTTTAGGATTATTACTACCTGGCTATTCTGGAAAAGTAGAAGCAGCTAACTTTCCACCACAAGCCTTGCTCGAAGAACTGCAACAGCGCGTATTAGCAGCTCCTGAATGTGCGCCTAGCTGTGCCTTAATCAACCGAATAAAAGTGCAAAGTCAAGCGTCGCAGTTAACTGTAGTACTTAATGTTCATGCCAATGCAGAAACAGCAATTGCCTTGCCAAAATCAGAGTTTTGGCGACCGGAAAAGCTTTTGTTAAATGGTAAACCGGTACATAGTTTACTTAAGCAAGGTCGCTGGCTATATATTCCGGTAGCGCAAGGTATTTCCACTTTTAATTTGTCCGGAGAAATTGCTCCTGTAGATACTTTTCAGCTTGAATTTAAAGACCAACCGCAACATGTTGAATTAGGCTTAAATAAGGCTTGGGAAGTGGTGGGCGTGCAGGCCAATCATTTAACAGGTAATACCTTAGCGTTTCTTTCTGTAGTCAATGAACAAACACTCAATAATAGCGATACTGCTAAGGAAAATAATACTTCGTCAACGCGATATGCTTATCAGCCTTTCGTGAAGGTGGTGAGGGAGTTATCTATTGACCAAGTATGGACAG
Source organism: Colwellia meonggei (assembly GCF_057537295.1). Taxonomy (NCBI): domain Bacteria; kingdom Pseudomonadati; phylum Pseudomonadota; class Gammaproteobacteria; order Alteromonadales; family Colwelliaceae; genus Colwellia; species Colwellia meonggei. The sequence continues at coordinate 175,793 of NZ_BAAJLZ010000004.1, forward strand.
TTACAACAAGGGTAAAACGTATTGCGCCGAGCTCTGGCTCTATTAATATGCAAATACCGACCTTGCCGGGTGAACGTATTATTAGCGCTGATATGGTGGTAGAAAATGCGCAAGTTAATGTTACATTGCCTGCAGGGGAAGATGAGTTTCGTTGGGACTCAACACTTGAACGCCAGGCATTATTGTCTTTACAGGCCAGTGCAACTTTACCTTTGGTTGAACAGTGGCAAATTATTGTTAACCCTTCGTGGCATGCTGAGATCAGTGGTATACCAATTATTTTAGGTGCGCAAGAGCCCGATGACTACTATTCATATTTATTTTACCCTTACCCGGGAGAAACCTTATCCATTGCTACATCAAGACCTAACGCGGTTAAAGGTGAAATCCTTGCAATTGATAGAGTTGATGTGGAAATTGAACAGGGCACTCGCACCTCAAAATTAAACTTGTCATTTGACTATCGCAGTACCCGTGGCGGAGAGCATCACATTGAATTGCCTGATAGTTATCAGTTAAAAGAAATTAGAACCGATAATAAATTGATTAATTTGCAACTTGAGCAAGGCAAATTAGCTTTGCCTATTTTACCCGGTAAGCACACTATTCAAATTTCAATGCGCTCAAATACCAGTAATGAATTATTGTTAACAGTACCTACTATCAACTTAAACGCACCAGTTAGTAATATCACTAGTATTGTCAACTTAACGCGGCAGCGCTGGGTACTTTGGACTGACGGCCCAATACTTGGCCCAGCAGTATTATATTGGGGTGAATTGTTAGCTTTTATTTTATTAGCGATAGTTGTGGCTCGTGTGCCATTTTCACCGCTAACCTTAATGAGTTGGATTGCTTTAGGTTTTGGTTTAAGTTTGAACAACTGGGGCATATTAATGCTAGTAGCAGTTTGGTTTGCATCGCTAACAGCAAGTACTTATCGACCGAAAAACTTAAATCGAATTGCTTTTAATTTTTCACAATTTGTTTTGTACGGATTATCCATCGTTACCGTATTAGCTTTAATCGCTGTTATTCCTACTAGCCTATTAAGTTCCCCAAATATGGGCATTACCGGCAATTACTCTTTTGGCAATAATCTACAGTGGTTTGCCGATAAATCTGATGGCCTTTTACCTAACATTTCCGTGTTTAGTATTCCGGTATTGTTTTATAAAGGGCTTATGCTTGCTTGGGTTATTTGGTTAAGCTTTACTAGTTTATCTTGGATAAAATGGGCATGGGGGAAACTGGGGACGCAAGGTTATTGGCGTGCTAAACCGCAAACAGGAACGCAAACGCCTGTTTCCAAAGAGTAAGAATAGCCGTTTAACGTGCAGTTATGAGAGCTTTTATTGATCTGGCATTAGCTGCACGAATTCAATTGTTGCTACTATCTCACTCAGATAAAGCGCTGAAATAAGCGATAATTTAATTTGGAATGGTAATGAGCAACATTGAAACTAGCAACAATCAGGCCCAAGAAACCTTAACACCTAACATGAAAGCAGAAGTTAGCTACGTTGGTTTTTGGGCACGGTTTGCGGCAAGCATTATCGACACTATCATTCTCATCATGATCACCTTTCCCATTTTATTTTTGATATATGGTGGCGAATACTTTTATTCTGGAGAATCAGTACAAGGTTGGCTTGACGTTATTATTAGCTATGTATTTCCTATATTCGCCATTATTCTATTTTGGCTTTATAAGTCGGCAACACCAGGGAAAATAGCTTTATTGGCAAAAGTGGTTGATGATAAAACCGGTAATAAGCTTAGTGTTAAGCAAGCTGTTATTCGCTATGTTGGGTATTACATTTCCCTTTTGCCACTAGGGCTTGGTTTTTTCTGGATCGCAATGGATAAAAAGAAGCAGGGCTGGCATGACAAGTTAGCTGGCTCTGTTGTTATACGTGTTAATGCCGACGAAGGTTAATATCTATAGCGTATTGATACCTATCTCGTTTTAATGCGTTTCTCGTTTTAATGACAATGGTAAACAAATTGCTCCTCAGTTAATTTCGCATGCAATTTAATTGCTTTATGCAAACACTTGCTAATTGTAAGTTTATGTTTCTACTTGTTATTTGACCTAAAATTCATCCCTCTTATCTCATAGTTATCGCGATTAAATGTTAGCTACATTAGGATTTATTGACCACATTTAAGGGATTAGCGTATGAATAAAATAATAACAATAGTCATTTTACTGGCCTGTTACTTTGGTGATAGTGCAGCGGCTTTTGCTAGTGACAATAAAACAGAAATAATCAATAAAGTTGTCTCTGGCTATGGCGAAGAGCACTTTAAAGCAATCAAAAGTATTAATGTAAAGGACACCTATAAAAGTTTTCGTTACGGGCAAAGTGAAAGCCCAAACGCGGTTGACTTGGTGAACTATCGCTCAGATAGCACCATTGATTTCATCAATAAAAGAAAAAACTTTAAGTGGATACGAGGCGATAAAGACAGCTTTTCTATTCAACATCAAATGTTTGATGGTAAGCAAGGCTATCAACTTAACCACAGTTTAAAAACCTTGTCTGTTAATACGAATTTAAGTTATGCACGAACCGACCGTCGCCACTTTTACTATTTAGATACTGCTTTAGCGGTCTTACTTTATCGAAATATTGATGATGCAACAGTACTTGATGACGAGGTAACGTTTGACTCGCAATTATTCAAGGTTAAATTAGCGATGCAAGGCTACGAGGAATTAACGCTATTTATTAATCAGCAAACGGGCTTAATCGTTAAAATGTCAAAGCCAGATTGGCAGCCGGGTAAACTGTTTATTTATAACTATTCAAAGGTTAAATCTCAGCAAGAGGTGAAGTTCGCTACTAGCACTTATGTCACAAGAGGCGGTCAGCCTTATATGGTGTCAGTAGCACGAGAATTAGTCATTAATCCAGATGTAAGCCGGGCGTTTGAGCTGCCAGAAAATTATCAAGATAGTGCGCCAACATTGTCGTTTTCTGAGATGATGGTCGAAAAGCTTGACGATAACATTTATTTAGCAGGCCAAGATTGGGGCTTTTCAGTATTTTTAGATGCTGGTGATTATTATATTGGTGCTGGCGGTTATGAAGACTTAACGAATAGACTAACAGCCGTGCAAAAGTTGGCAGGAAATAGCAAACCACTAAAATATCAAGTGGTTAGTCATCACCATATTGATCACCTTGAAGGTATGAGAGAAGCATTTGAGCTTGGCGTAACCTTTATTAGTGTTAAAGAGCATCAAGCGAGAATTAAAGAGCTTGCCTACGCTGATATCGCACCTGAGCGTTTTGATGTAGTAACTGGCTCTGCAAGCTATGCCAATGGTGCATTGCAAGTACTTGATTTTGCCAGCGGCCATGCAACACATAATTTAATCAGCTATTTTTCACAGGCAAAACTATTATTTACCGCTGATATGTTCTTTTCTCGTAAAGTTAGCGGCTCGCCTAACGGTGGCCAAACACTGAAGTTATTAGCGCAACGTTTAGCAGAAGAAAAATTAGATGTAGAACGTTTTGCTGCTGCTCATAGTGGCCGAGTGCTGACTTTGAAAGACTTTAATTATGCGTTATCTAATACTGCGAAAAGTCAGTGCCCTAATAGCTGGCAAATATGCCATAGCTTTTTATCAGAATAAATTTGACGGATGAGCCTTTGCCGTAGGAAGGCTAGTCCTCAATGGCAAAGGCTAGGTTGTTAATTCAATATAACAGGTGCTAATGACAGTATTAATAGTATTGCCATGGTGAAATTGAAAAATCTTAGGCGCCTTTTATTGGTCAAAAATATTTGCAGTTTCTCGCCAAGCACTATCCAACTGCTAATGCATGGAAAATTCACTAAACCAAAAATTAGGGCAACAATGAGCACGGCTGTTAAGTTTTTTGATGGCGCATATACACTAATTGCAGTTAGTGCCATGGTCCACGCTTTTGGATTCACCCACTGAAACATTGCAGCTTGCATAAAAGTAAGCGGTACTGATTTTTTCTGAGTTTCATCACCTGTTGATTTAATTGATGTGTCAGACATGGCAATTTTAGTCGCCAAATAGAGTAGGTAAATAATACTCAATACTTTCAGTATTTGGTAACTGATCGGGAATGCATCGAATATTTGCATAATTCCCATACCGACGAGGGCAACCATAACCGTAAAACCAATACCAACGCCTAAGGCATGTGGCAATGTTTGCTTAAAGCCAAAGTTAGCGCCAGAGTTCATTAGCATTAAATTATTTGGCCCAGGTGTGATTGACGATACAAAAGCAAAAATCGCTAAAGCAGTGAGTATTTCAGCGTTCATCAATAAAGTCCTTGTTGTTTTCGTTGTTAAACAAGTATAAGTTTATTTACAGGCAATAACTGTGCGAATTTATCAAATAATATCGCTAAATGGACAATAAATGACTAAATTAGATAGATATAACCGTGAAATATTGCGCGAGTTACAAAGTGACGGCAGAATTGCCAATTCAGAGCTAGCAGAAAGAATAGGTTTGTCGCCATCGGCATGTTTACGACGAGTGCAGGAGTTAGAAAGTAGCGGCTTAATTAAAGGCTATCGAGCGGTATTAAATCCTGAATTGCTAGGTAATCATTTTATTGCTTATGTCACCATAGGTTTAGATGAGCATTCTACCGAGTCGCAACAGGCATTTGAGCGTGCAATTAATGTTGCTGAAGAAGTTAAAGAATGTCACAACATGACAGGGGCTTTCGAGTATTTACTGCGTATTGAAACCCATGATATTAAGTCATTTAAAGCTTTTCACGCTAACGTACTCGGTGCCATTCCTCAGGTACGTACAATTACGACCCATGTGGTTATGGACTCACCTAAAGATGAACGATGTTAAATGTAACGCCTTTAATTAAAAGGTAGCACTATTGGTATTTACTTAGCATATTCGTTTGCTTGAGCGTTATATTTTAGTAAGCTGGCGAGTAACTTTACTTATATTTATGATTTATTAATGTCTAAAAAATCAATATTAATTACCGGCTGCTCGAGCGGCATTGGCTTGCACGCAGCATTAACCTTATCGGCACGTGGTTATCAAGTTTTCGCCACAGCACGTAAACCAGCAGATGTAGAAAATTTAGCAGCGAAAGGGTTATCGGCGCATTTGCTTGATTTAACTGAGCCGGAAACTATTGAGCAGGCGCTAAGCGATATATTATTAGAAACCAATGGCAAGCTTGATTATCTATTTAATAATGGTGCTTATGGGCAACCTGGGGCATTAGAAGACCTACCAACGTCAGCATTACGAGCCCAGTTTGAAGCCAATGTTTTTGGTTGGCATGAACTTACTCGAAAAGTTATTCCTATCATGAAACAACAGGGACATGGCCGTATTATACAATGTAGCTCTGTATTAGGTTTTGTATCTATGGCTTATCGAGGCGCTTATAATGCCTCTAAGTATGCCATTGAGGGCCTAACCGATACTCTTAGGTTAGAGCTAAAACCAGCCAATATTGATGTTGTGCTTTTACAGCCTGGGCCTATTAATACGCAATTTCGCGCCAATGCCTTAGCTGCTTTTCAAGCGCATATTGATGTTGAGTCAAGTGACCATAAACAACAATATCGCCAACAAATTGAGCGCCTAAGTAGTGAAAAATCAAATGCTGCATTTACTTTAGAACCGCTAGACGTTACTCGCGCATTGATTCACTCGTTAGAAAGTAAAACACCCAAGTTGCGTTACCGTATTACTACGCCAACAAAACTGTTTGCAATATTAAAAAGGTTATTACCGACCCGCTGGTTAGACAGCATGCTTGCCAAGGGCTAACCTAGTTTACAAATAGTGATATGTTGCTGCACGTATGCATATCACTATCAATATTTCCCCACCAACGCTTTATATTCAAAGATATTTCTAAAAAACAACGTAAGCCCAATCGCGGGCTACCTTGTTTAAATCATGCCAGTTTTATTTCATTTAGGGCTATCAATTTTAACGAAAATCTATAAAATGCAAATCGTAATACGAACAATTATCAATAAAGTGAATTTAAATGGAACTTACAATATTTTTAACTTGGATCGCCTGTCTTTTAAGTTATTCAGCCTCACCTAATCAAAAACTACTCGCTAAGCCGACTAATAAACATGCTGCTTGGGGCGGTTTTCTAATTTTAGTCATTGCCGCTTATATCTCTGCATCGCAGCATCATATTGCGGCAACGGCCTTCTTTTATGTACTGGCATTAATCATGGCATGCTGGGGCGCTGTGATTTTTATATATGGTCATGTTGCTTACCGAATGTTCCCTGTTGCCATTACTGCGATCATGCTTGTTAATGTTTTGTTTAGTACAGGGAGGCAATATGTTGCATAAAACCTTAGTGGCAATATTTTTAGGTTGTTTGTTATCAATTTCAGTCATGCTGAACCTAAATTATATTCTACCTCTTAACATCGATGAAAAGTTATTAATAGGCTTGGTGGTTGCCTTTCCTATGTGGGCTATCGCTTTGGTCATGTGTTACTCATCAGATTCAGCAAAACAAGCTTGGCAGCGATGTGGGTATCCGCTGATTGTTTCTGCACTGATCAACATTTATTACTTTTTAGGTTAAGCAATGAAAAAATATACATTAAAAAATTTAACGGATGCACATGGCTGGCTCGGTATTATTATTTCAGGGTTGTTGTTTGTGGTATTTTTTGCTGGCTCAATTAGTCTTTTTCGCCATGAAATTTTCTTATGGTCAGTTCAGCCAACGCATGATATTAAACAAGGAGAAATATTATCCGCAAGTGAGATTATGGAGTTAGCGATTGCGGATCGGCCTTTTAATGCCAAAGAACATTTAACCATTTTACCTCCATCAGAAGAAACGCCTTATTATCAAGCTTATGTCGACCTAATTGAAGAACAAGCAGGGCGCGAATTTATTGGTTTATTGTTAGACCCATATAGCGGCAAAGTTGTTGGTGAAATTGATCAATTCATACTTGCAGATTTTATTTATCAGTTACACCGAGACTTAAATATTCCTTTTGGTATCTACATTATTGGCTTTGTTACCTTGTTCTTCTTCTTCATGTTGTTGTCAGGAATTTTGCTCCATGCTCGAAAGTTAGTGGGTAACTTTTTTCAATACCGCACTGATTCTAACACTCGTAGCAAATTACTCGATATGCATAATGTTGTTGGTACCATCAGCATTCCGTTTACTTTGATGTATGCATTAAGTGGCTTGATATTTAACTTGGTGATTATTTATCAAATTGCTTTTGCTGTTATTTTATATAAAGGGGATCAAGAGGCATTGTTAAATGATGCTGGTGTCCGCAGTGTTGAGGTTGAATGGCAAGATAACCCGCAAAAATTTAATAACATCGACCAATTGGTTGAGCAATACAGTGCCGAGTTTGGCCACGTACCTAAAGTGGTTCGAATGTATAACTACGGAGATGAAAGTACTGTAATACATTTAATTGGCCGAATTGACGGTAATTTTGCCCAACGTTTTGAAGTGGCAATTAACCTTAGTGATAATTCGATTATATTTAAAGATGATGTTAACCAGCATAGTGAGGTTCGACACGGTATTGATACTTTAAGTGAGCTACATTTTGGCGGCTTTGCCGGTTTAGATTTACGTTTTATTTATTTCATTTTAGGCATTGCAGTTTGTGGGCTAATTGTAACGGGTAATTTATTGTGGATTGAAAAACGCCAGAAGCAGTTGAAAGCCTCACAACGTTCAGTGAAAATAGCCACTTATACTACGCTTATTAGTACGCTCGGCGTTGGTATAGCCTGTTGCGTGGCTTTTCTTGCTGAAAGGTTATTGCCTGTTTCTTTTCTTGAAAGAGCTGATTTTGTTATCTATGCTTTTGTCGCAACCCTTTTGATTTCAGCTATTATTGCGTTGTTTATCGAAAAGCGAACATTTTTAGTTGTAAGCTTTGTTAGCGCTGCGGGGATATTATTACTGACGATAATCAGTGACTGGCTATTGTTTCCAGAAAACTTACAATTGCTTTGGCAAGCCGGTCAATATACAGCCTTTGGTATGCAAGTTGGGTTGGCTGGGGTTGCAGCATTGTTTATTTTTATAGCATATAAATTAGCGCAAAAAACAGCTATTGAAGAAACTATAATTGAAGGTGATTTCGCAACCAATTAACACCATGTATAGCGCTAATTATTCAATAGTAAAAAATTAATTTGATGATTATGCCCATGACGCTAAGTTATTAGTTTAATTCAATAAAGCGCTTAAGATGTCATGACTGGTTTTAGATATGAAAAATGGCTATTTACTGATGTAAATAGCCATTTTTGTTTAAGCATTCGTTGTTAATTAGCCGTTAGAAAGTGCCTTGCAAACTTAAACTAATTTGACGTGGCGCACCTAAGTCATGTCTCACTACACGTCTACCCGTGCCCAGTGCTGCCCCTGAGATGTATTCTTTATCTAATAAGTTTTTAGCAATTAAATAGATACCGAAAGTTTCCCAGTCGTAGCCTATTTTTGCGTTAACTAAAGTACGCGCATCGTTTTGTAAATTAAATTCGGCGTCACCTTCTGTTAGGCCGCGGCTGTATGGGTTGGTATCGGCATTTGAACTGTCGGCATAATTAACATTTATGTTAGCAAAAATGCCATTGTCAGCTTGGTAAGTAGCGCCAATATTTGCAGTCCATTCAGGTGCATCAGCAAAGCTTCTACCTGTTAAGTCGTAAACGGTAGGGGCATTATTAGTTGGTATGGTTATAACAAAGTCAGTAAATTCTGTTTTTGCTTGTCCAAGTGAGGCAAATAACTCAAATTCATTAGTAACTTGATAAAAGGCTTCTACCTCAAAGCCCTTAACGGTTGAACTACCAGCATTTTTTGTTTCGCTATCAAATGAGTTTTCAGAAAGCTGAACACTTACTTGTTGATCTTTCCAATCAATATAGAAAGCATTAGCGTTCAACATTAAATCGCCATCTAACCAAAATGAGCGTAATGCAAGTTCATAGTTTGACGTGCTCTCTGAGTCAAATTGATAAGGTGAAGATTTTGCCGAATTAACACCAACGCCGCCAGAACGATACCCTTTTTGAAAAGTAAAGCTAGTTGTAATATCGTCACTCCAGTTGTAGCTAACACCTAACTTTGGAATGAACTCGTTAAAACTTGCGTCGGTAACGGGAATAGGAGTATTAGCATCGGCTGCGTAGTTAATCAATTGAGCGTTAATACCGCCAATAAGTTGGTTCAATGGCGCCGGGTAATTTGCAACATATGGCATTTTATCTATATTGGCAATGGCCAAGTTTTGGCTATCATTATTATCCTGTTCTTCTCGGTCCCAGCGAAAGCCTGCGAAGATATTCCACTGTTCATTGAACTCGTAAGTAAAGTCTGAAAACAAGGCGTAAGAAGTAATGTTTTGATCAGTAGAACTTGCTTGGTCTAAAACAACTGGATCAAAACCAGCGTATTGGCTAATAGCAAAATTTGCTGTTGCTTCATCTAAACCGAAGTTATTCATTAAAGATGTTGCTGTAAGGCCCAGTGACGCTAGACTAATGCGGGTAATACCACCATAATTAGTGGGAATATTTTGGTCAAAATAATAAGCACCTATTAAACCAGTAAGCTGGTCACCGTTATAGATAAGTCTCAGTTCTTGGCTAAATGTTTCGGTATCTTCATGATAGAAACGCGTACCAAGCGCTTGTGGGCCTGCATCATCATCATAATCATCCCATGAAGAGTTAACCTCTGAGTATGTGCTAATGGATACTAAATCCCATGTATCACTAATACCGTAATTGATTTCTAAGTTAGCAATATCTGTTTTATAAACTAACTCCTGAGGATCGTTATTAGTAATAATACGCTGGTCAAATGGATTGCCATTTGCTGGAACATTTACCCCGCTGGCACCTTTATTTGTGGTGGCATGAGTAAAACTAAGTTGTGCCGATAAATCTGGTATAGCACTTGGTGTATATAAAAGTTTTAATCGGTAAAGTTCATCATTTTTAAAGTCGGCATCTTCTTGGCGTGTAATATTATAATTATAGCCGTCAAAATCTTCTTTCTCAGCGCTAAAACGAAAAGCTAATTCATCTTCAACAATACTGCCGCCAAACGCAATGGCTGCTTCACGCTCACCGTTTTCGCCAATTTGTACGCGATATTTGCCTTCCCATTCATGTGAAGGGGCGGTTGTGGTCATAATAATTGAGCCAGCTAATGCATTACGGCCTTGTAGGGTAGACTGTGGACCACGAAGAATTTCTACTTGCTTTGCATCCCATGTCGAGAAGCCATTGCGTATTAGACGTTGAGGTAATGCGGCGCCATCAACGTAAACACTAGCTAAAGCACTGGTTCCGGCACCTGAAACGTTAAAGCCGTCTATGCCTCGAATGCTAAAGTTTCCTGCGGCAGAAGAGTGAACATTGGCTGTTTCAAATAATACTTCGCTGATTTCACCTAAGTTTTGTTGGAGCATTTTAGTATCACTAAAAACAGCAATACTGGCAGGTGTTTCTTGTAAAGTTCGGGTGATTTTTTGACCGGTAACGGTGATTTTTTCATATTCGATAGCATCATCATTTGCATAAGCCAATTGGCTTGTTGCCAACGAAGCTAATGTTAGTGCGATAGAGGTTGCCAGTTTAGTTTTTTTTAAATAGCCATTGCTGTCTTTCCCTTGCAGGGCAAGCTTATTCATGTTTTATCCTTTGTTTGTGTGTTTTCACAGGCCTTTATTGATAAGTCCTGTAGAGAGGGTTGATCGTTTTTCAAATTAGCGTTAGCTATCCTTGATACTCTCGTGTTCACTCAAACTTATAAAAAGCATCATTCACCATGTTTTATGCTGCCCACGAGTAGTCATACAACCATGTATGTGCAGTAGTGATTGAAATTTGCTTTATTGATAAAGAGAAAGTCGAGCGCTTTCTTAAGGTTAGATAACATCCATTTATTATTTATTGATATCAATCTTAATAGTAATTGTTATCATTTGCAATAAGGTGTTGTTATTTTGTCAATTGGATTGTTAAAAGATGTTTCCTAATGAAATAGCCTATTGGGGAGTTTTAATGTTACTCGTCGTAATAAGAGTGCAGAGTAACGTGTATTTTAGTGAATCCTAGTTCAGTTTCTCGATTTAAATCATTGAGTAACATGAATTGTTACATTCATGAACGAATAAAATTCTCAGCTTCACGTATCTTGTTATTGAATATTAACAACAAGAATTTTAGCTTAATGGACCAACAGCTTAAAAACTGGATTGCAGAAGAAAAAATACCTAAAGTTATCGTGCATTCATCCTTGCCGATGATCACGGCTATTTTGGCGCTATTTGCCTATGACTTGCTTGAATCTAGTTTATTAGCTTTTAACGGTGAAGATGTTTTAACTGCACTTGGTTTTACTTTACCAATCACAACAGCAGTAACCGCCATTGCCATTGGTTTGAGCATAATAACCAATAATAAAATTGTTAAAGTGTCATGCTTACATGGCCATCAACTTTCTAACGCAATTAGTAGCTCTTTGTTGCAAGCTACCTTTTTTATTGCGCTTTTTTCGTTATTATTTTGCTTTTTTAATGAAGCTATATTTTCATTTCTTGGAAGTAGAACTTGGGCTTCAGGTCATATTGGTGATCCAAAAATAGTATTGGCGAATAGCCAAATGCTGTATGTTGAATCACGTTATTTTACTTGGATTTTTTTAGCTATTATTTGGCAAGTTAGCGCTATATTTAGGGCGCTTGGTAACTCAAATATCGCAAGTCGCTTAATGCTGTCTTGGCTGCTATCTAAGAGTGTTATAGCAATTGCTTTATTGATGCCTGAGAGTGGACTTTATATATCTGGGCTGGAGGGACTGGCGTGGACTCATGGCATAGTTGACGTTTTATTTGCTTGCATATCACTATTTATTCTTCATAAAAAAGTGCATTTGACGATACCTAAGTTAGCAGAAATTAAGGGTGGTTTACTGTCAAATAAAATAAATAGCATAACGATTGTTTCGCAGCAGCTAGTTACCCCTATAAGCATGGCTATATTAACCACCATTGTCGCCGAAATTAACTATAGCTATGTCGCGGCTTTCGCTTTTATATTCCGTATGGAATCCATTTTTTTATTGATACCTATGGTATTAACGACAACCATGCCGTGCATTGTTGGTACTAACTTTTGGCTCGGTCATGTCAGCCGTGTTCGACAGGCATATTTATTTGCTTTTGGTTTGGTAATTTTACTGCAGCTTGCATTAGCGGTTGCTTTAGTGATTAACAATAACATGTTGTCCTATTTTATTTGTCCTGAGGGCGCGGTGGCTGAATTGCTAACCATTTACCTTACTTGGGTACCGTTTGGGTATATCGGGGCGGGCTTAGTTATCGTTTATCAGTCATGTTTAAATGCAGAAGGAAAACCTTGGCAAGCGCTGTCTTTAGGTGTCATTCATCGCATTATTTTGTTACTACCGTGCACATTTATTGGTGCGGTATTTTTAACCGATGTAAGTTTGTTTCAAGCGCTGATGTTAGGCCACTTAGCCGGTGGTATTTATGTTGTGTATATTTTTTATCGTCGCAACAAGCTAGCTAAAGTAACAAGCATAAATCGTCAAATGAATAATCATTTAAGTCATCAACAAAGCAGTACTTTAGGAGAGCAATCATGAAATTAAAAATTGTATTAGTTAGCTGTAGTGTTTTTATGAGTTCTATGGCCTTTGGCTATGGTGATAGCGAACAAAAATTTGTCAACGCCTTGCAATCTGAGCAACGTGCGCAGGCTGATCGAGAGCGCGATATGGGCCGAAAACCAGCGAAAGTGATGAAGTTCTTTGGTATTGAACCAGGGATGACGGTTTTAGAAATTTTATCGAGTGGTGGCTATTATACTGAAGTATTATCTCATCGTGTTGGAGAGCAAGGTAAGGTAATTGCGCAAAATAATAAGTTTATTTTAGAAGTATTTGACGGGCGTTTTGCTAAAGAGTTTGACCAGAGAATAGCGAATCAACGATTGCCAAATGTTAGTCATTATAAAAAGGAATTTGGCGAATTTGATTTAACCAATGAAGTTGATGCGATAACCGTCGTGTTAAATTATCATGATCTTTATTCATCTGCGCCAAAAGCGAAGCGTAAAGCAATATTGGCCCAACTTAAAAGTGCGTTAAAGCCTGGTGGTGTATTGGGTATTATTGATATGCACAACAATGCCAAGGAACATAACCCTAAGTTACATCGAATCAACCGAGATTATGTGGTAGAAGAACTCATTGAGGCTGGCTTTACTTTGGATGCTGAAGCCGCATTTCTTCGTAATGCGAATGATGATTACACTAAAGTTGTTTTTGACCCCGCCGTACGTGGTAAAACAGACCGTTTTGTACTGCGTTTTAAAAAATCAGCGTAGCCTAATACCTATTATTCAACTTGATATATGCCCTTATTATTGCCTGAAGGTTGCCAACACCGACAGGCTTTATAACCTTTGACCGATATTCCATTTCTTATTTTTATTATTGAAATGCAACAATGGTTGCGCCAAACTTAGGCTTAGCAAGCCAAATTATAATAAAAAATAGAAAAGGTTATCTTATGTTAAAAAAATTACTTATCGTTATTGCGACTATTATTGCTATACCACTGATAGTGGCTATTTTCGTGCAAGACAGTTACGAAGTTGAACGTGAAGTTATAATAAACCAGCCGAATATGGTGGTGTTTAATTACGTCAAGTTGTTGAAGAACCAAGATAATTTTAGTAAATGGGCACAAATGGACCCAGAAATGACAAAAAGTTATCGAGGTACTGATGGAGAAGTGGGTTTTGTTTCTGCATGGGATTCACAAAACCCTGATGTGGGTACAGGTGAGCAAGAAATAATAGCCATTAAAGACGGTGAACGTATCGATTTTGAATTACGATTTTTAAAGCCTTTTGAAGCGAGTGAACCTGCCTTTATGAGCATACAAAGTATTTCTGAAAATCAAACAAAGATCATATGGGGCTTTAGTGGTCATATGGATTATCCGATGAATATTATGTTTTTGTTTATGGATTTCGAGCAAATTATTGGTGACGATCTACAAACAGGATTGAATAATTTGAAGGTGATATTGGAAGAACAATAAATTAGAACAACGTTGCTCTACTTTTGCGTATGTAAGCAGCCAAAACTAACCGCTTAAGGTAATTACATTAAGCGGTAATTGACGGACGACTGCCTTTCATTATTAAATCTAGAGCTAATTGGGCTTGCCTAGGTTTCGATATGTCTATGGCTTCAATCATTTCACATTCATCTCTGATCATTTCAGAAACTAAACTCGGGTAATGGCGACAATCTTCAGGTCTATCTAAATAAATGCTACAGGTATATTTTGGGGCTGAATTATTTGAAGCAGTTGGAGAGACTTCAAGGAAAGGGCACTTTTCTAGCTTTTCCTGAGTTTTTGGATCAAACCATATTTCATTATTTTTAACATAATCAAAAATATCAGGATTGAATATTTCCCATAAGGCAATTTCTTCTTTCGTTGCCGAAAGATCACCGTCTCCGTACTTTATGCAGCACTTACCACATTGATTGCAATCTTTCATAGTCTATAACATAAATAAAAGCTTAAGCTATGATAACGACAAATTTTCAAAGGTAAAGGCAACTATTGCAATCTCTTTTGTCTTGAGAGTGCGTCTTTAAGTGGAATGAAAAAAAACAAAGTTTACATTAGCTGGTAGTGGTGGGTATTTTCATGTCACCGCTGTCTTTTAATTACTGTTTTCCTTTATGTTAGCACTTAGGGAAAGCATACGTTCGCCGTGTACATTACTATAGCGTTTATCTATTCCATACATAGAAGTGTAATTTTGCTTGGAATAACGTGGTGATTGCTCCGTAAAATAGGATTATAGGGAGAGGTATACGCAATTCCATGTGTTAGTTTTAAGGTCACACTGAATAGGTTTAAAGTATAGTTCTCGTTATGTAAATTAGCTGTAAATTGACAACGATAATCAATTATTTTCGTATCAGTAGTTCCGCTAATAAATTTTCATTTTATTTTGTAACAAATGTTTTATCGCGAAATTTTCTCATGATTCTCACTTTCCCCCATAAAACGAGAACTATTCCTTCTTTCAACAAGCATCAACAGTTCTGAAGCGTGATAAGCTTTTGAAACTATTAATAACTGATGTATATTAATGTAAGTAAATGAACATTAGTTAGAGTAACCACTTTCGGCAGAAAGAAGGATTTATTCTCACTAATAAGCTGTTAAGTTGCAATTCATCAATGGAGATATTTATGAACAAAAATGGAACACTCGAGAGAAATATAGCTATTCTCTTATCAGTTGGTGTAGCAATTTGCGTGTTAATAATTGCTTTTGGTTCGCTCTCAGCAAAAGAAAGTGCAATTCTAAGTCTACTTTTAACTATCCTGTCGGTCATGGCATCTTGGATCTTCTCGACAATCCATAGTTCATCTCAACATAGAGAAGCGATAAGTGAAGTAAAAGAGATGCACAATGATAATTTAAAAACTTATGCGTTAAAGGCTGCGGAAAAAGTAAACAACTTATCTGATCAACTTAATAGGTTAAGCGTATTTTTAGGTGAAGAATTACAAGACGATGATCACCAGATAGATAGTAAAAATAGAATCATAAGTGCTATACATATGATTGCTATGCTTAAGTCAGTAAATGACACCTCTTTGAGTGATTGGCAAGGCGTAATAGGAGAGGAAATTGAGGAGCATAGGAAGGAAACTGAAGAAAATGAAAAATTGCTTATAAAACTAATGGATAAAGTTGACCACTTATGGGATTCGTATGAACAAGACTCGATTACTGCTGAAACAGTAGATAAACGAGTAAACCAACTAAAAAGGGAAATGAAAAATTTAGCTGGGAATATAGCAGGTTCTCACATAGCGATACCAAGAACTAAGAAACAGATTAAAAGAAACTTGGTAAAAACCTGTCCGTCTTGTAAATGCGACGTTAAGTATATTCAAAGAGCTAAACATGGAAGTGCGAAGCCTCTTGTATGTAGTAGTTGTACTATTTCATTAATTTCTATTTACGATGAAAACTCTAATGATTTTAATGTAGATGTTTCAGGCTTGAAACAGGAAGCTTTCGTTTGTCCATTTTGTCATACTAGTACAACGGGAGAAGTTGATTCCGTTCCAAACCAGAAAAATAAAGTTAAGTGTAATGAATGTGAAACAGATATTTTATTATGCAGAGCAACAACAGGTATGGTAAATGCAGCTATTATTCCTCTAGAAACAGTGACAGGTATGGTTGTTGATGAGGAGTTTATAAGTCAAGTTGAAAACTTATTACCTATTCAACCATGGTCTAAGAATGTTCATAAAGAGGTAGCTAAAAAACTTAATTCATCTAATAATTCAGTGCAAAAAGCTATCAAAAAATTAATAGCACAAGGTAAATTTAAAGAGCAACAAGATGGTGTTCTTTATGATCTGGTTGAAACAAAAGCAACTTAACAAGTTGCTTAAAAGGAAAAATAACAGTGGCCATCGCTTCGCGATTATAGCCAACCATTATTTTCCGCTTAGCAAGGCGTTATATAACTCTCAGGATCGAGTAGTGACCAAATTCATTTTTATAATTAGCATCATTTTAATAGCCTTTGGGCTAATTATGTTTATGTCTGATTTCTTGCCCGTAAATATGTTTAACGGTGGCGGAGAGGACGAGTACCTTAAAGCAGTACCAAGTGACTCATTTTCTTGGTCGCAATATCGCTTACATGCACTAATTGTTGGTATTGCTTTGTTTGCAGTTAGTAAATTTACAAATATCTTTGGTTAGTGTTAAAGTTATATAACAAGCTAATAAATAAGGACAAAAAACAGTTGGCTGTTTTCGTTCCTCAACATTTTAGCCAACAATTTTTTGCCCATTATTAGGGCGTTAAGTGCCTAAAGGAGTCTGCACCTGTGTTCTATCAAGTTTTAATCGAAACATCAGAAAAAGTAGGAAAGAATGGAAAATATAAACAGCATTTCGAATTAGATAAAACTGATGTTAAAGAAATTGAAACTGATGTTGTAACTCCTTACTTAAAAGGCGAACAGTTTCAATTTGATGGATACTTTATTCAAGCTAAAGAAGTAAAAAGAATCGTTGTTAAACAAACAGCTAAAACAACTAAAGAATTATCTGATTATGAAAATCGTACAATGCCAGCTGGAGTCATTATGTTTGTCTCTAGAGAAAGCATTGTCAGTTATGACAAACACACTAAAGATATCACTAAAGAAGTTTTTGCTAGTGCAAAAGAAAACTTGAGTGAGGCAAAAACTGCCACAAAGCCAGCGTCAAAATCGACTGTTGATCATAATAAAGTTTTTATAGTTCATGGTCATGATGACCTCGCAAAAGTTGAAACCGCTCGTTTTATTGAGCAAATGGGATTTGAACCAATTGTACTTCATGAACAGCCTAACTCTGGTGACACAATAATTGAAAAGATCGAGAAATATTCTAATGTAGGTTTTGGTGTGGTTTTATACACTCCTTGTGATGTCGGGGCGAAATCTTCAGAAGATCCTGATTTGCAACCAAGAGCTAGACAGAATGTTGTTTTTGAACATGGTTTCTTAAATGGAAAGCTAGGGCGAAAAAACGTGTGTGCATTAGTTAAAAGTAGCCTAGAAACACCAAATGATATCTCAGGAGTTGTTTATGTTCCTATGGATGAACATGGTGCTTGGAAAGTAGCTTTGGCAAAAGACATGCGAAATGCTGGTTTCAACGTTGATATGAACTTGGTGATATAGCACTTAACAAGTCGTTTAAAAGGACAAAAAAGAGTTGGCTTTTGCTCCTTCGTCGTTAATTTTAGCCAACAATTTTTTGCCTCTTAACGAGGCGTTAGTTGTCAATGGAGGTTCAGTGGATATTTTCGGAGTTAAAGTGGAAGCAATCATACGTCTCATAAGAGAAGTCGTTATTACTATTTTCATTGCGGTAATAATTTATAAAGTTATCAATATGGACTTGACTTTTGATTTTACAAAGTTGTCTGCAACTGATTTGGTAGCATTAATACTTGCAGTTTTTTCTGTTGGGCTTTCAGCTGCTTTTTATTTTGCTGCAACCAACAGTAGCTCAAAATTTTATGACAACATGCATAAATTTACTAAAGATACTTCTGTTATTTTGGGTCAGTTAACTGAAAGATTGAATTCCGTAGATAAGGGACAGGCAGAAGTTAAAACGCGCTTTGATAAATTGTATGGTAATGGAAACTTACCTGATACTGAATCCGAAAGTGACAATAAAGAGAAAGAAAAAGAAAAAGAGAAGAAAGTAACTCAAAGCAGAGAAGATTTGAAAGGCGTTATCGAATCATTGTTGGATAAACATAAGATTGATGACAAGGAAAGAATTGCTTTTAAGAAAAAATTAGAACAGAAAGAATTACAGTTAAGTGATTCATTAGCTCAATTGTCAGAATTTAAATATGAGCAAAAAGAAGTCATATTAAGACGTGTGAAAAATTACACTAGAAGACGGTTCCAAAAGGAAATTGAGTCTGGTAATTATTCGTTTGAACTTATTATTGATATGCTCCTAAAAGCCCCTGTTAATCCATCTAGGGCTAACTATAAAGAAGACCTAACAAATTTGGGATTCTTGGATGATGTTAAATCCCCTACATATACAAACCTAACCGATTCAGGTTTTACTTTTTTTAGTGATATTTATCAATTTTTTCAACAAGAAGACAACTAACAAGTCATTTCAGCAGGACAAAAAACAGCTGGTATTTGCTCGTGCCTCGCTAATTTTAACCAGCTATTTTATTGCCTCTGAATGAGGCGTTATGTTTTTAGGGAGTATTGGTGAATCTTGGCAAATGGGATGCAGCTATTATTAAGAGCATATTTTTTGTTGCTTTAGGAGTTGTCGTATTCACTATTATTTCAGGTTCATTGCCAACAACAGCCAACGATTTTTATGGCGTATTAATTTCTTTTTTAATGTTTTTCGGTGTTTATTTAGTCATTTCAATAATCGGTTGGTTATTAATTGGTTTTCCTATTCATTGGCTAATAAGTAAATATACAAAAACTAGGTCGTATATTTTTTATTTATTACTTCCTATATGCTTCGTATTATTAGATTTACTTTTTAATGGCTCTTTATTGTTTAGCTTGGTAGCGTTTTTTCAAGCATTAACTTTTCGATATTGGGTTTACAAAAAAACATAACAAGTCATTAAAGCGGGACTGCTAAAGCTTGGCTCGGTTCCACTTCGTTACACAGTTTAGCCAAGCATTTATCAGCCCCTTAATGGGGCGTTAGTTGCCGCAACTTGTTCGAGTAAATTTATTTATTAAACGTGCGGCATTTCACATCAAAGGATTGGTGTTTGTTTCCTTCCTTTGTTGTTTCAATTTTTAGTTTTTATAAAGTCGTTTCGCGTTTGTGGTTACACAGTTTTCGCCTAAGTTTTGCAAGTTAAGACAATTAGCAAAAGGCGCAAACGGCTCAAAGTTCATGTGTGGCGGCAAAGTTGCGGTGGGAGTTTTTTGATTCTTCCGTCTAATCCGTAAATATGGTAACTTATTGTAAGTTATGCGATTTAACGCGCAGCAACTAACAAGGCAATCAAACGGACACGTAACAGTTGGCTCGGTTCCGCTTCGCTTCACATTTTAGCCAACAATTACTTAGCCGCTTATTGTGGCGTTATATAGCACAAGGACGATATGCGCATAATTCTAATATTGGCATCTTTCCTCTTATCTAGTTGTTCTAGAGTACACCACGATCCGATAGGAAAGTTTTACTTTTTAGTTGATGAAATGAGTAAAGAAGAGTTAATTATTAAATTAGATGCCTTTTCGTTAAAACATAACCTCATTAAACAATCAGAAGGTGGAGAACATCATTTACCAGAAAAATCTGATGTCATTGTTTCTGCCTATTACAAGAATGAAAGTGAAATAGCTATTTTGGTTAATAATTATTTGAATCAAAATTGTTACTTTGCAGCGACGTACGACTACTCAAAAAGCAACTTTGAGTTGGCTCAAAAAATTGCAACTCAATTGAATACTGAGTTAACTAAAAGGTTCAATGAACGTATTAGTTTTTATTCAGAACCTCATTGCAAAAGTGCTATATAACAAGCATTTAAAGCGGGACTGCTAACAGTTTGCTCGGTTTCGCTTCGCTACACATTTTAGCAAACAATTATCAGCCCCTTAAATGGGCGTTAGGTAAAAATATAGACTGCAATCATGACTAAAGTTTTTAAATGGATTTTTATAAAAGCATGGCCTGTGTTTTCACTAATACCAATAATCATTATTCATTATTTGCTGCTAAATACAGAATGTATTAGTGATGAATATTTGTGCTACAACAATGCTGAAATCAATGAACTTATATCATTATTGATGCAATTATCTGGTGGCTTACTCATATTAATTTCAATTGATTCTAATATAGGGTTATTCAAAAATAATACATTATTAGGATTAGTAGCCGGTTGGTATGAGCAAAGGCCTTGGAAAAAACAAGAGTTCAAAAGCGTTAGTGCAAGTGGCTCCATAACTTTACCTCCTATACAATGTAGTGCTCGTGGGCACAAAGTTCCAACTACCTTAGAAGAAAAAGTAGAGCTATTAGAGACAAAGATAGGCTGGCTTAATGATGATTTTAATAAAAACAAAAAAGAACTGGGTGAAAAATTACAAACATTAGAGTCCACCGTAAGTCAAAATAATAGTACATACACTGAACAAATTAGTAATTTAAAAAAAGACTTGGTTCAATC
Source organism: Colwellia meonggei (assembly GCF_057537295.1). Lineage (NCBI taxonomy): Bacteria > Pseudomonadati > Pseudomonadota > Gammaproteobacteria > Alteromonadales > Colwelliaceae > Colwellia > Colwellia meonggei. Next base: position 196,651 of record NZ_BAAJLZ010000004.1, read on the forward strand.
CTCTGTCGGGGGAGTAAAGCTGCAAGTGTTTGGTGTTCTTTTGGTTTTCTACAGTTCTGTTTTGAGTTATTTTACCTAACAAGCGCATTAAGCACGGGACTGCTAACAGTTTGCTCGGTTCTGCTTCGCTTCACATTTTAGCAAACTATTACCAGCCCCTTATGCGGGCGTTATGTTTAAGGTGTACATGAAATCATATTTGGTGTTCATAAAAGAAAATGTAAGGTTTTCTCTTGCGATTTTTGCTAATTCAATAGCTTTGTTGGCTGCTTTTTGGTGGTTGATTAGTAGTAACTTTAACACGTCTCAGCCAATAGAAATGGAGCCTATAGTTACATGTTTAGCGTTAACTGCAACGCTATTAGGACTTAATTTTGTTAATGATAAACTAACTAGACCTCACATAAAGGTAAAGCTCAGCACATCAATGACAGAGCATCCAATAAATGGTTTTATGTACGGTATAAGTGTAAATCTAGAAAATCACTCGATGCTTAAAGCATTTATTAAAAATTTTCAGGTTGAGTTACCTGAAACGAATCAAGTAATGCAATTCTTTAATGAGGGTTTTACAGAGCAACCTTTACCTAAAGTAATCCTTGAGCCTGGACAAGCATACTCTTTCAATATCGTTAGAAAAAACATTGATATTCCTAATTTTAAAATTTCTAGTTTTGGTGACTTCGTTGTTACTACTGATGTAGGTTACAAGTTCATTGTACCAGCAAAAGAATTCCAAGACCGATTAAGGGTTCTTCTTGAAAATTAAACATAACAAGTCATTTAAAAGGACAAAAAACAGTTGGTTTTTGCTCCTTCGTCGCTAATTTTAACCAACTATTTTTAGCCTCTTAATGAGGCGTTATGTTTAAGGTGTACATGAAATCATATTTGGTGTTCATAAAAGAAAATGTAAGGTTTTCTCTTGCGATTTTTGCTAATTCAATAGCTTTGTTGGTTGCTTTTTGGTGGTTGATTAGTAGTAACTTTAACACGTCTCAGCCAATAGAAATGGAGCCTATAGTTACATGTTTAGCGTTAACTGCAACGCTATTAGGACTTAATTTTGTTAATGATAAACTAACTAGACCTCACATAAAGGTAAAGCTCAGCACATCAATGACAGAGCATCCAATAAATGGTTTTATGTACGGTATAAGTGTAAATCTAGAAAATCACTCGATGCTTAAAGCATTTATTAAAAATTTTCAGGTTGAGTTACCTGAAACGAATCAAGTAATGCAATTCTTTAATGAGGGTTTTACAGAGCAACCTTTACCTAAAGTAATCCTTGAGCCTGGACAAGCATACTCTTTCAATATCGTTAGAAAAAACATTGATATTCCTAATTTTAAAATTTCTAGTTTTGGTGACTTCGTTGTTACTACTGATGTAGGTTACAAGTTCATTGTACCAGCAAAAGAATTCCAAGACCGATTAAGGGTTCTTCTTGAAAATTAAACATAACAAGTCATTTAAAAGGACAAAAAACAGTTGGTTTTTGCTCCTTCGTCGCTAATTTTAACCAACTATTTTTAGCCTCTTAATGAGGCGTTATGTTTTTAGGAGAGTTCGGTAATGGAATTGAATAAATTTATTCAAAATACACTTAAACAAATTATTGAAGGTGTTTCAGAGTCTCAGAAATACGCTCAAGAAAAAGGGGCTGTCATTAACCCTTCAACGGTCAAATTTTATAAAGATGGTAAAAACAATTACCATAATCAGGCAATGCCACAAGACGTTCAATTTGATGTTGGTTTAACCTCAACAAATACTGATGACTCAAAGGAAAGTATTGGGGTTTTTCTTGGTGCTATTAAACTTGGCAAAAATAACCAAGAAAACAATCAAGTATCTGCGGTAACTAAAGTTAAATTTACAGTTCCAGTTGTATTACCTACTGACGGTGAGCAATAAAAACATAACAAGCTGTTTAAGGCGGGACTGCTAAAGTTTGGCTCAGTTTCGCTTCGCTACACAGTTTAGCCAAACATTATCAGCCCCTTAACAGGGCGTTATATGGCTTCTTAAAATTGGATTTAACTCAAAGGAAAGAGAAATGAAAATAAATGCCTCACTTGTACCTTACTTATTAATTATCACTGCATTAATTCCTGCTTTATTGGCCGCTCGACTCGCTAAAAAGCAAGGCCGCTCTGCACTTACAAGCTTTGCTATAACTTTTGCTTTTGGGTTTACTATGATTGGCGGTTGGTTATATCTAGCAGTTATGAATCTTGTAAAACCTAAACAAACTGTGGTTCACTAGCCATATAACAAGCTGTGCAAGCGGGACTGCTAAAGTTTGGCTCAGTTTCGCTCCGCTACACATTTTAGCCAAACATTATCAGCCCCTTAACAGGGCGTTATGTTTTTAGGAAAGTATGGATTTAATCGAAGCAACGTTCATTGCCTTTCAAGGTGATTTTGGGCCATGGACATTTTGTATTTTGGCTTTTATCATTTTTCCGCTTTCGAGGAAATTACAATCCTTATATGTAGGTGTTAACCAGCAACGTTTAATAACTATTTTATCAATAGTCATTTACCTTATTTTAGGACTATTAATTTCAAGTTTATTAAATTTGGCTGTACAAGATAAAGAAGCTGAAAATGAACGGATTAGATTGCAGGAAAAACCATTGCAAGATCTTATAGTCTGCCACCTTCAAGGAAGGAGTGATAAATTAAGCTATAAAAACGTAAACTATATTTTGTGTGATGGCAAAGTCTATAATGCTGACAACAAAGAAATGGCTACTCTAGAACGTAGTATTGAAGTGTTAAAAAAACATAACAAGCCATTACAGTAACGGGACTGCTAACAGCTTGCTCGGTTCCGCTTCGCTTCACAATTTTAGCAAGCTATTATCAGCCCCTGAATGGGGCGTTATATGCCTAATTGAGGCTAGTTAAATGTATGAACCTTGGATAAACGGAATTATTAAAAAGTGGTCTTTAGATGAGCCAGAGGAAGAGCTTTATGAATTAATGGTTCATAAAGAAAAAACTGTTACTGTTGCTTATGGTCGTTTTGCTCATTCTAGTGGTTCAAAGGCAGTTTCTTGGGCGGAGTTTTCCGCAGGAGAGCTTGATGATTTAGTTGTCAAAACAATGGGAAAAGATATATTAAATCAAGCTCATAAATACATTAGAGAACAAGGCATATAACAAGCCAATCAAGTACGGGACTGCTAAAGCTTGGCTCGGTTCCACTTCGTTACACAGCATAGCCAAGCATTATCAGCCCCTTATTGGGGCGTTAGGGCTCAAGGAGAGTTCGGTGAAACTTCCAACTCATACGAAAAACGCTTTGTTGGCTACTTTGAAAGTTAAAGAACTTGGTATTTCGATTGAAACACAGCAGAAAATAGGTGTGTTTGCCGTTACTTGGGGAATGTTTGAATCTCACTTAGAAAGAGCCGTATGGGTTTTACAAAACGAACAAGTTGAAGGTGTTAGGCCTTCTACGGATAAAAGCTCCGTTCATAAGTGGATTGAGGTATTAGAGAACGGTAGTGACGACTTAACACACAAGGCAAATGAAGTTCTAAAAACAGCGTCATATGCAGCTAAAGATTTAATGAGTTATCGGCATTCGTTATTTCATGGATACTTAGTGCCATTGGGAGATACAGCAATGTTTATTAGAAACCCAAGCTGGCATGGCGAAGTTAGAAATAGAGAATGTGGAGATGCACATCTTGACGATAATATCATTGATTTAGCAATAGATGCATCATGGGTTTTATTTAGTTTGATTATGTCTATTACTAAATTAAATGAAGATCCTATCTCTATAGCTGCCATAGAAAACTTTGAAAAAGAAGCTAAACGAATTCGCAGTAATGCAAATGAAGTAAGGCATATAGCAGCTCTAATGAATCACGAAAAGTATTAGCGGTTGATGCCCTAACAAGTCATTTCAGCAGGACAAAAAACAGCTGGTTTTTGCTCGTGCCTCGCTAATTTTAACCAGCTATTTTATTGCCTCTGAATGAGGCGTTAGGCATTCAGTTAAACATATGGAGTAATGTTTGAAAATTAGTAACCCTCTTACAATCATTTCAATTTTTGCGGGCTTAGCTGAAGTAATGGCTACAACAGCATTAATTAACTTGCCACCAGAAATGCAATCAGTCTTTATCTATTTTGTTATGGGGTTTCCCACACTTATAGTGATATTGTTTTTTTTGATTTTAGTTTTTAAAAATAAAGCCTTGTATGCACCAAGTGATTTTTCCAATCAAGAGCATTACATGGAGCTTAATGATTTAAAACGTTCTATTCAGTCAGAACTTTCGAATGCAATAGAAGGTTTAGATGGTAGTTCAACCGATGAAAAAGAGAAGTTAAAAACTTTTGTAGACAAAACTTTAAGTGATTCTTTTAAGTCATCAAGGCGTGAGCAAGTTTTAAAGCATTTAGAGAAAACAACCAGTACAACCAAAGAGCTTTGTGATGCCACCGATCTACACCCTTCATATGGATCTCTTATATTAAACAACTTGGAAGATGAAGGGATTGTAAAGAAAGAAAAAGACGGAAGAGCTTATAGGTGGAGTTTGAATGCCTAACAAGAATTTAAAGCGGGACTGCTAACAGTTTGCTCTCTTTCGCTTCGCTACACATTTTAGCAAACAATTATCAGCCCCTTAAATGGGCGTTATGTGAATAATCAAACTATGGAGTTTCAATGAAAGGATTAATTTTAATTTTATCACTTACTTTTGCTTTATCAGCTACAGCAAGTGAAATTGACTTAGAAAAATTTGCTCAAACCTACTTTAAAACTATGATTGCAACACAAACTCCAAATGCAACTAAAGTAGATCTAGAAAATTACTTTTCTTTGCTTACAGATGACGTTGGGCACTCACATTTACCATGGGAAACAGACGATTCAAGGTTACCTGATGGAAAAGAAGCTATGCGCAAAGGGATGTTATTTTATTTAGGTGCTCATACTGAATATAGTGCAGAGTTACTCGATGTATTCGTTTTTAATAATTCAGCAATTGCAATTCGATATAAGAACAGCGCTAAGGGTATTCATCCTCAAAGTAAGCAGCCGCTGGCTTATACACAAATAATGATGGAAGTACTCGAGATGGAAAACGGTAAAGTTGCTATCATTCGTAAATATCACGAGTAAAATTCACATAACAAGCTGCTTAAAACGGACTGCTAACAGTTGGCTGCGCTTCGTTCCTCGCACATTTTAGCCAACTATTACCAGCCCCTTAGCAGGGCGTTATGTTTACAAGGAGAGTACGGTGAATACTTGGATTTTTGCAGCAGGAATAATAGGGATATTTACTTCATTGGTGCATATCTTTGCTGGTCAAGTGGATCCTGTTAGGCCATTTCTTAAATCTGATCTTCCAGACATACCAAAAGCTACCCTATTAGGTTGCTGGCACATGGTTTCAGCTATCTTAGTTATTTCGGGTTTTGCTTTAGCTTATGTAGGTTGGTTTAACTTAAACTCGTTTCAAAATATGGTCATTGGTATTTCAATAAGTTTCGTTATTTTCTCTTTAGTTTTTATTGCAGTTGGCTGGTATTTTTTTAAGTTTCAAGCATTCATAAAATTGCCACAATGGATTTTATTATTACCTATTGGGGTTTTAGGTCTTATTGGTGTAATGTAAACATAACAAGCTAATAAATAAGGACAAAAAACAGTTTGCTGTTTTCGTTCCTCAACACTTTAGCAAACAATTTTTTGCCCAGTATTAGGGCGTTATGCATTAAGGTCAGTACGGTGAAAAAATTAGGCCTTTTAGGTTTTAGTCTTCTAGTGATTTATACAGTATTTAGATACCAATCTGACCCTTTACTATTTATTTGTAAGGTTGCCGATTGTCGAGAAAATAAACATGTGGAAATGCGAGTACCTGACGGGATGTTTAAAAAGACGATTGAGCTATATTGGCCTGTTGCCTACAAAGATAGGATCTCTCTAATTCCGGGCGATAGAGTCTTTATCGAAGCAGAAGAAACTGGTATTGGTTTAGGGAATTTTAAATTAGTTGAGGAGATAGCTCATCCAGATAAAACAATCGAGTTCTCATTTACGCAAATAGATAGCAAATTAGATATGGTGCTGGTGGTAAAGAACCCTTTCCCTAAAAGCATAAAATATCATTTAAAAACGATGGATTTTAAGGGGAATATAGATAAAGTGAATAGTTGTCCTGTAAAAGCAAACTCCACTGCAAGTGAACAATGGGATTATGTAGTTCTTGATCTAATTCTGACGGATATGCACTTTTTAGAATCTACTGATGTTATGTCTTGTGTATATTAACGTATAACAAGTTACTCAAAAGGACAAATAACAGTTGGCTGTTTCGCTCCGCTCACATTATAGCCAACTACAATTTGCCTCTTAATGGGGCGTTAGATGCCTGTGCACACCATTAGTATAGAGCATTGCTGGAATATAATTTTAAAATCAAAGGAAGATAAATGAAATTCAATAAATCCCCACTCGTCATATTACTATTAATTATTGCAGGGTGTGACTCAGAATCAGATGATGTGAGTATAACCAAAAATTATATTACTGAAACTCATACTGTTATAAGTTCTGAGGAGCAAGAGCATATTGGAGAGTTTACATTACGAACAGCTGTTGAGACGGATTTTTTTGTTCTTGAAAAAGAACTTGAGTCAAGAGAGTTTTATTACTCCAATTCAAATGCATTCCATTTTGATAAAGAAGGATATCTAATTAATGGTTCAGGTTTTCCTCTTATGGTTTACCCTGTTAACTCTGATGGTAGTTCTGCAAGTGTTAGCATTTCTACAAGTCAGTCTGTACAGATAAATTATTCTATGGGCAGTCCTGAAGCCACAGATAGAGTGAATATCAGTACAAACCTATCGCAAAGTAGTGGTGAACTTTCTGTTAATGACTTTGACAAGCAAGATCCTTTAACTTTCAATCATTCAACATCACTATCGGTCTTCGATTCGTTAGGTGATGTTCATATACTCACTTTTTACTTTATTCATGTTAGCACTGACAACAATACGTGGGAGTTTCGTATTGCACTTAATGATAATACCGTGCAGCCAACGACTGAACAAGTGCTTGATTTTGCTTCTAGCGGCTTAATGGATATAAACGACGATGATCTTGATGGCTTTATTACCACTGGCAATGGTTTAATTGAAAATATAAATATTCCGCTAAACAATGGTGCTAATGATTTAAACGTCACTCTAAACTTTACATCTGATACAACATCTTTTAATAGCAATTTTGAAGTTACTTCTCTTGACGCATCTGGTTTTTATACAGGCCACATAAAGGAGCTAAAAATTGATTCGCGTGGTTTAATAACATTGTTTTATACTAATGGACAAGACGAGCTGATTGGTAAGGTTGCTTTGGCTAAATTTCTTAGTCCCTATAACTTACAGCCACTAGATAATTCTTTGTGGGAAGAAACTGAAGATTCAGGTACACCAATCTACGGAGAATCTGAATTTAGTAATTTTGGCTCTATAGTACCTGTAGTTCATGATTTTTAGTAAGAATGTCGTGAACATTAAATAGTAAAATGTCGCTGTTTTATAGCGGCATCTAACAAGTTACTCAAACAGACGCTAAACATTTGGCTAACGCTCGTTCCTCGCTATTTTGGCCAACAATTTTTCGACGCTTAGTAAGGCGTTAAATGCCTAGGGATAGTTCAGTGCATATGGAGAGTTCGATGCAAAAAGTTTTCACCTTCACCTTGTTATTTTTTACTTGTGTCAGTTTTTCGGTTAGAGGGGAAATATTTAAACCCTATATAATTGAATCAAGCGAAAGTGAGGTTTGTAATCTAGCGCTTAATCATTATAGCGATCTTTTTAAGTCTAAACAGATTAATACAAAAGGACTTAGCCAATCTAAAGGAGTTACATTACCTGAATTCTCCGCTCGGCAAGTTCCAGGTATTAGAGGGAATTTAAAATCAACAAAGGTTGATTTTTATGGCTCTCAAAAGTTATACGTATTCCATGATCGATCACATGGTTGGCGTGGTGATATTTATACTGGCTATGTTATCAATCCTGACGAAATTGATATGTTAGAAAACGACTTAAAAGAAAGAAAAAAAGAGGGTTTTGTACCTTTTTATCCAATTGGATCTTCAGCAAATAGCTCTAGTTTTTCATGGTGGGAGAATTTGCCATTTCAATTTAAAAATAAATGGTATGTTTTAGATGATTTTGGGGACTTTCACCGTCGTAACTCTCAAAGAAATATTTATCAAATATTGAAGGATGGTACTTCAAAAAAAGTATGTACTATAAAAATATTTCAGAACTTTGATGGTAGTGAGATGAAGAGTTCATTCCCATTATTTTCAGCGTATAAACGTTCTGTTGAACAAATTATGTTATCTGGTGGACATTGTGGGACTTCTCGACCTGAAGTAACAGCTAGGTGGAGTGGTCAATTTTTTTCTTCAATGGCAATAATTAGACCTTGGGCAATTGAGCCAACATGGAAAAGTACGAAAAATAGCAGAGAAGCAGCAAGAGTTGAATTTCAACAGAAGCACTTTGAAGATTGGAAATATCAAGATATCTGGAGTTATAGAGAGCATGCTACAAATAAAAACTTAATGTTTGATGCTATTACAGAACTAAAAAGTCATTATGTTTCTAATTACTCCTATTCAGAATCTGAAGCTTATGAACATGCTTCTAAAATTATTCAATCTATGCCTGGGAGATATTATTCGCTAGGAGTTTATTATAACCAAGATAAAGATTTTTCGATTTTTCAAAAAATGGTGGATGGAACTTACAATAACTGGGAAAGCACTAATCAGGACTTGAAACTCAAGTACGGTAGTGTTCCATTGGTTGCGCTTTCGTTAATGGTAGACACTCCTCAAGCCTATAAAATTCTATCTTCTACTATTAGTCAAAGCTCGATTGAATCTTTTTACAAGAAAGATATTTTAATGTTTGCTGCTCACATGAATAATTTTGATTCAGTAAAATATTTGCTCGATTCTGGTTGGCCTGTAGATCAAGTAACTAGTCATGAACCCGAATATTCATGTGGCGCTAAATTAGAACGCCTTAATAGGAGTGCTCTGACTTACGCAGCTGAAAATGCTTCTATTGAAGTGATGATACTTTTGGTTGATGCGGGAGCAGATATTAAAATAAAAGATAGTAAGGGAAATAACCTCGACTACTATCTCAACTTAAATCCTAGATTTTCAGCAGAAGAAAAAATTTCTGGATTTGAGAACGTGTTAAAAGCATATTCAGAATTAAAAGATGTCAAGCCAAGTTATTCGTGTGACGGGAAGCTTAACCGTTTGGAAAAAGCGATATGTAATAGTATAGGGCTTTCGATTTATGATCGTGACCTAAATAAAGGTTATCGAGATGTTATTGCTAGCAATGATTTAACTGTTGATTTAAAAGCAAGTCAAACTGCATGGTTAAATAGAAGAAATTCTGAATGCAATATTTATTTAACAGATGAACAGCTTAATGCTTGCTTAGCACGAACAACGAGGGCTCGGATCAGATATTTAGAGTCCATACAATCGGCACTTAACAAGTCGTTAAAGCAGGACAAATAACAGTTGGCTGTTTGCTCCAGCGTCGGCTTATTTTAGCCAACAATTATTTGCCCATTAACGAGGGCGTTAGGTTACTTACATAGAGTTAATTAAATATATGGATATTATCGAAGAGTTACAAAACCTAAACTACATCGCAGTAGCTATTGCAACTATTACAAGCTATGTACTAGGCTTCGTCTGGTATCACTGGGCAGTTTTCGGTGAAGCATGGGCGAACACTTTAGGTCTCACTAAGGAGGAAGCTGATAATACCGAAGGTCTAGGCGGGGCTTTTGGTATATCTCTAGTTTCAGGGTTAACAAAAACCATTATTATCGCTTTGCTTATGTCGGTAACAAATATATCAGGTATTTTAAATGGTGCATTTTTTGGAGGGGCACTTGCAATTGTTTTTACTGCTATATCTTTGGGTTATTACAATGGGTTTGCACGTACTCCTTCAAAATTAACATTAATAAATTCGGCGCATAGCGTTATTGAACTTGTATTAATTGGTGTAATAATTGGTACCTTTGCTTAATCAAGGTAACCTTACAAGGCGCTCAAGAGGGAAAATTTACAGTTGGCCGTTTTCGTTCCTCAATATTTTAGCCAACAATTTTTTGCCTATTATTAGGGCGTTAGCTTTTGCCAATCACATTGAGTAATTTCTTTGAACCATGATGGTGCTGAGCTTTTTAAACTGACATTATTCGGTACATTGAGCTCCATACCTAGATCATCTGAGAAATATTTTATTAATATCAGCTGTAATTTTCGGTCGTTGATTTGATTGAAGTTCCAAATAAGTTGAGCTTTCAGTTCATCGTTAAGCTGTTTACCTTGCCTTATTTCAAAAATCGTATTTAGCCAAAACAATGTGCTTTTTCTTGATTTATTTGGGAATGTATCGGTAAGTCGTGCAATAGACGGATATAGTCTTTGATAATTCAGATGTTGATGTTGAATTAAAAAAGTTTGTAGCAAGTTAATACCACTGATGATATTCCCCGAGCGAATTGACTCCTTTTGATATAAGGCTAATGCTGTACGAAAGTGATGCTCAGCTTTCACAACATCATTACTTTCTAACGCTAGTCCGCCAAGGTTATTTTCTATGGTTGCGATTGATGGCTCTAGCTTTTCATTCTGCGCAATTTTTTTAGCAAAGTTATAAACTTCTCTTGCGTATTCATTTTGGTTTAAGTGTCTTGATGCTATAGCTAAGCTGGTCAGTAATTTTATTTCGTTTATCTCATTAGTGTTATGTGTAAGTGCACAGGTCAGTGTTAGCTTAGCTTGCTGCAAGTAACCTGATTTTCTTAACCAAATACCAATACTACTTAATATCGGAATGAGTCTGCGTTTAAACTCGGTAGATGACTTGCGTGAAATTAGATGCTTAATTGAGCTCTCCATAGTGGATAATTCATTAAACGATAATGAAGCTCTTATAAATGCCACATGCCAACGAAAGAATTGTGCTTCAGATAATAGTGATAAATCTACTTCACCTGATAATAATGCTAATGATTTAGAGGGTTTTACAGATAGGTGATCTTCTGCTTCTAACAATATAGAAACTAGTTGATTCTGACTTGGTTGCTCGATAGCCGAAGCCGAGAATGAGCAAGTTAGCAAAGCAATAAATGTTAAACTAAGTCTTGTAAACAATCATTAGTCCTTGGTTAAAGTGTTTATTTTATAGCGTGTTAAAAAACACTATTACAAAACTCCTTTAAATCTTTCATTTCTTTAACATCAAAATTAATAGATGCTTATCTTCCTTGTGCCATATTTTGTAGTAGTTGCAATCGTTGTTGCTCTTGCGCCGTTGGTTGGTAAGGTAGATCACTTAAGCTAGAAATTGCAAAATCTTTTATTTCAAATTTGTTAATATCACTATTACCGTATTTGGTTGGTTTTCCTGGTGCAGGCGACATTAACTCAATAGAGAAAGTGGATAAATAAAGTGATGTTTTCGCTCCTTTTAGCACAGATAAATGTGCTTTTAAGTCTATATTCGCATTGCCTTTATTGAGTTTTTCTTTACTTACAAGATGTGCAATCGGTTGTTGATTAGCGTCAAATAGATTTGCCCGTAAACGATAAAGACCACTTTCTCTAACATTCAGGTTAGCTTGTATTAACATGTCTGAATTACTGCTAACAACAGGTTCAAAACTTTCCAGTGTTGCTATGGAATCAACATACTTGAGTGACAAGGCTATGTTGACGTTCTTGCCATTAATATTTGCTTTTACGGTTGCTTGTAATTGATTTGGAAAATCTCGCTTCCCTTCAAGCTTTACGCTCCATATGTTCTCATCTTGTTGAAAACCACTTGAAAGTAGCTGCTTCCCCGTTGTTAAGTCGATGAGCTCTAACTTTGCATTATCGATATTCGCACCAGTTAATGTTGCCAAAATTGGCTCTGGATAGGTATAACGATATTTTGAAAGCTTAGCGGTTACAGTATTACCGTTATCATCAATAGGAATTGATTGTGGATTAAAATAGTTCGGGTTTAGACGATCATAATCATTAGCGTTCAGCGGCTGTGAATAGGGGGGATAGCTTAACTCGCTAGCATAAGCTTTAGCGACTAGCGTTGCTGAATCATTTGCGGTGATATTAGTTGAAGTAGCGACTTTATCATTATTTTTTTTAGCTTTGTAAACTAAGCTTTTGCTAGATTCTGCTTTTGGTTTGATTGTTGCCGTTTGAAGCTCTATCGGGTCATGTGCTGGCATCGATGGCCAAAAAAGCCAAACAGCGACAAATATTATACTCATTGTCACTATTCGCTTTATCATTGGTTTTCTGTTCATAACTCTAATACTATCCTACTTTCTCTAATTAGGTATGGCGTCGTAGATCAGTGCTGACATGCTGTCATTTCCAGAGTTTTGCACATAAAGGTAATTAGTTTTCCATAGCCACCAACCTGTTGTTTTTGTGTAGGTATCAAATTGAATGCTTTCGCCCGAAAGTAAATTTTGTTGGTTGCTTGCAGCTGTCACTTTGCCTTCTTGTTCAGGCTCCAACAATGAACCATGGCTATAATCTTCGCCCATTAGCATTGGATAATGGTAAGGCATAAAACCAGGTACTGCGTTGTTCTGAGCTGTTAGTTTACCGTCGAAGGCAACTTGAGTGCTGCAACTGCCATATTTGCCTTGGCGATTGCCACCGCAGGCTGAATGACTGCCAACAACTCCGTCGTCATGTCCTTGAATGAATGGGCTAGTTACGCCTAAATATTCGCTGGCATCACCAACAAATCTTAAACGAGGAATGCGGGCATCAGGTAGTGGGGCAAGTTGTCTTGCATTGTTTACTTTTAAGTCGTGTAACACACCCATTTCATCACTAAGATCACCACCTAGCCATGCTTCTAGCGCTGCTTCAATAACAAAAGTCCAGCTTTCAGTGCCTTGAGCAACACTAACTGCTAAATCAGCGAGTTCACTACCGCCACCTGCACCGGCAATATCGAATGTTGCGACTATGTTAAGAGGTTGCAATCCTGCATTTTCTAGCCAGGTTTCTTGGTTGTCTATGATGTATCTCGCGACTAAGTCACCTGTAGAGTGCGTGACGAATATGCAACCAGGATCGCAAAAGTTACTTTCTGAGAATGACTTTAGTTTCGGCCATACATAGTCAGAAGCAATTTTGCCTTCAATTCTTTCGTATGAGGGCCAGTCAATGCGCGCGTCGCTTAAGTTATTCCAATAACCCTGCCAATAATTTTGACCACTTGCAGTGACATCGCCGTCTGATATTAATTGCTGAGGTTGAAAGCCGTGGATGAGCACTATTTTATGTTCTTTGCTGAATGTGTAATTAGAGTAGAGTGTTAAGCAGAAACCGAGAATGGTGACTACACTTTTAATTGTATTCATTTATTTCCCCAAATCATTTTTTATTTATTACGTCATGTTTTTATTATGTATGTTTTACTGATCGGACGTTCGACCAGTTAAGGTGATAATAGAGGAGTGATTATTTATTATCCAATTGTGGGTTATTTATAATTTAGATAATGAAGATAGATAAAATATATAGTCTTTATAAATAAAGGGGTGTAGCTATGTTTTGTGTTAATGTTTTGTTAATTTCATGTGTGGTTTTTTAGTTTTGGCAAAAAATATTTGATTTAAAAAATTATGAATTAGAAGAAAATTGGCTAGGCTGAAGGCTGAAGGCTGTATGTGGTTTGACCACTGTTTACATTTGCATTCTGCGTTTTATAATCATGCATCAATCTTCGTGATTGAAGTGCCTAGCACAAGCAAGAAAAATTTATTCATTCCAGAGGTGTTTATGTACAACCTACCATTAACCATAAAACAAAAAATAATAATGGGGTTTAGCACGATAGGGATTTTGTTAATTGCAGGAAGCAGCTTTTTTTATAATTCATTAATGCAAATTAGTACCGCCAACAGTAATGTTGAATTACTGGCGGTACCCGTACAAAAGCAAAGTAACGCTTTGCAAATTAAACTACTTAACATGATTAAAGTAGGCGCCTTAGGATTTACGCAACAAGATAGCGCAGCATTAATTAATAGCGAACAAGAATTCGGCAAGTTAAATCAAGAGTTTCAAAATTCGGTTCAAGTTTTGCGTAGTAAGGTGATGGACCAAGCTAAAATGCAACAGGCACTGAAACAAGCGCAAGTTCATTATCAAGAATATGTTGCCAACAGTGAGGCATTTTATTTAGCAAAAAAAAATATAGCTATAGCCAACGAAAAGTTTACTAATCAATATCAGCAATTCGTTGATACCAGAGACCAAGCAAGTAACGATATGCTGGATTTAGAGTTACTTGAAATTGATAACGGACAGTTATTAGAAGATATCATAGGTAATGGCGCCCGTATTGACGATATGTTATTTACCTTACAAAACACTATGTCAGGTTTACAGCAAGTCAATGAACTTAGTGTTTTAACGCAACACAAAGAAGATGTCGGTTTTCTTATCGCTAACGCTAAAAATAATTTCGATTTTATGCAACGCTTGTTTGAAGGGATTGATGATAAGTCGTTACTTGATGATTTTTCAAAACAATTTTCGACCTTAAATACCTTACTTGTTGAGCCAGGAGAGCTATACCAGCACAAGCAAGGTGCCCTTGAAGATGTTATTAACGCTAATAATGCTTATAACGATTCAGTAACGAGTTTTAATGCCACCTACCAACAGTTAACACTGTTGTTGACATTAGCTGAAGCACGCTTTGTTGAATTGCAATTGACAACAAAAAATAAGGTGGAAACAGGGGAAAGTTTAGCGATTATTTTAGCTGTGGTATTTATTATCTTAGCGAGCTTTATTGGTGTGATTACCACGCGAGCTATGCTGACTCCTTTGGCGCTTGCCAATGATTCCTTAGCGTTAATTGCTCAGGGAGATTTAACTGCTCGATTAACTATTGGCAATAAAGATGAGTTCGGCGTGTTATTTAAAAACATTAATAAACTCAGCGATGACTTAACTTCATTATTAAAAAATATTAGTCAAAATGCTTATTCGTTAGATGAGTCGTCACAAACAACCAGTGAGCAAAGTCAACGTATAGCTCAGTCAACATCAGCGCAAATAACTCGAGTTGATAGCGCTAAGCAAATAGCAGAAAAAATGTTTGCCAGTTCAACCCGCGTGACTGATGAAGCAAATTTAACCGCGAATAATGTTTCAGAGGCGACAACACATAGTTATGAGATACGCACTATTGCTGATGATAATAGTAATCGTATTGTTTCGCTATCTGAGCGATTAGGAGAATCTGTTGAGGTTATGACCCGCTTGAGTAAGCACAGCGATAGTATTGGCGGCATTTTAGACACGATTGGCAGCATTGCTGATCAAACCAATTTATTAGCGTTAAATGCCGCCATTGAAGCAGCACGTGCCGGTGAACATGGTCGTGGTTTTGCTGTGGTTGCTGACGAAGTAAGATCGCTAGCATCACGCACACAAGCATCGACTGCTGAAATTCAAACCATGATTGATGCCTTGCAAAAAGAAACACAAACCGCTGAATTAGCCATTTCACAAGGGCAAACGCAAGCATCGGAATGTGTTTCGCAAAGCCAAGAGCTTAGTAATGCCATCAAACAAATAGAAAGTGCCTTGCTAACGATTGATGAGATGAGTAAAAGTATTAGTGTCGCTTCGAATGAACAATTAGGCTTTAGCCAAGATATTGAAGCGACCATGAGTGAAGCGGCAGAAGCTGCAAGTCATAATGCTGCTGAATCACAAGACTTATCAAATCGAAGTGAAGATGTGAATAAATTAGCTGATTCATTAACCCAGTCAGTGGCGCGCTTTAAGCTATAAATGTTTAAAATTAATAATAATTGTTAGTACACGAGTGCTAGGTATCAAACTTGGCACTCGTTTAACACGCTTAATTATTTATTGATGTAACGGCTATTTCCTGCTCGGCGTTATCGTTAAGGTGTTTACTAATATATTGCCAAACAATATATTGGTGTTCGCGCACGGGAGATTCGCCAAATTCCGCAGAAGGCCCCGGTTTATAAATAGGGCTAGTTAGCGATTTTTGTAATTGCTCGCAGACAAAAATATCTTCTTGTAAAAAATCCCCAGAAGCAAGCGGATGATCGGCTGACATCTTGTCGTCTTTGGCAAAAGTTGATTTATACCAATACATAGCGCTACGCATGCTTTGACTTAAATAAGTTAAGTCGGAACATGGCTGTACTTTAGTTCGAATAACCACACGACTTTTATTGGCTGCTAATGGAATAATGTGAAATACCGACCATGTTGACTCTGTGGCAGCGATACCAACGCCTGGAAATAACATAGGTACCCAAGCTCCATGTTGGCTTTTATCGATATGCTCAATGAGTGGTAATGGCGAGTTTCGCTCTAGATTGGCGCTGTAACCTTTTGCTAAGGGCTCCCAGAATGCAAAGTGCGGCCCGACAAACTGAAACTTCGCTTTGGCGTGATCATACATATTTAGTGTGCCAACATGTAATTGTGCTAAATGATAATGGTCAATATAGTTTTCAACAATAATTTTCCAGTTAGCGTGAATATCTTTGATCACTAATTCGTCTGGCGCTTCAATTAACTTATCCACTTGATGCGGGCCCATATGCGGCTCAATATCGGCAAACCATTGTGCAATGGGGGTTGGGTTTGGCTCTGGATGCACCCACAACATACCATGCCATAAAGCAACGCTGGCTTTTGTTAAACCGAAGCATTTTTTATCTAGATTTTTGAATTCTTGCACTTTTTTTGGCAGAGAACGTAACTTTCCCGATAAGTCAAAACGCCAGTCGTGATAAGGGCAGGTGATATGTTTATTAACTTGGCCTTTTGCGGCTAGTAGCTGCGTACCACGGTGCGGGCAAATATTATGAAATGCTTGCAGCTGAGTGTTTTCATCAACAATTACAATAATATTATTAAGCCCAGCCTGAACACTGATATATTGTCCAGGCTTTACCAGATCTTCTTTTAATCCGGCAAAAGCCCAGGTGGTAGAGAAAATATGCTGTTGTTCGATAGCAAAATACTTATCACAGGTATAAGCATCCACAGGTAGGCGATTATTTTTGAGCATAAATGGTTCCTTGAAAGTAAGGCAAAGTAGACATAATTGCTACTTTGCCGTTACGAATATGAACACTGTTTTGTTAAGACAGCGACCAGTTTGGATAAATAAAACAACTGATTGCGACAATTGCCCACAGTGCAATACAAAACCAATACATACCGGGTTCATTGGCTCGCTGGTAAGCCTGCCACAGGTAAACTTCACCGCGAATTAAGTCGACGAATAGCCACAGAAATAAAGCAATGCCTAGCCAATACGACCAGGGAAATGAAGCCATCATGTTTATGCTCCTTCGTCAAAGTTTAGGGTACTGTCTAAATCTTGGTCTAAAGCGCTTTGCCAGCCTTTACCCGGTACAGTACACGTGAAAGTTAAATTGTTATTACTTGTTGTCGCTAACGAGTGTAATTCACTCGGCGATAACATTGGCTCTAACGCTGCGTCACTAAGATACTTCTTCGTTTGCGTATCAAATAAATAACCGCGTTGTTTACCATCAATTTGACCAAGTGCGATAAGATCACACTCCGTAACTTCACCACCTAATATTTTTGAGGTAAATGCGGTTTGCGCTCTTTGTTCAAACAAAGCAACACGTTGTGAAACAGCGGCAGGTGCGTTGCTATTTAGGGTGATTTGCTGACCAACAATAGGTGCTAAATCGTTGTCGAATTCCATCATGTAATCCACTAATCCTTGACGAGTTAGCTCATCAGGAATGCCCACTTCACCGTTGTTAAAGTGACAACCATAGCGTTCGTCAGCCCCGTCTGGACATCCGGTTTCACCGTTATCAAAAACAGCACCTTTAAGAAAGTTTAGTAATTGATCGGTAGCGCCATCGTGTAAGAAGCCAAAACCACGAATTTGCTCGCCTTGATGTTGTTTAGTGTGTGATGGTAAAAAGCCTTCCCTGTCAGGTAGACCAAACATACCCACTCGCGTGTATAGATTACGTAGTTGTGGCACTTTCAAAATTTGAATTTCACCACCATGAGCAATTTCTCCGCGACTACCGTAAAAACCTTGGCTATGGTCAACACCATGACAACCCTGACAATTAACCCCATCGACTGAGTCACCGTTAATTAGTGTATCGGTTTCGGCGCCATCAGAGCGACGATTGCCATGGAAGAAGTCAGCTCCACGCTGTGCAGAGGTAGAAAGTGAATTATCAAATTTTCGAATAGGGTTCGGTGGTAAAGCAACTTTTAGCATAAAGTTAGCAAAATCATCGATATCATTTTCAAGAGCAACTACATCGGTACTTTTATTACTTGAGGTAACTGAAGCAGGTAAATGAATATCAAGTCCCAGTAAGCCCTCAAAGGCAACAATAAAGTTTTTGAACGAGGTATGCTCATCAAGCGTTTGTTCAGTATCATTGCCGAAGTAGCCAGTTGATCTGTCACCGCGCCAATGCATATGTCCATGATTGTGCATGCCACGCATTGTTTGCGTTCCCATCGGGCCTTTCATCGCAGCAAATGTGCGTTTATCACCATCACCATTGATGATCTCTAATAACTGGCAGCTCTCATCTTCAGGCCCAACAAGTACGCAACCAAGCTCCGATAAATTTTCTGTAGGGAAAGGTTGTGGGTTTTCACCATTGGTGCCATCTGGATTACCTAAGTTCCAGCTCAAATGATCGGTATCACCAAATACATGACAACTTGCACAGGCTGATTCGCCGTTTGACGAGGAGCGGTTTGCATCATAAAGCATTTGCCGTCCAGCACTGAATTCAACTGGCTCAGGCGTTGTTAAGTTAAGACGCTGGCTCTCAGAATTATCGTTTAAATTAATAGTGACAATGGCATTGTCGAAGCGTGTGAAAACGTACAGGCGTTGTTTGCTTTCATCTAACAATAAACCTGAAGGACCACCGTTAACGGTCAAGTAATTTTGACTTAATGTTTTTGGATCAAACTCTTCACCATTGTTGTCCCAGTATTTATCTTGTTCAAGTTGTTTAGTTGGCAATTTGGCTATTTTGTTTGAGCCAATAACTGCACTGTAAAGGGTTGAGCCGTCATTCGTAATTGCTAACTGAAGAGGTGTCGATAAGCTATGTTGCTTTACATTGGTATTACCTTTTAAATCAGCGTAATTGATATGGCGATTTAAATGGCGGGCTTTAACCGTTTGCGCATTTGGATTAATAACGCTAATGCGGCTTTGGGCAATATTACCTTGCACCGTTGATTTCGCAAATTCACCAGCACCTTCAAATCGAGTACTGTTATTGGCATCAGTATTGGTAACATAAACGTTGCCATTACTCGGGTTTACCGCCAAATTAAATAATGTTGTGCCAACATGTTTATAGGCTGACTTTTGTTGCAGAGATTTGGTATCAATAGCAAATACATCTAAATCAGGTAATGTAAAGCGAACACCGTTTGAAAAGTTACGCCCTTTACTGTCTAACCATTGTCCAGTGTCGTTGTCGTACTTAACAATCATACTTGTCCATGGTTGTGGTTTACCTTCTACATTCACACCTGGCGCTGTTCTTCCGCCAGGCAAATAACCGTCTTCTAAACCATTTGGGCTGCTAATTTCATCAAGAATCTGGCAAGGGTAAGCGCCGTATTCGTCATCTTCATAGCCGTAACACATTACGGATTCATGTACGGCGGTAGTTTGGTTACCTGAATTTAATACGCCAGCATAGATTGTTGATTTATCGGGCGTTACAGCTAGCCCGCGTAACGTATCACCAAATAGTGACATGATTTTTAGTGGTTTTCCGCCTAGTGAGTTGCCTTGCTCTGTCGCATCGAATACCCAGATATCAGCGCGACCTTGATTTGCTTGATGAAGTTTTGGATCGCCAGCCCCATCAACGTCGGCCAAGGCAGGGTTCATGCGTTGCTGACCACGGTGTGCAGTGGTAATAAAAGCCTTATCATCAGCAAAAACAATATCTTTAGGCTCATCACCAACGAGCAGAGTACGTATAACTTTTGCAGGTGTGCTAGCAATATCAATTAAGCTTATTGAATCAGAAACATGATTAACTACCCATGCTGTTTGCTGATGTACTGCAACCGAAACTGGCTCTAAACCTACTGGTAGTGATTGTTCTAAGCTTAAATCGCCAGAATTATTTATGCTGAAAATATCTAAGCTATTGTTTGAAGTATTTGTAACAAGTAGCTGTTTCCCATCAATTGATTTTGCTATTGGGCGCACTTGACCCGATTCAAAGCCAATAAAGTCAGCTTTGGCTTGCGGGGGTTCAACGGTTGGTGGTGTTGGCGGTGCTACGGGGGGCGCTGGTACTATTGGTGGTATTGGCGCTGGTTTACTGTCTGAGCCACCTCCACAAGCAGTCAGCATAGAAAGTGCACTGATCATAATAAACTTCTTCATCAAAAACTCCAGTTTGATAATAAATTTTCATATTGACAATTTATAGCTTATGCGTAAATGCTATATGTTGTCAATATGACAATTTACTTTGTTTAAGATATGCTTAAGATCGATAAACTCATAATGAACAATAAAGCGAGAATAGTTATGGCACGCCCGAGTATGGCTGGTCAGCGTCGAGAAGAAATTTTAGATGCGCTAGAAATTTGTATTTTAGAGAAAGGCATACAAGCAACGTCGTTAGAGCATTTGGCAGAAACGGCAAAAATGAAGCGAACAATTTTACGCCACTATATTGGCAATAGAGATGAAATAATTTGTGCGCTTAGTGCTCGTTGGACAGATAAATATAATCAACAATGGCAAGACACTTTAGCTTGGTTGCCCAATAATTATAGGGCTGATGCCTTAATTGATATTCTTTTTTCATCCCGTTCATCAGAACATATAAACAATACTATTATTGGGGAAGCATTATTTTCGGAAGCTAAGAGATTACCTGAGATAAAGGCTGATCAAGAAAAGATAATGGCGGAATTTAATCGCCACCTTATGGCGGTATTAACAAGCCAATATTCAGGGGCTGCGGCAGAAAAAATTGAGTTAGTGGCGGCGGGAATTTACGCAAATTATTTAATGAGTGAGTCGTTACTACCGCTTGCCTTATTGGATGAAGTGCTAAAATTAAAGAAATCGACCCTATTGCTAATGTCAACATTGGGGTAATATCAATAAATTTTCATGTTGACAATTTATTGTGGGAAACGTATATTTCGCTTATCTAATAAAATGTAAGAGTGAACCATGAATTTATTTGCATCAATTTTAACTAGCATTATTATCGTGCTAGCCGTTTGGTTTGGTGTTATTTATCAGCCAACGCCAGCGTATGCTGAAATTATCACACCAAGTACGATAGAGATAATCACAGAGAGTACGGCGAGCACTGATGGTGAAAAAACATCAGAAAAACTCAAGCTAAAGACGAAAGAAGGGTACCAAAGCACTCGCCTTATTAGCGCAAATAATAGTGTTAAGAATAATGCCCCAGTTGCTAATATTATTGGTGTTAGCCAAGAGATGTTAATAAGTGACATTGATAAACTATGGGCGGAATTTTCGCAGCGTGGCTCACTTCATTCACAGTTAAGTGATTACCCTACAGCTACCTATGTTTTATATCGTCATATTTCAAAAGGTTTTACTCGTGCTGATATTACTATTGGTTACGATAGTCGAGAATTAAAGTCGAATTCACACCTTACCTCACTGCCTACTGGGCATTATCAAACAGTTGTTACCGATAGTCATTTAAGCTCAAAGCAATTAGAAGCAGCCTGGAAAAAGCTTAATTTTACGAAAGAAGTTGTTGCGGTTGTTGAACGTCATCAATTAAACAAGCGTGCAGAAGTGGTTAGTGTCAGTATGCAAGTGTTATATAAGTAGGAGGAAAAATGGATAGCTTATCAAATATTTTATCTACCGATTTTATTTATGGCTGGGAAACTTGGATAGATGATTGGTTTTTAGTTTTTGCTTTTGCTTTGTTTATTATCGAGCTTTTACGTTACGCGATTAAGAAAAAAATGTCGTGGAATTTACTCGGCGATAGCACTGCAAACTTTGCTACTCTTGCAATGTTTATTGTTATTGTTGCTCTTGTTGCTGGCGTTTACGCTGGGGTGTTCTTTTACGTTTATGATAATTTTAGAATTATTGATTTACCGTTAACAGGTTGGACTATTGTTGGTTGTATTGTTTTGGCTGACTTGGCTTATTACTGGGAACACCGGTTCTTGCATATGAATGGTTTTGGTTGGGCAACTCACACTGTACATCATAGTTCTCCGCATTTTAATTTATCTGTAGCTTATCGCCATGGCCCAATGGATTGGTTTTTCCCATTGTTTTTCTATTTACCGTTGGCATTTTTAGGTTTTAATCCGTTTATTATTTTCTTAGCTGAAGTTATTGTGCAGGTATATCAAACTTTATTACATACTGAAACCATTAAAAAATTGCCTAGACCGATTGAAGCTATTTTTAATACGCCTTCGCACCATCGCGTGCATCATGCAACAAACAAGCAGTATTTAGATAAAAACTATGCCGGCATCTTTATTATCTGGGACAAAATGTTCGGTAGTTTTGCCAAAGAGGAAGAAAAAGTAAACTACGGCGTATACCCGAGAATTAACAGTGTTAACCCACTTATTGTTTTCTTTTCAGGGTATGGGAAGTTTTTACAGCGCTTATGGCTAGCACCGTCTTGGTCATATCGCGTGAAATTATTCTTTAAATCACCAACTTGGGCGTGGCAGCAAGAACAACTGCAACAAAAGGATAAGAGTTAAAATAATTTATTTTACTAAATAAAAAACGCTAATAAATTAATTTATTAGCGTTTTTTATTGAATAATACCCATTACTTTGGTGCGTTAGCGTATGGATCAAATGGCTTATTGCTTTCTGAATTTCTTTTTGAATCAGTATTTGAATTTTCATTTTTCCGCTCATTTGAGCGAGAGTGCCTGCTTTGGCTCTTATCATTAGCACCTTGGTATTTGTTGTTATGTACCGGCTTTGAGCGATGTGTTTCTTTAAAACTATCTTTAGTTAATGGAACGATTGCCTCACCTTTTATTAATACTTTAGGCTCTTTTGGTTTGATGTATAATGGAATTTCTCTCTGCCTTGGTGGTATTTCAAACTCGTCTTCACCCGGCTCAGGTAAATTTTTAAAGCTATAAAGATAGAAACGTTCGAGTGTTTCTCTCGCCCATTCAGTTTTACGTAAAAACTTTAAGCTTGAGATCATGCTTGGGTTATTTTTGAAACATTTTATGCGGGTATATTCCGCTAAAATATCAAAGCCGTAATGTGTCACTAGCTCACTCAGGAGTGTATCTAACTTTAAACCGTGTAATGGATTATTTAACTGAATATCTTCTTGGCTCATAGCATGCTTTCATTAACTTTACGTAGAATTCTATTATACACCGAATTAAAAGACATTTTATTGAGAATTTACCAATCTTTGATATCACTGAATTTGAATAAAGCGTTACATACCTTTATGTTAAATGTTGTACACTTGTTTTTAACTAAATAATAACTTATTAAAATTGATGGAAATCACTATGAAAAAACTTATTGTACTATTAACACTTTCTACATTAAGTACCTCTGTTCTTGCACAAGAAACAAGCTGGTTAGACAGCCTGAAGAACTTAATTGGCTTAGGCGATGCTAAAGAACAAACGGCTGAAGTAAATACTTCAGCTATGCCAAGCACTGACGGCCTAATCGATATGTTGACAGGCTCTTTAGATGTGAACTCAGGCCAGGCCGCAGGAGGTATGGGAGCTATTTTAAATTACGTTAAAAATAATGTCTCAAGTGAGCAATTTAGTCAGCTTGCTAAATCTTTACCTGGTGTTGATGGGCTTGTTAGTCAAATGCCAGATATCAGTAAACTTAGCTCTGGCGAAGGTTTAGGTGGTTTGTTAGATAAAGCGTCACAATATAGTGACTCTTTAAAATCTATTAATGATGTGAAAAAACAATTTGAAGCATTGGGTTTAAAGCCAGAGATGATCAGTGGTTTTGTAAATACTGCGCAAAGTTACCTAGATACAGAGCAAGGCCAACAAGCGAAGCAAATTTTAACCGACGGCTTAGGAAAACTTTTAGGCTAGTTACAAGTATTGTTGCTGAATATTTAATTTTTAATTAAGCACTTTGCTGATCGCAAAGTGCTTTTTTTATTTCACCTAATAGCTGAAATAAAAATGTAAGTGCGCATAAAGGAGTGTTCTATGCAAAGAAGAAATTTTTTGAAACAACTCGCAGGTTTTAGCTCAATTACGGCCTTAAGTGCGTGCTCGAATATTAGTAGTCCTGTTACTTCTGTTGATAAAAAAAGGCTGTATATTGACGGTTTATCTTTTGTGCCAGATGAAAGTTTTGATGTTAAAGCATCACAACTAGATAGTTTTATTGCTGATATTTCTGCAATTGAAGAGGTAAAGCTTGCTGATGGTAGCGTAAATTATAAACGTACCTATCAAGCTTGTATGAAAAGTATTAAAGAAAAAACCGCAAAAATGTTGGCTGCACCAAATACTTATCATATTGCGAAAAAGGGCAGCGATATTTTTACTGCTAAAGATGGTGATAAGTGTGCGGTATTTCTACAAATTCAAGGAGCTGATTGCGTTGAAGGCGGGCTTGAGCAAGTTGATGAATTTCATCAGTTAGGTTTAAGAGTGCTGCAATTAACACATCACTATAATAATTTATACGCTGGTGGTGCGTTAAGCCTAGAACAACAGGGGTTAAGCAAACAAGGCTTTGCCTTAATAGATAAACTCGAAAGCAAAAATATGCTGATTGATTTGTCTCACTCTAGCGTTGCCAGCGCTCAAGATACGTTACATCGAGCCAAAGGACCAATTGTTCAAACTCACGGTGCGGCGCGGGAAATTATCAACAACGCCCGTTGTACACCAGACCATATTTTGAAAGGCATTGCTGATAGTGGAGGAGTGTTTGGAGTATTTATGATGTCGTGGTGGCTAACCAATGAAAAAATACCAAGACCAGAGCATTATATTGCACATTTAAAGCATGTTAAAAATGTGGCTGGAATTGATGCCGTTGCCATTGCAAATGATTACCCTCTTCGTGGTCATAAAAATGCACTATCCGCTGGCAATAATAATGCGGTAGCCATTAAAGGATATGACAGTTGGTGGCAAGGTCTAGGTAATAAGGGGGTATTGGGATTCGAGCGAGACGTTAATCATATTGTTATTCCTGAGTTAAACCATATTAAACGCATGCGCTCAATTGAATATCAACTATCAAAAGCAAAATTTACTGGTACAGAAATAGATAAAATTATGGGGGAAAACTGGCAACGAGTGTTAGTTGATGTTTTAGGCTAGTGAGATAAATTTAATTTTTATGATCATGTGTGCGTCTTTTGTGAATTTATTTCGTCTTATTAGTAAACCTTATTGGAGATAGATATGAAGTTTACCGAAAAGAAAGTGGCAGCAAAAAATAGTTTTATTCGTAATAGTTCATCAATGCTAAAGAATGTCTTTGGTACCACCGAAGTGACGCCATTTTGGATAGCAGACATGGACTTTACCATTGCAAAACCGATTCAGCAGGAGTTACAACGGCTTGTAGAACGTAACCAGTTTGCTTATGAGAATGACTCTGCCACGGTTTTTAATGCTATTAGTGGTTGGTTCAAGCGTAGGCATAACTTAACCTTAAGCTCGAATCAATTTGTGCAAGTGCCTGGCGTACTAGCCGGAATTGCGCTGTTAATTCGAGAGCTTAGTAAAAATGGTGAAGGGGTGTTAATTCAAACTCCCGCGTATCATCAATTTGCGAAAGTGATTAGCGGCGCTGGTCGTGATGTGGTTAAAAGTCCTTTGCAACTGGTTAATGGCCGTTACGAAGTTGATTATAGCGACTTAGAAGAAAAGCTAAGTGCTGATAATGTCACGTTAATGATATTGTGTAACCCGCATAACCCGGTCGGGCGGGTGTGGCGTGAACATGAAATTCGTCAAATCCAAACTCTGGCTGAAAAGCATGGCGTCACTATTATTAGTGATGAAATTCATGCCGATATTATTTTCTCAGGCCATAAGTTCACTAGCTTAATGGCAACCGGCGCAGAAAAACATGTCGCTTTAATAGGATCTCCGGCGAAAACGTTCGGTATGCAAAGTATTTCAAATGGCTATATTTATAGCGAAAACCAAGAAATATTCGACACTATGAGCAAACTATCGCAATCGCTATATATTGATCACGGCAATGCTTTCACGACATTTGCCACGATAGCGGCGTTTGACCAAGGTGGAGAATGGCTTGATGGTTTTTTACAACAAATGCAGGGAACTGTTGAGTGGATCGCGTCATTCCTCGCCGAAAAACTGCCAAACGTCACTATGACTCCAGTTGAAGGTACTTACCAAGTGTGGTTAGACTTTTCAAAACTTGGTTACTCTAATGACGGCTTAGTTAAGCTATTTGGTGATGCTGGTTTTGGTGTTTCGCCAGGGACTTGGTTTGGAGAAAATCATGGCCAATTTGCCCGTATGAATTTCGCGGCACCTAAAGCTGATATAGAAAGTGCTTTTCTGCGTCTACAAGCAGCAATTTCATCAGCAAGCGGACAATATAATGGCTGCGGTGGTAGTGCCTCAAAAAGCTGCTGTTAAAGTTAGATAAGCCATTTTAAAGAGTTAAGCGTTTAAGATAACTAAAAGCCTTCTTTCGAGAAGGCTTTTTTATTGCCAGCAAACCTTGTTTTTAATTTTGCCAATAAGTAAATTTTTCTTTAATAATTGTTGTAATGTTACAACGTAACATTTAAAATCTTCGCAATTATCCTAAATTAACCCGAGTAAACCCGTTATGATGTCGCGAGTACCTTTTAATAAGAGCTTCCTTTCCCTTTGTTTATTAAGCACATTTTCAAGTTTTAGTTTTGCCGAACAAGCCGATATTGAAAAGATTGAAGTTATTAACCATCATCAAGCGTACCGGGGCAATGTAGCGGCAAAAGATTTGCCACAAGCTACTAGTGTAATCTCCTCACAACAGCTATCTGATATTGGTATTGTTAGTTTTCAAACGGCACTAAGTTTAGAAAGTAGCATCGCACGCCAGAATAACTTTGGTGGTTTATGGGAAAGCTTTGCTGTACGTGGCTTTGCTGGCGATGAAAATTTACCATCTTCGTATTTAATTAACGGTTTTAGTGCCGGACGTGGCTTTAGCGGTGTACGCGATATTTCCAATATAGAATCTATTGAAGTGCTAAAAGGGCCTGGCTCTGCACTTTATGGTCGTGGGGAGCCAGGTGGTACGATAAATATCATTACTAAGAAGCCTCAATTTCAGTCCGAAGGTTATTTAAAATTATATGGCGCTAAACATCAGTACCAACGTTATGAAGGTGATTATACTACTGGCGTAACCGATGAAATTGCTGTTCGTATTAATGGTGCTTATGAAGAAAGTGAAAGTTTTCGTAATACGGTAGAGTCGGAAAAGCTGGCTTTATCACCATCGGTATATTTTCAAATCAACGATGAAACCCGTTTAACGTATGAACTTGAGTACGTTAAACAAGAAATCCCTTTTGACCGCGGTATTCCTGTGCTCCCAGGAGTTAAGTTATCTCCAGAAACATTCTTAGGCGAGCCAAATGATGGCCCGATGGAGGTAGACGCAATTGGTCACCAGTTAACACTTAAACATGATATTAATGAAGACTGGTTTTTTACATTAGGCGCTGGCTATAGAGACTCGTCCTTAGAAGGCTTTTCAACAGAAACTGAGTTGTCACCTGGCCGACAATTACTTTATGTTGACGGTGAAACGGTTAGCCGTCAGCGTCGTTATCGAGACTATGATGCCAAAGACTTGTCGTTCCGAGCAGAGCTAAGTGGTGTATTCAATACTATGGGCTTTAGTAATAATATGCTGTTAGGTTTGGACAGTTATGACTATGAGCTGCATTCACAGCAAGAAAGGTGGCGTGTTGGTTGGGGAAGTGGGGATACAACTTATTCAATTAATGCCGAAAACCCTGTTTATGGTCAAACGCCACCTGCGCTCTCACCTACGACTGACAATATAGAAGAGCAGCAAGTTTGGGGTGTTTACGTACAAGATCTTGTTAATGTAACAGAAAAATTTGATGTTTTAATAGGCTTACGTTACGACAAGTTTGAGCAAGATATTACTAATAATTTTTCAAGTAATGTTGCAAGCCAATCAAAGTCTGAATTTAGTCCAAGAATTGGACTTTCTTATAAGCTAACAGTTGATGTAGCGCTTTACTCTAACTATGCTGAAGGTTTTAGACCAAACTCGGGTGCTGATGCAAATGGTAGTAATTTTGCTCCAGAGAAGAGTAAATCAATGGAAGCGGGGCTTAAGTGGTCTGCCAACAATGATAAGCTTTTCGGTACCATTGCAGTATTTAAAACAGAAAAATCTAATATTTTAACGGCTGATCCGGTTAATTCAGGGTTTTCAACCGCATTGGGTAAGGCAGAAAGCACGGGTATTGAGCTTGATGTTATAGCAATGCTTAGTGAAGACACTGAATTTGCGTTGAGCTACGCTTATGTTGATGCACATACTGTAAACGATATGGTTAATCCTGATTGGGGTGTTGAAATTCCGGCTGGTAGTCAACTGATCAATGTACCTGAGCAGACTGTAAATGTAACACTGCAGCACTATACTGAAATAGCAGGTAAAGAACTGCAAATTGGCGCGCATATTCAACATGTTAGCGACAGGCTTGGTGAGACTATTGACCCAAGTTATGAGCTGCCAAGTTATACCATCACTAATTTATTTAGTAGCTTAACGTTAAGTGAGCACTTAACCATCCAAGCGAGTATTGAGAATTTATTTGATGAGGCTTATTTTGCAAACTCTTACTCAGCATTATGGACTATGCCTGGCCAGCCAATGCGTTACCAGGCAAGTTTAACTTATAAATTTTAATTAACGCTAATTACCTAGAAAAAGCGCCCGTTATGGGCGCTACATATTTATGAATACAACTGTTTCAAAACCAAGAATAGCTTCTATTGATATATTGCGCGGCATGGTGATATTACTAATGCTGGTTGACCATGTACGCGAGCGATTTTATTTACATAAACAAGTGCTTGATCCTATGGATATTGAAAGCACAGATGTTGAATTGTTTTTTACCCGCATGACCGCACATTTGTGTGCGCCTATTTTTGTTTTTCTTACCGGTATGTCGGCATGGTTATACGCTAACCCGGCTAATGGTAAAAAACGAAATGTGCAAGAATTTCTACTTAAACGTGGATTAATTTTAATTATTCTTGAGATGACCCTAATTAACTTCTCTTGGTTTGCAGCCTATAACACACTGTACTTACAGGTTATTTGGGCAATAGGGCTGAGTATGATAGCACTGGCATTAGTCGCTCATATACCTAAAGTGTGGCTTGCCTCACTTGGACTATTGATTGTTTTTGGCCATAACTTATTGTCGCCTATTCAATTTTCAGCTAATGAATTCGGTTACTCTTTGTGGACTATTTTGCATGACCGAGGATATCTTGTAACGGAAGGTATTGTTAAAGTGAAAGTGTCTTACCCAGTATTAGCTTGGGTAGGTGTTATCATGCTTGGCTATACGGTTGGACCTCTATTTTCACAAGCGGTTGATTCGCTTAAAAGAAAAAAAATATTGTTCATTGCCGGTACTTCATTTTTGGCCTTACTATTGTTACTGCGTGGCTTTAATCTTTATGGTGAAACACTTGATTGGCAAGTCCAAACCAATACAGTAATGACAATAATGGACTTTTTAAATTACACTAAATACCCGCCTTCACTGAATTTTTTACTATTCGCATTAGGTATAGGTGCGTTAGCACTAGCATGGCTTGAAACCGCAAAATCAACCTGGTTAGATCGAATTAATGTGCTTGGCTCTGCGCCGATGTTTTTCTATATTTTGCACTTATATGCATTGTTGGTTTGCTATGCTATCGCCATTTACTTTTTCGGCCCTAATATTAGTTATGGTGCACAACAGCTAGATTACTTTGCCTTCAGTGACGTTTGGCAAGTATGGTTATTCTCTGCTTTTTTAGTTGCGGTATTGTATTGGCCTTCTAAAAAATTCGGCCAGTTTAAACGAAACACCACTATGGCTTGGGTTAAATACTTTTAGCGTAAACTTACGGCTTACAGATAGTCTTATAGTACTTTTTACCTAAACTCGTTTTAGGTGAAAAGTCTGCAACACCAGCTTTTGTTATTTCTAAGTCGCATTGGCTGAGCATAATTTCTCTTAACTTTTTTCGCCCTCGCTGTACTCGGCTTTTGGCGCCTGACAGTGAAATGCCTAATCGATTAGCAATTTCTTGCTGACTTTTATTTTCTAGTTCAGCCATTTCCAATGGTAGTTGGTATCGCTCTGGTAATTCTTGAATCAAAGGTTTAATGCATTTAGCTAAGGTTTGATGGCTTTCTTCTATCGGGCTTAGTGACTCTGCTACTAAGTTGTCATTGAGTTCATCGAAATTTTTTCGTGTTCGATAATGATCCATGATCAAATTGTGAGTAATGCGATATAGCCAACTTTTCATGCTGCCACGCACTTTTAGTTGCTGTAGATTCTTGTTTGCTTTGATATAAACATCTTGCAGAATATCATCAATGATATCTGTGTCATCGAGCTGTGATGTAATATACTGCCGTAATTGTGCTTTATGTTGTTGCCATTCTGACAGCATGCTTACCTCATTTAATGTACCGTAACTTTTATGCTTCTCTTGTGGAAGTAATGATATAACATTTGTCGTTTGACGTACGGCTTCATAATCAAGCGTTTACGAACGCTATTTTTACATCGGATAATTTTCATTAGCCATTAAAGTGGTGAAACTATATTAAATAGTGATAAATAACATTATGTTGTAATAGATGATATTGTTGCTGGTACTAAAGTAGCATTCACCTACCTGTGAGTATTCGACAAGATTAACCTCTTAAATTTAATTCTATAGTGACGTCACTTCTATGCTTAATTTTTCTAAGACTACATTACTCGTAGCTTTTACTTTAATAATATTTAGCCATAATACATTGGCAAACTTTACTAAGTTAACAAACCTTGAAGTTAATCCTGGTGAGTTAACTGCGAGCTACTTTATCGGTGAAAGTAATAATAAAAACCTTGCTGTTCTATTGCATGGGTGTGTGCAATCAGGCGAGGTTTTAGCTGAACAAAGTGGCTTACTTGGCTTAGCAAAAACACATGGTTTTTCACTCTTAATTCCTCAACAAAGTCAGGGTAACAATATCAAGGGCTGTTTTAACTGGTTTTCGGAGCAAGATACTAATAAAGACAGTGGTGAAACACTTTCTATTGTTAGCATGATTTCGATGTTGAAACAAAAACATAGCATAGAGAATGTTTATATTGTTGGCCTTTCTGCGGGCGGCGCAATGGCTAGTAGTTTACTTATTCATTACCCTGAATTATTTACCGCAGGCGCAGTGGTTGCTGGTATTCCTTATCCTTGCGCAAATAACCTTATCAAGGCCATTGCTTGTATGCGTGCAGGTCCGTCTCAAACGGAACAAGTGCTCACCAAAGAAATCAAAGATGTCATTGAAAAAGGTAAATCATTACCTAAGTTGTCGGTGTGGACAGGTAAAGCGGATAAAATTGTTAATGCCCTGAACTCTCAGCGTTTAGCGACAAGTTGGAGTGAAATTTCTGTACCTAATGCTAGCCCTGTAAAAACGAGCCACCAAGGTTATCAAGTAACACAATGGCTCGATAAAGCGAATCAGCCTTACGTGCAGTTAATAGAACTTGATGATCTTGGTCATGGTATGGCGGTTAATGCCATAGAACTTAATGGCGGAAAAACAGCTGATTTTTTACTCGCAGCACCGATTAGTACGGCGAAAAGTATCGTAAACTTTTGGAAAATCAACTAATAAACTCATTTAATAAAAATAATAAACCTTTAAAATCATTTGGTTACTAGGTTTTTGGGCTGGCATGGTACTATAGTAGAAATTATCTTTAAAATGAATTGCTATAGAGTTTTCCCATACCAATAAAAATGTCCGCTACTGAAAAGTTAGCCAAATAATAATTGAAGAATGTGGGGAATAACATGAAAAATACAATTAAGCTCAGCTGTATTGCGTTAGCTGTTGCCAGTGCTATATCTAGTCCGGTAAGTTTCGCAGAAGAAAAAGATTCTGGATTAGAAGTTATTGAAGTTACAGCACGTAAAACGGTTGAAAGCTTGCAACAAGTGCCAGTAGCCGTTACGTCAATCAGTGCCGATGAGCTTAATGAAAAAGGTATTGAAGTGTTAACTGAAATACAGCAATTTTCCCCAAATACTACCTTACAACGTAGCCGAGGAACTAACTCAACAATTACTGCATTTATCCGTGGTGTTGGTCAGCAAGACCCTTTATGGGGTTATGAGCCAGGTGTTGGTATTTATATTGACGATGTTTACATGGCGCGTCCACAAGGAGCGGTTTTAGACTTACTCGATATTGAACGAGTGGAGGTTTTGCGCGGGCCACAAGGGACACTTTACGGAAAAAATACCATAGGTGGTGCTATTAAGTACGTTACCAAGGAAATGTCTGGTGATGCTGAACTAAATTTAAACGGTACTTTAGGAAGTTATAACCAGCGTGATGTCAAACTAACAGGCCAATACCCAGTTATTGAAGATAAACTTTATGTCGGTTTTGGCTATGCCAACTTACAACGTGATGGCTACGGTGAATTCTTACAATCTGATTTATCTGGCCAGGATAAAGAAAACTATAATAAAGATGTTGTTTCTGCGCGATTATCGGTTGAATATCACCCAACAGATACACTTTCATTAAAGTTGAAGTGGGATAAAACAGAAGATAAGTCAAATTCAAAAGGTGGCTACCGCTTATTACCGAGTATTTTAACGGATGCTCCAGTACCTGACAGTGTTTATGATTCTTACACAAGTTTACCGACTTGGAATAAAGTTGAAGTGGAAGGTGTGAGTTTCACTGCTAATTGGGATGTTAACGATACAACCAGCTTAAAGTACGTATTCTCAGATAGAGAAAGTTACTCACCAACTAATATTGATTTTGACAATACTGCACTACGTATTTTTGATGTACCAGCAGTTTATGATGATGAACAAACAACACATGAGATTCAATTAAATAATATTGGCGATAATTATACTTTTGTTTCTGGCTTATATTTCTATGATGGTGATTCTTGTGGTCAATTCGAGGCAATACTAGAAGTTCTTGGCCAAGGTGCCTTTGGCACACCGGGCTTAACAAGAGAAGTAAGTGGTTGTAATAACTCGACGAGTAAAGCGGCATATGCACAATTAAGTTATGACTTCACTGAAAAATGGTCGGTTACTGCCGGCGCTCGATATACGAAAGATGAGAAAACAGCAAAAGTGAATAATGGCTTAATTTTCGATACTGTTTACCCAGAAACTGGCTGGATTGAGGGCTATGTAAGACCTGACGGCGATTTAGTGCCAACCGTTTTAGATGATAAAGCAGATTGGTCTAAATTTACCCCTCGCATTGGTGTTGAATATCAAGCGAATAGCGATGTTATGTTGTTTGCCAGTTTTGCCCAAGGCTTTAAGTCTGGCACATTTAATCCGCGCGCTTCAACTGCTGAGCCAGCGGTTAAACCTGAAGATGTTGATTCTTATGAAATTGGTGTTAAAAGCCAATGGTTAGAAGATAAATTGCGCGCTAATGTAACTTTATTTTCACTTGATCATAAAGATAGACAGTACATTTCGGTATTACCGGGAGAGACAGCAGCCGATCTTAATCAACGTTTAGGTAATATTGGTACCTCTGATGCAACAGGTATTGAGGCTGAATTTACTTATTTAGCGACTGAAAACTTAATGTTGTCAGCAAGTTTAGGTTACATTGATACTGACTTTAAGGAAGTTATTGATACTGACCCTGTAACAGGTGAGTCTTTTGATAAATCTGACCGCTTTACTATTTCTAATACACCTAAGTATACGTTTAACATTGGGGCAAATTACACTATAGATTCATCAGTTGGTGACTTTATTGTCAATGCTAATTACTACTATCGCGATGATTATGTGCTATTTGAAGAAGACAGTCTGTTAACACAAGACGGTTATGGAATCGCCAATTTGAGTGTTAGTTGGTATAGCATTGAAGGCGATTGGAGTGCAGGATTACATATCAAAAATTTAGCTGATGAAGAGTATATGGTTGGCGGTTATCAATTTGTTGCGCCACTTGATGGTGGTGGCTATGCCCCTGGGTTGGGTGGTGATAATACTTTAATTGCTTATTACGGTGACCCAAGAACGGTTTCATTAACCATAGGCTATCAATTCTAAACCTAAATTGATTTGAGAATATTGGTAATAGAGCTGGCTAAGGTCAGCTCTTTTTCACATAATTGTTTTAATTAAAAGCTTTGGAGCTTGTCATGAACGATACAGTAGCACTTGAACCAAAAGTTATCATTGCTGATGACCATCCGTTATTTCGTACTGCGCTAAAGCAAGCTATTGTTGAATGCATTGATGATGCAAATACTGTCGAGGCAGAAAACTTTTCAGAGTTACTGACGATGATAGAGCAAATGCCGTCGCTTGAAATTGTTTTTCTTGATTTGCATATGCCTGGAAATAATGGTTTTACCGGCTTAACGCAACTACAGAATCATTATCCTGACTTAGTCGTGATTATGGTGTCTTCTGATGACAATAGTGACACGATGCAAAAAGCTATCAACTTTGGCGCCGCCGCTTTTATTCCTAAGTCGGCTGATTTAACAGTCATAGGCTCAGCTATAGATACGGTGCTCGATGGTGATATTTGGTTACCTGAAAACCTTGAAGCAAATATAGATGAGCAGCAAGTTATTGCACATCAAAAGCTTGCTAAACAGTTAGCGCAATTAACACCGCAGCAGTATATCGTTTTAACGCAAATTGCTGATGGTCAGCTGAATAAACAAATTGCTTACGACCTAGACATTAAAGAAACTACAGTCAAAAAGCATGTATCGGCGATTCTGTTAAAATTAGACGTTAATAATCGCACTTTGGCTGGGTTGGCTTATCAAGAGTTGATGTTGGCAAGTGCTGAAAATATTCAACCTGTTAAAGCGTCAGAACAAACAGTTGTAGCTTAAAAAATTAAAGCTAAAGCAACTTTATTCATTTGAGTTTAACAGCTGCCTAATTGTGCGCTTTAACGCTAAGGCTTTAACTGGCTTACGTAGAAATAAGAAGTTTGCATCACTCGTGTGTTGCCTTACTTGTTCAGAAGGGTCGGCAGAGCAAATTACACTTGGAACTTTCCAGTTATATTTTTTAAATATAGTCAGCAATAAATCAACGCCGTTTTCATCATTATCTAAGTGGTAATCAGCAATAATTAACGCTGGCATTTCATCTATATTACTGAGCTGACTTTCAACGTTAAGTCGATCTTTTGCGGTAATAACCTCACAGCCCCAATCTTCTAATTGCGAAGCAATAGCCGTAAGCATTAAATGATCATTATCAATGACTAAAATGGGTTTAGATAATTGTGAGAATACTTCTTGCTGCTCATTTATTGGGAGTGTTGTTGGCTGAATGGCTGTAGTGACAGTGGCATTCTTTACTCGTGGCACATCAATCATAAAGACAGTGCCTTTGTTTTCAATTGATTGCAATGAAATGTGCAAGCCAAGCAACTTAGCTATACGTTCGGAAATGGCTAAGCCAAGTCCTAAACCGGGCACTTCTCGGTTTTTTTCTAAACGTTCAAACTCTTGAAATATCTGTTGTTGTTGTTTTGGTGCTATGCCTGGGCCGTTATCCCATACTTGAATACGAACATAATTTTCTAACTGCCTAACACCCAATAAAATTTTATTTTTTTGATGCACTTTTTCATTTATTTTGTCGTCACAGTAATGCACAGCATTTGATAAAAAGTTTTGAATAATTCGTCTTAGCATGCGCTTATCACTATGAATATGGCAGCTACTTTGCACATATCGAAATAAAATGTTGTCTTGTTCAGCCAAAACCGTAAATTCATTCTTAAGTGGTGTTAGTATCTCGCTAATTGCAAAATCTTGGCTGTCTAGTTGTTGCGAGGCACCATCTAATCTTGATATTTCAACTAAATCAGATAGTAAGGCTTCTACTACATTTAGTGAATCATCGATGTGGTTGGCCAAGTCTGCTAACTCGTTATCTTTTACTTTCTTTTTTAACATGGATGTAAAAAGTGATAGAGCGTTAAATGGCTGCATTAAGTCATGACTTGCGGCAGCAAGAAATCGTGTTTTGCTACTATTTGCCGCTTCGGCTTCTGCTTTTGCTTGTGATAATTCTTCCGTTCGCAATGTCACGCGTTTTTCTAGCGTTTCGTTTGCTTGCTGTAGGGCTTTTTCTGCTTCAATATGTGCGGTGATATCGGAGAACGTACTAACAAATCCTCCACCCGGCATAGGTTGACCACGTATCTCTAATACAATGCCATTAGGCATTGAACGTTGAAAATGATGTCTATTACCTTTGCGCATATGGTCGAGTCGTCGAGCAACAATGCTGTGCGCTTCATCTCCTAAAATAACACCTTGTTCAATATTGTAGTGAATCAATTCTTCAATAGGTTTACCGGCGGTAACTAAGCCTTCAGGGTAGTTTAATAGTTGAATGTAACGTTGATTCCAAGCAACAACACGCATATCTGCATCTATAACACAAATACCTTGCTCAATATTTTCCACTCCCGACTGCAGCAACTCTCGATTAAACCGGAACATTTGATTCGCTTCATCGACAATGCTAACTACATCTTCAAGTGGTACTTCTTCTGCAGTTGAGGCTGCTTTCATTACCATACGTGTTGATGCTGAGCCCAACACACCAGACAGTTGAATACGGGTGTATTCAACCAAGGCATGATTATTATGCTCTGTTTTTTTAGTGGAATGCTTAGCACTATTTTTGGCATAACTAAGAAAGTCATCAGCGGCGTCTTGATCAATAAATCGCAGCAATAAATTATACAAATCATCTAGACTTAGTTGTCGTTCAAACTGACGCTGACTTTTATTGACAAATAACTCTGCTTGTAATTTTTCACCAACACTTCGATGGCTTAAAGCAGAGATGAGCCAATAGCAAAGTACGTTAGAAAGCAGACTAAGAAAAACGCCATGGCTGACCGTATCAAAGGAGGTTATGCCAAACAGGGCGGTTGGTTTTAGCCAAAGTTGTCCAAACGGGCCTGTTTCTAGCCAAGTGGCATCAGGCATAATTGTTGGAGTAATTGCTGGCAATAAAAGGGTATAGAGCCAAACTAAACTTCCAATAATAAGTCCAATGTAAGCACCTTTTGTGGTGGCTTTTCGCCAGTACAGTGCACCAATTGTCGCGGGTGCAATTTGAGCTAATAAGACAAACGACAACAGACCAATACTAGCCAGATGATTTTGCTGATTTAATATTCGTTCGAATGCGAAAGCCAGTAGTAATATTGCAGCAATTGAAACTCGTCTTAAATTAACAAAAACGTTGGATAATTGCTGGCTTGGTTGTTGTTGAAATAGCTTAAGCTTCAAAATAATGGGCGTTAAGATTTCCGTTGAAATTATGGTGCTTAACACGATAGCTGCCACTATTACCATACTGGTTGCTGCCGCTAAACCGCCAATAAAAACCAAAATACCAAGCCACGCTTGTTGATAAAAAAGAGGGATAGTAAGTACATAAGTATCAGCGTCAACACTTCCGCCAGGAAAAGTTAATTGGCCAGCAATGGCAATAGGCAGTACAAAAATATTAATCAGTAGTAAATAACCCGGGTATAGCCAACGAGCAGATTTTAATTCTTGTTGATGATGGTTTTCTATCATCATCATATGAAATTGTTGTGGCAATATGAAAACCGTAATTGCCCCTAATGTTGCTTGTGCGAATGCCAGATATATCGAGTTGCTACCAGTGAGGGTGTCGGTACTTTTTCCTAAGCTTTGTTGTTGGGTAAGCAGGTCATTAAAACCGTCAAAAATAAAGAAAGTCGCAAAAATGCCAATGGTTGTTAATGCTACTAGTTTCACAATTGAACTAAAGGCAATTGCTAGCACTAAACCTTGATTTTGTTTACTGGCTGCAATTTGTCGGGTACCAAATAGAATGCTAAAGATGATTAACACAATAGTGACGATAAAAGCGGTACTGATCCCCGACTGATATGTCCCTGTAAGTAAATCAAAGCTGGTACTAATGGCTCGAAGTTGCAAGGCAATATAGGGAATGGTACCTATTAGTGCAATCAGGGCAACGGTAGCAGCTATTTTGGGGGAACGGTCGTAGCGAAAGGCAATAAAGTCAGCAATAGAGGTTAAGTTTTGCTGTTTAACAATCTGTAATATTTTCAATAGCATCGGCCAAGCCAACACTAGGCACAGTATTGTGCCAATATAAATTGGTGCTAACCATGCTCCAGTCGTAGCAGCTTGCCCGACGGTGCCATAAAAAGCCCAAGAGGTACAACTCACGCCAAGTGATAAACTGTAAATCCAAGGTTTACTTTTCCAGCGCGTAATAGACTGATTTTCACCCCAATAAGCCACAATGAATAACGTTGCTAAATAAGCAATAGCAATAAATGAAATAAGCCATGTATCAAGGGAGAGCCAAGCTAACAAAGAAGGTCCTTTAAGTTGCCAATTGAAGTTAGCAAGTAACTAAATTCGTTAATTAAAATAACAGCATACCATTTGTAGCAAAACACAGTAGTGAACTAAGGTAGTAGTTATTTGCCTATCTTCATACGTTAATCTATCTGCTGAATGTTTCCAAGATTAGATATTAAAATATGACAATAAATAATAAGTACTTGGTAGAAGTACTCGTTTTCATAAGTTACGTATTGTTTGCCATGGCCTGGGTTGGCGGAGCAGCAAGCATGGCGCAGATAATGGCGTCATTGAATATAGAGAGTTTAGCTTCTGCTAGTTTTATAAGTGGTGCGGTTACCATTGCTAAGATTGTTGGTACTTTCATCGCAGCCTGGATAGCCGTTAAGCTCGGTGTTAAATACGCTTTCTTTTTATCCAGCGTCTTAATTGTTATCGGCATTTTTACGCCGCATGCTGCTAATTATGAACTGTTATTGATCAGTCGTTTTTTAATGGGCCTAGGCGGTGCATTTATGATTGTTTACTTTAACCCTATAGTGATGCGCTGGTTTGCACCTCATGAACGACCGGTAATTAATGGTTTAAATGCCGTTGCCTTTAATGTTGGTACAGCAATTATATTGTGGTTTATGCCAACAATTAATAGCGCTACAGGAAGTTGGCAGAATAGTTTAATTCTATTCTCGGTTGCGAGTATTATTGTCGCATTAGTGTGGCTTTTGGTTGAGTTTAGCCCTGAAGAAAAAACAAATACTCATGATAATGCTGAACCCGTAAGTTACTCATATTTTGACGGTTTAAAAGATAAATTCAACTGGGCATACGGGTTAACCTATTCGGGTTTACTCGCATTTTATATTTGCCTATTTACCTTTTATCCGAAGGCTGGCATTAGCCAAAGCAAATGGGTGATAGGTTTTGGCATTATTGGTACCTTAGCGGGTATTGTTTATAGTAAGAATATCTCAGCACGACTGCCTGTCATTCGATGGTCAGGTTTGATTATCACGTTAACGATTGCAGGGTTATCATTTAGTGAATCATCAATGTTGCAAATTATCTCGGCAATGACATTAGGCTTCTTTATTTTCTTTCCTATTACCGCTTTGGTTTCAATACCCCATGAACTTCCTAATATGACAGGCTCGAGAGTCACTGTGATATTTAGTCTGTTTTATTCGATAAGTTATTTAGTTTCTACTTTTATTTTATGGTGGTTTGGTGCCTTGGTGGATAGTAATGATGGTAGCTATTTTCAAGCATTTATATTAATTACTGTTTTAAGTTCAAGCTTTTTTATTGGTAGTTTTTTCTTACCTGAAACGGGCAAAAAAAGTGTTAGCACAAGGATGGAACCATGCGAGGAATAATCAGCGAAAAGTTAAGTGACTTTCTTGAACAAGTAAATGTTGCCGCAGCAGAGACTAAAGCAAACAACGTGCAATATTCACCGGAGTTAGTTAGAGGTAATTTAAATAAGTTATCAGCATTTCTTGAATCAGGGCCGGTACTTGAGTTTGTTGAAGACCGAATATTTGTGAGAAATAGCCACGAAATAGCTGTGCGAGTATATAGCCCATCAACGACTGAAGAGCTGCCAGTTGTGCTGCACTTTCATGGTGGTGGTCATATGTGCGGCAGTATTGATTTGTATGACCCGATCAGCCGCAAAGTTGCCTTGCAAGGTCATTGTATTGTTATTTGTGTTGATTACCGCCTAGCACCAGAACACCCTTACCCCGCAGGCGTTGATGATTGCGAATATGCTTTATTACATTATCAGGAAGTATTGCATGGATTGAATTATTCGAGCCAAGTTTATACCTTAGGGGATAGTGCTGGTGGAGCCATTTGTAGTACATTAGCTATGCGCTCAGCACACAACCAAGCGCTTAAAATTGATAAGCAAATATTGATTTATCCTAGCGTAGATTACACTATGCGCTTACCGTCAGTAGATGAAAATGGCGATGGTTTTTTGCTGGAAAAGGCGCGTATATCTTGGTATTTCGATAATTACTTTAGCAATAACGAGTCAAGAATTTCAGTATCACCACTTTATAATTTACATACCAACTTACCTAAAACTTTAGTGTTAACTGCGGGGTGTGATCCATTGCGAGATGAAGGTTTAGCATACGTAACAGCATTAAAAGAGTTAGGTGTTGATGTAGAACATCATCAGTTTGATGGCATGATCCACGCTTATATGCTGCTTGAAAGTTTAGTAACAGAAGAATGCCAGCAAAGTTATCAAATAATAGCCGATTATATTCGCGCTTAAATACAGTAATTAAGAACGCTATGCCAGCATAAGCAGTTGGCATAGCTAACATCTGCTAACAATTAGTTTATCAAATCAAACTGTTTATCCGCAGTATAGGTTTGTAAACCAAAATGTCCCAAAACATATGTGTAACTCGCATCCTCATTACTTATTTGACTTGAATGAGTTCCTCCTACCGTACACACGCCACTACCGCAAACTATTTGATCACTCCAGCTTTTGATTGAATACACTCTATTGGCAATTGTTTTACCACTTAGCCAGTCTAAGAAAGGACTCGACACCGACAAGCCATTCACGCCGCAGGTTGGAGTGAATACATTCCACGGGTATGCACCACAGGTCCATAATCCGCGATAAGCACCGGCAATACCGACAAAGGCGTCAACATTGCTACTTTCATTAAGTTTAATAACTTGTTGAGCTGCTAGTGTTACACCCATAGAGTGGCCGATAATGTCGACCTTGCCAGTACACGAGTTTGCAATTGCACTGCTAATGGCGTTTTTAACAGGTGTTTCTTCTGAGCCGCTATGATTGTTATTACTCGCGAATGAACTGCCCCATGAGGGTCGATAAATATTACTGCTTTGGTAGCCATTGGTGATTAATTTGTCGTAGGTATTATCCCAATCAGAAGGGGAGCCAGCATTCCCATGTACTAAAACGACATTATCTATACAGGCTGCATAGGCAGCTGTTTGTGCAACAGCTAATGTTAGTGCACATAGTACTTTGCTAAGTTTTGACGTTAGTAAGTTTTTCATTTTTACCTTCTTATTATTGTTAATTTAAAAGTTGCTCATCATTTGAACAAAATTAACTGTAATCAAGAACTCGTTAAAAAGAAGTGCTACCTTAGTGCTACTACCTCAAATGGCTAAAGCTAGAATTTCGCGAAAAAAAGTCATGCAAAAAGTAGCATGACTTATAGGAAAGGTAGGGCACATGTCTAACGGCTCTACATTTAAAAAACAAGATATTGGCGATGAACGGATACCGTTCAGTGGCTTACTGTGCGGTCCATGCACCATCCATTGGTAGCGATGAACCGGTAATTGCACGAGCGCTATCACTGCAAAGAAATAAAATAAATTCGCCGATTTGTTGTGGTTTCATCATTTCAGGTAATGGCTGTTTAGCGGTAACAAGGTTGTACTGTGCCTGCTCAAAACTCAGCGTTTCACGCTCAGCAATATCGATGATTTGCTGCTTTATTAGTGGCGTATCAACCCAACCTGGGCATATCGCGTTAACGGTAATATTCTGTTCGGCATTTTCTAAGGCAATAACTTTAGTTAGACCAACAATACCGTGTTTGGCTGCACAATAAGCTGACTTATTTACTGAGCCCACTAAACCATGCACGGAGGCGATATTTATTATTCGGCCCCAATTGTTTTTTTGCATCGCAGGTAATGATTGTTGAATGGTATGAAAAGCTGCAGACAAATTAATGGCAATAATATCGCTCCACTTTTCAATGGGAAATTTTTCGGCACGCTCAGTGTGTTGAATACCAGCGTTATTAATCAATATGTCTATATTGCCCAGTGCTGAAATTGCATCATTGATGAGTAATTCGATAGCCTTAGCATCTCGTAAATCAGCATTGCTAAAATACACATTGATATCATATTTATCTGAGAATTGTTTTGTTAGCACTTTACCGTCACTGTCATTTAACAACCCGTGAAGTGCTAAATTTATGCCCTGTTCAGCAAGAACGTGAGCTGTCGCCAACCCTATGCCACTAGTGGAACCGGTGATCAGGGCAACTTTTCCCGCTAGTGGTTGAGTGTTTACCATTTGCTTGTGATCCTTTTCATTTAATACTGCAAACTTAGTGACATAATCGGGTATAAGTTTGTTAAAAATTAGTGATTAAAGAATACCGCAACTTGTTAATGATTGATTTGGCACCATAGTACCATTGCAATTTAATAATTGTTGCGAGCAATTGGACTAAGCGTTGAGGTGGCAGTGAAGCCTTAATGTTATAAAGGAAACGCTGAGCTAGGTTAATGAGAAAACTAGCTCAGTTAAATGTTGAATGAGGAGTTTTTTCGGTGTTAATTCTCTTCATCTTGGAAAATTTCTTCAATGCTGAGTTTAAATAACCTTGCTGCTTTAAAGGCCAGCGGTAAACTTGGATCAAACTTACCTTTTTCAATGGCATTTATCGTTTGTCTAGAAACTTCAAGGGCCGCGGCCAGTTGTGCTTGCGTCCAATCTCTTTCTGCACGCAGTACTTTCAGTTTATTTTTCATTGGTAATTCCTAGTACCAATATATGTGGCAGTTAAATAAGTTAAGCCCATAAATATAACTAAGTGAGAAATTTCCGCATGGAAGTTGATCAGGTTGACCACATCTAAGTTCGAATAAGTTAAGCCAACAATTAAGCTTAATCCAAGTGTAATACCCATAGCATTTAATTGAATGCGCTGCTGCATTTCATCTAAACCTTTAATATGCTGAATGTTTACTAACACCATTTTTAAGCCTAATGCGAAGTTTAATAGTACAGCAATAATCGTCAGGGTTTGGTTGTTGTCCCATAAGAACCTTGGACCAAAGTTAGTTAGTGCCATAGTTAATACCCAAATAGTGGTCCAAAGCCCAAGTTTTGCAGTATTTTTCTTATGTTCTTGTTGCCATTTAGTTGGCTTATTTTTCGTATTGTCAGTCATAGTTATTTCTCCAATGTCTGCTGTATTTTACTAAAAGTTAAGTTTGCTTTACATTGATTAATGTAAGTTATGGAATTAATCATGTCAAGTATGCTTTACTTAAAGTCTGGTCTTGATGTCATTTAGGGGCTTTTAAATGATGTGCTTTGCTTTTGAAAGTATCTAAAAGTGAGCTTTAGGCTGCTAAATATTTGAAAAATAAAATAGTTGATCTACAAAAATTAACTATGTATAGCTTAATGCAACGATAGAAAATAGCTGTCATGCCGTTATTGTCCATAACTTCTTAAACACCGCTTTTAAGTGACTTTCTATATTCACCTGGTGTTTTTTGAGTAAGTTTATTAAACCAACGATAGAAAGATCTAGGCTCTGTGAAACCTAACTCAACACTTATTTGGTTAAGGTTTAATAAGTTATCACTGAGATGTTTTTTAGCGAGTTCTAATCGAGTTTCGTCAAGCACCGTTTGGAAATTTAATTCTACAGCGGCTAAGCGGCGTTGCATGGTTTTAGCGCTAATACCAAAACTTTTAGCT
This sequence comes from Colwellia meonggei, assembly GCF_057537295.1. Lineage (NCBI taxonomy): Bacteria > Pseudomonadati > Pseudomonadota > Gammaproteobacteria > Alteromonadales > Colwelliaceae > Colwellia > Colwellia meonggei. The sequence continues at coordinate 241,077 of NZ_BAAJLZ010000004.1, forward strand.
ATTTCTTGTTGATGAAAACAACCTGTTTTTAATGACAGCGCTATTGCAGTACTTAATTGGCTGGCAAAGTCACTTTCACTATCTAAGTTGGAAATTAAACTCTGTGCATGGCTTTCTAGCGTTGATAATAGCTGCTGATCACCTTTATTTAATGGCAATGTTAATAATGCTTGATCAAAAATTATTGCATTTTCTTGTTGGCCATAATGTACCGGGCACTTGAATACTTCTTGATATTCGTTTTGTTGGCTTAATGTTGGTTGCTTGCGAGTTAGTAATAGTTCACTAGGATTACTGTCTTGGCTAACAAGGTAACGGGCAAAGGTTAGCCAAGACGTTAAACAGTTATCAACCATATGTCGTTTAACTTTTGGATCGGTAAATTGACAATGCCAACTAATTTTAACTTGCTCACCTAATTGTGCAAACGTGGTGGTGCCCATATCTCCCACCAACTTTTCAAATGGTTGAATTTTTGTTATTGCTTGCCCCAAATTTTCGCAGTTCATCAATATGTAGCCTAAAACACTATACGAACCTGGTTGCACATATTTCGCGGTATGCAAGCCAAATAACTCATCACTAGATTGAGCAACTAACGTCGATATTAATTGTTGGAATTTCAGTCCTGTGATGTGGTTGCTGTTATCCAATAATGTCGATTGTTCTATACCAATTTCATCACATATCTGCACTATATCGAGCGCTTGTTCAGTGGCAAGTTGTAGATACTGGTTTACTGCTGGAACTGATGCTTGACCTAAATTTTCATCTAGATTTACAGCTTGATTATCAGTTCTACTATTTATGTAATTGTTTATTAATGTTTTATTGTTTGTCATACGCTTTTTGTGGTCAATAGAGGTCCAACCTGACCCTTTTTTTGTCCTAAATTGTCACCCTGACTGTCTTTTTAGGACATTTTGTCCCTGTTAGCTTCGTTTTATCATAATTAAAAGTGAACTAACAGTGAATTAATTGCAGGGGCGTAAATGAGACGTTGGAATGGCTGGGGTGATGAAAGCACTTCAATGGATTTACCGCAATCAGCGGGTGCATTTTTGTCGCAGGTTGTAGGCAAAGGGCAACAATTAACAGATAGTGCTTTAGCAAATGTTATCAAAGCTGTACCTAGCTCACGTTTACCGGAGCACCCACTGGTTAGCACCGATGCAGAAGAGCGAGTTCGACATGCCAAAGGTCAATCATTACCTGACTACTTAGCGATGCGTAGTGGTGAAATTAGCTGTTTTCCTGATGGGGTTTGTTTTCCGGAGAACTGTCAAGATGTTAAAGCTATTCTAGCTTACGCTAAAAATCATAATGTTGAACTCATTCCATACGGTGGTGGCACTAGCGTTGCTGGGCATATTAATCCTAAGCAATCGCAAAGGCCAATATTGACTGTTGATATGAGTAGAATGAATCAGCTACTGTACCTCGATGAAAATAGCCAAATTGCTACCTTTGGCGCTGGAACTCCAGGGCCTATGGTTGAAGCGCAATTGCTAGCTCGAGGCTACACTTTAGGGCATTTCCCGCAATCTTTTGAACTATCAACTATCGGCGGCTGGGTAGCAAGTCGCTCAAGTGGTCAGCAGTCACTACGCTATGGCAGAATTGAGCAACTATTTGCCGGCGGTAATATTGAAACTTTTGCGGGTTCATTAGATGTACCTACCTTTCCAGCATCTTCTGCGGGTCCTGATTTACGTGAGCTGTTATTAGGCTCGGAAGGGCGTTTTGGTATTTTAACTCAAGTTAAAGTTAGGGTCAGTAAAGTGGCAGAGGCAGAAAAATTCTCAGTTATTTTCTTCCCAAACTGGCAATCAGCTAGCCAATTTTGTAAAGACTCAGTCCAGCAACGTATTGGATTATCAATGTTAAGGGTAAGTAATGCCATTGAAACCCAAACCCAATTAAAATTGGCTGGACATGAAAATCAAATTAAATGGTTAGAGCGTTATTTGTCTTTACGTGGCTGCGGTGAAGGTAAGTGTATGCTGACTTTTGGCTTAACTGGCAGTAAACAACAAATATCGGCCAGCAAGAAACAATTAACCGCGGTGGTTAAAAAGTATAAGGGTGTAAATACCGGCGAAATGTTAGGTAAAAAATGGCAGGCGAATCGTTTTCGTTCGCCATATCTTCGAGATGCGTTGTGGCAGCAGGGCTATGTGGTTGATACTTTTGAAACTGCCACTGATTGGGGCAATGTTGATAGCTTAATGGCGCAAGTTGAAGATAAAATTCGTCACGGTCTAAAGGATGACAACGAGAAAGTGCATGTTTTCACGCATCTCTCACATGTTTATAGCCAAGGTTGTAGCCTTTATACAACCTATGTTTATCGAAATGGCAGCAGCTATCAAGAAACCCTCAAACGTTGGCAAACCTTAAAACATTTGGCCAGCAATACCATAGTTAACAATGCCGGTACTATTAGCCATCAGCACGGTGTAGGTAAAGATCATGCACCATACCTGCACGTTGAAAAAGGAGAGCTAGGGATGAAAGTGTTAGAAAATTTGGTTGAACATTTTGATAATAACCAGCAACTAAACCCTGGCACTTTACTTGAATAATTTACTGAAGTTGTAATTTTCGGCGATAAATAAAAATGAAGATTAGTCAACAAACAAGTAGTGATAACACAAGCTCGGTGAATTACTCGGCAAGTGGCGTTGCTTTGTCTGAAAATTTCACGCAAAGCCGAGAACAACGCATCGCAAGTATCGCTGATGTTGACTGTTGGGATCTAGTGATTATAGGTGGAGGAATTACCGGTGCCGGTATTCTGAAACTTGCTAGCCAAATGGGGTTAAAAGTATTACTGCTTGAGCAAAAAGACTTTGCATGGGGCAGTTCAAGTCGCTCATCAAAAATGGTACATGGTGGCTTGCGTTATATGGCACAAGGGCAAATTGCCTTAACGCGTGAGTCTGTTATTGAACGCCAGCGCTTGTTAGCAGAAGGCCAACCGTTAGTGACGAAGCAAAGCTTTGTCATGAGCCATTATAAAAAAGTGTTCCCCGGGCCATGGATTTTTAATCAGTTATTATCCTGCTACGACTTTATTGCTGGCACTAAACAACATAAATTCTGGTCAAAATCATCGTATTTAGCCTTGGCACCACAAGTTGATGAAAAGCAGCTTTTAGGCGGTACACAGTTTTTTGATGCCCTCACTGAAGATGCGCGATTAGTTCAACGTTTAATTCAAGAGTCTTTACAACGAGGCGGACAAGCAATTAATTACGCTAAGGTTGTCGAATTAGCTTCGCATACCCACGGCAATAAAGTGACTGTAGCGTTCGAAGATGAAGAACCAACCGTCAACATTAATGCCAAAGTTGTGATAAATGCCTGTGGTGCTTGGTCAAAAATGTTGAAAGCAAGCTGTGAAGACCTTAACAACGCAAATGATGGCAAAAAATCAGCAATGCATATGCGGCCATTACGCGGTAGTCATTTAATTTTACCTAGCTGGCGATTACCAGTGGCAAGTGTTATTTCTATTCGGCATAAAGAAGATAAGCGTCCCGTGCAAGTTTACCCATGGCAGAACGTTACTATTGTCGGTACTACTGATGTTGAACATCAGCAAAATATGGCTAAAGACGCCAAAATAAGTCAAAGGGAATTCGATTACTTGTTAGCTGCGGTAGCGCAGCAATTCCCAGACGCCAAAATAACTGAAACAGATGTTATCTCCACTTTTGCAGGTGTCAGGCCGGTAACTACCTCTGAGCCATCAGCACAGCCATCAAAAGAAAAGCGCGAGCATCATATTGAACAGCAATCAGCAGTTATCTCTGTTACCGGCGGTAAGTTAACAACTTTTAGACTTATTGCGGAGCAAGTACTAAGTTTGGTTTGTCAGCAGTTGCTTAAGTGTGAAAATAAAAATAACCAAGCATTAAAAGCTCAGCTTGAAAGTAAATTTGCTATGGCATGCAATCAAACTGTTTTAACCGCTCCTATAAGTCACCTAGTAATACCATTAGCAGAAGATATTAAACAACAAATTAACGCATGTTATGGTGAACTTAATACCGTATTTATTAAAACTGTTGATAATAGCTTTTGTAATCCAATACGTTACAGTAAACACTTGTGGGCGGAACTTATTTGGTCTGCGAAGTATGAACAAGTAATGCATTTAGATGATTTGCTTATGCGCCGAACTCGAATAGGTAATGTATTACCTGAAGGTGCTCGAGAGTTATTGCCGAAAATTAAACAATTGTGTGCACCGTATTTATCTTGGAATGATAACAAGTGGCAGCAAGAAATAGCACGCTATATGGCGATTTGGCACCGAGCTTATAGTTTACCTAGTGTTGATGAAAGCATGGGTAACAAAGCAAGTGATGAAAAGTTTCAAGAGATTAATAATTAACTATGACAGACGTAAGTGCTAAGCAAACAAAAATTAATAATGCTGAAAAAGTGGCGCAGGGAAAACTGCCGAACTTGCAAGATGATTTGATCTTGACCATAGATAACGGAACACAAAGTGTTCGCGCCTTACTTTTTAATCTTAACGGCGACTTAGTTGCTAAAAGCCGCATTGAACTTGAGGCCTATTTTTCGACTAATCCAGGTTGGGCCGAGCAGGAAGCAGATTACTTTTGGCAAATGCTGGGTAAGTGTTGTCAACAGCTTTGGCAGCAAGATGACGTTATTAGCAATGGTTATCGAGAAAAAGTAACTGCCGTTACGGTAACCACACAACGCGGTACCGTTATTAATTTAGATAAAGATGCAAAACCGCTGCGCCCAGCTATTTTATGGCTTGATCAGCGTTTATGTCAGCAAAATAAAGCGATGCCATGGTATTGGCGATTAGCCTTTGCCGCTATTGGACAAAGTAAGGTGATTGATTATTTTCGCCGCAAATCGCAGGCCAATTGGTTACAGCAGAATGAACCTAAAGTTTGGCAAAATACGGATAAGTTTCTCTTACTCTCTGGCTTTTTTACCCATAAATTAACTGGGCAATTTAAAGACTCAATTGGCAGCATAGTTGGCTATTTGCCATTTGATTATAAAAAACAAAACTGGGCCGGCCGTTTAGATTGGAAGTGGTTGGCATTACCAGTAAAACGTTCGATGCTACCAACTTTAGTTAAACCCGGTGAAGTCATGGGCTCAATTACTGAGCAAGCCGCCGCACATACAGGTTTAAAAGTCGGAACTAAGCTCATTGCTTCAGCGTCGGACAAGGCTTGTGAAGTACTTGGCTCTGGTTGTATCAGCCCTGATACGGCCAGTTTAAGTTATGGCACTACCGCGACAATTAATACCAATAATGCAAAATATGTTGAGCCACAGGCGTTTATTCCGCCTTATCCATCAGCTATCCCTGATAACTTTAATGCTGAAGTGATGATCTATCGCGGTTTTTGGATGGTGAATTGGTTTAAGCAGGAGTTTGGTCAAAATGAAATTGAAAAAGCGCAAACATTAGGAGTAAGCGCGGAAAGTTTGTTTGACCAGCTTGTCGCTGAAGTGCCACCAGGCTCAATGGGCTTAATGCTACAGCCGTATTGGTCTCCAGGCTTGAAAAATTTGGAGGCAAAAGGTGCGATTATTGGTTTTGGTGATGTCCATACCCGTGCTCATATTTATCGCTCAATTCTCGAAGGGCTAGCTTATGCACTGCGTGAAGGAAAAGAAAGTTTAGAGAAACGACAAAAATGTAAAATAACCCGCTTAATAGTCTCAGGTGGTGGTTCGCAATCTGATGCGGCGTTGCAGCTGACCGCAGATATATTTAATTTACCTGCACATCGGCCACATACCTTTGAAACATCGGGCTTAGGGGCTGCTATTAATGCTGCAGTCGGTAGTGGTTATTTTGAAAATTATCAGCAAGCCGTTGATGCTATGACCCGCATTGAACAGTCATTCTTGCCCAACCAGTCAAATGTGCAGCTGTATAACAAATTATATCAGCGGGTATATCGAAAAATGTACCAACAATTAAAACCTATTTATCAAGATATTAAAAATATTACTGGTTATCCAGAATAGTGACGAGAAATAAAAATAGAGTAGAAACAATAAAATAACAAAAAGAAATAAGGCACTGATAACTTGTCATAAATTGAAGTTAACATGCTGGTAAATAAACAAATTATAACAACAATTAAATAATGAGTAAGAAGGATTTAAATATGAATTATACCCGTCGTAAATTTATTAAAACCCTTGCGGTAAGTGCTGGTGCTGTTGTTACCTCAAGCCTAGTTGGTTGTGGTAGCTCAGATAAGAAAGATGAAGTTGTCGACCCAGGCCCAGTTGAACCGAGTATTTTAGATGGCAGCAAATATTTCCCGCAATCCGTAGTATCGGGCGACCCGAAAGCTGACTCAGTTATTTTATGGACCCGAGTTGATAATGGCTCTGGTGCCGATACTTCGTTAATGCTGCAAGTTGCAAGTGACGAAGGCTTTGCCAATTTAGTGGTAGAAGAAACATTTGATGCCTTAGCCTCGTATGATAATTGTTTAAAAATTCGTGTAACCGAGCTTAATGCCGGGCAACACTATTATTACCGTTTTATTTATCAAAGTGGCGGTAACAACTACTCAAGTCGTGTCGGTCGTACCAAAACGGCTGCAGCAGCAGATAGTGATAGTAAAGTGAAATTTGCTTACGTTTCTTGTCAAGATTACATTGGTCGCTACTTCAATAATTACTTATCGTTACTGGATAACGATGATTTAGATTTTGTTGTACATCTAGGTGATTATATTTATGAAACAACAGGCGATTCGCAATTCCAATCAGCAGGTGGCGCACGTAGTATCGAATTTACTGATAGTGAAGGCGCGTTAACGATAGGCGTAGGCGATAATAAAACGCAAGCAGCCAATAGTTTAGACAACTATCGCCAGCTTTATAAAACTTACCGTACTGATGAACTATTACAACGTGTTCATGAGCGCTTCCCTATGATTGCCATTTGGGATGATCATGAATTTTCAGATGATAGTTGGGGTGATACAGCCACATACCTTGATGGGGCAGGTGATGAAAAACAAACTGAGCGTAAAAAGAATTCTGAAATTGCTTATTTTGAATTTATGCCAATTGATCACGAACAACCTCACACAGAAGCAGGCCTAGCAGCGGGTGCTATTGGTATTAATGAAGAACACTTATTCCCAAATACCCGCATTTATCGTGACTTTCAATTTGGTCAACATTTACATTTAGCAATGACAGATTTTCGTACTAACCGCCCTGATCATATTTTGCCAGAAGACGCATTCCCAGCGAAAGTTGAAATGGACCAAGCGACCTTAAGTGCCTTTTTATTAGGTGCAGGGATGGTACAAGCACAAGTTGATGCAATTGTTGGCCAAATGTCACCTTATGTGAATATCGATGATGCACCTTTTGCACCATATAAGGCAGCATTTTTAGAAGTATTTACTGGCCTTTATATGCAAGAGTTAATGGCACGTGTAGAGCTGAGCCAAGCTGATGCTTTAGCGCAAGCACAACAACGTGCTGTTGCTGCTGTGCAAGGTAACTTAACCACAAGTTATTTAAACCAAGTCTTAGCAGGTGCAAAAGCAAGCTTACCGGCAGAGCATCCTATTCAAATGCTACCAGCATTGCCTGAAGCTGGCGTAGCACAAGGTTTAGCGTTTTATACCTTGGGTAAAACGTCACTATTTGGTTTTATTGGCAGTCGTTACTTAGTGGTTAAAGACACATACGATATATATGCGGGCTATCGTGAGCATGTTGCCAATTTGCAAGGTACAAGTGCACAAAAAGTGTTTGATGATATGCAAACCAATTGGTTAGCGCAAACCTTTGGTACATCAACTAGTACATGGAAAATGCTCGGTAGCTCCGTGTCGTTCTCGCCATTAATCTTTGATTTATCTGCGAGCCGTGCAGATAGTGGTTTAGGCTTACTTGAAGGAGTATTAAATTCAGATGCTATTCCAGCGCCTCTGAAACAGCGCTTTTATCTAGAAGCAGACCAATGGGACGGTGTTCCACAGTTTAAATCAAACTTTGTCGATAATGTTATGAGTCAATTTGGCGTTATCAGCTTAGGTGGTGATATCCATAGCAGTTACGTTACTGAGCATAAGCCGAATGCTGTTACAGGCAAAAGGTCGTTTAACTTCACTACGTCATCGGTTTCATCAGGTACTTTTGGTTCATTCTTAGAAAATGGTATGAATCAAATATTCTCTCAACTGGGTGATGTACCTGCAGCGTTAAGTGATTTGCCATTTTACTTTGATCCATTAGTACGCACGGCTACTAAACGAGATGATATTACTGACGATATGGTATTTTCACGTATGTGGGAACACGGCGTTGCTATTGTTGAAGTTGATGCCGAAAACGTATTGGTGAACTTCCACAATACCGGTAGTGAATTCCACAACATGGATACCGTGACCCGTAATTACTACGATGACGCGGACAACTTTTTATCAAAAGTACGCTTATACAAATTTAAAGTTAACGAAGGTATGTTAACGCAATTGTAATTTTGTGGTGACAATCAATGTAAGAAGATAAAACTTGCATTTACTTTAATTAAAGACTGAAAGAGCTGTTCAATATCAAATTGAATGGCTCTTTTTTATTGTTAAAGTCTTTATGAAATAAGCCGGTTGGAAATTAAGCCGTATTACTATGCAGTGCAATACGGTTGCCTTCTGAATCATGAATAATCACGCGAAAGCCATGTCCCCCCATTGAAAGTTTTTCTTCAATCATTCGTCCGCCATGCATTTCTGATTGTTTAACTGCATCATCAAGTCGACCATTTACATTAAAATAAATCAGTGGACCAGAAGTGAAAATTTGTTCGGGTGGTGAAGGTACTAAGCAGCCCGAAACATTGGTTTCTGCATGGGGTAATAAACCAAATGTAAAGTTGTCAAACTCCTCCAATTTCACTTCACCTTTAAGTATTGCGCTATAAAACTCTATCGCGCGTGATAAATTGATGACGGGAATATCAACCCAAACAATCTGATTTTCCATAAACATAGCCTTTTAAATTTTTGCGAGAATTTTACTGAATGTTTGAATATTTGAGCAAAATTGCGCTATGAGAATTTATCTTTTCCAGTTTCAGTATAACGCATATAACTTTTGCTGATGTTTCTGTTAAGTTCTGTAGTAACCCTAGCAGAGACTAGGTAGAATATTTGCTTTGACTTTCATGACTTTGGCGCGCTGAAAAACTATGCGAATTATTCACACTTCTGACTGGCATTTAGGGCAACATTTTTACGGCAAAAGTCGTGCAAATGAACATCAGCAGTTTCTAGATTGGTTGATTGAACAATCAAAGCAGCATGAGATTGACGCCATAATAGTTGCTGGTGATATTTTCGATACCGGTACACCGCCAAGTTATGCCCGAGAAATGTATTACGATTTTATCGCTAAATTGCATAAAGCTAATTGTCAATTGGTGGTGTTAGCTGGCAATCATGATTCGGTGGCCATGCTTTCAGAGTCAAAGCAATTAGTAAAACAGCTTTCAACACGGGTGATTTCGGCTGCTAGCGATAATATTGCCGAGCAAGTGTTTGTGCTTAATAGTTTAAAAACAGAGCAACAAGCCGTTATTTGTGCTATTCCATTTATTCGTCCGCGCGACATAGTTAAAAGCTATGCGGGACAATCAGCACAAGAGAAGCAGCAATCACTACAGCGGGCTATTTCTAACCATTACAAAAATTTATTCGATCTTGCGCAGAACTTAGCTCAGCAACAGGGGAGTAAAGAGTCACGCTTGCCTATCGTTGCCACAGGGCATTTAACGACAATTGGCGCATCAACCTCAGAGTCAGTACGCGATATCTACATAGGTACATTAGAAGCTTTTCCAGCAAGTGAATTTCCGGCCGCGGATTATATTGCGTTGGGGCATATTCATCGCCCACAAAAGGTGACAAAGAGTGAACATATTCGCTATAGCGGCTCACCCATTGCATTGAGTTTTGATGAAGTAAAATGGCAAAAAAACATTGTAATCGCTGAATTTTCGCAGGGTGAACTTGTCAATGTTGAACTATGTGATGTGCCATGCTTTCAACCATTGGCTATGGTGAAAACAAATTTGGAAAACTTATCGAATGACATTGCCGATGTTGTTAACGAACAAAGGCAGCTAAATAACAAAACAGAAGAAAAAATTTGGCTCGATATTGAAATTGAAAGTGCAGAGTACTTGCAAGATTTAACTGCGCGTATCGAGCAAGTAATTAAAGAGCTACCTGTTGACGTGTTATTGGTTCGACGCAGCAAAAAAGCACGAGCCAAAATGCCTAATAATGAAAAAAAAATCACCTTAAGTGAACTGAGTGTGCAAGAAGTATTTGATGCCCGTATAGCCCTTGAAGATTGGCAATCAGAAGAACAATTAGTAAGAAAGTCACGATTAAATATCTTGTACTCAAACATTGCTGAGCAAACTCAGTTAGCGTCTGAACCTGAAGTGTCGTCCGGTTCTCAAGAACTATCAAGCTCAACGAAAGTGGAGCAAGAAAAATGAAAATATTATCGCTACGCTTTGAAAATATTAATTCGCTTAAAGGTCACTGGAAAATAGATTTTACCCAAGCGCCATTTGACACCAGTGCACTTTTTGCCATTGTTGGTCCCACAGGAGCCGGTAAAACCACCATTCTCGATGCCATGTGCTTGGCGCTTTACCATCAAACTCCACGACTAACGATCACAGACAAACAAAACCAATTAATGACACGCCATACGGCAAATTGTTTAGCTGAAGTTGAATTTGAAGTTAAAGGACAAGCTTACCGGGCATTTTGGAGCCAACGCAGAGCAAAAAATAGTATTGAAGGTAATTTACAAAAGCCGACAGCGGAACTCGCAAAAATTACCGATATAGAGGCCGGTGAGGCTAATGTTATTGCCAGTAAGGTTTCAGATATACGCAGTGAAATTGCTCGTTTAACCGGTTTGGACTTTGCACGTTTTAGAAAATCTATGATGCTGTCGCAAGGGGAGTTTGCTGCATTTTTAAATGCACCTGCTAATGACCGTGCTGATTTGTTAGAAGAGCTAACTGGTAGTGAAATTTATGGTGATATTTCGAAAGCGGTTTTTGAGCAACACAAAGAAGCGAGCAATAATTTAAAACTACTTGAAGCTCAGCGTGATGGTATGCAGCTACTTTCGAAAGAACAGCAGCAAAGTATTGAGAGCGACATTTCTGGGAATGACCAGCAACAAAAAACATTAGATCAACATCTTACTTTTTGGCACCAAGTTAAAGCTTGTTTAGTAAACGAGCAATCAGTCAAGCAACAGCAACAGCAAGCAAGTTCGCATTTAGCTGATGCTAAAGAGCGACAGTTTGCACAGCAAGAGCAGCTTGAAGCTTTAACACGTGCCGAGCCCGCAGAGCAGTTGCGTGTTGATTATCAACAACTCACGCAACTAACAGGGCAATTATCGCAACTAAGCCAGCAACAAGGTGTGCTTGATGCAGAGTTAAAGCAACGTCAGCAATTATTTGATAACGAAAAACAGGCACTAGAGGCATCATTAACGGCGCAAAAAAACTTTTTAGTGCAACAGCAGGTTACTGAGCAGCTCATTGTTGAGCAGGTATTACCGCTCGATCACAAAATTAGTCAATTAGCGGAGCACAAGCAGCAGGCGCAGCAAAAGCATCAAGCGAGCGAAAAAGAACTTAGCGCTGATCAGCAGCAATTAGCGACATTAAATCATACCGAACAACAACAAAAAAAATCTTTAGCTGATGCACAAACATTTATTGAACAACATGCGAACTTAGCGCCACTGCCAGAAAAAATAGCACTATGGCGTAACATTAGTCAGCTATTGCTGACTGAAAAGAAAACCATTATTGAGCAAAGCGCACAACAAAGGCAATTACTTACGAAGCAATCGGCCGGTTCAGAGGCATTAACGCAAGCACAAGCGCAATTACAGCAAGAGCAAAGTTCACTGCAGCAACAGCAACAAATGCTTAGTGTAAAAGAAGCCGAAATAATGAGTTTACTTAAACAACAAGGTTGTGAAAGTGAACAAGCATTAACACAACAGTTGCATAATATGCAGTCAAATATAGCTGAGCATGCACAAATTAAACATAGTGCTCAGCGCTTTCAAGCTTTAGTCACTGAACTTGTTGATATTGAAAGAAGTGTACAACAAGATCAACAGCAGTCGACTGCACTCATGGCGCAAATTACGCCGTTGAGGGAGCAATATAAACAGCTGAAAGTGGAAATTGCAGATGTTGAGCTTATTGTTGAGCAAGAAAAGCTAATACTGTCGTTAAGTGAACATCGTAATAAATTAATGCCTGAGCAGCCATGTCCATTATGTGGCTCTAAGCAACACCCCGCCATTGATACCTATCAGGCGTTAAGTGCAGAGTCAGCGAATGCTGGCAGCAACAATAGCGAGCAACAATTACGTTTAGCACAATTAAAGCAATTTTTTGCCGATATTGAAAAGCAGGGCTCAGAGTTAAGAGTGCAACACAAAGCGCTTGAAAATAAAATGAGTTTTCAAAGTGAAGCAAAGCAGGCGAAAATTCAAGAACAAGCTCAACTGCAAGTAATGTGGCAGCAACAACAACCGTTGTTGCAATTAAGTTGTGAGCTAGCAGAGTATGCGCAAATTGAGCAGGTACTATTAAGCCATCAACAACAATTTCAACAATTAACTGATCTCAACCAGCAAATTCAAACCTTAAAACAAGCGTATCAACAACAGGGGCAATTGCTTTCAAACCAAGAAAAGGTGGTGTTGAATTTAGAAGGAAAAATACAAACGCAAACGGTGCAGTTTACACAGCTAAATCTTGAGCTAACTCAATTACAAACAACAATTACTGAAAAGCAGAGTTATCTTGTTGAGCAAGGGCGAATGTTTTCTACCGAGATCAGTACTGCCAATATTAATTTACCCGAAAACTTTGCTTTATTTTCGTTATTAGCCACAACTGAAAGCACAGTTGAGATAAATGTAGAGCACGCACAGGCTGAAACCGAGCATTGGATGCAAAAATTAGAACAAGATATTGCCCAATACCAACAAGCTTTACAGGCACTTAGTAATGATAAAGAGGCACTGCAACAAACACAGCAGCAACTAGCGGTAGCAAATAGTCAGAGCCAACAATTACAATTACATGTTAGTAATCTATTGGCAGAGCTAACGCAATGTCAGCAGCAATTGGATGATATTAAACAGCAGCGACAAGCATTATTTGCTGAGCAAGATGCACAAAAAGTTAGAGAGCAATTAAAGAAGCAGCAGCAGCAATTTGAACAACAAATAGCACAATTGCAATTGACTCATAACGATCAACAACAGCAATTGCAGAATATTCATGGTCAAATCACCGGCAATAATGAAGCTAGAATACAGTTACAACCACAACAAGAACTAGCAAATCAACAATGGCTGGCTAAGCTTTCGGCCAGTATTTTCGATGATCAAGCGAGTTTTTTAGCGGCACTTTTAAGCCCTGAACAAAAGCAAAGTTTACAACAGTTGCAAGCTAGCCTTGAGCAACAAATTCAACAGGCTAATGGTCAATTAAAACAGGCGACGCAGCAATTTGCACAACTTGAGCAGGAAAAGCAAGACATACAACAACGCCTAAAAATAGCCTTCGAAGAGAAAATAGACGAGCAAATTACAAAGCAAGTTGATGACCAGTCTCCTGATGAAGATAGTGACCTTCACTCGATTATTTTCTCAGGTAAAGAAAACCTGGCTGATATTGAGCTCGCGGCATTTGAAGAGAAAGCAGATAAATGCCAGCAAGCACTTAAAGAGCTGCAATTGCGCCAAGGGCAATTAACCCAACAACTTGAGCAAAATGAAAAGCAACAACAGCAGCAGCAACATTTGTTGGCGGAGATTAAAGATAAGCGCGAAGCATTAGATGATTTATCACATCTTAATGGTTTAATTGGCGCTGCTGACGGTGCTAAGTTTAGAAAATTTGCCCAAGGGCTGACGTTATCTCACTTAGTGTTCTTAGCTAATCAACAATTGAATCGACTACATGGCCGTTATCAATTACAACGTCAGCAAAGTGACAACTTAGCGTTAGAGGTGCTTGATACTTGGCAGGCTGATAGTGTGCGTGACACAAAAACCTTGTCTGGTGGTGAGAGTTTTCTGGTTAGCTTAGCACTAGCGTTGGCGCTGTCAGATTTAGTCAGTGCAAAAACCAGTATTGATTCACTGTTTCTTGATGAAGGCTTTGGCACTTTAGATAACGATACATTAGAAATTGCCTTATCAGCCTTAGATTCACTTAACGCCAGCGGCAAAATGATTGGTGTGATCAGCCACGTTGATGCACTTAAAAAGCGTATTGACGTGCAAATTGAAGTGAAAAAACACAGTGGACTAGGGGTTAGTGAATTAGCTGAACAATATAAATATGTAGCAATCAATAACGCACTAGTTACAGGCACATAGTAACTAGTATCAGCGATATTTTAATGCTATCTATTAGTGGCCATAAACTTTAGTTTAACGATTTTAACATGATATTCGTGGGCTAGTTTTTAGCATAACTTTTAACTAAATAATCAATAAATGCTCTAATTCGTGCCGTTAAATGACGATTTGGCGGATAAACGGCATGTAAGCCTATGGTTGACGCTTCATTTTCTTCAAACAGAACGTTGAGTTGACCATTTTCTATATAGTGTTGCACTGTATATAACGGGCAGCGACCTATTCCCATACCGCTCACCGCCATATGTGCAACGGCTCGCGGCGAGTTTGCACGAAAGTTTCCGCTGACACGAAAGTTTTTCAATTGCTTGTCTATTAGGAATGACCATTGTTCAGGCTCTGTCATTGCCGATCGTGTTAAACAATTATGAGTGACTATAGCGTTAGGGTGTTTGGGCTCACCATGTTTTGCTAAATATTCAGGTGACGCCACCACAACAACTCGCATATTTAATAGCTTTCTCGCGATTAATGACGAATCTTTTAGCTCACCAAAGCGTATCGCTAAATCAAAACCACCATCAATAATAGGAACTAGCTGATCTGAAAGAAATAAATCAATGTATACCTCAGGGTGCGCTTGTTGAAAACCTTTTACTACCTCAACAAGTTCTTTGCCACCAAAACCTGTTGGTGCTGTAATTCTTATTGGGCCCGCTAACTTTGATTGTCGCGTTTGAACTAAGCCTTCGAGTTCATCAAATTGATCTAATAACGGAATACATCGCTCAACGTATGCTCGGCCAATCTCTGTTAATGTCACGCTGCGTGTTGTTCGGTTAAATAATTGCGCTCCTAAACGTTCTTCCAGCTGTTGTACATATTTACTGATCAATTTAGTGCTTATTCCAAGCTGTTTTGCACCTTTAGTGAATGAATTTTGTGAAGCCACAGCGACAAATGCATTCATACATTTAATAGTATCCATAATGTTATTTCTCTATGAGCTCTTTCTTTAAGGTTTTTATTTATTATCTTTATATTGTACATAAAGATTCCATAATTGTGGTTATTGTCTCTTCCTTGTGGTCGTACTATATTTTTATCCGAACACAAAACAACCTAATTTTTTGAGGATAAAACCATGTCAAACGCAATCCGTATCTACAGCTTCCCGTTATCAGGTCATGCACATCGTGTTGAATTATTCGCTAGTTTAGCGGGGATCGCTCATGAGGTGATTAACGTTAAGCTTGCTGAAGGTGAACATAAACAACCCGCCTATTTGGCCATTAACCCTGATGGGCAAGTGCCGGCAATTCAAGACGATGAAACCGTTGTAACGGATTCAAATGCAATACTTGTTTATTTAGCGCGTAAATATGCTCCTTCTTTCTTACCTAAACACCCGGCCCAAGAAGCCGAAGTTCAAAAATATTTAACGATGGCTGCCGGTGAGCTAGCTTTTGGCCCTGCAGCGGCACGTTTAATTAATGTGTTTAATGCGCCGCTTGATGCTGAGTTCGCCAGAGCAACGGCAACAAAAGTATTAACTAAACTTAATAAGCACTTAGAAAATAAAAATTTTCTTGTCGGTGAAAAACCGAGTATCGCTGATATTGCGATATACAGCTACACAGCTCATGCGCCTGAAGGAGGAGTATCGCTAGCCGAATTTCCAAATGTAAGGCGTTTATTGTCGAATATTGAGGGCCTAGCTCGCTTTAAACCTATGCCTGTCACAAAAGTGGGCTTAATTGCTTAATGCCGATATTGCTTGCTTATAAAGTTTATTTGTACACCATGCTATATAAGCGAGCTAATTTTCTATAGTAAAAAATACTTAAATATTGAAGAGTTACGAGGTGTAAGATGAATAGCCAAGATCATAATCAGCGGGTAAATGTGCCTTCACCTTTTCATGCAGGTGAGCAGGAGTTGCAATCTCGAACAGGAAAGCGCGATGCTATGGAAAAGTTTGGACAACGGGCCATTCGTGCTTTTATGCCCGACCAACACCGAGAATTTTTTGCGCAATTACCATTTATGGTTATTGGTAGTGTTGATAAAGATGGCTGGCCTTGGGCTTCAATTTTACCTGGTCGCCCGGGCTTTATTTCATCACCCACAGCCAAAAGGTTAGATATAAAAAATCAAGCCATTAGTGGTGATCCGCTGGCTAAAAATATTAAGCGTGATGATGCGCCACTTGGTTTACTTGGTATTGAATTACATACGCGCAGAAGAAACCGTTTAAACGGTCGTGTAATTCAAACGAACAGTACAGAATTCTCCGTTGCCGTTGATCAGTCATTTGGTAATTGCCCGCAATATATACAGCATCGCAGTGTTGATTTTATTCGAGAACCCAACCAATCTAGTAAATTAAGTAAAACGATGGCTTTCAGCACCATTTCTTCAAAAGTAGCAGGCATTATACGCAATGCTGATACTTTTTTTGTTTCGAGCTTTGTACAAAGTAAAAATCGACCAGACATTGAAGGCGTTGATGTTTCTCATCGTGGCGGTAAGCCAGGGTTTGTCAAAGTTGACGGTAATACGTTAACCATTCCTGATTATTCGGGGAATTACCATTTTAATACATTAGGCAATTTTTTACTTAACCCTAAAGCAGGGCTTATTTTTACTGATTTCACCTCTGGCGATGTCTATATGCTAACGGGTACTGTAGAAATTATTTGGGAGCTAGATAAAGAGCTATCAATATTTAAAGGGGCAGAGCGTGCTTGGAAGTTTACCCTCGATCACGGCTTAGTATTATACGACGGTTTACCTTTTAGGAGTACATTAGGTGACTTTTCTCCCAATTCATTGCTAACCGGGAACTGGGCTGAAACTAAGGCATTAATTGAAGCTGAAAAATTAAAAGAAACTTGGCGCCCATTCAAGGTTGCTAAAATAGCAGATGAAAGCGAAAACATTCGCTCTTTTTATTTTGAAGCCAACGACAATCTTGCCGTACCAACGTTTGAAGCCGGGCAATTTATTACTCTGAAAGTTGTACCTGAAAAGGTATCTGAAGAAACACCGAAGGAGATTATGCGCACATATACCGTATCTTCAGCGCCCAATGAAAACTACTACCGTATTTCTGTTAAAAAAGAACGTCAAGGTAAAGTGTCGAAATACCTTCATGAGTTAATCAAAGTTGGCGATGTTATTGAGCTAAAAACACCTCGAGGTGAATTTTTTATTGACCCTTCAAAAGAAAGACCAGCAGTATTGATTGCTGGTGGCGTCGGTATCACTCCGATGATTTCTATGGCACAACATATTCATAATGAAAACATAAGGCGCCGTCACTTAAGGCCAATGTTTATTCTTCATAGCGCCAAAACGACCAAGCAACGAGCTTTTTCTAAACAATTGAATGAGTTACAACGAAGTAGTAAAAGTAAAATTAAATACTATTCATTCATAACTTCGCCGGCTCATGAAGAAAAATCGGGGGTTGATTTTAATAGCGATAGTCGAATTTCGATACAAGCATTACAGCAAATATTGCCGCTGGATGATTACGACTTCTACTTATGCGGACCTGCAGCTTTCATGCAAGATATGTATAATAAATTGCATGATTTAGGAATATCTGAGCATCGAATTTTCGCTGAATCATTCGGCCCCGCTTCAATAACTCGCTATTCACATACTCTTCATTCCAAAAAGGCGGAGCAGGAAGAAGCAGAAGAAACATTAATAACGTTTGCTAAGTCAGGCTTAGAGCAACGCTGGCAGAAGAGTGACGGTACATTACTTGAAACGGCTGAAGCCCATGGTGTATTACCTGAGTTTGGTTGTCGAACCGGTGCCTGTGGTACATGTAAAGTTAAGCTCAATAAGGGAAAAGTTGCTTATAGAATGAAACCAACGGCAGAACATACTGGTGAGGAAGCATTGATTTGTTGTGCTGTGCCTGCAAAAGGTACGGAGACATTAATTCTTGATTTGTAGTTAATTTGCTATGGGCGCTGAATGCGCCTCGACAGTAATGCTGAACGAACTCATGAGCCTTTTAAGTGTTCGTTTGTTGTGCGGTAAAGTTGGTTTAATGATTATAATTCATCTTATTTTGAATGTTATTGGTCTGAATTTCGATACTATTTTCATATTAGTAAGTTAAGATATGTAAATCGACAAGACATGTAAGTCATATAGTAAACAATGCTTTATCAATTTAATGAATTTGAATTTAACAGTGAAAGCTTATTACTTAGCCAAAACGGCGATGCGTTGGCACTTCGTCATACTGAAGCGAAAGTTCTCGCAATTTTACTTGAGTACTCTGACACGGTTTTAAATAAGGACGAAATTTTGAACCGTGTTTGGAAAAATAAAGTCGTATCAGAACAAGTCGTTTTTCAAAATATTAGTAACTTAAGAAACCTGTTTGGTAATCAAGCGATTAAAACCTTTCCTAAACGTGGTTATCAATGGCAGCTTGCTACAAAAACAGTCTTTGTTGATAAGATCAATGCTCAAAGTAATCAACAGCTTCCAGTACAGCAACCCCTTCAGCAACCGGCAAGTTTTACAACGGTTATACGAAATAGACGTTTTAGACTGTTTACAGCAATAATTTTAGTTACCCTAATTATATTTAGCGTGATGTTTTGGCAGAGCCAGCCCCTCAAAGGAAGTATTAGCGTCCCGATAAAGTTAGCTTATATACCCATGCTTGAGTTTGAAGGGGAAACTCATCATAAACATCTTATATTGCATGACAGTAAAGAGATTGATTTCACTGAATTAAAGCAGGTCGATTTACAGACTTTTGAAAACATGCAGGAAGTTTTATACCCTGAATTATCAAAAAAGCATCCATTAATACTAACTGGAAAACTTCGTGATTATAAGCAGCAGATTTATATAGATTTTAAGATCACGGGGCCCATTTCTAGTTGGCAGGGGCAATTATCGGGTTCAACAACACAAGATGTTACCGCAAAACTGCGACAACATTTAAAGCAGCGAGTTATTTACGATTTAATCAACATGCCTCAACCACCTGAAGTTAAGCAGGCTAAGTTGTCAATTGCTCACCAAGCGTCACCAGATGATTTAATTGTTTTGAGAAAATTGAGTATTAGCTACTATAAAACTGATGAGCTTGAAAAATCGATGGCGATGGCAGACAAGCTTTTTACGCTTGCCCAATCTAAGAATGATTCACAACACATGGGAAGAGCATTACTTTATCAAAGTAAAATTTTAACAAAGAAAAAGCTTTATGAATTAAGTGCTGAAAAGTTAACCTTAGCGATTAATCTACTTGAAAAAATAAATGATTTAACACATTTAGCAGATGCTTGGTATGCACGCTCTTGGTTAGACAACCAACAAAACAATTACCCTGCGATAAAGTCTAGTTTATTAAAATCAGCGCAATACGCCTTTTATGCGAATAACAAGCAAGGTGAAATAGATGCCATTATTTACCTAGCTGTGTTGGCACATGCACACAATAAGGACGAAGATAAATATTTCTATTTGCAACAAGCTGAAAAAAAGATAACTCAATACCAGTTGCCTACATATCACTTTGCTAGGATATTTTATCGGTATGCACTATTTTCTGATACATTCTCAGAGAAAGAGCCGCACTTAAAGCAAGCGATTAAACTTACAGCATCAATTCCTGAAAATTGGGTTGCACAATATAGTCGAAGGGATTTAATACAGTATTATATTGCGCAAAATAGACTAACAGACGCACAAGCTTTAATCGATAATGATGAAGTGGAAAATTATAACAACACTTACCTCAAAACTTTATTAGCACAAGCTAAGCAACAGCGAAGTGAAACGATTCATCATGCGCAACGTACTTTCGAATTAGCCCAGCTCGCTGGTAATCGTACATTAAGTTTAGATGTTGCTTTACTGTTGTGTGATCAAGAAGTGAATTGCGACTTTTATTCGCAATTCATTGATGACAATGCGACCGATCATTGGCGAAATACTAATAAATCAAAACTGCACTTACTTAGCCTTTAATTGGCTTTTAAGTTAGTTAATTTAAATGCTATAAGCTCTCTACTTTTAAACTATTATGTGAAGTTGTCTACATATTAGCGTCGTAAATTTTGTTTATAAGTTCGACAGATATATTACTATTATGATGATGACTAACAATCCTCTTGAACTTGAGTTGCTTTCGACGAATAAAGTCAATAAAAGTTTTAGTCGAATTGGGGACAATATTAGCAATTTCATTATCGAATGCGATACTCAGTAAATCAGCTTGATAAATAATATTGCTATTAAAAAAGTGAGCAAAGCTTTCTCGTTTAGAATGGCTACTCTCAAGTATATAAAACTGCACTCCATCAATGACTTGTCCATCTTTAATTTCTTTAAATTTATAATTGTTAATATCAGCAGAAAAGTCAGGGAAGGCTTTTATTGCTTCAATACTATAGGCGTCTGCATAAATGACCATGCCCAGTTTCGCATACACTGACAGTCCTTCTATATGATCACTGTGAGGGTGTGTAACGTAAATAGCAGTGACTTTCTTAGTAGGGAATTGCTTGTTTATGAGTTCGATGGTTTCTTTGGCTAACTTTACGTTAACTGCCGCGCCAAAAAGCGTTATCTCGTTATTATTCACTGTAAATAGGCTATTTCGCCGACCTGAGACACTGGTTATAAGGTAAAGGTTAGGAGCAACTTTTGATGATGTTAGTGTGCTATTACTTTTCGGAATTATCGGACCAAATTTTTGTGGAACTTTAAATTTTGACGCATCAATTTTGTCGATAATATGGAGTTGGTCAATACGGTGTATAAAGTTAGGTTTTTTAGCACCATTAAAATACTTAGCTATAGCGTGTGCAAATGTTATCCCGTTGCTGGTTTGATAGTCACTGTAAGTGAATGTTTTTTCTTGTTCTTTATTATGAATAGACACGAGTTGTAGCGGCATATTGGTAAAAGTATAGTCGATAACATTATTGCTCGAAAGGTTATGAGAAAGTGTAATTTCTTTACGTTCAATATTGCGAAAAAGTTTTACATTGGCCGTAATATTCGTTTCATTTAACAAAGGTTTTACCGCTAGAAAGTCGATGTTCGTGAATATATGGCCTTTGATTTCATCGAAAGTATCCATACTCTGCTTGATTATACGTTTACCTAGGTTTATACCATTCTTGTCGTAAAAAAGGCTTTCTTGAGCATTTTGAAATTGTACTCGATTAAATGTTCTCCCATCAGGAAAGTGATGTATATCATTCTCGAAAAAATGTTTTTTAGCCAAATCAATTTCAACCATTCTCAACGCTATGTATCTTTCTGGTAGTTTATAATCCCAAGTCTGATAAGAATCTACACTACCCAAATAATGATAATTGAGTGCAAATGCCTGGAGTTTTGGCGCGCTTTTGTAGTGAACTCTCAGTTTATTGATAAAGTCTTCAGCTTCCGTTGCCCAAGTTACATGAGTAAAAGGCAATGTTATAAAGATAATTATAAAATTGCGTAAATGGCTTTTTAAGTTAACTTTCATAGATATTTCCTTTGTTATAAGTAAGTGAGAGATTATGAAAAGTTAATTTAAAGGTCTTATCAAAAAGGTATTATTTGTAATGATAGATTTTTGATAGGTTTAAGACTTTGCTTTGTAAGGAATTAATGTTGATATTTAAATTGGTTTTAATTGCATTAAAGGTGTGCAAATAATGTTTAATATATTGATTACCTTTGAAGTGAATTTTTTATTGCTATTTAAAAAAGTTTACTTTTTAATATTTTAACCTTATAGTGCGTGGGTTATTTATTCCTTATCTAGTTTATCTAACCGATTATTTTAAATAATCATGTTTTGTCTTTCCCTTTCACAGTTAGTCATCACTTAATTTATTAAGCTTAAATTATTGTCTGAATTTTCGGGCCGTTTGCCCGCGAACGTTGTTAATTTTCATACTTGCATAACAAGAAATATAGAAGTTCTACATCACAATAATATAGCTTTTGTTGTTTAAGCCGCTAGGCGCAATTGCGTGCCGTGGCACATAAAGAGAGTTTTATTATGTCTTATACATATCAAGGTACGACGTATTCGATCGTATCACCGGTTCGTGCAGTTTCCGTAAATAAAAATGCTGTAGCAGTTACAGATAAATTAGGTAAAAAAATTATTCAATTTACCAATGTGACTGAGTCTAAATCATTCCTAGCTTGGATTTACCAAAGCTAGGGAGCTTCGCTCAATGGTATTTAGCGTTATCGGTTGAACAATACGCGTTTAAGTTTAGTTTTTACCGAACGCCAATGGGTGACTGGCTTAGTTGGCGCTAGTGCTATTAGGTGTTGCCATTCTTGTTCGCTAAGTTGCACTTTTGCGCCATGAGCTAATAACAATGACTTAGCATTAAGTGCTTTAACTTTTGCCAAAGACTGACGATAGCGATTTGGATAGAAAACTGGGTAAGGGGGAATAAACTTTCCTCTTACTTTCACCATTAAATCTGCAACATATATTTGTTCTGTTGGTAAATGTTGTAATGATAAATCGCGGTCGGTATGGCCTTGAGTGAAATGCGCCTGCCAGTCGGGAAAACCAGGCAAGTTTTGACAATCCGTTAGGTAATAATCTGGTGTTAAAGTGCTGGGGTAATAAATCAGTTGTTTTGGCTTTTTCATTTTACCTGCCACCCACCAAGTTAGCAGCATGTCGGTAATGTGCATAAGTTTTCCGTCTATGCCTGAGTACCATTGGCCCGCAACATTAGCTGTGGCAATTTTACAACCGTATTTTTTTCGAAGTGCTTGTGCTGCTCCAGCATGATCTGGGTGCATATGAGTGACGACAATTAATTCGAGTTCAGACATTGAACGCTGACGTTCGTTGCAGATAAAGTTTTCAATAATGCTAATGTCTGCGCGACAACAACCGTCGAGTAATAGAAATTTATCAGGATATTCAGCGAGCAGAATGGTTTCTATATATCCATCTATGTGATGCAGTTTATTCATAAAAAGGGCTGAGGCAAATTAAGTGTAATTAAGTTACCTCTTTATGGAATAGAACTCAACAGGTTAGACCAGTTATTGTGCCGTATCTGTCCCGTCAGCATTCCCAGTATTAAGCAGATTGGCTAACTGAGTTAATTGCAGACGCTGCACCTGATCAACAATTGGTGCTAGTTTGGTTAAGCCACCATTAACATAACCAGACACTTGATAATGAAAGGTAATTTTTGTGCGTTTGTCATCAATCGCATCAAACTTCCATGACATACCACCATTTAATCCCATCATTTGTAATGGTCCCAAACCGCCAATCATCTTAATTTCGTTATTTGGCTCAACATAAGAAATAGTCATGTGCATCGCTTGCTTGTCACCGTTAATTTCGCAAAAACAGCCGCCAACCACAGGTTCAAGAGAAAGTTTTTCAGAATTACCAAACCATGTATGGTCAGCATTCCACCATTGATCGACATTAATGAATTGTTGATAGGCCGTGGCTTTATCGACGTTTACTTCTCTTTCAATTTTTAATTGAAAACCATGGTTGTCGCTTCCGATCACTTGCGAAACGCTAATAAATGGCAAAAGTAAAAGTAGTAATAATAGGCGCATAAGAATTTCCCTTAGCAATTATGGTATTGCTGT
Source organism: Colwellia meonggei (assembly GCF_057537295.1). Classification (NCBI taxonomy): domain Bacteria; kingdom Pseudomonadati; phylum Pseudomonadota; class Gammaproteobacteria; order Alteromonadales; family Colwelliaceae; genus Colwellia; species Colwellia meonggei. The sequence continues at coordinate 265,200 of NZ_BAAJLZ010000004.1, forward strand.
AATGTTAGTGGCTAATGTAGCAGGGCACTAACGACAGAGCTAGTTAAAATAATATCGGCAGCAAAGATATCAAAAATATAAGGATTGGATATTGAATATACCAATTCGATTATAGTTTTTCCTATGCGTAGACCATACAATATTGCTCTTAACTGGCTGGATATTTGAGATCTTTTTGGACATTTGGATTTACTTCACCTTGCTCGCAGCATTGATGCAAGCTATTCGCACCGCGGGGCAAAAGCAATTAACAACGCATTTAAATGCGATGGCAACCACAGGTGTTAGATATATCTATGCCTTGCCGTTCGCGTGGTTATATTTATGGTGGATGCTTGATTACCGAGCATTGCCATTACCCCATTTAAATTCTCAATTTTTGCAATATGCACTTGTTGCATGTGTTATGCAAATTATCGGTACTGTCTGTTTAGTGGCCGCGTTTAAGTACCGAAATTTTGCTGTAGCGACGAGTTTAGCAAAAACCGAAGCCATTCAAGTGGCTGTGGTTGGGGCGTTATTATTCTCAGCCAGTATGTCTATTCTAGGTTGGATTTCAGTGATTATTGGCGTTGTCGGTGTATTACTTGTTTCGAAAGTGAAGTTTACTTTTAGTGATGTTTTTCAAAATCCCGGGGCAGGGTTTGGCTTAGCTTCGGGTTTAGGATTAGCGATCACAACTTTGCTGATCCGCCAATCAAGTTTAGCCTTAAATACTGATTTACTGTTAAGTGCAGCTATTACTTTAGTGTTTATGATCACTGTTCAATCATTAATGTCACTTATTTATATTTATTTTCAAGATAAGCAACAATTACTGACAATGTTCATTCAATGGCGTTTGTGTTTATTTGTCGGTATTACCAGTGTAATTGGCTCTATTGGTTGGTTTACCGCCGCCAGTTTACAAAATGCAGCATTTGTTAAAGCATTAGGGCAAGTAGAGTTTTTTATCACCTTGTTTATTACTTATCGCTTCTTCAAAGAAAAAATATCAGCAATTGAGTATGTAGGTATGTTTTTAATCATTGCCAGCGTTGTTATTTTATTACTTTGGACCTAGATACCCAGTATTAAATGGCAGTGGTGTGGTTATTGGTAATTTGTTAAACTCCCGAGCAAATATAGTTGTTATTTAAAATGCAGCTGAATAAAACCATTGATGGAAGATAAATGAAGATTACCGATAAAACTGTAGTTCAGTTTCACTATACCTTAAAAGATGAAGCAGGAGCTGAATTAGAAAACTCTTATTCTGGTGACCCACTTGCATATTTGCACGGTTATAAGAACATGTTGGTTGGTGTTGAGAACGCTTTGGCCGATAAAGAAACTGGTGATAAGTTTTCAGTAACATTACAACCTGAAGATGCCTACGGTGAGCGTCAAGATGATGCAATTCAACGTGTGCCGGTAAAACATTTACAAGGTTTACCTACACCTAGTGCTAAGTGGAAAAAGGGCATGACCGCAGTTGTTAATACTGATGCAGGTCAACGCCAGGTTACGGTTGTTAAAGCAGGTAAGTTTATGGTTACTGTTGATATAAACCCACCGCTAGCGGGTAAAGTTTTAACTTTTGATTTAGAAGTTGTTGATGTACGTGAAGCAACTGCTGAAGAAGTTGAACATGGCCATGCTCATGGTGTTGGCGGTCATCACCATTAAGTTGTATAGCAACATAACTTATTAAGCCGGCTATAAGCCGGTTTTTTTATTGTTGGAATATTTAAGTAGAGTTCAAACTAGTTTGCACAGTTATTGAGCTGAATAAATTCACCGTTTGTCGATTTCTCTTGCAACCTTTTTTGTCATACTGTTATTGTCTTTATTCTGCTTAAATAATAACAATAAGGCTTGGCAAATGAATACCTTAAAATCATCAATGACATCGGTTGCGCTATTGGTTAGTGCAGCACTATCGCAACCTGCGCTGGCAGATACTTCCGTTATTCATGCTGGGGAATTACTTGTTACTGCAGGTAAAGCGCCACTCAAACAACAAACGTTAGTGATCACTGATGGCAAAATATCAGCAATTAAGTCAGGTTTTGCTGCCGCAAGTGATTTTGCTGATGATGCGCAATTAATCGATTTATCATCAAGTTTTGTTATGCCCGGGCTAATGGATATGCATGTACATCTGCAAGGTGAACTGGGGCCTAAAAATGATAGTGAAACCGTTAACTTATCTGACGCAGATACTTTAATGAAAAGTGCCTATTTTGCTAAGAAAACCCTGATGGCAGGTTTTACCACAGTGCGAGACTTAGGCAGTAGTGCAGAGCAAATGTTTGCTTTACGCGATGGTATAAATCGCGGCTGGGTACTTGGGCCAAGAATTATTGCTGCGGGAACTAGTGTTGCTGTAACCGGCGGTCATGGTGATGTTGATGGTATGGCACCTGATTTAATGAAAATGAATACAGCTGAAACGGTATGTGATGGCCCTTATGATTGTCGCCGAGCGACACGTCATGCCATTAAATATGGTGCAGATGTCATTAAAATAACTTCAACAGGTGGTGTTTTGTCAGACACTGATACTGGCACCGGCCAACAAATGGCGGATGATGAAATCAAAGAGGTGGTTGATACCGCGCATGCATTAGGGCGAAAAGTAGCGAGCCATGCCCATGCCGCCGCCGGTATCAATGCGGCATTACGAGCTGGCGTTGATAGTATTGAACATGGTAGTTATGCCAATAAAGAAAGTATTAAACTGTTTAAAAAAGGTGGTGCTTATTTAGTACCTACCTTAATGGCAGGTGATACTGTGGTGAATTTAGCCAAAACCACCAATTTTATGTCACCTGAAATTAAAGCCAAGGCAATTCGGGTTGGCGGTGACATGATTGAAAATTTTAAACGCTCCTATAAGTCAGGCGTTAAAATAGCCTATGGTACTGACAGTGGTGTTTCAAAGCATGGTACTAATGCTAGGGAAGCGCAATTGATGTTTGAAGCAGGTATGACACCACAAGACATTCTTATCTCGGCGACTATTCATGGTGCTGACTTAATAGGAAAAAGCAAAACATTAGGCACTTTAGAAGTTGGTAAAATTGCTGATATTATTGCCACAGATGCAAGTCCGCTAAATGATATTAATGAACTACTTGATGTTGATTTTGTTATGAAGTCAGGACAAGTTGTTAAGCAACAATAGTATTTTTATCTTGCGACTGATAACAAGAAAAGGCTGTAATAACAGCCTTTTCTTGTTTTAGCTTATTTATTTTATATACGTCGATAATTGGATGCAGTACTTCGCGAAATAAGTATTATTTTCTTTTAATGACGCCAGTGGTGAGAGCTACACCAAGTAAAATGACTATACCGCCAATCAACATAGTTAAACTAATGGTTTCTCCAAGAAATAATGCCCCCCATAAAATACCAAAGGCCGGAATTAAATAAGTGACAGAAATTGCTTTTGCAGGACCAAGCTGTGCAATAAGGCGAAAAAATAAAATGTAGGCTATCCCTGTACAGATAATACCGATAAGCAATGCTGACCAAATGGCATTATTGCTTGGGACATTTTCGGGGATAAAAAACAAACTGACAGGTAATAACATTAACATCGCTGAAATTTGGCTGCCGGCAGCTAATGCCAACGGTTTTATGCTAGTAAAATGCTTTTTAGTATAATTCGCTGAAATACCATAACAAAGCGCTGCTAACATTGCCGCTAAGGTTGGTAATAAAGCATTATTGCCTTGAGTTTCGGTACTCGTGAAGTGCAGGTTTTCAGAGACTAATAAATAAACCCCGAAAAAACCAATCAATAAACCAATTGTTGCACTGAAAGTTAATTTATCTTTTAACCAAAAATATGCCACTAAAGCTCCGAACATTGGAGTTGTGGCGTTAAGTACCGATGTGGTGCCCGCAGTAAGCGTTAGAGTTGCGTAACCAAATAAAACAAATGGTATTGCGGTGTTTAATGCTCCAACAATAAATATTTGTCGCCATCGACCATTAAGTGCATTCGTTTGTTTATAAAGTACTAAGCAGCTAAATAAAAAAATAGCGGCAATAGCTGTTCTAATTGCTGTAAAAAGAACTGGGCCAAATTCGGGGCTACCTACCCGCATAAACATAAAAGATGCACCCCAAATAGAAGCTAGTAAAAGTAACTCTATGCTTGCTTGGTAATTATGTGAATTTGAGCCTTTCAATACTTTTCCTTAATGAGTTGGTTTAAAGTCTGTGTCACTATTACATATGCGGTACTGGAAAAGTCGCGAAAATCGGACAACATGCTTATATTTATGATTTATTTTTGGTTATGTTGATAGATATTACCCGCAGTGTTGAAGCACCCACCACCTGCCATTGAATATTAAAATCATATAACGTCATCCCGTAGACTTTTTCGTCAATGCTTTTTTGTTTATAGGCAGGGCGAGGATCTTGTTTTAACACTTGTTCAACAAGACTTTGTAATGTCGGATACTCTGAAACTACTTTAGCTAAAATCGTTTTTGCATCATCTGAAAACTCGACATTAATGTTAGTTTCTGGTGGTTGATGTGCATAACCACCTTGTGCATGATCAATAATATCAGCGTAAGGAACATAAGGTTTAATATCGACTATAGGCGTGCCATCGAGTAAATCTAATTCATTAATATGAAGGATGACCTGCGAACCTTGTTGTTCAATTTTATCGAGCTTAACCACTGACATACCAATAGGATTAGGCCGAAATGTGGAGCGAGTTGCAAAAACACCAAGCTTTTTGTTACCGCCTAAACGTGGTGGTCGCACGAGAGGTTTCCAGCCTAAATCTTGTGTGCCATGAAAAACGAAAAGCAGCCAGATATGGCTAAACTGCTCTAAACCTCGCACAGCATCCATGTTATTTGCACTACCGTTTAATATCACTTTTCCTTGCGCGGCACTAACAATACCGGGTTGACGTGGTATCGCAAACTTTTCTTTGTATGGGGAAACTATAGTGCCAATAACATCAAAGTTAACGTTATTAGTCATTGTTTGTTTGTTCAACCTGGTAAGCGCGTCCATAACAAACTGTTGAAGCAACACAGTATTTTGCTGCCTGATCTGACTCTATCATCACACATTGACTAAAAATTATGGCGTTCGCCTCTAACTCATAGGCGTTACGTCTTGCTTCTGTGCGAGCATCAATTTCATTTGGGGCAGCATGATGCGCTTTTTCCTGACACGATTCACCTTCAACCAAGCCGACAAATTTAAACTTGCCAGAGAAGTCCTTTTCGCTTTCAACAATTTTCACTTTTGTTGGCGAAAAATAATGTTTGAAGTTATCGCGATCTAAATTAGTGGATATATCATTAATTTTTGCACAACCAGTGGTAAATATTAATGTGGCTATCAAACAGCTAGTGTTACGTTTGGTAAATAATTGCTTTGTTTTAGTCATTGCTTTTAAAGTCATTTTAAGTCGATTCTTATCTGTAGCTCTATGATGAAGCATTAGAGTTTAATTTGCTAAGCTGGAATTACCCTCAATCCAATAATTGAAGAGTTTATCTATAGTTTTGCTTTGTTGTTTCATTGAGATCCAATTTCGCATAAATAGTTCAAAGGCATGATCATCTTTATTAATTGGAAATGCCATAAACAAAGGCGCAAGTTCAGGTTTTGGTACAACCACGGTGTAGTCAGGGTTAAGTAATGTCCAAGCTGAGGATGCTGCAGCGCCGTATATCATTGCATCTATATGTTCGAATTCGCTCTTGAAGAATAATCTTGGTGTTGAAATTTCCCAAGCTTTGCCTTTGGTAAAGTTGCGAGCTACCGCTTTTTTATAGAAAAAGGTCTCAGGGATCCCTAACGTTAAATCTTCACGTTGTAATATGGTATCCCAATCAGTAAATTCTGCTCGTCGTTTATCCTTTACAACAATCGCAATATTTTGAGTGCTATAAGGCATTGTTAAAGTGAATTGAGCCATATTGTCAGGAATAACAGGAACACCAGAAGTAATATCTAAATAGCCTGACTCAAGCAATGGCTTTGCTTGATTATGAAAGATTTTTACGAACTCAATATCAACATTTAAATCTATCGCTAATTGATTCATTATTTCAATATCGAAACCAACAAGTTTGCCATCATTATTATGAAATGAATAAGGTAGGTCATCTCGAAAATAACCAACCCGAATAAAGCCGCGTTGTTTAATACGTTCAAGAACACCTGTGAATGGTTGAGCTGTGGTACTGAATGCGTCAGGTTTATCTAAATATTTGCTGGTTACGTTTTCCATTAAAAAATCACGCTCGATAAATTTACTATAACCTTGGTATTGGTAACTTATTGAACTAAATGCAAACTTGAGACTAATAAATGCCACAACAGACAGCACCGGAATAAAAGCCAAATTCTTTATTAGCGTAATTTTTTTAATACGAAAAGCTTTTGCCATGCTGGTTGCGACGAGCAATGGTAAACAACTAGCAAAAGTCACTGATAATAGTGCTGATAAACGACCAACGGCTAAGTTCTCAGCGACAATAAAGAAGTCAAACATTGCACCCGAAACATTGAATAACTCCAATAAATTTTGCATTGCTAAAGTGCTAGTACCAAATAACTGTGGAATACCAATGACAATGAGTTGCAGGTAGTCTTCAAAGCTAATGTATGCGCCAGAAAACCACGCCGCAAATAGTACAAACAGTAATGCTAGTAATTTACCACCTACGGGCATGCTAAAACTTATCGGCACAATAACGTCTGATATTTTATCGGCATTGGCTGTTTGTGGATATTGCGTTGCAATGAGGTGCTTAGTTTTTTCAACAATAATAGGAATAACAACAAAAAAGCTGCCAGTAGCAAACGCAGTGATCATGGCTTCTCGGGAAGCTTTTAAAACTTCGCGATAACTAAAAGGGGTAATCGTGGCTAAAATTGCAGGGAATACAACGAAAGAAAGTAGGGCAACGAGTACTAAAGCACTGGCGACATAAATCATTAAACCATCCAGCTGAGAAGCATCAAGTGTGGAAGCTGCTCGCCAACCGATACAAAATACGCCAATGGGAGCAAAGCGCATCACAAGGTTACTGATATTGCTAACAGATTGCTGTAAATTATTGAGCACGCTTAAGGTTTGCCGTTTATTTTTTATTGGCATTAAACCAACCCCAATAAAAACACTAAAGAGGACCACGGAAGGGATAATGGCATTTGCAAAAGCATTAAAAGGATTCGACGGAATAAATAAGGTAATTAAATTGAACTCTTGGCTGACCTTAATGGTATTGGCACTGTAAAATTCAGCTGTTTGCCAGTTTGGGAATGATAAAGGTGCGATAAGAATAAAGCATAACATTACGCTGATAAGTAGCATGGTTAATATCACACTACTTTTTAAAGCTGATTTCGCTTTGCTTGCAGATAAGCTTCCAATCCCCACCATTAAAGATAAGGAAATATAAGGCAGTGCTGTCATTTGTAATAGCATTACAAAGGCATTTGCTAAATGGTTTACGGTTGAGAAAAGTGGTGAACCAAGGCTTCCAATAATAAGGCCAATAGTCATAGCAACAATAATGCGCGCAGATAATGGAATTTGACTAAGTTTAAATTTACTCATTTTCAGCTAAGGTTATGTCTTATTTGAGTTATTACTTTGTACATTATAGTAAAGTGAATAAAATATATAGATGCAAGATTGCTAATGGCTTATTTTGAATAGAGCGAAACTGAGACTTTAATTGTATTTAAGCCCATATTATTTATTAATTTTTTATCTGCTCGCAATCTAATTCCTGCATATAAAAAAGCAAACCTGAACTCGCGTAAAGGTTTGCCTATATTGCTAGATGAATGTCAGTTAATTATTTAACACGCATGCCTGGTTGTGCGCCGTCATCAGGGTTTAAAATCCAAAGATCTTTGCCACCTGGTCCTGCCGCTAGTACCATGCCTTCTGACATACCAAAGCGCATCTTACGTGGTGCTAAGTTAGCAACCATAACGGTATGCTTACCAATTAAATCTTCAGGTTGGTAAGCTGACTTGATACCTGCAAATACTTGGCGTGTTTCACCACCTTCTTCGCTATCAAGAGATAAAGTTAATTTTAGAAGTTTATCGGCTTTTTCAACATGTTCAGCATTAACAATTTTAACAATACGCAAATCAATTTTTGCGAAGTCATCAAACTGAATTTCTTCTGAAATAGGGTCATCAACTAATGGCTTGCCAGTAAGTTCTTGCTTTGGCTCTGACTTTTTAGATTTTTTCTTATCTGCTTTTTTCGCTTTAGTTTCTTCTGCTTTGCTTGATAAGTTTTCTTTAGACGCATCAGTCATAGCATTGACTTTATCCATATCAACACGCTGAAGTAGGGCTTTAAACTTATTAATCTTATGATCTGTTAATAACGTTTTATGACCTTCCCAAATTAATTCATCATTTAAAAATGCTGCCGTGCTGTCGGCTAAAACCGGAAGCACAGGCTTTAAATAAATCATTAAGGTACGGAACATGTTGATACCTAATGAACAGATATCTTGTACTTCTTGCTGCTTAGTTTCGTCTTTCACTAACTGCCAAGGTTCTTTCACGGCGATGTATTCGTTTACTTTATCAGCCAACGCCATGATTTCACGCATTCCACGACCAAAGTCACGAGACTCATAATGTGCGGCAATACTATCACCCGCAGCCATTACTTCATCAGCTAAGGCTTGGTCATCAATGTTTGTAGACAACATGCCGTCGAAACGTTTGGTAATAAAGCTAGCACAACGAGAAGCGATATTAACTACTTTACCCACTAAGTCAGAATTAACGCGTTGAGCAAAGTCTTCCAAATTTAAGTCTAAGTCATCAATGCGGCTGGTTAATTTTGCTGCGTAGTAATAGCGTAAATATTCTGGATTTAAATGCTCTAAATAAGTACGGCCCTTAATAAAAGTCCCTTTAGACTTAGACATTTTAGCGCCATTTACGGTCACAAAACCGTGCGCATATACAGATGTTGGTTTTCTATAACCTGCGCCTTCTAGCATTGCTGGCCAAAATAAACTGTGGAAGTAAATAATATCTTTACCGATGAAGTGGTAAAGCTCAGCGTCTGAATCTAATTTCCAGAAAGCATCAAAGTCGATGCCTGTTTTATCACAAAGGTTTTTAAAACTACCCATGTAACCAATAGGCGCGTCTAACCAAACATAAAAATACTTACCTGGGGCATTTGGGATCTCAAAGCCAAAATATGGCGCATCACGACTGATATCCCATTGCTGTAAACCAGACTCAAACCACTCGCCTAGCTTGTTTGCCATTTCTTCTTGTAGTGAGCCACTGCGTGTCCATTCTTGTAACATTTCGCCAAAAGCTGGTAAGTCGAAGAAATAGTGTTCTGAGTCACGTAAAACTGGTGTAGCACCTGAAACCACTGAACGCGGATTTAATACTTCAGTAGGTGAGTACGTTTCACCACAGTTATCACAGCTATCACCGTTCTGGTCTTCGCTCTTACATTTTGGACATGTACCTTTTACGAAGCGATCTGGTAAAAACATACCTTTTTCTGGGTCGTATAACTGCGAAATAGTGCGTGTTTTTATATGACCTTTAGCATGCAAACGATTATAAATTTCTTCGGCAAAAGCTTTGTTTTCGTCACTATGTGTTGAATGATAGTTATCAAAGCTAATATGAAAATCGGCAAAGTCAGCCATGTGTTCGTCACGAACACCGGCGATCATCTCTTCAGGCGTAACACCAAGTTCTTGTGCTTTTAGCATGATAGGTGTGCCATGGGCATCATCTGCACATACAAAGTAAGTTTCATGACCACGCATACGTTGGAAGCGAACCCAAATATCGGTTTGAATATGCTCTAATAAATGACCAAGGTGAATTGAACCGTTGGCGTAAGGAAGGGCACAAGTAACTAAAATTTTACGTTTATCTGCTGATGATACAGATGACTTTGATACAGACATATAAAGTTTACATATTATTGGTGGTAATTATGCGGTGAATGGTACAGAATTTGTCATTACTTTTCATTAAGAATTATCGCCTTTATGTGATAAAAGGTTAGATAAAACGCGTTTTAAAAATGTTCTCAAGTTTTTTATCAAAAAATAAGTTTACTAAAAATATGTTTTCTAAAAATGACACTTCTGCCGAAACTCAGCAGGCAATTAGTAATTTTCTTGTTGCTTATCGTTCTGACTCATTTCCGGCTGGTTTTTTATCAGTAAGTCAATCAATTAGCATGAGTACCATTAAAGACGAAATAGTAATTACTGCACAGTTGCCATTTCCGTGTGACGGAGAGTTGAATGAAATTGCTGAACAATTAACGGCATTGATTAACTTACCTATTCATTTTGATATTCAATACCAAATTGAGCCTGTCAGACAACATGCTATTAAGGGTGTTAAAAATATTATTGCTATTTCGTCAGGTAAGGGCGGGGTGGGGAAGTCTACTACCGCGGTGAATCTAGCCTATGGCTTAATAGCAGAGGGGTGTAATGTTGGTATTTTAGACGCTGATATTTATGGCCCTTCAATCCCAACTATGTTGGGTTTAAAAGGAGAAAAGCCAACCTCAAGTGACGGTAAACTGATCACTCCACTTGAATCCAACAATTTAACGGCAATGTCGATAGGTTTTTTAGTTGATGATGCTAACGCAACCGTTTGGCGTGGGCCAATGGCAAGTCGAGCATTTTCACAGTTGCTTAATGAAACTGACTGGCCTGAATTAGATTATTTAATTGTAGATATGCCGCCTGGTACTGGTGATATTCAATTAACGTTAGCTCAACAAGTACCTGTTGCAGGTGCGCTCGTTATTACCACACCACAAGATATTGCCTTAGTCGATGCAGTAAAAGGTATGGCGATGTTTGAGCAAGTTAAACTGCCTGTCTTGGGAATTATTGAAAATATGAGTTATCACCAATGTGATAACTGTGGCCACCATGCTCATTTATTTGGTGAAGGTGGTGGTGAACGTATCGCTAATACTGCTAAAACAAAATTATTAGGCCAGTTACCATTAGATATTCGCATTCGAGAAGAGGCTGACAGTGGTAGTTGTTTAATAAATGAAGATAGCGCTGGCGAATTGGCTCAGCTCTATCGTAAAATAGCACGAAATGTTGCAGCGCAAAGCTTTTATCAACTTGATATGCGTAGCCCAACAACTGCGAATGTGGTTGAGGTATAGCACTGCAAAAGAATCACTGCATAATTACTAGTTAAATGGTCGCATCAGCCGTTTAAAGAATTTAAATCCTAAATCTAAGAAGAATAATCATGAGATTGTGTGACAAAGATATTGAAGAAAGTATTAGCCAAGGGCGAATTAAAATAGCGCCAACACCCGATAGCAGCATGATTTCAGGTGTAAGTGTTGATATTCGTTTAGGGAACGAATTTCGTGTTTTTCAGGATCATACCGCGCCATATATTGACCTAAGTGGCCCGAAAGATGAAATGCAAAAAGCCATGAACTCAGTAATGAGCGATGAAATTTATATTCCTGACGGTGAAGCATTTTTTTTGCACCCAGGAGAATTAGCATTAGCGGTAACTTACGAGTCTGTGACTTTGCCTGATGATATCGTTGGTTGGTTGGACGGTCGTTCTTCGCTTGCTCGTTTAGGGCTTATGGTGCACGTTACAGCACATCGAATTGATCCTGGCTGGTCAGGGCAAATCGTCTTAGAATTTTATAACAGTGGTAAACTTCCGCTAGCATTGCGTCCAAAAATGAAAATTGCAGCGCTTAATTTTGAAACTATGTCATCGAGTGCATTAAGACCATACAATAAGCGTGATGACGCTAAATATAAAGGTCAAATGGGCGCGGTTGCTAGTCGTATTAGTGAAGACGAACGACAGAAGTAACTTCTAATAAATCACCCTATAATTACTAAAAAGCCAACGATTATTCGTTGGCTTTTTTAATGTTATTACGTTATTTACGTTCAGTTGGAATTTACTGCACTTGCTTGTTGTGGCTCGGCAGTTGAAAGGGCCTTTGATATGCACATATTTAACGCCTCGATCAGTTTATCTCGACTATGATAATGCGCTGTCGTGTCACTACTTAATTCATGATGACAAACCCCAATACGATTTGAAGTAACACTGTGATCGTGACAAATAGCACTGTCAATTGGTAAACAACCAATATTCTCTTCAATCCAATCGAGTTTTTCATCTAGTGATAAATCACTAGCTGGACTGTTTTCAGCAACAATATTGTCGATAAAGACTCTGTGTGCTTTGGTTTGTTTAAGCGCGTTGCTAATATCACGTACCAGTAATGGTGGAACAATACTGGTTAAGAAGCTACCAGGGCCTAAAATAATAAGGTCAGCATTTAAAATCGCATCAGTGCAATTAGGCAGTGTTTTTACCAAAGGCGCCAACATTAAATTTTTTGGCATGACAGGCATTTCATCAACCGATAACTCGCCAACTCGACAACGTCCTTCGGGATAAAAGGCCATTAAATCAGTTGGTGTTTCTGACATAGGTAAAACCGGGGTTTTAACACCAAGTAGTCGACGAACTAATTTGATTGACTCTAGCGGTCTAGAATGTATTTGGCCTAAGCCATATAAGATAAGGTTACCTAAGTTGTGACCACCAAGTTCATCTTGGCCGTCAAAACGAAAGTCGAATAGTTGACTACCAACTGATTGTTCGTCAACTAATTGTGTCAGGCAATTACGTAAGTCGCCCCAAGCAATAGAACTACTACGTTTTCTTAAACGACCCGTAGAACCGCCATTGTCTGTTGTAGTGACAATACCTGTTAGTTGGTTTCCTAAAAAGGAAAGGGTAGAAAGCACACGCCCTAAACCGTGACCTCCACCAATGGCAACAACATTGAGCTCTTTTAGTTGCATATAACTATTATTCTTTTCAATTGAGCTTTAACCATAACGTTAATTATACGTTAAATAAAGCAACAAGCCACAGTTTCTCTACCTAGTAGCGATGTGACGGCGCTTTTTAATCATAAGATGTTTATTGCAAAGAATAAACTAGCATTGATATTTTTTGTTTTCTTAACTGAGCTTACGTAAAATTTAGCAATATAAGCAGTTGATAAGGCAAAAAATAGTCAACTTGGTCTTTAAATAATCAGTTGAGCAAAAACTTTGAAAAAAATGTATTAATATCTAAAATAAGTGTTGACAGTATCATGGTCGCTGCTTAGAATGCGCCTCGCTTTCAACGAGTAACTCGATTACTTGTTTGGAGGAGAATTAAGATAAGTATTAGGCCACTTATTTTATTTCTATGTGGGGCTATAGCTCAGCTGGGAGAGCGCTTCGCTGGCAGCGAAGAGGTCTGCGGTTCGATCCCGCATAGCTCCACCATATTATTTAGTGTTGCTTATGCAATTCTAAAAGATAGATAAAAAGATAAACGCGATTGGGTAATTGTTAAATTATCGGATTGCAAAAATAAACTGAAAAGTTTGTTTTATCGTTTTAGTGTCCCTATCGTCTAGAGGCCTAGGACACCGCCCTTTCACGGCGGTAACAGGGGTTCGAATCCCCTTAGGGATGCCACTTCTTCGGAAGACTTCTACGGAAGTAAAAAAGAAAATGAGTTCGTGTTTTAGACACAAACAAGAAATATATATGTAAATCATAAGTTCACTAGGCTAGAGCTTTATACGGTTTTATTATACTAAGTGTTTCGAGTTTATATGTGTCCCTATCGTCTAGAGGCCTAGGACACCGCCCTTTCACGGCGGTAACAGGGGTTCGAATCCCCTTAGGGATGCCACTCATTTTTAGTTAGACAAGTTTATGGTAAGTGTTTTTGACACATACTATGGAATATATAAAGTTATCATAAGTTCACTAGGCTAGAGCTTTTTACGGTAGCATTATAATTAAGTATTCCATTTGGTATTAATGTGTCCCTATCGTCTAGAGGCCTAGGACACCGCCCTTTCACGGCGGTAACAGGGGTTCGAATCCCCTTAGGGATGCCACCATTAACTTAGATTGATGAACGTTTTTAATGTTCAGCAATCAGATACAAAACGTGAATGGGTTATTTTATAACTTTAATCACATTGTTTTAGTGTCCCTATCGTCTAGAGGCCTAGGACACCGCCCTTTCACGGCGGTAACAGGGGTTCGAATCCCCTTAGGGATGCCACTATTTATTTTGCTTTTACGCAGATATTCAGTGCTAAAAGTGAAAATAAAAAAACCGACTTATGTCGGTTTTTTTATGCGCGAAATTTATAGTCAGTTATAAAAATAGCTACTGAGGGTAGTGCACTGCCCAGTAGCTATTTAGTTACTATATAATGTTAAACTTGTTTGATTAAACTGACACTTTCTTCTGCAAAACCGACACCTGCTTCGTTGTAAAAGTTAAATACCTTATCAACACCAAAGCTTTCTAAAGCGATGCGTTCATCATCGTAACGGGCAATTGCAGCAATTTTCCCTTGGTAATTTGTACGCTTAATTTGTGCAGTAATGTTCATAATATCTTGTACTGATGGCAGGGCGAGCAATGTTAATTCAATTTTACTGAGATCAATGCTTTCCCAAAAGTCGGCATCTTCCGCATCACCTAAATAAGCTTGAATACCGTTCTCATTTAGCCATTTTACTTTATTCTTATCTGTGTCTAAGCCCCAGGCTTGGTTTTCTGTTTGTGCGTTTAAGGCTTTATATGCACCCATTCCGACACGGCCCATACCAATAATGGCTATTGGGGCAGAACAAGGCTGAACAAAATTGTCTTCCGCTAAACGTTTTTCACTTTCAAAGCGTTTAAACTTCTCTTTATTATTGGCAAAGTAGTCATGGGCAAAGTTGTATAAAACATTGGTTAAAATAAACGATAATGAAACTGCTAGCGATAAAATAACTAACCACTCTGGCGATAACCAACCTGATTTACTGCTTAGCGATGCTATTATCAGCCCAAATTCGCTAAAATTACTTAGCGCCAAAGCGGATAAAAATGCGGTTCTGCCGCGCAGATTAAGTTTTACTAAGATAAAGAAAAATAGTAAAAATTTGATTGGCAAAAGTAAGGTTAAAATTGAAGCTATCAGCAACATTTCTAAAGTAGGCAAAGCAGTAAAACCAATTGATAGGAAAAAGCCAATTAAGAATAAGTCTTTGAAGCTTAACAGTGATTTAGTAATTTCACTGGCTTTACTATGTGAAGCTAAATACATACCGGCAAGTAGGGCGCCTAAATCGCCTTTAATTTTTACTAATTCAAATAATTCATAAGCCCCAAAAGCAACGAAAAAGCCCATTAAAGGGATCAATTCGCCATGACCTGCCTTGTCTATCGTTCTTTTTATCAGCGGCTTTAATGGAATTAATAGCAAGAGTGTAGCAGCCCATGGGCTTGGCACTTTTCCAGTCGCCAATACTAAAAAAATCACCGCGACTACGTCTTGCATCACCAGTATGCCAATGGCAAGTTTGCCGTGGCGAGTGCGCATTTCTCCGTGATCTTCCATTAATTTGACCACACAAACGGTACTACTAAAACTTAATGCGAAAACTATCAGCGCTGAGGTTGTGAGATCTAAACCACTAATGAATGGAATGGTGATAAGCGCAATAGCTTTTAATAGTACAACACCTGCAACTAGCCATAATAACGTATGACTTAAACTACCAAACCAAACTTCAGGCTTTATTAAATCTTTGATATTGAGTTTTAATCCAATAGTAAAAAGCATTAAGGTAATACCAATATCGGCTAGCGCAGTTACCATGCTATCGGCTTGATAACCTAAAAAATGCAAAATAAAACCTGCTGCTAAATATCCAATAGAAGGAGGTAAGGCAATAACCTTAGTTAGCAAGCCACATATAAAAGCAAATCCAATCCAAATAAATTCCATTTAGTGTTAAGGCTCCACGGTCATTAAAGTTGCAAGTTGTTGTTCAACATAGTCTGCAATAATAGGCTGAGCACTTGCATTGGGATGAATGCCATCAGCTTGCATTAATGCTTTGTTTGTTGCGACTTTCTCCATGAAAAACGGTAATAACTCTATTTCAGTTTCGGCTGCTACATCTTCAAATACTTGTTCAAACATTTTATTGTATCGTGGGCCGTAATTAGGTGTTATTTTTATCTTAATCATTGATACTTTTATGTTTTTATCTTGTGCTAGCTTGATCATTTGTAACAAATTATTTTTAATTAGCTTAGGTGAGTATCCGCGTAAACCGTCATTTCCGCCTAATTCGATAAGCAAATGATTTACATTTTCATTGTTTAAAATGCCCGCTAACCTTGATAAACCGCCACTCGTCGTTTCTCCACTAACACTAGCATTTATAATTGTGTATGGTTGATTTTGTTGAGCAAGTTTCTGGTTTAATAAGTGGACCCAACCCTGAGTGGGTTTCATCCCGTAACTTGCGCTGATACTATCACCTAATAGTAATATATTGGTTTTGGGCTTAGTTGCCGCATTAACCGTAGTAACAATGAACAAACTAATAAATAATATAAAAAGTGGATAATTTTTCATGCATGTAAATTCCGAGAGTATTTTAAGCGTTAAAAGCTTAACTAAATCAGTTCAAGTTGAAGACAAAACCTTAGCTTTGCTTCAGCCACTCAATTTAACAGTTGCGGCAGGTGAGTCAATCGCTATTGTCGGCTCTTCTGGCTCAGGTAAAACCACTTTACTGTCAATATTAGCAGGGTTAGATTTACCTAGTTCAGGTGAAGTGTACCTTAAAAATCAGCCACTTCACCAGTTTAATGAAGAACAAAGAAGTCAAGTACGCGCGCAGCATGTGGGTTTTATTTTCCAGCAGTTTTTATTGATCAATAGTTTAACGGCATTAGAAAATGTCATGTTACCGGCTGAATTAGCAAACCAAGCTGACGCACAAGAACGCGGTGAAGCGTTATTGAAAAAGGTTGGCTTAGGCGATAGATTTGATCATTACCCATCACAACTTTCAGGTGGTGAGCAACAACGCGTTGCTATTGCTCGTGCCTTTATTGCAAAGCCTGATATTTTATTCGCTGACGAACCTACGGGTAATCTTGATAGTAAAACAGGGCTACATATTACTGACTTAATCTTCGAATTAAATGCCAACGAAGGTACTACCTTAGTGCTGGTTACACATGACCCAAAACTTGCCGCTAGATGTCAACGACAAGTAGAAATGGACAGCGGTGTACTGCAAGAAAAACCATCATCGAATACAATTGATGCTGTTACGGCCAATGATAATGGCCAAATTGTTATTCAAGAAAGCGATCTAGATAACGATGACAACGGCAACGTAAATGCCCCAAGTTCAGTGCCACAAGTAGGTTAATATGAGCGTAACTAATACTAATAAATCATCTATGTGGTTTACGCAGTCGTTACGGTTATTACACCATGAACTTCGACGCGGTGAACTCACCATTATTTTCCTTGCTATTGTACTTGCTGTGGCAACGGTATTTTCGTTAACGGGCTTTTCTGGACAAATAAAACATGCAATTGTTGCTAATAGTACAAATACTATCGGCGCTGATCGTGTTTTACGCATGTCCTCCGAGGCAGATACAAGTATTTTAGATAAAAGCCAACAATTGTCGTTATTGCACGCGAGAAAAATTGAAACTGAATCAATGGCTTTTGCTGGCGATAATATGCTGCTTAGCGAAATTGACGCCGTTTCAGAAACTTACCCATTACGCGGCGAACTTCGCGTTAAAAAGTCATTAACGCAAGAAAATAGTGAAATTGTTAATGCGCCTAAGCCAGGCTCTGTATGGGTAGAGCCCAGCGTTTTAAGTCGACTTGATGTCAATATCGGTGACACAGTAGAAATTGGTGTTGCGCCACTTACGATTGCGGGTATTGTTACCGATATTCCTGATCGCTCGTATCGCGCTTTTATCGCCGGTCCAACCATTATTTTAAATATTGCCGATATGCCGCAAACTGAACTAATTCAGCCAGGCAGTCGCATGGGATATAAATATTTATTTGCCGGTGAAACCGATGATATTGAAGCATTTGAAGACTGGATAAAGCCGCAAATAAATGAAAGCCAACGTTGGTATGACGCTAAAGCGGCGCAAAACCGCTTATCCAGAATACTTGATACGGCTGAAAAGTTTTTATCCTTGGCAAGTATGTTGGGCATTGTACTAGCTGCTGTTGCTGTTGCGGTAGCAAGTCGTCGTTATGGCCAACGTCATCAGTCAACTGTATCTATTTTTAAAGCCATGGGAGCGTCCATTTCTCACGTGCGTAAGTTGTATTGCCTACATTGGACATTACTAAGCTGCTTAAGCATCGCGGTTGGTTTAATTGTCGGTTATGGCTTGCTGTTACTTGGCGTAAATGCCATAGCAAGTTATTTATCGTTGGATGATGCGCCATTAACTTTTGTACCATTTTTAACGGCTATTTTTACTGGCTTATTATGTGCCGTTGCTTTTGCCATTCACCCCATCATGACCTTAGTGGCAAGTTCACCACTTAATGTTATTCGTGGCTTTAGTCAATTAAAAGTAGCTCGATTTGGTTGGCATCAATTACCACCATTAATGGCGTTATTTTTACTACTATTTATTTTTAGTCAAAACCTCATTATGAGTGCGGCATTATTATTGGGCGGCATTTTTGTTTCTTTTATTTTGTTGTTATTTGGCCGTGGCTTAATGAGTGCAGGTCGCACAGTTGGCACGAAAGCGGGTAAATCATGGCATTTAGCCTTGGCTAATCTAAAACGCCGCGCCAGTGAAAACAGTGTGCAGTTAGTTAGCTTTACCATTGCTATTAAGTTGTTATTGTTAATTACAGTAATGAAAAGCTCGATATTATCGGAATGGGAACAGCAATTTCCGGAAGACACTCCTAATCACTATTTAATAAATATAACGCCTGAACAAGTATCTCCTTTGCAGGACTTTGTGAATGACAATAATATTGCTAACCAAGGTTTCTACAATGTTTATCGAGGTCGCTTATCGGCAATAAATGGTGAAAAAACCATTCGTGAAGACGATGACAGTCGTCAAGGCGATAGCGCAGAATCAGATAATAAAGCAAAAGATGAAAAAGCTAATGACGCTGACAATGAACAACGACAAGAAGGTCGACGTGGCGCTGGACGTGAACTTGGCTTAACTTGGCGCAATGAATTGCCCGTGGAAAATGAAATTATTGAGGGCCAGTGGTGGCAAGTTGAAGATGAAACACCACAAGTGTCGATTGAAAGCGTAATGGCTGAACGTTTAGAAATTAACTTAGGCGATGAATTAACTTTTACTTTAGGCTCAGATGAATTTACCGTACCGGTTACAAGTATTCGTGAAGTGAATTGGCAAAGTCGCCAGTTAAATTTCATCATGATTTTTAACCAGAGTGTGCTTGAGCAGTTTCCAACAACGGCTATTTCAGCTTGGTCAGTGACCGATCAAGACCGTGATATGGTTTACCGCTTTATGGCTAATTTCCCAACCATTACCTTAATGGATTTTGCTGCAATAATGGCACAACTCAATAATATTATTGAGCAAGTGTCGGTAGCTATTCAATTAATTCTTATTCTTGTGGTACTGGCAGGAAGTTTAGTGTTAATTGCGCAAGTGCAAGCCAGCATGGAAGAGCGTGAACGTGAATTAGCAATTTTGAGAACACTTGGGGCAAAAGGTAAATTACTGCGTAACAGCGTATTGTATGAATTTGTTGCCTTAGGTGCTATTGCTGGTTTAATGGCGAGTATTGGTATGGAAATCGCAGTTTACATCTTGCAAAGCCAAGTCTTCCAAATGTCAGGCAGTTTTCACTTTCAATATTGGTTAGTGGGTATTGGTGCTGGCGCGCTATTTGTTGGCCTAATTGGCATGTTAAGTTGCTGGCGATTATTGAATTTATCTAGTGTTACCTTAATTCGCCGAACGATGTAAATTTTATTTTGCTCAACGCTATACGCGATTTAATACTAGCGAAAAAGCTAGTAAATCGCGTATAGTGCAGCTAATTCTAAAAATAATAACATGTTAGGTATTTGAATGGGTTTACAAGGAAAGTCCGACGGCGCAGTAAAGTTTTTATTAGTTACGGCGGCATTATTTGTGGTTTTAGCTGGCATAAAAACTGCCGCTACTTTGTTAGTGCCATTTTTACTCTCAGCGTTTATCGCCATTATTTGTAACCCTTTAGTGGTTAAAGCGGCTAAATATAAAATTCCCAAACCGATTGCCGTTATTTTTGTTATCGGTATCTTTGTTTCAATCGCGTTATCATTAGCTGGCTTAGTTGGAAACTCTCTTAATGAGCTATCGCAACTATTGCCAGACTATCGCGCGCAACTTCAAGAAGAGTTTGTTTGGTTAACTCAACAGCTTGATGCATATAATATTAAGATTTCTTCTGATCTATTAATTGAGTATTTTGACCCAGCAGCAGCTATGGGCTTAGCAGCTAATATGCTCAGCGGGTTAGGTGGCGTAATGGCGAACTTATTCTTAATTATTATCACCGTAATATTTATGTTGTTTGAAGCATCAACCGTCTCTCATAAGTTACATCTAGCGTTGGATGATCCTGAAGCGC
This sequence comes from Colwellia meonggei, assembly GCF_057537295.1. Taxonomy (NCBI): domain Bacteria; kingdom Pseudomonadati; phylum Pseudomonadota; class Gammaproteobacteria; order Alteromonadales; family Colwelliaceae; genus Colwellia; species Colwellia meonggei. The sequence continues at coordinate 285,787 of NZ_BAAJLZ010000004.1, forward strand.
GTTTAAAGCAAATTGACCAATTCTTGGAATCTGTGAATAACTATTTGGCAATAAAAACTTTAGTAAGCATAGCAACCGGTGTTTGTGTTTCGGTTATGTTGTGGGCATTTGGTTTAGACTTCTTTTTATTATGGGGTGTATTAGCTTTCTTACTCAACTATATTCCAAATATTGGTTCTATTATTGCCGCAGTACCTGCAATGTCGTTAGCGGTATTACAATTAGGGCCTGCAGCGGCCGGTTTTATTGGTTTAGGATATTTAACTATTAATACGGTTATGGGTAATGTGGTTGAGCCTCGTTATTTAGGTAAAGGCTTAGGGCTTTCAACGTTAGTCGTGTTCTTATCATTAATTTTTTGGGGATGGTTGCTTGGTACAGTAGGTATGTTGTTATCGGTGCCATTAACTATGGTCATTAAAATAGCATTAGAAAACTCCGCAGAAGGGCGCTGGTTTGCGGTAATGCTCTCTAGCGAAGATGCTCAGTAATACTTTATTTTTCTGTGTTATTTCAAAAGGTAGCTTAGGCTACCTTTTTACTTTCCATTCCTTTATTCCTTACACTTTCTAACACATTGCCTTGATTAACTAACAGTTTCATTACTGAAGTGAACACTCCTCTACTTTATGCTGTATTCATCAGCTTTAGTAAAACGTTTGGTAAGGACACTTATGTTATCTCGCTCAGTAAGTCACAAAAACTCGATAGCTTTTGGTATTAAATATTTAATGACACCGCTGGTTGTTATTTTGTTTTTATCTGCCTTTAGTGCCAGCGCTAGTCAATCACCAAAGTTTGGATTTTTTATTAAAAATGAAGTTAACGGTGATGATTATATTTCGGGAGTTGGCAGTGAAATTTGGTTAACTAACCGAGATTCAAATTTTGGTATGTCGGTGTTAACCTCAATTGGTAAAGCAGAAGTGACAGACCGAGAAGGTACTCAGCATGATTATATCGCTTGGGAAGCTGGCTTTAAATTTGGTTATTTTTCTGACATTTTCGCTTATGCAGAAGTCGGTTTTGATCTAGGGGAGTTGGCATTTCAGGATCGAGATGAAGATCATCATTACCGAGTTTTTCACAATGATGACGATAATGATTTTGTTGTGGTAAATAGAAGCCACCATGATGACTCAAATGACATTGATGGTTATGTTGGCGTTGGCGCTGGTTTCAAATTCGAGCACTTGCAAATTGAAGCATTTACTCGTTATAGACAAGTTGATGGAGAGCACTGGAAAGCTGATAGCCAGGCGTACACAGGGGCTAAGCTGTCGGTAGTTTTTTAAAAAATGCTTGATGAAAAAGGAGCATTTTGCTCCTTTAATCGAAGTCTAAGTTAGATAAACTCAACTTATTTAGCTTGGTTTATTACCTATTTTAAAATAGCCTGTTGATAAAAATTGCACCGTCTCTTTACGCTTCTTACCAATTAAAATTGGCCCATCATCCATAAATAAAAAGTTTTTCCAGCAACGTTTAAATACTGCCCAAGTCGTTTCAATAACATTATTGCGACTACTGCAGTAATAAACTACTGTGTTGTTATCCCAATTTAGATGCTGCAGTATTTGCTCCGGTAATTGTTTATCATCACCGTCCCAGGTACTTTCCCATTTACCACTATCGAGCCATGAACTGCCACTTTCAACCCAATCTCCTTTTTTGAAAAAGTCAGGGTGATCAACTTGCTTACTAATATTGCCGTCCCACAATACTTTTGCCCTATTAGCGGTCATAGGTTTAATTTTTTCTTTATCGCTATCAGTAATAGGTAAACTTTTATGCTTGAATATCCAAGCGTTTTTTAATTCTTCAATTGTGGTGTAATTCATAGTTGTTATCGTAATGGTTTATGTGGCTATTATAACAACTGCTATTATTTTCTCACTAAGAAAACTTGCATGAATTTAGAATATCAATATGTGGATTAGTATATGTTTAGGGTGATATGTTATTGGCATTGATATTAAGATATTAATGTCAGAATATTTTGCAACTTATAATGTGAATGTTGAATTAATTAAAATAATTCATTTTAAAACAATGCATTAACTTTTTGGCAAGAGGTTTGCTTTGGCTTGTATGTTATTTATAAGTGTTTAGGGAAAACATGTTATGAAGTTAGTAAAAGTTATTGGTTTTTTATTTATATCTTTATTTGCTATGTCAGCAAATGCCTCTGTAATGAGAACGGTGGTTTCTGAAAACTCGCCTGGTACAAATGGCTCGTGGTCGTTTGGTACTATTTTTACTGTTGGCGCTAACGATATTAATGTAACTTCACTTGGAGCATACGATTATTTAGGGAATGGCTTCTTAAGTGATTCAATAAAAGTTGGAATTTTTGATGAAACTTCGGGAGTTTTATTAGCTTCAACAGACGTAGATTCTAGTGATTTTATTTTGAATTCGTATAGATACTCTTTAGTGAATATTAATTTATTTTCAGGTCAACAATATAGATTGGTTGCTGTTAGCGCGAATGACAATTATATTCAAGGTGGCGGGGTTTGGAACTACTCGACAGACTTGAGTGTTGATGGATATGGTTATTGTTCAAGTACGTTAATTACTAAATGTGATAACAACACTGAGGGAGATTACGGAATGGCTAATTTTCAATATGATACCGGTTTGACATCAGTTCCAGAGCCGGAAACTCTATTGATATTTGCACTTGGATTAATTGGAATTGCTGTCTCCAGAAAAAATAAAAACATTTAGATTTTTATGAGTATTTTGAAAGTTAAGCTCCAATATTTATTGGAGCTTTTGTTTAACATAACCAATAATGTGAGTTTATAAAATAACATTATTGATTTTATATTATTATCCCTTTTAGCAGTCAAAGCTAACATCAGTATAGAACTCTTTAATAGCCGAGCTAACTATGTGCGGTAGAATGAACGTTATTAATGATCCCCTATGTCAAATTGTTAGTGACACCTTGGGTATTAAATTCTGGGCAGACTCAAACCACGACTTATGCCCAAGCCAAAAAACAGCTACCATAACGGCAATTAATGGCATTTATCAGCAGCAAGATGCTAACTGGGGCATACAGCCTAGTTGGTCGAAAAGGTTACTGATTAATGCCCAAAGTGAAACCGTTGCTGAAAAGCCTACTTTTAAGCATGCGTTTAACCATAACCGTTGCCTAGTGCCATGCTCGGGTTGGTATGAATGGCGAGTAGAAGAGGGGAGAAAGGTTAAATACCTATTTTCTCATGTAGATAATCAGCCTATTTATATGGCTGGAATAGCCTATCAAAGTGAAACGCCGCAGTTAGTTACATTGACAACTTCTCCAAACGAAAAATGTAAGCTTTATCATAAACGTATGCCTGTATTGATATTACCCGAAAATATTCATTATTGGTTTAACTCCGCAAGTGAGTATTTGTCGCCATTAATGCAAGCCGTGAATAGTGAATTAATTAATGTTACTAAGGCTGCGTAAAATTCTTTTTTTTCTCGGTAACTTAGCTAGTAATACCCCTTTAAATCACACCATTTGAACATTAAAACTTCCGTGTAATGTCGTGTAATGGTTTTTATTAGTCATTTTTGTATCATCAACGGCTAATTTAAATCTGTTGTTTACTTGTCGCCAATTCTTTAAGCGACTAAACACATAAGGAGTGCTCTTTTGGCGTTATACTTTTTAACATATGATTTATGCGATAAAGCAAGTCATAAAAAGTTAATTAATGAACTTGAACAACTTGGTGCTATTCGCGTATTAGAAGCCATGTGGTGTTTAAATAAAGCAGACACGTCGGTTGAACAAATACGCGACCATTTTCAAGTTTTGCTTGCAGATAATGACGGACTCGTTGTTTCTGAAGTTAATCAATGGGCTGCGTTAAATGCCGAAAGAGTGCCACTAGCATTAAGTTAATATCTTTAACTAGAACTCCAATTTAAATAGCGGCTTATGTCGTGGTAATACTAATAAAGCATGATACTTGAAAGTTTATTATTTTATACGATAGTTAAATGACTTGCTTTGTTTAAGAATTGATCGAGTATCATTTTTCTTAATAGCCTAGATTATAATAAATGGAGATATGAAGATGAATAAACTATTACTTTTTATTGCTGTTAGTATGTTTTTTTCTAGCTTTGCATTTGCGGGAAAGATGTTTTACTACAAAGATGCCAATGGCGGTAAATATAAGATTTGTAAAGATAAAGATGGCTATGTTGTTTATAAACCAAGTGGTAAGAAAGTTGCTCACGGTGTAGAGCAATCTTGGAAAGAGGTTAAAAAGCAATATAGGCTTAGTAAGGCTTACAGGGAATCATCTAAGAAATACAAAGATTGTCCATGACTTTATAGACAACAAGGAAGTAAGTAATAGTCATTGATACTTGAAAGCTTGTAAAGGTGATAAGTAATCTGAGGTTCTATGGCATATATAAAAAACACCAATCACTAGAATTTGTAACAGTGTGATTTAACTAGAGACTTTGTTAGAGGTAAAATTACATTAATTAACGAGGTCAAAATTCCAAAAAACATTAACAAAAAATTTAAACGTGAGTGTTCTTAAGGTTAAGAACGAAGCCTGAGCAACGAGGGCGAGCCAGCGCGTCACTAATCTTGATATTTACGCATTTTGTACGATAGTTAAGTAACCCTAAGCAAGGAGTGCTTAACATGCATAATGCGAAACAAGAGCGCTTTAGCTATTTATCAGATAAAGTGGCTAAGCAAACCGCAACTCAACATGAAATGGCTGAGTATCACCTGCTCCTTGATGAATGGGGGCAGTCCCGCGAGCACAACGTCTTTGATGATTTTTTTCTCCGCGCTAAACAAGACAACCCCGACGACAATTAGTTGTAGTCATTATTATTTAACGTATTAATGACTACCTAGCACTATTGATGGTGGAGCATGTTGTTCATCCCACACTTTCTCAAATTTTTCTGCTTCACTATCTCTATGCGCCAAACATTTAGAGAATTTCGAGGTACTTTTCGGGCTTTTACAGCCTTTAGGTGAATGATAGTAATCTAGCAAGCTTGTTGTTTTTCACCACTAAACCTTCCCTTAACATTCACTTTAGACGTAGTAGAGCGATAAGACCTATATTTAGGAATTGACTTATTTTGAGTATAGGTTTTTTGTGTTTTATAGGTGTTCTTTTTAGCGCTACTCGACTTATTGTTTTTACGTTTTCGACAGTCTTGATATTCCTTATGCTTTCGGCGTTCTTTGTCTCTTAACCACTCATAGCTATCTTGTCTTAACTGACTTTGCACAGCTTTAAGCGAATCCCACTCTAACTGACACTTTGATCCTGCAAATGATGGCAAACTGAATATAACGAATAGGAGAAGTAAAAAATTGTACATATGTATCTTTATATCCTTATAGAGATTATGAGACATATAATACACATTTATTGATTAAGGTCATTGTGTATTTGAAGTTAATACATTAATGTAATCAGCCTGATAGGGAATAAGGGACTGATATGGAAATCAATTCTAACGCTAGCATTAGCCTACAAAATACGCAAAACATCTCGACAAATCCTACCGAGTTATTAAGTCATAATGTTGAAAAATCGACAAAACCAACACAAATTATTGAGTGGAATATTTAAAAGAGTGGCAAGTAATAGTGATAGGAGCACTAGAGAACAAAAAAAAGCAGGAAACAAAAAGCAGATATTAGAAATAGCGAAAATAGTGAAATTAGATAGCTTTTCTCGCACTCGATAAAAACGAATAGTTTTAAATTAATACTATGTAATGTCGTGTAATGGACATTTTTTCAGTGCTAAGTATCCTGTTTCCAAAATAAAAATAGCTATTATTTGAAGTATAAAGTGTATTTCAGTATTGCTATGTAAAAATAAATTTGAGAAAAGGAAATTTGCCTGTTTTAAACAAGGATTATTTCCTCATAATAAGCTGTTATACGAATTCCATATTTATATAGCATGGTGTAATTAAAGGATTAACATAATGATAGAAACGTTTTTGATTGAAAGTGCATTATCTTCTTTGTACGACTTATTGAAAAGCAAAGTTGAAATATCTCCTTCTGAAAGAGCTCGGTTTGATTTCATAATCAAGGACGAAAGCGGGAATAGAATTGCGATTGAAGTTAAGAATCAAAAAATAACTTTAAAAACTCTTCATTTACTTAAACAAGCTTTGGAAAACGAAAGTGATATTAAAAAGTTCTACTTAATTACACCAGAACCTCCAACTGTAAACTCTAAGTCAATGTTTGAAGAAACTTTCAGTAAAATGAAAGTTAAAACAGAATGGTTGGGTATTAATGAATATCTACAAAGTCAAGATATAGGCTTTGAATTAAATGGCGATATTAGAACATCATTAAAGAAACTCCAATCGGCAGCAATAACTTCCAAGTATGAAAATTACAGTTCTGATCATATCGGCTCAGATCTTGGCTATAGGTCTCGTACAGATAGCTTGAAAAAGAATATTAAAAATATTAAAAGTGGTGCTGACAGTTCAGACGTTAGGCTTGGGCTAAGAAGACAATTTCCCGATAGCACTATTGTGAAATTAGATAATGATTCTGAAAGCATTTCTAAACGTTTAAAGTTTGGTAAAAAGTTTGATGATGCTATTATTGTTTTGACTGATATTAAAAACTTCTCAAGTATTGTGTCTGTTGCTGATCCGGATGAATTAAATGAGTTAATGAGCAAGTACTATACGAATGCTAGAGAGTTAGTATTCAAGTATGGTGGTGTATTAGATAAGTTCATTGGAGATGCCGTCTTAGCTATATTTAATTACCCTGATAAAAGTGATGAGTCATTTAAAAACGCATTAAAATTTTGTTCTGATTTAATTCTTATGGGGGAGAACCTCCTAAGTGATTTTCAAAAAACACTAGATCAAGAAGTTGAAACAGGAACTAGAGTTGGTTTGGCGACAGGACCATTATATGCTTTGAACATTGGAAAAGGTGACATAGAAGTAACATTCATAGGCGACAAAATAAATTTTGCAGCTAGATTGGAAAAAAATTGCACAAATAATCATATCCTTATGAGTAATAGATATTTTCATAAATTAGATGATAATTCTTCCGAACTTACCTCAAAGCTAAAACTTAAAGAAATTAAAATTGACCCAAAAGATGCAAAAGGACAGACGGGTGTTACAACCGCGTGGGAAGTTAAATATGGCGAATTATCTATCATCAGTGGTAGTTAATTCGTATAACAAGTTGCTTAAACGAACTGCTAACAGTTGGCTATCGTTTCACTATTATAGCCAACAACTTTTTGCTTCTTAACGAGGCGTTAGCAGGCAAGGAAGTATCATGAGTGATAAAAATCACTTTTCAGATAGGCTTAGAGAGCCTTTAAATGAAACAACACGAAAAGTTAGACGAAACTTAATGGCTGCATCGGTCATAGGAGTAGTATTAACAAAGGTTGGTTTAGTACCCTCAAAAATATCTGCATTTGGTGTTGAATTTACTTCTGCAAATCAGCAAGCACTTATGACTTTGCTTGCAACTGCAATTGGATATTTTGCAGTTAGTTTTTTGGTTTATGTTTATTCGGAATTAACGGCATGGCAAATTGTTTTAACATCGAAGGAATTAGAGGAATTTAAAGAAGCGAGCAAAAACTCAGGCGGTCGTATATATGGCACTGATGAAGATGATAAGTTTAGAGATCATATTAAACATATTCACTTCAAATCTAGGCCTACTTTCTACTTACGATTGATGGTCGAGTTACTTATACCGTTAATATTTGCAGTATATTCTGCATTATCGCTAATAAATGCAGATACGCCAAAAACAGAAACCCCAAAACCTGTGGTGCAAAAGTCTGCTAACAAGCAAATTAATCAGGATAAATAACAGTTGGCTTTTTGCCCCTGCGTCGCTAATTTTAGCCAACAATTTTTCGTCTATTAATGTGGCGTTATATTTTAAATGGAGTTTCACGTGTTGCCGAGAGAGAAGTTGTTATTTATTAGTGCTATTTTTATTGCAATAAGCACAGTCATTATCTACTTCGCCAATTTCCATTCGGGCTTTTCTAACAATGCTTCTGACTGGGGAAGTTTTGGGAGTTATCTAGCTGGTACTATTACAATACCTTTTAGTTTCTTAACATTATATTTTATTTATAAGACATATATAGCTACAGAACAAACTTTAACTAATAATGTAACCTCATCAAGAATTGCAGAGGCTCATGCTGCAATCAAAGAAGCATCAGATTTTATTGAGGAGTCAATGGACAGTTCAGTGCAATTTCTTGATAAGAAAATTACTTTTAGAGAGTTACATATTGATCTAAATAACTTTCAGCATGTGCCATCACTAATTAAAAATGATAAAAGTTTCAATCACCGTTATAGAATATCTGTAGGTAAACCTTTCCTATGTTTATATGATTTTTTAAGATCTGCTGAGAGCCAATTTGGTATAACGCCAACCATTAGATTCTACAAAATACGATATCAGTGGTTGATAAATATACATAATCAACATGAGCTTAGTGTTTTAAACTTGTCAAAATATGGAATAACATCCAAACAAATGGAAGATTATTTTTATAGTCTAAATTAAAACATAACAAGTTGTTCAAGCGGGACAAATAACAGTTTGCTGGTTTCGCTCCGCTACACAATTATAGCCAACAATTTTTCCCGCTTAAGTGGTTGTTATTTTTTATAAATTTTAAATGGCCTTTTTAGGCTTTGAATTATTTTCAATATTGCAACTGGTGATAATCTCATCGGTTATTGCCGTTGCCATTGTTGATATTTTTACACCTTCCGCTGGTTCCATTAATTTTAATTGAATCAGTGTGAACAACCCTTCAGTTACGGCTACTTTTAAATCATTCGTCGTTTTGAAAATTCTTCGTATTACCGTCTATAGTTAGTGTTAAGGTAGAGGTGAGATTTTAGAATTTTGCGTAATTTTGCAGAGTTTAATAGTCACACCAGTGCACATAATTGGGATATTAAGATTTGGAGTTAGTATGCAGCCCCATGGTTCATATACATTAACTAGAAAAGATCAGGCCGTCATCGTTAAAGCTTTTGGAGCTTGGAATTTTGAAACCGCTGAAAATTGCGGCAAAGAGTTTATAAAGTTAGTTTGTGAACTGCGGCATAAGCCTTGGGGGTGCTTGCTTGACCTTACTGAGTGGGACTTATTTACACCTGATGCTTCGGCTTGTTTACATGAGTTAAATAAATGGTCAGGTAATAATAACCAAAAGTATGAGGTGGTAGTTTGTGACTCACCAACACAACATGCTTTAATTGAAAAAGATCATGACGTTCTGTTAAATGTTGAAACTAAGTTTTGCGAAAATATTGAGCAAGCATATCTATGGCTTGAATCTGTAGGTGTTATAAAAACATAGCAATTAGCAATACTGAGTTTTTAACTATGAGTAAATAAAGTATATGAAAGTATATGAAAGTAGAGAAGGAAATTGGTACGTCCGAGTGAATTCGAATCACCGACCTCATCCATGTCAAGGATGCGCTCTAACCAACTGAGCTACGGACGTATACAAGTTGAAGGACTCAACGAGGCGCTATGTTAGCGATCTGTATTAGCAAGTGCAAGCCCTTTTATATAAAACGCTGCTTGATTGCTGCTTAATTCAACAAACCGCTTTGTATTCAAACGAATTACTGCGCCGCTAACGTTTGTTGGTCAAAACGGTTTTGCACCACTTTTAGTCGCCATGCCAGTAGTACGGCGGCAACGGTTAAGCCTGAAATAAAACCTATCCAAAAACCATACGGACCTGTGGCCGGTACTATCCAGTCAGTGATGCCGAGAATTAACCCGAACGACAAGCCAACAATCCAATAAGAGAAAAACGTAATATAAAGAATTGATTTAGTGTCTTTATAGCCACGTAGTGCGCCAGCCGATATCACTTGTATTGCGTCTGAAAATTGAAACAGTGCTGCTAAAAACATTAAGCTGGCAGCGAGTTCAAGTACATCTTCGTCAATAGTATAAATAGCGGCAATTTGGTGGCTAAATAGCAAAGTAATAGCGGCAGTAACAACTGCGATAATTAACCCTAAAATTACTGAGTAGCGACAAAGCTCTTTAGCTTTTTCTAAGTTTTTATTACCAACTTCAAAGCCTACTTTAATGGTGACAGCCATCGCTAAACTTAATGGCACCATAAATACTAAGCCTGAAAAGTTAATGGCGATTTGGTGACTGGCCACTACATTGGCACCAAATGGCGCGAGAATTATGGCGACAGCGGCAAACAAGCTCACTTCAAAAAGTAAAGATAAGGCAATTGGTACACCTAAGGCTAATATGGTTTTAATTTCGTTCCATTGTGGCCAGAAAAATTTGGTAAACAGTGGCGCATGCTTTAGATGTTTTGAAAAATAAGCGTAGGCAAACATGCCAAGGAACATCACCCAATACACAATAGCCGTTGCAACACCACAACCTGCACCGCCAAGTGCTGGTGCGCCAAATTCACCGTAAATGAAAATGTAGTTAGCTGGAATGTTGATCAGTAAGCCAAGTATGCTGATGATCATGGTTGGTCGGGTATGCGACAAACCTTCTGAGTAGTTTCGCAGAACTAAATACAAACAATAACCTGGGCCACCCCAAACAATGTAGCCAAGGTATTCAAACATTAAGCGTTTTAATTCTGGCTCTAAAGAGATTGAGTCAATTAACAGCGGTGTTGCAATGTAGTACAAGGCAATGATGATGACAGAAAAGAATACGGCTATCCAAGCCGTTTGATAACTGGCCTTGGCAACATCGTCAAATTGTTTGGAGCCTGCGAGCTGTGAAATAATACTGGCTAACGCCATCACTAAACCAGAAATGGTTAAGATAAGCGGTAACCAGACACTACTTGCAACGGCAACGGCGGCCATGTCAGTGGCACTAACGCGCCCAGCCATTACGGTGTCGGCAAAACCCATTAAATTTTGAATAAGTTGAGCAATTAAAATTGGATAGGCCAATTTCATTAAATTTTTGCTGTTGGAAAAAAAGCGATTAATGTTCATTTAAGTAATTATTTCGTCGACGGTAATTTGTTAAGATGGAAAAAAGTTTATTTATCTGGATGATATATGTTTACAGGTATAGTGCAATCACAAGCCGAGGTTATTTCGATAATTCGCAAAAATAATGCGATAACCTTAAAAATCGCGTTAGAAAACACGCTTATTGATAACCTAGAAACGGGTGCTAGTGTTGCCATTAATGGTGTGTGTTTAACGGCGGTTGAGTTTGGCAATTTAGCTGAGCTTAATAACGAGAAAAGTTTTATTACTTTTGATGTGATAGATGAAACCTTGCGAGTGTCAAATTTAGCCGATATTCATGAAGGAATGTTAGTTAATGTTGAGCGCTCGTTAAAAGTGGGTGATGAAATTGGCGGCCATATGTTAAGTGGCCATGTACATGCGCAAGCTGTGGTTGTGAAACGTATTGAAAGTTCAGACAATTGCACGCTTTCGTTTTCATTAAACAATGATTATAAGAAATACATTTTTGCCAAGGGTTTTATTAGTATTAATGGTATTAGTTTAACGTTAGGCGCTGATGTTGATGAACATTTCTCAGTACATTTAATTCCTGAAACCCTAATGAGAACGAACCTAAATAATATTAACGTGGGCGATAAAGTTAATATTGAGTTTGACCAACAAACCATGACCATAGTTGAAACGATTGAACGGATGAATTTAAAAATAAAGTAATTATGCCGTTACACCTTTAAACATAAAGGTACGCGATTGTTGTAAAAACGATGCGCACTAATAGCTTATTAAAAAACTTGTTCGTCGTCGCTATCAACGGCGAGCTGTATTTTTTGGTGGTATTCATCAACATGTAAACTTAAATGCATTTCCATGCAACAGGCAGGACATTCGTCGTAGTAGTCTTGATCACCTTCGCTGGCGTCTAATGCAACGCGAATATGATGTCCGCAATGTGGGCATTCAATGCGTTGTTCCTTAATCTCATGGGGCATAGTGCCTCCTAGATTTTTTGAATTAACCATTAATTTAAGTATGTACGCTTTCAGTTAAAGTGCGAACTTTTCATGGGAAAATAAGCAAAAACATATTGCCTATTACCTGTAAATATTTAATGTGCTAATGCAGCGCCAGAATACGCGATAAATTAGCTTTTGACTGTTCAATATAAACACCGCCAAATAAATTTGCATGATTGAGAATATGGTAAAAGTTGTAAATTAATTTACGTTTATCGTAGTCGGCGTCAAGTGGAAATACTTCTTGATAACCTTGATAAAACTCATCAGGCATTTGGCCAAATAATTCTGACATGGCAATGTCTACTTCTCTGTCGCCGTAGTAACTTGCTGGGTCAAAAATATAGGCAGCATTATCGCTAAAGCCAATATTTCCTTGCCATAAATCTCCATGCACTAAACTGGGCGTTACTTGATGATGTAACAGGGCGTCATGACAAACGTTAATGATGTAGTCAATTGAACCCAGTTTGATAGATTTCTCAGCGAGTAATTGTAATTGCCAGCCAATGCGTTGCTCGGCAAAGAATGTTCTCCAATTACTTTGCCAACTATTTGGTTGTGGTGTTGTGCCGATATAATTGTCGTGTTGCCAACCAAATTGGCCGTGGCTCGATTGCTTATGCATTGTTGCTAACTGTTTGCCAAATTGATACCAGTTTTGATTCGACGCATGATTAAACGGCAAGTATTCAAGTACAAGAAAGCTTTTATCTAATGTTGTTCCGGTTGTTACAACGTTAGGGCAAGCCATTACATTTAACTGCTTTATTTGTTCTAAGGAATAGGCTTCAGATTCAAACTGCTGAAGTCGTGACTTGTCATTAAGTTTGATGAAATAGTTACGCTGATAGTTACTTAGCCAGTAACATAAATTGATATCGCCACCCGTTACAACTTGTTTATGCTTTATGTTGAACGGCTCATCAGTTACTTGGGTAATTTCTTGCTCAATGGTTTGCCACATGATTCTTTACCAAGTTAGGTGAGAATATGTGTAATTATAGTCGAGGATTAAGAGAAAATAAGGTAATAACCGTTAAAGCCATATTAACAGTAAACTGGCTTTGGCTTTGTTATTCTATATCGGTTATTAAATTTTCAATTTTATTCGGTACGCCGTCCCATTTTTCGGCATCGGCTGGCGGATCAATAACTTCGGTAATAACTGGCCAAGCTTTGGCTAACTCAGCATTGAGTTCAATAAAGTCTTTTTGATTTTCTGGTACTTCATCTTCTTGATAAATTGCTTCAGCAGGGCATTCTACTGGGCATAAATCACAATCGATACAGGAGTCAGGGTTGATCACTAAAAAATTTGGGCCTTGATGAAAGGCATCGGCAGGGCATACTGCTACACAGTCAGTATATTTACATTGAATACAATTATCAGTAACGACAAAAGCCATTTTGCTTACCCATGAAGATTAATACCTATCGAATGTGCGCATCATACCGTGCCGGCAAACAAATTCAATTGTTGTTTTTGCTTTGTATTTGGTATCGCTAGCACTATCAGGTAAAATGGCGCCAATTTTTACCCTAGTACCGCTTTGGAAACAAACTATGTTGCGTTTAACGAACGTTAAATTACCACTTGATCATCAACCAGAAGAGCTAGAACAGGCAATTCTTACCCTATTACAAATTAATGCCGAGCAATTAACTAGTTTTTCAGTCTTTAAACGTGGATATGACGCCCGTAAGAAAAGCAATATTATTTTAATGTACACCTTAGATGTTGAAACCAGCTGTAATGAGCAATTGTTACATCAGCATGCGAAGAACTCTAATATTAAAGAAAGCCCAGATACTAGCTATAAGTTTGTTGGTGAAGCGCCGGAGGATATGACTGAGCGCCCGGTGGTTATTGGTATGGGACCTTGTGGTTTATTTGCTGGCTTGATTTTAGCGCAAATGGGTTTTAAACCGATTATTTTAGAGCGTGGCAAAGAAGTACGAGAACGCACTAAAGATACCTTTGGTTTTTGGCGTAAAAAAATTCTTAATACTGAATCTAATGTGCAATTTGGTGAAGGTGGTGCTGGTACATTTTCAGATGGTAAATTATACAGTCAAGTTAAAGATCCTAAACACTATAGTCGTAAAGTATTAAATGAATTTGTTGATGCTGGTGCACCAGAAGAAATTTTATATGTCAGCAAACCACATATTGGTACCTTTAAATTGGTGACTATGGTTGAGCAAATGCGCGCTGAGATAAACCGACTAGGCGGTGAAGTGCGCTTCGAACAACGAGTAGAAGACATTCATTTTGAAGCTGTAGCTGACGATAGTGAAAAAATGCAAGTGACTGGTTTAACGTTAGCGTCAGGTGAAGTGATAAATACACGTCATATTGCCTTGGCCATTGGCCACAGTGCTCGCGATACCTTTTCGATGTTGCATGAAAAAGGTGTATTTATTAAAGCTAAGCCATTTTCTGTTGGCTTTAGAATTGAACATGAACAGTCGGTTATTGATGACGCTCGTTTTGGTAAAAATGCAGGTAACCCGATACTTGGCGCGGCAGACTACAAGTTAGTACACCATTGTAAAAATGGCCGTTCGGTTTATAGTTTTTGTATGTGCCCAGGTGGTACTGTAGTGGCTGCGGCTTCAGAGGAGGGTCGTCTAGTAACAAACGGTATGAGCCAATACTCTCGTCATGAACGTAATGCAAACAGTGCTATTGTTGTTGGTATTTCTCCAGAAGACTATGATGAAAATGGTAGCAAAGATAACGTACTAGCGGGTATTGAATTTCAACGTAAGCTCGAAGAGACTGCCTTTAAGTTAGGTGGCGAAAATTATGACGCACCAGTGCAGTTAGTAGGTGACTTTTTAGCGGGTCGCAAAAGCGGCGAGCACGGCAGTGTTGAACCATCATACAAGCCGGGCGTTAAATATTGCGATTTAAGTGAAACTTTGCCAAGTTATGCTATTGAAGCCATTCGTGAAGCCTTACCTGCATTCGAGCGTAAAATTAAGGGCTTTTCAATGAATGAAGCTACTTTGACCGCAGTAGAAACAAGAACCTCTTCGCCAATTAATATCACCCGTGATAAAGAAAGTTTAGAAAGTGTAAATACTTATGGTTTATATCCTGCCGGTGAAGGTGCTGGCTACGCTGGTGGTATTTTATCTGCGGGTATTGACGGTATTAAAGTTGCTGAAGCGATGGCACTTTCAATGTTGAAAAAAGTCTAACTACTTTTACTAAAGAACAAAGACTATATTTATTGAAGTTCTTGAATATGGCTTTTCTGTTTTTGTTGCCAGTGACTTTTCGGTAATTGTTCTTGCAAGTTATTTAATGTTGTCCAGATCCCATTTAGTGTCATGGTTTTTGTTAGCCACTGTGGGATATTACCTTTTGGATCGACAATAAATTGATAACTAATCTCAATTTGCTTAGCTGACGTTGGGATAATTTTCCAATGGGCGCTATGAACTTTCATTCTCACGGCTTTTTTATGAGCAGGAATAAAATCGTTAGCATCAATAACGGCGATTTCTAACGATAAATCTTCATTTTGCCAATAACGTGAGTGCACTATCATTTCTCGGGCAGATACGGGCCATAAGCCGCTAAAGCGGGTGATAAAAATATTCTCGCTGGCAGTAAACTGTTCAAGAATTTCTGCCGAATGAGTGTTGTCTAACCAAACCGGCATGTTAGCTAAGTCTTCAATAAAGTAAATAAAGCCTGAAAGCGTAGAGTTGAGTGTTGCTTGTGCTTTGATTTCAATAAGATCTTCATAGCTGCTTGGACGATAACTTACCTTTAAGCTTTTCGTGCGCCGCCATGTTTTCCAGTTCTCTACTTTACTTTCTTCTGTTGTTGAATCAGCTTTATTTACTGCTGAGTTACCTTGTTTTTTTACTGGTTCATTCGCTAATGCGTTGTGGTTCAATAGCATTAAAAGCATGGTAAAAAAATAAAGCCAAATCATTGGTTTTTTGTTTACCAGAAATAAATTAGCCTGCTTGTTCAATATAGCTGTCCTGTTCATTGCAAATTAAGGCGAATTGCCCTATATTCCTCTGCTCATCATGTTATCTTGACCCAAACGTCTTATAAATACGTAGCTAAGATGAACATAATATAAAATTTAGCAGTATATAGCGCGAGTAATGACAATTATTTTTGTGTCATTATATGATTTGATTTCAACGCGTTATAAAAATTATTAATAAAATTCAAGCGGTGCTTAGTATGTGTCGCCACTGAACAAGGAATATACATGCCTGTAATTACTCTCCCTGACGGTAGTCAACGCTCTTTTGAACAAGCAGTTTCTGTAATGGATGTTGCTCTTGATATAGGACCTGGTTTAGCAAAAGCAACCATTGCCGGTCGTATTGACGGTGAACTTGTTGATGCCTGTGAATTAATCACCAAAGATGCTGCATTGCAACTAATCACCAGCAAAGATGCTGAAGGCCTTGAGATTATTCGTCACTCGTGCGCGCATTTGTTAGGACATGCTATCAAACAGCTATGGCCAAATACTAAGATGGCTATCGGTCCTACAATCGACAATGGTTTTTACTATGACGTTGATATGGACGAAACCATTAGCGAAGATGACTTGGCTAAACTTGAAAAGCAAATGACGACGCTTGCTCGTACTGGCTATCAAGTAATTAAGAAAACAGGTAGCTGGCAAGATGCGTACGACGCCTTTACTGAGCGCGGCGAAACTTATAAATTAGAAATTCTTGATGAAAACATTGATAAGTCAGACACACCAGCACTTTATCATCACCAAGAATACATTGATATGTGTCGTGGCCCGCATGTGCCAAGCATGCGTCATTGTCACCACTTTAAGTTAATGAAAGTTGCTGGCGCATATTGGCGTGGCAATTCAGAAAATAAAATGTTGCAACGTATTTATGGCACAGCATGGGCTGATAAAAAGCAACTTAAAGCTTATATTCAACGTCTTGCAGAAGCTGAAAAACGTGATCACCGTAAAATTGGTAAAAACTTAGATTTATTCCATTGGCAAGAAGAAGCGCCGGGTATGGTGTTTTGGCATAACGATGGTTGGACAATTTACACTGAATTAGAAAAGTATGTTCGTGAAAAGCTTCATGAATATGACTATGACGAAGTTAAAGGTCCATTAATGATGGACCGAGGTCTTTGGGAAAAGTCGGGTCACTGGGATAAGTACAGTGATGCTATGTTCACAACTGAGTCTGAAAAACGTGAATATGCTATTAAGCCGATGAACTGTCCTGGTCACGTGCAAATATTTAACCAAGGGTTAAAGTCTTACCGCGATTTACCTTTACGTATGGCTGAGTTTGGCTGTTGTCACCGTAACGAACCATCGGGTGCTTTACATGGCTTAATGCGTGTTCGTGGCTTTACGCAAGATGACGCACATATTTTCTGTACTGAAGACCAAGTTCAAAGCGAAGTAAGTAAGTGTATCAATATGGTATACGATGTTTATAAAACGTTCGGCTTTGAAGACATTATTGTTAAGCTATCAACGCGCCCTGAAAAGCGTATTGGTAATGACGAAATGTGGGATAAAGCTGAAGAAGGCTTGGCTCAGGCAATGAAAGATTTAGACATTGAGTTTGAATACTTGCCAGGCGAAGGGGCTTTCTATGGTCCTAAGATTGAGTTTACTTTGCAAGACTGTTTAGGTCGTAATTGGCAATGTGGTACTGTGCAACTTGATTTCGCTTTACCAGAGCGTTTAGGCGCGACTTATGTTGGTGAAGACAACGAACGTTACACACCAGTGATGATTCACCGTGCTATTTTAGGTTCATTAGAACGTTTTATTGGTATTTTGATTGAAGAGTACACTGGTAAATTCCCAACGTGGTTGTCACCAATTCAAGCAACAGTGATGAATATTACCGATAAACAAGGTGAATATTGTGAAAAAGTTGTTAAAAAACTAAAAGAAAATGGATTTAGAGCAAAACTAGACTTGAGAAATGAGAAGATAGGCTTTAAAATCCGCGAGCATACTTTAAAGCGTGTTCCGTATTTGTTAGTTGTTGGCGATAAAGAAATGGAAGCTGGCGAAATAGCGATACGAACTCGAGGTGGTGAAGACTTAGGAAAAATGTCAGTTGATGACTTTATTGCTAAGTTAACAGACGAAGTGAAAACTCGTAGTTAAGCCACTGAATCTATTTAAACACGCAAACTATTTATTTACCCCGAGTGAGTAATATTTAAACTTACTCGGTAACAACGTTCTTTGGAGGAACATGGCTATTAAAGGTGGACAACGAGGCGGGCAGAAAGAGCCAGCACATCGTTTAAATGAGTTGATTACTGGCATTCCAGGTAATGAAGTTCGTTTGATTAAATATGACGGAGAGCCAGGTGGTATCGTCACATTAGATGAAGCGATGAGCCAAGCAGAAGACGCTGGTGTAGATCTTGTTGAAATCAGCCCAACAGCTAAACCTCCTGTTCTTAGAGTAATGGATTACGGTAAGTTTCTTTATGAGAAATCTAAAGAACAAAAAGAACAGCGTAAAAAGCAGAAACAAATACAGGTTAAGGAAATTAAATTCCGTCCTGGTACAGATGAAGGCGATTATCAAGTTAAATTACGTAACTTGAAACGCTTTTTAGAAGGTGGCGATAAAGTTAAAGTAACTTTACGTTTCCGTGGTCGCGAAATGGCCCACCAAGAGCTCGGTTTAGAGTTGTTGACTCGTGTTAAAAACGATTTAGCAGAACTAACAGTAGTTGAGTTTTTCCCTCGTAGAGCGGAAGGGCGTCAAATGGTGATGGTTTTAGCACCTAAAAAATAATCAATATTTGGTATATGCAAGTAATTAATATTTTCGAATGTTAGTTCACCAATATTGTTTTTAACGGGTAACTTTAGGCCTGAAAGTAAAATCTACCGCTGCTTGCAGTGTCAGATTTTCGCCTAAATTACTAAATTTCAATGGCAACATATTAACTATGAAAATAGTTTTATGTGAATGCGGAGTAATATTCATGCCTAAAATGAAAACTAACAAAGGTGCTGCAAAGCGCTTTAAAGCGACAGCCACAGGCTACAAGTTTAAACAAGCCGGTCTTCGTCATATTTTGACTAAACGCCGTACTAAAGTTAAGCGTCATCTTCGTGCGAAATGCATGATTGCTGCTTCTGACATTAAGTCAGTTAAAAAACTTTTACGTCACGGTTAATAGGAGAGATAGAAAATGGCAAGAGTAAAACGTGGTGTACAAGCGCGTGCACGTCATAAGAAAGTTCTAAAGCAAGCTAAAGGTTACTACGGTGCTCGTAGTCGCGTTTATCGCGTTGCTTTCCAAGCTGTAACTAAAGCTGGCCAATACGCATACCGTGACCGTCGTCAACGTAAGCGTCAATTCCGTCAACTTTGGATTGCTCGTATCAACGCAGCAGCTCGTCAAAATGGTTTATCTTACAGCCGTTTCATTAATGGTCTTAAAAAGGCTTCTATTGAAATCGATCGTAAGATCCTAGCTGACATCGCAGTATACGATAAAGCAGCTTTCACATTCTTAGTTGAAAAAGCGCAAGCTTCTTTAGCATAAGTTTGAGATATTAGCTCTGAGATAAGGACGCCCTAGGCGTCCTTTTCTTTTTCAGGGCATTAAAAAGTTGACTGAAAGGTCAGAATGTTTAACTAAGTTAATTTGAACCCAGTATAAGTTTGCTTAGTTAAAAATTTAAATTCAATTTTAGAAAGTTAAGGTCTTATTATGAGTCTTGCTGAGCAAGTTTTAGCGGTCAATAATGATTTACCCATTCGTACTGATAAACCCGTTCATAGTGGTAAAGTACGCTCTGTTTACTGGTTAACCGAGTCTGATAGTCGTCGCTTGATTGCTGAAAAAGGTTATGACGTACCTAGTGACACGCCGCTAGCAATAATGGTGATCAGTGACAGAATTTCAGCTTTTGACTGCATTTGGCATGGTGAAGGTGGTATGAAAGGTGTGCCAGGTAAAGGCGCTGCATTGAATGCTATTTCTAACCATTGGTTTAAGTTATTTAAAGAGCAAGGCTTAGCTGATAGTCACATTTTAGATATTCCACATCCGTTTGTGTGGATAGTACAAAAAGCTAAACCTGTAATGATTGAAGCAATTTGTCGTCAATATATTACCGGCTCCATGTGGCGTTCATACAGCAAAGGTGAGCGTGAATTTTGTGGTATTGAGTTAGCAGATGGTCTTGAAAAAGACAGTAAGTTATCTGAATTATTACAAACGCCTTCAACCAAAGGTATTTTGGAAGGTATTCCAGGTGTTCCAGCCGTTGATGATGTTAATATTACGCGTAAAAACATCGAAGATAACTTCTCTGACTTTAACTTTAAATCGACAGATGATATTGCCTTGTATGAAAAGTTGTTGACGCAAGGGTTTGATGTTATTTCAGCCGCATTAGCTAAGCTAGACCAAGTTTTTGTTGATACTAAATTTGAATTTGGCTATGTCAAAGACAGAGCAGGCAATGACAAGCTTATTTATATGGATGAAGTTGGAACACCAGATTCTTCTCGTATTTGGGACGGTGAGCAGTACCGTGCAGGTAAGGTTGTAGAAAATTCAAAAGAAGGTTTTCGTCAGTTATTATTAAATCACTTTCCAGATCCTGATATTTTGTTAAATAAAGACCGTATGGTTGAGCGTGAAGCATTAGCGCGAGATAATGCTTTGCCAGCTTCTGTGCTAATGGCAGTTTCTGAAACTTATATCGCTATTGCAGAGAAAGTTACCGGCGAGACAATAGTGTTGTCTGATAATCCTAAGCAAGAAATTATTGATATATTACGTTCTGAATATCAATTGATAGATTAATTGATAATTTTTCAAACTATTAAGCCTCGCAATAGCGGGGCTTTTTTAATCGCTGCTATTTATCGCCCGCCTACTTTAAGCTCTTTATAAAACCTTTAATCGTCATTTTACTCGTCATTAATTTCTACTTTGCCTTAACTCTTGCGTGTGCACTTTCGATGCAGTTGTTCTTTTTTGCACCAATACCGTTCTTGCATGCTGATATTGTGCACCATGCTGGTGCTTATCTATTCTAAAGAAGTTGAAATTCATCGCTAATTATTTGTATTTATTTAACTTTTAACTATGGGTACAAATGGTGCTTAGTATTAGTTAAATAATAAAATTTAATAGATATTAATGCACTAAAGGTGAACGTATGAAGTTAGTCACGGCAATTATTAAACCATTTAAAATGGATGATGTAAGAGAAGCGTTGAGCGAAATTGGCATTGACGGCATGACAGTAACCGAAGTAAAGGGGTTTGGTCGTCAAAAAGGGCATACTGAGTTGTATCGCGGCGCTGAATATTCTGTCGACTTCCTTCCTAAAATAAAGTTTGAAATTGCCGTTCGTGATGATTTTTCAGAACGTGTTGTTGAAACCATTGTAAGCTCTGCGCAAACAGGGAAAATTGGTGACGGTAAAATTTTTGTCACCAACATAGAGAGTGTAACTCGTATTCGTACTGGGGAAATTGATGATGAGGCAATTTAGAGTCTGATATCTGATTACGTTAAAAAATTACCTATCACTTACTTGTGTTTACTTTTCTTTGTGGAAATAAAAATGAATAAAATAATTATCCTAGTTTTTACTTTGTTGTTTGCTATGCCAAGCATTGCAGGTGAAGCAGAATTAAATGGCGCCAATACTGCGTGGATCTTAACATCAACAGCCCTGGTATTGTTGATGACTTTACCTGGGTTGGCCTTGTTTTATGGTGGTTTAGTTCGTAGAAAAAATATTTTGTCGATATTGATGCAGTGCTTTGCTATTGCTGGTTTGTCTTCTATTTTGTGGTTTGTTTTAGGTTACAGTTTAGCTTTTGGTGAAGGCAGTGCTTGGATCGGTGATTTTAGTAAAGTGATGATGGTGGGGATCAGTAAAGAAGCTCTCTCTGGGGATATTCCAGAAAGTTTATTTATGCTGTTTCAAATGACATTTGCGGTAATCACACCGGCATTGATTATTGGTGCGTATGCGGAACGAATGAAATTTTCTGCAGTATTATTGTTTTCAGCGCTTTGGTTACTTGCTGTTTATGCGCCAGTAACACATTGGGTGTGGGGTGGTGGTTGGCTTGCGCAAATGGGCGTTTATGATTTTGCAGGTGGCATTGTGGTTCATATAACCGCCGGAGTTGCAGCGTTAGTTGCGGCAGTTGTATTAGGGCCTCGCCATGGTTTTCCGAAAACACCCATGTTGCCACATAACTTAACAATGACAGTAACCGGCGCAGGCATGCTATGGGTTGGCTGGTTTGGCTTTAATGGTGGTAGTGCGTTGGCAGCTAATGGTGATGCATCCATGGCGATGTTAGTTACACATTTATCAGCATCGGCTGGGGCACTGACGTGGGCAGCAATCGAATGGAGGAAATTTGGTAAAGCCAGTGTTCTAGGTGCAGTAACCGGCATGGTTGCAGGACTAGGGACTATTACACCTGCCTCTGGTTTTGTTGGGCCTGGTGGCGCGTTAATTATTGGTATTGCGGCTGGTATTGTTTGCTTCTACGCGACGGTTTATATCAAGCAAAAATTAAGAATTGATGATTCGTTAGATGTGTTTCCGGTTCATGGTATTGGTGGTATTTTAGGAACGTTACTCGCAGGTGTTTTTGCCTCAACTGAACTTGGTGCCTTTAGTGGTTACGGTTATGCTGAAGGTATTACTTCCATGCTAGGGCAAGTAACGGTGCAACTTATTGGCATTGGCTCAACTATTGTTTACACCGCAGTTGTATCTTACCTGTTATTTAAACTTGTAGCGGTAATGACCAGTGGCTTACGAGTATCAAAAGAACAAGAAACCACAGGACTTGATTTAATTGAACATGATGAGTCAGGTTATAACCTTTGATACTTTTCTAGAACGATAAAGGCTTACCCGCACGTGAGCCTTTATTCGTGCCTAAATACACAAGTCACCAGCTATTCTAAAAATAAAAGTTAATCAGCACTAACTTTTTCTTGAAAAACGTAGATTTACTCTACTCTCTCGGTAATTTTTTGTGTAAAATCATTCACCATTTTATTAATCAAAAAAGTCTAGCTAAAGGCTGAATAGTCGGCCGATGTTAATGCTGAATTTCTAATTGTAGGGATAACAGCATTTTAAACACGCTTTAGAGGAACTCATGAATTTAGACGATATTATATTGCAGGCAGAACAAGCCATTGCTGCGGCAACTGATCCTGCTGAACTTGACCAGGTTCGCGTTAACTTTTTAGGGAAAAAAGGTTTGTTCACGGAACAAATGAAAGGCCTAAGTAAGTTACCAAAAGAAGAGAAACCCAAAGCGGGTCAAGTGATTAACATCGCTAAACAAAAAGTTCAAAAGTTACTTACGGAACGCGGTGATCTATTGCGTGCCGAAGTTATTAAGCAACAACTTGCTGCTGAGTCTATTGATGTAACACTACCGGGACGTGGCGATGAACTAGGTGGTTTACATCCAGTAACTCGCACTATTGAACGTATAGAAAGCTTTTTTGGTGACTTAGGTTTCTCAGTGAAACAGGGGCCAGAAGTTGAAGATGATTTTCATAATTTTGATGCTTTAAATATTCCTGAGCATCATCCTGCTCGTCAAGATCATGATACTTTCTATTTTAACCCTAAGTTAGTGTTACGTACGCAAACTTCTGGTGTGCAAATTCGTACCATGGAAAAAGAGCAACCGCCATTACGCATTATTTCTCCAGGTAAAGTATACCGTAACGATTACGACCAAACACATACACCTATGTTCCACCAAGTGGAAGGTTTAATGGTTGATAAAGACGTTAGCTTTACTCACCTTAAAGGTATTTTACACGACTTCTTACATCACTTTTTTGAAGAAGATTTAGAAATTCGTTTTCGTCCATCTTATTTCCCGTTTACTGAGCCTTCAGCGGAAGTGGACGTGATGGGTAAAAATGGCAAATGGTTAGAAGTATTAGGTTGCGGCATGGTACATCCAAATGTATTACGTAGCGTTGGTATTGACCCAGAAGTCTATACTGGTTTTGCCTTTGGTATGGGGGTAGAGCGTTTAACTATGTTACGTTACGGCGTAAATGACTTACGTTCATTCTTTGAAAACGATCTTCGCTTCTTAAAACAGTTCAAGTAGGAAAGCCATATAATGAAATTTAGTGAATCTTGGTTACGTGAGTGGGTTAATCC
The DNA here is from genome assembly GCF_057537295.1 of Colwellia meonggei. Classification (NCBI taxonomy): domain Bacteria; kingdom Pseudomonadati; phylum Pseudomonadota; class Gammaproteobacteria; order Alteromonadales; family Colwelliaceae; genus Colwellia; species Colwellia meonggei. Next base: position 310,052 of record NZ_BAAJLZ010000004.1, read on the forward strand.
TGCTATTTCTTCTGATGACTTAGCGCATCAAATCACCATGGCTGGCCTTGAAGTTGATGCAGTAGAGCCTGTTGCAGGTGAATTTACCGGTGTTTTAATTGGTGAAGTGGTTGAATGTGGCCCACATCCTGATGCCGATAAACTACAAGTGACAAAAATAAACTTAGGACCTGACTTTAATGATGGCGAGTTAGTTGACATTGTTTGTGGTGCTAAAAACTGTCGTTTAGGATTAAAAGTTGCGGTTGCAACTGTTGGTGCAGTTTTACCGGGTAACTTTAAAATTAAAAAGGCTAAGCTTCGTGGCGTGCCATCGCACGGTATGTTATGTAGCGAATCTGAAATTGGCTTAGCAGAAAGCGCTGATGGTATTATGGAGCTAGCGAGCGATGCGCCATTAGGCATGTGTGTTCGTGAATACCTAGATCTTGATGATGTAACTATTGATGTTGATTTAACTGCTAACCGTGGTGACTGTTTAGGCCTTAAAGGTTTAGCGCGTGAAGTAGGCGTATTAAATAGTTTGAGCGTTACAGAGCCTACGATTACAGCAGTAACTCCGACTATTGATGATACTGTCGCCATTAACTTGTCAGCTGATAAAGCCTGTCCTCGTTATTTAGGTCGTGTGATCAAAAATATTAATGTAAACGCGCAAACACCATTATGGATGGTGGAAAAGCTGCGTCGTTGCGGTACTCGTTCAATTGACCCTGTTGTTGATGTCACCAACTATGTATTGTTAGAGCAAGGTCATCCAATGCATGCCTTTGATTTAGCCACAATTGATGGTGGTATTAACGTACGTTATGCCAACGAAGGTGAAAAGCTAGTACTACTTGATGAAAACGAAGTAACGCTGTCAACTGAAACCTTAGTGATTGCCGACGATGCTAAAGCATTGGCAATGGCAGGCATTTTTGGCGGTTTAGCTTCAGGTGTTACCACTGAGTCGAAAGATATCTTTTTAGAAAGTGCTTTTTTCTCACCATTAGCTATTTTAGGTAAAGCGCGCCAATACGGTTTGCATACCGATGCTTCACATCGTTATGAACGTGGCATTGACCCACAATTGCAGCGCGATGCTATGGAACGAGCTACTGAACTTTTACTAACAATTGTTGGTGGTGAAGCTGGTCCAATCGTAGAAGCTATTTCTGAAGGAAATATTCCTGCAGAAAAAACGGTAACTTTACGTCGTAATAAATTAGATGGTCGTATTGGTCATCATATTGATGATGCAACGGTCGCTGAAATACTGACACTTTTAGGTTTTAACGTTACGGAAACAGGTGAAAGTAACGACAAAGTATGGAGTGTTATTGTTCCTGCTTACCGATTTGATATTAGTATTGAAGTTGACCTGATTGAAGAAGTTGCCCGTATTTTTGGTTACAACAATATTCCAAATGTTTCGCCAAAAGCAACATTGGCAATGCGCGAACAAAAAGAAGCTAAGTTAGCGGTTAGTAAATTACGCAATACTTTAGTCAATCGTGGATACCAAGAAGCAATTACTTACAGTTTTGTTGACCCTAAGGTACAAACATTATTGCACCCTGGTCAAGCAACGATGACTCTGCCACATCCAATATCTTCTGAGATGTCGGAAATGCGTGTCAGTTTATGGACCGGGTTACTGCAATCAGTTGCTTATAACCAAAACCGTCAGCAAGGCCGTGTACGTTTATTTGAAACAGGTTTACGTTTTATTCCTGATGAAAGTGCTGAAAATGGTGTTCGTCAAGACAATATGATTGCCGGTGTGCTAAGTGGCCAGCGCAGTGAAGAACATTGGGATATTGAAAAAGCTGCCACCGACTTTTACGATATTAAAGCAGATGTTGAAGCGTTATTAAGTTTAACGAGTAATGAAAGTGCTTATCAATTTTCAAAAGCAGAAATTGATGCCTTACACCCAGGCCAAACCGCAGCTATTCATAAAGATGGTGTGTTAGTTGGTTATGTTGGCGCCTTACATCCTGAATTAGAAAGGAAATTAGGCTTAAATGGCAGAACACTTGTTTTTGAACTTTTATTAAGCGAAGTTTGTACGTTAAATATCCCGCTAGCGCGCGATATATCTCGCTTTCCAGCAAATAGACGTGATATTGCAGTTGTTGTTGAAGATCAAGTTAGTGCAAATAATGTACTACAACTTATTGAAAAGGTTGGCGGAAATTATTTAGTTGATCTAAACTTGTTCGATGTATACCGAGGTAATGGTATTGAATCTGGTTTTAAAAGCTTAGCAATTGCAATGACATTGCAAGATAACGATAAAACCTTAGAAGAAAAGGATATCACTGACGTAGTTGACCGAGTGGTTGACACATTAAAAACTGAATTAAATGCATCTCTGAGGGATTAAATAATGGCGCTAACAAAAGCAGAAGTAGCAGAACATTTATTTGAAAAAGTTGGGCTGAGCAAGCGTGACGCAAAAGATATGGTTGAAGTGTTTTTCGAAGAAATTCGTGAAACACTGGAGTCAGGTGAGCAAGTGAAGTTATCTGGCTTTGGTAACTTTGATCTTCGGGTTAAAAGCGAGCGTCCTGGACGTAACCCTAAAACTGGAGAAGATATTCCTATTTCAGCACGTAAAGTGGTGACTTTCCGACCAGGACAAAAACTTAAAAGCCGCGTAGAAGACGGAAATAGCGAGTAAGTACGCTAACCAGTTTTGCATTTATTAAGAAAAGGTTGCTGCGGCAACCTTTTTTGTCGAATAATGAAAATATTAATGCGCTAACAATTCTGTTAGCGTTTTTTATTGGCAAACTATTAGCAAGCTAATAGTTAAAGGTTCAGGTTAAATAACGGTTTTCTTTGCTCTAAAAGGATATTTAACTGCGATAACTAGTAATTCCTTTACAATTAACGATGAAATGGCAAGTGTCGCACCTGTTGCTAATGCAGGCAGTGTCAAAGGAATGGCCATCGCAAACTGCTCAGCGGTGCCCGCTGCGATTTGTCTATCTAGGTGCAAGATAAAGCGATAAACACTTTGTAAATAATCATCCGCTATTAATTCTTCTAAATGGCGAGTTAAATATTGTGTTCTTATCATTAAGTGTTCAATTAACTCGCCAGTACTGACAATGGAAGCTTCATTGTTTTCTTTATAGCGACTGATCATGGTAACAACACTGCCTTCGAAATGTTGTTGTGCAATGGCTTCAAATTGACTCAACTGTAACTGTGCTTCACTTAAGTGGCCAGCAAGTCGCTGCTGATATTGCTGCATAAACTCGGGTAATTGCACACCCAAAATAAAGGTAATAGTAAAAAAACAGCGGTCAGCTATGGTATTAATAAGAGTTAACATAAAAGCTTTTCTGTTGGTGTTTCATGAATGCAATATCTAATATCATTATGCTATTTACGTTAGCATAAGCTATGACAAATTTCTTAGAATATTAAAGGGAATAGCTGAGTATAGTAGCACTCATCGTTATACAAAGTGGAAAGTTGTTAGCGGTATCAATCTAATTTTTAATCTTTTTATTGATAAAAAATGTTAATATAGCCTCCCCATAAAGCGATATGTTAACTTCATATTCGTAATAATTGTTGGACGCTAATAATTACTATGCGCAGACCTATTCAATCAGAACATGAAGTAACCACTTTTAATTGGCGAGTTGTAAAACTGTTATTACCGTATTTGTTTGAATTTAAAATGCGGATTCTATTTGCTTTAGGTTGTTTGATATTAACCAAGGTTGCGAGTGTTTACCTACCTTTTATTCTAAAAGATATTGTCGATATTTTAGATCAACAACAAGAAAACCGGATTTTTATTGTACCTTTTGCTTTGGTTGCTACTTATGGCTTAGTGCGCTTAACCATTGTTTTATTTGCTGAGATACGCGATACATTATTTGGCCGAGTAACTGAGCGGGCGATACGGCGTATCGGCTTAAAAGTATTCCAACACTTACATAAGCTCGACTTGGACTTTCACTTAAACCGACAAACCGGTGGCTTATCACGTGATATAGATCGTGGTACCTCAGGCATTAACTTTTTAATGCGTTTTATGGTTTTTAATATCATCCCCACCTTAATTGAAATTATTATGGTGGTGAGCATTCTTCTTATTAATTACGGCATTTGGTTTGCGCTTATTACTACGTTATCAATTGTATGTTATGTCGCTTATTCAGTTTTTGCCACAGACTGGCGTACACGCTTTATTCGCGCTGCCAATAAAGCTGACTCTTCCAGTAATACTCGAGCAATTGATAGCTTATTGAATTATGAGACTGTTAAGTATTTCACCAACGAGGAATATGAAGCCAAGGCTTACGATAAACAATTAGCCTGTTGGGAAACGGCCAAAATGCAAAACAGGTTGTCTTTATTTGCGCTTAATGGTGGCCAAGCCTTTATTATTTCTTGTTCTATGACCGCTATGTTGGCACTTGCTGCGTATCAAGTAACACATCAACAAATGACCTTAGGGGACTTTGTTTTGATTAATGCTTTTATGATGCAGTTATTTATTCCGCTTAACTTCTTGGGCTTTGTTTACCGAGAAATTAAAGGTTCGCTGGCTAATATTGAACACATGTTTGAACTTATGCTGAAAAAGCCAAAGGTTGAAGATGACGTTAATGCTAATGAGCTAGCATTATCGCAAGCTGAAATTCATTTTGAGAATGTTTCTTTTGCTTATAATGAAAAACGTCCAATTATTAAAAAACTGTCTTTTACCATTAAACCTGGGCAAAAGGTTGCAGTTGTAGGCGAAAGTGGCTCAGGTAAATCAACGTTAGTGAAGTTACTATTTCGTTTTTATGATTGCGATAATGGCTGCATTAACATTGATGGCCAAAACATAAGGCAAGTTACTCAACATTCATTGCGGAAAAATATCGGTATTGTGCCGCAAGATACGGTACTTTTTAATGATACGCTATTTGCAAATGTTCATTACGGAGAGCCGGAAGCTGAGAATAAAGCTGTGCATAAAGCGTTTGAGCTCGCTCATTTATCTGATTTTGTTAAACGCTTGCCTGAAGGTGTTGAAACTGTCGTAGGAGAGCGGGGTTTGAAACTTTCAGGTGGTGAAAAGCAACGTGTTGCCATTGCTCGAACCATTTTAAAAAATCCGCGAATTTTGGTTTTTGATGAAGCAACATCTTCTCTTGATAGTCAATCTGAGCAAGCTATTTTAACGGCAATTAAAGAGGTTGCTGAGCACAGAACTAGTTTGGTCATTGCTCATCGATTATCGACGATTATTGATGCAGACAATATTATTGTTATGCAGCTTGGTGAAATTATTGAGCAAGGTACACATCAAGCCTTATTAGCTAAAAAAGGCCATTACTTTACTATGTGGCAGTTACAAAAAAGTGATAATAGCTAGTTTGTTGCTATTTTTTGACGCTCAAATATATGTAAAAACAAGGTTTAACAAAATTTTATGACAAGTATGGAAATAGAACAAACTAAGCAATGGCTAGAACAGGTTATTATTGGCTTGAATTTTTGTCCTTTTGCAAAGAAGGAATTTGTTAACCAAACCATTTTTTACCATGTTAGTGAAAAGGAAAGTGTTAAAAGTGCGTTAGTTGAGCTATTAACGCAGCTAGAATATTTAGCCAGTAATCCTGATATCGAAACGAGCTTATTGATTTATCAGCAAGGTTTTCGAGACTTTAATCGCTTTTTAGATTTAGTTGATTATGCAAATGAGCTTATTGTTGAATACGGCTTTGAAGGCACGTATCAAATTGCCAACTTTCATCCTGAATATTGCTTTGCTGACACTGACTATGATGATGCTGGTAATTTTACTAATCGTTCGCCGTATCCAACATTACATTTAATCCGCGAAGCTAGCATGGAAAAAGTGCTAAGTATTTATAAAAATCCTGAGCAGATCCCTGATAATAATATTGCCTTAGCTCATGACAAAGGCGCTAACTATTTTCAGGAAATATTAGCAAATATTAAAAAATAATGATGAGTACTGATGAATGTTTGATATGAAAAGTATCGCTTCTAAACGCTTAGTATTGTCGCAATGTTTGGCAACCAATATACCGTTAAAACAAAAACTCGCGGCTAATGCTACTTCGCTGCTTAGTGCTAAGGTTGTAAAGTCATTACCGAAAACGTGGCAAGGGATAAACACATTAGCGCAAGCAAAAATTTGGCTAGACGCTAGGTGTAAAGAAAGCGAAGTATTTTCTATAGAAATACCTACATCGAACGAGATAATAGGATTAGTGTTTATCCATGGCATTGGTGGCGGTAAAAGTGGCTGTGCAAGTTCTAGTTGTGCTAGTTCAGGAAATGAATCAGCGGTAGGTAACCGTGCCTTGACCGTGCATTTAGGCTATTTAATTGCCGAAAATTATTGGGGTAAAGGTTATGCTAGCGAAGTACTCACTGCACTGGTGCTGTATTTTTCCATGCAAGCTCAGCAAGTAACTTTAATGGCGGGTGTTGAAAACGACAACTTTGCTTCCATAAAAGTTTTACAAAAATGTGGCTTTGTCATTTGCGAACAGCCATCGCAGGTAAATGAAGGTAGCTTATTTTATCAACAAATCGTGTAGTGACTGAGTTTTTGGCTTTTGATAACTTATAACCGTTTGACGTTTCGCTACTGACTATTACACTTAGTTAACACTTTGTTGTGGTTGAAAATTGTACAATGTAACTTCTGGATTGAGGGGTTACCGATGAAAACAAGTTATCAAGGGCAAGTTTATTATTTTAAGTCTTTTGAAGAACTCTGGCATTTTTATAGTGAAAAGTTACAAGCATTAAAACTGTAGGTTTTATTTTTGTGCGAAAACTTTCCTAAATAGCTGCTAAATATTTAATGTAATCTTTATCTAATGCTGCGCCACTCTTCTTTCTGCTGTTCTTTCTGCTGTCCTTTCTGATATTGTCTTCTCTAATTTTGCTTGTACTCTCAAATTTTACATCATAAAAAACTTCATATTTTTTCAATTTTATAAGCTTATTCCCAGATACTGGTGAACTACGATATACTGCCACCTATTATGTGATCATGAAGCATTAAAATGTTTCTCATTTTAGGTAAAATTCTGTGGAAAAACTTCCTGTTGTAAAAGTTGGCGGTAGTATTGAAAGCGCGACTAAAGGTGAATATTCTCTTAATGTCGATGCTATTTTAAAAGAAGCTTGGCAGCTTACGTTAAAATCTCGATTATCCATTAATGTTGGTTTAGTTATTTGTTTATTAATCGTTATATTTACCTTATTGCTGGCAAGCACGCCAATGGGGGGGATTAAAGCTGCTATGAAAGATCCTCAATCAATAACATTACTCAATATTATTGTCACCTTAGTGGTGTATCCATTTTTAATGGGTGTTGAAATGATGGGAGTATTCCACTCTGTCGGTTTGAAAACGCGTTATCAATTAATTTTTGCATTTTTAAAGCGCGGTAGCTGGGTGGCTGTTTGCGCACTTTTAACCTCAACATTTGTTTCAATAGGGTTAGCCCTGTTTTATCTACCCGGTATATTTTTAGCGGTAGCTTTATCGTTAGCGCTGCCTTTAGTTGTAGAGAAAAATATGTCGCCAATGAAGGCGATAGTACTTTGTATTAAAGCAACTCGTTTTCAATGGTTTAAGATTTTTGCGATATACTTAATATTGGCCTTAGCAATGATTATATCGGCTTTGCCTATTGCCGCTGCTGCAGACTCTGAACTCGGCTTTGTTGCAATTGCATTTTTCTTGTTTTGTTTAGCTTACCTTGCACCTATGTTTTATAACGTTAAAGGTATTTTGTACCGAGAAATATTTGGTTTACAAATGCAAGCATCAAGCGAGAATCCAAATACGGTAAGTGATACATTTTCAGCATAATAAGCTGAGACAATGTGGCAAGGAAGAACACATTATTTCTAATGTACCCAGAAAGGAGCCTTTGGCTTGAATATATTTAGCAAACAGCGCTTAATTGCTTTAATTTTTATCACATCGATTTTTGTTGGTGTAATTGCGCCTTTTACCTTTTTACCTGTACCTGTAAAGGAGTCAATTCCGGAGCCTGTGGTACCAGAAAAGACAGTTGAGGTGATTAAGGCTGTTGAGCAACCTCTGCATAACGTTACTTTACCTGACTTCGCGAAAATACGTGATGTAAAAGAAAAGAAAAGGCAGTTTTTCGCCTTTATTAGACCAGCAGTAATTGCAGAAAATGAGCGTATATTAGCGTTACGTGCTGAAGTTGAACGTTTGATTGCTCAATTGACACTAGAGCAGCCTTTTAGTGAGCAAGAGCATAGTTTTGTTGCAGATTTAAGTAAACAATATCGAGTCAGTAAGAAGTTCTCTTTATTGCGTAAACTTTACGAGTTACAGCTAAAAATTGATATTATTCCTCCTGCATTAGTGCTAGTTCAGGCAGCAAATGAATCCGCATGGGGGACATCACGATTTGCCCGTATCGGTTTAAATTTTTTTGGTGTTTGGTGTTATAAAAAAGGCTGTGGCATGGTACCTAACGGTCGAAATGTCGGTGCTAAACATGAAGTTGCTGCTTATAGCTCAGTTGAGCAAGGTGTTGCTCGTTATTTAAAAAATATTAATACGAATAGTGCTTATATGGTGTTTAGAACTATCAGAGGGCAGTTGCGTGAGCAGAATCAACCATTGTCACCTGAAATCCTTGCAACAGGGTTAATTCCTTATTCTGAGCGTGGTACTGACTATGTTCTAGAATTAACGGAAATGATCCGCCATAATCGTAGTTATTTAGTACTTAACTCTGAATAATTACGAATAAATCGTCTCAAGTGCATAGTATATAAAAAACGCGTTAGGTTCACTAACGCGTTTTTTATTAAGTATTCTTGTCTTTAAGCTTGATAGCTATAAGTGAACTTTGACCATAGCACTAACGGTATTTTCGTTATCTAAGCCGCTAATGCCAAACTTATTATGCCAGTAAGAATATTCAATCCCGACTTCAAAAAACTTTGCTTTACCAAAGTATTTACCTACATCAAGGCGTACTTGCGGGTTGAAGTGAAAATCAGCTTTATGGTCATCTGCTGCCGATGACCAATCCAAGTAGCCATCAATAATGATATCGTGGTTACCTAGGCTAATAGGGTAACCCCAGGCAACAGTAAGTTGATAGTCATTATCGGTATCATCATTTTCGGCTAAATAAACGTTGCTGCTTAGATAATTAAACCCTTGAATGTCCCAAGATGCTCCAACCCCAACTAAGTAGTTATTGAAGCCAAAACCAAAACCATCATTATTACCCGTACTGTGTTCGTATGTACTGGCAAGGTATAGGTCAGTAATTGCACCAAAAGCGAGTTTTGTATCAGTTAAATAACTTAAGCTTAAACGTGCTGATAATTCGCCATAAGTTTCTTCATAGCGACCATGGTTAGCATCAGCACTGCCAGTGATGCGATCAGCGAAAAAGAAAACATCGCCCCAGTTATGACCAGAGGCATGTTCAAAAGTAATAACGTTAATGTTGTCATTTTTTAGCACTTCAAAATCACTGGTATTCTTTAAGTAACTAATTGAATTGTCACTCCAAAGCGTTTCGGCATTAACCGAACTTGCTAGAAAAACTATTGTACAGATGAGTGACTTAGTCATGTTTGTGGTCATAGACATTGGTAATATTCCCTAAAATAGTTAAGCGAAAAAAGCGAATTTGCATAAAAATAGCAGTGCTAAACATAAAACACTGATATTAATTTTATTAAAGTGACCACTAAAGGCACGTACAGCAACATAACTAATAAAACCAAAAGCAATACCATTGGCGATAGAAAATGTTAACGGCATAGTGATACAAATAACGGCAACAGGAACAGCTTCAGATAAATCATCCCATTGAACGTTGACTAGGCCAGCAAGCATTAGTACTGCAACATAGAATAATGGGCCAGCAGTAGCGTATGCCGGTACCATACCGGCCAATGGTGAAAACATTAATGACAATAGAAATAATGCGCCAATGGTAACAGCGGTTAAGCCCGTTCGACCGCCAGCACTAACACCCGCAGTACTTTCTACATAGCTAGTGGTTGTAGATGTACCTAGCATGCTACCAGCAACCGTTGCTGTTGAGTCTGCTAAAAGCGCCTTACCTAAGCGTGGGAAGTTGCCTTTTTCATCCAATAAGTTACCGCGTTGTGCAACGGCAATTAGCGTACCTGAGGTGTCAAAGAGATCAACAAAGAGAAAAGCAAAAATAACTGACAACATACCTAATTCAAGAGCACCTAAAATATCAAGTTGCATAAAAGTAGGGGCAACAGCTGGTGGCATAGACACTAAGCCTTGATATTGTACGTCACCAAAAATAATGCCGAGTAATGTAATTACTAGAATAGAAATCATTACTGAGCCATTAACACCGCGATTAGCTAAACCAACAATTAAAAATAAGCCAATGGCTGCGAATACTGCTGGCATTGAAGTGATATCGCCAAGTGTTAGCAGAGTTGCTGGGCTATCAACCACGATACCAGCATTTTTTAAAGCGATAAAAGCTAAGAATAATCCAATACCTGCTGCAATTCCGAAGCGAAGCGAATGTGGAATACTGTTGATTATCCATTCACGAATATTAAACAAGCTTAAAATAATAAAGACGATACCAGAAACAAATACACCGCCTAAAGCAACTTGCCAGGTGTAACCCATATCTAGTACTACGGTATAAGTAAAAAATGCGTTTAATCCCATACCTGGGGCAAGTGCAATTGGATAGTTTGCGAGAAATCCCATAACAAAACAGCCTATAGCTGCAGCGATACAAGTTGCAACAAATACCGCTCCATGGTCCATACCGGCATCAGCTAACATCGCAGGGTTAACGAAAATAATGTATGCCATGGTTAAGAAAGTCGTGAAACCAGCAATAATTTCCTGTTTTATTGAGGTGTTGTGCTGTTGCAATTGAAATAGTTTTTCGAGCATCAGAAAGCCTTGTTTAAAGAGAGCTAAAGTTAAGTTTGAATAAAGTACGTTATTTAATTTCGACAATATTTAATAAGTCAGCTGGAGCAACAACGGGTGATGTTGGGGCTACTGTAGTATTGGTAAAGCCTTCTTGATCAAAGGCAGTATCGCCACCATCAATAATGCCGGAGTCACTGTTAATGGTTTTAAAGTCAAATAGTTCGTTATCACATAAATGTGATGGCACTACATTTTGCATGGCAGTAAACATTGACTCGATACGACCAGGGTGATTTTTATCCCAGTCTTGTAGCATGGCTTTGATATTTTGACGTTGTAAATTTGGCTGTGAACCACATAAATTACATGGAATGATTGGGAACTGTTTTAATTGCGCGTATTGGACGAGCTCTTGCTCTTTACAAAAAGCTAGTGGGCGAATAACAACATGTTCGCCATTATCAGAAACTAATTTTGCAGGCATTGATTTAAGCTTGCCACCATAGAACATGTTAAGCATTAGCGTTTCTACCATGTCATCTCTATGATGTCCTAAGGCAATTTTTGTGGCACCAAGCGCTTTTGCCGCTTTATAGAGTAGGGCACGGCGTAAGCGTGAACATAAACTGCAAGTTGTTTTACCTTCTGGTATTTTCTCTTTTACAATCGCATAGGTATCTTCTTCAACAATTTGATAAGCAACACCTAGTTTTTCAAGATAATTAGGAAGAATATGTTCAGGAAATCCTGGTTGTTTTTGATCTAGGTTAACGGCTACTAAATCAAAGTTAATTGGTGCAGATGCTTTTAAGAGCATTAAAATTTCAAGTAGCGCATAGCTGTCTTTACCACCCGATAAACACACCATTATTTTATCGCCATCTTCAATCATATTGTATTGCGCAATAGCTTGTCCAACATGACGTCGTAAACGTTTTTCAAGTTTTTGTAATTGTGTATTTTGACTTGGTGTCAAGGGAGATTTTAATTCTGCGCTCATAATTCATTCCTAATAAATTGCGGCGCGTAGTATAGCCGATGCGGCTAAATGAAAAAAGTTGAACAAGGCATTTTATCTGCCATGTTCAACCTCAATTTATAAAAAATTGTACTAGATCAGGTTATTCAACATCTAATGGCGAAATATAGCCGTCAGGCTTTAATGCCAACACATCACAATTTAGCCTATCAATAACATGCTCAGCCGTATTGCCAATTAATGCTGCTGATAATCCGGTTCGACCAATGGTACCCAAAATTACTAGCTCGGCATCTAATTCATCGGCAACACTTTGGATAACATCTTCAGGTAGGCCTTCCTTAATATGGGTGTTTTCTGTTGAAATATTAAAGGCGTTTGCATGTTCCTGCATCGCATTTTCATGATGTTTAAACATAGAGTGGTTGTAGTCGCTGGCATTAAATTCCGGAATTTCAATTGCAATATTTACTGGCGTGCCTGGGAAAGAGTTCACTAAATGTAGATTTGCTTTCATTACCTGAGTTAATTGCTTTGCTTCGGCAGTAATTTTGTCGTTAAGTGAGCTATGTTCAGCTTCGTCACTACCAATATTTAGTGCTGCAACAATATTGCCATTATCAGGCCATAAATGTTCTTTTACTAATAGTACAGGGCACGGGCATTTACGCAAAATATGCCAATCAGTTGGGGTGAAAATAACTGACTTAAGCTTGTCGTGTTGGTGTGTGCCTTTAATAACAATGTCATAACCATTTTTGAGAACTTGTTCAATAATTTGCTCAAATGGACGGTTATGCCAAATAACGTTACAGTCAACATTTAATCCACTAAGATCAAGTTCTGACAATAGTGACTTGAGCCATTGAGTTCTATCGTTGATCACAGACTGACGCATGGCTTCACGCTCATCACTTGAAAGCATGGTGGTCATTTCATAAGAAAAATCGTATATGGTCAAAAATGCTGTAATGCTAGCGCCCGTTTTTTGAGCTAATTCAATGGCACGTTTTAAAGCTTTTTGATCTTCTGTTGTTGGGTCAACAATAGCGAGTATTTTTTGATACTTTTCCATACCTAATTCCTTTATTAATTGTCTATTGTATTTATACCGTTTAGCATAAAACTTGCGTGTAAAACGCTATAAACAAACGGTTAAACGATAACTTAACATCAATAGTTTTGTTTCGAGTTACTATAACAATAGAACAGTTTGAAACAATAATAGTTGTTTTAAATCAAATTATTATCGTATCAAATATAAACAACATTTCACGCTAAGCATAGCGTGAAATGTTAAAATAAGGAAATTTAAAGTATCTTAAGTTGGGCGGGGGTTATAGTGCAGCGCACTCGTTTAACTTATCGATATCAAGAATGGTAATTAACTTACCGTCAACCTGAATTAAGCCATTTTTATGAAAACGGTTAAGCAAACGGCTTATTGTTTCAACGGTTAAACCGATATAGTTACCAATATCACTACGAGTCATTGATAAACGAAACTCTGAAGCCGATAAACCTCGAGCATGATAACGACTACTTAACGTACTAATAAATGTTGCTAAGCGTTGCTCTGCATTCTTGCGATTAAGTAGCGTTAACATTTCTTGATCGCCGCGAATTTCTGTACTCATCATGCGTAAAATTTGTTTTTTTAATTTCGGCATGCTGTTAGATAAGCTATCAAGTGTGTTGTATGGAATTTCACAAACCATAGACGTTTCAAGTGCTTTAGCAAAGCTTGGATGCTCGGCGTTAGCAATTGCGTCAAAACCTAACAGGTCACCGGCTAAATGAAAGCCAGTAATTTGCTCTTCGCCTTGCTCGTTTACCGTGTATGTCTTAAAAGTACCAGAACGAATAGCATACAGGGCATGCATAGGTTGACCATCATTAAAAATTTGCTCGCCTTTATGAATAGGGCGCTTACGATCGATAATATTATCTAACGTATCAAGCTCTTTATCATTTAAGGTAAACGGCAGGCATAGTTCGCTAATACTACAGTTTTGACAGTGAATATGTTGCTGACCAGTACACGATTTATTGCTCATAGTAACCTATAGTTCTTTTTGCATTTTAATGATGTGGATCATATTAGATGCGTTATAGATATGCAATAAGTATAGTATAAATACCGTATAAAATCAGTAAAACGGCAGCGATCTTTCTAAACAGTGAATTTGCCAATAAAGACTTCACGCTAATGGTGCCAAACGACACTGAAAGCAGTGCCGGTAAAGTACCCAACCCAAAGAAAAACATAATTAGAGCGCCGTTCATGGTGTTTGCACTGGCTAGTGCCCAAGTTAACGTGGAATATACTAAGCCACATGGTAGCCATCCCCATAATGCCCCCAAAGCGAAAGCACTGCGCGTATTTTTAATAGGAATAAATTTTTGTGTATTTGGAGATATAATTTTCCAGAGCTTTTTACCTAGGTATTCAACACGGCTTAACCACATTAACCATTGCCCCAAATACAAACCAAGTAGGATTAAAAAAATACCTGCAACACTCTTTAATGTCACAACTGGAAAACCTATGCTTTTAGCAGCCATAGAACTAGTAAAAGCAACAAGGGCTCCAATGAAGCTATAGGACGCTATTCGACCAAAATTATAGGCAATAACAATATGGTATTTACTGCTTGTTGCATTTGGAGAGATTGCGGTTGTTAACATAGTACTAATTCCGCCGCACATCACAATGCAGTGACCTGAGCCAAGTAGCCCAATGAGGAATGCTGAAAAGTAGTCTAGGCTCATCGTGACAATTATTCTTGCTTATCAATTAAGTTTCTTGGCGTTGTCTCTACAGGCTTAGTTTCTGTTTGAGGGGAAGGTGAGATGTTATTACTATTGTCACCAATATCTTTATCACCATTTGATTTTTTATCGTTAGCATCATCAAATAGAATACTCATGCCTTGCTTTTCAAGATCATCAAACTGTTCTGTTTTTACTGCCCAAAAAAAGATATAAATACCAATTGCTGTTAACAAAATTGCAATGGGAATTAAAATGTAGATAACACTCATTTCTTTAACAGCCTTAAAGAATTACTTACAACTAAAATAGAGCTAGCTGACATGCCAATTACCGCCATATAAGGGGCGATATACCCCATAACGGCTAGTGGCAATACAATGGCATTATAGCCAAATGCCCAAAGATAATTTTGTTTAACTATAGTTGAGGTGCGCTCCGATACCTGACGTAAGGTTTGTACGCATTTTAATTTATTATTTAGCAGTATGACATCAGCACCATTTTTTGCGATATCGGTACCACTTCCCATAGCTATAGATAAATGAGCGGCGCCTAATACTGGCGTGTCGTTTACTCCATCACCAATCATAGCGACATTATAGGAGATTTGTTGATGTTTAATTGCATTGACTTTATCTTGAGCAGATAAATTTGCTTGTACACTATTTAACTGTAATTTTGATTGCAGCGTATTACACCCGGGGGCGTGATCGCCAGAGAGCATCATAGTGGTAATACTTTCTGAGTGTAAAAAGTCAACTAAGTTCTTAGCGTCGTCACGTAATTCATCATGTAAGTAAAACTCGGCAATTAGCGTGTCGTTTTCCATTAAAACACATTGTGCGTTATGCGCTTGTTGATGATTATCTTTTAATAGCCAAGAATTCTTACCGATACGGTAGTGCTTGTTATTTACCTCACCTGAAATACCAGCACCAGGTGCAACAACCACTTGTTTAGCAATTAAGGCAAAGTCTCTAAATTGGCTAAATGCCTTTGCTAATGGGTGGGCAGAATGAGCTTCTAAGGCGGCGGCAATGGCTAACACTTCTGCTTGCCCATTTTGGTTTTCATCCACAGCATAATTGCCATAGGTGATAATATTGGCAATGGTAAATTCGCCGGTTGTCAGTGTGCCGGTTTTATCAAATGCCATAGCATCAATTTCTGGCATAGTTTCTAACACATGACCAGATTTCACCATTATACCTTCACGATTTAGGCGTGTAGTTGCGCAAGTTAGTGCGGTTGGCGTTGCTAATGATAAGGCGCAAGGGCAAGTCACGACTAATACAGATAAGGTGATCCAAAATGCTTCAGCTGGTTGGTGTTGTGCCCAATAAAAAGCGGTACAAGAGGCTGTAAATAAAATTAAGGCAACAAAGTACTGAGCAATTTTGTCTGAAAGTTTTGCCAATTTAGGTTTATGTGTTTGAGATGTTTCACTTAAACGAATTAACTGGCTGAGAAATGATTTTTGATTATCGTGTTTCACTTTTGCCGTTAAATTGCCATCACCATTGATGGTGCCGGCGTAAATAATATCTTGCTCGCCTTTATGAAGCGGCAGTTGCTCACCCGACAGCATAGCTTCATTAATTTGGCTACTGCCAGCAATAATTTCACTATCGGCGGGGATTGTTTCACCGGGCTTGATTAGAATAATATCATCAGCGATTAAGTTCGTTGCAGCAATAAAACTCTCTTTATTGTTGGTTAACTTAGTCGCTGTCATCGGCATTAATTTTAACAGGTTCGCAGATACGTCTGCAGCGCGTGTACGTGCCCGAAACTCTAGAAATTTTCCTATTAAGAGTAAAAAAGTAAACATAGAAACTGATTCAAAATACACCTCGCCCTGTTGAGTTAGTGTCGCCCAACCACTGGCAAGAAAGGCTAGTCCTATAGCAATTGAAACCGGTACATCCATTGATAACTGTTTGGCTTTTAATGCAAAAAATGCACTTTTGTAAAAAGGAAAAGCGCCATAAGTAACAATAGGCACAGTAAGGAAAAAACTCGCCCAACGCAGGTAAACTAAATTGTGTTCAGCCATATCTGAAAAAGCGCCAAAGTATAAACCAAAAGCTATCATCATTACTTGCATCATGAGAATGCCTGATATGCCTAAGCGCTTTATAAAACTTTTAGCTTGCTTTTTATTGATTTCTTCGGCGGTACTGGCCTTAAAAGGCAAGGCATGATAGCCAATTTTTTCAATTAAGCTTAATATCTCACTTAATTTTACTTGTTCTTCTTGCCATTGCACCGTTGCTCGCTGCGTAGTGGCATTAACATTAATTTTATTAATTCCCTCTAGTTTACTGACTTGCATCTCGATTAACCAAGCGCAGGCAGAGCAGCTTATACCTTCAATAGTTAATATTGTTTCTTTAAAACCTTCGTGATAATAGGCAAACTCGCTTTGTAAGTTTTCATCATCAAGGATTTCATTACGCTGTAATTGCTCAGGTATTAGCACATCACTTTTTTGTGCGGGGGCACTACGAAATCGATAATAGTCGGTTAATTTATTATCAACAATCGTTTGTGACACAGCCTGACAACCAATACAACACATAGGTTGGGCGGTGCTTTCTATTGTCGTTGTTAAACTAATACCATTAGGGACAATTTCACCGCAATGAAAACAATCTAAGCTCATTAATTTTAGCTCACTAATTTGCTTGGGCTGGGTTTGGTGTAATATCGATAAAATCAGACTGAGGTAATGTAATCACCGACTGAATTTTCCAGTGATTTTCGAATGGGCTGATGGTGACGCGCCATTTACCTGAAACATCTTGCTCTGGCTCGAAGTAATGGCTAAAGTCGCCGTTTCCATCAGCAGTGAGTACCAAATAAAAATCTCTCTCCTCTAAGGTTGGGTGATAAAAGTTAACATTTAAAAGAGGGAACTCTTTTTCAATTCCTGTCGGGCGAATAGTTAGCTGTTCACCTTCAAGTTTTAGCCCAAAACGCATTCCTAATTTTTGTGCATGCTTAACTTTACCTAGCTCGAGGTTAATGGCTTTACCTTTTTTATAATAGTCTCCAACAACTAAAGTATCGGGGTTTGTATTAGCAATAATAAAGGTAATTATACCTGCAACAACTGCAGTAAAAGGCAATATAAATACAAGCCATGCCCAAGGCTCGCGGTACCAAGATGTTTTCATGAAAATGTCTTTTTAACAATTAGTGGCGGTATTATACGGCTTTTCTAATACGGGAACTATTAAAAAAGCGTAAATTTGTTGAATTTTAATGCAGCTTTAAATAAAAAAGCCTTGGTGAATTTAAACACCAAGGCTTTGTTTTTAATAATAAATTAACCTATTAAGGTTTAAGTGTTATTTTTGCGATAGGCTATAAACATAAGCGCTGATCACGTGAACTTTTTGTTCACCTAGGATTTTATCCCAAGCTGGCATTACACCGGCACGACCGTTGGCTATTGATGCTTCAACAGCACGTGGAGAACCACCGTATAACCATGTGTTATCTGCTAGGTTTGGTGCACCTAATGGAATACCCATTTCAGCACTACCTTGACCTTCTGCGCCATGACAAGCTGCACACATAGCAAACTTAGCTTTACCTGCTTCAGCAGCTTGTGGATCAACTTCACGACCACTTAAGCTTAGTACGAAAGCGGCAACTTCTTTAACACCTTGCTCACCACCTAATGCATCTTTCCAAGCCATCATGCCGTTAGCCTTACGGCCATGCATAATACTTGCTTTAATCATTTCAGGTGAACCACCGTATAACCAGTCTTTATCTGCTAAGTTAGGGAAGCCTGTAGTACCACGCGCATCTGAACCATGACATTGTGAACAGTTCTGTAAAAATAGTCGCTGACCAACTTTAAGTGCTTCTTCATCACCAGCTAATGTTTCAATACTTTGTGCTGCATATGCTTCAAAAATTGGACCATATTTCGCGTCAGCTGCTTCAACTTCACGATCATATTGTACTAACATGCCTGAATCTTTTGCTGCAACAACACTAGCTTTTGATTCCGATAAATTTAAAATACCTTGGTTTGAACTTTTCCAGCCTAAAAGACCTTGGAAGTTACCTAAACCAGGGTAAAGTAATAAATAACCAAAACCCCAAATGATTGTTAATAAGAAGAATGTACTCCACCATTTTGGTAGTGGATTATTTAATTCTTCAATTCCGTCAAAGGTGTGGCCCATAGACTCACCTTCTTCAACGCCTGCAAAGTTCTTTAAACACCAGCGCAATAATAGGTAACAACCTACTAATGTACCTAAGGTAAGAACCGAAATCCAAATACTCCAGAAGCTAGACATTATTATTAGTCTCCTGTTTGTTATTTTTGTCAGTGTGCTTTATTTCGTCTTTTTCTTCGAAAATTGAATTTGCCGCTTCATCAAACGCACCTTTACGTTTTTTTGAATATGACCAAACCACAATGACAATAAATAATGCCAATATTAATAGGGCAATTAACCCTCTAAGCGTACCGTAATCCATAATCATTATTTCAATGCATGACCAAGAGATTGTAAATATGCAATTAATGCATCCATTTCTGTTTTACCTTTTACTGCTTTCTTTGCACCAGCAATATCAGTTTCAGAATAAAGAGGAATTGCATTACCTTGCTCGTCTTTGTGGCTGCGATTACGTGTTAAGAAGTTAAACGTTTCTAACTTCTTACCTGTTAATTCGCCGTCAAGGGTATTTTCAGCTAACCATTTAAACGAAGGCATATTTGACTCAGGTACTACTGAGCGTGGGTCAAGTAAATGCGCTCGGTGCCAATCGTCACTATAACGACCGCCAACACGGGCTAAATCTGGGCCTGTACGTTTAGAACCCCAAAGATGTGGATGTTCCCAAACTTGTTCACCTGCAACTGAGTAATGACCGTAACGCTCCGTTTCTGCACGGAAAGGGCGGATCATTTGGCTGTGACATACATTACAACCTTCACGGATGTAAATATCACGACCTTCCATTTCTAGCGCCGTATACGGGCGTAAGTCATCTACTGGTGTAGTTGTTGCTTTTTGGAAGAAAAGCGGCGTAATTTCTACTAAACCACCGATGCTGATAGCAAAAATAGTAAAGATAAAGAATAAGCCAACGCTTTTTTCAACTTTTTCGTGTTTGTTGATCATGTTATGGCTCCTTAAGCTGCTTCAACTGGCTTAAGACTTCCGTCTTTAGCACCAATAGTTTTGAACATGTTGTAAGCCATTAATACGAAACCAGCTACTACTAATACACCACCAACAAAACGGATGAAGTAGAATGGGTAAGACGCAGTTAAACTTTCAACAAAGCTATAAGTTAATGTACCGTCGGTGTTAACCGCACGCCACATCAAACCTTGCATTACCCCTGAAATCCACATTGCAACTATGTATAAAACAATACCTGCTGTGTGCATCCAGAAGTGAACGTTAATTAGGCGAATGCTGTACATACGACCTTGATTAAATAGCACAGGAATTAAGTGGTACATTGCACCAATTGAAACCATTGCAACCCAACCTAGTGCACCTGAATGTACGTGACCAACGGTCCAGTCAGTGTAGTGAGAAAGTGCGTTTACAGATTTAATCGCCATCATTGGACCTTCAAAGGTAGACATACCGTAGAAAGATAATGAAACAATTAAGAAACGTAAAATAGGGTCATGGCGAAGTTTATGCCACGCGCCTGATAACGTCATAATACCGTTGATCATACCACCCCATGAAGGAAGGAATAATACGATAGACATTACCATACCAACAGATTGCGCCCAATCTGGTAGTGCCGTGTAATGTAAGTGATGAGGGCCAGCCCAAATATATAATGAAACTAGTGCCCAGAAGTGAACAATAGATAAACGGTAAGAGTAAACTGGACGTTCGGCTTGTTTTGGTACGAAATAATACATCATACCTAAGAAACCAGCTGTTAATAGGAAACCAACAGCATTATGACCATACCACCACTGCATCATGGCATCGATTGCGCCGGAATACAGAGAGTAGGATTTCATCATGGATACTGGTATAACCATGCTGTTACCTATATGCAATACTGCAACAGTGATAATAAAACCACCAAAGAACCAGTTTGCTACATAGATGTGTGACGTTTTTCGCTTGACTAACGTACCAAAAAAGACGATGGCATAACTAACCCATACTACGGCGATTAGTATATCAATTGGCCATTCTAATTCCGCATACTCTTTGCTTGATGTATAACCAAGAGGCAGTGTGATAGCTGCAAGAACGATAACCGCTTGCCAACCCCAGAATGTGAATGAGGCCAATTTGCCACCAAACAGGGTAGTTTTACATGTACGCTGAACAACATAATATGAAGTAGCAAACAGGGCACTGGTACCAAAGGCAAAAATTACCGCATTGGTATGCAGTGGACGAAGACGAGAATATGTTAACCAAGGTGTTTCAAAGTTTAATGCTGGCCAAATTAATTGTGCCGCGATTAGAACACCTACTAGAGTACCAACGATCCCCCAAATAACTGTCATTACGGTGAATTGACGCACCACATTGAAGTTATAGGACGGATGATCAAGCGTTGTTGTCATTTTTATTGTTCCGTTACTAGGTTAGATTTTGCAATTTATGCAGAAAAACCACTTTTTCAGTAAAAATTGCTGAGAAGCAGTGATAAATGTCACACTCAGTTACGAGCTGTTTCAAATTCCATGTAATTTTACCTTTCGCCTATGACATAAATCAACTGCAAAGCTTGATTTAAATCAACAAAAAAAACGAAGTTGACGCAATCTTGTACGGTAATATCTTTCTAAGGATTACTTAATTGAATAGCTAAGTAAAAAGTTACTTTTAAAGGTAGGCTAATTTATGAAAAACAGCGAGTTAAGGTTTGTATGAATTTTGAACGCTTTATTGGTGGGGAAATGGAAAAATGTGCAGTTAATTAATAACTGCACATTTAATTAATTCTTAATTATCAGTTGTATGCAATATCTTGTAAGCCAGCTAAGTCTATAATTTCTATTTCTTTCGCATGAATAGATAATAAACCTTTTTGTTGGAATTTAGAAAATATGCGACTTAGTGTTTCACGACGAAAACCCAAATGGTTAGCAATAACATCACGCCCGACAGGTAAATGTAGCTTTGACTCGGTTTCTTGATAATGGACATTTCTTTTCAACATATTGAGAATAAATGCTGCTAATAGGCTTTCAGCAGTATGTTTAGCAACCACAGAGCTAAATTCTTCTCGTAACATTGAATTTTGCTTACTCAGTAGTGAAATTAAGCTTAGCTGTAATTCTGGCATTAATTTACCACATTCATTAAGCTCATCTAAGTCAACCCGACATACAGTGGTATTACCCACTGCAACAGCATTATAGTTATAATGCTGAGTGTGAATGGCATCTTCACCAATTAGCTCACCAGGAAACCGAAAACCTATTACCTTTTCTTTACCTTCAGGTGAAGTTTCAGTGAGTTTAAAACTGCCGGAACACACCGCGTATATTGCACCTGCCGTTTCTTTTTCTTGGAACAATGGTGTAGAAATAGTAACAATGTTGCGTTTAGACAAGTAGCTGTCCATGATGGAAACTTCAGTTTTTCCTGCTTTTAAAGGCACACAAACAGGTTGCATTGAACAATTGTCACAATCTATATATTTAGTATTCGGTTGTTTAACTTTAATGCATGTTGTCATTTTCGTTGCCTATGGTGTGTTACTTAACGATTTAAAGTCATGAGTTCAATATTGATGAAATTATATCAATAATGATTGCGTCGAGATTTGTTTCAAATCAAAAATAGGCGGTAAAAAAGTGATAAATATCACCGTGTTTTCGGTATCATAGCGGTTATTGAATTTAACTGTGTCAAACTTCATGATAAATAATATAAAACCACTGCAACTTCTCTGGCTTCCCTTAATCTTTAGCTTATTATTTGCCTGTAATTCTGAACGACAAAACAATGAAACTAGTAAAGGTCTTGTGCAAAAAATGCAATGTTTAGCTGAGCAAAGCCAGTGCTTTTTAGAGTTTGACGGCGGTCGTGCTGAGATATTGTTCGACGTAAATAGAATAGTTGCCGAACAAGCATTTAATATTTCAGTTAATTATAGCGGTATTGAAACCATAACATCCGTTACCGGATATTTAGAAGGCGTGGATATGTTTATGGGTAAAATTCCACTGTTTCTTGAAAGAAATACTAATGATACTGTATATGGAAATGCCAATCTCAATCCCTCGACCTCGCAAGATTTTATTGGTGAAGTACTTGTGGGAAGTTGCTCAGCCGAGCAGATGACTTGGCGTATGTGGCTTACATTTACGACAGATGATAAGCAAACACATAATAAAATGCTAACGATTGTAAGTCACCGTAGTTAAGTGAGTGAGCAAAACTTTAGTTAATAGTTTTACTGCCTTAGCTACTTGCTAACCAAATAGCTACTAACACCATTAAACTGCCTGATATTTTATTAAGCAATTGTACATTATTACGCTCGGTTAGAGCTTTACCAATAGTTTTTCCACCTGTGGCATAAATTGTCATACAGATAAACTCTGATAAAAGTATAACTGCCACTAGAACCGTTAGCTGCGGAGCTAAGGGCAGTGTTTGGCTGATAAATGGCGGTAAAAGTGACACCATAAAAGCCCAGCCTTTAGGGTTAGCAATGGCCGTAAAGAATCCTTGTTGAAATAAACTACGCTTTTTAACTGTTTGTGAATATTGCTCTGAGGCGGCAAGTTTGCCTTTTGCGCGCCACATATTTATGCCGATGTAGAAAAGGTACAGCGCTCCTAATATTTTAAAGCCTTGAAATAGCTGTGGGAACTTAGCCATTATTGTTGCCACACCAAGTACTGAAGCAATGGCTACAGTGGCAACACCTAATAGTTCACCATACATCATCCAAAATGTTTTTCGCACACCTATAGTTATTCCTAAGCTCATAGCTAAAGTCATGCACATGCCAGGTGTTAAACTGACGATAAAAAATGTTGGAATAAAAAGGCCGAGTAGTGTTAAGTCAATCAAGGTGAGTTTACCTGCACTTATTTATGGGGTAGGTTGCTTTCTTTTTAAATTACATAGCTAAGATATAGTATCGTAATTTATGCTCGTTTCGAAGAATAAGTTTTCGACAGTCAATTAAGTTTCTGATGATATAGCCTAAGATAATACTTATTTAAGCGCATAAAAAAAACATGGCATAAGCCACGCTATTAATCTAAATACTAAGTGCAGTCTAGGGCATGTTGAACTTTGGTGTATGTTTTTGCAGCAGTTTAGTGAGTATTTATACAAGGCAGAGCTTATAATGTGTGGTTGTCCCACATAAAATAAGTGATAACACAGTAGAAATACTCAATAAACGCTGCCCTTAGGGTTCGTTTAAAAGTGATTTACTCGTTGTTGTCGCTCACTTATATAGAATGACTATACTTCAATCGCTACGCCGTGATTAAATCACTTATAATTCGAACAAAATTTATACCTCAAAGACCAACACGCCCTAGTCTTGATAAAACCCAATATGCTGATGAAAGCGAACTGTTAATTCTTCTTTATCGTTAATGTATTCAAGTTTTTCGGCAATACTGTGCAGTGCGTGTTCTATTTGTGTTAGGAATTTACCATAGCCATGGCTGGTTTTATCTTGCTCACTAGCAACAAAAACAAATTGAACACTATCAACTAACTTATCTGCAGCCCATTTGCAGGTGTAGCCTCCGCTAGTATTTTTCGGATTATAGCCAAGCATGATCAACTCACCTTTAGCAATATTGTTTTCATCTTCGTTTTTACGGACGATAGGAACTAAGCCGTTTGCGATAACAGCACCATTATTTAAGTGGTGTTTTTTTGCTGCGTTAATAAAGGCATCAGCAATGTAATTATATAATGGGTTGAAGTTATCACCTTCACTATGATCTAATTCAACTAGTTTACGCAAACGACGATTAACGGGCATATCAACCACAGCATAGGTTAGCTCATCAGTATTTGCGGGAATCGAAATTTCATCAGGCGCGTAGCGTTTAGAAATACTACGTAGTTTATGAACCTGGTTCCCTTGCACACCTTTATCTTTAGCAAATAAGTCGTAAGTTAAATGCTGATGATCACAGATACGCATTTCATCAGTACTGATACCTGTTTGTTCAGAAAATTTAGCAATTGCATTAACAACTTTCTGATGAAAAATAGCAGAATTAAGGCGCACTTCTTCACCGTTAGCTAAAAATACTAAGTGAATTTTGCTCGCTTGTTTTTTACCATCATAATGAGCACTTTGGCTGAAATGAAAGCGAGAGTTATAAAGAAATAAAATTTGCTGCTCGGTTTGTGCGGTTAACTTTTCAGGACTAAAACGAATTCGCGTAAACTTATCGTTGGCCACAAATTGGCCACTTTCAATATCAAGCTCTTCGTTAATCTTAAAAAACAATTCAGATAACTTTTTATAAAACGCTTTAAATGGCTGTTCGCTTTTTAAATCGACTGGGCCAGCAATTCTTTCAATTAATTGCACAGTAATATTAAATTTTGCCAGTAAATACTGGTTCTCACGAGCCGAAGATGGAATGTAAACTTTATGTTGAACGCTTCTTTTACGGGAAAGTGGCATAGCAATTAACCTGTTGATTGAAAACGTTAGCATAGTAGCAACATTATTTGTGGTCAAATATGATTTATATCAAAGAGTAAGGTCGCATTAAGCACAATAGATCGTAATTTAAGATTAGTGATAGTTTTTAACATTGGTGTAAAAATTATTCTATGCAAATGAATATTGCTTTAAATACTCGTCAATAAAGTGATTTTGTTAAAAAATTGTAGCGTTTTCATATAGAAGTTTTATCGTGAAATTTGTGTATTAGCACTACCTAATTTAACGCGGATTTGTATATAATCAAGGCGTCATTCTCAACTAAAGAATAAAATAATGAAAAAAATATTAGCATTTACCCTGCTTACTTCAGCAGTATTAGCTGGCTGTGGTACGCAAAACGTTGATAAAACTAATACGGCTGCAGATGTTACATCAAGCTATAATAGCATTAATAAAGAACAGCTTGCTGAGCATATTAAAGTGCTTGCCTCAGATGAATTTGAAGGACGTGCGCCATCAAGCAAAGGTGAAAAGCTAACGCTAGATTATTTAACAAAGCAGTTAACGGCGGTTGGCTTTAAGCCAGGTAATGGCGACAGTTTTTTACAAGCAGTACCTATGGTGTCTATTGAAGCATCACCTGAAATGAGCTTATCTATTGGTGGTAAAGATTACCAATATGGTCATGACATGGTAATGGGTTCAAGCCGAATTAGTGATTTTGAGCAGCTGAAAGATTCAGAATTAGTTTTCGTTGGCTACGGTGTAAATGCGCCAGAGTATGACTGGAATGATTATGAAGGCCTAGATGTAAAAGGCAAAACCGTTGTTATTTTAGTTAATGACCCTGGTTTTGCTACGCAAGACCCTGCTTTATTTAACGGTAATGCTATGACGTACTATGGCCGTTGGACTTATAAGTATGAAGAAGCAAGTCGTCAAGGTGCTGAAGGGGCTATTATTATTCATGAAACGGCGCCTGCATCATACGGCTGGAATGTAGTTGAGCATTCATGGACTGGGCCACAGTTTGGTTTTGTTCGCGATGATTTAAATAAAGATCGCGTTGCTGTAGAAGGTTGGGTTAATAGTGATGTGGCTAAAGAGTTGTTTGCTAAAGCGGGCTTAAACTTCGAACAAGCAAAAGCTCAGGCGGCAAAAGGTAGTTACCATGTTGATATGGGTGACTTAACTGCGTCAGTTGAAGTTAAGAACACGGTTAAAGAATCAGTATCATACAATTTCATTGCGACTTTACCTGGAACGAGTAAGTCAGATGAACATATTCTTTATACGGCTCATTGGGATCATTTAGGTAAAGATAGCAGTAAAGATGGTGACCAAGTTTATAATGGTGCTGTTGATAATGCCTCTGGTACTGCGGCACTTATTGAAGTGGCAGAAGCATTTTCAAAACTGCCTGTTGCACCTGAACGTTCTATTACGGTAATGGCGGTAACGGCTGAAGAACAGGGCTTACTGGGGTCAAAGTTTTATGCAGCGAACCCAATTATTCCAGCAGCTAAAACGGTTGCTAATATTAATATGGATGCGTTAAACGTTAATGGACGTAGTAAAGATGTTTCTGTTTATGGTTTAGGACAATCTCAACTTGATGATTACTTAACAACGGCCGCGAAAAAGCAAGGTCGAGTAATTTCTGGAGATCCTCGCCCAGCTGCCGGTATTTACTATCGCTCTGACCATTTTGCATTCGCTAATATCGGTATTCCAGCGCTTTATGCTAAAAGTGGTAAAGAGCCAGTTGATGCGGCAACAAAGGCTTTACGTGAGCGTTTAAACCCTATTTTATCTAAGTGTTACCATAATGCTTGTGACGAATATAGTGAGCAATGGGATTTGTCTGGAGCGGTTGAAGATATGCAAGCCTTCTTTGAAATTGGCTACGAGCTTTCTGACGAGGGTGTTTGGCCACAATGGAGCAAAACGTCAGAATTTAAGCGTTAAAACCCCGATGTATTTAGCGTTAAGTTAATAATTAACGCCTAAGTAATTGAGATTTATAAAAGCAGCAATATTCTATTGCTGCTTTTTTATTTGAACATTGTACGTTGCACAGAAATGCCCCCTTATTGAGCAAATTAGCAATCTGAAGCTTTAGGTGAATGACAGCTGTAAAAAGCAGGTTTCTTAATGTGGCTCCTCAACTTCTATTTGAATAACAAGCAGGGATAAACGTTTGTTTTATATGAGTACAGTCCGTTGTCTAAATAATTCATACATTTTGATAAATGAACTCTCAATTAAATTTTAAGCAAATAAAACTGCAAAAACTCGGTTTCTTAAAGTACCTTCTCAACCTATATTTGAATAACAAGCAGGGATAAACGTTTGTTTTATATGAGTACAGTCCGTTGCCTAAATAATTCATACATTTTGATAAATGAACTCTCAATTAAATTCTAAGCAAAAAAAAACCTGCTAAAAAGCAGGTTTTCTAATGTGGCTCCTCAACCTGGACTTGAACCAGGGACAAACGGATTAACAGTCCGTTGCTCTACCAACTGAGCTATTGAGGAATAAAACTTTTACTTCCTTTATTAGGGAAGAGAGCAAAGCTCTTAATGTGGCTCCTCAACCTGGACTTGAACCAGGGACAAACGGATTAACAGTCCGTTGCTCTACCAACTGAGCTATTGAGGAATTGTTCTTTCTTATAACCGCTAACAATATAATTGTGAGCCATTATTTAATAATTTGGCTCCTCAACCTGGACTTGAACCAGGGACAAACGGATTAACAGTCCGTTGCTCTACCAACTGAGCTATTGAGGAATTGTTTTGAAAGCCGCTATTGGCTAACGGGGCGGAATATTAAAGCTCACTTGTCGGACTGTCAACACAAAATTTATAAAAAAATCATTTTATTGTTCGTTTGCTTAAATTGCAGCCATTGTTGGTAACTTTTCTGCAAGTTCCGTAGAAAAATTGCTCAGTATAGGTTTTGAAGTATAAAACCATTAGTTATCCACTTAATCTGTGGATAACTGTGTGAGTTAAAGTGTAAATTTAGGTAACCTAAACCGTAGAATGCGGCTTGTAGTAATATCAAGTATTTCTTCGAGTTTCTTATAACTCTATATATAACAATGTGTTGATTGATGTTTGTCTGCTTTGTGAATATGGTCGTGTGTTTTTTGTGCAAGAGTGATATTTCGCACATTTTTCTGTGAATTTCTACGAAACGTTAGGTAGCTTAATTTGTAGCCAAAGTGCATTTTAGCACCTATATGACTTTATTTAGCGAAATAAAATATTTCCATAGCGAGTCGAATCATGATCTTTTACAATGACAAATTGCATTCTATTTATTTCAATATTTGAAAGTATTAATGACCAAACCAATAAAAAATCGCCAAATTAATCTTCTTGAAGATCCCGTAGCACTAACTTTGAAGAATATGACCGTTCCGATGATATATGGAATGATTCTATTAATGACCTTCAATCTTGTTGATACGTTTTTTGTTGGAATGCTGGGTACACAACCATTAGCCGCCATTAGCTTTACTTTTCCTATTACATTTACGGTTATCAGCTTAACGATAGGCTTAGGTATTGGTACTTCTGCAGTGATTGCTAAAGCTCTCGGTAAAGGGGATAAAGAGTCAGCTAAAAACCTAGCAACGGGAGCGCTATATTTAACTGCAATAATTGTGGCTGTTTTAGCAGTAATAGGTTATTTCCTAATTGATTATACTTTCTTGCTACTAGGTGCTAGCGAAGCTCTGTTGCCACTTATTCATCAATATATGGATATTTGGTTTCTTGGTTGTATTTGTTTAATTGGTCCTATGATCGGTAATGCAGTTTTACGTGCATCAGGTGATACGAAAACACCAAGTTTAATTATGGGTAGTGCAGGCCTGATTAATGCCATTTTAGATCCAATACTTATTTTTGGCTTTGGTCCCATTCCAGCAATGGGAATACAAGGCGCTGCAATTGCGACCTCAGTTTCATGGGTGTTTGGTTTAGGTTATGTACTTTATATTTTAGGTGTAAAACGTGGCTTAATTCATACTCATTTAATTTCATTTAGGGACTTTGTTAGCTCTTCTCGTGGTATTTTGCATATTGGTTTGCCTGCTGCAGGAGCTAATATGCTAACGCCAGTTGCTGCCGCTGTATTAACCGCAATTGTTGCAGAATACGGTGAGTCAGCAGTTGCCGCCTTTGGTGTTGGTTCAAGGTTGGAATCAATTGCATGTTTAGTCGTATTAGCACTGTCAATGACTTTACCACCGTTTATTAGCCAAAACTTCGGCGCCGGTAATATGAAGCGTGTTGCTGAAGGTTATAAAACGTCCATTAAATTTGTCTTGGTCTGGCAAGTATTAATTTATGCTGTAATGGTTTTAGCAGCGCCATTAATTGCCCAGGCCTTCTCTAAAGAGCAAGCAGTAGCCGATATTATAAAATTATTTATTTGGATTTTACCTTTAGGCTATGGTTTACAAGGGGTTATTATTTTAACTAACTCGTCATTTAATGCGCTTCATAAGCCTATGGTTGCACTTGCCTTGAGTATTGTGCGTTTATTTGTTTGTTATGTACCGTTAGCCTACGTCGGCAGTTTGTGGTTCGGATTAGAAGGCTTTTTTGTTGGTGCATTATTAGGAAATGTTGTAATGGCGATGATTTCATATCACTTGTTTAACAAGCAATGTCAAAACGACCGAGCAACAACGGAGGTTATTGCTTGATGAAAGCGTTAAAGATACATTCGGATTATATTCCTAGTGGCGACCAACCAACAGCTATTGCTAAATTACTTGATGGTATTGAATCAGGACTCGCTCACCAAACCTTGTTAGGTGTTACTGGTTCGGGTAAAACCTATACAGTTGCAAACGTAATTGAGAAGTTAAATCGCCCAACCATGATGCTAGCGCCTAATAAAACACTTGCAGCGCAATTGTATGGTGAAATGAAGGAGTTTTTCCCAGAAAATGCTGTTGAATACTTTGTTTCTTATTATGATTATTATCAGCCCGAAGCCTACGTTCCAACAACAGATACTTTTATTGAAAAAGATGCCTCGGTAAACGAGCATATTGAGCAAATGCGCTTGTCAGCAACTAAAGCTTTGTTAGAGCGACGAGACGTTATTATTGTTGCGTCAGTGTCAGCCATTTACGGTTTGGGTGATCCTGATTCTTATTTAAAAATGATGTTGCACATTAGTGTTGGCGATATTATTAATCAGCGCGACATTTTAAGGCGATTAGCAGAACTACAGTACACTCGAAATGATGTCGCGTTTCAACGTGCAACATATAGGGTGCGCGGCGATGTCATTGATATTTTCCCCGCTGAATCAGACCGCATGGCGTTGCGGGTAGAACTATT
Source organism: Colwellia meonggei (assembly GCF_057537295.1). NCBI lineage: Bacteria > Pseudomonadati > Pseudomonadota > Gammaproteobacteria > Alteromonadales > Colwelliaceae > Colwellia > Colwellia meonggei. The sequence continues at coordinate 340,752 of NZ_BAAJLZ010000004.1, forward strand.
TGATGAGGAAATAGAACGCATTAGTGTTTTCGACCCATTAACCGGCGAGGTGGAGCGCACTGTTGCTCGGGTAACTGTTTATCCAAAAACGCATTATGCTACACCACGAGAAAAAATATTAGCAGCCGTTGATAATATTAAAATCGAATTAAAAGAAAGATCAGCACAACTAAAAGACAACAATAAGTTAGTTGAAGAGCAGCGTATTGTACAGCGCACACAGTTTGACATTGAGATGATGACAGAACTTGGTTATTGCTCAGGCATCGAAAACTATTCGCGCTATTTATCTGGCCGAGCTTCAGGTGAAGCGCCACCAACCTTATTTGATTATTTACCTAACGACGGTTTATTGATTATCGATGAATCACATGTCACCGTACCGCAAATTGGTGCTATGTATAAAGGCGATCGCTCTCGAAAAGAGAATTTAGTTGAGTATGGCTTTAGGTTGCCATCTGCACTTGATAATCGTCCGATGAAGTTTGATGAATTTGAAGCCTTAGCGCCACAAACTATTTATGTTTCTGCGACCCCGAGCAATTACGAAATTGAAAAGTCAGCAGGAGAAATTGCCGAGCAAGTCGTAAGACCGACAGGGTTACTAGACCCACAAATCGAAGTACGCCCAGTTGACACACAAGTTGATGATTTACTATCAGAAATTCGAAAGCGAGTTGCGATAGGTGAACGAGTATTAGCTACAACGCTAACTAAGCGCATGGCGGAAGATTTAACAGATTACTTAGATGAACATCAAGTTAAGACTCGTTATTTACATTCTGATGTTGATACTGTCGAACGCGTTGAAATAATTCGTGATTTTCGCTTAGGTAAGTTTGATGTATTGGTTGGTATTAACCTACTTCGTGAGGGCTTAGACATGCCAGAAGTATCTTTAGTCGCAATTTTAGATGCAGATAAAGAAGGTTTTTTACGCTCTGAACGTTCACTTATTCAAACCATAGGCCGAGCTGCACGTAATATTAATGGTCGTGCTATTTTGTACGCTGACCGAATAACAGGTTCAATGCGCAAGGCGATAGATGAAACAGAACGACGCCGTGCTAAGCAGCATCAACATAATCTTGATAATAATATAACCCCTAAAGGTGTGAAGCGTATTATTGCTGATGTTATGGATATTGATGGCGGTAAAGAGCGAGCGGCCTACGCGGCAAAAGTTGCTGAGCCTGAAGCTAAATATGCGACATTAACAACGAAAGAAATTGACGATAAAGTTAATGAATTAGAAGGGCTTATGTTTACTCACGCTCAAAACCTTGAGTTTGAATTAGCGGCGTCTGTTCGAGATGAAATTAAGCAGTTACGTGATCAACAACTGACAACGTAATACAAAGTTGTATTTTAAATAATATCTACAGTGGTGTTTAAATACATCTAACACTTTTTAACGTTTCCATGCCGTTAAGCAGTCAACAAGTGTTAGGCGTTATCAATGCGGCAGATGTTTGTTATTACTTTATTTCAAACATCATGTATTGATTAATTATATTAGCAACATCATCGGTATTGCAGTGTTTTAAATGGCTAACGTCGTTAATAATTTTATCTTGAATATCAACAGGAAATAACATCAACTGCTCTAAATATAAATGAGCGTGAGTGTCGTTATTGCTATTAATTAATTCTATTAAGCGATTCGCATGGTTTTTCCAAATTGCACTCATACAAGCATCCTCATAAATCATTAAGCGCCTAATTGCAGTAATCAGGCTATGTTATGGCGGCAGCGGTGCAGCACACCATAACTTAAGTTTAGAGTATGTGGGGCGGATTTTTATACATAATGGTAATTAAAAAAAGGTATTGGTAATGAAGCAATCTAATGCCGAAACATGTCATGACAATTGCCACACTTTTTTTAACTTTTTATTTCAAATTTTTCTAATCGATACAAAAATGCTTTGTATGACATATTTAGATACTTAGCTGCTTTTGTTTTGTTGCCATTATTTAGTTGCAATGTTTTTGACAAGCAGTCTCGCTCGAATTGGTGCCAGCAAAACCCTTGCTCAGGTAATGTGATAGCGGGAATATCTTGTTGACTATCTGTATGGTTATTGGTGGTAAAGTTTTGTGTTAACTCACTCTCATCATCGAGTAAAACAAACCGTTCAATGCGATTCGAAAGCTCTCGAACATTTCCCGGCCAGTGGTACTCTAAAAGTTGGCGATATAGGTCGTTTGACAAATTAGGCGCCTGACATTTATATTGTTTGGCATGCTGAGCAATAAAATGATCGGCCAATATTGCAATATCTTGTTGGCGCTCGCGCAGCGGTGGCATATCTATCGGCACAACATTTAAGCGGTAAAATAGGTCTTCACGAAAATTACCATTGCTTACTTCATGTTGTAGATTTCTATGTGTTGCGGCTATTACTCTAATATCAAGCTTTATTTCTTCATTACTGCCTAAGCGAGTAATGGTACCTTCTTGCAAAAAACGCAGTAAATGGGCTTGCAAACTGGCACTTAACTCGCCAATTTCATCAAGGAATATAGTGCCTTTATCGGCGGCTTCAAAGCGTCCTATTTTTAAGGTGTTGGCACCAGTGAAAGCACCTTTTTCTGCACCAAATAGTTCAGCTTCCGCGATTGACTCTGCAATAGCACCACAATTTATTGCAATAAACTTTTCATGTTTTCGTTCAGACTTTTCATGTAAAGCACGTGCGGCAAGTTCTTTACCGGTTCCGCTTTCACCAAGAATAAGCACTGTCGCGTTTGTTGCAGATACTTTATCTATACGTTGATAAACTTTCTGCATACATGGCGCTTTGCCAATAATGCTGACTAATTTATTTTGCTCAGAGAGTTTTGCAGAAAGCTCTTTATTCTGGCCTCGCAAATTTTTAGCTTTCAGAGCTTTTTCAATGGTGAGCAATAACTCTTGGCGCTTAAATGGCTTAGGAATGTAATCATCAGCACCTTGCTGAAGCGCTTGAACGGCGTGGTTAATCGTGCCGTAGGCTGTCGCAATTACAAAGCCTATTTCTGGAACATTTTTCCGGCAATAGTTAAGTAAATCTATACCTGATAACTCTGCTAGCTTCCAATCAGAAAACACTACATCAATAGCGGTTTTCTTGATGGTTAAAATGGCATTTTCGACACAATCAGCCTGCAATACACTAAAGCCACTGGCGCTAAGAATATCGCAAATAAGTTCCCGTTGATCTGGCTCGTCTTCAACAACTAAAATCGTGTTGATGTCAGTCATACATTTTCCTTAATGGTAAATTTCGCCGTGGCTATACAACCTTTATTCTTGGCATTTTCTAAGGTAAGTTGCCCTTGGTAATGCAGTGAAATAATACGATTGGCGATATAAAGCCCCATACCGGCACCTTCAGGCTTAGTTGAAATATGTGGTTGAAATAGCTTGTTTTTAATTGAGTCGGCAAGACCAACGCCTTGATCTTCAACGGTAAATAACAATTGCCGTTTCGCTGATAATTCTGCAGAAATATTAACCTCCGCTTTGTCAGGGTTGGCATCACATGCATTGTAAATGAGTGTATGACAAATGCTGCGAATTTCAGACTCTGCCGCTAACAGTTCAATACCAGGAGCAATATTAACATTAAATTTTTGCTCTTTATTTTGACAAGACTTAAATTCTAATATGATGTCTTGTACCACCGCTAACAATGGCACTTTGTCGTTTCGGTTGATGCCTGTGGTGGTCAAGGTTAATAGTGCTTTGATATTGCTATCAATGTGGCTAATTTTATTTTGTACGGTGCTAGCTAGATGTTGCCGCTGCTGTTGAGGTAACTCGTCATCTGCTAGTTGCTCAATTGACAAACCTATTGTATGAATTGGGTTTCTAAGGGCATGTGCTAAACCACGGCTAACTTCCCCTAGCTCTGCCAAGTGGGCTATTTCACTATGGTGTTTAGCTGCTTGTGTTAGTTCATTCAAGCGCTTCACCATATCATTAAAGTGTGTAATAGTTTGGCGAATTTCATTAACACCACTTTCGGTCACTTGATGATTGTAATGACCTTGAGCAAGCTTTTTAAAGCCAATACTTAAATTTTTTAATGGTTTATTAAATTGTACGCTTAACCAATAGGCGATGATTAGTGCAAAGGTACCACAAGCAATGAGCACCCATTGGATATAATTAATAAGCTGACTCGTTTCACTATGCTCTGTAGTTGACTTTTGACCTATCCAACGTTCACTAATTACTTCAGGTGAGCTAACAAAAATAGCAACATCATTATCCTCATTGAAAGTGACTTTGTTATTATTATGGATTTTTTCAACTAAGGATTTAAGCTCACGTTTAATGACATTTCGGTCATCGCTTGCACTTTTCTCAGTTGCGGTATTATTTGTTTGTGAATGTTTTAAGTTGTTATTAGTCGTACTCTCATTAGGTTTATTTTGTTGATATGCGGAACTTTCATTATTGTCCACTGTTATGGTGATCGTGTTGTCGCTTTTATTTATGAAGCTAACTTCCGGTGCTATTTCTTCAATAAGTTCAGTAAGTTCTTCTTCACTCTTAAATGGCGCATGTGGCACATCGCTTTCTCGAATTATTTTGTGACGAATGACTTTATTACTTTTACTTGTTTGGTCAAACTCTTCGAAAGCAAGTTCGATTACTTGCTCGCTTAAAAACTTAGCTTTAGTGTTTACCTCGTTTGCTAAGTTATCTTGAATCCAATGCACCAGAAATAGCTGGCTAATGGTGAGCAGAACAATCAATCCGCCAACTAAACTGAATAAATAACTTCTTAAAGACATATTTTATACTTAATTATTTTTAAACAATTGCAATGTATATAACAAGTATAATGCCAATTTCTTAGCTTCATTAAAAGCAATTAAAACAATAGCTTATTTTTATTTTCCGATGATTAGTTTTGATAGCACAAGAAATATCCTGATATCAGGAATATCGTATCCCTATATCAGGTTATTTAACTCTCTACTAAACTGCGATTTTTACAACGAAATAGTTTAATAGATTGATAATTATATGAAATTTATTGTTGGTATATTTTTAGCTGTTATTAGTGACCAAGTGATATTAAATCGCACTAATGACATAACAGATAATCAATAAGGAAATATCAAATGACACTACTTAGCAAAATAGGTTTCGAAAGTAAGAAAGTTAATAAAATAGCAGCAGCAATTGTTCTTTCATTAGGTGGTGCTATTAGCAGTATGTCTGCTTTAGCAATGGCTACTGATAACAATATTCACACAAAAGTGCGCGAAATTTCCATAGAAGCTGAGCACGGTAAGAATGTTAAACTTTTCGTTGATAACAACGGCGAAATGGTCAATGTTTCTATTCCGCATTCAGCGTTATCTGATGAATCACAGTTAACTGAGTATTTACAAGATATTCCTGAAGATGTGCGTGAAAAGCTTCTTAAAGAGTTATCTAACTTAAGTGATAACCTCTATGTCATGTCTAATGAAAACGGGAGTGGCGAAGAAATGCGCTGGGTAACCAGTGGTGACAGTGAAAATGTCATTATCATAGAGCGCGACGGTGATCATGATATTGATATTGAAAAGCATATCATTAAAGAGTTTGTTGCTGATGGTGAGCATCAGGTATTCAAGTTTTCACATGGTGGCGAAATGAAAGCCTCTGCCATCGTAAGTATGCTTGAACATGGAAAATTTAGCGCTGAAGAGTTAAATAAAATTCAACAAGCGTTGGATGCTAAAAGGTAGTTGGCAGCTTAATGTTAATTTATAAAGTCAGCATAAGCTGGCTTTATTATTGGTTGAAATTGAATGTTTATACGCCGTTATAAATTAACGTTAGGCTACAAAAGAGCTTCAATATCAGACTTTAACTGTTCAGGTTTTGTGGTTGGGCTATAGCGTTTAACAACTTCTCCATCACGGTTTATTAAAAACTTAGTGAAGTTCCATTTTATCCGTTTGCTGCCTAAGATACCTGGCGCTTGTTGCTTTAAGTGCTGGTACAAAGGATGCGAATGTTCACCGTTGACTTCTATTTTGCTAAATAGCTCAAATGAAATGTTAAAATTTAAATCACAGAATTGCTTAATTTCAGTGTTGTCGCCTTTTTCCTGCTTACCAAATTGATTACAAGGAAAGGCAAGTACTTCAAAACCTTTGTCTTTATATTGTTGATAAAGGCTTTCTAGGCCTTGATATTGCGGGGTAAAACCACAGGCACTTGCAGTGTTCACAATTAGTAGTGCTTTTCCTTTATATTTTTCAAAATCAATGGCTTCGTTTTTATAGTTATCTGCGCCGAAGGTGTAAATTTTAGAGTGCATGCTTTTCAACTGGTCGGATCAATATTATTGACAGCATAAGGGAATTGCTCAATATTGACAAGAATCACATTCAGGATTGGATTTTTGAGAGGAATAAATTAAGTCAGATAAAGCTTTAGTAGAATTTATCTGACTTAATTAAAGTCAGTTGGTCATTTATAGCCGGGTAAGTAAACTGGAAGTATCCCAGCGATTGCCACCACTTTTTTGTACGTCAGCATAGAATTGATCAACTAAGGCTGTTAACGGTAATGTTGAACCGTTATTTTTTGCTTCAGTTAGTGCGATGTCGAGATCCTTACGCATCCAATCAACGGCAAAACCAAAGTCATACTCACCATTGATCATACTCTTATGACGGTTATCCATTTGCCATGAACCAGCAGCTCCTTGACTAATAACCTCAATAACCTGTTCACAGTCAAGACCTGCATTTTTCCCAAAATGTAAAGCTTCAGCTAAACCCTGAACAACACCAGCAATACAGATTTGATTCATCATTTTTGCTAGCTGACCACTGCCAATCGGTCCTAGTAGTTTGCTAAATTTTGAATATGACTGGATAACTGATTCTATGGTTTGATAGGATGATTGTTCTCCGCCAACCATAATAGATAGCTGGCCGTTAACAGCACCAGCTTCACCACCTGAAACCGGAGCATCTAAAAAGCCTAAGCCAATAGATTTTGCTTGTTGTGCTAACTCACGCGCGACCGAAGCAGAGGCCGTGGTATGATCAACAAGGATTGCATCGGCTTTCATTCCTGAAAATGCGCCGTTGGCACCTAAAATAACTTGTTTTAGATCTTTATCGTTTCCAACACAAACAAATACTATATCACTATCTTTAACCGCTTTTGCTGGCGTAGCAGCCATTGTACCACCATATTTTTCAACCCAAGCCGTAGCTTTTTGCTGAGTGCGGTTATAAACGGTTACTTGGTAACCAGAGTTTTGTAAATGTCCAGCCATAGGGAAACCCATAACGCCTAAACCAATAAATGATACTTTTTTCATGTTGTTAAAACTTACTACGATTAAAGTTGCTAATGTTTATAACATATCTTTAGTCGCAATAATTAGCTATTTAACTACAAGATTATATTTTATAACTGTGTTGATTTTTATTTCAGCAATATCGCCATTTCGCCTCTCAGTGTATTTATTCTATACTGACTAATACCTTCAAGGATGGCTAACTTCTGAGTATTATTATGCAATATCGCTACCTTGTTATTTTTATTGTTCTACTTTCTTTTCCCGTGCGAGCAACTCAGGTTACTGTGAGATTAGTTATTCCTGGCCCTAGTACTCCCTTTAAAGTTAGAAACCCATTTGTTGAAAAGTTGCTGAAGATTATTTTTGCTAAACAAAATATCAACCTTAAGCTCGAATACGCAAAAGAAAATATTAGTTAGGGCAGAGCATTAAAAGAGCTTAATAATAGTGGCGTGATTGATTTAACTTGGAGTGTTACAACACACCAACGGGAGCAATCATTGCTGCCTATTCGTATTCCGCTATATCAAGGATTTATTGGCTGGCGTGTTTTTATAATTCATAAAGATAATCAACCAACATTTGATAAAGTAAATAGTGTAAGCGGCTTAGGGGAATTACTGGCCATACAACGTTTTGATTGGCCAGATCATCAAATTTTTGTCGAGAATAATTTGGATGTTGATGGTAGTTTGCCTTTTGCGCAAATGTATAAAGCGATTGAAAATGGCTTGGCAGATTACTTTCCTCGTTCTGTATTGGAAGTAACTAGGGAGCTTAATGCTTTGCAGTCTGAACAATTAGTGGTTGAAAACACGTTGTTGTTAAAGTACCCAACATCTTATTATTTTTTTGTAGGTAAAAATAATCACGAATTAGCTAAAACAATAACAAAAGGTTTTGAGCTAGTTCTAGCTGACGGTAGTTACCAAATACTATTTCAGGAGAGTTTTGGTAATGCGCTTAAAGCATTAAACTTAAAGCAAAGAAAAGTGATACATTTACAGAGTTCACTGATGCCAAATCAGTGAACTCTTGTAAGAAACATGTTTACTACTTATTAATGTATTCAAATAAGGCTTTTAATATTTGCATTTTTTCAGTGTTGTTTTCGTACTCAAATGCTAAATTTTCTAATTTGATCATAAACTCGTCAGCACTTAGTAAACCATCTGAACCATACTGAATACGATTTTGACAATGTGCTTGCCACTTTTGTTGCTCGCTATCGGTAAGAGTTAAGGGATAATTTCTTGCTCGGTATCTAAATAGTAAAGTAGCTAGCCTTTTATCCTGAAATTGAAATGGGTGTGTCGCTAATTGCTCTGGGGGCAACTGGTGTAAAATTTCCATTTGTGCCTTGTCACTATGAGAGAAAAAATTGCCGCCATAAAGCGCAAATTCAGCATCAATATTGTCATCACCAAAGTCACTATTTGTAAATACATCGGTGAGTTTATCTCTTAATTCGCCAAATTCTTTAAGTTTTTTTAAATTACTAAGGCAAAGTTCTCGAGGAATATCTAATCGTTGTGCATTCTCTGGTAGTAGCGTTTTGGCAGGTGCAACAACCGGACACTTATTTAAATGGATTAACTTAATAGGTATTGGTAGTTCATCTTCAGATAATTCATCATAGCGGGTGTATAAGCGAGCTTTGATTTCTTCACTATCGAGCTCGAATAATGGTGATGGATCTCTGGCTAAATCTACAGCAATAACGGCATTTTTATTGACAGGGTGGTAACAAACGGGTGCAAACCAGCTAGTACAGCCATGAGTAGATGAAACTTTACTTGAGGTATGAACAATTGGCGTCATATTGTAAACATCAATTAGTTCAGCAACTTGCTTTTTATTCTTTAAATTAAAAATAAATTCATACAGCTTAGGTTGCTTCTCTTTAATTAATTTTGCCATTGCGATAGTCGCATATACATCACTCATAGCATCGTGGGCGGCTTCATGCTCAATACCATTGACTTTAGTTAGCAACTCTAAGCGGAAACTTACCACTTGTTGACCATCTCGCTCTATTGTTGGCCATTCGATGCCTTCGGGTCGCAAGGCATAACAAGCACGAATCATATCGATGATATCCCAACGGCTATTACCATTTTGCCACTCGCGTGCGTATGGATCATAAAAATTTCGATACAATAGGTAGCGAGTAACTTCGTCATCAAAACGGATGCTGTTATAACCTGCAACACAAGTATTAGGTTGTGAAAATAAACTGTGAATTCGCTCAGCAAACTCAGCTTCAGTCAAACCTTCGCGTAGTGCTTTTTGCGGTGTAATACCTGTTACTAAGCAGGCTTCTGGCTGTGGTAGGTAATCTTGTGGTGGCTGACAATAAAACATCTCCGGCTCACCAATTATGTTTAAATCTAAATCGGTGCGAATACCCGCAAACTGCGATGGTTTATCAAACTTTGGTGATACACCCCAGGTTTCATAATCGTGCCAAAGAATGGTTGCTTGGTTCAATGTAGGCTCAGTACTTTCGTTAGGCATTTTTTTAATTTTTATATTTAACGCGAACTATATAGGCTCGCTGAAGCTTAATATCAATAGTTTATCACGACATTATCTGCTATGTAGATTAATTCATATAGTGCTTTCTTGTTTGTACAAAACAATATCACATTACTAAATGCAATTAATTCTCATTTAGTTGTTGACAATAGCTTTTATTTGTAGATAATGAGAATCATTCTTATTTAGGTGCTTGTCTCTTTGGGGTTATAGCAGATGATAAGAAGTAAAAGGTTCTACAGTGATGAAGCAGTATAGACCCTATTTACGGATGAAGATGCAAACTTAAACTGAATTACTACTCCCTCCAATTTAGTAAGAATATTTAAGTTAATCGTTACAGTAAAAATTACGACGAGATTTTTACTGGTGTTATTAACCTTGCAGTTTTAATTCGTAAATAGGTTTCTATTAATCATAGAACTTAGGTTTATTTTGGTTTGAGTATGTAAGTAATATTACGTTAATACTTAGGCCATTTTGAATTAGGTGAACACGATGGCATATATACTTTCGTATTTACTTAATATCGTACTTCTTTAATCGTCGCCGAAAACGGTTAAAGAAGTACAAACATTACCGTTAGTTTTATATATTTGTGAGAATTGTGTGCTCGTATTTATATAAACAGCAACAGCTAAAGGTGGTGGCGGGGCAACCCGAAATTAGCACATGTTGGAATATCTAGTTAAAAGTAAAATTTCTATCGATATTTTGCTGAAAGTAAAGTTGTTGTATTTAATTGGCTTTTGCCCAGGATCTCAAGCCAAGTAAATTAATCGCGATATCAGTAAGCAAATGGTGTAAAAAGGCAAACTATTTAGACAGCACTCGCTTTATAGTTTGTATGTGTAACACCCAATGGAATGGGCGTTTTCAAGGAAGAATTTAACAAGGAGCGAGAGACGCTATAAATCGCCAATTTATAGCAAGTAGGGCCAGTTAACGCTGGCCCTTTCTTTTATAAAAAAATTAAACTTCGTCGTGCTTAGTTGATTAATTCACACCGTGTTGATTTAAGTGCGCACTGTATTCTTTATCTGTACCATTAATATGGTTTATCAACCAGTTAGACAAAAAATCGCTAATTTCGTTTAACGCGTCATGGCCTTTGTCATTATATAAGTCCATAAAATCGTTCACTTGCTCAATCATTTTTTTATGTTGTTCTTTATGGGCAATAACATCAGGGAAGTCGTGCTGCTCTAACAACTGTTCTTCACGTTCAAAGTGGTATTTGGTATAGCTAATTAAGTCGTTTAACGCTTCTCGCTCATACTCTTCACTCATGGCATAATCGTAAGCCATAGTAAATTGGTTCAATAAACTAATAAGCTTCTTATGATCATTATCTAAGCTTTCAATGCCAACACTGTATTCATCTTTCCAAACCATTTCATTGCTTTTAACTGTTTTCTTATAAAACACCGGAATTAAAACTAAAACCGCAATAAGTATCCATGAAATTGGGTTAGCAATGCTTGATAAAAACCCTAGAAATATGGCGACAATAATTAACCCTATTATGGCGGCGTATATTAAAGATTTACTACGATTATTCATAAATAATACTCTTATAAAAAGTGTGGTTAAATTGTTAAGTTCACGGCAATTCTAATACGAATTGCGATCAATTCCCGTAAAACCTATTTATTTGTTGACCTTGATCAAGTTGTAAATGCATTCCAGTTTAAAACTTTTAAAACTTGATCTGCATCAGGTTTTTTCTTCGCAAAGTAATGAATAGTTGCACTACTTTATATTTGTTCTTGAGCTTAAGCATAGTGACCGTTTAATAGGTTTGGCTTAAAGGAAGAAAATTAACCTTAAGAACAAATAGTACAAACTAAAAATTTGTCTATCTATTGTCTACATTATTATAAGTATCGGAAGTAGTAGGGTAGCTGATAGAAAGTTAGATGGATAAGAAACACACACTTTTAAACATGAAGCTAGTTAATATTGTAAACGGAGATAATCCTATGAAAACGATTAAGTATAGTCTTTCAGCGCTTGGTTTAGCTATTGGTATGGCAGCTACTGGTATCAGTATGTCTGTATCAGCAGCAGAGCCTACTTTATCTGAAGCCGACTTTGAAAAAGCACAGTTACAGTACTTCCAACGTTGTGCTGGTTGTCACGGTACTTTGCGTAAAGGCGCTACAGGTAAAAACTTAGAGCCGAAAAATACCCTTAAAAAAGGTCAAAAGCGTCTAGAGAAGATTATTGCTCTAGGTACTGAAGGCGGCATGAATAACTTTGATGATTTATTCAGCAAAGAAGAAATTGCTAATATGGCAACATTTATTCAGATGACACCTCCTGTTCCACCTGAAATGTCGTTGGAGCAAATGCGCTCTCATACTAAAGAGTATGTTGCACCGAAAGACTACCCAACTAAACCATTGCATGGTTTAAACTGGAAAAACTTTTTCGTAGTTATCGAACGTGATGCAGGTACTGCAGCAATCGTAGATGGCGACACTAAAAAAGTTATCACGCATATCGATACAGGTTACGCGGTTCATGTAATCAAAGGCACTGAGCATCATAAAATTGACCACGCAAAAGATGTAGGTCGTTTCTGGTACACCATTGGTCGTGACGGTAAGGTAAACAAAATCGATTTATGGCAAACACCTGAAAAAATGCTAGTTGCTGAAACTAAAATGGCATATGACGCGCGTGATATCGCTGTTTCTGGTGATGGTAAGTACGTAGTTGCTGGTGGTTACTGGCCTGCGCATTTCGTTATCATGGATGCTGTAACGTTAAATCCACTTAAAGTTGTTTCAACTCGTGGTTACAACACTAAAGGTGAGTTTGTTAATGAAGCACGTGTAGCAGCTGTTTACACTTCTCCAAACAAATCAGAATTCACTATCGCGGTTAAAGAAACAGGTCAAATGTTACAAGTTGACTACAGTGACTTAGACAACTTAACCATTACTAGCATTGCGTCATCTGAATTCTTGCATGATGGTTTCTATGACCCAACTGGCCGTTACTTCCAAATCGCTGCTAACGCGTCAAACAAAATGGTTATCGTTGACACTGAAACTGGTAAGTTAGAAGCACAAATTGATGTTGATTCTTTACCACATCCAGGTCCAGGTGCTAACTGGAATGATAAAGAGTGTGGTCCAGTTGGTGGTACAACTCACTTAGGTACTGGTTTAGTATCTGTATGGGGTAATGATCCAATCGGTCATCCTGATAAAGCGTGGAAACTTTGTTATGAAGTTGAAACAGATGGTGCTGGTGCATTCATCCGTACTCATGAAACGTCTCAATACGTTTGGGCTGACCAACTTAAACACCCAGAGCCAGAAATTCAACAGTCTGTGCAAGTATTTGATAAAGATACTCATGAAATCGTTAAAACCATCCGTGTAACTGAAGAAGAAGGTAAAGCTGCTCTTCACATGGAATTCAATGACGACGGTACAGAAGTTTGGGTTTCTGTTTGGAACCGTAAAGATGCGAAAAACCCTACAGGCGAAATTGTAGTTTATGATGCAAAAACGCTTAAAGAGAAACATCGTATTAAAGGTTTAACTACGCCAACAGGTAAGTTCAACGTATTTAACCGTATGAACCACAAAACCTAGTAAGTAACTTAATTGGTAAGTGATATTACTAGTGAACATTCTCCTCACTTAAATATCACCTTATCAACTTAGGTCAGTGGGCATGGCAAATGCCATGCCCACGCTTTTTCGCTTTATTCTGTAAGAGTTAATTATGGTAAATAACACAGTAAATAAACCCAGCATTTGGTCTCGTCGACTAATCCTTGGTACAACGGTATCAGGCGCGGTGATCTTCTTTGTCGTTGGTATTATCTTTTGGGGTGGTTTTAACACCGCCATGGAAGCGACTAATACCACCGAATTTTGTATTGGTTGTCATGAAATGGAAGACAACGTTTATCAAGAATACAAACCGACCATACATTATTCTAATAGAACCGGCGTAAGAGCTGGTTGTCCTGATTGCCACGTGCCAAGACCTTGGGTACATAAAGTGGTTCGTAAAATCCAAGCTTCTTATGAAGTTTATGGGTGGTTAACAGGCAAACTTGATACCAAAGAAAAATTTGATGCTCATCGCTTTACAATGGCGAAAAGCGTCTGGAAAGCAATGAAAGATACTGATTCTAGAGAATGTCGTAATTGTCATAACTTTGAATCTATGAATCCGGAATTTCAGAAACCTCGTGCCCGTAAACAACATTTAAATGCTTTTGAAACAGGACAAACATGTATCGATTGTCACAAAGGCATTGCTCATCATGGCGTGAGAGACAAATTGTCAGATGAAGAATTAGAAGCAATTGAAGCACCAAACCCTGCTTATATTCGTGAAATACCACAAATGTATAAGGATGGCTTAGCAAGAATTGAGGCTAAAGAAGCAGAAGAAAAGGCTGCAGCAAAAGCTGAAAAAGAAGCTGAAAAAGCAAAAGTACAAGCACAAATAGAAAAAGCAGTAGCAGCAGCAACCAGCAGAATGACGGCTGCACCAGCAGCAGAAGGTGCAAACAATTCGCCTTCAGCAAGTGGTAGTGATATTAATGTTGATTGGGGTAAAGCAAACTCAGCAGATATTAGCGTTTTCTACCCAGGTACAGCATCAATCGAATGGGTGCTTGGGCGCAAGCATGGCGGTAAACGTGCCTTTACTAAAGGTGATCGTTGTGTTGAATGTCACGGTGAAGAAGTGGCCGATATTGGCAATAATATCGCTTCTGGCGAAAGTGAAAAAGTTGAAGATCCTGCATTAATTCCAGGTAAACGTGGTAGTTTTGATGTCACTATTAATGCTGTACATGACGCTGAGAATTTATATTTGAAATTTAGCTGGCCTGAAACTGACCATACACCAGCACCATTTGTTGAAGGGGGGAAAATGGACCCTGAAAACTCAATGAAGTTAGCTTACATGGTTGCAACAGATGAAGTTGAGTACGCTGACAGAGCCGGTTGTTGGGGCACATGTCATGCCGATGTAAATGGTATGCCATTTGTACCAGAAAAAGATGCTTTACTTGGCTCTGATATAGCAAAACGTTTAGATTTCAGTAATGGCTTAACAAAGTACACTAAAGAGTCTCGTACTAAACTTGAATTGAAAGGCCGCCGTGGTAAAGCTCTTGGTGGTTGGGATCAATTAAAAGACGACGCCGATATAAAATCTGAACTAGACGCTAATAAATTTATGGATATTGTTCGTTATAAAGCTGGTGAAGGTAAAATTGAAGACGGTTATATTTTAGCTGAACGTCAAATGCACGGTGGTCAAGGTGGTGAAGTCAATGCAACACTTGAAAATGGCATCTGGACGGTAATGGTTAAACGTAAACTGAAATCTGATAAAGCTGGTGATGTTAATATCGAAGCCGGTACAGTATATAACTTTGGTTTTGCCATTCATGATGATTACACCAGTGGTCGTTACCACCATGTATCATTTGGCTACAAGTTAGCACTTGATAATGCTGAAGCAGAAATTAACGCCGTGAAACTATAATATTGGTGTCAAAGCGATTAACTAGCTTATGTAAATAAGTGAAGAAATTAAAAGCCTTTTGTGAAAACAAAGGGCTTTTTTATAGCTGATTATATTGAATTTAGTGTATATTTTCAGGTGCTTAATTTATCAGAATTTATAAAGGACTATCTGTGACTAGAATATTAATAACTGTATATTGTTTTTTGGCGTTCTCGGTTAATGCCTATCAACAAGGTGATACTCAATTCTCACCTAAAAATTCAAATAAATACTTTGAAAACAAACACGCTCCTATCGTGTTAATTGACGAGGCACATCATAATTTTCATACCATGGATGGTCGTTACCAAGCATTTAGTAAAATATTAAAAAGTGATGGTTATATCGTTAAAAAGAATAAACAAAGATTTACTAGTAAATCTTTGTCAAATACCGACATTTTAGTGATTTCTAACGCGTTAAATAAGAAAAATGTTAAAAATTGGGATTTGCCTAATTTTTCTGCATTTAGTCGAGACGAAATAGTGTCGGTTTATCATTGGGTAAGAGCAGGTGGTTCACTATTTCTTATCGCTGATCATATGCCGTTTCCTAAAGCTTCTGAAGATTTGGCAGCAATATTCGGTTTTCAATTTAATAATGGCTATGTCGAAGACTTAGCAGATAGAAAGCAAATATTTTCACTTGAGAAAGGAAACTTAAATGCGCACCCCATTCTACAAATATCAACGCATAACCAAGTGAATTCGATAAAAGCTTTTACAGGCCAAGCATTTATAATACCGCCTAAAGCTAAGTCATTGTTAAGTTTTGGCAAGGATGCTTATTCATTAATGCCTAGTAAATCATGGAAATTTCCTGATGATACTCCCGAAATTTCCGTTGCAGGTTGGCATCAAGGTGCGACACTAAAGTTCGGTAAAGGACGTATAGTTGTGTTTGGTGAAGCGGCAATGTTTACGGCACAATTGGCAGGAAAGGAGAAGTTTAAAATGGGAGTTATCGCTGATGGTGCTGAGCAAAATGAACGCTTCCTTTTAAACATTATGCTATGGTTAGCAAAGGAAATATAACTCAATAAAATCCGTTTATTGAGAAGCTGATTTAGAGTAAGGCACATGCAGTGCTTCTAAATTTAGTCTGTATAATGGTACCTATTCAAGTTGGCTACCTTATTAATTTTTTAGTTTGTAGGAAAAGGAAAATAGATGTCTAGAATTATAGTCGTGCTATGTTTGTTAGCTTGTTCTTCTCATTTACAAGCAAAAGAAGTTATTGTTGAAGTTTATAAAAAGAAGTTTAGGCCGGCAGAGATTACGATTGAAAAAGGTGACACCGTCATCTGGAAGAATTTAGAGAAACGTCAATATCACAATGTGTGGTTTAAGCAATTTGAGCAAGAAGAGCCTGACTACTTTTTCCCTGGCGAAAGTTACCAACGAACATTTGATAATGCAGGTAGGTTTCCTTATGAATGCGGTCCTCATCCCAAAATGACTGGCATTGTTACTGTTGTAGAAAAATAATATCTAAATGTTGTGATTAAGTGATATTACGCACAAATCGACTAAATTTAGTGGCTTGATTGATCGGAATCAAACACTATTCATTCTCATTACAATGTTAATTGCCATAATAGAAGAATGAGCGTACTTTACGAACATATTCTAGTATCAACAGAAATTACTTTTCATTGATACTTTCGTTGTTCTTTAGTGAAAGTGTGCAAATAGGAAATTATGACTACTGTAAATTTAAATTCGATAGACGAAACAAGTGGTGATGCATTGTTTTATCAGGAGCAAGATAACGAAGTTGCTCTTTTTGAGTATGCATACGGCCATCAATTACCTGTGCTTATTAAAGGACCGACGGGTTGTGGTAAAACGCGTTTTGTCGCCCACATGGCTGAAAAATTAAATAAGCCGTTATATACCGTTGCTTGTCATGATGACTTAACTGCGGCTGATTTAGTTGGTCGACATTTAGTAGGCCCGGAAGGCACTTACTGGCAAGATGGACCATTAACAAAAGCAGTGCGTGAAGGTGGTATTTGTTATTTAGACGAAGTAGTAGAAGCGCGTAAAGATACTACGGTAGTTTTACATCCACTAGCTGATGATAGACGTATCTTACCGTTAGAGCGCACTGGCGAATTGATTGAAGCTGCACCTGGCTTTATGTTGGTAGTTTCTTATAACCCAGGTTACCAGAACCTGTTTAAAGGTATGAAACCAAGTACCAGACAACGTTTTGTTGCATTAAGGTTTGACTACCCAGAAGCGAAGATAGAGCAAGATATTATTATCGAAGAAACGGGTGTTGAGCCTAATATTGCTTTTAAACTGGTTGAATTAGCTCAAGCTCTTCGTCGTCTAGAAGAAAACGATTTAGAAGAAGTCGCATCAACTCGCTTATTAATTTACGCAGCCAAAATGATGTCAGCAGGTATGGACCCTATTGAAGTTTGCCGTTGTTGTTTGGCAGAGCCATTATCTGATGATATTCAAACGGTTAATTCAATAATGGAAGTTGCGAAAATTTACTTCGATGCCTAAATCGTCAGACTTACCGGCAGCAGAGGCAAATCAAATTAACGAATCTAAAAAGCTACCTGGTGACCTTGCCATGTGGTTTTTTATTTTGGCTGAGCTAACCGTTTTTGCAATATTCTTTATTGGCTTTGCCATCGCTGAAAATCTTAACTTAGTCATGTTTGCCGAAGGTAAAGCGCAACTACATAAAGTTGCAGGCTTAATTAATACGGTTGCGTTAATTACCAGTAGTTATTTTGTTGCTATATCCTTGCATTCAATGCGCGTAAACAATGAACGTCAGGCCGTTAATAGGCTTGTTATAGCATTATTGTTTGCTGGTGTTTATGTCATATTAAAACTTTGGGAATACCAAGCGTTATTTTCTCAAGGTATTGATATAGAAACTAATACCTTTTTTACGCTTTATTTTTTGATAACAGCGTTTCATTTTATGCACATTCTTTTGGGCATGGTGATTTTGGGATACATGGCGATTAATGCCTATAAAGATAAATATAACGACCCAAATACAGAAAATGAGTTTTCGGGCTATGAATCGGGCGCCTGTTATTGGCATATGGTTGATTTATTGTGGATCATTTTATTTCCACTAATATATGTTATTTAGTCGCATAGGGTTTTAAGGTCATAAATATATGAAAAAAGTATCACATCAGTATGCGTTGAGTTGGGTTTGGTTAGTTTTATTGACCTTAGCTTCCGTTGCTGCGGGCTATTATTTTCAAAACCCTACCTTTAATTCGGTGTTTTTTATTGCAGTGGTGATGCTAATTATTGCTTTGAAAGGCCAACAAATTATTGATGTATTTATGGAGTTAAAGCATGCTCCACCTACTTGGCGAAATATAATGCTAGCTTATGTTGTTATTATTCCACTGATTATTACACTGATTTATAGTTAAATCTATATGGTAACTTCTACCATTTATAGCTATCAGCAGGTTAATGATAGCTGTATGTTATTTGCGCAATAGCGCCATTTCTATTTATTAAATAATTAGAAAAACTCAAAAATATTGACTAAATAAATTCAGTTTTAGTGGCTGTGAAATAACTTATTTCCCTATATAAATTAGGGGCTTTTGTTACCCGAGTGAAAAAAATCTGGTTATCGATGATAAATTCAACAGTTATCTGCTTCAGCTCAATCTTTTTCTAATTTTTTTGTTACACATCCTCAAAAACTTGATTCTTATCAAGGTGGAAAAATAAGTATTGTCCTATTATTAATTCGCTTTATTACATTATTCTTTAATAAGGAAACACCATGTCAGAGCGTTTTACAAAAGGCATGGCTCGAAATATTTATTACGGTGGAAGTGTATTCTTCTTTCTAATATTTCTTGCTTTGACTTTCCACACAACTAAAGAGATGCCCAAACGGGATCATCGAGAAAATATCACTGAGTCTGTAGCGCGCGGTAAGGCGTTATGGGAAGACAACAACTGTGTTGGTTGTCACTCATTAATTGGTGAAGGTGCTTACTTTGCTCCTGAACTAGCCAATGTTTATGACCGTCGCGGCGGTGAAGCTGGCTTTAAGGCATTTTTTAGCGGTTGGATGAAATCTCAACCTTTAAATATTCCTGGTCGTCGTCAAATGCCTAACTTCCATTTATCGGATCAAGAAATTGATGATCTGGCTGAGTTCCTTAAGTGGACTTCAGAATTGGATGATAATAACTGGCCACCAAACATAGAAGGATAATGGCGTGAATACTCTTAAATATCAATCACAAGCCGTTGCAAAACCTTATTTTGTTTTTGCTATGATCTTGTTTGTAGGCCAAATCTTATTTGGTTTACTCATGGGTTTACAATATGTTGTCGGCGATATTGTCGGTGGCTTAATTCCATTCAACGTAGCTCGTATGGTTCATACTAACTTGCTAATTGTTTGGCTACTATTTGGCTTTATGGGTGCAGCATATTACTTAGTACCAGAAGAAGCTGAAACAGAATTACACAGTCCTAAACTAGCAATTGCCTTATTCTGGATATTTGCTGCTGCAGGCGTGTTAACTATCTTAGGTTATTTACTTGTACCATATGCAACGTTAGCGCACATTACTGGTAACGATTTATGGCCAACCATGGGACGTGAGTTCTTAGAACAACCAACTATTACTAAAATTGGTATTGTTATTGTCGCTTTAGGTTTCTTATACAACCTAGGTATGACTATTTTGAAAGGCCGTAAAACAGCTATCAACATGGTACTAATGACAGGTTTAATCGGTTTAGCAGTATTCTTCTTATTTGCTTTCTACAACCCAACTAACTTAGCACTTGATAAGTACTTCTGGTGGTTTGTAGTGCACTTATGGGTAGAAGGTGTCTGGGAATTAATTATGGGTGCTATCTTAGCGTTCGTATTAATCAAAGTTACTGGTGTTGACCGTGAAGTTATCGAGAAATGGTTATATGTGATCATCGCTATGGCTTTAATCTCAGGTATCTTAGGTACAGGCCATCACTTTTACTGGTTAATGACACCTGAGTATTGGCAGTGGGTTGGTTCTATTTTCTCAGCAATTGAACCGTTACCTTTCTTCGCCATGGTATTGTATGCCTTTAACATGGTTAACCGTCGCCGTCGTGAACACCCGAACAAAGCGGCTACATTATGGGCATTAGGTACTTCAGTAATGGCATTCTTAGGTGCTGGCGTATGGGGTTTCCTACATACACTTGCTCCAGTGAACTACTTTACTCATGGTACACAAATTACTGCAGCTCACGGACACATGGCATTCTACGGTGCATATGCGATGATCGTTATGACGATAATGTCATACGCTATGCCTAAATTACGTGGTGTAGGTGAAGCAAATTGTAATAAAGCACAAGTTACTGAAATGTGGGGCTTCTGGCTAATGACTGTAGGTATGGTATTTATTACTTTATTCCTAACAGGTGCTGGTGTACTACAAGTTTGGTTACAACGTTTACCTGAAAGCGGTGAAGCATTAAGCTTTATGGCAACTCAAGACAAATTAGCAATCTTCTACTGGTTACGTGAAATCGCTGGTGTTGTATTCTTATTTGGTCTTATTGCATACCTTGCTAGTTTTTTCGTTAAAGAAAAAACAGCTGCATAGCACTACAGTTTGAATTCACTTTGTTGAATACAAAACTATGCTAGTCTGCATCAAGCCGTGGTAGTGATACCGCGGCTTTATTTTTTGGTTTTTCAAGCTAGCATTAAAGAATAATAGCTTGAATTTACATAATTATTTCGTTTGGAGAAGCCCTTGAGTGAAGAGCAATTAACACAGCGTAAAAATAAACATATTTTGCAGCGTTTTGCTAAGGTTGTTGGCTTTATCAGTATTATTGTTGCCTTTATTTGTGCAGGGTATTTACTGACATTAACCGATACAGAAGATAAAGTAATGAAGGCTTTTTTTGGCTCAATTTCATTTTTCTGTTTTATGATGGGTTTAGTATTACACAACATTGGTAGTGCAAATTTACCCGACTTAACGGTTCCAAAAGATAAACCCAAGCAAGCTTCTGATGATAAAAGCTAGTTTAGCGGCTTTTTATTGATAATTAATCAATTGCATAAACAACTAAAGCATTGCCATAACAAGCTAATTTGACATACATCACAACACGCATATAAATCTTTTGCTAGCATGACCGTTATGGTTAATTATGTAGTAATCCTTTTAGGAAGGGCGAAATGGAAGAATGGGTAGGTGGTCTTTGGCACAAATATATTACACGTAAAGCGAGCACTGAATATGCCGATGCAGCGGTGCCGTTTTCTCAAGTTAGCCATTCGGTTGGCATGGTGTTTCGTGCCTTAGGTGGTGATGCCATAAAGCGTGTTGAAGCAGCAAGTGATCGTGACTATATTGTTCGTCGTAGTTTCTTACAAAAAATAGCCGGTGAAAACCAGCAAATTAGCTTGGCTTGGCAAGATGAAGATAGTTTACGCTTACCCGAAAGCCTAGCGGTTTTTCCAACTTCTGAGTTAAACCATGATTTATACATTTGGCTAGCCGTACTTGCGGCGCAGCATAGTGGTAAGTTTCGTCATTGGGCTATTGATAACCAACAACTTGTCGTTGATGTTTTAGCACAGTACCCAGCGTTGAAACCACGTTATGATCGTTTAGCTGCCGCATTTGTTGCGAGCAGGAACGATCATTCTAAACGTCCAAACTCTGAACAGGTGATGGAAAAAGCCATTATTCAAGCTATAACGCAGCCTGGCTCAGTAAAAGAGTTTCCTATGGTTAATTATGCGCCTCAAGCCGTTTATTTATGGTTGTATCCATCCGCGCAAGTTGACCCGCAAATACTGCCTGAATACGAAGACGATGAAGAGCTTGAAGCCGCTGAGCTAAGCAAAGCTAAGAAAAGTGATACCAGTCGGAAAAAGGCTGAACGTGTTGATTCAGGCGACGAAAAAGACGGTATGATGATATTTCGTCTTGAAACCATGTTTTCATGGAGCGAGTTTTCAAAACTCGACCGTGGTACTGACGATAGTGACGATGATGACGAAGACAATCAACGTGTTGCAGAAGACTTAGATAAAATTACCGTGTCAAAAGAGCAAAGCCAGAAAAGTGCTCGTATTAAAATTGATATGGACTTACCGTCCGCTGCAGAAGATGATATTCCTTTGGGCGAAGGTATTAAAATTCCCGAGTGGAATTATAAAGTACAACGATTAGAGGAAGAGCGTTGCCTATTGCACCCTATGTTGCCAAAAGATGCTATGGCAAAGCCATTACCTGCTAAATTACAAAAAACAGCAAAAACAATTCAAGCGCAATTTGAACAGTTAAGAAGTGTTCGCTACTGGCTTAAAGGTGAACACCAAGGGGAGGAGCTAGATTTATCTGCTTGGCTTGATTTTCATATTGAATCGAAAATATCGCCAACCAAAGAGCGCGGTTTATACCGTAGTTTTCGTGGTAATAATCGTGACATATCAACGTTATTGTTGGCAGATTTGTCAATGTCGACCGATGCCTATTTAGATGACGATAACCGTGTTATCGATGTAGTACAAGACTCAATGCTATTGTTTGGTGAAGCACTACACAGTGTTGGCGATAGCTTTGCTATGTATGGGTTTTCTTCGGTGAAACGTAGCAATGTTCGATTTTCTTTGTTGAAAAATTTTAATGAAAAATATGACGATAACATACGTGGCAGAGTACAAGCTATTCGACCAGGCTTTTATACTCGTATGGGGGCGGCGATTCGCCAAGCAACTAAAATCTTGGTAGAGCAGAAAAGCTCACAAAAACTGTTGTTGATACTAACTGACGGTAAACCTAATGATATAGACCACTATGAGGGGCGCTTTGGCATTGAAGATACTCATCAAGCTATAAAAGAAGCAACCAAATTAGGCATTAAACCATTCTGTATTACCGTTGATCAGGAAGCGCAAAGTTACTTGCCTTATATCTTTGGCAGTAATGGATATACCGTGATTTTACGGCCTGATCAGTTACCGGTTAGACTTCCGCAACTGTATCATCAAATGACAAATCAGTAAGTTATCGTATTGTCGATATTCATACGTTAAATAGGAAATTGAAAGGTTCATTATGTCACATGAAAAAATAACCTGTTTATTTTGCCAAACCTCAAATGATAAAGAGTTGGATAATTGCAGTAACTGCGGCATGGCACTGGCTGAAAATCATCCCGAGGGAAAAGCGCGCTGGAGCTTTTTTCTCAAAGCGTTTGTCTTTATTGCGCTATTTTGCTTAGTGATGGTTTTTTACCTACCGCGTTAATGGGGAAAATTAACAACTCATTTCGTTTGTAAGTGATATATACACATTTTTAAGTTTCTAACTATATAACCAGTAAAATTTATAGATAACTTTTAAGTTGGCAGGCTCCCTGACTATAAAGTAAAGCGTTGATATTTCTTTGGCTGTCAAACTAATCATAAAGTAACAAGATAAATAGCCATTTACCGGCAAATATCCTTGTTGCTTTTTTTTTCGTGTGTAAAATACCGCCATCAATTATTCTTAATTTTTTATGCAGTAAATTTAGCTATGTTCGAATTAAAATACCAAACACCAAAAGAGTGGGCAGAAGTTGTATTGAGTGACTTCGATGCTTTTTTAACTGACCATGCCGCCGCGGAAAAAAAAGCGTCTGGTATGGCGATGTCAATGATCTCTCATTACCCAGATAGAAAGTCAGTAGTTAAGGCGATGGCCGACTTAGCTATTGAAGAGTTAATTCACTTTAAACAAGTGCTGAAGTTAATTAATGCCCGTGGCGGTCAGCTAGGCTCAGATGAGAAAGACCCATACATTAACCAACTACGAAAAGTTTTTCGTAACGGTAGTGACGTATTTTTTATGGATAGATTAATTGTTGCAGGTGTTATTGAAGCGCGTGGTTACGAGCGTTTTTCACTGGTTGCTGAAGCATTGCCCGCTGGTAAAGACAAAGATCTTTATCAGAGTATTGCGAAGTCGGAAGAAAAGCATAAGAACCTATTTATTGAATTGGCCTATGAATATTTTCCAAAAGAAGAGGTTAATGCTCGTTTAGATGAAATTTTGGATATTGAGGCAGATATTTGTTTGGCATTACCTTTCAGAGCAGCCTTACATTAATTGCCTAGCGTATAATTAGAGAGAAAATATTATGGCTAGTGCGCAACTTATAGCACAACAACAGAAAGCTATTAGAAAATATCTAGCCCAATATGCTGAGCAAGAAGTGACAAGTTTAGCGTCATTCCCAGTGGCACTAAATTTTCAACATGTCTTGGTTATTCCTGCATTTCAAGAAACGAATACCTTTATTGAACACTTTCTTAATTCGGCATTATCACGACAGCAATGTTTAGTTATTGTTGTTATTAATCAACCGGACAGTGATTTTGGTCGTGAAAATACATCTGCCCAGCAATTGTTGGCACAACAACTAACCGCGCTAGGAGACGTTGCTTGGCAGCAAAAAAACTTACGATTGGTAAAGCCCAACAATAGTGCTAGTAGCGCAATTTTATTGGTTGATCGTTATTCGCAACCGTTGCCTCCGGAGCAAGGAGTAGGTTTAGCAAGGAAGATTGGCGCTGATATTGCCGTAGCTCTGTATCAACAAAAAGCTATAAAGTCCGCATGGATTCATTCAACTGATGCCGATGCAGAGTTGCCTGATAATTATTTTACTGGCCATTTTCCTGCCAATTTAAAGCAAAAAAATGTAGTTGCGACATGCTGTAATTTTTACCACCATAGTGAGCAGCAGGCCATTCATCAAGCAAACGCATTGTACGAAAGTGCATTACGTTATTATGTTGCAGGGCTGCATTATGCTGACTCTCCATATGCCTATTTTACCATCGGCAGTATTTTATCTTTTGACGCTTTGGCTTACTGTCAGGCTCGAGGTTTTCCAAAACGCAGTGCAGGGGAAGACTTTTATCTACTTAATAAACTAGCAAAACTTGGCAGTATTGAATTTTTGCCAAATATCACCATAAAGCTCGATGCGAGACCATCGCAGCGTGTACCATTTGGCACAGGGCCTGCGGTGAAAAGTATTATGGAGCTGACAACACCAAAGAAAGAATATCAGTATTATAATCCTAATGTTTTTCTTGAGCTAAAGGGCTGCTTAAGTGCTTTTCATTGTTTGTGGCAACATCGAGAACAACCGGAATTTTGGTTAAATGCATTAACACCGATAACACAGCAAGCTCTGAAAAATATTGGTTTGTTGTCGTTCATTGCAAAGCAGCAGCGTGCTTCGCAAGTGCAGTTTGATAAGCAGTTGGCTGTTTGGTTTGATAGCTTTAAAACACTCAAATTTATTCACGCACTGAGAGATTTAGGGCTAGAAAATATGCCATTAGTGCGGGCGCTTGAAATCGCTCCGTTTAAAGTATGAACGAATATTGTTGCGAGTGACTAGCAATTGATTTGTTAGTCACTCAATAACGTACTGAGATATTATCAGTTAATTAGAAAGCCTAAAATTTATAGTATTTTATAAATGATTGTTAACATTATTAACCACGTAAAATAAGCAGTCTGAGCGAGCAATACCACTTTGATTCGACGCCATAAATATTTTTAAGTTGCTAGCGCAAACCAGTTTGTTATCTACTTGCTTAAAGTAATTTTCAATAACATTAATACCTTGGTCATTAAGCATTTCAAGATTTTCTAAACCTTGATCATCTAGCCAACCAAGTAATAAACCCTCGCAACAACCACCGTAGTTAAACTGCTCTATATTTTGTCTTAATGTGACACCGCTGTAGTTTTCATCATGCTCACTAAATGATAACTTGCGGTCGGTTTTAATAACCAATCGCAGAGGTTTGTAGAGAATTTGCACTGCTTTGTCTTGTGGTAAAGTGCAGCTGCTGTCACATTTAGCAAATTGTTTTATACCGTTGTAAGCAACTTCATGTGCTTGGTCATCATTACTACCGCCACATTCAATGGTGACAACGGGGCAAGAAAAATCAAGCTCCATCATGGCACCGATACTAATATCCGATAATATTAACGTGTCGCAAAAGTAAGATGCCAATGACAAAACATTTGGGCTTATTAAAGTACTTACCGCAAATGCAGGGCCATTTCCTGAGGTATTGTGCAAATCGATAATGGCTTTTGGGTTAACTTCACGTATCGCTCGTTCAACTAGTTTAGCGCGTTGTATGTAACCGCTAAGATTTTTATTTTTAGCGTCTTTACTGTTTCTAATGCTTTTTTCATTAAAGCAGCGATTTAAATCTACACCATCAGGTAGGTAGCGGTGATTGAATAAATGCTGATAAGTTGCCGCTTCTACTGAAGAAATAATAATACGAATATTTGTTTTAGGGCGGGGCAATTCGTTTTCACTGGTTAGCCAGCGGTGCAGCGCAATAAGGCCTGATGGCTCATTGCCGTGCAAAAGTGTTGATATTACGCGCCATTCATCCTTGTTCTCACCACTAATATCAATAACGGTAAGTCCTATTAGCGATAAGAGAAATTGCTGATAGTCAGCATGCAATGTTCTACTGCATGGGTCTATTAAATAATTAATTTCGCTAAAATCTATGTCCATAACTTGCCCCAGAACGCGAGAGTAGCTTCGCGAGTTTTAGTAAATGTGTTGCTTGTGTTGAGCTCATAATGCAAAGCAACCTGGTAAACTGTTGGTAATTGATATCGAAATTAATCGGCGATACTAAATAGCAAAATTAATTTTCGGACAAAGCATCAATTAGCAACATCGAACTAGCATGACACAAAGTCTTATTTAGCATTGTTGACTAAGGTCAAATAATCTGTTTTCTTTTCAACAAAAGGGCTATCTTTTAATGCTTTTTTGATCTTAAGCGCTAATTGATGAAAGCTTTATTTTATAAGGGGTGACGGTAAAGAAGTTACGCGATAAAAATGTGATATAACGCACATTTATTTGTTGTTATTTTAAAGTTATTTCATCTTCTTTTCGACATGAAAAATAGGCTGTAAATCGCGTGTTAGATATGTGGTTTATTGTTTTAAGCTTCGATTGTATGTGCTTTTATTTGGCGTGCATAAAGTGTTAGTCTTACGAGCTACTCTGGTATTTTTGTACAGGTAATAAGGAATTAAATATATGCAAACCGTTGTTGCTAATATTTTGGCGCAAGTTGAATCTGTGGTGATAGGTAAACCTCATCAGGTTAAATTAGCTTTAGCTTGTTTGCTAGCGAAAGGCCATATTTTAATTGAAGACTTACCTGGTATGGGTAAAACAACCCTGGCCAACACCTTAGCTTATACCCTAGGTTTATCTTATCAACGTATTCAGTTCACCTCAGACCTTATGCCTGCTGATGTCATCGGCATAGCCATTTTTGATGATAATGAAAAAGCCTTTCAATTGCATCAGGGAGCAATTTTTAATCAAGTGGTATTGGCTGATGAGGTGAATCGTGCCAGCCCTAAAACTCAAAGTGCCTTGTTAGAAGCAATGGAAGAAGGGCGAGTGAGTATTGACGGAGTAACGCATCAACTGCCTGAGCCATTTTTTGTTATTGCCACACAAAACCCAATGACACACGCAGGAACCTATCCGCTGCCTGAGTCACAGCTTGACCGCTTTATGATGCGACTATCATTGGGCTTTCCTAGTATTGAAGCCGAGCGACAAATCTTGCAGTCAATTGATTCCCACGTAAGTAATGTTACCGCATGTTTAAACGATCAACAGTTGCGCGATATTCAACAACACATTGCCAATATTACAGTTGCACCTGTGATTGTCGATTATGTTATTGCATTATGTCGGGCTAGTCGTCAGCAACAATTACAATGTAAAGCGTTATCACCGCGTGCTGGTAAGGCGCTCATTGCTGCGGCGAAATCATGGGCCTTTATGGAAAACCGCGATTATGTTATTCCTGAGGATATTCAAGCAGTATTTTCAGCGGTATGTGAACATAGGCTAGCAGCACAGCAGCATAATGTTTTTGAGCAAAATGGCGAACTGTCGCAACAAGTTCTTAGTCAAGTTGACCCAACATTGCCCTTGGCACAATAGAGAATCGTCACTTGTTGGAATACCTTAAATCAAAGTTTAGCTGGTTAGTTGCACCATTGAATCGCTGGCTACAACACCGGCTTGAGATTTGGTTGAGACGCAGAATACCACAAGCTAAACAGCAACAAATAAACTACCGTAATATATTTATAATGCCGACCCGCTTTGGTGCTGCTTTTTGTTTTTTTACGCTATTGTTATTTTTATTAGGCACCAATTATCAAAATAATATTATTATTTTGATCAGTTATTTATTAGTTAGCTTTTTTATTGTGGTTTTACACCATAGTTTTTTCAATTTATCAGGATTAAAGTTTGCAGCGACTAATTCGGTTCAAGGTTTCGCTGGTAGGCAATTACTACTGCCACTAACGGTTTCAAGCCAAAAATCGCGTTATAACCTTTATTTCTCGTTTACTCAGGATAACGATGAAAGTAATAGCAAAACCATACTAGAACTTGCATCAGGCGATAACGACATTCAAGTGCCATTTTATGCACAACAACGCGGGCAGTTCCCGCTGCCGCGCATGCTTATTAACAGTGAATATGGTTTTGGCTTGTTCCGTACATGGACTCGGTTAGATTTTGCCCAACAAGTTACTGTTTTTCCTGAGCCCGTTATTTACGCTTGGCAAAGTCAACAACAGGGTGCTCAAACCGCTGAACTAAATGAAACTTTGGAAAATCACCAAGCCAGTTTACAAGTAGGACATGATGAATTTTATCAATTACAGCAATATCAACAAGGTGAACCGTTTAGTCGAGTTGCATGGAAACAAGTTGCCCGAGGTCAAGGTTGGCATAGTAAGCAATTCCAGCAAGCATTTTCTAATAAGTTACAATTAGACTTCAATTCATTGCCTGATGTTACCTTAGAGCAAAAATTAAGTTTACTTAGTTATGCTATTAATGATTGTAGCCAACAACAAATTGCTTTTTCATTAATTTTGCCAAACCAAGAATTTCCTTATCAGTACAGCCCTGAACATACTCAGCACTGTTTGACAGCACTAGCGTGTTATTAGAGAGGTTTATTGGTATGACAAAACAAGGCACTAAAAAAAGCATCAAACAAAATAGCGGTAACAACTTACAGCTATCCGGCCGAATGTACTTATTATTGCTGGCAGCTCAGCTACTTAACTTATTAACTTTAGTGCAGCAGTTACATTTTATTTACCTGGTAGTGGCAGTAGCGCTGTTGCTAATTCAGTTTATTAGTCATTATAAAATAAGAAAAAACTTAACGGTTTTTCAGCAAAAAGGCTTCGCGCCATTAAAACCACTATCGAGCACCGAAAAATCGCTCACAGAAAGTGCGAGCGCCTCGGCAAATTTAGCGGCTTTTTATTCTGTACCTAAAATACTTCCCGCTTGGTTGGTTTTTGTTTTTGCTATCACTGGTAGCATAACACTGGCAATTTCTGGGCGGGATATGGGGCTATTGCTATCTATGGTGCACTTGTTGTGCTTTGCTTATAGCTTGAAAATATTTGAAATGCCACGGCGCAAAGATTTATATCAGTTGGTGGTGTTAGGGATGTTTATTGCGACGTCATCACTTATTTTTTATCAATCGGTTTATTTTTCTATTGCAGTGATCTTATTGGTTTTCGCTAACTTGATTGTGTTGTTGGTGTTTTATGCGCCAACGATAGCCTTAAAACAACAACTGAAAACATTAACCAAGTTGATGTTTTATACTTTACCATTAGCCATTGCCTTGTTTATTGGCTTTCCAAAGCTCACACCATTTTGGCAAGTACCGAGTGTCGAATCAGCAAAAGTCGGGTTATCTGACCGAGTTAAGGTCGGTGATATTGCGCAGTTAGCTCTGTCTGATGAATTGGCGTTTCGAGTAAGTTTTAATAGCGATATGCCGGCACATTCACAGCAATATTGGCGAGCATTAGTACTTGATGATTTTGACGGCGGTACTTGGCAACAAACAAAAGCTGATAGATTAAAAGCCGCTAACCCGCGCTTAAACGAGCGTCGAAATGAACAAGTGAATGTTGATATTCAAGGGGTCGGAGTTTCTTATCAAGTGATCACAGAACCGAGTTTTCAGTCTTGGTTATTTGCTTTAGATTTTGCTACAAGTGAACAAGCCAAAATTGCTCAACGTAGTGATTTTTCTCTGTATTATCGTGGAATAGTTAATCAAACGCTCAGTTACAACGTAACCAGTTATCCTGATACTATTCTTTCGCGAACGCTTAGCGCTACTGAGCGTAATTTAAATCTTCTTTTGCCAGCTACCAGTAACCCTAGGCTAACAGAAAAAGGTCAACAGCTGCGTAATCAATATATCGATAATCAGCAGTTAATTAATGCCGTACTAGCAGATTTTAATCAACAGCAATATTTTTATACCTTACAGCCGCCAAGACTAAATGGCGCGACTCTTGATCAATTTTACTTTGATAGCAAAGCCGGTTTCTGTGAGCATTATGCGAGCGCATTCACCTATTTAATGCGTGCGGCAGGTATTCCTGCTCGCATGGTTGTTGGTTATCTTGGCGGTGAAGTTAATCCTAATGGCAATTACTTAAGTGTTTATCAACGTAATGCTCATGCGTGGTCAGAAGTTTGGTTAGCAGAGCAAGGCTGGGTAAGAGTTGACCCTACTGCTGCGGTAGACTCTGAGCGTGTTGAACGTGGTTTTTCTTCAAGTTTATTGAATGAATATAATGAATTTTCTAGTGGTTTGTTTTCATTTCAAGCTATTAAGGCAAGTAAGCTTTATTTTCAAATACGGCAACAACTTGAGGCGCTTGATTATCAATGGACCCGCTGGGTTATCGGTTACACAGGGCAACGGCAAAACGAAGTAGTCAAACGTATTTTAGCGGCATTGCCGTCGTTACAAAGTTTAGTATTGATACTTGCTGGTACTGTAAGTCTTGTATTCATGATTGTATTTGTTCGAGCTTTTTTGAAGAAAAACCATGAACAAAGTGTCTGGCAAAAGCAATACACTAACTTAGTTGCTATTTTGGCTAAACAAAATATTGTTAAAGCAAAATCAATTACCGCAATGCAGTTTGCCAGCGAAGTTGCTAAGCACAGGCCTGAAATCGCAGACAAGTTTAATAGCCTTTCACATTATTACTATCAGCTACAGTATCAATTGGTTAGTGAAATACCAAAGAATATGACGGCTGGCCAGAAAACTAACGCCCTAACCGCTGAAAATAATTCTAAACTCGATAGCAAAGTGCAACATCGTCAGCAAATTTATAGAAAATATAGTCAATGTTATAGAGAATTACGTTGGCAGTTATTTCTGGCAAAACTTACTTTTAAGTAAGGTTATTTTCAAATAAGTCTAAGTTTTACATGAAATAACAGCCCCTTCGATGCCTATCATTAATCACGGATAACTCGAACACTTGCTAAGTCATAAAGCCAATTAAAGGCAATGGCGTAAATAAAGAAGAAAGTTACAAAACCGATGTCCATTATTAAAATGCTAACAAAGTCCATTTTTAAGAACCACATCAATATAGGGAAAGATAAAATAACCATCCCGAGTTCAAAGCCAATGCCGTGCAGTAAGCGGGTAAATTTGGTTCTTGCAAGTCGTTCACCGGGTACTACTTTGTCAAAGGCGAAGTTATAACCGAAGTTCCAAAACATAGCGATGAATGAGAGAATAATAGCGAGCCCGCCCATTTCTTTTGCATCATTACCTGTGGTCAATATTGCTATAATGGTTAGTAAAACAAGCGCAATTATTTCAAATAGTACCATATGAATAATTCGTTCTTTGGTTGTCATTATTCGTTCCTCATATTTTAACTTGTGAGTTATTTTATCGATATTTATAATGATAGGTAGTTAGTAACTATCAGTTATAGTGATATGTATAATTTAGAACAGTTAAGAATGTTAGTTGTAGCGGCTGAACTAGGCTCATTTTCAGCCTGTGCACGAAAGTTGAATAAAGTTCAGTCTGCTGTTAGTCAGGGAATAGCTAATCTTGAGATTGACTTAAATATATTGCTTTTCGATAGGCGTAGCAGAAAGCCAAAATTAACGAAAGAAGGTGAGAGAATTTATAATTATGCTAAGGCGGTTCTCCACCAATCAATGGAATTAGATAAAGTTGTTGAGTCGGTTCATAACAACGAAGAAGCAACGATTAAATTAGTAGTGGATAGCGCTTTACAGTTATCGAGTGTTAATCGAATTTTAGAAAAGTTCAGCCTTAATTTTCCCCATACGCAAGTTGAATTACTAACTTTAGCTAGTACAGATATTCTTAAGCACCTTAGTGCCAGTGATATCGATTTAGGTATTATGTTTGCTGATTTATCATTTAACCTTGATGTTGAACTGTGTTTTATTGGTAATATCGAGTTCTATCCTGTTTGTCACCCTGCTTCTGCGTTGTCTTCTTTGACTTCGGTTACTGTGAAAGACTTAGTGCCCCATCGCCAGATTTCACTAAGAGGCGAGCAAGGTAGTGAATTACAACAGTTTATATCCCTGTCAAATCAAACATGGTGGTGTAATGACTTTGGTTCTATTTTGTCTTTAGTTGAACAAAATATTGGTTGGTCGTATTTACCCTCCCATATGGTAGAAAAGAAAATTAAGGCTAACCAACTGAAAAAAATAGATGTTTCGTTTGACCATAAAACTTGGAGCTTTACGGTTGACCTTGTCAGTAAAAAAGGAATATCAAAAGGGCCTGCATTAACATGGCTATTTAATGAGTTAAAAAGCGTAATTAGTTAATAAGGTCTGGGGAAGCTAGCGTCAAACTTTGACGCTATAGGCATTGAAAAAGTTTAGTTTACAGCTCTTGCATTAACTGAATATGATTGCCACAGGTATCGTCGAGTACGGCTATCATAACAGTGCCAGCCTCTCTGGGCGTAATTGAAAATTCCACTCCTAAGCTTGATAGTCTTTGGTGTTCTTTTTCCAAGTCGTCAACTGCGAAAGATGTCCATGGTATTCCCGCTTCTTTTAGCGATTTTTGATACACCTTAGCTGGCTCAAACGCCATAGGCTCTAACAAAAGCTCAACACCGGATTGCTCAGAAGGGGAGACAACCGTTAACCACTTGTATTCACCAACAGGAACATCTGTTTTTTTAATAAAACCTAATACGCGTGTATAAAAGTCTAATGCTTTGTTTTGGTCGTCAACAGGAACGCTCGTTACGTTTATTTTAATCATATTTTAAAGCTACTTACTGAATTTTGAATGAGTTAAGTATAGTTAGAATTTGATGCAAAAACTTATTCTAGATTGCTTTTTTGAACTTGGTAATATTGCCGAGGACTGTAACCGGTACATTTTTTAAAGGCAGCTGAAAATGTTGGTAGGCTTTCATAACCAATTTCAAAGCAAACTTGAGTGACGGGTAAACCTTGTTTTATCAGGCTTTTAGCTTTTGAAATTCGTAGATCTCGTAAATAAACTCTTGGTGTTAGGCCATACATTTGTTGAAAAATTCTAACGTAATGAAATCGAGACATAAATGCCGCATTAGCTAAATCATTTAGCTCTATTCGCTGACAATAGTTCTCTTCCATAAATTTTCGAGATTGCCTTACTTGTGCATATTGCTCTGGTCGAAAGAGCACATCATTATATAAACGATTAAGCTCATTTTCGTAGATTGAATTTTCTTTTTTCAACATTTAAAGGTTACGGCGACAATTTCGATTAAGCTTTATCTTAGTATACAAGCGCATAATAAATTATAGAGCCTATATGGCACTTAAATTGTACACATAATTTAAGTAAAAATATTTGCTGCATACATAAATAGTAGCTTTTCAAATGTTAACAGTAAAGTCGCCGCTGAATACACCCTATAAGTTATTCATTGGCTTTTAAGCAATATTCTTGCATTCGTTACAGCATCTTCATTTGAAAAATAGTTATCAATTAGAAAAGCTAATTTTTTATCGTCATTCAATACGTTTGCTAGTGTTTTTATCATAAAGTCGTAGTCAGTTTTTTCTGTTTTAGTTGTAAGCATCTTATTGAGCCACAACCACATTTTTCTCTCACTGATTTCTTTTTCAATGGCTAACCAAATAACAGGTGCATAAGTGTATACATATAGCTCTCTATCACCATAGTCGGACTGTTTATTTATATCCTTAATAGGCGCTAAATGTACATCGTCTAAGGCATTGAGCTTCCGATTTACTTTATTAAAATAATGTTCGTTGCCAAGTAATTCTTTTGTGAGTTTTAATGATAGGTACTCAGCTAATGACTCAGTAAACATATCACCAAGTTCAGAGTTAAACTTTTTGTATGTGCCAAAATAATAATGTGCTAATTCATGCGCAATAAATGGTTTAAACCAATTTGAGTCTGTTTTGTTTACCAAATTGGCTAAACCATCTTCATTATGGTTCATTACGACGATTGACGGATAGGCTACAAACAGCCAAGAATCTTTCTTTGATGTAGGAGCCGTATGAATGTAAACAACATTTTCACCATATGAAATGGACAGCTTATTTTGATAATACTTCTCGAACGCAGATGTTATTTGACTAAGTTCGGACATTTGCTGTTCAGAAAGGCGTGAGTTTAAGTAGTAATTATTTTTGTGCTTAGCAATATCAAAATAACCAGCAAATAATGTTAGTGAAGTTGGCTTGTCTCTTTTAAATACTCCATGAGTCGATGAAATTGGCTTGCTGCCATTAACGTAAATTGATTTACAGTCTAAACAAGTCACTTCAATATCATAAATAACTTCGTCATATCGCTTGTCTTTGTCAATATCATATAAAATTGGATACCAAGCAGTTTGAAAGCCGTCTGTACGAATATTTTTACCATTAAAAGCGATATTGCCTTTCCAATCTCCGTGCTCATTTGCGGTATTCATATTTGTAATAACTGGAAATTTACCCGTATATTTGAACGCTATAGTGTTGGGTAAGAACTTACTATTAGTTTTATGGCTCTTAAAGAAATAGCCAAAACTCTCTTCTGAATATTGCGTGTTATAAACCTTTTCAAATGCATAGTTGAAACCATCTTTTTCATTTCTAAAATATTGAATATTAAAGCCAGCATTTAAATGTATAAGATAGTTGCTGATTTCTGGAATATTGGTCAGCTGAAAAATAGCATCAACAGTGCCGCTTTTCACAGATACTTCAACAGTACCTGAAAGCCGAATAGGTACTTCAGAAGATAATGTAGATGTTGTAAAAGTTAGAAATAAAAAGGTGAGTACTGTTTTCAAATGATTTCCCTATTAGACAAAATTTTATGTCATTTAAGTTAATAGTAATGTTAATTAACGATATGGGCTATTACCTTGGTTGGGTAAAACGGCAAATGTTTTAAAAAGCCATTAATTCAATACTTTTTACTAAGGAGGATAAGTCATGCTCTGAGTTAGTAAAAATGATAATGGCATTGCTGTTATTTATGTCGACTATGACTTCAGCTCTGGCGCCTAAATCTGCACCATCATGTTGGTAGTACCAATTATCATTTATGCTTTTTAAAAACCATGTATATGAATGATCTTCGTTATTTTTATTAAATGGTGGGGTGATAATTGTCGTTATTTTAGAGTCTAAGAAAAATTGTCTTTCGCTTATGTTTAAATAATCAGTAATGAGTTTTGTATAATCAGATATTGATGTTCTTAATTGACCAGCAGGGAAATCTGGATAGCCATTGAAACCTTTAAATATTAATTTTTCTTTCTCCTTTGTATATGTTTTTGAAACATTTTCTATGTTTAAGTTTTTTAAAAAGAAAGATGAGTTAACCATCTTCGTTGGCTTAAATATTTTATTCTTCAAATAGTTTTCAAATGCCTCGCCCGAAACCTGTTCAATTATTAAACCTAGTAAAGCGTAGCCAGTATTTGAATAATCATATACTTTGTAATTTTCAGCACTTTCAAAATTACGACTTGAATAGTGTTTTCCTCCCTGTACGAGATATTCTTTTAAAAAGCTGTTTAAGTTACCTTTTGGATCTCCATTTGGAGTTGACCAGAAAGGCAAATAGAAATCTTCATTATCTAGAATGCCTGAACGATGATTTAATAGTTCTGAAATTGTTATTTTGTCTTTTGTGTGGTGTGGGTTAATAACCATAAAGGGCAAATATTTATTGATATCATCATTGAGTTTAATTTTTTTATGTTGAATAAGGTGAAATATAGCCATACCAGTCACCGTTTTGGAAACTGACGCTATATGAAATGGTGTATTGACAGATACTGGCTTTTGCTTCTCTATATCACTTAGTCCTATTGCGTTCATATAGATGACTTTGCCAGAGGAGACAACTGATACTGCAAGTGCTGGAATATTGCTTTGGGCCAGCTCTTCACGTATTAACTGATTTATTTTAGAAAGGTTGGTGGCAAATGACGCCTGAGAGATTAAAAGTAAAACGAATGGTAGTAATTTATTCATGAAAATCCATTTTTGATTAGAGATACTTAATATGCCAATCTTATACGTATTTAAAAATAGAAAATAGATACTTATAACGTCAAAGACACCTCTTAGATTTATTCATTCAATTTTGTCACTCACAATATCAATTACCTTTGCGTCTTATGGCGAATTTGCTATCGATACGTAGGGGGGAGCGAGGCGCATAGAGTATATCGCTATTATTTTAATATTAGCATTGTTCATGGCGCTACCACCTATGATAGGTAGGCTTAGAGGTGAGAACAAACACTAAGAAATTTTCATTTAGTTAAAGTGGCAATACGTTTTGTGTAAATTGTACAATACGTTATTGCTCTTGTTATTTTGCTTAGTGCTAACCCTGTGGCAAGTTTAGTCACAATTCATGCCGAAATAGCAACGCAGCTGCATTACATTTATGGTTTGTACTTGTCAGTTACGGGGCCTCAGGTATTTGTATGAGCAGTGTTTCTGCGAGTTATGCAATGTTTTTACACAATACGGTAAGCTTTATCAGCCAAATATTTGTAATGCCTGTGCAAAATAATCATCAGTGAAGTTTATCAATGTTAAATTGAGATAGCCTAAATAATAGCACTTTTTTAAGCTTAGATTTTACCGAATTAAAGCAGTCACAGTAGGGCATCAATGCTAGTGTTATTTAGCGTGATGTGGTTAAATTTAGCTATAAGAAAAAATGGCTAAAAAGGCACGCGTTTGTTCTACCTTTACCCCGCTAACAAAATGGAAAACTTGTTAGTTTTGTTGAATAAAATTCAGCAACTTTCTCCACTACCTGTTTTCGCTCAAGACACCGTAATTGTGCAAAATGCCGGCATGCAACACTGGTTGAATATGTCTTTGGCGGAGCAGCGAGGTATCAGCATGAATATGCGTTATGCCTTGCCGTCG
This sequence comes from Colwellia meonggei, assembly GCF_057537295.1. Lineage (NCBI taxonomy): Bacteria > Pseudomonadati > Pseudomonadota > Gammaproteobacteria > Alteromonadales > Colwelliaceae > Colwellia > Colwellia meonggei. Next base: position 378,565 of record NZ_BAAJLZ010000004.1, read on the forward strand.
CAGTATTTATGGAATTTGATCCGTAACTTAGCGAGCGATGAAGATGTACCAGAGCAATCGCCATATTCTCGTGAAGTTTTAGCGTGGCGTATTGATTCCTTACTCGCTTCCAAAGCCGTTGTTGAAAATAGTGCATTTAACGTTGCGACTGATTATTGGTTTGAAGAAACAAATTGTGGTATTGAACAAGCGGGCAAAACTACTACTACCAGCGAAGCAGCACAATTAAAGCGCTTTCAACTAGCTTGCCAATTAGCTGATTTATATGAACAATATTTAATATTTCGTCCAGAGTGGATTCATGCTTGGCATCAAGGGCAGTTTGCTGCCTATGAGCAAACAGGTCAGGATGAACCGCTAAGCACTAATGAAAACGGCTCTAATGATGCAAGTAATGCCATTTGGCAAGGCAAGCTATGGCATTTACTAGTAAGTGAGCAAGCCTATGACCCTCATGAACTGGTAGCGCTTGCGATTAAAAAACTGCATGACTTAGACTTGAGCGATAATAAAAGCTCAACGGCGCAACTTTTGCCACAACGTTTATCATTCTTTGGTATCAACGCCATGGCGCCGTTATGGCTTGAGTTTATACACGCCTTAAGTGAAAAAATAGATGTACATTTTTTTCATCTTAACCCTTGTTATGCCTACTGGGGCGATGTTGTTACTGAGAAAAAAGCCATTGAAGCATGGATTAATGGTCAAAACTTTAGCGAAGACAGCCAAAACGAAAGTTCGCAAAATACAACAGAAGACATAAATAACAACCTGATCGATATTAACCGTCAAGTGGGTAATCCGTTACTAGCAAATCTGGGGCAACAAGGGCGTGAATTTATGGCGTTGTTGTACCAATACAGTACAGTAAATATTGATGTGTTTGAATCGGCAATTGCTGATATTAGTACTGAAAGCACTAACAAAAGTGATGAAAGTCTCGATGTTGCAGAAGATAAATTTAGTGGCAATCATTGTTCAGCCAGCGTTTTAGCACAAGTACAACAAGATATATTGTCTTTATCTGACGCTCGACAAAACACAAGCCTCGTTCGCCAACGTGATGGTTCCATTATTATCACCAGTGCGCATAGCGCATTACGAGAAGTGCAAGGATTACACGACTGGTTACTGCATCAGTTTAATCAAGATAAAAGCTTAACCCCGAAAGATGTGCTGGTAATGTGCCCGCAAGTCGAGCAATACGCACCTTATGTTAATGCGGTTTTTACTCGTGGTTGGCAAGATATTGCAGATGAAGTTCCACCTTTGCCTTGTTCAATTGCCGATCGTGTTAGTAAAGATGCCGAGCCACTAGTTGCAGCCTTTGCCGAACTTTTAAAATTACCTGATAGTCGTTTTCAAGTATCGAGTCTAATCGCCTTACTGCGTTTACCTGCAATGCAGAAACGCTTTGCCATTAACCTTGATGATATTGAAAAAGTTACCCATTGGCTTGAAGCTGCATCTGTTCATTGGGGACTTGATCAAGCGCATAAACAACAAGTTTTAGCGCAAAGCCAAATGAGCAAAAATGCGGCAACAACTGGCGCAAGCGCCATCCCTGACAATGCCAATAATAATAGTTTTACCTGGCAGCAAGGCTTATCACGCTTAATGCGCGGTTTTGCTTTTGCCGACCATAGTGTTATTTATCAAGAGCAAATGTTATTAGCTAATATTGAAGGTAGCGACAGTGAGTTATTAGGTAAGCTGATGCTCATTATCGAGCAACTTCAAATAACCGCTGCTAGCATGTCAACGCCACGCAGTGCGACCAAATGGCAGCAATTTTTATTCGACCTATTACAACAATTATTTGATGATGAGAGCGACAATGGGTTGAATATTGTTCGCTCAGCGATAGAGTCGCTAGTTGAATATTGTCAGCATGCCGACTATGGCAATGAAATAAGTTTGGCGGTTATTCGCGACTATCTTAATGCCCATTTTAGCCAGCCAGATCCCGGTCGCCAATTTATGGTCGGGCAAGTTACATTTTGTTCTATGCTGCCGATGCGTAGTATCCCCTTTAAAATTATTGCTGTATTAGGTTTAAACGATGGCGAGTTTCCACGTCAACGACAACCACTAAGTTTTGACTTAATGTCGACAACGCCTGCACAACTCGGTGATAGATCACGCCGCGGTGACGATAGATATTTATTTTTAGAAGCAATAATTTCAGCCCGACAAGCATTATATTTAAGCTTCCAAGGTCGCAATATTAAAAACAATAAAGAGCGGCAACCGTCTTTGGTATTAAAAGAGCTAATGGAATATTTAGCTCGTGGGTATGGCTGGCATTTACTGGGTTTGAACGAAGACACCGAGCAAGAGCTGGCAACTGAGGCAGATAATTCTCTCTTGGCACCTTCGCGCAATCTGCCAAAAGAAGATATTCGACAATTACCTATGCAGGCATTTAGTGAGCAAAATTACCTCGGTCAATTCGCCAGTTTTGATGCTAATTGGCTGCAACTAAAGCGTCCGTTCATTGCAAATCAAAACGATGCCCAGCCAAATGAAATAATTGAGGATACACACGCGCAACAAGGAGGCCGCGGAACTATTGAAACGGTTTTAGCTCATGACCTTATTCGTTTTTATCAACATCCAGCCCGTTATTATGGTCAACACTCATTGTATTTATACCTAGACCAAGATGACAGTTTAATTAACGATATAGAGCCGTTTGTAGCTAACCGACTCGACAGTTATTTGTTAAGGCAAGAATTACTCGATTACTATTTATCGCCAGAGCAAAGCAGACAAAGCTGTGAAGATATTGTGCTTAGTGCGCGTTTAAGTGGCAAACTTCCTGATTTACCAAATACCGATGATCTCATTCAAGGTTGGCAAGACGACAGCGAAGAGTTTAGCCAGTTTATAATGGCTGAATTAACTCAAGATAGCATCACAGCAGAGCCGCTAGACTGCAGCGTTAACATAGAGTTAAACACAACTAATGACATTATATTTGATAAAAATTTATTTAATGAAGAAGAATTAGCTACGCTGAAAAATCTACTACCAAAAAGTGTTACTTTAAGCACAAAGCTTTTGGTTGTTGATCATAAAGTTGTGTTTTATCGTAGCAGTAGTGCGAAAGCGAAAGACTTATTTACGTTGTATTTAAATCAATTAATACTCCAAGTAGCGCAAGCTGATGAAAATCAACCTAACCTTGCATTATGGTCAAGTATAACTGCTACTCACGGTTATTATTTTGATACCAAAAGCCAAAAACCAAGCCAATTCTTTTTCCAAGAGGTGATTGATGCGAAACAGCAGCTACAGCGTTTAATATCTTTGTTTTATTTAGGTCAGCAGCAACCAGTACTACTTAACGGTGAACTTGCTGAAAAAGTGAGAAAAAGTAAAGTTTTTGAGCATACACAGTTTGACCAGTTCTGGACTGACAGTAATAGTTTTCAAGCCTTTGGTGATGATCCATACATGCAATATTTTTGGTCTAAATGCCCAGCATTTGATGATATTTCTGTTCGCTTATTTAGTATTTATCAGCCTTTATTTGATGCTTTACAAACGGTTAAAGCAGCTAAAAAAGCGGCACCGAAATCGGAGGCTAAATAATGCAAAACTTAAATGCCAGTACGATTTCACTTTACGGTAAACACTTAATTGAGGCGAGTGCGGGCACAGGCAAAACCCATAACATTACCCGTATATTTCTTCGTTTATTGTTAGAGCGTGCATTGCCAATTGAGCAAATATTGGTGATGACATTCACTAAAGATGCCACTGAAGAAATTCGCGGCCGTATCGACGATTTTATTCGCACAAGTTTGCACGACTGGGATAATCTAGTCGTTGAAGATGATTACTTTATTAAACTCAACGAAAACTTAAGCAAACAGGGGATTGGCAGCGCACAAGTTAAAGCGCGTTTAACACAAGCCTTATTGTATATTGATGAAGCGGCTATTTTTACCATTCACGGCTTTTGTAAACGAGTCTTAAATCAATATGCGTTTGCAAGTGGCGTTAATTTCAATGCTCAAATGGAAACCGACACTCAAGATATCACCCTTGAAGCGGTGCAAGATTGGTATCGAGTGCTGGCGTTAGCTTCTGTGCAGAAGCCTGAGCAGGCATATGTTCAGGAGAACGACCCGGAAAGCGAACAAACAACACACAACAGATCTCAGCAACACAGCGCGTTTCATTTAGTCACTGAATTTTGGCCAGAGCCAAATAGCTTTATCAGCCAATTTGCTAAAGCATTTAATAATGATAATGCCCTTAATGTGCAGGCGCCTGAAAATATTAATGTTGAATTTAAAGGCCTTGTCGAGCAAGCAATTGCCAGTCTAAATGCAAATTTAAGTACGCTAACTACAACATTAATTGATGTTAAAAAAGGTGCTGATCGTGAAAAGCGTCAACAAGAACTTGAGCAACTTTTATTATGGTTAGCGAACTTGTCGGCTAATGTTGAAGGGCAACATGGTAAAATGCCCGACGCTTTTATTGATGGTAGAAGGTATGCGCGCTCAAAAGTAAAAAGTGAATTAGTTGAAATTTTTAGCGCTGCTAATATGGTTAAAAAACAGCAGCCGTTACTTGCAAAACAGCTAGATCGTGCAAAGGCGTTATTGGTTGTGCGACAAGGTATTTATCATATTCGAGAGCAAATAACGCGTAAGAAATTGCAGGCTAATGTGTTAGGTTTTGATGATTTAATTTCCACTTTAAATCATTGTTTAACTAAAGAGCGACAATCCGAAAGTATTACTGCTGATGAAGCAACGCTGGCGAGCAGTATTTTTAAGCAATTCCCTGTTGCCTTGGTTGATGAATTTCAAGATACCGACCCGCAACAGTTTGCTATTTTAAAAGCAATTTATTACCACCAAACACAAGCCGCTTTATATATGATTGGTGACCCTAAGCAAGCCATTTATGGTTTTCGTGGAGGTGATATTTTTGCGTATTTGTCAGCCCGTCACGATTGTGAGCATCAATGGCTAATGGATACCAATTGGCGCTCAAGCGCTGAAATGATCACTGGTTATAACCGCCTGTTTTACGGCAATAATTTAACTGAAATACCAACTGATGTTTTTGGCTATCAAATTCCCTATTTACCAGTTCTTGCTTCACCAAAAGCGAAGGGAAAAACATTCCCAGATCAAAAATTTAATGCGCTACAGTTTGTTCATTTTAATGTTGAACAAGAAAGTAAAAAGGGCAAAGAGCAAGCCGTTAAACAAAGTTATCGCGCTCATATGGCAACTTGGTGTGCGAATGAAATTGTACGGTTATTGGCTAACCCTGACTTGTCGATTGTAAGTGGTGATATCGCGTTATTAGTACGGGACGGCACTGAAGCGGCAAATATAAAACAAGCGTTGAACCAATGTGGTTTAGCAAGTGTGTTTATGAGTAATCGCGCAAATTTACTACAAAGCGAACAAACTAAGCAGTTACTACAGGTGTTACAAGGGATACTGTTTTTAGAAAATGATCGCTTATATACCGCAGCATTAGCTAGCCCGTTGATGGGCTTTAATCGCGAAAAACTGTTGCAGCTGCAACACGATGAACAACAATGGCAGCAACTAAAAATTAGTTTTGAAAAGTTACGTAATGAATGGCAATACAAAGGTTTTATTTCCATGGCATTACAACTTATGCATCAGCATTTTCATATTGAAGTTGATAAAAATGACACTGACAACAATGCGGATCGCACCTTAACTAATTTACTCCACCTCTTTGAGTTGCTGCAAAGTGCGAGTCAGCGCCATCGTCAGCCACAAGAGCTACTATTTTGGTTTGAGCAACAAAGCCAAGTAGATAACCCAGAAGTAGAAGCTGAGTTGCGGTTAGAAAGTGACGATAATTTGATTCGTATTATTACTCAACACGGCTCGAAAGGCATGGAATACCCAGTTGTATTTGTGCCATTTGCAACTCGCCATAAAGACCCACTTAAATTCGGTAATCGTAATGTTAGCTTAATTGAATTTCATGATGAAAATGGTGTTTTACAACATAGCCTAGATGGTAATGATGACGCTAAAACTCGTATGGCAGCAGAAGCTTATGCGGAAGCGATTCGCTTGTTATATGTTGCTGTAACAAGGGCGGAAAAGCGCTGTTATATTTTAACTACAACCTTTGAGCATTTTGATAAGTCGCCATTAGGTAAAACCTTAAAATGGTCGAATGACACTGATATTCCGGCAAGTTTAACTAAACTAGCAGAAGATAATAGCCAAGCAATTGCCTTAGAAGTACTTGATAACTATAGCGATGACCTCTTTGAGAGTAATGACGATAGTAATCAAGAGAGCAGTACCTCGAAAAATGCAAACCCTCTTTTGACTGTAGAGCTGCAACAGCCAGCTGTCGCTAAATTTAGCGGTAAAATCGAACGAGATTGGTGGTTAAGTTCATTCTCAGCACTTAGTAAAAATTTACGCCACAACGGTGTTTCGTCTCCAGATCGTGATACGCAGGAGTTAGAAAAAGCGTTTCAGCAATCACAGCTTGCCACCCCATCGCAGAGCAAAAATGAGCTACGTTTTACTCTAACTAAAGGTGCACAAACAGGTAATTTATTACACGATATTTTAGAGCATACAGACTTTTCCGCGCCCGACTGGCAAAAAAGTTGTTATTGGCCACTGCTAAAATATGGCGTCATTGAACATGAGTATGAAAATAGCCAAGTTACAGAGCAGGCAAGTGGTGAAGCATTACTTACGCAATGGCTTGATGACATATTGCACTCGCCACTTGATATTGAACAACACTTTTCATTAGCTCAGCTAGAGCAAAGTGATACGGTTAGGGAAACTGAATTTTACTACCCGATGCAATCGGCAAGTAGTCGCTTATTATCTAAACTGTTGACCGAACATCGAAATAACGATGTTCCAATGAATGCAGGCAATAATACTAATAAACGCAGCGTACATTTACCTTCTTATCAACAGCTAAAAGGTATGATGCACGGCTTTATCGATTTGATTTTTTTCGCCAATGGTAAATATTATGTTTGTGACTATAAATCTAGCCACTTAGGTGATCAATATAGTGATTATAACCACGCTGCGATGCGTGAAAATATTGAGAAAAATCATTATGACTTACAATATCTTATATATTCATTAGCCCTGCATCGACACTTAAAATACGCCTTAGCGGACTATGATCCTAAATTGCATTTTGGTGGCGTTTACTATTTATATTTACGCGGTATGAGTAGCGAAGCGCAATATCAAAATTGTGGTGTATATTATCGAGAAATCTTACTCAGTGAGTTACAGCAACTTGATGCTATTTTTGCAGGAGAAAACAGTAATGCCTGATTTAGCAGCAAATCAAAGCGCGGAATACGCTACAGAAATCTATGCTTCTTTTAGCCATGCCAGTAGCCAGTTGTCAGGTTTAGTGGCGGTTGACTACTTTTTTGCTAAAGAGATCAGTCAGTGCATTTCAATATTTAACCTTAAAGAGCACGACGCAGCAGAATTAGCAAAAATACAGCAACAATGGTTTCATTTGCTGGTTATTTTAAGTGCGAGCTTGCGTGATGGTCATAGTTGCTTGCCTTTAGATGCGGTGGCGGCTAAGTGTTTTTATGTGAGTGAAAATACAATAATTGCTGGCATTAAACAGCAAGAAAAAAGTGGCTTTACATTTGATAGCAGCTCGACGTTAAGCGCGTTATTGAATAATTTACCGTTAACTGAAAATGATCAGCAACCAATTGTTTATAGTCACGGACGCTTGTACATGCGCCGTTATTACCAGTTTGAGCAAGAATTAAAGCAGGCAATAATTGCGCGTAGGCAAGTTAATGCTCCACAATTTAATACCCCAACTAATGCCTCACAGATCGGGCAAATAAGCCCGCAAGAAATAGCCACACCTGTAAGCAATTCAGCAATCAACAATATTATTGCTCAGTTATTTCCTGAGTCACTGAATGACAGCAGTGAGATAGATTGGCAAGCACTTGCAGTGGCAAATGCAATTAATAAGAATTTTGCCATTATTGCGGGTGGTCCAGGTACCGGAAAAACCTATACAGTAACGAAACTATTAGCAGCGTTAATTATGCTGGCGTTACAGAAAAATAATGGCCTTGTAGAAAATATGCCTAATATTGCTTTGGTCGCGCCAACGGGTAAAGCAGCTCAGCGATTGTCAGAATCAATTATTAATGCCGTGCAAGGGTTTCGTGGCAGTATTGCTGATCAAGTACTAGACCTTATCCCAGAGCAAGCGCAAACCTTACATCGATTACTCGGCGTTATTCCAAAGCAAGTCAATTTTCGTCATCATCAAGAAAACTTACTCGCTGTAGATGTGCTGTTAATAGATGAAGTGTCTATGGTTGATTTGCCTATGATGGCACGTACTTTTCGTGCTTTACCTGCTCATGCAAAAGTTATCTTACTTGGTGATGCCGACCAATTGCCTTCTGTTGCGGTCGGTAATGTTTTGGCTGACTTTGCACCGCGCCCGCATCCTGGTTTTAGTGAACACAATCATCAATATTTATCGCAGGTGACAGGATTTGAGCAATTAGAACAGCAAAGTGATGACTTAGCGTGCAATAATAACCAGTACAGTGTCGCCGACTGTGTGACCTTTTTAATGAAAAGTCGCAGGTTTGATGGCTCAGGTGGTATTGGTAATATTGCTCGTATGGTTATCAATGGTCAACATCAACAAAGCTGGCAGTTATTAAAGGAAAGTCATGGTGTTGAATTAAATGGAAATGATGCTCAATTGAGCTTATTAACCACAGCCATTGATAGTTGGTTACCAGCTTTAGTTAATAAATATTATGCGCCACTTTGTTCGTCTACTAATCTAACGGATGCGTTTGCATTACTAGCAAAGTTTAGAATTTTATCATCAACACGAAAAGGCCCAGAAGGTGTTGAAAACTTAAATGCACAAGTAATAGACGTTTTACGTAACAAAGGAAAAATACCCTTCAATAATATTGATGGCAGCAGTGGTTTATATCCAACACAACCAATAATGATCACAGAGAATGACTACCGTTTAGGTGTTTATAATGGAGATATTGGCTTGCTGTGGCGTAATGAGCAAGGCCATTTAATGGCTGTATTTGAAAATACGGCAGGTGAATATGACTGGATCATGCCATCACGTTTACCTAAATTTGAAACCGTGTACGCTATGACCATTCATAAAACTCAAGGTAGTGAATTTGAGCATGTGGCGATGGTGTTGCCTGAGCAGGAAGACAATAAACTATTGTCGCGGGAATTATTATATACTGGCATTACCCGTGCTAAGGCTAAGTTAACCATAGCAAGTTCAGAAGCGGTTTGGAAAAGTGGTGTCAGCCAGCAAGTTTATCGTTATTCCGGCTTAGCCATTGAATAACAGCAATCAGCAATATTAAACATTTTTATCGCAGTAAATCGAAGAAGCACACCTACTAATGAATTTAAAGAACATTGAAAAAAGCATTTATCGTAAACGTTTAAACATTATTATTGTTAGCTTTATTGCTAGCCTACTCCTTTTAGCTTTGGCATACGGACAAGGACTAATAGCCTTATTTTCAGATTTAGCTAATGTCGCCGTTGAACCAGCAAAAACCGCAACAGATACTGTAAATACTGGCGAACAAGACAGTAATTTTAAGTACAATTTTTTAGGTGTGGTTTTAGCGTTAGCAACATGTGCTTTTGCCTTACATCGATTGAAAAATACAGCATTTTTCACTGAGGTTTATTATGTTTGGCAAGTTAAACAACAGCAAAACTATATTTACCGTAAATTGAAGAAAATTAAAGCGGCTGCTGAAAACGATGATGTTAATGCCTTGATAATTTTAAATTTTTATTATGCTAGCTTAAAGCAAATTTATTTACTTGATGACAACACATTAACCATGTCTAAACTCAATAAAGATATCTGTGAACTTGACAGTAAAATTGAAAGTAAACAACTGACAATTACAACTGAGCAATATCAACAGAGTTTGCTTACTGAATACTAAAAAGCGGTGGCGATTATTGTCTCAATAAGGTAAAAGTAAGTCTCAACAAATGTGAAAATAAGGAATATATCATGATAGGTTACGTTACATTAGGTACCAATAATTTAGCACGCGCTGTCGCATTTTATGATGAGTTACTTGCCACTATAGGCGCTGGGCGTTTTTTTGAAACTGAGCAATTCGTTGCTTGGTCAAGAGGGCCTGAACAAGCGGGTATTTCAATTACTAAGCCGTTTGACGGGCAACCGGCAACTGTCGGTAATGGTGTTATGGTTGCTATCATGCTTAATTCTACAGACGAAGTTGATGCCTTTTATCAAAAAGCAATGGAGCTAGGCGCGACCTGTGAAGGACCAGCTGGACCTCGTGGTGAAATGGCAGGTTTTTATGCTGGCTATTTCCGAGATTTAGATGGCAACAAGCTTAATGCTTTTTACCTTGATATGCCTACGGAATAAAGGCACTAACTGCACCAATTAAGTTGCCATAATGGGCGAGCTTTAAGTTACATTATTGAGAAAAAAGAAGAGCAAAAAAAAAGAGCAAAAAAACAGAACAATAAAAACGGGTGAATGAAAACGAATGAAAAAGCTAAAAAATGAAGCTGAATTATTGAAAAAAGCAATTGTAATTGGTGAAAATTACGCGAAAAATCGTGGTTATAAAGGTTTCTCTGCTACTAACGCCGCTAAAGAAAAGGTTGAAGCTCTCTATCGATTATTAGTAAATGATAAGCTTATTCAGCCTTTACCAAAAGATAATGAAGACTTAGCGAGTATGAAGCATAAGTTGGCAATATGGATTGCTAAACAATTGCCTGAAGGTCACCCATTACTTAAGTAACTTAGCTTGTTTTAAGTTAAAATAGCGTTTATTTAGTAATTCAATCAGCGTGTAGCGTTGATTGAATTTTTTAATTATAAAGCAATGAAATAGTAAATTTGTATTATGAATCGTAAAAAGAAAATTAACCAAACCTTGAAAGCTAAGGTAAAAAAAATGAATGCTAAGCGACAAAAGTCCAATAAGCCTAAGTATATTTCTAAGGCTGAAAGGGCAGCGATTGCAGCCAAAGAAACTGAAGCTAATGTGCAAGAAGGTGCAGAAGAAAACTCACAAGGCATATCATCAGTTGTCGACACAGACGAAACGGAATAAATCTTAACAGCACAAAGCTATAAATTTACGCTCTCAATTACCTGGGAAGTTCTGTTAATCAAAAATGCCATTAATCAAAAAGTAGAAGTTATTAATATGCAGCCAAATAGTCTCAAAAAAATTGTTGTTTTTGGCAATTCAGCCTCAGGGAAGTCAAGTTTAGCTAAGCAATTGGCGACACAATATCAGCTTGCACATTTAGACTTAGATACTTTAGCTTGGCTACCTATGGCTGCTGAAGAGTTAGTGCCACAGCGACAAAGCATTGAGGTTTCTGTTGCAAATATTAATGCTTTTATAAAGCAAAATCAGGTCTGGGTGATCGAAGGTTGCTACAGTGATCTACTCGTGCATGTGTTGACAAAATGCAGTGAGGTTATTTTTATGAACCTCCCCATCGAGCTTTGTGTTGAAAATGCCAAACATCGCCCTTGGGAGCCGCATAAATACGATAGTAAAGCTGCGCAAGATGCTAATCTAGGTATGTTAATTGATTGGATAGCACAATATGACCAGCGTACTGATAGCTTTTCAAAATCCGCACATCAAAAACTTTATGATGAATTTACCGGCAAGAAAACCCAATACACCAATAACCAGCAATTGTCATTGTGATAGTGAATGAGCACGACAAACACCGGCAACAGCTGCTGATAACTAATTAAATCTTGAAGTTTTTATTTACGTGAGATTTTAACCGCTTTTTTAGCTACTTTTATTTGGTTAATAATTAACTAATGGCAACAACATTTAGTCGTTGCCATTAGTTTTTGCTATTGTTTTGAAAGCTCAGCAGCAGTATCAATAAAAATCCCTTGAATATCTTTCGCTTCTCTTTCTGTTTGACCACCATGCTTAAGAAACGCAGCAATAATTGTTTGCGTTTTTTCTTCTTTGGCTCGCTCTAAAAAATATCGAAGTTCAAGTTCAGTTCCTACATCTTCATCTTTTATAGAAGCAGCAATAATTTCTTTGTACATAACAATATCGCGAATTTCCCAACCGACGATAATTGATAATAATTGCGCTATAAATTTATCCAATTCTGCTTTAGGAACAAACTGAGTAATAATATTTAAAGCTTCAGCTTGTTGTACTGTAAAATCAGCACCTGTGAGGAGTGCTTGAAGTGCTTTGCCTTTTCCTAAGCGTCGAGCGAATTGCACGGCTCCTTGGCCTCCTGTAGGAATATTGATGTATAGCTCTGGTTGAGCAAAAGCTGAATTTTCAGTGCCGTAAGCTAAATCACATGCCATTACAAATTCATTGCCTCCACCTCGCGCTACACCATCAACTATCGCAATAGAAAGTTGTTTCATTGCTTTAATATTGGCGATTAAATGATTGAACTCAATTGAAGCGGCTTGTCCTCCTGAAGAACCGTTAATGACATTAAGATCTAAATGAGCAATAAAAAACGCCTCATGAAATGACTTAAAGATAACAGCTTTGATTTTACGGTCATCTTTTAATGATAGAATAAATGTATTCAATTCATTAATTAAATCAATAGTTAGAATGTTGACAGGTGGGTTTTTAATTAACACCGTAGCTACACCTGCTTCTTGGGTAATCATCAATTTGTTCATTATAATTTTCCTTTTAAGGTTGTCAGTGTTGTGACAAAGTCTTGTGTCACTTCGAATTGATGTAGCCATTTTAAAACTTAAGTTGGTATCCAAAAACAAGCTAAAATGAACTATACTGATTCCATATTGGAACCAATGAGGTGGGTATGGATCTCGCAAGTCGATTATTACTTTTACTAGAAGTCGCAGAGTTCGGTAGTTTTGCCAAAGTATCAGAACATAGAAATGTGAATAGGTCTGCTATTTCTAAACAAATAGGAAAGCTTGAGCATGAACTTGGCGTTCAATTATTGAATCGAACTACACGCTCATTATCGTTAACAGCCGCAGGAGCTGAAATGATAAATCAGGCAAAGCAATTGCGAGAGCTGCTTAGTAACTCCAAACGTTTAGCAGAAAACTATCACAGTGAACCTAGGGGAGAGCTTAAAATCTCTAGTTCGACTTTGTTTGGGCGTCAATACGTACAACAAGCCATTTTAAAATTTCAAGTGATGTACCCCAAAATAACTATTGAGCTGGTTTTAGAAGATCGAATGGTTGATTTAGTTGGTGAAGGTTTTGATATTGGCTTTCGTCTAGGTGAACCAAAAGAGTCTAATTTAATCTCAAAACAAATCGCTAGGAATAGACTTTTAATTGTTGCGGCACCTGCATTTCTTGAAAGGTTTGGGAAACCTAACACTATACCTAAGCTTGAAAGTCTACCAGCTGTTGTATATTCAGCGCAGGGATTATTAATTGATAAAATAAAGTACTGTGATAGCTCAGGAAATGACGGGGTTATTCAGCTAAACCCTGCGTATAAAGTGAATGAAGTTGAAATGCTAATCAATACGGCTGTTGCAGGAAATATGTATACAGTAACAACGGCACAGATGATAGAAAATGAAATTTTAGAAGGTCAGCTCGTGCCGATAATGACGCATATTAATTTAGCCGATTATGGTACATTTTACGCAGTGTATCCACATCGAAATACCCCATTAAAAACTAGGTTATTTATTGATACATTGAAAGCAGTGGTTGGAGATAAAACTCCAATTTGGGAGTCACGTATTCCTGGTTTTGATAAAATGTACGGCAACAAAACGTCATAATAAATTACTGTTAAAGCAATCAGAAGATCTAAAATAATAGATTAATTTATTGTTGTATTAGCGACGAAATCGTTATATTAAAAAAGGTAGGCATATGCTGTATTCAGGCACTAATTTAATAGGAACAGTTTTTACTTTAGAACCTAGCGCTGTTTGAAGGCATGTTCCATACAGTATGTTGAAGATCAAAGCGTTGAAAAATTTCTTTAGCTTCTTCAACACTCCACTTAACCCAGTTAGGGTTTAAATGGTTTCCATACCAAACTTTTGAAAACTCCCAGATATTATTTATTGGTTGTACATCACCTTTATTCATACCGTGCTTTTCACACCAATTATCAACCTCAGCCTCTGATGCAAACATCAGCATAGTGCTACATGTATAGGTGACATTGTCCCATGCGTTGATCATAGGTATAGGAAAGTGAATAAATAGGTTTTTGTTTTTTATTTGCCCCTTGATGATTTCGATAACTACTTGTTTGGCTTCACCACCTAAGGTTGTTGTTATCGTTAAATCACAGTTTAGCAAGGCTGCTGCTCCTAAAGAGCACCATGCGCAATTTCCCCACCAACTGCCACTTTTCGATTCAATCCAAAAGTTTGTAGGAGCGGTTGAGAATGGATGCATTATCCAAACCTCTGATGACTTAGGGTGTAAAACCACGCCATGATATTCTTGTAGGGTCTGTAGCGCGTTAATTGCATCAGGTTTTGACGCATTAAAGTGCTGAACTATGTCATCAATTTTGGGCGCATAACCACAGTTAACGATATGATCCATGATGAAATAATGAAGTGTAGAATTATTTAATTCCATGCTTTTCCCTTTATTTAAATGTCGTATTGGTTAAATGAAGCTCCATTTGTACATTACATCTTTCGTATGGCGATGCCGCACCCTCAATGTGACTAAAGCCGAGCTTTTCATAAAGCTTGATGGCAGGGGTTAATACTGAATTACTTTCTAAGTACAGTCGTTTTATCCCCATTAAATTTGCTCTTTCAAGTATTTTTTTACCTAATAATAAGCCAATACCTTTTCCTTGAGCGCTTGGTGATACTGCCATTTTTGCAAGCTCATAATTATCCGCATCCATTTTTATCAAAGCACAACAACCAACGGGTTTATCTTTATCTAATGCAATAAGGATAGTACCTGATTGGTTTAGGATATAACTATCTGGATCGTTCAAAGCGTTGTAATCAGGCGCCTCCAACTCCCAGTGTTTGCTGATCCACTCAATGTTCAAAGCCTTAAAAGCCTTTTGATATTTTGGTGCGTAGTCTACAACATGAATGTCTTCAATATTTTCATCTACTCTAGCGCTTATTGGTCGAAACCTAAGGTGCCTGTCAATAACGCTTACTGCTTGCCACAGATCTACCCCCGTTTCTTGCTTTAGTTGTTTCATTGCGAGGTCAATTGCGTCACATTGCTTTTGCATCACAGGAACCATAGCTTTTGCTCGCGTATTTAACTGCACTAAAGTAATACGTGAATCTTCAGCTGATTTGTAACTATCAATTAAATCGGCAGCCTTCATTTCTTTAATTATCTTACTTACGGAGACATGAGAGTGATTGATTTCTTTTCCAATATTGACTACAGAATCGGCGCCTTTAGCTGCAAGTAGATAAAATACTGGAAACCATTTTGTTTCTATCTCAAAGTTAAATTTTTCGTAAGTTTTTTCCGCGTCTTTCGATACTTGTGCCGCAAGTTGTCTTAAGGCAGTGCCTAAAGCGATATGTCCTAGTTCATTAAATGATTTCATTCTCGATAAACTCCGTAATTAGTTACGGATATTTTAGTGGGTAAAATTGAGATCTGTCAAATTAATTATTATTTTCTCTTTAATGGAATGAAATTATATAGAATATGCATGTTTTGCTATTGAGAGAGCCAATAAGTTTATTGTCATTATCCAGCTGAAGAAAGGTACAATGATATTAGCTAAGAGGCTTAGTTTGGATAATGGACTGACTTCTTTTCTAAAGTCAGCACATCAAAATTTCATGGTGAGTTTACTGGAAAGAAAGCTCATTACTCCAACAACCCTAAACTATAAAGCTAATGAGTGAGATAAATTTTTATCATCAAATTTAGTAGCTTAAAAATTAAAGCTCTCACTACATATGTTTGCTTCGAGAGATATTTTTTAAGGGCCTGAGGAATTAGCTTTTAATAATTCTTGTAATGATTGAGGACGATAGCTATTTTCAATAGCTTTTAACTCCCCAGTTTTTTGTAACAGGTTGATAGCTTGGTTGATAGCTATTAAATCGCTTTTTTCAATAGAGTTGCGGCTAAACATCAATGAGGCTGGACTAATATGTAGATTGTTAGCAACTAATTCTACTTGTTCATATCTCTCTTCATCAAGATGAAGGTAAAATATGTCTGCATCTACTAGCAATAAACTACCTCTACTAGGCTCGATAAACAGTAATTCTGTAGCACGTTTGGCATCTGGATAAGCGCTATAAAGCCTCTCTTTTTTCCACTTAGTGCGTAATATTTCAAATTTATCACCATACCAACCACTTACAGGACCAATCAAACGTAACTTCTGTTCCAGCGCGTCAGTCATATTAAATATGGGGGGGAGTTTAAGTTGTTTTCTACTAAACAAACCAACAACTTCATTACGATATGGGGCACTAAAATATGCATATTTTTGCCGTTGAACTGTTTTGGATGCGCGGATCATAACGTCAAATTTACCCTGCTGTAGGCTTCTTAAAATCCTTTCTCCTGTCATAGGTAGAAGATGCCAACGAACTTGGCAGCCGGCTTGGTTTAATATCCGTTGAACTAGCATTGCGTCCATACCTGCAACTTGTCCATTGTTATCAAGGTAAGCTGAGGGGGCATGTAAATCTAAATGCACCGTTAAAGTTTTGTTGCACCTGACTTCCGCGGTTTCTCCATTGAGGGAAAATAAAATCGTCAACAAAAAATAGGCTATCAAGCTAAAATTTCCAGCTAGACTAGGTAAATATTTCATTTGAATAATTTTAACGTCCCTTAATATTTAATAATATTGGTCATGTGAACACAGACAATATAACAAGCTTAATAGGTCTTGAGGGTCGTGTTTATCTAAGTAAAAAGTTTGTGGCTTAAACACGCAATTATGCTGAAATAGGTTGAAAGCGCACATTTTGAGTACTAAATAATTTTGATACATAATAACGCCATGCTTTTAGTTTGTCATTACAATGGCGGATGACCAATAAACAACCTTTAAAGTAAACTACATTGGCATGAAGCTTCTGCGTGAGAATTACATACCTTGTGCAAGCTCACTTCAGTAGCTGATATTCAGATAGTAAACATTAAATACTGGTTCTAAAGTTGAGCAACTAGCAATAAATTAGATATTTCGAGCCATAAACCGACTATTAGCATCGAGCTGATAATTACCAAAAGGGCCGCAATATTCAAAGCCGAATTTTTTATAAAGCGCTCTGGCGGGCTTGAAGAATTCCATTGAACCGGTTTCTAAACTCATTTTTTGATATTCACGACTAGTCGCTACTTTTAATAAGTGTTCCATTAAAGTCGAAGCAACGCCTAAGTTGCGTGCTTTTGTAGTCGTCCTCATTGATTTAATCTCAACGTGGCTTGAGTTAAGTTCACGCAATGCTGCACATCCAAGCAAAGTGTCGTTTTTCCAACAGCTGTAAAAAGTGATTGTAGGGTCTTTCAATGCTGAAGTGTCTAAGGCATGGACACTTTCAGGTGGCGATGTTGCGTACATGTCAGCTAAATGCTCTTCGAGTAAAGCGATAACTTCGCCGTCAATTAAATCATCAACTTTTATCTGCATGCTTTTATTCTATTTTTTTTGACATCCAATACTGATATTACCATTTTTTACGTGGTAGAAATTGTTTTTGTTGTTCATTAGCGTGTGTTTGGTTGTAAATTTTTCGATGAACATTTTTCCCTATTAAAATTTTAATTTGATAATAAGACTCGCGAAACAATGCCCAACCACGGCTACCTTGCCAACTTTTATTATAAAGTTTTTTGCTAGCAGCAATGGCGTCAGGTGATTGTTTAATTAAAGACAAAGCAAATGCTTGTGCATCAACAAACGGTGTATCGGTAATTTCGGTAACTAAGTTTAATGCGAGTGCTTGTGTACCGCTAAACTCTTCTGCTGTCATCGCGAGTTTTTTGGCTTGGTCAATGGCAATAAGATCGCGAAGAGCAATTGTACCGCCCATATCTGGAATTAAGCCCCATTTCCCTTCCATAATTGATAGTGAAGCATCAGGCGTAGCAAACCTGAAGTCTGCGCCTAGGGCAATTTGTAAACCGCCGCCCCAACAACGACCGTGTATAGCACAAATAACCGGGGCAGGAATATCTTGCCAACTTGTCGAAATCCGTTGCGCTAAATTAGCTCGCCACGGTAAACCTTTAAAAAGCAGCTTAATCATACTCATTTGTGATTTCATGATAGATTTTACATCTAACCCTGAGCAAAAATCATCACCATTACCCGAGACAATGACTGCGCGAATTGCTCTATTTTTACTTAGTGCCCTGATAGTTTTATCTATAGCAATAAACATTGGCATATCAAGCGCGTTAAGCTTATCTGCGCGATTAAGTTGCACGTGGGCAATATTATCGACTATTTCAACAGTAACTCTATGCTTGGCCATGGGCGTCCTTGTATTGTTGGTATCTTTTAATGGTATGACCAGTACCTTAGCGAAAGTCAATATTGATGTCCACTTTCGTATTTGCTGTTTTGATTGAACACTTGTAAAAGCTATATTTTTATCGCACATTGTTATGCATTATTTATATATTTCTGGAATGTTGGTAAAAGGTTATGAAAAGCAAAATAATTTTATCTAGTGTGATTGTATTATCGAGCTTACAGCTGTTGGTTAATGATGTAGCTCAGGCTCATCAAGATAAACCGTTCGCCATTGCTATTCATGGTGGCGCAGGGACGATAAGTAAAAGTAAAATGACTACTGAAAAGCGTGCTGCCTATGAAAGTAAATTAAAACAGGCGCGTGATGCAGGCTTTGCCTTGTTGGCAAAAGGAGAATCTAGTCAAGCAGCAGTAATAGCTGCAATTCAAATATTAGAAGACTCGCCATTATTTAATGCTGGCAAAGGGGCGGTTTACACTTTCGACGGTGAACATGAACTTGATGCGTCCATCATGAACGGAAAAACCTTAAACGCAGGAGCGGTTTCTGGCGTTAAAACGGTTAAGAGCCCGATTGCGTTGGCTGAAAAAGTTATGGAAAAGTCGGTACATGTTATGTTGAGTGGCGAGGGGGCAGAAACATTTGCTAAGCAACAAGGCATTGAGCAAGTTGAAAATACTTACTTTGATACTGAGGCTAGATATAAATCATTATTACGTGCGAAAAAGAAACTAGCAGAAAAAGAAAAAGAATTAAAAGACTTCCAAGCGGCGCATCAATTACTACCTAATGAATTTAAATACGGCACTGTAGGTGCTGTGGCATTAGATAAGTCAGGCACATTAACGGCAGGCACAAGCACTGGTGGCATGACTGCGAAACGATATGGCCGTATTGGAGATTCACCAATTATTGGTGCGGGCACTTATGCAAATAATGAAAGCTGTGCAGTTTCAGCAACAGGTCATGGTGAGTATTTTATTCGTTACCATGTCGCGGCTGATATCTGTGCACGCATGCAGTATCAAAACATAACCCTTGAGAAAGCTGCTGACGTAGTGGTTAATGATGTTTTATTAGAAGCCGGCGGTTCGGGTGGTATTATCGCTATTGATTATGCAGGTAATATTACCATGCCGTTTAATAGCTCTGGTATGTACCGAGCGAGTAAATCGTCAAATGGCGAAGAGTTTATTGGAATTTTTAAAGATGATTAAAAATATAACTAAGATTATCAGCGCAATATCGTTGCCTAAAAGCGCTCCAATTGTTGCTTTAACAACAGCCTTTGTGTCCGCTGGGGCATTGGTTGGCTGTTCAGATGATGTTGGCAAAGTAAGTTTAGGTTTATTTACTACTAAAGATGTGGTGATAAATGCTCAGCAAGATCCGATAGTAAAAGGGGTTACTTGTCATATTAGCCATGTTGAAGCCGATTTAGATTTTTCTGATCCTTCAGATATGAGTATCGCTTGTCGACAAACAGGAGAGATATCTGCGCAAGATTTAGCAAAAATTGATCGCTCTAAAAATGGTCAAGTAGTTTTTAAAGAGTCGAAAAGTATATTATTTAAAAGCTTAAAGGTAAGACGCATTTATGATGCTGAAAATAAAACCTTAATTTACCTGTCTTATTCAACTAAAGAGTCGTCAGGTAGTCATCATCATTCGTTATCTACCGTGCCGTTATACAACACCAAAGCATGGGATTGGGCACAAGCGCAAGATGTAAATGGTAATCCGTAAATAAACATTTTAGTGGATTACCCTGAATTAAAATAAAGAAAGTAGTAGAAATTATGTTAGCAAAACTGTTTAGTCCAAAAGCCATTATTGATGAAAGTACTCAAAACTGGATTCTTGATACATTTGCATGGGCAATTGAAAATTTTGATATTGATGTTTTGAAAAAAGAAACACGTTTGATCTTACCCAGCAATGAATTTTATCCCGGCACGGTGTCTAGTATTGATGAAATGGCACAAGCAATGTTTATTAATACTAAAAATTATGCCGGTATGCAGCAATGGCCAATTCAATTGACTAATAACGTCCCCACGTCAAATACAGCAATTGAAGATCTAAACTTAGGTACTGTTATTCGTGGAGAACATGCTGATATCACTCTAAGTACAGGTAATGAGGCGTTAACATTAGGTTATACGTCTAACCAGGTGAACCAACCACAAGATTTAATTGCCGGTATTAGTCAAGCGCTTGCCAGTATTTTAGTGGTGTCGAATAAAGTGTTACCTCCAGGAGGGAAAGAATACTTACCACAAGCAATCGATTTGGTTGCGTGTTTTATGGGATTCGGGGTGATTTTTGCCAATACCGCTTACCAATTTAAAGGTGGATGTGGTTCGTGTAACAATGCCAGTTTGAATCGTCAAGCAGCGTTAACTGAGCCAGAAACCTTATACGCGTTAGCGTTGTTCTGTGTATTAAAGCAAGAGCCGATAAAACAGGTAAAGAGCCACTTAAAGTCACATTTAAGAAAAGATTTTAGCCATGCTTACAAAAGCATTGAGCAATCGCTTAATAACAGTACTCAACCGGCATTATTAGCGGTGATGAATTAATCGAAGATCTCTACATTAGCCAAAATCAAAAAATTTATAAAAAAATTGGTAAATGGATGATTTATTTGCAAATGCGTCTACAGTTAAGGGTGTATGCTCAAACTTTTTGAAGATGCAGTTTCAGAACTAAGCTAGGAAATTAGAGCAAGGCGCGGTACGAAGGTAATGGTTATTCCCTTATCAAGTAGCGCAACGCTGAACTGTTTTTCTAGCATAGCTCCCTGCGGGCAATACGTGAAAGGGGCATCTCCGGCGTTATTGATTTTTACAATGGGACAACCATTCTATTCAATCAATGCCTTGGTGCTACCCCTTTATCGGTTTGCTGAATCCTGCATCTACAAGTAGTTTGAGCATAAAGGTATTATTTTTAATTTTTAGGGATCCGCTATGGAATCATTACAAGTAAAAGAATATATGAACCATTATCCAGTCACTTTTACGCCTGAAATGGTCGTAGAAGAAGCCGCATTACGGTTTTTAAAAACCAAGCAAATAGGTGGTCCTGTTATTGATAAAAATCATCAACTCATCGGCTTTTTATCAGAAAGCGACGTGCTCGCTAAAATGATAGAAACCATTTATTACAACGAGCATATTGCTGATGTTAGCGATTTAATGCGCAAAGATGTTCTGACCGTAAAACCTTATGATAGTGTTATGGAGCTAGGTCAGCAGATGTTAAAAAATAAGCCCAAGGTATATCCTGTGGTTGATGACGATGAGAACTTATTAGGGACAATATCACGTAATGATGTTTTACGAGCAATCGACCTGCATCTGCGCTCCGGTTATAAAGCTTAACAAATAGTCATTATTGTTGATTTTATTAATTATTACTCGTAAGTAATAGTAAATGAAAACTTTCCATTCGGTTTGATATTCATTTGCTATTATTTACCTGTTAAACTGTATTTTTACTATCTGTTTTGAGTTTGTTTTGTCCACTGAATCCTCTGTTAATTCTACTTCTAATAATATTGAAAATGTCACAGTAAAATCACTTTTTGACCAATTACATCGTGTTAAATTGTCTGATAAAGCACGTATTAAAAAGCGTTTGCTGGGCGTTAAGAAAATTAACAACACAGGTAAGCAACAAAAAGCTTTGCAACAAATATCTGTCTCAATTGTGCAATCCATTGAGAGCAAGCAACTTCGCTTAGCCAATATACCAAAAGTTAGTTACCCAGAAAGCTTGCCAGTATCACAAAATGTTGATGTTATTGCTAAAGCGATTACTGAAAACCAAGTCGTGATTATCGCTGGTGAGACTGGCTCTGGTAAAACCACGCAAATTCCAAAAATTTGTTTGCAATTAGGGCGTGGTGTCGAAGGCATTATTGGTCATACTCAACCTCGTCGTATAGCGGCTCGCACAGTCGCAAACCGTATTGCTGACGAATTAAATACTAAGTTAGGCAATGCTGTTGGTTACAAAGTTCGCTTTAATGATCAAGTAAGTGAGCAAAGTTACGTTAAATTGATGACTGATGGTATTTTGTTGGCAGAAATGCAAAAAGACCGTTTGTTACGTCAATACGATACGTTAATTATTGATGAAGCTCATGAACGCAGTTTAAATATTGATTTCATTTTAGGTTATTTACGCCAAATTTTGCCTAAACGTCCTGATTTAAAGGTTATTATTACCTCAGCAACTATTGACCCTGAACGTTTTGCTAAGCATTTTGCAACTAGCAATGGTGACCTTGCACCCATAATTGAGGTTTCAGGTCGTACATTCCCAGTTGAAATGCGCTACAGGCCACTAAGTGAACTAAGCGATGACAGTAACGGGGATGCCGATATTATTTCAGGTATTCTAAACGCGGTTGATGAACTTGGCTCAGAAAGTAAAGGCTCTAGTAGCAGCGGTGATATTTTAGTATTTCTTAATGGTGAACGTGAAATTCGCGATACTGCTCGCGCCTTAGAAAAGGCAAATTTACGTCATACCAATGTTTTACCCTTGTATTCGCGATTGACTGTGGCTGAGCAAAACTTAATTTTTAAACCGCATAGTGGTCGTAATATCGTATTAGCAACCAACGTTGCAGAAACGAGTTTAACTGTGCCAGGCATTAAATATGTGATTGATCCAGGTACGGCAAGGATCTCTCGCTATAGCTATCGAACTAAAGTGCAGCGTTTGCCTATTGAGCCAATTTCACAAGCCAGTGCCAATCAGCGGGCTGGGCGTTGTGGTCGTGTTTCTTCAGGTGTTTGTATTCGTTTATATTCAGAAGATGATTACATAAACCGCCCTGAATTTACCGATCCTGAAATATTACGTACCAATTTAGCCACGGTTATTTTACAAATGTTGGCTTTAGATTTGGGTGAGATTTCTGACTTTCCTTTCGTTCAACCACCTGATAATCGAAATATAAATGATGGGGTGCGTTTATTGGAAGAGTTAGCGGCCATAGATGCAAGTGCTGGTCGCGTTAAGTTGACGCAAGTTGGTCGCTCGTTATCAAAGTTTCCAATCGACCCGCGCTTAGCTAAAATGATTTTAACGGCAGCAGATTTAGGTTGTATTGAGCAAATCTTTATTGTTGTTAGTGCCTTAAGTATTCAAGACCCGCGTGAACGACCACACGAAAAGCAACAAGCCGCTGATGAAAAGCATGGCCGTTTTAAAAATAAACAATCGGACTTTGTTAGCCTATTAAAACTGTGGAATTATGTAGAAGAGCAGCAAAAGCAGCTTACTAATAATCAATTTCGTCGTTTGTGTCAGAAAGAATTCTTGTCTTATGTGCGTATCCGAGAATGGCAAGATATCTACAGCCAGTTAACGCATTCATTGCGCGAGCTGAAAATCCCGATGAGCCGCATTGAATTGGACTTGTCTGAAGAAGAAAGTAAAAACAAAGTAAACCCAAATTTAGATATTGTTCATCAGGCAATTTTGTCTGGCTTGTTAAGTCATTTAGGGCAACAAGATGAAAACCGAGAATACAAAGGTGCTCGTGGTAGTAAATTCTTTATATTCCCTGGCTCAGCACTTGCCAAAAAGTCACCTAAGTGGTTGATGGCGGCGGAGTTGGTTGAAACGAGTCGTTTATTTGCTCGTATGGCAGCCAAGATTGACCCTTTATGGCTTGAGTCTTTGGCAGAGCACTTAGTTAAACGAAGTTATAGCGAACCGCATTGGGAAAAGAAACAAGGCGCTGTGATGGCGTTTGAGCAAGTAACGCTTTATGGCTTGATTATCGTTGGTAAGCGTAAAGCTAATTTCAATAAGATTGAGCCTGATACCTGTCGTGAAATTTTTATCCGCGAAGCGTTAGTTAATGGTGACAGCACGATAAAAGAAGCATTCTTAAAAGATAATCGTCAACTTGTTAATGAAATTGAAGCATTAGAGCAAAAAGCGCGACGTAAAGATTTCTTGATTGAAGAACAACAGTTAGTTGATTTCTACACTGAAAAGCTACCTGAAACAGTTATTTGTCAGCGAAGCTTTTTGGCTTGGTGGAAAAAGCAAAAACACAACAACGCTAAGTTATTAAATTTTACCAAAGCATTTTTGCTTAAAGAAACCGCCGTTAAACTATCCGCCAATGAATACCCAGAAACCTGGCAACAAGGCAGTTTAACTCTACCATTGAGTTATCATTTCAGCCCTGGTGATATTGACGATGGTATTAGTGTTTTGATCCCTGTTGGTATATTAAACCAAGTGGAAAATATTGGCTTTGACTGGTTGATTCCAGCACTAAGGCTTGAGTTAATAACTGCCTTGATTCGCGGTTTACCTAAGTCGTTACGGCGAAATTTTGTTCCGGCGCCAAACTATGCCGAAGCTTGTTTTTCAGCAATTTCAGGGGCTGACAGTGCGTTAACAGCAGCGCTTGAAAAACAATTATTACGAATGACGGGTGTGCGGCTGCCAGAAGATGCGTGGCAAGGTATAGAGCTAGTGCCGCACTTATCAATGAACTTTAAAATAGTTAACGAAAACGGCAAACTGCTGAAACAAGGTCGTAACCTTGATGATTTAAAAGATAGCTTACAAGGCAAAGTACAAGCATCAATTAAAAAGGTTGCTGATAAAGGTATCGAGCGAAGTGATATAGCTACATGGGATTTTAATAATTTGCCAAAAAGCTACGAAAAGAAAATGGCTAATATCACCATAAAAGCTTTTCCAGCCTTAGTTGATAAGAATAAATCTGTTGCGATTGAACTGTTTGAGCATGAAAGCTTGGCTGAGCAAGCTATGTTAGATGGCGTTAGTCGCTTGATATTATTGAATATCCCATCACCTGTTAAATATTTACAGCAGAAGTTGCCAAATAAGGCCAAGCTTGGGCTATATTTCAATCCATTTGGATCTATTAATGACTTACTTGATGATTGTATTGTTGCTGGCTGTCAGTTTTTAGTTAATGAATATGGTGAACTTCCTCGAATGCAACAAGCATTTGAAGCATGTAAAGAACATGTACGCGCTGAAATCGCTGATTGTGTATTAAGTGCAGCGATAAAAGTTGAGCGAGTACTGAGTTTAGCCCATGACGTAAGAAAGCAAATGAAAGGCAGAATGTTATTAAATGTTGTGCAGTCGCATGGTGATATTAAAAACCAATTAGAAGCAATGGTGTTTAAAGGCTTTGTTACTAAAGCGGGTTATCAACGTTTAGACGATATTGCTAGGTATCTTACAGCTATGCAGCGACGATTAGAGAAGCTGCAAATTGATCCTAATCAGGACCGTTTAAAAATGTTGGAGGTTGAAAAAGTACAAAAAGCATTAGACGCTGTGGTTGGGCAACAACCTAAAGGTCAACCAATAACGCAAGAATTAGCGCACGGTTATTGGATGATTGAAGAGCTACGGGTATCGCTCTTTGCACAAAACTTAAAAACACCGTATCCAATATCGGCGAAACGAATACTGAACTATTTGAAAGAAAACGGTTAAATTACCGACTTTGATTTGACAGTTTTGACTATCGTGAGTATAAATAAATTTATACTAATTATAAAAACACATTGGAGTAGTAATGGCGAATTACGATGATAAGCGCAATTTTTATCGCATGATGTTAAACAGCGAAGTTACCGTGACCATTATTGATGATGAAGCTAATAGCAAAATTTTAGCTACTTGTCGTGATTTAAGTGCAACTGGGATTGCCATAGAAATGCCGCATCCGTTAGAAATTAATACTGACGTGCGTATTAGTGTTGAGTCAGCAAACCATGCTGTGCAACCGCTAGATACCAAAGGCAAGGTAGTTAGAGTGACTGAAGAAGGTGAGGGCTGCTACTTAATTGGCGTTAATATCACTGAAATTGACTAGTCGCCAGTTAATATAACCATGACCCTGCAGTTATAAAGCAGGGTCATGAATTACCTGTAAGATGTTTCTGTTGGTTTTAGCGACGTTATGATACTAAAACCCAATGTGCCATAAAATATACGCCAATATAACCTACAGTATAGGCTATGGCTAAATAACCTATATTGCGAAAATAGCTGATAAAACTTAATTCTTTAATTTTACTCATGGCTATGATACCTGCCGCAGAACCAATTACGAGAATAGAACCGCCAACCCCTGTTGCATAAGTTAGCAACAACCACTCAGTTACTTCCATTTCAACATCCGCTTTTAATAGTGCTGCTGTTAATGGCACGTTATCAATTACTGAAGACATAAAGCCTACAATATAGTTGACATATATTGCAGGTAATACTTGATAGAGTTGAGTAAAACCATTAAGCACGCCAGTTTCTTTTAAAATGCCAACTAAAAGCAGTACCCCTAAAAAGAATAACAAAGCATCGTATTCTACCTCTCGAATATAGTTCAGCACGTCTTGACTTTGTTGGCTTGATAATCGAGTCGCAACCAAAAACATAACCGAAAGGCCAAACAAGAAACTTAAAACGGGGGGAACTTGATAATAAACATTGAGTAGTAAAGTCGCAGAAATGGTTAACAAGAAAATTACCGCAATAACAATATCACCTTTATCGATTTTTATCTGTGATTGTGGGAGTTGTACGGCACCAGAAAGCCTCAACGATAGTAAGCTAGCTAGCGTTATAACACCAATAAATGAAGGCAGTATTAATAATAATAAGTTTGATATTGTGACTTTGTTTTCGAGAAAAATCATCAGGGTGGTAACGTCACCGGTAATTAACGATACGCCGCCGCTATTGACCGAAAATATAATTAGGGCAGCATATTTTAAACGTTTTTTAACGTCAAATTGTAAATTCATCACCACGGTAATTGCCACTAAGGTGGCGGTTACATTATCGGCAAAAGATGAAAAAACAAATGCAAATATCGCGATTACAAACATTAAACCTCTTTCGGAAATGCTTTTCGGTAACACGCCTTGAACGATTGCCGAAATAAAGCCTTTACTATTTAAATAGGCGACAAACGTCATTGCTGACATAAGGAATAACCATAAGGTAGCAATTTCTAATAGGTTTTCATTTAGTTGTTGATTAGTGTGAGTATTACTATCGCTGTTGATCGGAAATATGAAAGCTAGTATCCAACACAAGGTGCCAAAAAATAGCGTGGTTTTAGCTTTATTAATATGAATTAGATCTTCAGTAATGATCATAATAAAGCTGATAACTACTAAGAGGAGAATAACTGAGGTGATCATGATGCTTCTTTATCCGTAAATATTGTAAAGATCAGGCAACAACCACTAAAGAAATATTAGTGGCGGCGCTGAAGTAAATGGGTTTTCTTATGACGAACTAGAAAGGCTTAAGGTGGATCACTATTACTTAAAAATATTCGGCTAATGAAATGGAATTTGGGTGGTTTAGCATCAATTTCAGAGTTAAATTGTGCGATTTTAACGGATAATTGTTGATGAGCCGCCGCTTCCGATGAAGAGTTCTCAACAACAAAGCAAAGCTGGCAATTATGTTCGTCTAGTAGGACATGTTCTTGGGCGTGAGTAACCGTGAGATTTGAGCTGAAAAGCCAACAAAAAAGCAATAACGAACTGACCCAAGTACTGAGCGTCTGGTGGTTAGCATGTATGTGACTTTTTTTATTCATAATAGGCTAACAAAGCGATGATGGCTTATTATATGCTAAATTGACATTATCAGCAGTTGGTTTTTTATGAGTTGAATCAAATGTTAGCCATGAATTCGAGTCACTTACATTAGCCTGTAGCTAGCATGTAGAGTGCTAGCTACAATTTACTATATTATTCAACTTGGCAAACTAACCCTTTAAGGTAATAGCCTTCGGGATAATTTGATGAAACAGGGTGATCAGCTGCTTGATGTAACCTATCAACAAAATAAACATTTCTTTTTGCGTCTAATGCGGCGTCAGCCACCACTTTTTGAAATAAGCTTGCTTCCATTAAACCTGAGCAAGAAAAGGTTAATAAGGTACCGTTAGGTTTGAGTAATTGCATTGCTAGCATATTGATGTCTTTATAACCACGACAGGCACCAGTAAGTTGAGCTTTAGATTCAACAAACTTTGGTGGATCGAGAATAATCATATCGAAAGTACGTTTTTCATCACGGTATTGACGTAGTAATTTGAAAACATCAGCTTTGATAAAAGATACATTTTTATCATTTAGTTGGTTAAGTTCAACGTTTTGCTTGGCAAGATCTAATGCGTTTTCTGATACATCAACATTAATCACTTCTTTTGCGCCGTTTGCGGCACAATGCAACGAAAACGTGCCAGTATAAGAGAAGCAATTTAAAACACTTTTGTTTTTTGCATACTTACCTGCGGCAAGACGAGAATCTCGTTGATCTAAATAAAAACCCGTTTTATGGCCTTGCGCAACGTCAACGTTGATTTTAATACCATGTTCTTCAATGACACATGCAGTTGACTCTTGCGGCTCTGTTAACCAGCCGGTAACGGGCTCTAAACCTTCTTTTTTACGAACATCAACATCAGAGCGCTCGTAAATATGACAACCAGGATAAAGCTCTTTTAGGCAGGCAACGAGCGTATAACGATGAAAGTCAGCGCCAGCACTTAATAATTGGCAAACAATAAAGTTGTCGTATTTATCTATGGTAATACCTGGTAAACCATCAGATTCCCCGGCAATAAGCCGATAACCTGTAAGACCACCTTGGTTGATAAACCAATCGCGACGTTGTTGAGCGCTTAACAATTTTTTACGAAAAAAATCACTATCGATTTCTTCGTTGATATCGAAACTCCATACACGGATCCTAATTTGAGATTCTGGTGAATAGGCACCTTTAGCAAGCCAGTTTCCCTTATTATCAAAGACATCAACGGTGTCTCCTAATAAAGGATTACCTTTAATTTTGTTGATGGCTTGAGAGAAAATCCATGGGTGCTTTCTTCGCAAAGATTTTTCTCGGGCAACTTTTAAATAAATTCTTGCTGACATATGCCTATACTTATAAATAACAATAATAATTGCGCGAGTGTAGTCAATGCGTTACGTACGTGCAATGTTCTATATTAACTATTTTTAGTTTTGTTAAAGAGAATTAGAAATTTAAGTCGAAAAATAACAAGAGTAACGAGTTAAAGGTAAGGTGAAAATTTATGAATGTAAGTTACATTGCGCATGTTAGCGGTAAAGTGCAAGGCGTTTACTTTCGAGCGTCTAGCCAGCAAGTTGCTATTGATCATGGTTTAAGTGGCTATGCACGTAATTTGACTGATGGTGATGTTGAAGTACTGATGTGTGGCGAAGAGCATGAAATAGATAAAATGTTAGAGTGGTTAGCACATGGCCCACCACAAGCTGAAGTTGCTCATATTGAATCTAAACAAGTGCCTTGGCAGGAACATCATTTTTTTGCCATTAGTTAAATAACCAAACATTGGCAAATCAGCGCTATTGGTATTAGTAGTAAGATAAGGCAAAATACTCGGCAAGTAAAACGCTTGTAAGGGACCTAAGTTGCAGTATTTAGCCATTGATGAACAGCAAAAGTTATATTTTTCACAGACTCAAAAACCAGAGATTAGTGATGATGAATGTTTAATTCAAGTTCGTGCTATTGGGATTAATCGAGCAGATATTTTGCAAAAG
The DNA here is from genome assembly GCF_057537295.1 of Colwellia meonggei. Classification (NCBI taxonomy): domain Bacteria; kingdom Pseudomonadati; phylum Pseudomonadota; class Gammaproteobacteria; order Alteromonadales; family Colwelliaceae; genus Colwellia; species Colwellia meonggei. The sequence goes on from NZ_BAAJLZ010000004.1 coordinate 408,761, forward strand.
CAAGGTAAGTATCCAGCCCCAGTAGGTGAGTCTGAAATACTCGGCATTGAAGCTTGTGGTGACATTGTTGCTATTGGAGATTCTGTTGCGTATCAAAATGAAGAAAGCTTTACCTTAGGTGATAAGGGTTTTGCCATTGTCCCTGGCGGAGCTTATGCAGAGTTTGTAAAAGTAAAAACGGCCCACCTAATTAAATTACCTAAGCACTTCTCCTATGTCGAGGGTGCTGCTATTGCTGAAGCTTATTTAACAGCCTATCAGTGTTTATTTTCAATTGCGAAGCTACAAGAGCACTCAAATGTTTTGATTCATGCTGGTGCAAGTGGTGTTGGTAGTGCCGCTATTCAGTTGGCGAAACGTATAAATTGCCATGTTACGGTTACGGTTGGTAGCGACGAAAAAGTTACAGCATGTAAGGAAATTGGTGCTGATGAAGCGATAAATTATCAAAGTACTGACTTTGTTATTTGGTCAAAGCAACAAAAGCGAAGTTACGATGTTATTGTTGACGTGGTCGCTGGGCAATATATGAATAAAAACATTAGTGTTTGTGCATTGGATGGCCATATTGTCATGCTTTCTATGCTTGGTGGGCGGTATGCCGAAAGTATTGATGTTGCAAAAATGCTGTTAAAACGCATTAACATAACAGCAACCACTTTGCGTAGTCGAACCGATGAATATAAGACTGAGTTAGTTAATGCTTTTAAAGCTGAATTTTATCATTACCTTGAAGACGATTTGATAGTCCCCGTTATTCATCAACAACTCCCATGGCAGGAAGTAGAACGTGCTCACCAGATCATGATGAGCAACGAGAATATCGGCAAAATTATTTTAAAAATAACAACAGGGCATACACATAATTAGATGTTATTTATTTTACTATCTAAATGCCTAACTTTAACGTCAACGCCTGAAACAATTAGGTTTTGAAAGAAATCATATATTTGGCAAGAGGGTACTTGTTTACAAATTATTTCGTATTTTAAAATTGCTTTTTTACTGCTTTGTAATGAGGCTAGGTTTAGCCAATATAAGGCTTTTTCAAAGTCTCTTTCAACGTATTGGCCGTTAATGTACATTTCGGCAAGGTTGATTTGCCCTGGAGCAAAATTATAACTTGCTGATTTAGTAAATAGCTCAAATGCTTCTTGTAAATTTGTTTCACTATAAAGCTCTTTAAGAAAAGCTTCGCCTCGTATGTTTTCTTTTTTTCCTTGAATAAATAGGCTACTACGATAGCTAGGTAATTCAGGACCTACTCGTTGTCCTAGTAGTTTATCGTGCAATGGCCGCATGGCTGAGTAAATTGCACCAGTGCTAAGTTTTTGCTGTATTTGTTGGTGATTATAGTCATAGCGCTTTGCTTCAAAATAATCTTTATAGCTTAACTGGCCATAGTAAATGCTATTAATGGCAGCATGTTGGCGTTGATAATAAAAGCTACCATAGACAAGTGTTACTATGTCGCCTGTGATATCAACCACCTTGGCAAGTCGGTACTTCTCATTAGGCCTAAGGTTGTTACTTAATACTCGAAAGTCAAAAAAGTATATGTCGTTAATTTTTGGCGAGTTAATAATATCCTGAGTCTGTTGGCTATTCTGGTTAACTTTATGCACTTGGTAATAACCAAAATAAGCAATGATGATAATTAAGGGGATAACTAAGTATTTTTTTGCTGCTTTGCACTGTGTTACGAGTAGTGACCATAATGAAAGTTGTGATATTACGTGCTGATTAGCGAATTCCTTGACCATTTATCTTCCTTATTCACTATGTAAAATACATTGACTAGATTGCTACGCTATTTCTAGCGTGTATTGTAAATTATTAGTTTTTTTAACTCGAGCCTGCAGCACCTGTTGCTGCGACAGTACTCGCTGCAGCGCCAGTTTGTTGGGCTGCTATTTGGTTTGCAATAACAGCTGAGTTTTGATGTTCACTGGCGATAATGCAGGTACCGTAGCCTAAGCCCTTGAGTTGATTTTGCCAAATGATTGCTCCGTCGTTAGCATTTAGGCAAAATAAATGACCACCAGAGTAAGCAAATACACGGTCGCTTTCAAAGTAGACATTGGTTATGGTTGAGCTTCTCAGTTTGGTTTTCCATATTTCCGTGCCGTTTTTTTTATTCAAGCAAACTACGTGGTTACTAATGCCTAAAAATAGCTTTTCCATAATTTTTAATTCCCAAATTATTCTCAATGCTTTGCATTAAGCTTTTTGAACTGAACTTTTTTTAATTAAAATTTTAAATTAAGCACTTGCTAACCAATCACTTGCCATTAAACCGTAATCATATTGATCTGTCCATTCTTCACCCATGAGATAATGCTCTTTAAAAAATGCTTCTCTTTTAAAGCCAAGTTTTTCCATAACTCGATAAGATGCTGTATTGCGAGGATCACATTTAGCGACTATTTTAAAGAAGCCTAACTCTTTAATGATATAGTTAAGCAATAGTGTTGCTGCTTGGGTGCAAATGCCTTTGCCAGCAGCTGTTTCACTAAGTCGGTAACCAATTTCAGCGCGTTGGTGCTCCCAATCTTCAACTCGAAAGACAATTTCACCAAGTAAGGTATTATCTGCTTGTGAACAAATAACTAACCCGTTCCAAAATCCCTCTTCCATTTGCCAAGGCTTAGAAAGTTGTTCAACAATTTTGATGGTTTCGTCATCACTTTCTGCAGGTCGAATATAGCGACAATTTTCCGGATCTTGGCGATAAGTCTTGATTACAGAATAGTCTGACTTGGTTGCTGGTCTAAGATAAATATTATCTGATGACAATGTTGGAGCTGGATGTAAGCTGTCCAATGCTACTTTCATGCTCATTACTCAATTCTTCTTATTTATTAATTTTTATTCGCTTTATTTGTACACGATATAATTGAATTGTAAATAATTTTTCTTGAAAACTTTGATACGTAGGTATGACAGGAGCGGGTATTACTTTTAATGGAACCATAATATAGTTGCTAAAAGTTTAGACGAAAAGCAGATGCTGTATATGACCAAAAGTAGGAAGAGGAGACTTTTCGGCTCCTCTTAGCCAGATTGTGTTAGTCGGGATTTCCTACATATTGAAAGCGTTTAATTGTTTTCTCATCTCGAACTATGGTTTCGTCAAACATGGTGAGCGGCCTTACCCAAATTGCTCTATCACCGTATTCAGGCTGATAAACCACCATTGTTTCTTCAGTTTCACTATGGGTTGCAAGATGAAGTACTTGATAATAGTTACCTTTGAAATGCTGGTAGCGTCCTGTTTTTATCATTTAATATCTCGTTCTTATTGTAGATTTAATTTCTTATGCCATGCTTGTGATGCGTCATCATCGCTATGTTTAGCATCTAGCCAAACACTGCCATCATTAGTTAACTCTTTCTTCCAAAATGGCGCTTTAGTTTTAAGAAAGTCAATTAAATACTCGCACGCAGCAAAAGCGGCTTTACGGTGAGGGCTAGTTACACCAATAAAAACAATCTGTTCACCAAGTGCTAAGTTGCCTACTCTGTGGATAATCGTCACTTTATTTAATGGCCAATGATGTCGAGCCTTAGCTTCAAGATCTGCAAGAACCTTTTCTGTCATGCCAGGGTAATGTTCAAGTGATAACCCTTGAACATGAAGCCCTTCATTAAAGTCTCTGACTTTGCCTACAAAAGTTACGACCGCGCCATCTTGGTCGTCATTGGCTAACTCTTTGTATTCGTCAGCAACATTAAAGTCACTTTGTTGAACTTTAATCATTTTAACCTCCGGTAACCGGCGGGAAAAATGCCACTTCATCACCTTCGTTGATTTTTTGAGACCAATCAGTAACTTCTTGATTGACAGCGACTAATAAGCTATCAGCATTCATTACTTTGCCCCATAATTCATTAGTGTTTGCTAGTTGTTGTCGAATATTTTCTGCTGTTAGGTTCTCACTAGCTTCTATCTGTAAGCTTTCAGTCGCTAACTGTTCGCGTAAACGTGCGAAAAATAAAACTTTAATCATTATTCGTTCCTTAATTAGCTACATGTAAATAACTACCCGATTTGCCACCATGTTTTTCACATAAGTGAATATTGGTAATTGTCATATCTTTTTGTACGGCTTTACACATATCGTAAATGGTTAGGGCTGCAGTTGAAGCTGCTGTGAGGGCTTCCATCTCTACGCCCGTTTTACCAGATAACTTACAAAGTGCAGAAATTTCGACTCTACTGTGCTCAGGTTGAGCAACAATATCGACCTCAATTTTCGTTAGCATTAATGGATGGCATAAAGGGATAAGTTCACTTGTTTTTTTTGCCGCCATAATACCGGCGATACGAGCTGTGGCGAAAACATCGCCTTTGTGGTGCTTACCTTCAACTATCATGGCTAAAGTTTCTGCTGACATTTCAATATAAGCTTTTGCAATTGCAGTGCGTTCGGTAATGTTTTTCTCTGTTACGTCAACCATGTGAGCATTACCATCAGCATTAATATGAGTAAAATCTTCGCTCATCAAAATAATCTCTTAAATGTTAGCTATTCAGCTGTATGTAAATTATCGGTTTATATTACATTATCTAAGCCAGCATTTTGTGATTTATATTAAGAAACTTTGTTATTTACTTTGGATATTTCAATGTGAGCGAGTCGAGCGCTGAGCAGAGTTTGTAATAACGTTTAAATTAGGGTTTACAGTAAAAATTTATCTTAAGATAAGAATAATTAGAAAGGGTACGGTTTTACAAATGATAAAAGTATTTTTATATTATAAAGTAGTCGTTTCGCAGAAAAGTTGACTGTGAGAGCGATTATTTTTTGAAGAGAGTGAGCTGACCAGTTCAGGTTGTACGCCCAATATAATATTTATTTAATTTCTAACATTATAAAAGAGTTGGTTGCGGGAGGCACTATTTCCGAAGAGAGTGAACTGACGACCTCAGGTCGTACGCCCAATATAATATTTATTTAATCTCTCATATTATAGAAGAGTTGGTTGCGGGAGCCAGATTTGAACTGACGACCTTCGGGTTATGAGCCCGACGAGCTACCAGGCTGCTCCATCCCGCGTCCGAATGACCTACAGTTAAGTAGGAAAGCCAA
>NZ_BAAJLZ010000005.1:0-330704 GCF_057537295.1 Colwellia meonggei
ATTACGAAAGTAATATGCGGAGTGGTAGTTCAGTTGGTTAGAATACCGGCCTGTCACGCCGGGGGTCGCGGGTTCGAGTCCCGTCCACTCCGCCAATTGTTTCAAAGGTTGTATATCCTTTTAAAATATACAGAAGCGATTAATTACGAAAGTAATATGCGGAGTGGTAGTTCAGTTGGTTAGAATACCGGCCTGTCACGCCGGGGGTCGCGGGTTCGAGTCCCGTCCACTCCGCCAATTGCTTTCAAAGAAGGAGTTCTCATACTCAAAATAAATACGCGGAGTGGTAGTTCAGTTGGTTAGAATACCGGCCTGTCACGCCGGGGGTCGCGGGTTCGAGTCCCGTCCACTCCGCCAATTTATTTAATTCATATTTATTTCTCTATTTTTCTAAAACTTATTTTTATATCTCTTAATCAGTCCGTGTTTAATAGATCGCCGTTGTACATTTATAAATGACTTCACCGTCTTCTCGTTTTACTTTCTAACTCTGCAATTGTTGCTGTTTGCCTAATACTGCTAATTTAAGCAATAAATAGTGTTAAGTAGTCACATAAGATCAGAAAGCGGGCTCGTAACACCATTTGCCCCACACTCAATTACGTGAATATATATTTGAGTTGTTCTTAAATCACTATGGCCTAGTTGTTCTTGTATCGTGCGAATATCTGCACCACGCTGCAATAGGTGTGTTGCGAAAGAATGGCGCAGAGTATGTAAGATGATCTTATATTTGTTACATACATGATACTAATCTATTCTGATAAAAGATTGGTATTTTAAGGTCATTAAATTGCAATTAGTTTATACAGATTCTCATTTCACTATTTCAGGACAAAGTTACTCTAATATTCCAATTTTAATAGATGAGAATTGTGAGATTGTTCGACCAGTTTATCAGTTCATTATTTATTTAGTCATACAAGACTCTAGAATTCAAAGCTTAAGAACTGTTAAAAGTTATGCCACTTCACTACTCGACTATTTCTCTTTTTTAACTGCAAATAATATTGATTGGAATGAACCCTATTTAAACGATACCGATAACTTCTCTTTAAGCGCTTTGGCTCTATACAGAAACTGGTCTAGAAGTTTAGTAAGGAAGAATGGTAAACGTTGGGTATCTGATTCATCGATAAATCTTCGGTTATCTGCTTTAAAACGTTTTTACAATTATTGTTATAAAAATGGATTAATTGATTTTGAGCCTTGGGAAACTCTTTATAAGATTAAGCCAGAGAGTATGCCTAGTTTTTTAAGACATACACATGGTCAGAACAAAATACAAAGCAATGATCTCGTTTTAAAGACATTTAAAAAGTTGCCTAAACTTTTATCATTAGAGCAATGTAGGGAGTTAATAAGCGCTATTGATAGCACTACGTTTAAATTGATTACTAAGCTAATTTTATCTACCGGTTTAAGAAAAGATGAAGTCATTTCCTTTATTTCTGAACATATATATGAGCCTAATTTAACTAATCTAAATAAGCGGATTCCAATAGATTTGGAACCTACACTGAATGGGCAACGAACTAAAGGCAGCAAACCTAGAAGAATATACTTGTCAGTAATTTTGATGAAGGAATTATGGGATTACATTAATTTCGGTGAACGAGTTGTCAGGGCTCGTAAATATAAGGCTAAATATGGCAATGAATCACCTTTAATTTTTTTGAATCGTTTCGGTTCACCTCTCAGCGAAACGGCACTTAATACTGTATATGCCAAATTAAACAAAAACAAAGGGGGAATGTTGGATTTTAAAGTTCATCCTCATATGTTGAGGCATACATACGCAACAATTGAGCTATATGCGGAGTCTAAAAGAATTGGTACTACCAAAGCACTTGCTTGGGTAAAAGAGAGGATGGGACATTCGTCTATATCTACTACAAGTATTTATCTTCATTGCATTGAAAGTCTTGGGGAAAAAGAATTATCAACTTATCAAGTAGAATTAGATGAAATGGAGTAATTAATGAAAGATAAGAAGAACTTCAAACTGCAGGAAAGCAACTTAATTCCAATAAAATTAACTGAGAATATAACCAACTCTAATTTGTTATTTGAAACGAATAAGGTGCTAGTTGATTTTAATAGGTGGAAATATCACGGAAGGCCTAAATGTGAGAATTTTGTTAACGCTAAGTATGCTAATAGGTCTCAATTAGTTGTTGATTTATATAATGCAATAAATCAGTTATCTCATGAAGTAAGACGTACAACTGTTGAGGTTTTTGCTTCAGATGGTTGCGGCCATATTTTTTCATTTATCGATGAGCAACACCTAAAAGGAATTCATATTAATCAAATTGAACAATTCACGAGCGAAACGATAAACGATTTCTTAATTTGGGTTAAGAATAAACCATCTAAAACGTTAACAGGAAAGTTATCTAAAGTTAGTGCAAGAAAGCAATATAATAATGTGAAAAGTGTTTTGATGTATTTCACTAGAACAGGGAGGCTTTCAAAGAATATTTTTCCTTACGCACCGTTTGTTAATGTAAATAGATTAGGGAAGGGAGCACAAGCTTATTCAAAATCAGAAATGTCGAGAATCATGCGCTATTTATGGAAGCAATTAGAGTTAATTAGAACAGATGAATTTGTTGGTAGTTTTAGGCAAAAGCTGTCGATTTATACCTTAATTATTGCAGCTAAAACAGGAAGAAATACTTCAACAATTTTAAATATGAAAACAGATTGTATTTCTTCTCATCCGCTAGCGCCTGAAACCCATATTCTAATGACTAGTTACAAACATAGAGGGATGAATACTTATGTTCAAGCTATGAAAAGTACAATCAAATTTGATGAGGTGTTTAGTGCTCATAAAGATATTGGTCTACTTATAAATGAAATATTAGTACATACACTTCATCTTCGTCAAAAATGTGATAGTGACAATTTATTTCTTGTTGATAATAGTGAAAAACAGCCAACAAGTTTTACAGATGTGTATTTTTGGAAAGCTGTTCACGGTATAGGTAAACGAGCAAATTTATCAGAAGATAATGCAAGCCCCTTGCATTTTCAAATTAAAAGATTGAGAAAAACTTTTGCTACACGAGTTTGGCAATTAACTAAAGGGGATCCAATTAAAACCTCTAAATTATTGGGTAATACCACTCCCGTAATGAATCAGAGTTATTTGGAAATTACTCCTGAGATGGAGAAGAATCATAAATATTTTGGTTATGTTTTAACTGAATCACTCCTTGGTGATTCTGAAGAAGGTATTACTGATAAAATATCTCATCTATTGAATATTAATATCGATAAAGCTAAGAGAGTTCTTATTGGTGACTTTAATACTGGTGTAGGTCGTTGCTCTGATCCTTATGAAGGAGCATATTCAAAAGGTAATGGTAAAGCTTGCACTCGGTTTGTAGCATGTTTCAAATGTCCGAATCAGGTGATCATAGAATCTGATTTACATAGATTATTTTCTTTTTATTGGCTGATTAAAAAAGAGAGAGGATTCATTGGTCGAAAGCAATGGAAGAAATTATATTCTTGGGTGATAAAAGTTATTGAGAATGAAATAGAACCAGCTTTCGATAAACTGGTTGTAGAAAAGGCTAAAAATAGTGCTTTTAAAACTCCGAATCCAATGTGGTCTTCAAGAAACTCATTGGAGGCAATTTGATAGCGACTAAACCAGAATATTTTCCAATCAAAAATATTTTGTTTGATGATCCATTAGTTACACTAAATTTTAATGGTGAAGTATGTTCAAAATTTTCTGATGCTATGTGGAATTTTCGATATTATATTCATAACAAAAATGTAGCTAACTCGAGAGCAATAATTAATTTTGATACTTTATTATCTGACGGTTCTAATTTGTTAGATGAGAAAAATTCAACCCTTTTACTTTCAGCAAAACAATATCTTTACACTCGATTTAATATTATAAATCCAAGATCAGGAAAATTACTCGGCCCACAATCATTAATAGGTCACTTTTATTCTATAACAACATTTATTAATTATTTAATTAGCCAAAACAAATACAGTTTTTCTTCTTTTAATCAAGATGATACTGATAAGTTCCAAGCATATATATTTGAACGAAATCCAAAGTTAGGAACGAATACTAACGCAAAGTATTTAGGCGTAATTGAGGATCTTTATCATTTTCGACTTCATTTAATTGACGGATTAGAAGAGCACCCATGGCCAGATTCTTCGGTTGTACATCTATCGAATGCCCGAAAAAATAGTGGTCGAAGAAATTTGCGACAAACCCCCTGTATTCCAGATTATTTATGTAGCCAGTTATTTAGCCAATCAGTAAAGTTTCTTGAAGATAATAGCCAGAGAATTGTTAAATCTTTTTCGTTACTTGAAAAATTAGCTATTAAAGATGCTCGTAAAGAGCTTAAAAAAGAAAGAAAAACGAATGATATAAAAACAATTAGACCGGATAAAATAGCTTTAAATCATGCAAGAAGATCTAGAGGGTATATTAAATATAAAAATAAAATATTAAAACGTTATAATTTTTCTTCAAAATTAGAGCTTACAAAATGTATTCATAAGGCAAGAGCATGTTGTTATGTCATTATTGCTTTAACTACAGGTATGAGGAACTCCGAAATCGCGTCTTTAGATAATAGTTGTTTCATCAAGTCTGAGGGTTGGGATGGCGAAGAATACTTTTGGTTAGAAGGCTTTACCTATAAGTTAGAAGAAGAGCCTAAAGAAGCAAAATGGATGGTTCCGGAAATAGTGAGGATAGCAATAGATCACCTAACATCTGTAAACTCACCCTTGATCGACGTAATAAGGTTTTCACTTCCTTATCTAAGTGATATTGATAAAGAAAAACAAAGTAATTTAATTCCTCTCCTTTTTAAAGGTAATGATACCAACACTAATCTATTTAATGGGATTTCCAATGATCATTGGAATAAAACACTTAAATTATTATCAAAAGATTTTGATCTTCGCATCACAGATAACAATAATGAACTAAACCTTCATGCTGGTTCTATTTGGCCTCTGGCAACACATCATTTCAGACGAACATTCGCATGTTTAGCTGCGAGGAGCTCGTTAGGAGATTTACGTTACCTGAGAGAACACTATAAGCATTGGTCACTGGATATGACGCTTTATTATTCAAATACAGATGTATTTGATGATTCTCTCTTTGACGAAGTACTCACTGAGCGTAACGACTTACAAAGTGCTTTGGTGTCTGATTGGATAGTGAAAGATGCGCCTCTTGCAGGAAGGCGAGGGGAAGTAATCGCTACTTTTAGGCAAAGAGGAATGCTTAAACAAACTAAAAATATGCCTGCTTTAGTTAAGCAAATAAGTGATAGTGTGTTTGTAAGAGGAACGGGACATAGTTGGTGTTTAGCATCAGGCAATGGCTGTGGTGGTGAAGGCTTATATGACGCTTTACTTTGCCCTGAATGTGATAGTTCTGTTATTGATAAAAGCCACTTGCCCGTTTGGAGAGGTCTTAAAGATCAACATGAGCTACTGTTAGGCATGCCAGATTCTGGGGTTGGGACTAAGGAACGTGCTCGTGAATATATTAAAAAATCTGAAGAACTAATTGATAGGTTAACTGTATGATTTATTTCGTTAAGGCTGAAATAACTAAAAGAATAAAAATTGGTTTCACCACACAATGGATTGATACTAGGTTATCTTCTATGCAATCAAACTCACCGGATAAGCTTATTTTCTTGGGAGGTCTTGTTGGTAACAAAGAACTTGAAAAAAACATTCAGAATTCATTTAGAGAAAATTTATCTCATGGTGAGTGGTATAACGAGAGTAAAGATATATATAGCTTTATAGAAGCTAATTGCTTAAAAGAAAAGAAAAGTTTTGATTGGATTTGTGAGTCTATTTCAGACAATAGTATTTCTTTAGAAGAAGCAAAACTACTGGATGATATAAAAATTAGAGAATTATCTCAGGCTAGGGTTAAATGTGCATTTGATAATGTATTTAAAAGTATAGTTTGATCTGATTTTGGGTCGCAACTTATAGCTAAAAGTATTTGACTTGTATAAACTGTGTATTACGTAGTTTTGACCAAGTGAGGCAGCCTGAGTAATCATTGGTTTAGATGGCTATTTACTACGCCTGAAGAAGTCCCTAGAACGCGTTAGCAATAAGAATGAAGATCTTTATTTTTATTGGCAATAAATACAACGTTCGATCCATTCATCCAAGGTAACTTTTATTTGCCCCATTTTATAAGTTCGCAATTTTGCAGTGTTTCGATTCCTCGTGGAACTTGTCACCAGGTTTCCCTGTAGGCATTAATATCAAATACATTTCTAGTGTTCCTTTAAAACGATTGAGTTTATCGAAGTTATCTACTTGTATTAACTTAGCTAAATGTTGCTGCGCAACGAACCATCCATTGACATCAATTTCTGCATTTAATAAAACATTTGCAAATTCATTGTTATCTTCAATAGGGTGTCCGCATAACTCAAATTTTTCTTGGCTTTGAAGTAATATTACATATTCGTAAAAACCACCCTTGTCATTGCTGGTTGTATTAAAATCCTTAGCTAAAGCTTTCGCTTTTTCATTTTGTCCCGTTTTTATGTACTGCTTAAAAAACAAATGCTTTACATATAGTTTTTCTTTTTCTTCCGGGTGGAGAGTAAGGAATTTGGTCAGTTGTGAAATATCAGGGTCATTTGGTCCGTTATTAAGCAAAGCAATAAATAGAATCAATTTAGGTAGCGTTTGATGTTGGAATGGATGGTCTGCAATTAACTTATCATGCTTTCTTGTGAACATATTAAGCAGATGAACGAATTGCTTTCCGGCGTAGTCACGAAAGTGCTGGGTGTCTGATTGTAAAAACTCTTGGATAAACTGAGATAATTGAGAGTCAGCTAACACAGCCTCCAAAATTGCACTTAGCTCTTTTTCGTCTTGACCCAGAAATATTTCGTCTAATAAAGGATATATTGTGGTTTTAATTATCACATCACTCTTGTCTTTACCAAACGCAAAAGTAAACTGTTCGGCAAAGAAGTGTTCGAGTTTTTGAGCTGCTTGTGTATCGTCCGACCTAAGGACGTCGGTGAGAAACGCTGCTAATTTATCATTTTTAGCTATTATGGCAAAATGTGATAAGGCGCCCATCATCGTACGTAACTGCGTTTTTACGTCTTTATCTTTATAAAAGGTTGTAGTTAATGTTTGTGGAAGCAGTGCTAGTGATTTTGTATCTTGATTCTGTTTGAAAAAACTCTCAAGAACATCAACATCAAATGGGCACCCCATTGATGATGAAACCTGCTTACTTTGAGTCATGAAAAACTCCTGTAGAGCAGGTAATGTTTGAAAATTCCTTTGTTTTATTTCATCGAAGTTAATAAAGGGCAGCAAGAAATAAGGCGTTGTACAGGATAACTCTGTTAAGCCTAAATATGTAATGGCCTGTTCAATGCTAATGAGTTGCTCCCGAACTCGCCTGTATTCAACAGATGTATCGGGAAATGTATAATCCTCTACATAATAGGATTCAATTATACGTACGAGTGTGTCTTCAAAATAGCTAACCATATAGGCCAAATAATCATTTGCCAAATTGGCATCAAATGGTGTTTTTTTGTGCATCAACACCAAACGCTCGAACATGCATGTTACCGAGTTGCTAATGGAGGTTCCGGGGGTATTACAGGGCGCTATTGCTCTTTTTATCAAGGCAAGGTCAACATTTTTACCATTCAAGATTGGTTTATACGTTGACGGTGATGCTTGCGATGCCAAAATATAGTTGTTTAGGATGTTTGTAGCTCGTGCAGATTTATCTAAAGCCAATTTTGGCCAGATATCGACTATTATTTGAGTATCTAACTGTGGAATGCAAGTTACTATGTTTTGTTTGATTTTACCGGTGAGCAGAGGTAGCACATCCTCTCGAAAACCTGTCTTAATTTTGTTATTGATTAAGGTGCAATATGCGTTTGTATCGCCTTGTAGACGCAGATATGATGATACAAGATGATAGATCGATTCTTCAATAGTAAACACTAAATGTTGTCCTTGAATATCAACAACGGGGTTGAGCGGATCGGTACTAAAGCTTTCGAAGTGTGTTGGTTGAGAGATATCTGCTAGACCGAGTCCAAACAACATCGAACGAACCAGTCCATTTGATATTGGACTTTCATGCGTCGTCAAACCTAGTTGCAAATTGATATGAGCAAAGTTGATATTGTACACGAAAGATGGTTCCGGAAACTCTTGAATGCCTACCGTCATATCAGTAATTCCCAGTTTAGTATAGGGCTTGATTGGTGAGAATGTACTTTTGATAAATTTGCCGTCTTCGACAATTTCTAGGTATCCAATGATATTATCAAAAGTTTCGATTTTTTTACCTAGTATCGAGTTTTCCACATATCCGGAAAAAGGAACGGCAACAGGTTTTATGGTAATAATCTTATCATCATATTCGATGAATTTAGGCATTTTGAGTAAAGCATTAGACACACGAGTATTGAATCTAAGTGAAGCGAATTTATCTGGGTAAAATACTACGACGGTAGGTTTGCTGTCATTAATGATATTGTATTGGAAAAGCCTGTCGTAACATAAATAAGTTATTATTATACAAATACCTAGGGTGATACTTGTTCCTAATAAAAGTGGGAGATTAAAGAGCCGTTTCAGAACCGCAATAGCCAATGCTCCTATAATAGCACCTAAAATAAACCATTTCATCGTCGCTAAAGTTGAAAGTTCTACGGGCAATAGTGGGGTAACTAAATAAGCAATAAATCCTAAAGAGGTTGCGATTAATGAAGTACGAACCCAAAGAAATAAATCATCGCGTAGCAAATCTACCTGTCGTTGCAAGTAACGCATCACACTCTTCATATTTTTAAGCCTTTCGCAAATTTGTGGGTTGTAACATGGTCAATGTCGAGTTAACGCGCGAGGCGCCTAATATGTCATTTCGATTATGTCATTTATAATATTGTATATCAATTAGTTAGCGGAATGAGAGACGTTGAGTAACTAATGCTAAACTATAAACGATTTTCATCCAGAGAGCGTTAACACTCACCTACCTAAAGCGTCTGGATATTTAGCAGCTACGACATAAATTTATGATAAATCTTTAAAGCTCTTAACAGTCAATAGTTTCAAAGAACAATAGTTGTGAATGGAACACTAATTAAAGAAAACATTGCTGGGACAAATCTAAAGATAGCTGTTTGCCATTACCATGAATTGAACCATGACAATACTTGTGTTCAATATGTATAAAAATTTTGAAATTCATGCCCTTCATCAATACTAGGCTCTAGGTCACAAGCATTACAGATGAGATTAGTGATTTTTGTTGTGTAGTTGCTTTGAACGTTTTAATTTCCCCTCACTAGGTTGTCCAGTTGATGAATATCGTTATAAATATTATAAGAAATCAACAATATTCAGATCTGAGAGACGAGCATTATCATTTAAGTTCGCTTAGCCCCAAAGCAATAACCACTTGTTGAAAACGGTCGGAAATATTGATCACTCGTTCATAAGCACTCGTCAAGAAATGCTCTGGAACTACTTCATTAGTTTCGTACAATTCAGGCTGTTCAACAACATCATCAAATCCATTTAAATCAACTTCAACTTTGGTAGTACTTGTTAGTTTCTTATCGAAAGTCACTGTACTCAGCCCTTTGCCTTCAAAATCCTCTTGAACCACAGTTCTCATCTTTTCAAACTTAACCACATCAGCCTCAAAGGGAACATCCTGCTTAACTCGATATGCATATTCCAATAGCTTAGGCTCAGCAGGAATGTACATGACAGCCTCTTGATTCTTAGAACCAGTCATCCTAAGTATACGGCCTAGAATCTGTCTAAAATGCATTTCAGTTTTGATATTGGTGAGGTGACAACAAACCTGTAATCTAGGAATATTAGTTCCTTCACTTATCATCCCTACAGAAATTATCCATTTAGTTTGTGCATGTCTAAATTGTTGAATAATGTTTGTTGGCTCATTTTCTCTGTAAGTAACCACAACGGCATCTTCGTTAAAACAAGCCTTCATTAATGCTGAAATTTGTCTTGCATGCTCCACTGATGAGGCAACAATTAACCCTGCGGCGTCAGCGTTTTTGGTTCGAATTGAACTAAGTTTTTTCTGTGCAGACGAAATTAAATATTTAATAACTTTTTCATTCTCAATAATCTCCTGATAGGGAATGATTGATTGCGATAATAAACATTTAAAGCTAGTAAACGTTTTAGTCTCATCGTCATCTATAACTGAAATATTATTATTTTCAACAGCAATTATCTGCGGTACACGACAAACATCATCCTGAATGGCTTCAGCAAGCCCGTAAACGTAATCACATGATATTTTATCACTAGGATGCATATAGTTTGAAAGAACGATAGGAGCAGCGTCTGAGCGCCAAGGTGTTCCTGTTAACGCCAATGTATATTCAGCTTTATCTTGAATGTTTAGTATTATTTGTTCACCCCATGCATTGGCATTATCAATATTAGAACCAGAACAATGGTGGATCTCATCAAAGATAACGAATACTCGATACCTATGAAATAGTTGCCAAAAATTTTTATCAAGGTACTGCAAATTTTGATAGGTTAGAGAATGTCCTTTAGCTCCCAACAACCCATCGAATCGTTCATTAATTCTTAACTGCAAACTTTGACTGAAATCTTGAGAAACAATGGAAGAAGGTGAAAAACAAATAATTAAATCAATCAGATTGTTTTTTAATAACTGGTCGGCCAACTCAGATGCCATCAACGTTTTACCTGCGCCTGGTGTTGCTAAGGCTAAAAAGTGATTATTGCCATTCAAGTATTGTTTTAAAGCTTTATTGATACAGCTAACTTGCCATTGTCTTAATTTCATATTTTCTCTAATGGATTCTCTTGCTTAAGCAAGCCCTCAATGGCTCTAATCTTCCCTAGTATCCTCGTGTTATTGTCTCTAGCTTTATTGTATTGCGGCTGTAGTTCATCAACTAACTCAGGGAACTCTGAATAAAGCTCCTTGTATGCTTCAGACTCTCCTATATTCAACAAAAGTTCAGCTTTATACTGATTCAACTTACCAAGCAATTTCTCTTGTTTTTCATCATGTTTATTAAGATCGTTAGCTGGTTCACATTTTGCTTTCAATGCTATTAATTTTACGTCAAAACACTCTGTTTTATTAAAACGGGTCAGCCCTTTTTTTTTTGAATTTATTTTTTTAAGCCAACCTTTTTTTACCAACTTTAAAAGTTCAGCATATATTTTTCGTCGAACAGCCGAAGGCTCTAAAGATGAGTCATTTTTTAATGCCAAATATGCAGACCGGACATCGCTCGTTGTGAAGTGGTCAAAATTTCTCACGACAATAATTTGAGCGACAAAAGGGTCAAATTTCAAAATAAATCCTGATTAATTTAAAATAATAATGGGTATTATAGGGCGTGGTGCCTTAGCGCTCAACATGAAAATCTAATCATTTTGCCTGAAGGAAAAATAGGGTGAGTGATTTAGTTAAAGAATTTGGTGAAATGCTGCGTTTAAAACGTAAGGCTGCTGGCTACTCTCAAGAAAGTTTTGCATCATATGTGGGTATTGAAAGAGGGAACTACGGCAAAATAGAAAGGGGGAGCGTAAACATTAAATTAGAAACCCTATATAAAATAGCCAATGCACTCAATTGCAATTTTGAAGATATAATGCCTCCAAGGTTGAAATATAAAGTCGACTTGGGCTAGTAATTATAAAACAAATGGTTATAAGTATTTTGTTTCGTATTATCATCCTCTTAATTACGTTATCACAAGAAATAAGAGCAACCTAAAATACGACGGTTGCTCTTGATAGGGCTATATCTGTTCGTTTATTACTTCTCTTATTTGGCCTAAAGTAGTTTCCTTTGTAAGGTTCCCATCTTCAAAAACAACTTCTAATAAGCCTTGAGTTTCCTCTTCATCAGTCACGTCATCAAATAAGGTCAACTCACCGTTCACTCGCTCAATTTTTAATAAACCTTTAGCTGATTTCTTCTTAGTGTCAGTTTTTGGGTCTTTGAAAATAGCAACTCGTTCACCATTTTTAACAACACTGGTAGCTTTGACTGCTGAACCGTGAGTATCCCGAGTCACATATTGATAACTATAAGAGCCAATGCCTAACACTACTTTTGAAGCGAACCCTTTGTTCATTAGGCGTTCTAATATCTGACGTTGGCGTTTTAGGGTAATAGCATCACCATAAATAGCACCAATATGATCATCAAGTAACTTGAACCCTTTGCTTGTAGTCGTTCCACCAAAAGTATCCCATAAACATTCAATAAGTCCCTTAACTTCACAGAACATTAATTGAATAGTTTGATCACCATCAAAGCCATAGTACTCACCATTCCAGCGATATGCTTCATATGCATTTTCTTTCACATTTTTTTCAGCTTCATCTTGAGTTTGGAATAGCTCACTGTACTCAGAAACAGGAGATATTTTATAACCCGTTAATATTTTTACCGGATCTCCAGAATCAGGACGAATCACTAAAGTGCCATCGCGAGCCATTATTTCGTCTTTAAGCTGTGGAAGATAATCAGTTACTAATGTCCAAAAATCCCAAGTATCAGATACAACACTTAATATCCCGGTTGGAGATTGTTCCTTCATTAAATATTTAAAGAACTCAATTTCACCTTCCATGATCCAAGAACAAGTAACAGAGTGTTCAGTAGCATCTACAGAGCAACCTACAAGCTCATTATCCACGTTAGCGCCATAGTATTTTTCAGCAAATAATACTGCTGGTATGGTATCAGTGCCTACAAGCCCTGAAGCTAAGTGGCCAAAACCACTCATAGCAGCAGCATGCTTGCCAAACATACCTCTAAAGCTAAAATCATGCCCTTGAAAAGGGACAAAATCTAAAGGAAGTCCCGTTTTATTAGCAAACTCCTTGAATACTTTTAAATAAGCAACTGAAGTAGTAGCACTTGTTTGGATTGGCCAGTTTTCACAACTTAACACTGTCTCAATCATATTTGTTAACCACTGAAAACCTTCTTTGGTGTTAACAATAGTAATTGGCGGCACTAAGTAAGGTACAAGTGTTCCCTCAGGTAGTGCTTTTATTCTTAATGGTAAATAACCTAAATCGTGCAAGTCCTCTAGATACTTGACGTTTACAGGGTAGCCCAACATTGAACTCATAATACGTTTATGGTTTGCAACGGCTACAGCTTTATCGCTGTTAAAAAATTCTGCCCATTCTTCTTGTAAGTAGCTCTTAATAAAATACTGAAGACCAACAAATGCTACTTTGTCACTATTTTCAACATTACTTAACTTGCCACTTCTTGATGTGAAGTTAGCATAAACTTCGGTTACATCAGGGTGGTAAGCACGGCTGTGGAATTCTTTATAAACGTCTTTTTGCATACTAGCAGCGGTAATAGTCATGATAGTCTCCTTACATCTCAATAATTTGTAATTTAATTTTATTGTTCGTGCTGAATTCTTCAGCGGCTCTAAATGAATCAGTTGTATAGATAGCGTCAATTAGCCCTTCAAATACTTCTAATCCTTTTGAGAAAATACCGTGTGTAATAAACAGTGAAACTTCCACAGCGCCTTTGTCTTTTAATACTTTAGCTAACTCGATAAATGTTCTACCACCATCACAAATATCATCAGCGATAAGTACTTTCTTTCCGTTAACATCGCCAAGAATCTCAGTTTTAATGATTTCACCTGTTTTCAAATTTCTCATTTTTTGTGCTTGAATAACTTCAGGCTCACCATTAAATGTCTCAGAAATTTTGATTGTTTTTTTGCTAGCACCAGCATCAGGTGAAATCAAGGTAAGTTCGCCTGTAGACAGACGTTGGCTTAATTCATCGCATCGCTCAAGCAAGTTAATTTGTGGTACGTTTACGACTCTATTTAATAATGCTGGTGATACTTCACTATGCGCATCCCAAATAGTTACTTTGGCGAAGCCTAAATTGTTTATGAAATGTGCCATAACTGCGGCACCTAGCGCTTCACCGTCAACACATACTCTGTCTTGACGAGCATAAGGAAAATAAGGAATAACCAATTCAATAGGAGTCACTTCATTTGAAAGTCTTTTAAGCGCATCAACGGCAACCATTAATTGAATTAGCTTTGAAGAATCAGTAAGGCGTTCAAAGATTTCTACTTTTGCCGTAGTTGCAAAGTCCATTGGATTAAAACGAATGTGCTCTTCTCCGCCAGAAAAAGTAAAACTGTCAAAGTCGATAGGTGTTTTATTTCCTGTTGAGTCATGGCTAAATATTTTCATTATTACTTCCTTTTTATTGTTTGTGTCGCTAGGACACAATCTAATTTAGCAAAGAGTTAAATATTGATCAAGTTTTATTTGTGTCACAAGGACATAAAGATTGTTTTTTATTGTCAGTGAGTGTAACAGCTAAAATAAACTACTGATATAGCGAGGAAAGCTAGTGAGGAGTGATTAAATTTCCAACGCGACTACTTATAGATATGTTGGCAACAGTTCCGGCATTGAACTCAAGGCAGTCTTGCTCAATGCCATCAGAAAAGATGACACCGTTTTCAGCCATTTTTGAAGACATACTGAATTTTGAGTGATTGGTTATTTTGCCAAAAACCTTATTACACTTGGTATTTGCTGACGGGAATGGCTCCCGAACTGAATAATAAAGAAACTCACTATCCCACGAGAATCCGTTTTGTAGGTGATGATTAATTGGTTTATCCATAATACCACTCGCACCTGTAATTATGCTTCTAAACCAACCAGTAGAGCCTAAGCCTGTGCTAATAATAACGCCACTAGAGCTTTGCTCTTCCTGGTGATTATCAACAGACATCATATACCTTGCTGAAGTATGTGTCTTGGGGCCAATGAATAGGTCATTTACCGCTAACAAACTTTGGCCAATGTTGGTATTTACCTCAGCCATAGCAATTGCTTTTGAATTAATAGATTGGTTTAGCACTTGTAGAATTACTTCACCAAGTTCTGCTTCTAAAAAGGGCAAAAGCTGGCCATCATAAAGTGCTGGGATAGGGTTAACAGCTATTACAGGTTGTCCATTTAGGTACTTAAGCGTATTAGCCACTAAACCGTCTTGACCAATAACTACGACTAAATCATCGGGAGAAAACAAATAAGTTGAAAGCACACTTCTTTCTAGTTGCTGAACCCGACTAACTGTTTTTAAGAGGCTAATAGATTGGGCGACAGATTTAGAGTAAAGAGTACTTTCTTCTTCATAGTCACTAAATGACTCACCTAAATGTTCAAGGTAAAATTTTGCTTGCCCAAGGGTGCAGTATTTTTCCTTTAATTCCTGCAATCTTGTCTTTCTTGTGACAACCACTATTTTTCTATCTGTGAGCATAACAAGCTCCTTTAGGTATTGGTCAACGTTGTTAATAGATCAGGTGAAATATTCAAATTACCTATTTGGTTATCACCTTGCGTTAAGTTTTCTATTGCTTGGGCAATAAGCTGCTCTGGTGCCATACCGCTCATGCTCATTACTCTTAATTTATCAGTATCAATATTTTGATAAGCCTGCATTTGCACTTGTATTTTATAAGCTTGTGCATCACCACGAGCTTTCTCGTTAGCTGAATTAATAGAGACCAATTCTTCGAGTTGTTTTTCATCTTCAATCTGAGCCGTAATATCCTCCTGGTTGATTTTAAATTGCTGAATTTTTCTCAATCTCTGTGCTTCTAATCGTGATTCTTCAAGGTCTTGCTCTTTCTTCTGTATTGCTTTTTCAGTTTCTAATTCAGATTCTTTAACGCTTTTTTCTTGCTCAATGCTTGATAAGCGTCTTGCATAAATTGCATTATCTGCCTCTTTTAATAAGCTTTCTCTAATCTCAGCTTCGAGTGCTTTTCCTGTTTCAGGAGTTGGTTTAATTGATGTTAATGCAACATCAGTGATCTCTATACCAAGGCTCGCTATCGCTTCAGCACCGTCTAGATCTTTTTTCAAATCGATGGTTAGTTCGCGAGCACAAACTAGAGAATCTCTAAGTGATTTAGATTCAATGTGATTTCGCAACAACACTTGAACAGCACGCTGAATACGTTCATCCATTTTCTTAGGGTCTTCTGATGTGTACTTACCTTTTGTATCAATAGTGAAGTTCAGCATTTTTGCCGCTTCATGAGGTTGTTCAATTCGATAAGTAACTTGTCCTTGTACTGTTAGCTCTTGAAAATCAGATGTTTGTAACCTGAAGACAAAGGGCAACTCTTTACTATTACTTGGTATAGCGACAAGTGAAGAGCTAGGAGCATAATAGAAAAAGTTTACACCGACTCCTTCTAACTTAATTTTTCCTTCTTTGAATAACATGAGGTGTGTTGAAGGATCTGCTTTTATATATTTAAAACCAAACATAATAATCTCCTTTTACAAATGTGTCACAGCGACACTATATTTAATGTGTCTCAAAGACATTAAGTTGTCAAATATTATTCCTTATTTAATTTGGTGAACTGTTCTTGTTGATATAAAAGAGAAATTGATTTAATGTGTCATTAAGACATAAAGTTTACTTTGAATGAGTACGATGACGAACACTTACGATATTAATGAGTTTAAGAATCCCCTATTTACAGTTGATAGTGTGCTATTTACCGTAAAAGACGATGCTTTAAAAGTTCTGATGGTTAAACGAGCAAATGAGCCGTTTATCGGTAGCTGGGGTCTTCCCGGTGGTTTTGTCGATGTTGATTCAGATACCACAACAGATGTAACAGCTTTAAGAAAACTAGAAGAAAAAACGAGTGTTGCGCCTCAATATCTAGAACAGCTACAAGCCTTTTCTGGTATTGACCGTGATCCTAGAGGGTTTAGTGTAACCTTGGTTTACTTTGCCCTGATAGCAGCCCAAGAAGTCTCGTCACACATAGAAACCATTGACGACGTTCAATGGATAGATATTGATAAAATAGACAGTTTATCAATTGCCTTTGATCATAAGATTATTATTGAACAAGCCAAAGAGCGCCTTCAACAAAAAGCACTTTATTCGATGGTTCCTGTTTATTGTTTACCTGAGTATTTCACTGTGGGCCAGCTAAAGTCTGTTATTGAAACGATCATCGGAAAAACGATACAACGTAAAAGCTTAATTAGACGTATTGAATCGGCAGACATGTTTGAAACAATCGATGAAAAAGTAAAATCAGGTGGTCGTTTAGCTCAGCAGTACAAAGTTAAATCTGGCGTTGATATCGTTAATTTTGAGCGTAATTTGAGCACGTAACGCAGGGAGAAAATATGATAGTTTATATCGACATGGATGATGTGCTTTGTGATTATTCAACTGCTTTTAATAATGCTATTGAAGAGACTCCAGGCATTGCGTTCCCACAATCTCAATATGGCTTTTATGCTAATTTAGCTCCTATTACAGGAGCTATTGAAAGTGTACAGAAACTCATTAATTCAGAAAATTTTGATCCATATATTCTTACAGCTCCTTCGACAAGAAACCCTTTTTCATATACTGAAAAACGCGTCTGGATAGAAAAGTATTTTGGGATTGAGTTTACGGAGAAGCTAATAATTAGCCCAAATAAAGGGTTACTCAAAGGCGATATCTTAATTGATGACCTCATTTCAGGCAGAGGGCAAGAAAGCTTTGAAGGAAATATTATACAATTTAGCTCTGCTGATTATCCCGATTGGAAGACTGTGATATCTCAACTTGAGAATTATAACGATTAAAAATGGAATTTTGATGTGAGTGACCAGAACGTACTTTCCTACTACCGAGATTGCTATAAAGAAGATAGTGCGGATCTCAACTTATGGAATTTGAATAAACTCAAAAAAGAAGATTGCCTTGTCTTAGGAGGACAAGATGAATTAGGCTCTGGCTTTCTTCCTCGTATGCCAATCCCAAAAGAATTTGCAGAACAAATGATAAAGCGCGTTGACGTATATCAACGAGAACGAGTATTACTTTATGCAAGTTTTATTTTAGTGGGAAAGTTGGAAGTAAAAGGTGAAGTGAAGCAGGTTGTCACGCCCTTACTGTTTAATGAAGCTGTTATTGAAAGTGATTGCGGTAACTACTACTTTACTGTTAATGCTCAAACGCCAGAAATAAATGAGTCTTTAACTCAGTTACTGATGCCAGAAACTGATGGCACACCAGATTGTAAAGATAATGATAATATTCAATCAGCTTCATTGTGGACTTCGTGGCTTAAAGATAGTCCGTTAGAATTAAACTTACTTGAGCTGCTTAACTTTCCTAGCCTTGTAAATTCTGATGAGGTTAAAAAGGCACTAAGAAGAAAAGCACCAACACTGCTTCCTGCTTCTATGCTGGTTTTTGTTGAGAGATCCACTAGTAGTCGTGGTGTACTTCATGAGCTGGAAGAGATAATTGAGTCGAATAAACTATCTGCTCCATTATATGAACTACTGTCACCGACAGAAAACTCTATATCAAAGTATCAATTTAGTAAGCCTCTTAAGTACGATTATCTGCCAGGTTTGCTGTCTACTCCACAGAAGAAGATCATTTCAATTGCGGCCAATGCTGGGCTGGGATGTGCTTCTGGTCCTCCAGGAACAGGCAAAAGCTATACAATAGCTGCAATCGCAGCTGAGCATATGGCACGAGGCGAATCTGTGTTGATAGTTGCCAATAATGACGCTGCACTTGATGTTATTGCCGACAAGTTAGACGAGAACTTTGGTTTAAGTGATGTATCTATTCGAGCTGGCCAGAAAGAGTTCCTAAAAAAATTAAAAGGTTACATTGCTGACCTTTTAGCAGGGTATTTCTCTGAAGAGTTAAATAAAGAACCAGATGTATGCGAGTCAGAATTAAAAAGACTTAATAGCTCGTTATCTACGTTAGAAAGTCGCTTTGTTAAGTTTTGTCAAACGGCTATAGTCAGAGGTCAGAGACTAAAAGGGCTAGAACAAAAAGATTCTCAATGGATGAAGCGCATTTATTTGGCTTTAGCTAGTAGTGGCATTAGAAAGCTAGCAAAACAGTGGGCTTCTTTAAATGAAATTAATAATAGGCATATCAAGAGAGAAGAACTTGCTGGTGGCTATTTAAGTGCATTAAAAAATAGAAACTTAAAAACACTAGTTGAAAAAGAAAGAAAATCATTACAAGCCTTCAATAAAGCAATTCGTAGTAGAACTTCTAAAAGGCAGTTTGAACTTTTTGATGATATTGAGTATTCGGCACTCCTTTCAGCATTTCCTGTTTGGTTGGTAAGCCTTAATACACTGTACCGAGTATTGCCTTTAAAAGCTGAAATGTTCGATTTGGTTATCATTGATGAAGCAACTCAGTGCAATATCAGTAGTTGCTTACCAGCACTTTATCGTGCCAAAAGAGCAATGGTGGTTGGTGATACTAAGCAACTAAGGCACTATTCATTCTTAGCTAAAAGCAAAGAAGCTCAGCTAACGACTAAAAATAATCTAACACCTAGTACTGATGGTGTAGTGAGTTATCGTGACAATTCAATTTTAGACCTGACATTAAATGCATTAAATAGTCACCAACAATTAGCCTTTTTAGATGAACATTTTAGAAGCAAGCCCGAACTAATTCATTTCAGTAACAAATGCTTTTATCAGAGTAAGCTGAAAGTCATGCAACATAGGCCATGTACAAGCAGTGGTCACCTGCATTTAAAGAGGCTACAAGGTACAAGAGATAAGACAGGTGTTAACTACCTTGAAGCAACTCAAGTAATCGAATCCATTAAAAACCAAATCCATGAAGATGCTTTAACAGGCATTAGCCATAGCATAGGAGTTATTTCTCCTTTTAGGCACCAAGCAGAGTACATTGCCAAAGAAGTTGAAGCCAGTTTTAGTGAAACTGAAATTATTAAGCATAAAATCCGTGTCGCAACTCCTTATGGTTTTCAGGGAGAAGAAAGGGACATAATGCTCATTTCTTTTTCAGTCGATAATAATTCGAAACGCGCTGCTGTTTATCTTAATAAAGCAGATGTATTTAACGTTACTATTACTAGAGCAAGGCAGAAACAAATACTATTTTTATCGATAGATGAAATTCAGTTACCAGAGCATAATCTGTTACGAAGATACTTAAGTTCTATTAGTGAATTTGAAGCAACTCACTCAATAACATCTGAACTTGATGAGTTTCAGAAAAGTGTTGTGAATGAATTAGATAAACTAGAAATTGAAACATGGCCAGGCTATACAGTAGCAGGCACTGAAGTAGATATTCTATGTCGCTATAACAATCAGTATCTAGCAATTGATCTTATTGGATTTCCCGGTCCATGGGCTGATTTTTTTGAATTAAATACCTACAAATTATTTAAACGTGCAGGCGTTGATGTGTTACCTATAAGTTATGGTTTATGGGTAGTAGATAAAGAAACCTGTATAAAGAAAGTGGTTAAAAAACTAGCTTTAAATACTGAGCAATTATCACTAGGGAGTGAGAGGTGAAATTTATAATATTAATTATTTCTATGCTCTCCCTTCCAGCTCTGGCTGAAAACAGCACATGTTTCGGAACAACCTCAAAAGGCCGTTTAGAAAATGGTATAGAGCTACCTAGCTCAGGAAAAAACTTTGTAGGTTACAGTGATATTGCTAGGTTAGCTGGCAGAACTTATGTTCATTCTCAAGTAAAAAGCATTTTAGTAGGCGCATATAAATCGTTAGAAACCGAACAGCCCAATAAAGTATTTAAGTATGCAGAAACAGGGTTTGAAGATGGTGGCCAATTCAAACCACACAAAACTCATCGCAATGGATTATCAGTAGACTTTATGACACCTGTTAAAGATGAGTCAGGCCAATCAATGCACTTGCCAACTCACCCTCTAAACAAGTTTGGCTACAACATTGAATTTGATAGCAAAGGGAAATACGAGGAGTATGCTATTGATTATATTGCCTTAGCTGCTCATATTGTTGCTTTGCATAAAGAGGCGAAAGCACAAGATGTCGATTTATGGCGAGTAATTTTTGATCCTAAGTTACAACCTGAACTTTTCAAAACATCATACGGTCCATACCTTAAAAAGCATATTCAATTTTCTAAAAAGCGTTCGTGGGTAAGGCATGATGAACATTACCATGTAGATTTTGATATCCCATGTAAGGAATTGAATTGATGAAAAAAGTAATAGTCCTTGGTGGATATGGAAATTTTGGTAAAAGGATTGTTGAGAATCTTACCAGTATTGAAGATATAACCTTACTCATTGCCGGTCGAAACTTAAGTAAGTCGTCAGCACTAGTAGCAAATCTAGAAAATACTTCAGCCGCTAAGTTAGAGCCATTAGTCATTGATATTTTCGCTGATGATTTTAAAGATCAGTTAGCTACACTGTCTCCTTACCTTGTTATTCATACAAGTGGTCCTTTTCAGGGGCAAGACTATCGCGTGCCCAAAGCATGCATTTCATGTGGCGCTCACTATATTGATTTAGCTGATGATAGAAGATTTGTTTGTGATATTGCTGAGTTAGACAACGAAGCAAAAGATAAAGGTGTATTAATCGTAAGTGGAGCTAGTTCTGTGCCAGGCTTGTCGTCAGCCGTGATTGAGCGCTATCAAAATCAATTTAGTACCATAGACTCTATTAATTTAGCTATTGCTCCGGGGAATAAAGCAGAACGTGGATTAGCAACAGTTGAAGCAATTCTATCTTACACAGGACACCCTCTGAATGTATTTAAAGATGGGCGTTGGCAAGATGTTTATGGCTGGATGGATTCTAAAGTAAATGACTTCGGTGGCTTTGTTGGCAAGCGTCACTTGGCTAATGTAGATGTACCAGATCTAGAGTTATTTCCTAGTCGCTATTCTGTATCGGAGCAAGTTAGCTTTCAGGCTGGGTTAGAGCTACCAATATTGCATTTAACTATGGTTGGAATGGCTTATCTATCTAAAATAGGTTTAGTCAAAAACTGGGCTCCTTTATCAAAAGTTATTGTTGGCACTAGTAATGTCTTTCTTCCTTTTGGTAGCGATAAGGGCGCGATGGAAGTGCTTATAAAAGGTCAAGGCAATGATGGTAACGCAAACAAAGTAAAGTGGACCTTGTATGCACCAAAGGGCAATGGCCCTTATATTCCAACGCTTTCAACTATTATTTTAGCAAGAAAGCTTTTGAGTAGTGATAGCCAAAGCGCACAACAAGAAACAGGCGCTAAACCGTGTGCAGGTATGTTTGAATTAAGTGAATTCGATACTTATTTTGATGCGCTAGGTATTCACTATGAAGAAACGAGTGAGAAAGGATGATGGAACAATATTTAATTCTTAAGCTGATTCACATTCTTGCTGCTGTTGTTGTAACAGGTACAGGTGCTGGTATTGCCTTTTTTATGTTTATGGCTAATAGATCTAACAATGCTCAAGCGATTTATATAACGGCCAAGCATGTAATTTTAGGCGATTGGATTTTCACTACACCTGCTGTTATTACCCAAATAATAACAGGGATACTTTTGATGAACATGCAAGGATATTCATTTTCAGCACCATGGTTTTATTGGGTTGTGGGACTGTTTGCTTTCATTGGAATTTGTTGGTTACCTGTACTGCGTATTCAATACAAACTACGGGAGTTAGCCAAGATATCTGTAGATTCAAATCAAGTTACGCCTGAATTTAAGTCACTAATGAAAACATGGACGCTGCTGGGTATTCCAGCTTTTACAGCAATAATAGGTATTTTCTGGTTAATGGTCTTCAAACCATTTCCTGTTGCTTAGGGGCTAACTATGAAACAAAACAGCCAAGAAAAATTATATAAACCTGCAATATATGCATTGGCATTTTTATGGATTTTTACAGGGCTAACCTCCATTTATTTCTCCCCTGAAATTGGTTATGAAATCCTAGCAAGCGCCAATATTACTGGTTCAATGGCAGACTTTTCCGTTTATGCTGGAGGTGCTTTAGATATTGTACTTGGGCTTTGGCTTCTAACCTCAATAAAAACAAAGTTATGCTGCACTGTGCAAGTATCAGTGATTGCGCTCTATACGATAATATTAACCATTGTCGATGCAAGTTTTTGGTTTCATCCATTTGGGCCAATAACCAAAAATATTCCTATTACTGTTTTGATTGGTTATGTTTACATCGCAAGTGCCGATAGTGGTTCAATTCACCCTCAATCAAATCCAACAACTTAAATCATTAGTTTAAATCACAAACAAAGAGGCCAACCTTGTCATCATTACAAATTGCAAGATTCATTATTTCTTTTAGTTGGTTATATCATGGGATTTTTCCAAAACTTGTTCATATTGCACCATTAGAAAAAGCCATGACTGCAAGCATTGGTTTATCGAACGAGCTTTCATATTTAGTTACTAAGTCAGCGGGTGTTGGAGAGGTTATGTTTGGAGTTTTATTCTTCATTTTTTATCGCGATAATAGGATAGTTTACTTAAACATTATCGGACTTTCTGGCTTATTATGTTTTGTCGCAATATTACAGCCTCAACTACTTATTGAAGCATTTAACCCCGTTACCACCAATATTGCCTTAATCGGTTTTAGTTTGATTTTACTTGTCGAATTAAAGGACGAGTTAAAGAAAGAAATAAAAAATGAGCACAGAAAGGAGAAGGTATGACTGTCGAAAAATATCCTCCAAACGTTGATGTAAATGACTGTGTGATTTTATTTGATGGTGTCTGCAAGCTTTGTAATGCTTGGAGCAAATTCATCATTAAATATGATAGCCGACAACGCTTTAAACTATGTAGCGTACAATCTCCTGAGGGCCAGAGCATACTCAAGCACTTTAATATGCCAACGGATCATTTTGATACCATGTTGTATGTAGAAGGTAATCAATATTTTGATAAAAGTGACGCATTCTTAAATGTCGTCAATAAGCTCGGATTCCCATGGCGCATATTATACGTATTCAAAATAATCCCAACGGGAATAAGAAATTGGCTTTATGATCGTATAGCCCTAAATCGGTATTCATTATTTGGTAAATACGAGAGTTGTATGATGCCTAATAAAGAAAATGATGATAGGTTTCTGAAGAACAAAGCTTAATTAAGTCGGCAATTGCTCGTTGCTAAAAGGAAGAAAAAACAAATGGATTTATCAATTTACCTCAACATGATATTCAGTGCCGCATGGTATCTGATACCAATATTCATATTTGCTGTCATTATAAAATCAGCATGGTTCAAAGGTGTGCTCGGTGAGTGGCAAGTTAACTTACTCATCAAGTTTTTCTTAGACAAAAATAACTACCATCTTATTAAAAATGTAACACTGCCTACAGATGATGGAACTACTCAGATTGATCACATCATCGTCTCAAAATACGGCATTTTTGTTGTTGAAACAAAGAACATGAAGGGTTGGATCTTTGGCAGTGCTAATCAGAAGCAATGGACGCAAAAAATATTCAAACACACCTCTAAATTTCAAAACCCTTTGCATCAAAACTATAAACATGTCAAAACGTTAGAAGCTCTATTACTGGGTGATAGCAAAGCAAAGAATGATTGTATTTTTTCCGTCATTATCTTTATTGGTGATAGTACTTTTAAAACAAAAATGCCCGATAACGTAAGGTTTGCGAGAGGCGGTATTGAATATATTAAAAGTAAACGTGATATTGCCTTTAATGAAGGTAAGGTTACGGACATTATTGAACAAATCGAAAGTGGACGATTAGAGCGAAGCATTAAAACTAATCAGCAACACGTTAAACATGTCAAAGAAATAGTAAAGGAAAAGTCTGATACTAAATCTTGCTCAAAATGCAACTCGGACATGGTATTGCGAAAAGCCACTAAAGGTAAAAATGCAGGCAATGAGTTTTGGGGATGCAGTGCCTTTCCAAAATGTAGAAATGTGATTGAAATAGGTTAGTAAAATTTAGGTTTTAATAAGTAAAGTATTACAACTAAATCTTTACTAGGGATCGTAGATTTATGGAGAGTAAACAACATTTGCATCAAATTAAAAACAATAAATTAAGGAAGAGTAATGCTGTTAAAGAAGTTATTTGTCGCTGGATATAAGAGTATTTCCACTGAGCACCCTCAGTCGATTGAGTTTGAGTCTGATATAACAACATTTATTGGGCATAATGGAACAGGAAAAAGTGCTTCCTTAGAAGCGCTAAATAAGTTGTTTGCTATTGACCATTCTTTACGGGGAATATCCCCTTCAGATTTTTATTTAAAAGACGATGCTGATAAAGATGCAGCAAGAAGTTTATTAATTGAAGCATGGTTCACTTTATCTGATACAGATGGTAATCCCTCAATCCCAACATTGATTAATGGGCTAACTGCATCTAGGGAAGATGGTGAAATTATTTTCAGAGTGCGTCTGGAAGCTAGTTTATCTTTTGACTATAACCCTTTAGGTGATGTAGAAGAAAATGTTTGGGTTATAGATGGTGATATGGATGCCCCTGAAGAGGACAATAAACACCGTTTATCAGCAACACAACGAAATGCAATTCAAGTCAATTATATACCAGCAAATAGAGATCCTTTAGTCCAACTGAAGTATTCATCAAAAGCAATTTTAGGGCGTTTGCTAAAAGCCATAAAATGGTCAGATGGTGAAAAAGAGTCCTTTGAAGAACAAGCACAACAATTAAATGGCCTAGCAGCACATAATCCCGCACTTATACAAATAACTGATGCAATAAACTTAAGTTGGCAAAAAATTTATAAAGGACGCCACCTGAATCATGCCGATCTGAATTTTCCTGTTGGTGATGTTGATGAGATATTAAAGTTAATAAAACTTCAATTTATGCCTGATGCAGCAAGGAATAAAGTAGATACGAGCAGGCTAAGTGATGGACAAAAGTCTCTAGTTTATTTTGCTTTAACTAAAGCGTTATTTGATATAGATAAGGCTACACGGCAAGCAATTACAGATAAGCAGCCTTCGAATTTTGATGGTGATAAAATGAAGTTGCCTATATTTAGTTTGATTGCATTGGAAGAGCCTGAGAATCATCTATCACCACATTACCTTGGCCGTATTATCAAGCTAATCAAAGAGTACGGAGCTAGTGAATTTTGTCAGTCTGTCGTTTCTACACACTCAGCTTCATTAGTTGGTCGAGTTGAACCTGAACAAATACGGCACTTTCGACTTGGTAGTGATAGCAAAAGTACACATATTCAATCAATAAACCTGCCAGATGATGATGACGAACAGTCAAAGTATGTTAGTGAGGCTGTTAAGGCTTACCCTGAAATCTATTTTTCAAAGCTAGTAATTCTTGGTGAAGGTGATAGTGAACAAGTAATTATTCCTAAGTTGTTGGAACAATATGGTGAGGATGTAGACACTCATTCGATTTCAGTTGTGCCATTAGGTGGCAGACATGTAAATCATTTTTGGCGTCTCCTCAATACATTGAAAATACCATTTGTTACTTTGTTAGATTTTGATATTGATCGAAATGGAGGTGGTTTTGGCCGAATGAAATATGCTGTTGAACAATTGCTTGAAATGGACGAAGTAGCAAGTGCATACATTAGACATGATGTACCAGCCGTAATTCCTAGTTGGACTGACCCAAGAAATCCAAATTTATTCAATTTGAATTATGGTGAAGAAACTAAGAATATTGTGCACGAATTAGAAGAATGCAATGTATTTTTCTCTAGTCCATTAGATATTGATTATTCAATGATTTGCGCATTTCCTGAAATTTTTTGTTCAATAGACACTAGCTATGGTGAGCGTGGACCATCTGAAGGCAAAGAAGATGAAGAAGATGGTGATAGGGCTAAAAGGGAAGAAGCATTGGTTAAAGCG
Source organism: Colwellia meonggei (assembly GCF_057537295.1). NCBI lineage: Bacteria > Pseudomonadati > Pseudomonadota > Gammaproteobacteria > Alteromonadales > Colwelliaceae > Colwellia > Colwellia meonggei. Next base: position 26,855 of record NZ_BAAJLZ010000005.1, read on the forward strand.
GTATTAAAAAAGGGCAATGTAGGCAGGCAATTTGAGTTTGGCGATGATTGGGAGCGCAACTTTCTTTGGTATCGTTACCGCTTTCTGTCAAGCAAGAGTAAACCAGCATCTCATGTTCGAATGTTTTCTAAGCTATGCAATGAATATACAGCAGCACAAATCATAGCGAAATTACCACCAGAGCTGAATCGATTGGCAGAGCGTGTTATACAGCTTGCAGATGAGATTATAGAATGAGAGAAGAATGGAGCCTCTCTGAAGGTATCGAAGCTACAGATGAACTAATCGATATCATAAAATGCAATGAATCTGTGGTTGTTCTTGCTGGTGCAGGAGCAGGAAAAACTGAGCTTTTAGCTCAAAAAGCTAGTTACTTATTCTTTACAGAAAAATGCGCTTGGCCTAAAAGAATACTGTCTTTGACTTTCAAAACAGAGGCGCAAATAAATATTAAAGAAAGAATTAACAAACGCTGTGGGCACAAAGCTACTCGTTTTGATTCTTTTACATTTCATGCCTTTTGTAAAAGCATTGTGGATAGATTTAAAAATGTTTTACCTGATAATGAACGACCAATTAATAACTACGATATAGTGTTTCGTGCTCAAGAAGCTGATGGTATAAATAAAATCTTAATGGATAATATATTGTCCTTAGCTATTAGGATTTTAAGAGAAAGAGCTGATATAAAAACAATTTTTTCGTCTTCATATGAATATGTATTTGTCGATGAGTTTCAAGATACGACAGATGAACAGTACGAGCTACTTCAAATATTATTTCAAGATACTAATGTAAAGTTATTAACCGTTGGTGATTTATACCAGAGTATTATGCTTTGGGCTGGAGCCAGACAAACAGTCTTCAATGACTTCCTCAATGATTTTTCTGCAAAAAGTAAATTCTTAGTAAAAAACTATAGGGCCTCAAAAGAAATTCAAGATGTATTAGGAGTGGTTCTAGAGTACATCAAAGATCCAAGCGAGGCGGTGAATGAGTTGCCAACTAAACCTTCAAGTTGTTCGATAAATATTTTTAACGATGAATATCAAGAAGCATCATTTATTGTTGATAATATCCAAGCCCTTTTGGCGACTGGCGTAAATGAGGGGGATATTTGTGTTTTAACAAAACAGCAATCTCCACAATATACTGAAATTTTAAGGTCTGCTCTTAATGTAGCAGGAATAAATAACTTAGAAATGACGGATTTGCAGGATGCGTTGAAAGAACCTTTAGGTCAACTATTCTCTTTGTTTTTGAAAGCTCTATTATGTCCATCTCCTAAGGTTATGACCGAGCTTTTTCAAATGAATTTGGCTTTAAATAAAGTTGAAATTGGAGATGATAAAGAAGAAGATTTAACAAGAACTATTATCAACTTTTTGTCATCAAAGCGAGACTGCTTAACCGAAAACACATCAATTGATGACTTGCTTTTATATGTGCAGGGGTTCATTCACTTTATCGGGAGTCAAAAAATAAAAGGGCGTTGGAAGCAATATAAATCCCCCGGATATTATAATTTAGTTTGGCAAAGTTTAGAGGTACATTTAAGAAATATGTGCTCCCAAGCAAATTCATTAGATATGGGGGTTCGACTATTTAATGCTGAAAATTCAGTACAAATTATGAATATCCATAAATGTAAAGGGCTTGAATATAACACTGTATTTTTTATTGGTTTAGAAGATCAGGCTTTTTGGAGTTATAGGCGAAATCCTTTTGAGAATAACTGTGCGATATATGTTGCTTTATCAAGAGCTAAAGAAAAGATAAACGTGACATATACCAAGACTCGAAGTCATCGAGTAAACAATGGTCATGATAATAGGTCTTCTTCTTGGGATGGCGTTAAACCATTTTTCAGGTTGCTCATTGATAAATGTAAGCTTGATGTAGTTAACTTTACGAAATGACATTTAAGAAGGAATTGCGAAGTGCCATTTAAAGAATCATCTTCAGGAATTAGTAAAGACAAAGATAATACTAAAACTACATGGTTTAAAGTTATTAAAGATAATGCAAACCTTGACTTACATCGGCTCTCAGGAATATTTAATCAAAAGCTTTCGGATGATGAACTAGAATTACTCAACACAGACAAAACAATGCTTACATTGTTAAAAGATGCTTCATCAATGATGTTAAGCCCTAGCAGTACTAATGAACCCTTTCAGCCTGTTTTGGTAATGGCTGATGGCAGAAGATCCGCGATGCCATCTGACTTAACACCAAATGATCTGGCGCTTTTATCTACAGCTATTATTGATATTCCTCATATTGAATTAAAGACTAGAGTCAATGATTTACTTTGGTTATGCAGTAAACCAAGAAATCCTGACCATGCTCGGAATGCCATTGATGGCTATATCCCATCCAATATTGATCCTATTAAGTGGTATGAAGAAGTCGATAAAAAGCTTGAACGTGCATATAAACTGGCGTGTTCATTAAAAGATGAGCAGCGTAAATTAAGCGTAGAAAATTTGCTCAAAGATGCTTTTCATTGTGATGACAATGAATTTCGGGATATTGCTATCTCGGTTACAGAGTTAATAGACAAACTCAACTTATTTAAACATGACTTTTTTACTTTCGCAGCAAGGTTGGAGTAGCTAGGGGAGCATTTTTTTACAAATAAAGATTACTTAAGCGCTGTTTATTTTTTTGAACTAAGCGCTAAAAAATATAGTCAAGATAAAGACGAAGAAAAAGCTGTTTTTGTGCTGTTTAGAGCTGCTGAAAGCTATGAATCTAAAGCGGAGAAGCAATTTAACGCAGGAAAAGGCACTAGATTAATTTCCAGTAGTTCATATGAGGAATCGATTCATGCCTATAGGAGAATACCTGCTAAATTCCGTGGGCAGTATTCGATTGATAGCAAGCTTTCAGCGTTAAGACATAAATTAAATGAAGCAGGAAAAGGTACATTAGAGCATATGGGCGTAGTCAAAACTCCCATTGATAATGCAGATGAATTGATCACTTATTCCGAGCAATGGGTAGCTGGAAAGTCGTCATTGTTAGAAGCCTTAGTTCACCTTTCAGGTCTGGTGGGGCTATCTAAATATGAAGAGTTAAAAGAAACTGAAAAAGAGAATATGAGCAAATATTTTGTAGGTTCTTTATTTGGAGTGACCCAATACTCAGGTGATGGCCGAGTCGTTGCAAAGTCACCAGCTATTGGCTTTGATAATGATGAAAAAAAATATAATCAAACCTTGGATACTCAGATGATTCAATCATTTAATCGATGCTTGAGCTTCAATGTTAATATGTGCATTTACCCTGCGTTAGATATTATTTTGTACGAACACCATCTTAGCCATGACTTTATTTTTCAAATGTGCAATTCAAGCCCTATTGTACCTAAAGAAAACATCAACCTGATTTGTCATGCTATCTGGCTGGGTTTTGAGTATGACTTTGATACAGCTATACACCTTGTCGCTCCACAGGTTGAAAAAATCGTGCGGATGCAGTTAAAGCAACATAATGCCCATACAACCAATATAGATAAAAATGGTATAGAGCATGAAAATGGTTTAAGTACATTACTAGATATGGATGAGGCACGCGCAATATTAGGTGAAGATTTACTCTTTGAATTAAGGGCGGTATTTACAAGCTCTCATGGCGCTAATTTAAGAAATGAAGTTGCACATGGCATTTTAACTGATGGTGGCGCTTTTTCTTCTGCTCCCGTATATGGTTGGTGGATACTTGTTCGAATGATCATTCATTCCCTTATCAAAGTAGCTAGAGAAAATAAGCCCTCAGAATAGAATTTGATTTATTCAACTGGGAATAGCAGTTAAATTACGGTAATTCATCAAAATATTATCGCGGTCAGGACTCGAACGTATAACCAATACTCAGAATGAAGCTTTCTAGTATTAAGTTTTTTACATTAAGTAGGTATTTATTGATATGTTGAATAATACTAGAGAAAAGCTGGAGAAAAATTTAAAGGTTTTGCTTGATCAACCAGTGAAAAATAAAATATCCATAACTGCTTTAGCTGAAACTGTTGGGATTTCACATTCAACCATTTATAATCGTTATTCTGACATTGCTACAAAAATTCAGAAACACAATAAGTCTATACTTATTGCTAATGATAACTCATTTAAAGATAAGTATACTCAAACTAAAGCTGACAAAATAAAATTGAAAGATGAAAATATTCGTCTTAAAGAAGATGTTCAGAAATTAGTATCCTTAAATGCTAAATATGAAATGGATAATCAAAAATTGAAACGAGAAGTTGAATTACTTGAGAAAAGAATTTCAGATTTAAATATAAAATATGGGAATATTAAGCTGCTTTAAGTACGAAAAACTCCATTTTTGTTACATACTCAATAGGTGCTGTTTTTATTACCTTTAATGGAATGTAACATTTGACAAGATCATCTTTACTATGGCAAGTTATATGTTTTGCAATATTTAAACTGTTAGCTGCTTGAGTGACAGCCTTTCTTAATGCTGTACTATGGATATGATGTCGGCGAATTTCACCTGTTTCAGGGTCGACACTGAGCCGTTTAGAAGGGAATAGAAACTGCCACATTAATTGCTTTGGCGCATTTGGGTATTTTCGCTCTAAGGCGTTTGGTAGCCATACACCAGAAAATTTTGCATTTTCAATGTCTTTTTCAAAGTAAGCCGTTGCAAGTGCAATTTGGTTTTTGAGTGATATTACCAGCTCCTTTGCAAGAGTTACTCTTCTATGTTTTCCTCCTTTGCCATTCCAAACGCATATGGCGTTGAAATCAAAATCAATATCTTGAACTCTTAATTTTACAACTTCCATTAACCTAAGGCCACTGCCGTACATTAGTTTGCAATGTAATTCGTAAGGGGATTTTACCGCTTTTAAAAATAACGAGATTTCATTTTGCGTTAAAACAGTAGGCAGTTTGGGCGATACCGTGCTTTTATTAAAGTTAAGATCTAATGTTAGAGGTTTATCTAAAATGTTCTGGTATAAAAATACTAACGAATTTAGAGCAACCGCTTGTGTTTTTGGTGCAACATTCATTACACAAGCTAAATAGGTTAAGAAGTTTTCAACTTCACCGTTATGCAAATCTATTGGATGTTGTTTGTTATTATAATTAATGTACGCTTTGATCCAATAAACGTATGTGTTTATTGTTCTTTTCGCATAGCGTTTAACTCGCATTTTATCTGTAACATGTGCAAGAAAAAGAGAAGACATATAATTTTTTAATTATCATGTTGTGCTGTATATTTATACAGCTTAGTCCATTTCCTGCTTTCTGCAAAAGAAAGTGTGCATTTTTCCCGCTTTCACGCAAATAAAAGTTAATTACTATGCTTAGTTGTTGATTCTTTAATATAAAAGAATTAGCGTATGTGCATATTTTAACGTAATGGAATTATAGGTGGCTTGTAGAAAGTGTACTTATTTCCTACTAATAAGCTGTTATGTGTATCGATAAACTATGCCATCTGAACCTAACTATTCAAAGTATACGATTACTGAACTGCACGAATCATTGAGGAGTATTGATCGGGTAAGGTTTCCTGAACGATTAAAACAAATCAATGACGAGCTAGAGTTTAGGGCAAACGAAAATGAGCAAGATAAAGAAAACCATATTAGTGAAATGAGTCCGACAAAAAAGAATGCTTTCGTATTCTTTTTACTATTTTCAATTGTGGTGTCTACTTTATATGCTGAATACATTCCAATGAAAGGGTTGGTTTGGGTTACAAAACAATCCCACCCACAACTGTATTGGCTTTCGGTTGTCATCTTTGCAATATGGTCGGGTTATTACGCAAAGAAATATATAAATGTGAAATACACATAACAAGCAGTTCAAGCGGGACTTTTTACAGTTTGCTCGGTTCCGCTTCGCTACACAATTTAAGCAAACTAATAAAAAGCCCCTTAACGTGGGCGTTATGCGTCAGCCGCAAATTCTATTAAATTTAATGTTTTCGGCTGGTGCTTTACAAAGGTTAGGGAGCTTGTTGCCGACTCTTTGTTTTGGTAACTTATTTACCAATAATGCTGTTTTAGCTTTTGGCTCAACAGTTTTTCGCCAAGTTAGGTTTGGTGGCAAAGTCACTATATATTTAAGTGGCTCAAAAATTCATGGTTTGGTGTGTCGCGCTGCGTGGGAATTCTTGTTTTCTGCGGTCGGGCAGCCACGAAACCTTATATAAATGGCGCTGTTTGTGGTTATCGTAACCAGCGCATAACAAGGCGCTCAATGGGAAGTTTAAAGTTTGGCTCGTTTCGCTGCGCTCACAATTTTAGCCAAACAGTAAACGCCTATTAGCTTGGCGTTAGTTGCCAAGGAAGGATTGGTTCATGATTCGTAGTTTTATCAATAGATTCGGTTCTACTTTATATGTTCAAATATGGGAAAACCGTATTAGAGTTGTAGATGTAGAAACTAATGAAGTCTTTGATGAAAAGCCGCTTTTGCAAGTTGAAACTCGCAAGAACGGGGCAAAGGATGTTACTGCTTTTGGTAACAATGCTTACCTTAATCCTCTAAATCCTTTTACCCACCCTCGGGCATTGCTAAATGACTTCTTTATTGGAGAACGATTACTCCAAGAGATCGTTAAAAAGCTTGTTGGTAAAAAATTCATTTCTCCAGCTCCTGCAATAATAATTCACCCAATGGAAAAAACAGAAGGCGGGCTTACTATGATAGAGATTAGAGCATTTCGAGAAATGGCTTTGGGTGCAGGTGCTAGAGATGTTGCAATTTACCAAGGTAAAAGTACTTTAGAAACTGCGGCGATTAACTTCAAAGACATTGTAAAAAAAGAAGAAGATCTTGCTACAGGTGCAATTGGCAACTAACAAGAAAATAAAGCGGGACTGCTAACAGTTTGCTCGGTTTCGCTGCGCTTCACATTTTAGCAAACTATTAATCAGCCCCTTATTTGGGCGTTATGCGTTTAAGGATAAATGTTGAAGTCACTATTTCTTTTTTTTATATTATTTATATGTACTCCTGTTAGTGCAACCATATACACCTGTAAGTATGAAAGCGGTTTTGATTCAAATGGAAATAAAAGGTGGTATACATTAACTTTGTTACTCGATGAAAGTTCTAATAAGTCTTATCATATTGGGAAAAATAGACGGTATGAATTACTACACTTTCCAAACAAGAATGGTATAACTTTCTTTGAAGAAAGAAAGGATGGCTCGATAATGGTTGTAACTATTGACTCTAAATCAAAGTCCGTTTATTCAAGTCACGGGACATTACTTGGTAAATTATTAAGACCAATTCAAAAAACAGGAGTATGCACTGTCATTTAATAATACGCATAACAAGTTACTCAAAAGGACAAATAACAGTTGGCTTTTGCTCCTTCGTCGCTTATTTTAGCCAACAATTATTCGCCTCTTAGTTAGGCGTTAGAATTACCCATAAAATGGAAGTATATCGATGACGATAAAAACAATTGAATGTGATGATTGGACGGACTTTAAATCAAAAATAGTCGATGATCTTTATGACAATGGACGTTTTAAAAAAGGAAAATTTTTGTTCCGAGGACAAGGTGGTGAAAATTGGTCATTAAGCCCTTCTTTTGACCGCTGGTATCATGGTGAGCTTAAAAATAAAGTGAACACAGCTAAAAGTTTACTTAACCAATTCATAAAAGAATGTGAATTAGAAGATCTTACAGATGAAGTGAGAAATAGTGAGATTTTGATGTTAAGTCTCGGACAGCATCATGGACTCCCAACTAGGCTTTTGGATTGGAGTGAGAGCCCATATGTTTCTGCTTTCTTTGCTTTTAGTAGTCACATACGTGCTACAGAAAATTCTGGAGATAAAATTGCAATTTGGGTTATAAAAACTGAAGACCCAATTTGGAACTCGGAGTTTGGTTGTGAAATAGTAAATGTACCATCCTTCGGAAACGAACGTATAAAAAATCAACATGGGAAATTTACTTACTTGCGCACACCACAATCTTCGATTGAGGAATACGTTGCAAGTTATCCAAATGATGGTGAATTAATCAAATACGTTATACCAGCACATAATGCAGTTAACGCATTGGCTGACTTAGACTCGATGGGGATCAATTTCTCAAGAATTTACCCAGGGATATCAGGAAATGCAATGTCAGCACAAGTTAGAGTATTAGCTGGCCTGTAATTCTAACAAGTTGCTTAAACGGACAAAAAACAGCTGGCTTTTGCTCGTGCCTCGCTAATTTTAACCAACTATTTTTAGCCCATTATTTGGGCGTTATGAATACATGGAAGTCTAGTTGAAGTAGATGAATAAAATTTATCGAAATGGAAAAGCGATTAATGATTCTTTAATTAGAATCTTCTGGAAAAATTCTGAAATACTCTATGTTCCGCTTTTATTTGCCTTTGTTGTAGACCGTGCTGCAACACTTAGATTAGGTGAGGGGAATTTAGATGAATCTTTACTTCTATACTTTATCTATCTTCCATTTGGATTAACTTTCTATTTATTCAAAACGATTACTCGCTTTAGGCCTCTCGCGACAATTGAAAGAAATGAATTATCTTTGAATATAAATCTCTTTGTTAAGAAAAAAGTAGATTTATCGAAAATAAAAAAAATTAGCTTTCAATCTGACACTGAGCATAATCAATTAGTTAGGATTTATTACCCAAGCAAAGCGCCAATAGAAATTATGCTCAAACAAACTAGTTGCTCTATAGATAGTTTTCGTGATTTTATACAAAATAGTCATGATATTAATGTAGTGTATTCATAACAAGCCAATAAAGGAATGGGACTGCAAACAGCTTGCTCGGCTCCGCTGCGCTACACATTATAGCAAGCTATTATCAGCCCCTTATTGGGGCGTTATACGTTTCTCATGGATAGATGGAATAATCTAAAATCATACTTCGAACAAGATGGCTCACTGAGAGACATCATTGTTACTTCAGAATCACTAGATTCATGGGAGTTATTCTTTGCTGCTTTAAAATCAGCAGAGTATTCACATGCTTTTACGCACGGCGGTAACATTGCTACTTTGCCTGACTCAATTGATTCAATCTGGGAGTTACAAAATACTGATCCAACATTACTTTCTATTAAGGTCGGTGAACTTTTAGTTAATTGTCACTTTTTCAAAAGTAATGAAATTGAGTTTGATATAGATCCCAAAGATATAAATTCTGAAAGTGACTTTGTTGTTTTACTTAACTTCTTATCATGGTTAAATAAATCAATTAAAAGTTGCGTTGTATTAACTCATGAGAATTCCAGAAAAGAAATGATTCTAAGTGTTGAGTAAAAACGTATAACAAGCAATTAAAGCGGGACTTTTTACAGTTTGCTCGGTTCCGCTTCGCTTCACAATTTTAGCAAACTAATAAAAAGCCCCTTAATGTGGGCGTTATATGTAAAAGGAGTTCTTCAGATGAACATCAATGCAACACTGCTTGGTGAAATAATCTTTATATCTATGTTTGCCGTTGGAGGTATAAGTTATTACTTAGGTAAGCGTAAGACATCTACGCCGAAAATGGCTGCATTAATAGGTGTTTTATTATGTATCACGCCACCATTAAATATCGTGTACCTTATAGTTTTAATGTTAAAAAATGACTTAATTACAAACTCAAATATTGAAAAACCGGTGTAATTTACATATAACAAGAATTTAAAGCGGGACTGCTAACGGTTTGCTCGGTTTCGCTTCGCTACACATTTTAGCAAACTATTTTCAGCCCCTTAAATGGGCGTTATGTGCTAAGGAGAGCCATGAGTTTCCTAAAAATTTATATTCCGATTAAAGCTTTAGCTGTGTTGTCTTTGGTTTCAATTGGTATCAAGTATTGGTTCCCAAGTGAAATAATCTTTTACTTGTTGTTAGCACCTTATGCAGTTCTATATTTTTTATCTAATGCGAACAATTATCGAAATACTAAATTAACTATCATTAGGAGTATTCCTGCGATACTCACTTTTCTAGTAGTACCTATGTTATTGTTTGGTATCGAGCCCGATGCGCAAGCTGGAATTGGAATAATGTTTGGTCTTATCATTCAGCTAGCATCAATTAGTGCATCAGAATTTATCATTCTATTCTTTCTTAATGGAGAAAATAGCATATAACAAGCTGTTCAAGCGGGACAAATAACAGTTGGCTGGTTCCGCTTCGCTTCACATTTTAACCAACTATTAATCAGCTCCTTATTTGGGCGTTAGGTTTTAAAAACAGGTGTGGTGGTAGGTTTGGTAAAAAGAAATCAAACACAAGGATGAAATTATGACAGGTTTTTCAAAAGTACAGGCAATAGCCGAAAATTATCTGAAGGAAATGCTGGAAGCAGATGACACAAAGAACTTTGATTTGTATACGAAGCGTTATGAAAATAAGTACCTTGGTAACTTTTCGAGAGAGAGATTTTCAGAAGACATCAAGGGGATGCATGAAAGAAACGGCACGAATAAGGGCTATGAATTTCTATGTAGGTTGAGAAACTTTAGTTTTGATGATTTAGATATTTTCCGGTTCGTTTGGAAAGGTATCTATGAAAAACGGGATGCAGTGATCGAAGTTGACATATATAAGAAAAATGGAGACTGGTATATCATTCAGTCGGCAGTTCATTAAGGTATGGAATAAAACCTAGCAAGAATTTAAAGCGGGACTGCTAACAGTTTGCTCGGTTCCGCTTCGCTACACATTTTAGCAAACTATTATCAGCCCTTTATGCGGGCGTTAGTTGCCAAGAAGTGTGCACATGGAAGAGTTCACAATTGAAGCCTTATTTATTTTATTTTTCGCTGTTTTTCCCTGTGGTATTTCTGGATACTTGATTGCTTTTAAAGGACGTAGAGGTTTAATTTCTGGGTTCAACGAAAAGAATTTTTCTAATCCTAAAGCATTTGGCAAGAGCGTAGGTTTAAGCTTAGTATTTCTTTCTGTATTTTTGGCATTTATCAGTTACTTTTGGTACTTGGGTGATCTTACAGAAAATCAAATGTCTTCCTATGTTCTCTTTTTAATTATTGGTGTAGTGTTAAATTACATTTATGGTGTTGTTAAGTTTCGTAAAAAAGGCAACTAACAAGCTGTTCAAGCGGGACAAATAACAGTTGGCTGGTTCCGCTTCGCTTCATATTTTAGCCAACAATTTTTTGCCCATTATTAGGGCGTTATGTTTTTCCCATTAAGGTGTATAGAATGAATAAACCGGAAAAGTTTTGGGATGGTGCGTCTAAAAACTATGACAAGACTGAAGAGCGATTTGAGTACATTCATAATAGGTCTAGAGAAAATACTAGAAAATTTCTAAAAAGTGGCGATTCTGTTCTCGATTATGGATGCGGAACTGGAACTGCAGCTTGTCAGTTTTCCGGACAAGTTAAAGAGATTCACGCAATTGATATTTCAACGCAAATGATCGCAATAGCTAAGGATAAAGCAGCAGTTGCAAAAGTTGGGAACGTAAGTTTCGAACAATCTGATATTTTTGATAGCAAATATTCTAAAGAATCATATGATGTTATTTTGGCTTTCAACATGTTACATACAGTTCCAAATCCTCAGGATGTAATACTACGAATAAATGAATTATTAAAGCCAGAAGGTATATTTATTTCCGTAACGCCTTGTTTGCGTCAAAAGATGTCATTTTTAGTTAGTCTTCAAATCCAGCTTGTACGGGTGTTGTGTAAACTTGGATTAATCCCCATTCCTATAAGAAGAATCACGAGTTCTGAAGTAGAAGAATTATTAGAAGTTGGCGGGTTTCAAACGGTAGAATCTGAAGAAATATTTAAAGATGCGTCTAGCTATTTTGTCGTGACTAAGAAGTTACAAAAAACATAATAAGTTGTTCAAGCGGGACTGCTAAAACTTGGCTCAGTTTCGCTTCGCTACACAGTTTAGCCAAGCATTATCAGCCCCTTATTGGGGCGTTATGTGTTTAGAAGAGTTCATTGATGTATCGAAATTTATTAAAAGCAAGCGTAGTCATTTTTTGCCTTTCAGGTTGTGCTGAAAGAGTAATAGATATTACTGACAAAGAGGGAAAAATCGTAGGTGGTTGTAATGTTGGTTATGATTGGCATTTTTATGGCCTTCAAGACTCTATTGATTATATGCTTTATGAGTGCGCTAAAGATTCAATAGCAAAAGGTTTCAAAATATCAGATGAAAGGCTTCTAACCCTTGATTTTACATTGCCACAACCTCCTGAAGGTGAGTCGTGGAATAAAAAATTAGCGATGTTTCACTTCCATAAGGGGAGTATTACTGAAAGAAAACTAGGTTATATTCTTGCCGCTATAGAATATGAATATCAGAAGGATGTTTGGTCAGCAGAAGATGATTTAGCTAGCGACAAAATCACTAAGGCTGAGTTTAATAAAATAATAAAAGATTCCAAATTTAAGTGGCTTGGCGAATAAAACACATAACAAGCTAATAAATAAGGACAAAAAACCGTGGGCTGGTTCCGCTGCGCTACACTTTTTAGCCAACTACAATTTGCCCTTAACAGGGCGTTAGCATGACTACTCTCTGATAGTGGTGCAAGTAATCAAAGGATTGATATGGATATAGATTGGGAAAGCCCAAAGTATTGGATAATATTGGCGCTATTAGTTTTTGTGTCAATGCACCTATATAGTCAATATAGGAAAAATAAACGCATTAGGTTATTGAAAAAATTAAAGTTTACTGTAAACATTAAGTTAACTAAGTTGCATCGTAGAGCTTTAACTAAGCTAGCACCTGAAATAATGACCAGCGAAAAATTACCGTTTGGCTCCACACTTTTAGGTAGTGACCCGCAATTTTGGTGGCACGCCAAGCGTAAAACAAATTTTTGTGACTTTTCAATTTTTAAAATTAACAAGCATCACCCCGATGAAGGAGAGCGAGGGGTAGACAAAGAATGGATTGTTGCGTCATTAAAAGTTAAAAGCAATGCTTTTGGTAATCCAGAATATTATCAGCTATCAAAGAAAATCCCTCCACCTGATCAGTACCATTTAACGGATGAAGGAGTTTACTTAGTTTATCGTGATCTTTTTTTCAGTACGGATAAATTAAAATTGTTGGTTCATGGAGTATTAGGTTTCAATTAAGGAATTGGGTAATTCATGCTAACAAGCTGTTCAAGCGGGATAAATAACAGTTGGCTGGTTCCGCTTCGCTAAACATTTTAGTTAACTACAATTTGCCCCTTAATAGGGCGTTATGACTCTATCCACATGGTCTCGTATATATGAAAAAATTGGTTATCACTTTAATTACCGGTATTATTCTTGGCTATTTAAGCAATGAATATATGTCTACTAAGCCCAAGTGGGACTCTGATGCTCTGCTCCTTGGAGAGCTTGATCGCCGCCTTGATAGTTTTTGCGTTAAAACAAACCCAAATGAAAAGCATCAGTACGAGCTAGCTGTACAAATTCTAGAGTCTAAAGCATCACGATCTTCTTGGCTCGATATTGGAGCCGTAAAATTTTTAGCTAATGGAATCTATCGAAAAACTGATGAGATAACGCAGCGAACTTGTGCTCCAGATAACATATACCAGAGAGCATCATTGGCGATGGAGTCTCGGGTTCTATTTCCTCCAAAAATTCAAGAGTACCACCTTAAACTTGCCTCAAAGATAAGTAATCCGTCTAATTATATTATTGAAACTGTTGCTAGAGTGGCATTTAGCCCTCAGATCCAATTAGATAATGGTAAAGATATGCGTCCTATTGCAAGAAGTATTCTTGCAAGTTTTGGTACTAAAGCAAAACAATATGGCGATATTTCTTTTAAAGAAATGTCAGCGAACGATCCTTTGGGTACAGGTGCTGCTCAGATAGCTGCGGCAACTAGGTACCCTAAAGCCCTATCAAGAATACAAGAACTCATGTATGAAATTTTAGAGACCAGTGAACCTATCAATAGAGAAGAGAGAATGCGCTTTTATGAACTAGCTTATGCATACTTAACCGATAAAGAAGCTGCTGAAAAATATACAAGACCTATATATGATTTTATGGCTAGAGATTTCGCAGCTTGGATTTTGCCACCTAAAGATATGTGTAGAGTTCTATTAAAAATACATGATATGGACACTTCTGTGATATCAACATTTGATTATTGTATAAATGGTAAATCAAAAGAGTCATAACAAGTCATTAAAGCAGGAGAATTTACAGTTGGCTGTTTTCACTGCGTTCAACATTTTAACCAACTATAAATTTCCTCTTAATGAGGCGTTAGAGTTTTTCCAAGTATCGGTGAATATTTCAAATGAAGTTCAATAAAAAAGCTCTAGTATTAGTATTGATATTTTTATTAATTCTTGTATCCAACAATGATTACTTTACAAATCCAAGAATTGTCTCTTCAGAATCAATAGAGTTGAAACTACAGGACGTAGATTCACCGGCTGATAGAATCCTTGATATAAGCTATTTATTTGCTGACGGATTTAATGATATTCATATTGAAAATGACAGATATCGAAGAATCGCTAGTGACGTTATTTATATTGAATTATCCACAAAAGAAAATAAACCTAGATATCTTGTTACTCAATCTTTAATTAAAGGGATTTGGGAACACCTTAAATTAAAGGCTGTATTTTCTAAAGTCAAAATAAGTGTTTTTGACAGGGATTCAGGAGAAAGCATTTTAAGCTGGGCAGTTCCCGCTACTGGTTGGTCTGGAGGTAAAACAAGTAAAAAACTTGCTAAACTGATGCAAATATCAAAAAAAGATGACATAAATAAAGTTATAAAAAGTACAAATTCAACTTCAGAATTAATAGTTAGCAAAGAACTTAGAGAGCTACGGTCAATTGAACTTGATGAATTATATAAAGAAAATACATGTAGTGATAAATTAAAGGTTACGTCAAATAAGCTAATAGATTCACATTCTACGTTAGTCGCATCAGAGTGGCGATTTAGACTTCCTCGAAACTTCAGAGAGATAACGTGTAATCAAAGTGGAATATTTATCAGCTCATCTTGGCAGCCAGAAGATTTATATCTTATTTGGTTAAATAATGATGGTACTTTTAAATTTTCAAGTTACGTAACAGCAAAACGTACTAAGCTTGGAGGTAGTTACTACCCATCAAAGTTACTGAGTGTGGAATTTAATGATGATAAATTACTCGCCCATAGAGTGTTTTTTAAGAATATAGATGGACAAAATCAGTGGGTAATAGATAAAGAAATTAAGTACACTATTCCTATAAAAAATAGTCTGCTGTAATTAAACTCTAACAAGTCGTTAAAGCAGGACAAAAAACAGTTTGCTGTTTTCGTTCTTCAACATTTTAGCAAACAATTATCAGCCTCTTAAATGGGCGTTAGGTATACATGCAAGATCTGGCATTTGAATATCTCGAGTGACGAGTATAAGTATATTTCTGAATGGTTTATCTTAACATCTGTCTTTGCATTGCTTGTCTTAGGTTAGGCAGGAGTAATTGTAAGCTCCAACTTAAAACCAGTGATATGGCACTTATTTTTATTTATTGGTGTAGGCTATTTATGCCACGGCGTCATTTATAAAAAAACTTTATTATTTAAATGCAAACTCTAATTGGTCTGAGTATTTATATGGTTTTGGACTGTTTTTTCTGCATTTTTCTTTTGATAGTCAAAGTTATAGTTGAATTAGTGTATATCTAACAAGGTCGTCAAGCGGAACTGCTAAAGCTTGGCTCAGTCCTTCTTCGCTACACAACTTTAGTAACGTTTTATCAACGCTTAATATGGAATACCTGTGTCTTTTAATTGATAACTAAATCAATAGGCTGTATTTGGTTTTTTGATATTGAGCATTGTTAGTGTTGTAGTCATTTATTTTCAACTTTTGAATATAAAACGATTTAAATCAACTTAAAATGCCAGTAGTTGCTTTATTATTTAGCAGGAATATAGAATAACTGGAAACCTATAAAATGATGACGGAAAAAGAAATTTTCAAAAATAAAGCTCTAAGTGCTACTTTATTATTAACGGCAACAATCGCTATTTTCTTTATTGCATCAGTTATTGAACAAGGGTTAATAGATTACGATTTGTCGTCTATGTATATATCATTTTGTTCAGGTTTTGTTTTATTTATCCCTTTAGTTAGTCTAGCGTTGCATCCATTACTATTTAAAAATGTTGAAGATAAACAGGACAAAAAGTCGGTTATTTTTGTCAATGTCGGCTTAGTCTTGATAGTACAGAGTTTGTTTTTTCTTATTTGGATCACAGATGCAATCGCCATTTACAGCATTTATGTTGATTCAAATTCCTTTCTAGCCAAAGCCTTTAATATTTCTAGCAATAATAGCGGCGAGTTTAGCCAAGAGTTTTATTGGGCAAATTTATTATTAGCTTGGCTCTTTGCCTATCTGTCAGTTGTGGTCGGAATTTTACCGTGTTTGATCGCACGTTTGAAAAATTTAGGGGTTGTTGGTAATTTTGTCTCAGCATTTCAGTATGCAAAAGAAAATAAATTATCGCTGGCGGTGTATACCTTCTGTTTAGCGTTCTCAGCCATAATGCCACTTATGTATATGCGTTATTTATTTCTTATTTTATTCCCACTAACCTTAATTTGGGTTTTTATTAATATTGCCAATGGTTATTTAAATCGTCACCCATTAAAGCCTTAGCTGTTAATGTAAGTGCATAGCTGTTCCTAGAGCTATTCGCACTCATATTACTATTTTACCTACTCTAAATGTATTAATTCCTTTTACTTGTTGTTATTAGTTTGTTAACGTCAATTTGATAATAACAATAGTACACAATTAAGCTAATGATTTTAATGACTTAATAAGTGTACCTGAAGAGGGGAATATGGTTAAAAAAATATTTAAGTGGTTAGGTATTGGTTTACTTATCATCACCGTTGTTGGTGGCAGTTTTGCTGCCTATGAGTGGAATGCTGACAAACCATTTAGGTTTCGGTCTTTTGTTGACCGAGAAGTCCTAAAAATGGCATTTGATAGCCCTGAAACATTAACTTCATTAGGTTTTTTAGAGTCTGTAGGCATTACTGGACATAATGCAGAACTAGACGATGCAAGCCTTGCAAAAGGCGATGAATTATTTGCTAAATTAAAAGTAGTGCATAAAACTATGCAATCATACGATGACAACAGCTTGAGTGAAGCTGATTTATTATCGAAAGAAATTGCAATGTATTTATTAAACTTCGCTAAAAAATCAGAACAATACCGTTATCATAATTATCCTGTTAATCAATTGTTTGGTATTCAGAATGGCTACCCGAGCTTTATGGAAGCTCAACATCAAATTAATAGTGCGGAGGATGTAGAAAACTACTTATCGCGCTTGATGTTGGTGCAGCGCAAATTTACGCAGGAATTAGAAGGTATAAAACTGCGAGAAGAAAAGGGAATTATTCCACCTGCGTTTGTTATTGATCGTGTTTTGGAGGAAATGACAACATTCGTTAATAAGCCAATTGAAGAGAATATTCTTTATAGTTCGTTAGTTAAAAAAATGTCCGAAAGCGACAGTATTTCTGAGCAGCAACAAGCTGATTTTCTGATGAACGCCAAAAGTAATATTAGTGAATATGTTCATCCTGCTTATCAAGCGTTAATTGATTACTTTACGAAGCTTAAAGCAAAAGCAACTGATGATGATGGCTTTTGGCGATTACCTGACGGCGAGCAAGCCTACGCGAGTGCACTGAAGTTTTTTACCACTACTGATTATAGTCCACAGTATATTCATGATGTAGGTTTAGCTGAAGTAGCGCGTATTCAGTCGGAAATTATGGCAATACTGGCAGCTGAAAATTACGATGTATCAAATGGCTTTACCAATGCTATTGATAGTTTGGCAGCGCAAGAAAGTTTTTATTACGAAGACAGTGATGAAGGCCGAGCGCAAATACTTAAAGATTATCAAATAATTTTAGATGAAATCGATGCTAATTTAGATTCTGCATTTAGAATTCGCCCAAAAGCCGGTATGGAAGTGGTTAGAATTCCAGAGTTTAAAGAGAAGACTGCTCCAGGGGCTTATTATCAACAGCCAGCGATCGATGGCAGCCGTCCAGGACGCTTTTTTGCGAACTTGTATGATATTAAAGCAACACCTAAATATTCAATGCGAACTCTCGCTTATCACGAAGGGATCCCGGGGCATCACTTTCAAATTGCTGTTGCCATGGAACTTGAAGGCTTACCTTTGTTTAGAATGTTTTCGCCGTTTACTGCTTATGTAGAAGGTTGGGCGTTATATAGTGAATATTTAGCTTGGGAAATGGGCTTCCAGGATGATCCATTTGATAATATAGGTCGTTTACAAGCTGAATTATTTAGGGCAGTACGTTTGGTGGTTGATACTGGCATTCATTACAAAAAATGGACGCGAGAACAAGCCATTGATTATATGAAAGCAAATACAGGAATGGCGCAATCTGACGTTGTTTCTGAAATTGAGCGCTACATTGTTATGCCAGGCCAAGCTACCTCATATAAGGTTGGTATGATGAAAATACTTGAACTGCGTGAGAAAGCAAAGTCTGCTTTAGGTGCTAAATTTGACCTGAGAGACTTTCACGATGTGGTACTTAAAAATGGTGCGGTACCGTTAGATATTCTTGAACGCTTTATTGATAGCTATATTGCAGATACACTAAGTAAATAATGCTATCAATTTTATTGATATTAGGGCCGTTTAGGCCCTTTTTTATAGCCAAAATCTGATAATGAATACGTTATAAACGTTTTTATGAGCGTGTAGTCAGATACCTAATCAACAGCTCTTTTGGGTTACTTGTGTTGGTTAATTACTTTTATAATCTAATAGCTTAGTTGATTGCTTAAAGGCAAGTTTTTAATTGTTGTTGGTATAGTTGATAAATCAGGTCTTCTTGATAAGTTTGCTGCACGGCTTTTTTCAGCGTAGGTAGCAAACTCTGAAATTGTGAGCTTTTCGAAATATGTAAGCCCCATTCTTTTTTACTAATATAAAGCGCATTTTGCAGTATGTTTTTACTCATATTCTGTTGTTGTAAGGCGTAGTCTATTCCAACTAAAGAACCAATAACTGCGTCAACCCGTTTATGTTTTAACATCCTAATTGCTTGTTGATAACTATCTACACTTACTTTATGCAACGACTTGTCGTTATCAAAGTCAGAGTTAAATTCTGCATTTCTGATCACCGCAATGTTTTTAAGGTTTTTCAAATCTGCATAACTTTTAACGCTAATATTGTTCTGACTAGCAACAACTATTTTCGAATAGGAAACGGGACCAATATAGTCAATATCATTACTAATAGAGCTGTTTTTAAAAATTAGAGCTAAATCTAATGTAGCACTTTTCAAGTTATGCAAAATTCTCGCATATGGGTAGGAGACTAGCTCCATTTCAATGCCGAGTTTTTTGGTCATTAGCTGTAATGCTAATGTACTTGCGCCTAGACATTGAGACTTTTCAGCGAATGAGTTAAACGGTGCAAACGAAGGCACACTGACGGTAATATTTTTATTAGCAGATAAAGCCGGGCAGTTTACCAATAGTAGTGAGCCAAGTGTAAGCGACAGTATGTATTTTTTTATATTGTAAACTTTCAAAAGTAGCTAGGCAGCAGTATGGTTCTTTCGCCATTATAATTGTTGGTTTTGTTAATTAACACTGTTTCTTTTATCTGCAGGTAGGGAGTAGCAGGCTTTTGTAATGTCAAATTATAATCAGGCAAAAATTATATTTGCAAACACAATTGATAATGATTATCATTTGCTTGTTGTTGGTATTTAATAGGAATGGCTATGCATTGGCAAGTTTTGATGGAGAAAGGGAATTACAGCTATGAAGCCGAACAGTGGACTAAGGCAGAACTTTATTACAAGTCGGCATTTAGCCAGTTAGAAGGGCGATGGTTTCATGATAAGGAATGCGAGTCATTATTAATGGCGTGGATATGTGCTTGCCAGAATTTAGCGACACTATTTGAAGCACAAGGCGAGTTTCAAAATTCAATAAGCTATTTAGTTAAAGCTTATCAGGAAGCTTATCGAACTAGCCAAAATGACGATGTAAGTTATTCATTACGTGGCCTTGCGTTTTCTGCCTTGGCCGATAGGTTAGAAGCCATTTTACATTTTGCTAAAAAATATCCAACCTGCGAGCACTGCTTACAGCAATTGGAGAATTTACAACAAACTATTGAGTGTCAGGTAGATGTTGTCCACTAGTTTTTAAATATAGGCTGGCCATAGGAGTGAGTAGCGTGAAGTTTATTATTTTGTTTTTATTAATCTTTTTTAGCTTTAGTAAACTCCCACATGAAGGGCATGACCATAGTCATCACTTGTCTTGGCTAGTAGATTTTATCAGCGCGCTGGTTGCTTTTTCTGCTTTAGCCAGCTTGATACTATTTGTGAAATATATCTTTGAATCTTTTAATAATCAGGGGCAAAAAAATGTTATATCGAATTATTAAAAAGCTAGACGCTGTGTTCAGTTTTACTTGTATATCGGCAAAGTGCCATGAAGCAACGCAAGATGAAAGTTCAACGTTAAACCGTTAAATAAACATTGGTAAATTAGGTGACATTATGTTCGGTTTTACATTCTTTAAAATAAAAGGTGACAGCATGTCGCCGAAAATTCCAAATGATAGTTACGTGCTGTCATGTAATTGGTTTACCAACTTGTTTCTTGCAGAAGGTAAGAAAATAGTTGTAGAACATCAACATTATGGACTTATTGTAAAAACAGTTGCTTTAGTTGACCATCACGGTTTTATTTGGGTGAAAGGGGAAAATTCCGGTAGTATTTCTGTAGAGCAGTTGGGGCCTATAAGTTCTAATCAAGTTGTTGGTCGGGTATTAAGTGTATTTGTTCGTCACTAGCTAAGTAGTACGTAAAACTATTTAGTGCGTAATTAATTAGTAAGTAGAAATAGAAACCTTACTTATTTTATTTCTTCGTTAGTTTTAAATGTTTGTTTGGCAACCTTTTGGCTTTCAATACTTTCTTTTATAAGTTCTTCACGCATTTTTTCTAATTGTTCCATAGCTTTTTGTTTCTCTTCAGGGCTCATGTTTTCATTTTTTGCAATCTCTTCCATCATAGCTTCGAGTTCTTCAAGTTGTTCACGGTCAACCCCTAGACGTTTGTCTAGAATTGATTGCATCATATTGCTAAACCTGTCGTCATTTTTTGAAGAAACTTCTGTATTGTTCGTTGAGTTTGTAGCAAGTAATGAGCGAGCTGTTGTTGGTTTAACATATGTTGGAGAATCTTGATGAAAGCCGTTACCTGTCATTTTTGCTATAGCTGCATCAGATAAAGTTAATGTATCCGCAGTGGAAGTAACCTTTTTATTATTTTTAGCTGTCGTATCAAAGTGAACTTGTTCAGCATTTTGAGCTTTCGCTAGCTTAAGTTGTTCTGCATAATTTGTATTGATCATCATAATGATAGTCCTTTTTCATTTAGAGTTTCATGTATTAATTTACCGAAATGCATTGTCTTTAAACTTAAACTGCATATAAATTATGAATAAGCATGCATTATGCCAAGTAAATTTTATTATGTTTATCTTCTTATAACTGTTGTGAGGAGTGCTATAAGCGTGATGCAAATTAAGAAAGATGCTGATTAATTAAGGTGGGAATTTATGAGTTATGGTAAACGGTAGGTTGTTGCCACATATTTGCAAAAAAAGCGGCAATGATTAGCCTGAATAATAATGACAATATATTATCTAATCATTTTACTCATGAAGCCTTAACATTAGACAATAAGGCTTCATGATATGTTGAAGTGCTATGCTTTTGATAAACCAGCAACAGTATTCGAAACGTTCGTTGCGCCTGATTGGATTTGTACCATAACCTCTGCAACTTCAGAAATTTGAACTTTACCTTTTTCAACAAAGCTTGAAACGGCATTCATACCATCTTGCACATTGGTTGTTACTTCTTGATTGTCAGACACTACCGTCGCTATCTCATTGGTTGATTGACTGGTTCTAGAGGCTAGTTGTCTAACTTCATCGGCAACTACGGCAAATCCTCTACCTTGTTCACCAGCTCTTGCTGCTTCGATTGCGGCATTTAAGGCCAGCAAATTTGTTTGGTCAGCAATACCTTTGATAGTTGATACTATGGCTTGAATATTATCTGACTGTTCGTTTAGCCTATTAATTTGCGTTGTGGTCTCGCTTGCTTTTTCTGATATTTCATTTGATATTTTAACCGAGGAGTTAAGTAAAATTGATGCCTGTTCGGTAATCTTAACCGTTTCTATAGAGGTATCATATGCTACAACAGATGCTTCATTAACAAGGGTTTCACGTTCAATGTTTTTAGTTATGTCGCTGGCAAATTTGATTACTTTTATTACGTTATTGTTTTCATCAAATATAGGGTTGTAAGTAGCTTCTAACCATAATTCATTACCGTGTTTATCTTTGCGAGGAAACTGACCACTTTTAAATTGCCCTTGTTGTAAATCTTGCCAAAATGTTGGATTTTGCTGATAAAACTGTTTTTCACAAAACATCCTGTGATGTTTCCCTTTAATACTGGCTAAGTCGTACTTTACCGCGTCGGTAAAGTTGCTGTTAGCTGAAATGATTTCACCATCGGGCGTAAATTCAATAATCGCTAATGAACGATTTAGAGCGTCGTAGATAGATTGCTGGGCAATAGCGGTAACTTTTTCAACTGTGACGTCGTTAGCTATTTTCATCACTTTTTTTACTTCACCACCTTCCATTATGGGAAAATAAGTCGCTTCCAACCATATAGTATCCCCTTGCTTATTCCTTCGCTCAAACGTTCCCTTTTTAGCTGCTCCCTTACGTAAAAATTGCCAAAATTCCTTGTATTCTGAAGACTTAGCAAAGCCTTCCGCGCACATCACAGCATGATGTTGGCCAATAACTTCGGTTTTGCTATAGCCGGCTATTGTGAGAAAAAGGTCGTTGGCATCCAAGATGGTACCATCAGGTGAAAATTCTATTGTTGCAACATTGTTCTTTATTGAGTTTATTATGGCAGTTGAATCTTTAAGCAGGCTTTGGTTTCGCTTTAATTCATCTTTTATTTTGTTATTGAACATAATTCACCTTGTATTGTTTACGTTGATAGTCGCTAAATATAACGACATGCAATTTATCCATTACTGATCTTGATAATAAATGCCTAGATCACAGGTAATAAAAAAGTCCTTTAAAGGCAGTATAGCGGGTATTTAAGAATTGTTTTTAAAACTCGAATAATTAATAGCTTATATTAGTTTTCTAGAGCTTTAGTGATATAATTTTTGTAAAAATAAAAGAGCAAATTTAGTAATGACGTTAATAAGTGATAAGGTGTTTTTTCCCGCTGGAGGAAATACAGATTCTGAAATAGAAATAACAAACATTTCATATACCGATAGAGCTGATGTGATATTTGGCCGTACAATTTTACCTTTGTCTACGCGTGAAGTTGACGTGGTTATTTATAGTCAGGTACTTAGTAATGGCGATATTGAATATCGAGCTATTTCCGCTAAATGCCCGCATCAAGGGGCTGATATTCGACATGACGAGCTAAAAAGTGATGGCAATGTATACTGTTCATTGCATAAACGACCCATTTGCGTTTTTAGTGAATACAATTACGCATTTTTAGTTGAAAAACGAGCACAGCAATTCTTTATTGTAAAGTCAGCAGGATAATACTGACTTTATTTCATTCGCTATAAATTAACTAGAAACACATGTTGAGTTTGGCTCAGTGTGATATGACATACTACTATGGCTAATAGCGGTTCCTAATAAAGACAATAAACAGTATCCGGTGAAATAATAAAACCCAGCGCCTAGCGCAGATAGTGTTTCACTACTAACAATTAAATCTAACTTAAAGCCAAACAATGCTAGTTGTTGCTGAGTTGCTGTTTCGGCGTGATTAGTAGATAAAACGGCGAGAAATATCGCGACTACAAAAACATCAGCCATCGACCATTTCCCAATTTGGCTGATAAAACGATAAATAGTTGCTTCTAATTGACTGTTTTTCTTTAAATAAGCAATGCTAAGTAAAGTGAATTTAATGACAGGGATACAAATTGAAAAAACAAATATAAGTAGGGCAACAAGTATTCTTTCGTCTTGCCACAATTCTTGAACGGTTTGTAACAGCGATAAATTCTTATCAATTAAAGTATTACTAAGTTGTGCGCCGCTAACATTTGCTGTCATTGCCATATTTAATGAAAACATTGGCAATAAAACACCCGGAATAAATAGTATGATGGCGACGAAATTAAATAAAAAGCCTATATGTTTTCTGATCATTTTTCTGAAGTGTCCTAGATAATCTATTAATGTATTGCTTGAGTTTTTGTTAGTGTAGCGGGCAAAGGTTAATTGATATAGATTAAATAAAAAACTACTGATGTTAAACTTTTTGTTTTTTGCCAGTTTTATTATAATTTTGCTTTGCAAAATGCAAATATACAATATCACATGATTTACATCTTACCTGTTTTTATATTTTTATTGTCATAAAATCAATGGTTTGTCACTTTATTCTTATTTTGGTTTATCCTTTGCAGTTAGTTAAAGTAAGCACGGAAATATGCTTGTTGTTCTTATTTGATGAGGAAAAGATTATGGCTACTATTAATGATTTTAAAAATACCAAAGAATTAGCGCAATACCATGAAAGCCTGCGTGCGAATTGTCGAGGTGACAATCAGCAGTTAGTTGACACGTTAAGTTATGCGCTGCAAAGCTCTACAAAAAGCGATCAACAAAAAGATGCTTCATTTGGCTTTGTGCTAGGTTACAACTAAATAGCAATTGTAAGCATCAATTCAGTACTATCAGTTATGATGAAGGCCAATATATGCACTTGCATATATTGGCTAAATTACATTTAATAGTTTCATAAAACTATTTTAAGTTAGGTAGCCCGTGAAAGCAGTTCATATTCTTAATGGTGATTCATTAAAATTTCAGGTGCAAAATTTTCTAAAAGAAGAGCTTATTGTCGCGCGGGAATGTTTAATTGATGGCAACATTCAGGGTGGAAGCTTGAATGAGTTTTATAACAATAGAGCAAATTATATTGCCGGTTATAATGGCTTTAGCTGTGATGATTACTACCAAAAAACAGTACCTGAGTTTAATAAAATAAATAGTCTAAGTGCAGGTAGTGAAGTAACTTGTTGGTTTGAAGATGATTTATTTTGCCAAGCAAACTTTTGGTTTGTGATCTATCTGTTATCAAGGCAAACACATATGGCAAAAATATTTTTAGTGCGTCCTAATAAAGGCAATGAATATAGCTTTGGCCACATGACTGAGCGTGAATTGACTCACGCTTATTCAAAGCGACAATTAATAAAGTCTTCGGACATTATGTTGTTGGCACAACTGTGGCCGCTATATCAACTAAACGATTGTGAAGCTATGCTTGTGATTGCAGCACGCGTTAAAGAAACTTTTCCATTTTTAATTCCGGCAATTTCCGCTCAACAAAAACGTACACCTGATGCATCAGGATTAGGTTATCCAGAACGCGTATTGTTGGCGATAATTGATGAATTAAATAGTGAGGAGTTCTCTACTATTTTTCGAGAATTCTCAAAGCGTATGGCGATATATAGTTATGGTGATATGCAAGTAAAGCGTATGTTAGATCAATTAATTGTGAAGTAGTTAAATTAAACGTTATGCTCAGGTTATTATCGTTTCAACTGCACTCACTCTTTTGCTATATCCTCACTGAGCTTATCAACAGTTGAAGAGCAGGCTTTTAAGAATATTTGCATAAAATAGCCAACCTCTGGCATTTGTTTCTTAAGCGTTGTTAGCTTTAGTTCTAAACGCTCTTTTACATGGTCAAATTCATGATTTTGATGATTTAACTCATCTAAGGCTTTAATGTAGGCTACTAAAATATCTGCCGCTTTAACGATTTGTTTATATTCTTCTTCAACATGGTCTTGTACTATGATGTCTTCAAAAAGTTCTTGAAACTCTTCAGGTAATGATGCTAAACATTGTTTTTCCGCTAAATATTCTATTTTTTTGAATTCTCTAGCTATTTCAGCATTTGCATATTTAGTTGGACTAACAATATCACCAAAGCGGGTTTCACTTGCCTCATGGTAAAGTGCCACCGTTGCGACTTTATCAGCGTTGATATTACCATCAAACTTCTTATTTTTAATAACAGCTAAAAGGTGCGCAACAATTGCCACTTGGTGTGAATGCTCAGCAACATTTTCAGGCTTTACACAAAACATTAGCGCCCAACGTTTTATCAGTGGCATTCTAAACATCCAAGCTAGGAAGGTACTTTCCGTCATGTTGTCCTCTTTTTACATCAAATTTATCAAGACTTTATTGCATGAGTAAAAACGTTGTTACTGCTCTTGGCGGTAGGTACTAAAAAAGTTAGCGAGCTTTTCTAGTGCTGGCTTTAGTTCATCTACATGCGGTAAGAATACTAAACGGAAATAGTTTTTTTGCTTAATATTAAATGCTCGGCCATGTACTAAGAGAATCTTTTCCTGTTTGAGTAAATCTAATACCATTTTTTCATCATCTGTGATGTTAAATTTTTTCTGATCAACTTTAACAAATAAGTATAGTGCCCCCATTGCCGGGTGACACGATAGGCCATCAATGGCATTGATCATTTCGTATGCCATGTCACGTTGCTTTAAAAGACGACCGTCATCTTTAATTAATTCATTTATGCTTTGATAACCACCGAGCGCCGTTTGTATAGCATGTTGGCACGGCACGTTGGCACATAAACGCATTGAAGAAAGAATATTTAACCCTTCTAAGTAGTCTTCGGCATGTAATTTTGGTCCAGTAATTACCATCCAACCTGCACGAAAGCCAGCAATGCGATAATTTTTTGATAAGCCGCCCATAGTTATAATTAACACATCGTTGGCCAATGTCGCAGTGGGAATGTGTTGTGCAGTATCATATAGTATTTTGTCGTATATCTCGTCGCTAAAAATAATCAAATTATGCTGGCGTGCTAAGTCAACTATTCCTTCTAATACTTCTTTGCTGTACACCGCTCCCGTAGGATTGTTGGGGTTGATCAAAACAATCGCTTTCGTTTTCTTGGTTATTTTTTTCGCCATATCTTCTAAATCGGGAAACCAAAAATTTTCATCATCACAAACATAATGAACAGGGTTTCCACCAGACAAGGCAACTGCTGCGGTCCAAAGTGGGTAATCTGGCGCAGGTATTAGGACTTCATCTTCGTTATTTAAAAGTCCTTGCATGGCCATAACTATGAGTTCACTAACACCGTTACCAATAAAAATATCGTCGACGCTAACATCTAAAATGCCTTGTTGCTGAAAATATTGCATTACCGCAACACGAGCAGGGTAAATACCCTTTGATTCGCAGTAACCTTGTGCTGTTGGTAAGTTATGAATTACGTCTTTGAGAATGTCATCGGGCGCGTCAAAGCCAAAAGGAGCAGGGTTGCCAATATTTAGTTTTAATATTTTATGTCCTTCATCTTCTAAACGTTTTGCTTCCGCGGCTACTTGTCCACGAATTTCGTAACAAACATTTTTTAATTTAGAAGATTTATTGATCATTTTCATAAGGGCAGTCTTTGTTAGGGAAAAGAAAATTAACTTTGTTGTTAAGCTCCTAACCATTGTTGCTAATATTTCTTAACTTTGAAATAGTTACTTGCAAATTTTTTATAGTAAATTTTACCTTTTTGCACCATCTTGTTATTAAGGGCTGAAACTGGATTAGGTATTCAGCCATTTATTATCATTAAATTACCATAACCTTTAGTATAAAGGAGTGAATTTATGCCGTTACCTTTATTATGGATTGGTGCAGCAGCAGTCTCTGCGTTAGCTGTAAAAGGGTTAGCTGATGACAGAAAAGCGCAACAACGAAAACGTTCTCATAGTTTTCGAGTGCAAACGTTGAATGACTTAGCGCAGCATGAAAGCCCTATTGCGACTTACCCAACGGATATTTTTGATACTGAACAGCAGGTAAAGCCTGAAATAGGCGCAATAGTGTGTTGTGGTATCGGCGGTGTTCTAGACCATACTGGGATTTGGGTGGGAGAAAATACAATTATCGAACTAGATGGCAATGGTTTAGTTAAACCTGTATCGCCACGCCGTTTTACTGATGATCGTTCTGGAAAGGGGGTTTTTATTGCCTGTGATTCGTTAGGTAAGCCATTAACGAGTGAGGTTGCTGCACAAAGTGCTATTGAACAAATTTATCAGCAACGGGATTATCATTTATTTGATAATAACTGCCACCAATTTATATGGCAGTGTTTTCAACCAAACGCAGAGGCAATAACAACGTTTAAATCTTTATCTGTGAATGTCGCACAATTATTTGATCGTGTTGTTTATTGGGACTTGTGTGACTGTTAGCCATTTGGGGTTGATTACTATTTTAGGTTTATTATCATTAACTACTAGCCAAGTTTGGTAAAACCTATTTGCACCGGTGTTAAGTGCGGGTTGTAGATCGGGCAAGTATAAGTTAAAGCTAGGCTGTGATTTATTATTCTCGTCAATTTACCTAGTTTGAACTATTCTGACATAATTAGCTTTTTACTTTGTTGTTAGTGGTGTTATGTATAAAAGTTGCCGGATTTTACTGTTAGTTATTTTCCTGATGTTATTTTCAGCAACAGGGCAGTCAAAAAATTTAAAAGTGGTTTTTTTAAATCCTGGCTTTCTTGAACAAAATACAACCGGTAGTTTTTGGGCCAATGTCAGTTTGTTTATGCAGGCTGCTGCAGACGACTTAACTATTGATCTTATTAGCGTATATGGTGAAAGAAACCATGTAGTTACTAAGTCTCTTGCTGGCAAAGTTGCGTCGCATTCGCCAGATTATGTGATACTAGTGAATGAAAAAGGCACAGGGATTCATTTAGTTAAAGAACTGGCAAAATTTAACTTTCCTATTTTTATGCTACTCAATGGCTTTAGTAATATTGAGTTAATGCAATTAACACCGAAAGAACGCTCATTAATTATCGGCAGCGTTATTCCTAATAACTTTACGGTAGGTAAACGCTTGGCTAGTGATTTATTCCAACTTTATAAAAGTGCGATGCCTAATAGTGAAGGTGAATCTTTATCTCACTTATTAGCACTGCAAGGTGATCACACCACTCCTGCGTCTTTGCAACGTTCTGCCGGTTTAAAGCAATTTTTATCAAAAAACCAAAAGGTTATTGCTATTGATAGTATCGTAGCGCATTGGTCAAAGCAGCAGGCATATCAAAAAGTGCAAGGCTTATTACGGCGCAAAAGAATTGACTTAATTTGGGCAGCAAATGACGCTATGGCCCACGGAGCTAAGCAAGCTGTAGATGAAGCAAACCTTGATTATAAGGTGTTAATAGGCGGTATTAATTGGGACATTGACGAGCCAAAGCATACTATTGATATTTCTTACGGCGGTCATGTTACGTTAGGTGCTTATGCTTTGGTTATGTTGCGTGATATTGATGAAGGTTTGTTAACTAATGAACAGCGCCACCAACTGCTTGATATTTTTCAATCTAGTAAACAAGACTATTATTTAGCTTTTAAGCAATTGCTGATGTTAAACAAGTTGTCACAATATAATTTTGCGATGTTCAGCCAAAGACAAAACAGTAGCAGTGCTTTTTCTGTTGAAAACTTAATTAAAACCATAAAATAAAAAACGGTTAGTGCAAAATGCCACTAACCGCTTAAAGAATACTTTTTCAGAAGTATTTTAGATTGTCGTTATTTAGCAAATAGTGACATAACATCAGCTATTGCAAGCATTGATTTCTCACCGGTAATTCGGTTTTTCACTTCAATTTCTTGATTATCTAAATTACGTTCACCAATAATTAATAATAGTGGTGTACCAACTAGTTCGTGATCAGCAAACATTACACCCGGACGCTCTTTGCGGTCATCAAAAATTACTTCAATGCCAGCGGCTTGTAATTGCTCATATAAGCCTTCCGCTGTTTCTTTTACACGCGCAGATTTAGCCATATTCATAGGAACAATTGCGACTTGATATGGGGCAAGTGCTTCAGGCCACTTTATACCGTATTTATCGTGGTTTTGCTCAATAGCTGCCGCAACAATGCGAGAAACACCGATACCGTAACAACCCATAGTTAAAATTTGGTTTTTACCTGCTTCTGTTAGTACGCCACAATTCATCGCTTGCGCGTATTTTTCACCTAATTGGAAAATATGACCAACTTCGATACCGCGTTTAATCACTATATTACCTGAACCACATGGGCTTGGGTCGCCTTCAACAACATTTCGTAAATCAGAAATGGTGTAGTTGGTTACATCACGATCCCAGTTAACACCGGTAAGGTGTACGTCGTCTTTATTTGCGCCACAAACAAAATCTGCTAAATGTGCAGCGCTGCGATCAACTACCACGTCAATATTTAAATCGACAGGGCCTATCGAGCCAGCGTTACAACCTACAGACGCCAAAATTTCTTCATCACTAGCAAAAGTTAGTGGTGAGGCAATTTGTGGCAAGTTTTCTGTTTTAATTTCATTTAACTGATGATCACCACGTAACACTAACGCAATGATTGGACTTGCATCCTCATCTGCTGCGATACCTTTAACGAGTAAAGTTTTTACCGTAGTTTCAGCTTTTACTTTTAAAAAATTAGCAACATCTTCTATGCTACGTACATTAGGTGTCGCAATATCTGCTATGGTTTGTGAAGCTTCAGGGCGAGCACCTGTTGGTGCAAGTGCTTCAGCTTTTTCGATGTTGGCAGCAAAATCGCTGGCATCACTAAAAGCAATATCATCTTCACCAGAGTCAGCTAGTACGTGGAATTCATGCGATGCATCGCCACCAATAGAACCAGTATCTGCAATAACAGGGCGGTAATCTAAGCCTAAACGATCAAATATACGGCAGTATGCATCAAACATGATCTGATAAGTTTCTGCTAAACACTCCTGACCTAAATGGAAAGAATAAGCGTCTTTCATTAGGAATTCACGGCCGCGCATAACACCAAATCGAGGACGAATTTCATCACGGAACTTAGTTTGGATTTGGAACATGCTTAATGGTAGCTGTTTGTAACTACTGATTTCGTTACTGACAAGCTTGGTGATAACTTCTTCATGTGTTGGACCCAAAACAAACGGGCGTTTGTGGCGATCATTTAAACGCAATAATTCTGGACCGTAATCATCCCAACGACCAGACTCTTCCCATAAATCTGCCGGTTGTACCATCGGCATCAATACTTCTAATGCGCCAGCTCGTTCCATTTCTTCGCGAACAATATTTTCAACTTTACGTAATACTTTTAAGCCCGTGGGTAACCAAGTATATAAGCCTGATGCGACATTACGTACTAAACCAGCACGTAACATTAATTGATGACTGATAACTTCAGCGCTAGCAGGGGTTTCTTTCAAAGTTGAAAGTAAGTATTGACTGGTACGCATTGAGAAAAAATTCCTAGTGAGCGAATAATAAGTAAGAGCCGTATTCTAACAGGGCAATTTCATGCAACAAAGGTTTAAATTGCCCAATTGTGAAAAACATTTATAAAATTGTTGGTTTACAAAATTAATATTGGTTTATTGTATTTAACACCTGCTGGTTTTCTGACATACCGCCTATGGTTATTAGTTTGCCATTAAGTTCTAATAAACCTCGGTGGTCCATTGTGGCGTTTCTGCTGTTAGTAATATGCCATGTTGCGGTGTCGACGTTATAGTGCCAAATTTCATTACTTGGTGCTGCGGGCTTGCCATTGTATCCGATGCCATTGTAGTTATATGGGTTATTACTGCCGCCAATAAAAACAATTTTTTTGCTATTTTCCTTAGCGTTAATCACACCTTTTGCGGCCATACGATAGCGAGATTCACCTGTTGGGTGGTCAACCTTAAACCAAGATATTTTAGCAATGTTTTTAGGGTTTATCTCGCCACGGTAACAAGCACTTTCAGCAGCATAACTGCGGCGCTTATTAAGATGAACGTCGACTCTGACACCATCACAAATGAGTAGTGTGCTATTAACGATACCGCCGGCGTGGCCAAATACTGCTTTACCTGGAAAAGGCGACGCCTGTTGCCATTGATTAGTTTTAGTATCATATACTTGCACTAAATTTACATTACCGTCATTGTGCCAGCCACTTACTAAATAAATATAACGACCTTGGTATGGTAAAGCGATGCTGTCATCGACAGGAACAGGCATAGGAGCAAGTTGTTGGTAGCTATCTGATAATACATGATAGGCGTAAACATCAGGTACAGAGACCTCACTATGATCTTTGGCAACAGTGTAACCACCGAAAACATATGCGGTTTCATTAATGGCTGTGGCGACACTTGCTAACCTACCTATTAGTCCATTTACTGGTTGTGCAATAGGTACTGGAGATTTAATCAGCCAAGTATTATGTGCTACATCATAAACGTATGTGTTGTTGTGAACATCTTGATAACTTTTGCCATTGGTTAGCCCTGAGAAAGAGATAAGATATTCTTCATTATCTATTCTAACTTGTGCAACGGCGTTGTTGCTGACCGGTTCTGATAATTTGTTATATCGCTTATCAGTCTTTGCAGCTGAATTTGACGTTATAGATACAAAACACAGACTGATTAATAAGAATGAGATAAAATAGTTAGGCATAACACACCCAAGCAAAGTTGTGAAAATAGTCGCTTATGCTAGCACGAATATTCGTGTGTTTTTCTTGTTTTTAAGTGCTATATGCTTTTATTTTTATGATCTTAGCTGCTATCAATGCTGAGATAAGGTAAAGTCCAAAGCTCTAGTTTTTAACTAGTGTTTTATGCTGTAACCAAGGTTTATAAGACATAACTTAAACTGTTTGGTCTTGAGCATGACGGTGAAAAATAAATGGGTTAGATAAGGATAATAATAATGAGTATTTCAGTCATTACTGCCAATTATCATGATGAGCAACAAGCAAATGATGTATTAACTTGTTTGTCAGCCTATGCGCTTGATCCTATGGGCGGTGGAGAAGCGTTATCTGAATATGTTCAAAATAATTTGATTACACAATTACAGCAGCAAGCAAATGTCTTTAGTGTTTTGTGCTATGTTGACGGTAAAGTTGCGGCATTGGCAAATTGCGTGGAAGGCTTTTCAACGTTTAGTGCAAAACCATTAATTAACTTTCATGACATTGTGGTGTTAGAGCTATACAGAGGTAGAGGTTTAAGCCAATATTTATTTGATTATGTTGAAGCTATAGCCAAAGACAAGGGCTGTTGTAAGCTAACGCTGGAAGTACTTGAAGGGAATACAGTTGCTAAGAAAGCTTATGAAAAAGTTGGTTTTGCAGGCTACGAGCTGGATCCTGAAATGGGGCAGGCAGTATTCTGGCAAAAACAACTTTAAAACCTAAACTATTGAACTCGATATGCATTATTTACTATTAACTGCTATTGCAATATTTTTTTGGAGTAGTTTGGCGCTACTGGTTGCCGAGCTTAGTCACATACCGCCTTTTCTTCTTTTAGCTAGCTGCTTATTAGTTGGTGGCAGTTTATCTATTTTTCAGTATAAAAAGTGGCAATTTAGCCCTACATTACTATTGGTTGGAGTTGGCGGTATATTTGGTTACCATTTTTTGCTGTTTATGGCGTTACGTTTGGCACCACCTGTCGCGGCAAACTTACTTAATTATTTATGGCCACTATTCATTTTGTTATTTACTCCATTGTTCTTTAAGGATATAAGTTTAACGAAACGGCAAGTATTGGGTACTTTGGTATCATTAATTGGTGCTGGTCTAATTGTCGCAGCCAATGGTTTGGATTTCTCATCTGAGCATCTACTTGGTTATAGTTTAGCATTCATGGCTGCAGTTACATGGGCATGCTATTCGTTGTTATCTAAAAAATTAATTATTAAATACACTGAATTTGGCTCTGCAACAGTCGGACTGTTTTGTTTACTTTCTGGTGTATTAGCAGCACTTGCTCATATTATAGCTGAAGAAATACCTACTATTAGTAGTTCTGATTTAGGCTTAATTTTTTTATTAGGGGTAGGGCCAATGGGGTTATCTTTTTATTGTTGGGATGCCGCAGTCAAAAAAGGTGATCCGCGGGTGATTGCAACAATGTCATACTTTACACCCCTGTTATCAACTCTACTGTTAATACTATTTAGTGAATCACTTTTTAGTCAGCAAGTTTTTACCGCAATGCTGCTTATTGTTGCAGGTGCAATTATTGCCAATTTAAGAATACGTCAAGGTAATGGAGTTGATAGTATTTAAGCATTAGTAAGCCAACTTATAGCGAATACTAAAAGGAGATTGGTTTACGCTTTGAACGTGCCGGCATTTCAGTAGTTTGTTCTTTTTCTATGGCACTTTGTTTTACTTTTTTCTTTGTTTGCTTCTTTTTAGTCGCTTTTACCTTCGATACAAGTGGTTGTATTGATGGCTCCGGTTTTGTTAGGTCTTCAACAAAGTTAACCTGAAAAATTTCGCCATTAAATTCAATAATGTCTTCATGGTAAATCTTTTTACGTTTTTGAAATTCAACTTCATTATTAACAGCTACATAGCCTTCACTGATGACAATTTTGGCTTCGCCACCACCACCAACCATATTTGCTATTTTAAGTAGTTTACATAATTCAATGGGTTGTACAGAAATATTAATTAAAGGAATGTCGTCAATCATGAAAAGTCTTTAAAGCAAAATTTAAAAAATAATTATAACTGAGTTACTAACTAATGTCCTCCGCTGATACTTATTACACTTTAGTTAAAGCACAGTAAATCTAGCTTTAACTATTTGTATTGTAGTAAAAATAGTCACATTACAAAAATTAACCTTGTGTAACAATAATGTCTCTGTATAATGCGCCTCGGCAGAAACGGCAAGATACTTGAAAAGGTATTACGCAAAACTACCGGTCTACGGGTATTACCTATGACAGCGGGGTTTCCAATGCGATTTAGTATCGATAGTTCGTTTCACAGTTTTTACTTTATTGATATTAAGGCACACCATGAAAAACATCATATTAGCTATTTCATTTGTATTATTAACTTCTACTTACTCGTCAAATGTACAAGCCCAAAATGTAGCTAAAACTCTATGTGAATACGTTTCTGTTGATGATAAATCACGTTTTCGTTCATTTCTAAAGTCTAATAAATTAAAAATTCGTAAAGTATTCGACGGTGTTCAATGTAACGGCCAAAATTTAGTTGCATTTGCTAGTCAGAAAAACGCAATTAAAACGGGCACTTTAATGTTAGGTAAATTACCAAAAGCGAAAGTTGAAGGTATTTTAGCAACGATCACATCTCCTGAATTAACAGCAGCTGCACAGAAGCGCATTAATGGCTAATCGTTAAAATATAATATTTTGATCAAGCGAGCATAGGCTCGCTTTTTTATTGCCTAGAATTCTCTTGTAATGTATTTACAAGGTATGGAATTGATAACAGTGAGCAAAGCTTCGTAAATGGTGTATCGAATAGAGAATTACCCTTTGTGGTTTTTGCAGTTGTTTAGTTTTGGCAAAAGCTTAAAGGCTTAACAATACTCGTGGTGGACGATACTGGACTTGAATCAGTGACTTGGCGCAGATTATAAAGAGTAGTAGGTGCTTTATAAAGAAAAGCTAAAAGGTTCAAAAAAAAGGTTTTGAGGATTTAAAAATAGTGGTGGACGATACTGGGCTTGAACCAGTGACCCCCGCCTTGTAAGGGCGGTGCTCTCCCAACTGAGCTAATCGTCCATTTTGGTTTTAATTCTTTATGGCAAAGAATGGTGGACGATACTGGGCTTGAACCAGTGACCCCCGCCTTGTAAGGGCGGTGCTCTCCCAACTGAGCTAATCGTCCATTTTGGTTTTAATTCTTTATGGTAAAGAATGGTGGACGATACTGGGCTTGAACCAGTGACCCCCGCCTTGTAAGGGCGGTGCTCTCCCAACTGAGCTAATCGTCCATATAAGAAAATAACTTATACAAACAGAGATATGGTGGACGATACTGGGCTTGAACCAGTGACCCCCGCCTTGTAAGGGCGGTGCTCTCCCAACTGAGCTAATCGTCCGTCTCTGTGGGGGCGTATTATAGGGAGAACGAAAAAGCTGTCAACAAAAACTCGGTACTTTTTTGCTATTTTTTTAACTATTTAGTTCAACCGCTTCAATTTCCATCATAGTGATGGATTTGTGAACTTTTTTAGCCGACTAAGCGTTATTTGAAATGAATTAAGCCAACGAGTAGGTGTATTTCATATCTTTGCCTGATAAAATGCAGCCAACTTTATTAACCATAATTTTTGTTTTTATTGCTTTCTTGGGCAATTAAACATCTTAGTTGAGATTTTTATGACTTTAACAACTCGTTTTGCTCCTAGTCCAACAGGGTATTTGCATGTTGGTGGCGCACGTACTGCTTTATACAGTTGGTTATATGCCCAAAAAAATGGCGGTAACTTTATTCTTCGTATTGAAGACACTGATTTAGAACGTTCAACTCAAGCCTCTGTTGATGCCATAATGGATGGTATGAATTGGTTAAACCTTGAATGGACACATGGCCCTTATTTTCAAACACAACGTTTTGACCGTTATAAAGAAGTTATTGCAGAGCTTTTAGCATCTGGTAATGCTTATCGTTGTTATAGCACCGCAGAAGAAGTTGAAGCGATGCGTGAAGAAGCGAAAGCCAAAGGTGAAATTGAAAAGTACAACGGCTTATGGCGTGACCGTACAGATCACCCCGCAGATAGGGCTTTTGTTATTCGATTTAAAAACCCATTAGACGGTGATGTTGTCATTAATGACATCGTTAAAGGTGATATTACAATTAGTAATAGCCAACTTGACGACTTAATTATTGCTCGCTCAGACGGTACGCCAACCTACAACTTAACGGTTGTTGTTGATGATTTAGACATGAAGATTAGTCACGTAGTACGTGGTGATGATCATATTAGTAATACTCCGAAACAAATTAATATTCTAAAAGCGTTAGGTGCAACAATTCCTGCATACGCACATATTCCAATGATTTTGGGCGATGACGGCAAACGTTTATCAAAACGTCATGGTGCGGTAAGTGTTATGCAATATCGCGATGACGGTTACTTACCAGAGGCATTATTAAACTACTTAGTACGTTTAGGTTGGTCTCATGGCGATCAAGAGATTTTCTCTCGTGAAGAGATGATAGAGCTTTTTGATTTAACCGGCTGTAACCGTGCTCCTTCAGCGTTTAATACTGATAAGCTTATTTGGGTTAATCAGCATTACATGAAAACACTAGCGCCAAGTTATGTAGCTTCTCATCTAGAGTGGCATATGGCTGAGCAAGGCATTAACGTTGAGAGCGGCCCTGCGCTTGAAGAAATTGTTAAAGTGCAAGCTGATCGCGTAAAAACATTGAAAGAAATGGCGCAAATCAGTCGTTATTTTTATGAAGATTTTACCGAATTAGATGCCACAGCAGTTAAAAAGCATTTACGCCCAGTGGTTAAAGAGCCGTTACAAGTGGTAAAAAGTAAACTTGCTGCACTAACTGAATGGTCGCCGGAGCTTATTCACGCAGCAATTAATGATACCGCTACAGAGCTAGAAGTTGGTATGGGGAAAGTTGGCATGCCACTTCGCGTAGCAGCAACTGGTGGCGGCAACTCGCCTTCACTTGATATTACGTTAGCTTTATTAGACCAACAAAAGGTGCTTGATAGAATTGACCAAGCATTGGTTGTTGTAGAAGCGCGTATTACTAATAGCTAGTACTTGTAATTTGCTATCAAAAAAGCCAGCTGAACAGCTGGCTTTTTTATATTCAGAATAAATAGTATAACGCGGTCACAATTATGTGAATGAGCGTATATATTCAGAACGAATACTATAAAGCAGCCACATATGCCACTTTATACTGTTCTATACTCTGTCTTTTATTATTCGTTATTAAAACTTAGTGGTATCAGTAAATAAACCAACTTTTAAATCAGTTGCCGTGTAAATAACGCGACCATCAACTGAAACAGTGCCATCTGCAATACCCATAAATAATTTACGTTTGATAACACGCTTAAGGGTAATTTTGTAAGTTACTTTTTTTGCTGTTGGTAAAATTTGTCCAGTAAACTTCACTTCACCCACACCTAATGCGCGGCCGTGACCTGGACCGCCAGACCATGCTAAATAGAAGCCAGTTAATTGCCACATTGCATCTAAACCAAGACAACCTGGCATGACAGGATCACCTTTGAAATGACAATCGAAAAACCAAAGGTCAGGGGTAATATCTAACTCGGCAATAATTTCACCTTTACCATGCTCGCCACCGTCATCGTTAATGCTAATAATTCTGTCCATCATTAACATATTGTCTGATGGTAATTGGCTGTTACCAGCACCGAACATTTCACCTGTACCCGCTTTAACTAGGTCTTCTTTTGTGAACGAATTTTTTTGTTCCATGGGATCACTTACATCTATTGAGAATTTGAAAGGCGTTACTTTAGCGAACACTTGTACGCTAAACAACTCCGAACAGTTAAATAAATTGAGTTTTTACTTAACTTCTGTATTAAAATTTGCCAGAATCGGTTATGCGTAACCAGTCCGGTTGTGTGCAATGTGATAGGTAAGATATTGATGAACATAAAAAAGAAAGCATTAACAAATGCTGAAAAGCAAAAGCGTTACCGTGAGCGCCAAAAAGATCGTGGCAAAAAGGAAATGCGAGGTTATTTGTCACCAGAAGCACAAAAATGCTACGAATTAATTGCTGAACAAACAAAATGGAATGACAGCATTATTTTAAGTAATGCTGTGCGATTAACTTATGCCGCCTATAAAAATGGTCAAATTGGCTTATTAAATAGTTGGTTAAATAAGAATGAGTTATAACCTCTGCTTAATATTTGTTTAATAACTGACTGAATTAAAGAAAAAGCGGTAATTTAGATTGTGTTAATGACTGATTCGCTATATTCTTTTTGTCTAATATTTTGCTGTTTCTTAAGAAATTCTAAGGTAATTTTACGTTGATAAATGTTTTGTTAGTTGATGATCACGAGTTGGTTCGTACTGGAATACGAAAAATCCTAGACGAAGTAAAAGGACTTAAGGTTATTGGTGAAGCCAAAACGGGCGAAGAAGCTGTGCAGTTTTGTCGAAAAACTGAGCCTAATGTTGTGCTAATGGATATGAATATGCCAGGCATTGGTGGTTTAGAAGCAACGAAGAAAATTATTCGTTATGCGCCTGACGTTAAAGTTATCGTGTTAACAGTTTATTGTGAAGATCCTATTCCTACCAAAGTTATGCAAATTGGTGCTGCAGGTTACTTAACTAAAGGTGCAGGCCCAGATGAAATGATTAATGCTATTCGTGCAGTAAATAGTGGCCAGCGTTATATTACGCCAGAAATCGCTCAGCAAATGGCATTAAGCCAATTTAAAACGGCAGAAGAAAACCCATTTAACAGTTTGTCAGAGCGTGAATTACAAATCATGTTAATGATCACACGTGGTGAAAAAGTGCCTGATATTTCAGAGCAGCTTGTTTTAAGTACTAAAACCATTAACAGTTATCGTTACCGTATGTTTGAAAAGCTCAATGTTGGTAATGATGTTGAGCTAACGCATTTAGCTATCCGTCATGGTATGTTGAAAACTGAAGCATTGTAGTTTTGTCTGAAGAATCATTATCAAATGAAGATATTACGTTTGATCATAAAGCTTTCCTCGCAGTCGTTTCCGAACAAGCAGGGGTGTATCGTATGTACGATATCACCCAAACAGTTATTTATGTTGGCAAAGCTAAGCACCTTAAGAAACGTCTCGCCAGTTATTTTCGTAAAGATGTTGGAAGTAACAAAACTCGCGCATTAGTCAAACAAATTGCCGCCATCGATGTCACAGTTACCCATACTGAAGGTGAAGCGCTGATCCTCGAAAATAATTATATTAAGAAGTACCAACCTAAATATAATATTTTACTGCGTGATGACAAATCCTATCCTTATTTATTAATTACTAATCACAAGCACCCCAAGCTTGGTTTGCACCGTGGTGGTAAAAAAATTAAAGGCGAATACTTTGGCCCATACCCAACAGTTGGCGCGGTTTGGGAAAGTTTACGTTTAATGCAAAAGTTATTTCCTTTGCGGCAATGTGAAGACAGTTATTATCGTGCGCGCAGTCGACCTTGTTTACAATTTCAATTAGGACGTTGTTCTGCGCCGTGTGTTGATAAGATTTCTCAGCAAGATTATCAACAACAAGTTCAGCTCGCGAAAATGTTTTTAAAAGGCAAGAGCTCAACGGTAATTGAACACCTCGTCGCAAAAATGGAAACTGCGAGTCAAGAGCTGCAGTTTGAGCATGCAGCAAAATACCGTGATCAAATAGCTACCTTAAGAAAAGTTCAGCAACAGCAGTTTGTCAGTGGCTCAGCAGCAGAAATGGACGTGATTGGCTTGTTTCGTCATAAATCACAGGCCTGTATACATTTATTATTTGTTCGTGAGCAAAAAATATTGGGGAGCAAAAGTTATTTTCCTACAGTTCCTGTTGATACCAGTGACGCAGAGATAATTGCAGCATTTATTAGTCAACACTATATAGGTAATGAGCTCAACTCTGGTGCTATTCCTAAAGAAATAGTTTTAACAACAGCGATTGAGCACCAGCAAGATATTATTCAGGTAATAAGTGCCCAAGCAGAGCACGAGGTAAAAATATCACACAATGTTCGTACAGAACGTTCACAGTATTTGAAATTGGCTTGTACCAACGCAGAAACTGCGTTGATGACTAGAAACGCTCATAAAGAGTCGATGCAAGCACGGTTTTCTGCGTTGAATGAAGTATTTGAATTACCAAATGGTATTTCGCGAATTGAGTGTTTTGATATTAGTCATACCATGGGGCAACAAACCGTCGCCTCTAATGTGGTGTTTAATCAGGAAGGGCCATTAAAAAGCGATTACCGGCGCTATAATGTTCATGGTATAACCCCAGGTGATGACTATGCAGCAATGGCCTTTGCGTTAGATAAGCGTTATAGCAAGGTTAATAGCGAAGAAAAAATGCCAGATATTATTTTTATTGATGGCGGAAAAGGGCAACTGGCAAAAGCAGAAGCTTTTTTTAGTAATATTGAACAAGTAAAAACACCTCTTTTGGTTGGTGTTGCTAAAGGGGAGTCAAGAAAGCCTGGTTTAGAAACCTTAATTTTGGCGGGTAGCCATCAGCTAATTTCATTACCCGCCACTTCGCCCGCTTTACATTTAGTACAACATATTCGTGATGAATCACATCGTTTTGCGATAACAGGTCATAGAGCAAAACGTCAAAAAGCCAGTAAAAAATCAACATTGGAAGCAATACCTGGTATTGGTGCTAAAAAACGGCAAGCACTTTTACAGTACTTAGGTGGCCTGCAAGAAGTTTTAAAAGCTGATAAAGCAACCCTTGAAAAAGTGCCAGGTATAAGTAAGTTACTAGCAGAAAATATTTATGATGCCTTGCATGACAATTAACAAGCAATCTGTGTAAAATGGGCTTTAGCGTCAATTACTCTCGATTTGAACTTATTCGATCAGATAACTATAAGAATAGATATTAGAATTACTATGTGGACAATCCCCAATCAAATAACATTATTTAGAATTATATTAATCCCAGTTTTTATTGTGGTTTTTTATTTGCCGGTATCATGGAATCATTTTGGCGCCTTCGCCGTATTTTGGTTTGCTGCGATAAGCGATGCATTAGATGGCTATTTAGCACGAAAGTTAAATCAGTCTTCAGCATTTGGCGCATTTATTGATCCTGTCGCCGATAAACTTATGGTTGTTGCTGCTTTAGTTATATTGATTCAAGATTTGCAGGTATGGTGGATTTCAGTATCAGCTATACTGATGATTGCGCGAGAAATTTTTATTAGTGCGCTACGAGAGTTTATGTCGTCACGTGGTAAGCGAGACGAAATCGCTGTTTCTCAATTAGGTAAATATAAAACGGCAGCACAAATGCTCGGCATTATGGGATTAATTTGGTATCCCACTTATGATATTCCATTAATATTATTTGAATTCCCTCATGAAATTTTAATTTTTGCTGCATATAGCTTCTATGCTATTGCGACTGTGCTGACTTTTTGGTCAATGGTTATTTACTTTAAAGCAGCATGGCCGGAATTAACTAAGTAATATTTGACTAAATAGGTGTAAAGAGGGGAGTTTTAGTTAAAAAAACACCAGATTAGTCGCTTTTTGAGCAGTCGAAATAAAATTGAAATTAAATGGTTGACTCATGAATTTTTCAATGTAGAATGCGTTTCCAGTTGATAGGGAGTCAACAGATGAAGCGGCTGTAGCTCAGCTGGTAGAGCATCACG
The DNA here is from genome assembly GCF_057537295.1 of Colwellia meonggei. Taxonomy (NCBI): domain Bacteria; kingdom Pseudomonadati; phylum Pseudomonadota; class Gammaproteobacteria; order Alteromonadales; family Colwelliaceae; genus Colwellia; species Colwellia meonggei. The sequence goes on from NZ_BAAJLZ010000005.1 coordinate 69,313, forward strand.
TTGCCAACGTGAATGTCACGAGTTCGAGTCTCGTCAGCCGCTCCAAATTCTCTTTTAGAGAAGATTCTAAGGAATACTACCTTACTCGTAGATGATGAAAATGGCGGGTTGGCAGAATGGCTATGCAGCGGATTGCAAATCCGTGGACCTCGGTTCGACTCCGGGACCCGCCTCCATTTTGCCCGGGTGGTGGAATTGGTAGACACAAGGGATTTAAAATCCCTCGCCTAACAGCGTGCCGGTTCAAGTCCGGCCCCGGGTACCATTTCATCATTACTGTAGGGTTGTTAATACGCATTGGCATGTGTATAGAATGAAAGTTAAATTATGAAGCGGCTGTAGCTCAGCTGGTAGAGCATCACGTTGCCAACGTGAATGTCACGAGTTCGAGTCTCGTCAGCCGCTCCAAAATCTAACTATTATGCATTTAGTAAATATAAATTTGCTAAATTATGAAGCGGCTGTAGCTCAGCTGGTAGAGCATCACGTTGCCAACGTGAATGTCACGAGTTCGAGTCTCGTCAGCCGCTCCAAATCAAGATGAATTGCTTCATCTGAGTAGGGTACCAATCTCTACGTTAAAAAATACTTCTCGTTGCCCGGGTGGTGGAATTGGTAGACACAAGGGATTTAAAATCCCTCGCCTAACAGCGTGCCGGTTCAAGTCCGGCCCCGGGTACCATTACTGTTAAATCAGTAGCTGTATTTAATAACTCTTCCAAGCGGCTGTAGCTCAGCTGGTAGAGCATCACGTTGCCAACGTGAATGTCACGAGTTCGAGTCTCGTCAGCCGCTCCATTAGTGTTATTTAAAAGAAAAAGTAGCTTCCAAGGTTACTATAAAAATACTTCTCGTTGCCCGGGTGGTGGAATTGGTAGACACAAGGGATTTAAAATCCCTCGCCTAACAGCGTGCCGGTTCAAGTCCGGCCCCGGGTACCATTTTATAAAATGAAGTATTGAAAAATTATAAAGCTCTTCGAAGCGGCTGTAGCTCAGCTGGTAGAGCATCACGTTGCCAACGTGAATGTCACGAGTTCGAGTCTCGTCAGCCGCTCCAATCTATTTATTATCTTGTTAATTACTTCCCATATTTTTAGCTTAAATTTCTGCTATTTTCACATACATTTTCATTACACTTTAGTTGCTCGTCTTATCTGAAAGTCACGTATAATAACGTTTGTGTAAATTATTCCTCATTTGAATGACACTATTATAAAAATTTAATTTCCTGACAAATTACCGAGAACAAAGAATGATATTTAGACGATCAACTCTTGCAGCAACTATTGCACTTTCCGCCTTCAATTCACACTCAGCATCTTTTCAGTTAAATGAAACAAGTGCCTCCGGCTTGGGCAGAGCCTTTGCTGGTGATGCTGTTATTGCCGATGATGCTGCCATTTTAGCACGTAACCCTGCTGCGATGGCGTTATTTGATAAAGCCGCATTTTCAGTTGCTGCAACCTATGTTGATCCTGGTGTTGATATTAAAGGCGTTGACGCACCTGATATGCTTGGCGCTGATTATGATATTAGTAAACTCGATCAAGATGGTGTTGTACCAGCTGCGATTATTCCGGCAATGTATTTTATTAACCCGGTCAATGATAAATTTGCCTATGGTTTTGGCATTAACTCAAACTTTGGCCTTAAAAGTGAATATGATAACGACTACGCTGCCGGCTCGATTGGCGGAAAAACTGATTTAAAAACAGTAAATGCCAATTTAAGCGGCTCATATCGTGTTAATGAGCAGCTAAGTATAGGTTTAGGTCTAAATGTTGTTTATGGGGAAGCTGAGCTCATTAGGCATGCTGGTAGTGTGTTAGAGAATGGCGTTAGCATACCTGGCGTTGGCTTAGTTGTTCCACCTGTTCCTGCAAATTCTGAAATTATTAATATGTCAGGAGACGATTTTGGCTATGGCTGGAATCTTGGTGTTGTGTATGAAGTGAATGCAGAACATCGCTTTGCATTAACATATCGTAGTAAAGTTGAATTAGCGTTTGAAGGCGACTTTACTGGCCTAGGAACGCTAACTGAGGCAGGTAGCTTAATTATTGATATGCCAGCAGGAGCTGAGTTTTCGGGCTTTCATCAATTTACTCAGCAGTGGGCTGTGCATTACAGTGTGTTGTACACGCAATGGTCGAGCTTTGAAAAGTTAGAAGCTTATACAGGTGAAGAGTTAGTTTTTGAAAAACAAGAGAACTTTGAAGATACCTATCGTTTTGCTTTAGGTGCAACATTTGATGTCAATCAGGCGTTAAAACTTAGAGCTGGCATTGCTTACGATCAATCAGCTGCTATTGAATATTATCGCTCGATCTCTATTCCAGACAGTGACAGGTTATGGTACAGCGCAGGTGCGACATACATGTTAAACAACGCTGAGAGCATTGATTTTGGCATTTCGTATATTAATGGTGATAATGTTATTGTTACCGAAGAAGATGCTTTGTTAGGGCAGTTACCTGCTTCTTTAGACCCGCTAGTAGGTAATAAAGACTGGAGCTTTACTTCAGAAGGTAATGCTTTATTGGTAGCCCTACAATACAACAAACGCTTTTAATTAGTTGTTAAGTAATTATTTATTAAGCTTAGCTTTATACTATAAATAGCTAATTTAGTACGGGTTAAGATAAAAGGCCAACCATAGTCATGGTTGGCCTTTTATTGTCTGCTAATTGCCATTGTAAATTGAAATGACTTATAAAGTATTATTTCAACGAATTTACCAATTTGATAATAGCGCTTTAGCTTGCGCCTTTTCGGAGAAGTGTTGGGGACTATTAACTGCTTCTATTAAGTAACCTTTGGCTTCATCTACTCTTTGTAGTTTTTGTAATGTTACTGCTAAGTGATACTTTATTTCAGCGTTGTCATAGTCTTTGGTTAGCGCATATCTAAACAATGCAAGCGCTTCTTTGTGATTACCTAGTCGACTTTCAATCCAAGCATAAGTGTCAATAATTGCAACATTATCTTGTAAATAGCTGTAGGCTTCTTTGGCATATTCTCGAGCTTTTTGATGGTTATTTAAATCAAAGTAAATATTGGCAGCATTATTTAATAAAATTGGCATCTTGCCGTGGTTTGAAATTAGTTGCTCATACTGTGTTGCAGCAAGCTCTAATTTATTTGCGTGTTTGTAGCTATCCGCTAAAGAAATTTCTACCACTAAATCATTAGGGTGCTTTTTTAGCCACTGCTTTAAATACGGTATTGCTAATGCTAAGTTTTGCTCTTTTTTAAAGCTTTGGTAAAGGCCTAAAATGGCTTGTTTTTGTGCTGAAATTTTTAGAGCAGCTAAGTAATGAGATATTGATTTTTTAGTGTTATCGAGTGCTAAGTAAAGATCACCTAATAATACTTGTTCTAGGCTATTACTGTTTGTTAATTTATTAATGTTTGAAATTAAATTTAGTGCGAATGATTCATCTTTGTTTTTTATCACTAAATTCACTAAGCCAATATGTGCAGGTATTGAATTTTGATCTTCGACAATCGCTTTTTTATAAGACTGAATTGCGCCAGATGAATCGCCAGCAATAATTTGTGCTTGAGCGAGCAAAATCGATGCAGCTACTTTATCTTGGGCTTTTCTAACATAGTCGCGCAGTGCTAAAATCGCTTGTTGATGCTTATTTTGCTGTTGGTAAAGTTGTGCTATCAATCTTAATGCACCCGCTGAATTAGTATTTTGGCCGATAAAAAAATCAACAGTTTCTATCGCTTTTTCTAACTGATCGCTTTGGGTTAATGCGTTGGCATATTTAGATAAAATATAGTAGTTATTATTGGCAAGAGCGTATGCTTTACTCGTCCATGATAGTGTCTCTATTATATTACCTTCAAATAAGTATGTATCTGAGATTTCAGCCATAATAAGCGGGTTTTGTGGGAATTTTTCAAGCTTATCCTGTAAGAAGCTACGAGCTTTTACATAGTCTTTCTTAATAATGTCCATTCTAGCTAAATGCACGATAGCAGCGATATTTGTATTATCTAAATTTAATGCTTTTTGAAAAGCTTCTTGTGCTTGTGCAAACTGATTGTTCCAGCCGTAAAGTGAGCCAATGCGTTGTTGAAAGTAACTATCGTTCGGGTATTGAGTAATTAGTTCTTGGGCGATAGAAATTGCTTTATCTATATCTTGGTTGTTTTCGAATGAATCAATTAATAGCAGCTTTACTTGTATACTATTTACTTCATTATTCTTAATAGTCAGCAACGCATCAATTGCCGACTTATACTCTCCTGATTGCATTTTACTACGGGCGAGATTACTAATACCTCGCTCAGAATTAGGGTTGATCTTTAATACTTCTTTAAAATAACTCTCTGCTTTATTTGCGTCTTTTAATTGCAAGTATGTCATACCGAGTAAGGTTAAAATATCAACATTATTTGGATGAGTTAAATTAGCTTTTTTTAGCAAGTTCTTTGCAGAAATTGCGCTACCTGTTTGTAATTCTATTAGTGCGATCATGCGAATAGAATCTAGATGTGAATCGACATAAGTTAGATATTTTTCTATATACCGCTTCGCATCCAATAAATTACCATATTGAAAATTAGTTAACCCTGCTAAGTAATAATAATCAGGTGTTGTTTTCATAATTTCATCTGGCACAGCTGCCAAAGTTGTGATGACTTCGGTGAGTTTCTTTGTTCCTGATTGGTCAGAAGAATTATCTAAATTTGCATTAATTAATGCTTTAAGATAGCCCGCTCGTGGTTCATTCGGTATTTCGCTGAGAATAATATCGATGTGGGGTTCAGCAAGTGCGTATTCACTCAAATTTATATGCAACATAGCTTTGGTTAATAAGGCTGCAAAATGACTATGATCAATTTCTATTGCTTTATCAATCGCTACTAATGCCTCTTTTTGTTTACCTAGTTGAGCTAAAATATTGGCTTTCATAATCCAACCATTAATAAACGGTTTTGGTTGCGCAAGAGAGCGTTCGATAAATTGTAATGCTTGCTGAGGTTTCGAGGATATCTGTGCAATTTGAGCTCGACCAAGTAAAGCTAGCTGGTTTTTAGGCGCTAAAATCAAAGCTTCTTCAAAGGTAATGTCTGCAGAGCGATAAAGCTTCTGGCCGATTTGAGCTTGGCCCTTGTAAACAAGTAGCTCAGTTTCAATTTTAGTGCCACGACTACCTGCTTTAGTTATCCGAATAACCTCATCGTACTTATGCTGTAATAAATAGGCATGGGCAAACAATGTTACTAGACGGTTTTTATCCGCATTGTTTGCTTTCGCATTATTAAGTTCAATTTCAGCTAAATCGCCGTTTCCCTGTGCTAACAGCGCTTGAGCTAATAATATTCGCGAAGGCAAATGATCGCTTTGTTGTTGCAAAACATTTTTAAGATGAATTATTGATGTGTCAATCTTATTGTTATGAAAAGCAATAAGCGCATCTTCATACTGTTGGTTTACCGCTTCATTTGCATAGCTATGTAGTGAGAGAGCGCTCAGTAGCACGGCAATAGAGCCAATAGCTTTTATTGGATTTTTCCTACTATTTGATAAAAAAATAGTGTCAGAGGAGAGTTTTTTCATTTTTAGACCTTAGCAATATTATTGGCGTTAACGCTGATTTACACGAAAAATCCTAGTTTATAAATATGTTAATAACTTTTAGTTCTCTAAGCCAGATAAATTAAAATTATTGTATATATTTTAATACTTAACGATAAGCAGTAGGTGAATATCTATATCTACAAGTAAGACTTTTTACTTATATGTGTTAAAGTATTGTTAAACATGTGAAAGTTGAATGTCGAATATTTTTACAATGGGTAAAGTATTAAAATAAAATGAACATGAAAATTTATTTAAGTGTATGTTTGAATTGGGTTTTTTGTGTTTGGTATATGTTTTGCTTAATGATTTTGTGAAAATAGATAATTCAAATTTTTATACGGTTGAAAGTTGTAACAACATATAATTGGAATATTATGATGTCGATGATTAAAAAAGGTTTACAAACATTAGCTTTAACTACGCTATTGGCTAGTACAAGTATTTACGCCACAGATATTACTGTTGGTGGCTCTACTGTTTCGGTAGATGATACGGCGGATAGAGGTCAAGGCGGAACATCAAGTAATGGCTATTTGTATAATATAAATCAAATGGACGTTAATTGGGCATCTGATGATACGATAACTGTTGATGTGTTTACTAATTTTGCTAGAAAAGATGGTTGGGAAAATAATTACCATGCATCAGGACAATATAACAAAAATATAATTTTTGGTGATTTACTTATTGGTGCCAATAAAGGTAATGACTCTGGTTATAATTACGCATTTTCTCTTGGTAATTTTATGAATAATAGTGCAACGCGATTTGATTGGAGTAATCTTTCTAATGAAAAGGCGGGTGGGTTATATGCTATTGACGGAACCACTAAAGCGGGAGAATATCACGGTTATAGAAGAGATAAAGGCTCAGTATTTGGAAATACTATAGGTGGAGAACAAAATGCTGTTTCTTCATTTTGGTCTGTATCTGGAGGCGCAAATACCGGAAAAATTAGTTTTAGTTTTAATGTTGGTGGCATTGATGCTTTTAAAAAGGCAACGTCATTATCATTGAGTTGGGCAATGTCTTGTTATAATGATGCTGTACACGATACGTTTGCATTGACAAGAAAGAATAGACCACCAACGGACGTACCTGAACCTACGACAGTTATGCTTATGCTTTTGGCATTAGCAGGTATTGTATATAGTCAGAAGAAAAAGAAGGGTGATTTTTCAGCATAGTACCTGAAAATAGAATTATTAAGGAAAGCCAAATGCATATGCATTTGGCTTTTTTGTTTTATAGTATTTCGGGTGAATTACTTCAACCTTAACGATATAGCATGAACAGTACCTCTTTTACTACAATGCCTCCTTATTTCTAATAAACTATAAGAAATTTTTTATAAATTTATCTTGGTGGTTTGAAATAACCACAAGCATTACAAATAAAGGTAATGTTATACTGTTGACAATAAAACGATATTTTAATAACAAAAATTTAACGCATGGAGGTTTACATGGCGCAGCAAGGTTCTGGTGGTAATGTTTTAGCGGCACTTTGTAGTATTTTTATTCCTGGTTTAGGGCAATTGGTACAAGGGCGCATTATGCCCGCCATTTTGTTTTTTATATTTTGGACAATTGCTGGGGCATTGATGTGGGTCGGTATTGGCTGGATATTATTACCGATAGTGTATATCTGGTGTATTATTGATGCAGCACGTTATACAAGCGGGGGTGGATCATGACCATAGCCAATGTAATTAGCGTAAAAAAAGTACAAAAGCTTGTTACTTTGCTATTCACAGTAACATTAATGTTAGGTTGCCAATCTGCGTATTATTCTGCAATGGAAAAAGTTGGTGTTCATAAACGTGATATTATGCTTGACCGCGTTGAAAATGCGCAAACAGCTCAGCAAGATGCCCAACAACAATTCAAATCTGCACTAGATCAACTTTCACAGTTAATAAATTATGATGGTGGTGATTTAGCTGCGCAATACGAGTTGGTTAACGATCAATATGAAGCAAGTAAATCATCAGCTGAAGAGGTAGCTGCTCGTATTACTGCCATAGAGAATGTTGCTGAAGCTTTGTTCGATGAATGGAATAATGAAATAGAGCAATATTCAAGTGCAAGTTTGAAGCAGCAAAGTCAGCAAAAACTGCGAAAAACACAGCGAAATTATCAAAGTTTGATTAAGTCGATGCATAGGGCAAAAAATAGAATGGCGCCCGTATTATCAGCACTTAAGGACAATAGCTTGTATTTAAAACATAACTTAAATGCACAAGCCATTGGCGCTCTGCAAGGTGAATATAAAACTATTAAACGTGATGTTGAGTCGTTGGTTGCCGAAATGAGTAAGGCAATTGAGCAATCTCAGCAGTTCATTGATTTATTACAGCCTGAATAATATAAATGTTGTATTAAGAAACCATCGTAGATTTTGCGATGGTTTCTTTATTTTGGATGATTAAAAATTTAAATTATCAATCAATAGTTTTAATCAAAACAGTTTTAGTCAAGATTTTGAATTTTGTAATTTATAGGAAAATAAGATGAGGCGTCACCTCAAAAATTTAAGTAAATTTTTAGCTATTAGTTTTTTTACCCTTTATTGTTTAATTTGGGTACTGTCTCCAATAATCACAAGTTATGTTACCAACAATTATGCACTTCCTAATGGTTATGCTCTTACCTCAAACTCTAGTATTCGTTATAACCCGTTCACAGCACATTTGACGGTTAATGATTTAGAGCTGCAACATGAAAGCGATATTACCTTAAGAATGAAGGCTCTTGATGTTGAGTTACACTTGCATCAATTATTATTTGACACTATTTATATTGCAGAGTTTGATATTACAGGCATGTATATTCCGGTGATTACTGGTGAAAACTCGTTAAAGGTTGCTGGTTTTGAGTTAATGAATAAAGCAACAGACGACGCCGAAGTTGCTCAAGAAAATGATACGCCAACAGTTAAAAAAGAATTTCCGTATCAAATAGTGCTACCTGACTTTAATTTAACTGATTCTAAAATTGATATTGCCCATTTAGGAAAAAACCATCAAGTTGAAATAGATTCACTATCAATTAGTAGCTTTGCTTTCTCTGAAAAAGAGCAATCTTTGGCGTTGATATTGGAAAGTAAAATTAACCAAGCGCCAGTAGAGGTTGAAATTAATACTGAGTTAGTTCAGCAGTTAGGCTCGTTAGAGCTTAGCGTTAGTATTGAAAAGTTTGCGTTGCATCATGCGCAAGTATTTTTACCAGAAAATCTACAAGCTTTAAATGGGGATCTAAGCTACTCGAACAAGTTAGAAGTCGAATTATTCTCAGATAAAACCTTAGTGAATGTTAATCAGCTTTTGCTTTCCCTTGATGACTTCTCCGTTCAAGAAAACGACTTAATCGTTAATGTTGCGCATAAGCAAATACAAAGTGACGACATGTCTATTACTTTAGCTCCTGAAAAACCCGTTAGCATAGATGCAATTTTTGTCGCTGACATTAGCGATATTTTTGTCAAAACAAAAATTAACGATGAATCATTAGTGAAGGTTGCTAATATTGCCTTCAATGGTATTTCGTTAATGATGAAAGAAAATAGGCCGCATGTGACGGTTAGTCGTTTAAACGTAAGCGAAGGCATGTTTTCAGAAAGTAAAACAAAAGAACTACCGGCCTTAGCTGCTTTTCAAGAGCTTGCTATTAACGATATTAAATACCAGCCAAGTGGGATTGCCATTCAAGATATTACGCTTTCCGGCTTAGTAAGCAATATATTCTTGGGTGAGAATAAACAACTTTCAACTTTGATTCATTTGACTGATAAAGAAAGTGAAACTGCTGTGGTAGAAGTTGTTGCTGGAAAAGATGAGAGTGAGCAAACTAACAGCACTGAAACCAAAGGTGCGCATACTGAGCCTATGTTTGGCTTTAAGTTAGGTGAATTTAAACTACTCGACAATGCGATTATTGACTTTAAAGACACTAGCGTGAACCCACATTACGAGCGAAATATTAATATTAGCCAGTTGTCATTAGCCTCAATTGACACTCTAAAGCCTGATTTAGAAAGTATATTTAATTTACAGGGTAAGAGCGATAAATATGCAAACTTTACTGTAAATGGACGAGGTCAACCATTTGCAGAGTCAAAATCTTTTACTGTAGACGCGAATTTAAAGGAAGTGAGTTTACCTGGCGTGTCTAGTTATATAAAAGAAGCGCTAAAATATGAGATTGAAAGTGGTCAACTCGATGTGAACATTAACGCTGGTCTAATTGGCACTGAAATTGATGGCGATGTTGATTTATTGTTACGGGGAGTAGAGTTTACTGCTGCGGATGATCATGAGACAGGAACTGTTACTGATCAAACTAGTGTGCCGTTTAATGTGGCATTAGGTATGTTAAAAGATTCAGACGGTAATGTAGAATTGTCAGTACCTTTGTCGGGTGATACGAGTTCACCATCTTTTGGTTTTTCTGGCTTTTTAACATTATTGGTTAAACAAGCGACTATGTCAGCTGCTAAAGATTATTTGCTGACGACTTTCGTTCCTTACGCGAGTGTTATGAAAGTAGCGATGGCTGCAGGTGAATATGCGTTGAAGTTACGAATTAATGACTTAAATTATTTGCCCACTGAAGTAGAATTAAATGCTGAGCAGATTGAGTTTAGCCGACAGATGTCGGTAATGCTGCAAGACCAAGCTGATATCAATGTTAAACTTTGCGCAATAGCGACTTCTGCTGATATTGCGGTACATAGTGCAGATGAAGCACATCTAGAAGCAAACATAAAACGTTTAAAGGCTATTTCACAGCAAAGGGTAGATTTATTTAAAGCGCATATGGTGGAAGAGTTACAAGTTCCGTCTGCTAAATTATTGTTATGCACACCTCAAATTGACACCTCAGCTGATGCTGTATCTCGAATAGAGTTTGTTATTTAGACAGCAATGAAGACTTTCAATGCAAGTTCAAGAGAACTTGTGTTGAAAGTTATAATATCCCCATGATAAAGCTCGCTTTTTAAGTATATTCCTTTTATGGTAGTCAAAACTTAAGCTTATTGGTGCCACGTGCATATTAACTTCGCAAGACTATCACATATTATCATTTTCGAAATCGTTCGGTTGTTTCGTACAAAGCGTGGCTTATTGGCATTACTGGCTTTTGCCACTATTTGGTTTATTATCCTTTATTATTTTGTCAGCTCAGCGGCGGGAATAGTGACATCGTCGTCGTTTGAACGTATGGCTTCTGAGCTTTTTGGCGCACTAGGTTTGTCTGCATTGTTAGAGTGGCCAGTAGCCGAATATGCTATTTACTGGTTAGTTGCTGTCTATTTTTTCCCGGTATTTTCATTATTAGTTTGTAGTGACCAGATATGTTCAGATAAGCAGCGGGGAACTCTTAGGTTTATATCATTGCGTTCAACACGTTTAGAGCTGTTACTTGGGCGATATTTAGGACAACTACTCATTATCGCAATATTAATAACTTTAACAGCTGTTGCTACCACCATTTTGGCTAGCGTACGGGATGGCGCATTGCTTGCTATAAGTGCTTTTATTGGCGTCAAATTGATTTTGGAGCTACTGATAGTAGTGATGCCATTTATTGCGTTAATGTCCTTATTAAACACTTGGGTTAGCTCAGCAAGGCTTGCTATCGTTGTGGCAATTTTATTTTTTGGTTTAGGTCCACTTATTATTGCTTTTATAAATTACCAAGTTGGCCATAATTTATATTTAGACTTAATTTTTCCAGGAGGACAAATAAATAGCATTTTGGCGCAAACCAATCTTGGCGGAAGCCATTATATGTTACCATTATTTCAAACACTTATATTGCTTATTGTCAGTCATCTATTAATGAAGAGGGCTGCAATATGAGTGCGATTATTGAAGTAAAAAATCTATGCAAACAATACGGTGAAAAGCAAGCATTACGAAATGTTGATTTTACCTTATCGCGTGGTGCACCTGTAGCTTTGGTTGGTCCAAATGGGGCGGGTAAAACAACACTTTTTAGTTTGCTATGCGGTTATATGCAACCAAGCTCAGGCACAATAAAAATTCTCGGCCATAAACCTGCAAGTGCCGAATTATTTGGACGATTATCCGCGTTACCACAGGATGCTCAGTTAGATCCTCGTTTTTCAATTGCTTCTCAGTTAAGTTTTTATGCTCGTTTACAGGGAATGAGTAATGCTAACGCAAGAAAAGATACTCAACGAGTATTAGAAATGGTTGGTTTATCAGACGTCGTTGATAGTTGCCCTGGTGAATTGTCACATGGCATGCGTAAGCGGGCGACTATTGCACAAGCATTATTAGGCTCACCAGAAATTGTTATGTTAGATGAAGCAACCGCGGGATTAGACCCTATTAACGCTAAAGAAATACGAGCAATTGTTGCGGAACATGCCAGTGAAGTAAACTTCATTTTGAGTTCACATGATTTAAGTGAACTTGAGCGCTTATGTGAAACTGTACTTTATTTGGAGTCTGGACAACTTAAACAACACCAAAAATTAAATACTAGTACTGATGAAAGGTTTATTACGCTGAGAATGAAACAAGGTCATGCTGATATAACACCAGCATTAATGACAATTCCTGATGTTATAAATGTAGCTGTCACCCAAGACAGAGAATATCTTATTTCGATAAACTCGAACCACAACAATATTGATATTGAAGTGGCGTTGTTAGCTTTATTGCAGAAAAACAATTGGCATTATGCACAGTTAATTAATGGCAAAACATTAGAAAATCAATTGTTTTAATCTACTTGCTATTTATCTGCTGGAATAAACTCACCTTCTAGGCTCGCTGGTATTTGGCCGTTACTTAACTCATTAAGCCAATTTAGATAATCGGCGTGCGACATTGGTTTAGCATAATAATAGCCTTGGCCAATATCGCAGCCAAATTGTCTTAGGGTTTTCTCATCTAGTTCACTGTTTATACCTTCGGCAACAACTTCTAAATTTAACCCTTTTGCCATCCTTACAGTAGTTTCTGCAATAATTTTTCGTTTATGATCACTACATACATCTTCAATAAATTCTCGATCAATTTTTAATTCTTGAAAAGGTAAGTGACTAATTTGTGACATTGAGGAGTAGCCCGTACCAAAGTCATCAATACTAATAGTTATACCTAAATCAATAAGCCTTTCGATAGTTCGAATTGCAATACTGTCTTGTGAAAAAGAAATTGACTCAGTTAACTCGAAAATGATTTTTTCAGCTTTGATGTCACTACGTTGAATAATTTCAGACACATCCGTTAAAAAGCTCGGCTGAATAAGGTCTTTACCACTGATATTAATTGAAACCATATGATTGAGGCCTGTTTTCTCAGATAAACACACCTGCTGCTGCAAGGCTGTTTCAATTATCCATAAGGTAAGTGTTGGCATTAGTCCAAAGTCTTCAGCAATAGGAATAAACATTTCAGGGGAAACATAGCCTAAAGTTTTATGTCGCCAACGCAATAAACACTCACTACTACACACTTTATTGGTTTTTAGATCGATTTGCGGTTGGTGAAACAATTCGAATTCTTGATTTTCTATCGCGTTTTGCAAGTCAATTGCCAGTTGCATTGAAGAAGGTGAGTCCTGGTGGATATCGGCACGGTAAAGCTGCCATTTATTTTGACATAATTCAGCGCTCTTTGCTGCCTGACAAGCATTCTCAACCAATGCGTCGCTTGAGTTACCATGCTCTGGATAGTTTGCTAAGCCAACATAAGCAGACAACGGCAAGTTTAATTCCTTTAGATAAAATACCTTACTGGCAACTTCCTGGATTGATTGAACAATTAGGGTCATGTCTTGTTGATTGATGTTATTGTCAATGACTAATGCCAAACTGTTACTTTCTAAAAAGCAAAGTTTCTCTTTTTGGTCTGTAATCTGAAGTATGGCATCATTAAAGCGAAATAAAGATGATAGTTTTTGATTAAGACTTTGAAAGAACTTAATTCGTGTAGCTTCGTCGATATAAAACTCTATGCGATTGAATTGCTCAGGCTTGATTACTGCAACGGTTAGCTTGGCTGAATTACTTTCAAGCAAAAGCTTTATGGTGTGATCTAGGTTAGTTTTCCTAGGTAAATGATTACTTTGGTGATATGCAATCATATTAAGTTTTTCTTTCTCATTGCGACGGATTCGCTCTGCAAGTGCAAATGCCATAAACGTAACTTCTACCATGATGGCAAATAAAAAAGCGTTACGAGTGAAAAAACTATATTCAAGTTTATTTAGTAAAACCATTGGCTGAATAGCAGCTCCAATTAATAGTGGAACCCAAGACAGAAAATAAAAGCGAGCCCAAGAAAAGTCTCTCTTTAATCGGTTAATAATTAAATAAAGGGCAAGTACATAAAATAATGGCTGTAGTGAGAAAAATACTTTTGTTTGTGCTATTTCATCCAGTGATAAGGAGTATAAGGCAATACTAGCGAGGGCAACGGTAATGGCAATGGATAATTTATATGCCCAATGATTTAAACGCTCATACCTTAAAAAATATACTGTAAACAGTAATAAAGAAATGATCAGAAGAAAATCAATAAAGATCAGATATTGATTCAGCAGCATCATAATATTGCGAGAAAATAAAAAGTATCCGTAACCTGTAAGTGATGACAGAACAAAAAATGCTGACAATAAATAGCTGATATATAAAAGGTATACTTTGTCTTTTCCGGCAAAAAATAATACTAAATTATAAATGGCCATAATAAGTAATATGCCAATAAACGCCCCGTAAACAAGTTGAGAAAACATTAAACGTTGTTCAAATTCTGCAGGCTTAAATAGTAACAATGGGATATTTGGTGGACCCGAATTTCTAACATGAATGAGAAAATTACTTTCGCCAAAGGGACTGAGCTGTAACTGTGCATAAGGGTATACTTGTTTTGCAGTATCTGTTGGTTGCGGCAACTTAGAAAATATCTTTTCTGAACTATTTAGTACATCTAAACGATAAACATCGAATATCTGCAGCATACTATGCTCGGCCATCAATATAAGCTTATTCTCAACCTTACTTTTTAGTGGAGGCTGAGTAATCGTTTGAGTGCTTTCATCTGATGTGAGCGCTGATGGAATAGGGTACCGTACTGTTAATCTAACCCAATAACTTTGCTCAGCTAACGTATAAGGTATTTGATCTAATTTACTGTTAATAAAGTTAGCGTTTCTTAATATAGAATCAAGCTTAGTGTCATGGCTTTTATCAATGTAATAACTGCTTATAATGCTAAAAGAGCTGTTTTTCTCAGTTATATTTTTTTTATCTATAGTGTTTACCATATTCACTAAGTGATAGAGAACGACTATTAAAATTAAAGAAATTAATGTTGTGAAGAGCCATTTACTCACATTAAAGAATTGCAAAAAAGTTACCTATTTAAATTTGTAATTATCAAAAATCATTATATTTTCTATATATATAATGTAGCAGAAATACTGATAGTAGTGGCAGTTTAAGAGTCTTTTTTAAAGATAGTTAAAGAAAAATTTTAGTTTGCAAAATTAGTAGCAATAAATATGTAAGTACTATTAGTTTTAAGGACATTAAACTAAGAAATATTTTCATTGCATATGACATCTACACTTGAATTCACTAGTTAGTCATTTAATATAAACTCTCAGTAACATGAACAGTTATTTGAAAACTTTTAATGCACAGTTAGGATCTTATTTGTGAATAGTACAATTGAAATAACGGCCGTAAAATCAATACTTTTTGTCTGCATGGGCAATATTTGTCGTTCGCCTAGTGCTGAAGCTGTTTTTCGTCAAAAGGCCAAATCTTTGTCTTTGACGATAGATTCAGCAGGGACCATAGGCTCACATGCCAGAGAAAAGCCCGATCATAGAGCACAAAAAGCGGGTGTAGCTCGCGGTTATAGCTTTGATAAAATAAAGGCTCGTAAAGTTACTGTAAAAGACTTTCAGCAATTTGATTTGATATTAGCTATGGACGAACAAAATGTTAAAGATTTAATGAAAGTGGCTCCCGTAGAATACAGTAATAAAATACAATTATTTTTAGATTATGCCGAAAATTTTGAAGATACCGAAGTACCTGATCCCTACTATGGGGGGGCTAGAGGTTTTCAATATGTGTTAGATTTGGTTGAAGACGCCAGTGATGGACTTATTAAGCGCCTATCAAACGAGTGAGGAGAGTTTGATAACCCCTCACTTTGCTGAAAGTTAAATCATGTAAAAATAGTAATAAAAAAGGCTAATCGCATACTGCAATTAGCCTTTTTATATCATGTACTTCTATATTACCTAATCAACTAATCCAAACTTGGTTTTGTTGGGCCAGCAGAATGACGGCTAGTTACATGTGCGATTAATGCTGACTTTTCAGATTTACTATGCGCAAGACGTTGTTCACTAGCAACAAAATCTTTAGGTATAGTACCGTTGCTGATGATAGTTTCTGGCTTAGTCATAGGAGCAGATGCTTTTCCTGGCGCTTTTCCTGACTCAGCTTTTACTTTACGCTTAATATTTTTAACTTTAGCGCGCACCTTTTTCGGTTTTTTCTCTGTATTGTCAGATTTTTCCTCGACCGCTGGAGTTTCATCTACCGGATCGGTATTCACAACATTGTCGCTAGCTTCTTTCTCTGTTGACTCTTGAGTTGCTATAACTTCACTAGTATCTTCGGTTTCAACAGTTTCAGTTGTTGTCTCAACCACTGGCGCCACAACTTTTACTTCTGCTGTATCTACGACCGGCGTTTCCTTTATTTCAGTTTCAGAAACGGTGCTAACAGTCTCTTCAACGTCACTTTGAGCTACTTCAACTTCTTCCTTTACGGTTTCCTGAGTTACTTCTGGCTCATCAAAAGGTAAGTTCTGCTGAACTTCATTAACAGATTCGTTAGTGACTTCAGCGTCCACTTTTGGCGCTTGAGTCTCTGCCTGTTCAGCAGGAGCTTGTATAACAGCTTCAGTTACTGGCTTAGCTTCGTTAGCTTCATCAAAAGAGTTAACGTGTTGTTTTTCAGGATAACGCGTTGTTACTGGATCTTCAGTAATTTCAGCTTTAGCATCAACAACTTCAGCACTTTGGCGACGACGTTGACCGTGTGCACGCATATGACGAGGAGAACGGCGGCTTCTTGGACGTTGCTCTTCCTTCGTTTTACTCGCAGATTGCTCAACATTAGCGCCTTCTACATTTTTAGCTACTTCTTCTGTAACAGCCTTCTCTTGCTTTAGCTTTTCTTTAGTTGCAGGAGTTGTCACCGCCGTATTTTTATTGTCAGTATTAATCGCAGCCTGTTCATTGTTATTAACACGAACTTTCTTGCGGTTATTACGACGTTGTCGACGCTCAGCAACTTTTTCTTCTTTCGGTTTCTGCACACGTTCTTTCTGTGGCTTAGCCGCTTTAGTTTGCTTGTTATCTTTTACGTCATTAGCGTCTTGTTGCTTGCGTTTGTCGTTACGTGCGTTATTGCGACTGTCTGAACGGTTATCCCCGCGATTATCGTTACGATTGTTGCGACGTTGACCTTGGCGACCACGTTGTTGACGGCGCTCACCATTTTTATTGTTACGCTGTGGTTTTTTAGGCGCTACGGGTTTAACTTCTTCTTCAGTCGTAAATAGCGACTTTAACCAGCTAACAATACCTGAAAATAGACCTTTAGATTCAACAGTGCTCTCTGCTTTAACTTGTGGAGTCGCAGCCTGCTTTGGTGCTTGCTTAGGCGCAGACATTCCTTGTAATAGTGGTTCATCACGTTTGCTAGCTTCTTTATCAAACTTAGGCATAACAGCTTCTTCCGGTGCTGCTTGCTTAACATCTACTTCATAACTAGCTTCTTCAATACTTTCGTCTTTTCTTACGCGAACTACTTCATATTGTGGTGTGACCATATTTGGATTTGGAATAATCAAAATATGTACGCTATGGTGTTTCTCTATATGAAATACTGAACGACGCTTTTCATTTAATAAGTAGGTAGCTACTGGCACTGGTACTTGAGCTTGAACCTGCTGGGTATTATCTTTAATGGCTTCTTCTTCCATTAAACGCAATACCGACAATGCTAATGACTCAACACCACGCACATGACCAGTACCGTTACAGCGTGGACATACACCTTGGCTGGTTTCACCAATAGAAGGGCGTAGGCGTTGACGCGACATTTCAAGCAAACCAAAGCGTGAAATACGACCCAATTGAATACGCGCTCTGTCTTGACGAACAGCGTCTCGCATACGGTTTTCTACTTCACGCTGATGACGCACTGGGGTCATGTCGATAAAGTCGATAACCACTAAACCACCTAAGTCACGCAAACGTAACTGACGAGCAATTTCTTCTGCGGCTTCAAGGTTAGTATTAAAAGCTGTTTCTTCAATATCACCGCCTTTAGTGGCACGAGCGGAGTTGATATCAATTGAAGTCATAGCTTCAGTTGGGTCAATAACAATTGAGCCACCTGACGGAAGACGAACTTCACGTTGGAACGCTGATTCTATTTGCGTTTCAATTTGATAATGTGTGAATAATGGTACGTCATTGGTATAAAGTTTTACTTTGCTTAAAAAGTCAGGACGAACAATTTCGATATGCTTTTTAACGCTTTCGTAAGTTTTAGGGCGATCAATTAATACTTCACCAATGTCACGGCGCAAGTAATCACGAATGGCGCGTAAAATAACATTAGTTTCTTGATGAATTAAAAATGGAGCAGGGCGACTGGCGGCAGCTTCTGAAATTGCATTCCAGTGGTGTAATAAAACATTCAAATCCCACTCTAGCTCTTCATAATCTTTGCCAACACCAGCGGTGCGAACAATTAAGCCCATACCTTTAGGCAAAGCCAATTTACTTAATGAGGCTTTTAAGTCTGTGCGTTCGTCACCTTCGATACGGCGTGAAATACCACCGGCGCGAGGGTTGTTTGGCATTAATACTAAGTAGCTACCGGCAAGACTGATAAATGTGGTTAAGGCCGCGCCTTTTTGACCACGTTCTTCTTTATCAATTTGTACAATGACTTCTTGGCCTTCATGCAACACTTCTTTAATGTTAGGGCGACCTTGAAAACTATAGCCTTTAGGGAAGTATTCTCGAGCGATTTCTTTCATTGGTAAGAAACCGTGACGGTCAGCGCCGTAATCAACGAAAGCAGCTTCTAAAGACGGCTCGATACGGGTGATTTTAGCTTTATAGATATTTGATTTTTTTTGTTCATGACCTGGGCTTTCGATATCTAAATCGTAAAGTTGTTGGCCATCAACAAGTGCTACACGCAATTCTTCTGACTGTGTAGCATTAATTAACATACGTTTCATAGTTTGTGTGACTCATTTTTAGTCACAACACACCATTGCCTAAAACACAAAGTAATCTATCGCTATGGTAACAGCGTTTTGTCAGCCTCACGGGTGTCAATCTTCCTGCGCCATATTACGCAGCAAGCTGTTAAAAATTCTGATTGTCTAATATAACTAAGGTGTTATACACCTTAGTGAAATTGATTCTTTATGTGCTCAGCCAGTGTGCTGTGCGCAACAGGAAATCAAGTTTATTGCTAATGTTAGTTCGATAGTTTTATCGTGTTTTCTAATCAATTAACAATAAAGATTTACTTGTATTTCCTGTTTAATTACATAATCGCTTTATTGCGCCGGACAATATGTTTATGCGTTGTTTTTGACAAGTTACTCGCGTCAATCTCGCAATAGGCCTTACATTTAATATCTCAACACTGAACACTTATAAAAGTGATTTTCAAACTGTTTCATATTAACGTGGCCGCATTTTGCCTCTTACGTTTCGCTTAAAGCATCCTTTTTAATCATTACGGCTAAAATATAGCGGTAACCACACTATTATCACACTTTATTTCCAGATAAGCCAATTAAATCGAGCTTTTAATTGCCCGAAAAGCAAAAAAACTATGGTAAACTGTCGGCAATTAATGTTCATTGTATAGTCCTTATGACCGATAGCCCAAAACCTCAAGTTAGATTTTTTACGATAGATAGTGAAGATGCCGGACAACGTATTGATAATTTTTTGCTAAAAACCTTAAAAGGTGTACCAAAAAGCATGATTTATCGCTTACTAAGAAAAGGCGAGATACGTGTTAATAAAAAGCGTAAAAAGCCTGAATATAAATTAGTTGATGAAGACATCATTCGCGTTGCGCCTATTCGTGTTGCTGAAAATACCAATGAAGTGTCAACGCAATTAAATGTTGTGGCAAATTTGGAAAAACAAATATTGTTTGAAGATGAGCGTTTAATTGTTATTAATAAACCTTCAGGTATGGCAGTTCACGGTGGTAGTGGTTTAAGTTTTGGTTTAATTGAAGCTTTAAGGGCGCTTCGTCCTGATGCTCGGATGTTAGAGTTAGTTCATCGCCTTGATCGTGACACGTCAGGGTGTTTAGTTGTTGCTAAGAAACGTTCAGCATTGCGCAACCTTCATGAGCAATTAAGAAATAAAACCGTCCAAAAATTTTACCATGCGCTAGTTAAAGGGCGCTGGTCAAATAAATTAACTCGTGTTACTGAAAGTTTGAAGAAGAATGATTTAAAATCAGGTGAGCGTGTAGTGGTGGTTGATAACATTAACGGGAAAGAGTCTGAAACTCGCTATAAAGTTATTCAGCATTATAAAAACGCCACACTTGTAAGAGCTTTTCCGGTAACAGGCCGTACTCATCAAATTCGTGTTCATTGTCAGACAAAAGGTCATGCCATTGCTTGTGATGCAAAATATGGTCATGAAGATTTCGATCAAGAAATGAAAACGCTAGGGCTAAAGCGCCTATTTTTACATGCTGCGAGTATTGAGTTTACCCATCCATTAAGTAATGAGCGTATTAAAATTGAAGCACCGTTAGAGCCGTCATTAGAAAAACTGCTATCAAAACTAACAAAAGCGCAACATTAATAAAGGTTAGGTAATTATATGAATAATTATGAACTGGTCATTTTTGACTGGGATGGCACTTTAATGGATTCGGTGGCACGTATTGTTTCATGTATGCAATCAGCAGCGAAAGAAGTTGAATTAGCTACTCCAAGTGCTGATAGCGTTAAAAATATTATAGGCTTAAGTTTACCTAAAGCGGTTACCACTTTATTTCCAGATTGCAATGAGCAACAGGCGGAAGAAGTTATAGCGCAATATAAGCATCATTATGTTGCTGTTGATAAAACACCGACGCCTTTATTCAGTGATGCAATTAATTTGTTAGCTTTATTACGTGGTAATAATAAATTGTTAGCAGTGGCAACAGGAAAGGCACGGGACGGTTTAGAACGAGTATGGCAATTAAGTGATACCAAACACTTTTTTCATACGTCCCGTTGTGCAGATGAAGCTTTATCTAAGCCAGATCCGGAAATGATAGAGAGTATTTTAGCTGAATTATCAATTTCCGCTGATAAAGCTATTATGATAGGTGATACAAGTTATGATTTAGAAATGGCTCGTCGAGCTGGTGTTGACAGCATTGGTGTAACTTACGGCGTGCATGATAAAGAAACTCTAGCATTATATCAGCCGAAAGCGATTGTTGACTCTTTATCAGAGCTTCAAGCTATCTTTAGCTAAATTATTTTTAGAATGATAGAAGAAGCCCGATTTATTTAAGTCGGGCTTTTTATAGGCAGCAATTATTGCATGATGCCATAACAAGAAAGCAGGCAATTAGTAAATAAAGGCGCTATCTTTTTTATTGGTCATTAAAGCCGTTTAATTATTGCTCTGCTAATACATCCACATCGTGTTGTTTTAATAACTCTACCAGCTTTATTAAAGGTAAACCTATTAATGTATTCGGATCATTACCTTCGAGCTTTTCAAATAAACAAATACCTAAGCCTTCACTTTTAAAACTGCCTGCACAGTTGTACGGCTGTTCCGCATGTAAGTAATTTTCAATCTCTGTTAGTGAAAGCTCTTTAAAGTGCACTAAAAACGGCTCTATTAATGCTGTAGTGTAATCGAGACCGCTATCATAAACACATAGACCAGTATAAAAGACAACAGTTTTGTTACTGAACTTCTCTAGTTGTTTTACAGCATTTTCAAAATTATGAGGCTTACCAAGAACTTCTCCATCACACATGGCAACTTGATCTGAACCTATAATTAATGCATCAGGGTGATCGGTAGCGACCGCTTTTGCTTTTTCAATGGCTAACCTTTCAACAAGTTCAACTGGAGATTCATTTTCTAAGGCAGTTTCATCTATATTAGGCTTGGCACAATCAAATGGGATGTTTAGTTTAGTTAAAATTTCTTTACGAAAAGGGGAAGTAGAGCCTAAAATTAGCTTTTTCATTAATATCACTCAAAATATAAACAGATTGCAGTTAATATATGGGCTATCTTGAGTTTTTAAACAAAATTAGCTATTTTTCTTTTGACACAAGCCGATAGGCACTTTATTATGCGCGCCTTATGAAAAATCTTAAACTCCCGATAACGATAGACCCATCTAGAAGCGCGCAACGAAAGTTAGTGTGTGACGGATACTTTGAAGTATCTGGGATGAATAGATTGCTTGCTGTGTGTGAAGCACGAAGTGAGCAAGTGCAAGTAAATGTTAATTTTAGTGTGGATGAACAGGGTTTGGTAGCAATATCAGGCACAGCATCGGCAACGGTTACATTAACTTGTCAGCGATGTACTGAAGGGTTCGATTTGGCATTAGAAGTGAATTTCACTTTTAGTCCGGTGAAAGACGCTGATGCTGAAGCTGAATTGCCGTCATATTATGACGCAATTGAATTAGATGAAAATGGTGAAGTTAACTTGCGAGAGTTAGTGGAAGACGAGTTATTACTTGCAATTCCATTAATTCCAAGGCACTCCATTGAAGATTGTCAGTCTCCGGCTGATAGTGTTTGGGGTGAGTTGCCGGAAGAGCTAGATAAACCGAATCCATTTGATGTATTGAAAAAACTTAAGTAGTTAATTTTAGCTAATAACCGAATTTTTAGGAGTAGGCAATGGCAGTTCAAAAGAGCAAAAAGTCTCGTTCAAGACGTGGCATGCGCCGTTCACATGACGCATTAACGGCAGAGCATTTATCAACAGATCCAGTATCTGGTGAAACTCATCGTCGTCACCATGTAACAGCTGACGGCTTTTACAAAGGTGTTAAAGTAATCAATAAGTAATCTGTAACGATTATTTTGATTAATCTAACCATAGCGTTAGATGTTATGGGGGGCGATCAAGGCCCCCTTGTAACGCTTCCTGCTGCAATACTTGCAGTAGAAAATTTACCACATCTGCATTTAATACTTTGCGGTGACGAGCATGTCATTGTTGAGGTACTTACGCAAAATAATTACTACCCTCATTCAAGAATTACTATCGTCCCAACAACAGAAGTTGTTGAAATGGATGACAAACCGGTATTTGCTCTTCGTAATAAAAAACAATCATCAATGCGTAAAGCACTTGATTTGGTGCATGACGAGCAAGCTCAAGCATGTGTTAGTGCGGGCAATACTGGTGCGTTATTTTCAATGGCGCATTTTGTGTTAAAGACATTACCAGGAGTTGAGCGCCCAGCTTTGATCTCCGCACTGCCAACAAACAATAGTAAAAAGCATGTTTTTATGTTGGATCTAGGTGCGAATGTTTTTTGCGATTCAAGCGTTTTGTATCAATTTGCTATTATGGGCTCTGTAATGGCGAAAGAAGTGGATGGCATTGAGAACCCTAAAGTTGCCTTATTAAATATGGGTGAGGAAGATAATAAGGGTAGCGATCATATCAAACAAACGGCGAGCTATTTATCACGCAACGAAGAGATTAACTATATTGGCTTTATTGAAGGTAATGACATTTTTACTAATAAAGCTGATGTAATCGTTTGCGATGGTTTTGTCGGTAATGTTGCACTGAAAACATGTGAAGGTGTGGCAAGAATGGTTTATAAGCAGTTACAAGAAATCATTAAAAAACATTTTTTAGCACGAATTTTAGGTAAATTATTATCAAGTACGTTAAAAAAACTGTTTAAACCCATGAACCCCGACCAGTATAACGGTGCAAGTTTGATAGGATTGCGCGGTATTGTCGTTAAAAGCCATGGTAACGCTAATGTTACCGCTTTTTATACTGCTATTTTAGAAGCTGTTACGGAAGTAGAGCGACAAGTACCAATAAAAATTAAAGATCAGCTTGAGCATAACTTTTGTCATAAAGATTAATGGCATGGCTTTAAGATATGTTTAACTTTTCTGAACTAATTACTTCAGTATTGGACTAATAGCCGATACTACACAAAATTAAATTTTAATATAATTTAGGTCTAACAATGCAAAACAATTTAGCGTTTGTCTTTCCTGGTCAAGGTTCACAGTCATTAGCTATGTTAGCTGACTTTGCTGAGCATGACGTTGTACAAAGTACATTTACTGAAGCATCAGAAGCTTTAGGTTACGATTTATGGCAATTAATTCAACAGGGGCCTGTTGAAAAGTTAAACCAAACAAATTTCACTCAGCCAGCACTCTTAACTGCTAGTGTGGCAATTTGGCGTTTATGGCAAGCGTCAACATCAGCGGCACCTGCAATATTAGCGGGGCACAGTTTAGGTGAATATTCAGCGTTAGTATGTGCTGGTGTTTTTTCACTTGCTGATGCGGTTAGGTTAGTAGAGAAACGTGGCGAGTTTATGCAAGCATCGGTACCAGCTGGTACTGGAGCAATGTATGCCATCATAGGTTTAGCAGACGAAAAAATAATTACAGCTTGTGAGCAAGCGGCACAAGGCGAGGTAGTTTCTGCAGTTAACTTTAACTCACCTGGACAGGTTGTTATCGCCGGTAATAAAGCAGCGGTAGAACGTGCAGGGGAGCTATGTAAAGAAGCTGGTGCTAAAAGAGCGTTACCTTTGCCTGTTAGTGTGCCGTCTCATTGTGCATTAATGAAAGACGCTGCTGATAAATTAGCTGAAGAATTTAACAACGTAACATTTAATTCACCAACTATTTCTGTAGTAAATAATGTTGATGTTGCGATTGAAACATCTGCAGAGGCTATTAAAACTGCATTAATTAAACAGTTATACAGCCCTGTACGATGGACAGAAATAGTTCAATATTTAGCACAGCAAGGCGTCGAGCAAGCTATTGAAGCAGGTCCAGGTAAAGTGCTACAAGGCCTATTAAAACGCATCGACAAAACCATTAGTTGTCAATCTGTTAATGACAGTGCGTCATTAACTAAAGCATTAGAATCAGTAGAGTAATAATATATGTTTTCATTAGAAGGAAAGGTCATATTAGTGACCGGTGCCAGTCGCGGCATAGGTAAAGCAATAGCGTCTCAATTAAAAGCCTTAGGTGGCACAGTAATCGGTACCGCTACATCGGAGCACGGTGCAGCAAATATTAGTGAATATTTAGGTGAAAACTGCGGTTTAGTGCTTAATGTTACTGATGATGATTCAATTAGTGCTATGTTTGATGTGATCAAGAAGAACCATGGTGCCGTTGATATCCTTGTTAATAATGCCGGTATTACTCGTGATAACCTTATGATGCGCATGAAAAATGATGAGTGGGACGATATTATTGATACTAACCTTTCATCAGTGTTTAAGATTAGCAAAGCGGTATTGCGTTCTATGATGAAAAAACGTCATGGTCGTATTATCAACATCGGTTCAGTTGTTGGTACTATGGGGAACGCTGGTCAAGTAAACTATGCTACTGCTAAAGCGGGGTTAATTGGCTTTACTAAGTCATTAGCGCGTGAAGTTGCTTCTCGTGGTATTACAGTAAATACAGTATCGCCAGGTTTTATTGATACCGATATGACACAAACACTTACAGATGAACAAAAAGAAGGCATATTTGCACAAGTTCCTGCTAACCGTTTAGGTAAGCCAGAAGAAATAGCTAATGCTGTAGCCTTTTTAGCATCTGACTCTGCCGCTTATATTACGGGTGAAACCTTACATGTAAATGGTGGAATGTACATGGTTTAACAAGTGTTCGCTTTTGGGCGACTTTGTGTTAAATTCGAATAAATTATAAACAGTCAAGAGGTTAGACCAGCGAGAAAGTAAAATTAGAAGCTTGCATGGTTGGCTTTTGACGAATAAACTACACACAATTTTGAAAAATTGTATTTTCTAGTAAAGGAAAAAAAATGAGTACTATCGAAGAACGCGTAAAAAAAATTACTATTGAGCAACTTGGTGTAAGTGAAGACGAAGTAAAAGTTGAAGCTTCATTTGTAGATGACTTAGGTGCTGACTCTTTAGACACTGTTGAATTAGTAATGGCGTTGGAAGAAGAATTTGATACTGAAATTCCAGATGAAGAAGCTGAGAAAATCACAACAGTTCAAGCAGCAATCGATTACGTTACTGCTAACCAGTAATAACAACGAATGTTGATGATTTCAGGCGGTTTAATTACCGCCTGATTTGTTTTTACCGTTTTAAAATATTTAAAAGCAGGTTATTGCTTAAGTTAAATTAAGCGATAAGTTAGCAAAAATAAAACAACCGCTATTATTCTACTCTATCGGAGGCAGCACATCTCATGAGACGCGTTGTAGTTACCGGTCTTGGCATGCTTAGCCCACTAGGCAACAGCCCTGAATCAACCTGGCAAAATTTATTACTTGGCAAAAGTGGTATTTCAGATATTACGCATTTTGATACTGAACAGTATCCAACGCGATTTGCTGGTTTAGTTAAAGATTTTGATGCTCAAGACTATATGGCTCGTAAAGAAGCCAAAAAAATGGATCTGTTTATTCAATATGGCGTAGCCGCTGGTGTACAAGCGGTTAAGGATTCCGGCTTAGAAATTACAGATGAAAATGCGCAACGTATAGGTGTTGCCGTAGGTTCAGGCATAGGTGGTTTAGGTCTTATTGAAGAAAACCATGCCAAGTTATTAAAAAGTGGTCCTCGCAAGTTATCACCATTTTTTGTTCCTTCTACCATTATCAATATGATTGCTGGGCATTTATCAATTATGTTTGGCATGAAAGGTCCTAATATCTCAATAGTTACGGCTTGTACTAGTGGTGTTCATAATATTGGCCATGCAGCGCGTATGATTGCTTATGGCGACGCCGATGCTATGGTAGCTGGTGGTGCGGAAAAAGCTTCGACTACCTTAGGTATGGGCGGCTTTGGCGCTGCACGAGCACTTTCAACACGCAATGATGCACCTCAACAAGCTTCTCGACCTTGGGACAAAGATCGTGATGGTTTTGTGCTAGGTGATGGTGCTGGTGTACTGGTGTTGGAAGAATATGAACACGCTAAAGCGCGTAGTGCAAAAATTTATGCCGAGCTTTCAGGCTTTGGTATGAGTGGTGATGCTTATCATATGACATCACCTCCAGCTGATGGTGCGGGCGCGGCATTAGCAATGAAAAATGCTATTAACGATGCTAAAGTTGATATTGCTAAAATTGGTTATATTAACGCACATGGTACATCGACACCGGCAGGAGATATTGCTGAAACAAATGCTGTGAAGTCGGTTTTTGGTGATCATGCTAAAAATGTTATGGTCGGCTCGACTAAATCAATGACCGGTCATTTATTAGGCGCAGCTGGCTCCGTTGAAGCTATCTTTAGTATTCAGGCATTAGCCAATGGTGCAGTTCCACCAACCATCAATTTAGATAACCCTGATGAAGGCTGTGATTTAGATTACATAGCTCATACGGCCCGTGATGCAGATTTAGAGTACGTGCTGTGTAATTCATTCGGTTTTGGTGGCACTAACGGCTCGCTGATCTTTAAAAAGGTGTAGTTGTTTAGTTCTAGTATGAAATAAACACTGAAGCTGTTTAATCTTTTGTATTTTAAGCCTGATTACTTTTTTAAGTATTCAGGCTTTTTTTATTCTTGCAAACAATTATTTAACATATAATGCTAAGCAAATAACTTTGTTTGAATGGTTCAAATGTTTTATTGCAGTGTAAATGGGCAAAACAAAAACGAGCTAGCGATAAATGATCGTGGTCTGTCATACGGCGATGGTGTGTTTACGACAGCGAAAGTCGTTAACGGGAAAATATGTCAATTAAATGCACATATGCAACGATTAAAAGTAAGCTGCGAAAAACTCAAATTAGCTGTACCTGATATTAACGCAATTGAACAGGAACTGACTACTGCCGCCCGTCAATACGCTCGAGCGGTAGCTAAAGTTATCATCACCGCGGGGCAAGGTGGCCGCGGGTATTCACGTCAAGGCATTGCCAATAATAATGTGATTATTAGTTTTTCAAGCTTTCCTCAGCATTACCTTGATTGGCAGCAAGATGGTATAACGATGGGGATTAGCGAATATCAATTAGGGATAAACTCTCATCTTGCAGGCATTAAGCATCTGAACCGCCTTGAACAGGTGTTGATTCGTCATGAATTAGATGCTCGGGCTGAAGATGATATATTAGTGACTAATTGTAATGGCATCGTTGTTGGGGGCAGTAGCGCTAATGTTTTTTGGCTTAAAAATAATGTTTGGTATACACCAAAACTTGTTGATTCAGGTGTTAAAGGGTTAAAGCGCCAGCAAATTATAAGTAAATTAGCTCATTTGTATCAATTTGAAGAGCGACAAGCCACCTTAGACGAGCTTGATGACATTCAAGCTATGATAATCACAAATTGTGTTATGGATGTGATACCTGTGCATACTTTTAATAATATATCGTTATCTATTGAAGCGAGTAAAGTGCTAGCTATAGCGTTGAATACGGTAAGTCATGAATAAAAAAATACTATTAAGCGCGATTGGATTATTACTATTAGCTACTGGCTACCTGGTTGTTAATACCCATTATCAAGCTAACCAAGCTATTAATTTAACAAAAACGCAGTTATTAACGGTTGAAGAAGGGAGTTCTTTTCACCAATTTTCACGTTCGTTAGTGAAAAAGGGCTGGTTGGATAATCGTTTTTGGCTAAGAAGCTATGTCCGTATTTATCCTGAATTAGCAAAAATAAAGGCGGGCACTTATCAGGTGACTGCCAATATTAGTATGCATGATTTATTGGTGCAGGTTGTTGCTGGTAAAGAGCATCAATTTAGTATTACTTTTGTTGAAGGAACTTCTATTAAGCAGTGGATTGCGTTATTGGCAAAAACGGAAAATATTAAACATGAAATACCTGCCGTGCTTAGTGAGGAAGTGGCAAACGAGTTTTCGGTGTCTTACGTCACAAATGCAGAAAAAATGACTGCATTAGCGCAGCTGGCTCAACAATTTAAAATAGAAAATGGCAACCCTGAAGGCTACTTTTATCCCGATACTTATGCCTTTTCATTAGGTGATTCAGATATCGATATTCTTAAACGTGCATATAACAAAATGTTGATAGAGTTGGATAAACGCTGGCAAAGCCGAGATATTAATTTACCGTATAAAACCAAGCATGAAGCGTTAACCATGGCGTCGATTATCGAAAAAGAAAGTGGTCGCTATGCCGAGCATGAAATTATCTCTTCTGTTTTTATCAATCGCATTCATAAAAAAATGCGCTTACAAACCGATCCAACGGTTATATATGGTTTAGGTGAAAATTATTTTGGTGATATTAAATTTAGCCATCTAAGAGCGAAAACACCGTATAATACGAGAAAAATAAAAGCGCTACCGCCAACTCCTATCGCAATGCCCGGTAAAAATGCCTTAGATGCTGCGTTTTCACCGGCATCGACAAATTATTTATATTTTGTCAGCAATGGTGCAGGGGAGCATGTTTTTTCCACCAATTTGGCGGATCATAATCGTGCAGTGGCGCAGTATCAGCTTAAGAAAAAGAAATAATTAACTATTGGAATTTTGGAATAATATAAGCATGAATAAAGGTCGATTTATTGTTGTTGAGGGGATAGAAGGCGCAGGAAAGTCTTCAGCAATTAGTGTTATTGAAGCCGTAATGGAAAAACATAACATTCCTTATATCAAAACGCGTGAGCCAGGTGGCACGCCTTTAGCAGAATCATTACGTGATATAGTAAAATCAGCGAATCATGGTGAAGTGCTTACGCAAGAAACTGAATTATTGCTTATGTATGCAAGTCGCAGTCAACTGCTTGCTAATAGAATTTTGCCGGCATTAGAGCAAGGTACATGGGTTATTGGCGACCGCCATGATCTTTCTTCACGCGCTTATCAAGGCGGTGGGCGACAGTTTGATGACCAGGTAATGAATGCGATAGCTGATGTCACGCTAAAAGGTTTTACACCAGATTTAATTGTTTATTTAGATATCGCACCTGAACTTGGTTTAGGCCGAGCGCAAGCGCGAGGCGAGCTCGACCGAATTGAATTAGAAAAAATTGAATTTTTCGAGCGCGTGAGAAATAAATACCAAAGTTTGGCTGCTGCTTCCACAAGTACAGACACTATTGATGCTAGCCAAACGATGGCGTTAGTGCACCAAGATGTGGCAAACTCAATCGAAAAATTTATTGCAAAGCAGCAAGGTCGATAAATGCAAACTTGGCTACAAGGTATTCAGCAACAATTATCCAGACAAATACAAGAAAACAAGCTGCCTCACGGTTTGCTGCTTTCAGGTGTTAAAGGTGCCGGTTATGAAGAAGTCTCATTATGGATAGTCAAGGTCTTGTTATGTCAAAACTATTCCACTGATAGTCAGAAAATACTGCAACCGTGCGGAAGCTGTAAAACCTGTATGCTATTTGCCAGTGACAGTTATCCAGATCACATTACATTAGAAACTGACAAAGCGACTATAGGTGTTGACGATGTACGAACTCTTAGTCGTTTTTTTGAGAAAACCGCCCATATCGGTGCAGCAAAAACAGTATTAGTAAAGCGCGCCGATACGATGACGATTTCAGCTGCAAATGCTTTATTAAAAACCCTAGAAGAGCCAACCGCGAATAGCTTTATTATTCTCACTACCGACAGTGCCGATACCTTATTACCAACAATTATTAGCCGCTGCCAACAGTTTGAAATAAGACCGCCCGTT
The DNA here is from genome assembly GCF_057537295.1 of Colwellia meonggei. Classification (NCBI taxonomy): domain Bacteria; kingdom Pseudomonadati; phylum Pseudomonadota; class Gammaproteobacteria; order Alteromonadales; family Colwelliaceae; genus Colwellia; species Colwellia meonggei. The sequence continues at coordinate 99,919 of NZ_BAAJLZ010000005.1, forward strand.
GGAGAACAATTGTTAGTAGCATGTGCAAGCAATAATAATACAATGGCAGGTAAAGACTTATTTGCTAATCTTAGCCATTATAATGAGTTAACGAATAACGACACAGCGCAGGATTTCGAAATATTTCGTGAGAATATCATGCAATACCTATGTTATCATCAACAAAGGTCCGCTGTATTAAGCGTACTTGTAAATGATAGCAATGGTATGCGTTGGTTTGAGAAAATTATTGTTGATTTAATGCGTAGCCACTGGCATTGGCAAGTTAATGAGTCAGCACAAGGCCAGCATGATTTAGACAACGAAACTTTGTGGCAGGTTTATCGTTTAATACAAGCTGCTAACATTAAGCTAAAAACGCTAATCCAAGTTAATCAACAATTTATTAGTGAAAAGCTATTAGTTAATATCGCCAATATAGTGCATAAAGCAGAGGGATGATTTTGGAAAACATTACGCTTGAATTTATATCCGACCGTGACTTATACCAATCATATATGCCGTTTATGAAAAATGGTGGTTTGTTTGTTCGTACAACACAACATTTTGATTTAGCTACGGATATTAAACTGATTGTTACATTACCTGACTCGCTAGAGTCTTCAGAAATTATTGGCAAAGTCTCATGGGTAACACCTATTGGTGTGCAAAATGGTACGCCAGCGGGTATTGGTGTTAGTTTTATTGAAGATCCTGATAATATCCGAAATCAAATAGATAAAGCTATCGGTCGTTTGTTAAACTCCTCTGAGCCAACACTAACAATGTAAACTTCGTTGTATTTAAAGATATTAACGAAATCGTAGTAAAGAATTTAGTTAGCACTTTCGTGCGGAGTAACCTTGTGTTTATAGATTCCCATTGTCATTTAGATCGACTAAAGCTCGAAGAATTTGATAATAATTTAGATAATGTCGTTGATGCGGCAACAAAAAATAATGTTGATACTTTACTATGTGTTAGTGTCACACTTGAAGAATTTCCATCGATGGCAGAAAAAACGGCTAAATATGATCATGTTTGGCTAACGTGTGGTACCCACCCACTTAATCAAGATGATAAAATCGATCCTGCACTATTGCAACAGTTAGCAACGAATCCTCGTGTAGTTGCTATTGGTGAAACAGGGTTAGATTATTTTTATGCCCCCGAAACTAAGCAAGTTCAGTTAGATTCGTTTCGCAAGCATGTACGTGTTGCCAACGAATTAAACAAACCTTTAATTATTCACACACGCGATGCGCAAGATGACACTCTAGCAATTTTACGTGAAGAAAAAGCAGCTAATGTCGGTGGTATTTTACATTGTTTTACTGAAAGCTGGGAGATGGCAGAACAAGCTATTGAGCTGGGTTTTTATATCTCTTTTTCCGGTATTGTTACTTTTAAAAATGCTAGCGCATTAAGAGAAGTGGCGAAAAAAGTACCAGCAGATAGGTTTTTAATTGAAACAGATGCGCCTTATTTAGCACCTGTACCACATCGTGGTAAGCAAAATCAGCCGGCATATGTTGTAGAAGTGGCAAAGCATCTTGCCAGCATTCGTGGTACTTCGGTTGCCGAAATTGCCCAGCAATCAACTGAAAATTTCCATCGTTTGTTTCCAAGCACTAAAAAATAATAATGACCATAAAAATAGCCCAAAATCACTGCTGATTTTGGGCTCAGGGGATGGCTCAAAAGGAGATGAGCCTGCGCTAATAAACTGTCAAATCAAATTAACGATAACCGTTAAAATCTCAACTACTTTTTAAAACTGACTCTATTTAATTACAATAGAGATAATATTGCGAGCAACAGGTTGATAACTTACCTGTAGAATTAAGTGTAGTGTATAGTGCTTTAAATGCAAAATTATTTTCAAAGGCTTTAGTTGTATGATTATTAAGGTTTTATTTGTTATTCAATGTTGGTGGTGACGGCTGAGTGTTAATGATTTATTAAGTGTTTGTGTACCGCTTTCCCATAGCTTGTGCACAGGTTTATCACAGTGTTGTGTTCGGGTTTCTGGGCATTAACCATTTTCTATGTCATGATAATTTCATAATAAAAAATAAGAGAATAATTTTGTTAAATCGTATTTGGAGTGGCTTTTTCTTTGTTGCTTTTATTTCTGCTCTCATCCAATGGTGGTTTTTCGATCAAGCGTTAATTTTTGAGCAAATTGTCAATGCTATTTTTAATATGTCGAAAGTAACCGTTGATATTGCCATTGGCTTAATTGGGATACTCAGTTTTTGGTTAGGCATGATGAAAATTGCTGAGCATGCCGGTATTATCGACAAGCTTGCACAATTTATTTCACCTTTATTTACGCGATTAATGCCTGGGGTACCCAAAGGCCATCCTGCGATAGGCTCAATGACTATGAACCTATCAGCTAACTTTCTCGGTTTAGATAATGCTGCGACACCATTAGGTTTAAAAGCGATGCAAGATTTGCAATCGCTTAATAACAATAAAAATACCGCGACCAATGCCCAAATATTATTTTTAGTTCTAAATACCTCTTCCGTTACTTTATTTCCAATTACTGTTTTTGTTTATCGTGCGCAACAAGGAGCGGTAAATCCAACTGATGTATTCGTGCCTATTTTATTAGCGACGACAGCGTCTACGTTAGCAGGCTTATTTGCGGTAGCGTTTGTACAAAAAATTAAACTGTATCAACAAACCATAGTGCTTTACCTTTCTGCTGGTATAGCAATTATTGGTGGTGTAGCGGCATATTTTGCCACTCTTAGCGCTGATTTATTAGCGCAACAATCATCGCTTATGGGCAACTTACTTATCTTTTCAACTTTAATTTGCTTTATCTTCTTTGCTTTAAAACGGCAAGTGAATGTTTATGACAGCTTTATAGAAGGAGCGAAACAGGGTTTTGAAACAAGTATTAAGCTGATCCCTTACTTGCTGGCAATGCTCTGCGCGATTGGCGTTTTTAGAGCGAGTGGCGCGTTAGACTTAATAGTAGAGGCGATCAGAGCGTTTGTGACATTTTTTAATGCTGATACGCGTTTTGTTGATGCCTTGCCTACAGCATTTATGAATCCATTAAGTGGCTCTGGCGCTAGAGCTATGATGATTGAAACTATGAATACCCATGGCGCTGACTCGTTTGCTGGTAGGCTAGCATCAATTGTGCAAGGTTCAACGGAAACCACTTTTTATGTTTTAGCGGTTTATTTTGGCTCTGTAGGTATTCGTTATAGTCGCCATGCCTTAGCATGCGGTTTAATTGCAGATTTTGCTGGCATTAGTGCCGCTATTGGTGTCTGTTACTGGTTCTTCGGTTGATAGCTTAGAACTTACCTTAAGTAGATCACTAAGCGTTATACTACTTGTTTATATTGTCGACACTTTTCGAGGGCATAGATTTATATTTCTGTGCTTTTTATCGATATAGTTTTCCGCTCTCTCTCTTACTGAGTCCAAATATAACGGCTAACGCTAGACGCTGTGTGATTATTTGGCATTTTCACTAGTTACTTAATAGGTGTTGGTCTAGACTAATGTCTAACATGTATTGTCGACAATATTTGGTTTTCTACATTGACTAATAGCAATATGTCGCTATTATTAGCATCACTGAATTTAAAAGTGTCGACAATAATGGCTTTAGATAATCCCACATCACAAACGGCAGTAACAACGGCAGATAAAGTATTTGATCAAATGCTCCATGCCATTGTCGATGGCAGCATTAAAGCGGGTAGTAAAATCAGTGAACCTGAATTGGCAAAAAGTTATCAAATTAGTCGTTCGACTTTACGAGAAGCATTAAACCGATTAGAAAAATGTCATTTAATCGAACGAAAGCCAAATGTAGGCTCTCGTGTCGTTGAATGCTCCACTGAAGGTTTATTAGAAATTTATATCGTCAGAGAAGCACTTGAAGGTATGGCATGTCGTCAAGCGGCAATTCATATGACAGATAGTGAAATTGCTGATATGAAAACTATGCTGGCTAAACATGCGAGCGCTAAAGCGTTACGTGATGGAGTTTCTTATTATCAAGAAGAGGGTGACTTAGATTTTCACTATAAAGTGATATTAGGTAGTCATAATCAGCAATTGATCAATATTTTATGCGGCCAGTTGTATCACCTTGTTCGCATGTATCGTTGCCAATTTGGTATGAATAGTCCACGAGCGACCAAGGCGTTTGATGAGCATTCTCGTATTATTGAAGCGATTGCCGACCGTGATGGCGAACTGGCAGAAATGCTAATGCGCAGACACATTGCAGCGTCACGAAAAAATATAGAAAACAAAATTAATCAACAACGTTAACGCAGTAATATAGCAAAAGCGTTAAATAGAATTATTACAACATTAATACTTAAAAGGACAATGCTATGTCTATATCACAAGCAGTAAGTACATTATCTCCAGGTGCTAAGTTTCGCCAAGCACTTACTAAAAACAAACCTCTTCAGGTCGTTGGTACTATCAATGCCTATTGCGCCATGATGGCAGAGCAACTTGGTCACCAAGCAATCTACTTATCAGGTGGTGGGGTTGCTAATGCGTCCTACGGTTTACCTGATTTAGGAATGACCTCATTAAATGATGTTATTGCCGATGTTCAACGTATAACAGCAGCGTCTAGTTTACCTTTATTAGTTGATATCGACACAGGCTGGGGCGGCGCATTTAATATCGCCAAAACAATTCGTGATATGGAAAAAGCCGGTGCTGCTGCGGTTCATTTAGAAGATCAAGTGGCGCAAAAACGTTGTGGTCATCGCCCAAATAAAGAGATTGTTTCAACTGAAGAAATGGTTGACCGTATTAAAGCGGCTGTTGATGCTCGCACAGATAAAGACTTTTTTATCATGGCACGTACTGATGCTTTTGCTCAGGAAGGGCTAGAAGCTGCACTTGAGCGTGCTAAAACTTATGTTGCCGCAGGTGCTGATGGCATTTTTGCTGAAGCAGTAAAAACGGAAGAGCATTACCGTGCTTTTACTCAAGCACTAGATGTACCTGTATTAGCTAATATTACTGAGTTTGGCCAAACAGAGTTGTGGAATAAAGAGCAGCTAGGTGAATGGGGCTGTGCCATGGTGCTTTATCCGTTATCAGCTTTTCGTGCCATGAACAAAGCGGCCGAATCGGTTTATAAAACCCTGTTAGCTGACGGCGACCAAAAAGCTGAAATCGATAATATGCAAACGCGCATGGACCTTTATGATTACTTAGGCTATCACGACTATGAGCAAAAACTTGATGCTTTATTTTCTGAAGGCAAAAACAAGTAAATTGAAAAACCAGTAACAAATAAAATTATAATTTATATTTTGGTAGTGAGATAAATGCCACCAAAGGAATAGAGGAAAGAATGATGACAGATAAGAAACTATCAGGCGCAGGCTTACGTGGACAAAGTGCTGGTGAAACAGCGTTATGTACAGTTGGAAAATCAGGCAGTGGCTTAACCTATTGTGGTTATGATGTTGCAGATTTAGCTGATAACGCAACATTTGAAGAGGTGGCTTACTTACTTTTTAACGGCGAATTACCGAATGAAGCTCAATTAGCCGGTTACAAAGCTGAGTTAATGACAATGCGTGATTTACCTCAGTCATTAAAAGAAGTCTTACAGCGTATACCAGCAAGTGCTCACCCAATGGACGTGATGAGAACTGGTTGTTCTTTTCTAGGTAACCTTGAACCAGAAAATGATTTTTCTGAGCAAAGAAAAGCTGCTAATCGTTTACTTGCCGCATTCCCAGCAATTATGTGTTATTGGTATAAATTCAGCCATGAAAATGTTGAAATTGACTGTGTAACTGACGAAGATTCATTAGGTGGCCATTTCTTACGATTATTAAATGGTACTACGCCATCAGAGCAACATCGTCGTGTAATGGACGTATCATTAATCTTATATGCTGAGCATGAATTTAATGCATCAACATTTACTGCACGTGTTTGTGCTTCAACACTTTCTGACATGTTTTCTTGTGTAACAGGTGCTATTGGTACATTACGTGGGCCATTACATGGCGGTGCTAATGAAGCAGCAATGGACATGATTGAAAAGTTCAACTCACCAGCTGACGCCAAAGAGCAAATGGCTGGTATGTTAGAGCGCAAAGAGAAAATTATGGGCTTTGGTCATGCGATTTACCGTACCTCAGATCCTCGTAATGTCATTATCAAAGCTTGGTCAGAAAAGTTGGCGGCCGAAAATGGCAATACTTCACTTTACGATATTTCAGTGGCGTGTGAAGAATTTATGTGGGACACCAAAAAATTATTCTGTAACGCCGATTTTTTCCATGCTTCAACATATAACTATATGGGCATTCCAACAAAACTCTTCACGCCAATATTCGTATGCTCACGATTAACTGGCTGGGCAGCTCATGTAATGGAGCAAAGAGCCAACAACCGTATTATTCGCCCATCGGCCGATTACACGGGTGCTGAGCCACGTAAGGTTATTGCGATCTCAGAAAGATAGTTTGACTGGTTATTTTTTACTATTTCATCGTTAGAATATTCTCGTAAAGAACATACTATGTGTTGAACATTCTGCCTTGAATTAGCAAAAAACTCCTTCGTCATTAACTAGATTATCTTAGTAGAGGGGTACATTAAGTGAATAGCTTTTCTGTACTCCTTTTTCTAGAAAGTGGAACAAATTATGAATTACGATTACCGCAAACCGTTACCAGGTTATAAAATAAATGGTGCCCCGATAGACTTTTTTGATACCCGTGAAGCCATTGAAGCAATAACACCTGGGGCCTATAAAAAACTACCTTATACTTCTCGTGTTCTTGCCGAACAACTTGTACGTAAATGTGACCCTGCGACATTAACAGACTCTTTAAAACAAATTATTGATAGTAAGCAAGACTTAGATTTTCCTTGGTATCCTGCGCGTGTTGTTTGTCATGATATTCTTGGTCAGACGGCTTTGGTTGATTTAGCTGGTTTACGTGATGCAATTGCTGAGCAAGGTGGTGACCCTGCGAAAGTAAACCCTGTGGTTCCTACACAACTGATTGTTGATCACTCGCTTGCGGTTGAACATGGTGGTTTTGACCCTGACGCTTTTGATAAAAATCGCGCTGTCGAAGATCACCGAAATGAAGACAGGTTTCACTTTATTGAGTGGACCAAAACTGCTTTTAAAAATGTTGATGTGATTCCGGCAGGTAATGGCATCATGCATCAAATTAACTTAGAGAAAATGTCGCCTGTTATTCAGTCAAGAGACGGGGTTGCGTTCCCTGATACTTGTGTCGGTACTGACTCTCATACCCCGCACGTTGATGCTTTAGGCGTAATTGCCATAGGTGTCGGCGGCTTAGAAGCTGAAACCGTTATGCTAGGCAGACCATCTATGATGCGTTTACCGAATATTATTGGTGTAAAACTTACCGGAAAGCGCCAACCGGGCATAACAGCAACCGATATCGTTTTAGCAATTACAGAGTTTTTACGTAATGAAAAAGTTGTTTCTAGCTACTTAGAGTTTTTCGGTGAAGGTACTGTTAATTTAACAATTGGGGATAGGGCTACTATATCGAATATGACACCTGAATATGGTGCTTCAGCAGGTATGTTTTACATTGACCAACAAACCATTGATTATTTGAAGCTAACAGGACGTGACCCTGAGCAAGTTGAGCTAGTTGAAACTTATGCAAAACATACGGGTTTATGGGCTGATGATTTAGTCGAAGCTGAGTATGCCCGTGTTATTGAGTTTGACTTATCAACCGTTGGCCGAAATATGGCGGGGCCATCTAACCCACATCGTCGTTTAGCTACTGCGGATTTAGCATCTAAAGGCATAGCTAAAGAATTAGATAGCTGTAAAGCACAAGAACAATCTGGTGAAATGCCAGATGGCGCAGTGATCATCGCTGCAATCACCAGTTGTACCAACACGTCAAATCCTCGCAATGTTGTTGCTGCAGGTCTAGTGGCTAAGAAAGCGAATGAACTTGGTTTGGTACGTAAGCCTTGGGTTAAGTCTTCTTTTGCGCCAGGCTCTAAAGTTGCGAAGTTATATCTTGAAGAAGCAGGGCTATTACCCGAAATGGAAAAACTTGGCTTTGGTATTGTCGGTTATGCATGTACTACCTGTAACGGTATGTCAGGTGCACTTGACCCGAAAGTACAACAAGAAGTGATTGAGCGCGATTTATACTCAACAGCAGTACTTTCTGGTAACCGTAACTTTGATGGCCGTATTCACCCTTACGCCAAACAAGCGTTTTTAGCTTCACCTCCGTTAGTTGTTGCTTATGCTATCGCTGGCACTATGCGCTTTGATATCGAACAAGATATTTTAGGGCAAGATCAACACGGTAATAACATTACCTTAAAAGATATTTGGCCATCAGATGAAGAAATTGACACCATAGTTAATAACAGTGTTAAGCCTGAGCAATTTAAGAAGATTTATACACCTATGTTTGACTTAGGTGCATTTGAACCAGCAGAAAGTCCATTGTATGACTGGCGTGAAATGAGCACCTATATTCGCCGCCCACCATACTGGGAAGGGGCACTAGCGGGCGAACGTACCATGAAAGGTATGCGTCCATTAGCTGTGTTGGGTGATAATATCACAACCGATCATTTATCACCGTCAAATGCCATTTTACTCGATAGTGCTGCAGGTGCTTATTTAGATAAAATGGGCTTACCCGAAAAAGACTTTAACTCTTATGCAACGCATCGTGGTGACCATTTAACTACACAACGCGCAACATTTGCTAACCCTAAATTGTTTAATGAAATGTGCCGCGATGAGAACGGTGAAGTTAAACAAGGCTCACTTGCTCGTGTTGAACCTGAAGGTACCGTAACGCGCATGTGGGAAGCTATTGAAACTTACATGTCACGTAAACAGCCATTAATTATTATTGCTGGTGCTGATTATGGTCAAGGCTCTTCACGTGATTGGGCCGCAAAAGGCGTGCGTTTAGCTGGTGTTGAAGTGATTGTTGCTGAAGGCTTTGAACGTATTCACCGTACGAACCTAGTTGGTATGGGCGTGTTACCACTTGAGTTTACTAATGGTGAAAGCCGTCATACCTACAATATTGATGGAACAGAGTCTTTTGATGTTGTCGGTGAAAGAACGCCAGGCGCAATATTAACTTTAATCATTAATCGTAAGAATGGTGAGCAAGTAGAAGTACCTGTTAAATGTCGTTTAGATACCGCAGAGGAAATCTCAGTTTATGCTGCCGGCGGTGTATTGCAACGTTTTGCTCAAGACTTTTTAAAGTCGAATGCGTAAATGCACATTAGCTCAATTATCTAGGATGAAAATAACTTTAGCGCTTTCATCGAATATAAGCGCTAAAGCTAGCTTTTGATCAGAGATTGATATGCATGATAAAGCAGCAAAAGAGCAATCTAATGCTGTTTTTTATTTTATGCATTAATAAATAATTAAGGAGATTTAAATGTCTTTCCCTCCGCAAGCAAGAATTGTCGCAACGTATATGCGTGGTGGCACATCAAAAGGTGTTTTTTTTAATTTGAGCGATTTGCCTGAGCGTTGTCAAACGCCTGGTGAAGCCCGTGATAAATTGTTGTTACGAGTTATTGGTAGCCCTGATCCTTACGGTAAACAAACGGACGGTATGGGCGGAGCAACGTCAAGTACCAGTAAAACCGTGATTTTGGCCAAAAGTGAACAAGCTGACCATGATGTTGATTACTTATTTGGTCAAGTTGCTATTGATAAAGCATTTGTTGATTGGAGTGGTAATTGTGGAAATTTGACCGCCGCTGTTGGCTCTTTTGCGATAAATTCTGGCTTGGTCGACAACAGTCGTATTCCCGAAAATGGTGTTTGTACTGTTCGTATTTGGCAAAAAAATATTGCTAAAACCATTATTGCGCAAGTACCTATTATTAATGGTCAGGTACAAGAAACCGGTGACTTTGAACTCGATGGTGTTACTTTTCCGGCAGCAGAGGTTCCTGTTGAATTTATTGCCCCTGTCGACCCATCTGAAGCTATGTTTCCCACTGGTAATGTTGTCGATGATTTAGAGGTACCAGAAATTGGTACTTTTAAAGCAACGATGATCACCGCCGGTATTCCTACGATATTCTTGAATGCTGAAGATATTGGTTATACCGGTACAGAGTTACAAGAAGCAATAAATAGCGATGAAAAAGCCTTAAAACGTTTTGAAACAATTCGTGCTTATGGCGCGAAAAAAATGGGCTTAATTGCTGACATTTCCGAAGCGGCGGCACGTCAACATACACCAAAAGTCGCCTTCGTAACATCAGCAAAAGATTATATTACCTCTAGCGGAAAAGCTGTTTTAGCCAGCGATATTGACCTGCATGTACGTGCACTCTCTATGGGTAAATTGCATCATGCGATGATGGGCACTGCTGCGGTTGCAATTGGCACGGCAGCGGCGATTCCCGGTACCTTAGTTAATCTAGCTGCTGGCGGTGGCAACCGTGAATCAGTCGTCTTTGGTCATCCTTCCGGTACACTTAAAGTCGGTGCGCAAGCAACATACCTTGAAGGGCGTTGGACGGTAGATAAAGCGATTATGAGTCGAAGTGCAAGAGTTTTAATGGAAGGTTGGGTGCGCATTCCTAGCGATAGCTTCTAACACGCCCTAGTTACTTTAAACAATTAATAATGCGAACAACTGACTAAAGTGTTCGCATTTTTTTTAAGTTACTAATAGTAAAATTATTAAGAGAAAACCAATGAACTAATATATAGTGAGCTTTAGGTATACTAATTACTATTATTCTGATAAATCGAGTAACAGGGGTTGGTAAACTAAATTAATTTAGTAAAAGTTTATATTAATTCAATTTTAAGGCTTGTTATGCGCACTGTATTGTTTTCTCTCGTATTTCTCTTTTCATTAACCGTTAAAGCGAGTGTCGTTAGCTTTCCAGAAAATCTAATAGTTGAAAGTATTAATGGTATTGAACAATCAGGCCATTTTTTTGCACAGGAAACAAGGATTGAATTAGCAGCGGGTAATCATGTTTTAGTTTTAAAGTACCAAGACTTATTTGATGGCGATGACGATCATACCAAAGTGAGGTCGAAACCTTTTGTGGTGCTTTTTACTTTAACGTCAGTTCAAGCCAAAGAGAACATTACGGCAAGTACCCCAAGCCTAGATGAGCTAAGCGATGCCAAACGATTTGCTAAAAATCCGAAAATTAATTTGGTTAATGCAAGTGGCAAGCAAATAAGTGCAATTAATCAATCATTGCTGTCTTTTAATGCGGCAAATAAGTTTCAACAATTATCAAATGTTAATCAAGCTAAAGACGCTCATTCGGCTAATTCAGCCTCAAAGCATACAATAATTGCCAATACCGATGGCTCAACGAGATTAAAGACTGCTGTAGCGACGCCAACGTTGTCGAATATTGCGTGTAAAGAAAATGATTCACGATTAGAGCAGCTTAAATGTTTGTGGAATTTAAGTAGTCAAAGTGAACAAGAAGCGTTTGTTTACTTTGTTTTAGCTCAGCAACAGGCGGCATTAAATACTAAGTAATAAATTAGTAGAGGTAATACATGCGTTACTATGTTTTATTATTAATAGTCTTGAGTTGTCAGTCTTTCGCTGATAAGTCTACTATAAACCATGCTATTAGTGGCTATGAACGCACTATTGAAGTTTTTGGTTTTGGTCAATTTGAGGTAAAAGCACCAAATTACAATTTGACTGTTATTATCAGTCAACAGGGTACAAGCGCGATAAAAACTTCACAGAGTGTCGAACATAAGTTAGCGCTTATAGAGAATTTCGTTGAAAATAATGCCAAAGATATAAAGTTTAATTCCAGCGGCCCAATAGAGCTTAAAGTTATTTACCCTTTACAAAATAATGCTATTGAGCAGATTGATGTTTTTAGCCGCTTACCTAATAAATTACCAGCAAAAATTAATACCAAAGTTAACAAGGTTCAAAACCTCACGGTTAATACTAACGTATCAGCAAATCAACGTATTTTAGTGACAGTAACGGATGTGATCGCCTATCAACGCTTTTTAGATTATTTATTTAAAATAGGTGTCAATGAGATATTGGCGAACGAACTCTCAATGTTAGCGCACCAACAGCTTTATCAGCAGGCACTTGATAATGCGCTGTCAGATGCAAAGGTAAAAGCAAACAAAATTGCTAAAAGTTTAGGTGTTTCTGTGACAAATGTCGTTAGCGTGCAAGAAATAATTGCAGATAATCAAGCTGAAAAATCATTAGCATTTGATAGTGAAAATTTACATGTTAATAATAAACAAAATGGCCGCCGGATACTAAATGCACAAGTTAAAGTGATATTTGCCATAAAACCACAATAAATTGACGATATAATTGCTAATTACTGTCAATAGCGCTTTAATTTATCCTGCTATCAAGGTATGTTATGCGTTTTTATCTTCGGCAGCATTATTAATGAATAAAAATACCTTTTATCAAGAATTATACTCTCAGGTTGAGGCATTAATCAGTGATGAGTCTGATGTAATTGCCAATATGGCAAATGTCAGCGCCTTATTATTTGAGCAATTAAGTGAAGTTAATTGGGTAGGCTTTTATCGAATGGTTAATAATGAACTGGTACTTGGGCCATTTCAGGGCAAAGTAGCGTGTATTCGTATTCCTGTTGGCCGTGGCGTTTGTGGAACAGCCGCGGGTGATAATAAAACTCAACGTATTGATGATGTACATGCGTTTGAGGGACATATTGCTTGTGACGCCACAAGTAATGCAGAACTTGTTATTCCTGTTACTTTGAATGAAAAAGTTATTGCGGTGTTAGATATTGATAGTACGGTATTTAATCGCTTTGACAGCGAAGACCAAGCCGGATTAGAAAAAATAATTAGTTTATTTGAAAATACCATGATCAAACATGGCGTGATAAACTAATGAAAGAGTTTATTGTTATTCATGATTATTTGGTCTCGGAAGCCGTAGTTGGAGACTGGGACGGTCAAGAAGAAGTTGTCGCTGAGCGTATTAACGAAATTTATCATACCGTTTACGACTTAGCTGAAGAAGATATTGCACCGGAAGTTTTAGAGCAGTTGCTAGCTTTGGTGTGGGATACGTGGATAGGGCAAGAAGCCTTAGCCGAAATTGAAAGTGAAGATATTTATGATTGGTGCCGCCATGTGCTGGAAAACCGAGAACAGTATCTTTCAGAACAGAGTTAAAAATTTTTAAAAGTTGTATTTATGGAATCTAAAACAGAAAGTGAAGTAAAAGTAGCGACAGACACAGCGGCTGAGTCAACTGAGAATGTTGAAGTTAAACGTATTAGCACAAAAGAAATTATCGCTTATTTAGCAGAGAAATTTCCTGCATGTTTTTCGACAGAAGGTCACGCAAAACCACTTAAAATTGGTATCTTTCAAGATCTAGCTGAGAAACTTGTTGACGATGAAAAGGTGAGTAAAACACGTTTACGTCAAGCACTTAGACATTACACAAGCAGTTGGCGTTACTTGAAAGCGATTAAAGTTGGCAGCTTTCGTGTAGATATTGATGGCAAAGATGCAGCAGAAATCGATCAAGAGCAAGCCGACTACGCAAGTAAAACGCTAAAAGAGAGCCAAGAAAAGTTTGGTAACAAAAATAGCAAAGATAAAGTTGCGAAAAAACCATATAAAGGCAATGCTAATAAGGGAACTAAGTCTGTTAAGAAAGACTCTACAGATAATAATAACCGCAAAGAAAAGTTTAATGCCGTTAAGTCAACTAAACGATCAGCACCTAAAGCTGCTGTTAAACTTAAGCCGGTAGAAACAAGTAACGTTGTTGTTGGTAAGCATATCAAAGTGCAACTAGGGCAATCATCGATGGACGCGGTAATTACTGAAGTTTCAGGTAATGATGTGAGCGTGCAGTTGAATTCAGGTATGGTTGTTAAAACACAAGTTAAAAATATATTTACTGAATAAATTTGGAGTATGTGCATGCATAAATTTTGTCGTATAGCTATTGCAGTATCATTATCAATTGTTGGTTTATCGGCATTGGCCGAAACTAAGGAAGAGAATAAAGTGCTTCCGATATTAGCTCCAGAGAGCCAACATGCAACTTCCACAAAGCGAATTACGGCACAATTTACCCGTGCACATTACAAGCAAATAAAAATAGATGACTTATTGTCAGAGCAAATCTTTGATCGCTACATCAAGCAACTTGATTATGCTCGCAATGTTTTTCTAGCGTCTGATGTACAAGGCTTTGAACAGTATCGAGATGATTTCGACACTGTTATTGCTCGCGGCAAGTTAGACATCGCCTACCAAATTTATAATCTTAACCTTCAACGCCGCCTTGAGCGTTATAATTTTGCGTTAAGCTTATTGGAAAGCGAAAAGCCATTTAACTTCGAATTAGAAGAATCATATAATTTTGATCGTGAAGATGCCGAACGTCCAACATCAGTTGATGAATTAAATGAATTATGGCGTAAGAAAGTTAAATACGATGCTTTAAACTTAACCCTTGCTGGTAAAGATTGGGAAAAAATCCAAGAAGTTCTAAGTAAACGCTATCGTTATGCTATTAAACGCTTAAAACAAAGTGAAAGTGAAGATGTTTTTCAAGTTGTTATGAATAGCTTTGCTCGTGTTGTTGAGCCACATACTTCATATTTATCACCACGCAATGCTGAACGTTTCCAAATGGAAATGAATCTTTCTCTTGAAGGTATTGGTGCTGTATTGCGTGCCGAGGAAGATTATACCGTTATTCAAAGTGTAGTATCGGGCGGCCCAGCTGATAAATCTAACGAATTAAAGCCTAAAGATCGCATTGTTGGTGTTTCTCAAGACGATAAAGATTTTGTCGACGTCATTGGCTGGCGTCTTGATGATGTTGTTGAATTAATTAAAGGTCCTAAAGGCAGCAAGGTGCGTTTGCAAGTACTTGGTGCAGAATCTGAAGATGATGGCAGCATTAAAGTGGTATCAATTATCCGAGATACCATAAAGTTAGAAGATAGAGCTGCAAAGTCTGAAGTTTATTTTGAAAAAGAAGGCGACGAAAACAGTAAAAAGCTTGGCGTTATTACCATTCCAAGTTTTTACAATAACTTATCGCGTGATGTAAAACTTGAGATTTCGAAGCTTAAAGAAGAAAACGTCGAAGGCATTATTGTTGATTTACGTGGCAATGGTGGTGGTTCGTTAACCGAAGCAACTTTATTAACAGGTTTATTTATTGATAAAGGGCCTGTTGTACAAGTTAGAGACGGCGCTAACCGTGTACAAGTAAACAGTGATAAAGATGGCGTGAGTTTTTACGATGGTCCTTTAACTGTCATGGTTGATCGTTATAGTGCTTCTGCGTCTGAAATATTTTCTGCAGCAATTCAAGATTATGGCCGTGGTGTGATTGTTGGCGAACATACCTTTGGTAAAGGTACAGTGCAGCAACATCGTGGTTTAGGTCGTGTTTACGACTTATACGATAACCCATTTGGCAGCATTCAATTTACGATTGCAAAATTTTACCGTATTAATGGTGGTAGTACCCAGCATCGTGGTGTTTTACCTGATATTAATTTCCCGTCAGCCGTTGAACCTGCTGACTGGGGTGAAAGTCGCGAAGAAAATGCTTTGCCATGGGATCAAATCCCCAAGGCACGCTACAACAAACTTAACGATATTAGCCAAGATTTATCATATTTAAACTCTTTACACAGTTCTCGTGTAGCAGAAAACCAAGAGTTTAATTATTTACTGTCTGATATCGAAGAATATAAAATTGAAAAAGACGATAAAACGATATCGTTGAATTTAGCAACTAGGAAAGCAAAAAGAGAAGCACGTAAAGCTAAGCAATTAGTGCGAGCTAATGAACGTCTTGCTTTAATGGGCAAAGAAAAAGTTGCCAGCTTAGATGACTTACCTGACGAATTAGATGAATTAGATCCGTTTTTAGATGAGACGGCAAAAATAACATTTGATTTAGTCTCTTTAGGTAAGGTTGCAAAAAAATAAATTAATATACGTTAGTTAATCAAGCCACCTCAGGGTGGCTTTTTAATGTGGTTAAGTTAATTAAGGCTGGTTGTTTTAATTAAAATATTTGCATATTTATTCTTGAATAGCCTATTTATAAAGGGCTGTTTAGCAATAAAGTAAAATATAAAACTTGCACTATTTGTCAACAGTCGGCATGTTAACTACCACTAAAATAAAATCACTATAATAAATAAGATAATAAGGTGTAAATTTATCTATGTCTGAACCTCAATCTTTACGACAGCCCTCAATGCTTGACGCATCAATTCCAATTATTGCTCTAATTGCTATGTTAGCGGCGGCAGTTACCTTTTTTGGCGATAACTCATCATATGGACCAAATCAAATAGCCTTACTTGCCAGTATGGGGATTGCTATTATTATTGGTTTAAAAAATGGTGCTACTTGGGTTGAAATAGACAAAGCTATTGTTAAAGGAATTTCGTTATCGCTTAGTGCGATATTAATTTTGCTTTCTGTCGGTGCGCTTATTGGTACATGGTTACTTTCAGGTACTGTACCAACCATGATTTATTATGGTTTAAAAATATTAGACCCTACGTGGTTCTATGCTGCATCATGTGTTATTTGTGGTGTAGTTGCTATGAGCATTGGTAGCTCTTGGACTACTGCAGCCACTATTGGTGTAGCTTTACTCGGTATTGCGCAGGGGTTAGGGCTATCACCAGAAATTACCGCTGGAGCGGTTATTTCTGGTGCCTATTTTGGTGATAAAATATCACCATTATCTGAAACCACTAACTTAGCACCAGCGGTTGCTGGCAGTGAATTATTTGCTCATATACGCTATATGTTATGGACCACAGTACCTTCAATTATTACTGCGTTAATATTATTTATTATTTTAGGTTTAACGGAAACAGCTACCGCTAGTGATAATTCAATTGCGGTTTTAAATGAACAACTTGCCAGCCAATTTGAATTAAGTATTTTTAATTTACTGCCTTTAGTTATTTTATTGGCGTTAGCAATTAAGAAAGTACCCGCATTTCCTGCCGTTTCAATTGGTGCCTTGATGGGCGCATTATGGGCAATTGTTTTTCAGCAAGACTTAATTGCCCGTTTAGCTGCCGATGGTTTAGATTCTATGACAGCTAATGTTACTGTTGTTTGGAGCGCTTTTTACGATGGTGTTGCGGTGGAAACTGGTAATGACGAGCTCAATAAGTTACTAAGTGGTGGCGGCATGGCAAGTATGCTTAATACTATTTGGCTTATTATGTGTGCTTTAAGTTTTGGCGCCGTGTTAGAGCATTTGGGTATGTTACGTAAGTTTGTTAACGTTATTTTAGCCTCGGCAAAATCTACAGGTAGTTTAATTGCAAGCACTGTGGGTACTTGTATCGGTACCAACCTTATCACTGCTGATCAATATATGGCGATTGTTATGCCAGGGCGCATGTATAAAGAAGAGTATAAACGTCGTGGCTTAGACCCAGTTGTTTTAAGTCGAACATTGGAAGATTCTGGTACGATCACTTCGCCGCTAATTCCATGGAACACCTGTGGTGCTTATATGTATGGGGTATTATTAGTTAACCCATTAGACTATATATTTTATTGTTTCTTTAATTTATTAAATCCTGTGTTAGCCGTTATTTATGGTTATATGGGTTTCAAAATTAAAAAATTAGTCACAACAAGCTAAATTTTTAATGACAAAAAGTTAAATTTTTTTCAAAATTAATAATTATTCATAAAGCCTGTTTACAACAGGCTTTTTACTATTTTCTGTTAGAGCAAATTACTAACAAAGATGAACATTTTCATTTAAGGAATTTCATGAGCGATTTTACTCCGCGTTATTTGGCCGATTACCAAGCATCAAACTTCTCTATTGCAACAGTTGATTTAACATTTGAACTTGATGAGCATAAAACTCGGGTTACAAACCGAATGGAAATTTCTAGAAAAGAAATTAATGACGAGCCTTTAGTATTAGACGGTGAACATTTGAAACTGTTAGCTGTTTCTTATAATCAAAAAGAGCTAAATGAAAGTTTATATCAACTTGATGATAATTCATTAACTATCCCTGTTTCCGAGCGTAGCTTCGTTTTGGAAATTGTCACTGAAATAAATCCTGTAGAAAATACTGCTCTTGAAGGATTATTTAAATCTGGTGACGCTTATTGTACCCAGTGTGAAGCAGAAGGGTTTAGACGTATAACCTATTACCTTGACCGACCTGATATTATGGCAACATTTACTACTAAAGTCATTGCTGATAAAAAGCAATTTCCGTATTTATTGTCGAACGGAAATAAAGTAGCAACGGGTGAGTTAGCTAATGGTAACCACTTTGTTCAGTGGCATGACCCATTTCCAAAGCCTGCTTACCTTTTTGCTTTAGTTGCCGGAGATTTCGAGGTATTAACAGATAGTTTTACTACTTCTTCAAATCGAGATGTAGTATTGGAGATATTTGTTGATAAAGGTAATTTAAATAAAGCTCACCATGCTATGGCATCATTAAAGCACTCAATGGACTGGGACGAAAAAACTTTTGGTCTTGAATATGACTTAGATATTTACATGATTGTTGCCGTCGATTTTTTCAACATGGGCGCAATGGAAAACAAAGGCTTAAATGTTTTTAATAGTAAATTTGTTTTAGCTGATGAGAAAAGTGCCACAGACACTGACTATTTCAATGTAGAAGCAGTTATCGCTCACGAGTATTTTCATAACTGGACGGGAAATCGAGTAACGTGCCGTGATTGGTTTCAATTGAGCCTAAAAGAAGGATTAACGGTATTTCGCGACCAACAATTTAGTGCTGATATGCATTCTGCAGCAGTTACTCGCATTCAAAATGTTCGGGTACTTCGTTCAATGCAATTTGCCGAAGATGCAGGGCCTATGGCGCACCCGATTCGACCAGAGAAAGTTGTCGAAATGAATAATTTTTATACATTAACTGTGTATGAGAAGGGTTCTGAAGTTATTCGTATGATCCACACGTTGCTGGGGCCTGAAAAGTTTAGACAAGGGCTCGACTTATACTTCCAACGTTTTGATGGCATGGCGGTAACCTGCGATGATTTTATCAATGCCATGGCAGATGCTTCAGGTGTTGACCTTGAGCAGTTTAAACGTTGGTATGAACAATCTGGTACACCTGAACTAAAAGTAACGGAAAGTTTTGACGCTGTTAGGCAGACTTATAGTGTTTCAATAACGCAAAATAACCAACAATTACCGGCATTGCATATTCCAATTGGCATAGAGGTTATTGATAGCAGGAGTAAGCAAAGCCAACAACAATTGTTGCAATTAACTGAACAAGACCAAACCTGGTCATTTCACGGATATACAGAAAAGCCAGTATTGGCACTATTAACGGGTTTTACTGCTCCAGTAAAAACTGATTTTGTACAGTCGGATGATGATTTAGCAACGGTGTTAAATTTTGCTAACGATGACTTCTGTCGCTGGGATGCGGGGCAAGTACTGCTATCTAATCATATTAAAAATGTCATGGGAGCACCTGAGTTACCATTACCTGAAAACTTAGTACAAGCATTTAAAGAAATATTAATCGCAGATATTTCACCGGCATTTAAAGCTGAACAGTTAACGTTACCGAGTTTTAATGAATTAGCAGACAGTATTGAAGAAGTAGACCCAATTGCTCTACTTGATGCAATTGACAAGGTAAAGAGAGAGTTAGCAAAACAGTTAGAAACGCTGTTTTTACAGCATTATCAAGGAAATATTCAACGTAATTTTGAAAATAGTGGAGAGGCCATTGGCAAGCGGGCTCTGAAAAACATTTGTCTTTCATATTTGAGCTGCTTGACAGAACAACATCCAGTAATAACTGCGCAATATCAAGCAGCCAATAATATGACTGATAGCCTAGCCGCATTAACGTGTGCGGCAAAAACGAATAGTAATGGCTTTACTAAAATGATGGCGGACTTTGAAAAGCAATGGCAGCAAACAACCTTAGTTATGGATAAATGGTTTGCCATTCAAGCGTCAGTGAATGATGTTGCTATTTACGATAACTTGGCAAGTTTAATTAAGCACCCACAATTTTCCTTGAGTAATCCAAATCGTGCTCGTGCGTTAATTGGTGCCTTTACTATGAGCAATCCAAGATTTTTTCACTGTATCAGCGGTCGAGGGTATCAATTCTTAATCGCACAAATTAAATTATTGAATAATATTAACCCGCAGGTTGCATCAAGATTAATAACCCCATTAATTCAATTTTCATCATTAGATAAGGCACGTCAAGGTATGATTAAGGCTCTTTTGATAGAGCTGTCTGAGCAGACAGACCTATCAAAAGATCTAAAAGAAAAACTTGATGCGGCATTAATGAGTTAAACGAAAATTATGAAATATTACTTCTCGCTCAACATGTCGAGCCAAGAGTATTTGCCTTACTATCAAGGGCAAGCGCAAAGCATTGTTGTCAGGTCGAATACAGGTGTTCGCGTAGAATTTCCAGCAATGCATTTGCGTAATTATGTCACTGCAAGTGGCATAAAAGGGCAGTTTTGCTTGCAAACAAAAGATAATAAATTTTTATCACTGCAAAAAATCACTTGATTAGAGTCTTTGCTTTAAACAGTGGTCAGACCATTATTTTTGATTTGTAATAAATTGTAGATGTTATTACGACAGTTAATTTTGTTCACTCTTTGCTGCTTTCTTACCTTTAGAAAAGCTCGTTTTAAACACTTGTTTAAAACGGGCTTTTCTTCTCATCTGATGACTTGATTCAAGTCTTTAAAATAAAGGGCTTTAACTGATGTTTTAGCACTTGCCTCATTGCTGAAATGATGTAATTATTGTTTCATACCATTTACGTGGATTTATAAAAATAAAAAATGCAGAATCGCATCTGGGGAGATAACAAATGAAACAAAACCTTCGCAACGGGTTTTACAAAAAGCCACTAGCTTTGAGTATCGCTGCCGCCATGATGACATTAGCAGGCGCTAGTGCACAGGCCACCAACTTTCAGTTAGGGGATTTCGATATCAGTTTCGATTCAACATTTTCTGCTGGCGCTAGCTGGCGTGTTGAAGACCGCAACTGGAATGACAACGTTGGTAAATCGAATAATGTCAATAATGGTTTTAATTTTAGTCAATATCATCCCATCTTAAATGTTAACCCTAATGCAGCAACTGTTTGGGACGGCGCAGGTAGTTATTCTACCAATGGCGATAACGGTAACTTAAATTTTAATGCTAACGAGACTTTTTCTAAATTAATAAAAGGCTCTCATGAACTGGATGTTCGATACGAAAACTTAGGCTTTTTCGCTCGTGGCATGTATTTTTATGATTTTGAAATGATGGATGAGAATAGAGCTTGGACTAATCCTCATTCTGGTAAAGTAAACGATCCGTGTCGTGATGATGAAGCACGTGATCAGCTATGTCGTGATATTCGTTTACTTGATGCGTTTATTTATGGTGACTTTGATATTGGCGAGATGCCGTTTTCAGTGCGAGTTGGTCAACAAGTCATTAGTTGGGGTGAAAGTACGTTAATTTCTCATGGTATCAGTGAATTAAACCCTGTTGATATTGCGCGTTTAAAGGCACCAGGCTCAGAACTAAAAGAAGCTTTTATTCCTTTCGGTGCCGTTTGGGGCTCATTAGGTATTAGTGAAAACTTTAACGTTGAAATGTTTTATCAATACAGTTGGGAAAAAACAGTATTGCCTGCACCTGGTAGTTATTTCTCAACTAATGATTTTGCTGGCGACGGTGGCCAATTTAACAACGTACAGTTAAATTTTGCTAGTAACCCAGACATGGATTTAGATTCTCTTATTACCGATTTAAACGCGTTAAGAGCTAATATTTTAAATGGTAATGTTGCTATGGCTGATGCCGGTAGTGCATATGTTGGTGGCTTCCCTACGAAATTAACATTGCGTCAAGCTGATGCCGAGAATGAACCTGATGATGGCGGTCAATATGGTATACGCTTATCATGGTTCTTACCTGAGCTAAACGATACAGAAATTAGTTTATACCACATGAATTATCACAGTCGTCGTCCGGTATTTTCTGGTATCACTGCGGATTTTAGTGCAGAAGCATTAGCACATGATGTTGGTATGTTGGTTACTTCTGACATAACCTATGACAACTATACTGACTTAAAGGCTTTTTCTCGAGTTGAACTTGATTATATTGAAGACATTAAGCTTTACGCATTAAGCTTTAATACCGCTATTGGTGAAACATCGGTTGCTGGTGAAGTGAGTTATCGCCAAGATGAACCTTTACAAATTGACGATGTAGAGTTGCTTTTTGCTGCAATGCCTCAGCAGTTAGCGAATGATTTAGGCCGTGATGATCTTGATGGTGTTTCTCAAATGCCAGTTTTCCCTGGTGGTTCACGTGCTAATGGCTTTATTTTATCTGATACATTGCAAGCACAGTTTACCCTTACTAATCTTTGGGGACCTACAGCAGGCGCTAGTCAATTTACAACTTTACTCGAAGTAGGTGGTATCGATATTCGTGATATGCCTGATCAAGATGTATTACGTTTAAATGGCCCAGGTACCGCTAGAAATGGTGGCATTGCTGGTAAAGAAGGTTTAGAAATTGCCTTACAAGACGGTGTGGAAACTAATCCGTTCCCAAGTGCTTTTGCCTGGGGTTACCGTTTTGTAGCTAAATTAGACTATAACGACGTGTTTGCTGGTATTAACGTATCACCAAAAGTTGTTTTCTCGCATGACGTTAATGGTATTACACCAGATCCGTTGTTCTTATTTGTTGAAGATAGAAAATCAATGTCAGTCGGATTCGGCTTTGATTATCAAAGTCGTTGGTCAGCCGATTTAAACTACAACAGCTTTTTCGGCGGTGTAGGAACGACTAACCAAATGGAAGATCGCGATTACGTGTCTTTTAACATTAAGTATTCTATTTAAGGCAAGTTTGAGGATTATTGTCATGAAAAATTTATTAAAAAATTCATTTAAAAAGGCAACGCTAGTATCGCTAGCGGTGACTGTTGCTTTAGCATCTACAACTGCTTCTGCAAAAATTACTTCGCAAGAAGCTGCTAAGCTTAGTAAAGAATTAACACCTTTTGGTGCGGTTCGAGGCGCGAATGCTGATGGCTCAATTCCAGAGTGGACGGGCGGTATAACATCAGCACCTGCTGGGTATAACGTTGGTGATCATCATATTGACCCATTTACTGATGATAAGCCGCTGTATACCATTACGGCTAAAAATTTAGCGCAATATAAAGAGCTACTAACGCCGGGGCAAGTTAAGTTATTTGAAACTTATCCAGATACCTACAAAATGAGTGTATATAAAACTCGACGTTCTGCCTCTTATCCTGAGCACGTTTATCAAGCGACGCTAGATAATGCAACAAGAGCTGAATTAGTTGAAGGTGGTAACGGTATTATTGAAGCGGCGATAGGTGTGCCATTTCCAGTACCAAAAGATGGCTTAGAAGCTATTTGGAATCATATCCTACGTTATCGCGGTGAGAAGATTAAACGTGAAGGTGGTCAAGCAGCCCCTACAGCTTCTGGCGATTATACCTATATGGGTTTTGATGATCAGTTATTGATCCCATACGGTGTAAAGGGTGTGCAAGCGGCAGACTTACAAAAAACTAATATTTTATTTAAGTTTAAGCAAAAGGTGACTGAACCAGCACGTTTAGCAGGTACGGCTTTATTAGTTCATGAAACAATGGACCAAATTAAAACACCTCGTCAGGCATGGACTTATAATACAGGTCAACGTCGAGTTCGTCGTGCGCCAAATGTTGCCTATGATGCACCAGGCACAGCGTCTGATGGCTTAAGAACAACTGATGATTTTGATATGTTTAACGGTGCACCAAACCGTTACACGTGGGAACTTAAAGGTAAGCAAGAATTACTTATTCCATATAACGACTATCGCTTACATAGCGACAATGTTAAATATGACGAAATACTACAACCAGGTCATATTAACCCTGATTTAGTGCGCTATGAAAAGCATCGTGTTTGGGTTGTTGAAGCTAATTTGAAGTCGGATACACGTCATACTTATAAGAAACGTGTGTTTTATATCGATGAAGATAGCTGGCAAGTAGCGGTAACGGATATTTATGACAACCGTGACGAGTTATACCGTGTTGGTGTTGCACATGGCATCAATTACTATGAAGTACCAACACAATGGTCAACGTTAGAAGTATTTCATGATTTACAATCTCGTCGTTATATCGCGATGGGGTTAGATAATGAAGCAAAAATGTATGATTTTTCTGCAGACTTGAAAGACGTTAGCTTTACTTCTTCAGCATTACGCCGTGAGGGCCGAAGATAAATCGTTGTAATTAATAAACGGCTGGCAAATGCTAGCCGTTTTTGTTTCAACGTATTCAAATAATTAAAATTTTCATTCCTATGATTTTTAGCTAAGCTAAAGAATGAATAAGATTTATCGTGTATTGATGTGTATTTTAAAACATAACTTTTCCAAAACATCACTACCTCGCACTGGGGCTAGGCCTCATAGTAAAAACCCATGGAGCTAATATTTCAAATTATGCGTCTTTTCGTTATTTTACTCAGTTTTCTTTTTATTAACGCAACTAGTGCTCAGCAGCTTAATGCAAGGCAAGCGCCATTGGCGAGCCAATCACTTTTACTCGACATTACGCATGTCGCACCATCAAAATTAGTCGCTGTTGGAGAGCGTGGACATATTCTTTTGTCTTCTGATGGCCAGAATTGGCAACAGTCAATAGTTCCCGTTCAGTCTACACTCACCGCAGTATATTTTGTCAATGAAACTCATGGTTGGGCAGTGGGGCATGATGCCACTATTTTAGCCTCAACTGACGGCGGCAGTTCTTGGCAAGTTCAGCAATACTTACCACAAGTTGAAAAGCCACTATTAGATGTGCTTTTTACAGATGAAAATAATGGTATTGCTATTGGTGCCTATGGTTTGTTCTATCGCACCATTGACGGCGGGCAACATTGGACTATTGAATACCACAATGAGTTTTTATATCCAGAAGATCAGGAATATTTAGCAGAATTAAAACTTCAGGATGAAGAAGCCTATTTAGATGAGCAAAGTAGCATTTTACCGCATTTTAATCGTGTGGTAGCTGATGGGCGTACACTTTATCTGGTAGGGGAAATTGGTTTAATCGCAAAAAGTAACGACTTTGGTGTTAGTTGGCAAAAGTTTGATGAGATATATCCTGGCTCTTTTTATGATATTAATCGCACTCAAGAAGGCAATTTAGTGGTTGTTGGTTTGCGAGGACATATATTTCGTAGCTTGAAAAATGGTACCCCTTGGCAAGAAAGCGACAGTAAAGTTACTGCACTTTTAAGTAGTATTGTTCTAACTGACGATCAGCGCATATTTATTTTAGGCAATAATGGCGTTTTACTTGAAAGCCAAGATGACGGTGTAACATTTATTGAGCACCCGCAAAAAGACGGGAAAGCACTCATTAGCGGTGTATGGTTTAACAATAAAATAGTAGCCGTCTCTGATGTCGGTATTAAAACTATTAACGTAACGAAGTAGCACTCATGAAATTGAATTCTTTTATAAATGTTGTTGAAGCAACACTTTTCCGTCGTCGTTTAACGGTGCTGGTCATTTTTGCTCTGACGAGTATTTTTCTATTATTTCAAGCTAGCCAAATTAAGCTTGATGCCGCCTTCACTAAGCATATTCCGCTTAACCATAGCTATATGAAAACTTATTTAAAACATAGAGCCAACTTCGGTGGTGCAAACAATGTTTTAATTTCAGTATGTGATGCTAGCGGAGACATTTTTAACCCTGAGTTTTTTACGGCATTAAAGGGGGTTCATGACAAACTATTCTTTATCCCAGGCGTCGACCGTATTCAAGTTAAGTCATTGTTTTCACCAAGTACACGCTTTGTTGAAATCGTTGAAGATGGCTTTGCTGGTGGTCCTGTTATTCCTGCTGATTTTAAACCCGATGACCGCGGTTTATCGGTTGTTAAAGGTAATATCGAAAAAGCAGGTATAGTCGGTAGCATTGTTGCTGATGATTATAGCTGTTCTATGGTAAAAACTTCGTTAATGGAGATTGACCCTAACACTGGTGAAAAGCTTGATAGTATTGTTCTTGCTGAACAACTAGAAAATGAAATACGCGGCGAATTCGAAACGGGTAATATTTCGGTACATATTATCGGATTTACTAAAATGGTTGGTGATGTAGCGCAAGGAGCTAAAGGGGTAGTTACTTTCTTTGGTGTAGCAATAGCTATTACCACCTTAATGGTTTTTTGGTTTTGTCGTTCAATAGCGTTAACGGTGTTACCTATTACCTGTTCTTTAATTGCTGTGGTTTGGCAGTTAGGTATGTTATCAACCATAGGTTTTGGTTTAGATCCTATGTCAATTCTCGTACCGTTTTTAGTCTTTGCTATTGGTGTGAGTCATGGCGTGCAAATGATAAATTCCGTCTCTAAAATGGTAAATAATGGCAAAACAAGCAAAGAAGCAGCACAATTTAGCTTCCGAGTGCTGCTAGTGCCAGGTGGCATCGCCTTATTGTCAGACACCGTTGGCTTTATGACTTTATTATCTATTGATATCGGTATTATTCGCGAATTAGCAATTACCGCGTCATTAGGTGTCGCGATGATTATTCTCACTAACTTAGTTCTTCTACCTTTGCTAATTTCTTATATTCATGTGCCAAGAACTGAAAAGAAAGTAAGTAAACATAAAAACGTAGATTCTGAACAGGGTGATGGTGTTTGGCACTTTATGTCGGCTTTTGGGACACGCAAGTATGCCTTAATAGTTCTCGTTATTACTGCGGCATTATATGCTGTTGGTTATCAACAAGCTCAAAACATGAAAATAGGTGAGCTTCATGCAGGTGCACCTTCTTTACATGAAACGTCTCGCTATAACCAAGACACATTTTTAATTACCGATAAATATGCCATTAGTGTTGATTATATGTCGGTGATTATTGAAACCAGTGCTGACGCATGTACCTATTATGATCACATGGACGTTATTGATCGCTTCCAGTGGCGTATGGAAAATATTCAAGGTGTGCAATCTGCGGTAAGTTTGGCGTCAATCGCTAAAATTGTTAATTCAGGTTATAACGAAGGTAATCCTAAATGGCGTGCTTTGTCTCGCAATCAGCAAACCTTAGTGCAATCTATTGCAAGAGTGCCATCATCAAGTGGTTTGCTAAACAGTGATTGTAGTGTAATGCCCGTTATTCTGTTTTTAGAAGATCATAAAGCAGAAACCATTAATCGCGTTGTTGATGCCGCTAAACTGGTAGCTAGCGAGTTAGAAAATGACAATTTATCGTTTAAACTTGCTTCTGGCCCGGTCGGCGTTATGGCAGCAACAAATGAAGCGGTAGAAGCGGCACAAATACCTATGATGTTATATGTCTACGGTGCGGTAATCTTACTTTGTTTATTAAGCTTTAGAAGCTTACGAGCAACCATTGCTGTCGTTGTGCCGTTATACGTTGTTTCTACATTGGCGCAATGGCTAATGACCGAGCTAAATATTGGCCTAACCGTATCTACTTTACCTGTAATTGCTTTAGGGGTTGGTATTGGGGTTGATTATGGTATTTACATCTTATCGACCATGAGCGTAAAACTGAGAAATGGCGCTAGTGTACAAAGTGCTTATTTTGATGCCTTAAAAGAACGAGGAAGCGCAGTTCTAATTACTGGCGTTACTTTAGCGATTGGTGTTTCAACCTGGTTTTTCTCAGATTTAAAATTCCAAGTTGATATGGGCATATTATTAACTTTTATGTTTTTAGTGAATATGATTGCCGCTGTACTGGTACTACCTGCTATCGCCGCATTTCTCTGGCCTGAGCGAAAAAAAGACACTAAAAATTAAAAAATATTTTATGCATAAATAAACAAGAAAATGACCGAAAGGTCATTTTCTATTTATAACTAATGAATAAACACTTAATTGTAATCAAACTAGTTACATAAAAGCACAATTTTTAAAGTAATATATCTAAAATAGTACTCGCAATCGCTTAAGTTTATTAATAAAATCGCCTCAATAGTCTAATCTAATTAAAAAGACTAAAAATACAGCAATTATTTCAAGCGTTTTATCCAAAAAGGAAAAAGGCATGGCGTTAGTAGACGGTTTACCTTCAGTGATACTTTCGAACGTAGCACAGTTAATACAACAAAAAGTTCCAGCGGCAACAGCTCCTCTTGTTAATCAATTTGCAGAGTTGCTTTACAACAATATTTCAACCTTAGATTTAGACCATAGAAACGACAGTGATATGTATGGTGCAACCTTAAGTCTTTGGAATGCATTGAACGATCATCAAGACGATAAACCTGTGATTAAAGTGTTTAATCCTCAGGTTTCAAAAAATGGCTGGAAATCAAGCCACACCATTATTGAAATTATTGTTCGAGATATGCCTTTTCTCGTAGATTCTGTGCGAATTGCTTTAAGTCGTTTAAACCTAACACCGCACTTAATGTTAAATTCGCCAATTAAAATTATTCGCGATAAAAATAAAAACATTAGTCAGCTTTCTTCAGCAGTGGATCAAACATTTAAATCTACCTCAGTAGAAACGGTATTCTTTATCGAGATCGATCGTCAAAACGATGCGGCTGTGCTAGAAAATATTGCTAAAGAGTTGCATTCAGTGGTTAGTGATATTGCCGTGACTGTTAATGACTGGAAGCCAATGCAAACACGTTTACGCGATGTTATTAATGAAGTTAAAAAGGGTAAATTTCCTTGCTCGAAAGCTGAACATAAAGAAAGTATTGATTTTCTTGAATGGATTTTAGCTGATAACTTTACCTTACTTGGCTATCGTTCATACAATGTTAAAACTTTAAAAGGTGATATGGCGTTATCAGCTGATGTTAAGTCAAGCTTAGGTTTGATGAATCAGTACGATGGTACCAAAGAGCGTTTAATTTCAGGCTTGAGTGAATCAGCACGTGAAATTGCTTTAGGTGATAACTTACTAATATTAACTAAAACTAACGCTAAATCTCGTGTTCATCGTCCAGCACACTTAGATTATATCGGCATTAAGCGCTTTGATGATAAAGGCAATGTCATTGGTGAAGAAAGGTTTGTTGGTTTATTTGGCTCAGCGTATTACACCAATAGTGCCTTAGACCTACCATTGATCAAATCTAAAGTTGCTGGTGTGTGTAATGACTCAGGCTACGCAAAAGGTACTCACGCATACAAAGCGTTGATCAACATCCTAGAAACTTACCCTCGTGATGAAATTTTACAAAGCTCTCCAGCAGAGTTATTGCAAAATGTGATGGGCATTTTCCAAATGCAAGAGCGAGATTATTCTGGCTTATTTATGCGCCGTGATGCATTTGACCGTTTTTATTCTTGTATGGTTTACGTACCTCGTGAGCGCTATAACACCGCGCTACGTATTAATACGCAAAAATTATTACAAGAAGCCTTGGGTAGCACAGAAGAGGTTGAGTTTACCACTTTCTTCTCTGAGTCTGCGCAAGCAAGAACACACTACATCGTAAGAGTTAACTCGACCAAAGCAGATATTAATGTGAAAGAAATTGAAAAGAATCTTAATCATGCCGCACGTAGCTGGGATGATAATTTAGCTGCAGCCTTAAACTCACACAAAGGTGAAGCACAAGGGAAAGCGTTAAGCCGTAAATACGCAAGCTTCCCACAAGCTTATAAAGACGAAGTACTTCCTGGTACTGCCATTGTTGATATTGAAAAACTAGAATCTTTATCTGCTGACAACAAGTTAGAAATGTTGTTTTATCAACCACAAGAAGAAGACGCCAATAGCCGTTTTGTAAAATTAAAACTATTTCACTCAGGCGAACCATTACATTTATCTGATGTATTACCTATGTTGGAAAACTTCGGTTTACGTGTTATTGGTGAAAGCCCATATGCGGTAAGAACCGAAAGCGGTGAAGTATGTTGGATTTTAGACTTCTCAATGTTACTTACTGGCAAAGGTAAATTTAACTTAGAAGTTGTACAGAGTTTATTCCAAGACGCATTTGCGAAAGTGTGGTCAGGACAACTTGAAGATGACGGGTTTAACCGCTTGATTTTAGGTGCTGAGCTTGGTGGTCGTGAAGTTTCAATTTTACGTGCTTATGCAAAATATGAGCGTCAAATAGGCGGTACATTTAGTCAAAGTTATATTGAAGATACGTTTGCACGTTACCCAAGCATTGCTGAGTTATTAATTAGTTTATTTAACTTACGTTTCTCGCCAGCGAAGAAGCTTAATCAAAAAGCAATCGATAAAGTATTAGCGAA
The DNA here is from genome assembly GCF_057537295.1 of Colwellia meonggei. Lineage (NCBI taxonomy): Bacteria > Pseudomonadati > Pseudomonadota > Gammaproteobacteria > Alteromonadales > Colwelliaceae > Colwellia > Colwellia meonggei. Next base: position 130,296 of record NZ_BAAJLZ010000005.1, read on the forward strand.
TATTGAATCATCGTTAGATAACGTTGCTAACCTTGATGACGACCGTATTATTCGTCGTTTTGTTGAAATGATTAATGCCACAATTCGTACAAACTATTTCCAACCTCACGAAGTTACTGGCGAAAAATCATATATCTCTTTTAAAATCTTACCTTCACAAATTTCTGACGTACCACTTCCGGTACCTGCATTTGAAATTTTTGTTTATTCTCCTCAGGTTGAAGGGGTGCATTTACGTGGTGGTAAAGTTGCTCGCGGTGGTTTACGTTGGTCTGATCGTCGAGAAGATTTTAGAACCGAAGTACTTGGCTTAGTTAAAGCGCAGCAAGTTAAGAACACGGTTATTGTACCTGTTGGTGCAAAAGGTGGTTTTGTTTGTAAACAGCTGCCAAGTGGTGATAGAAATGCTATTTTTGAAGCCGGTAAAGAATGTTACCGCACCTTCATTCGTGGCTTGTTAGATATTACCGATAATATTGTTGCCGGTGAAATTGTTCCACCAGCAAATGTTGTTCGCCATGATGAAGACGATGCTTATTTAGTTGTTGCCGCCGATAAAGGTACTGCAACATTTTCTGACGTAGCTAATGCTATCTCTGAAGAATATAACTTCTGGATGGGTGATGCATTCGCATCAGGTGGTAGTGTTGGATACGACCATAAAGCGATGGGCATCACAGCAAAAGGTGCTTGGGAGTCGGTTAAACGTCATTTCCGTGAAATGGATATTGACTGTCAGACTACAGATTTTACCTGTATTGCTATTGGTGACATGGCAGGGGATGTATTTGGTAACGGTATGTTGTTATCTAAACATATCCGTTTACAAGCTGCATTTAACCATATGCATATCTTTATTGACCCGAATCCAGATGCTGCTAGTTCTTATGTTGAGCGTGAGCGTTTATTTAACTTACCTGGTTGTACTTGGGAAGACTATAATAAAGAACTTATTTCTGAAGGCGGAGCGATATTTAGCCGCCATGCGAAATCAATCAAGTTAACGCCGCAAATTAAGAAAATGATCGGTACGCAAAAGCAAAGTATGTCACCGACAGATTTGATGCAGGCAATTTTGAAGATGCAGGTAGATTTACTGTGGAACGGTGGTATTGGTACTTACGTTAAAGGCAGCAAAGAAAGTCATTTAGAAGTAGGTGACAGAGCTAACGACGCCTTACGTATTAATGGCTCAGAGCTAAATGCGAAAATTGTTGGTGAAGGTGGTAACTTAGGTTTAACTCAGTTAGGCCGTATCGAATTTGGTGCTAAAGGTGGCCGAATTAATACTGACGCGGTTGATAATGCTGGTGGTGTTGATTGTTCAGATAACGAAGTTAACATTAAAATCTTACTAAATGGTTTAGTACAAAGTGGTGATTTGACGGTTAAGCAACGTAATAAAATTCTTTATGATATGACTGATGAAGTTGGTGATATTGTTATTGAAGATTGTTACCGTCAAACACACTCATTATCTATTACTGAATTACGTGGTGGTAGCCAGTTAAAAGAGCAAGCACGTTTCATTCATGAAATTGAACGCGCTGGTAAACTTGATCGTGGATTAGAGTTTATCCCAAGTGATGAAGAAATTGCCGAACGTTTAGCATTAAGCAAAGGTTTAACTCGTCCAGAGTTATCGGTATTACTTGCTTACAGCAAAATGATCTTAAAAGAAGAGCTAGTTTGTCCAGAAATAACTGATAATGAATATCATCAAAGTTTACTGATTGAAGCATTCCCTAAACAATTACAGGAAAAGTACAGCGAGCAAATGCAAGAGCATCCGCTGCGTGCCGAAATTATTGCAACTAAATTAGCAAATAATATTGGTAACGATATGGGCTTTAATTTCGTTAACCGAATGAAAGAAGAAACGGGTGCAACAACAGCAGAAATCGCAAACTGCTATTCTATGGCTAGTGCGGTATTTGAATTATCTGACGTTTGGTCACAAATTAGTGATTTAGACAATAAACTCTCTACGTCAATTCAAACCGAAATGTTATTTCAGTTACGTCGTACTGTACGTCGTGCTACTCGTTGGTTCTTACGTCATCGTAATAAGTCACTTAATATTGCTGAGTCAATTGAGTTCTATCATGCAACGTTTGCAGCCTTGTCGAGCAAAATCACTACCTTTATGGTTGATGATGAAGCAGCACAATTAAAGCGTGTTGAAAATGACTTAGTTAAAGCAGGTGTGCCAAAAGAGTTAGCATTAAGAATTTCACTATTGAGTACATTATTCTCAGCAATGGACTTAGCGGAAATTTCTCAGTCTGATGAACGTTCAATCGATTTAGTGACCGATCTTTACTTTAAGTTAGGTGCAAGGTTAGAACTACATTGGTTCTTGGATCAAATTACTTCTCAACCGGTTTCGAACCATTGGCAAGCATTAGCAAGGGCTTCATTCCGTGAAGAGCTTGATTGGCAGCAACGCTCACTTACTTCTGTAATATTAAGTGGTAGTAAGAGCTCAACAGATGTTGACGAAATGTTAGAAGCTTGGTTTGAAGCAAGTGCTCAACCATTAGAGCGCTGGCAGCATATTCTTGCTGAGTTCAGAATGGGTAAAACCCATGAGTTCGCTAAATTCTCGGTGGCATTGCGAGAGCTAATGTTGCTAAGTTTACACTGCGACACGGTCAAATAAGTGTTAAGATCCCCGCCATTGAGTGGGGATTTTTTTGTCTCCAAAATTTATTTGCAGATCACGCTATAAGTGCGAAATCTGCGCGTAAAATATTTAAATGTTGTTAAAGAGGTATTATGTTTTACTCAGCTATTCGTAAAGTGTTTTTCAAATTTGATCCGGAAGCTATTCATGAAATGACGATCAAAGGCTTTAAAGCCACCGGAGCAACACCACTAAATTTACTATACAAGCAGAGCGTACCTAATAAGCCAGTAGAAGTAATGGGAATCACTTTTCCTAATCCGGTAGGTTTAGCTGCTGGGCTTGATAAAAATGGTGAAGGCATTAAAGCGTTTGAAGCTATGGGCTTTGGTTTTGTTGAAATTGGTACAGTAACGCCGCGTCCGCAGCCAGGTAACGACAAACCACGTATCTTTAGGTTACCTGAGGCAAATGCCATAATTAACAGAATGGGCTTTAATAACAAAGGCGTTGATTATTTAGTTGATCAAGTTATTAAGGCAAAATTTAGCGGTGTATTGGGCATTAATATCGGTAAAAATAAAGATACGCCTGATGAAAACGCAAAAGACGATTATATTCACTGCATGCGTAAAGTTTATGATTATGCTACTTATATTACTGTAAATATTTCATCACCAAATACGCCTGGATTACGCTCTTTACAATATGGTGAAGCATTAAATGAATTATTATCGGCATTAAAAGCTGAACAACAATCTTTAGCAGAGCAGTACGGAAAGTATGTGCCAGTAGCCGTTAAAATTGCACCAGATTTAACAGAGGAAGAAGTTGAGTCTATTGCTGAGTGTTTAATTGCGAATAATATTGATGGTGTTATTGCCACGAACACCACCTTAGCACGAGATAAAGTTAGTCATCTACAACATGGTAATGAGCAGGGCGGTTTAAGTGGCGCGCCAGTGAAAGAACAAAGTACCAAGGTGATCCAATTGTTGGCAAAAGCACTTGATAATAAATTACCTATTATTGGTGTTGGTGGTATTGCTTCAGGTGCTGATGCACAGGAGAAAATAGCTGCTGGCGCTAAATTAGTGCAAGTTTATACTGGTTTTATTTATCAAGGCCCAGAGTTGGTAAAAGACATTGTAAAATCTTTGTAAGTTATTGAAGAGTGTAAAAGATTGGTTATTTAACAACGTAACAAATATTGAGTTTTAATAAGAGAACGGTGTTAATGTAATATGAACACCGTTTTTTATTGGGGGATTATTTTTGTTTTGCTAAACTAAGCCAAACTAAATTCTAGGGCTTTATAGCCGTTGTTGTACTACTAGTAAGTTTTGCTTCAATGCGCTCTAGGCGTTCAACTAGTAATTGTAATGAGGTATCAAACTCATTAATACTAGTTGCTGTTACCATTTGTTGTTTGTCACGTGTCTTTGCATTGGTGTCTAAGGCATTAAATTGTGAACTTAGCTTACTGATTTGATCTTTTACGGTATTCGCCGCGACAATTTGCTCTGATACTGCGTCAATTGAAAATTCTGTGGCGGTAATTTTGTCGCTTAGTTCTTTAATTGAAGAATTTTGCGTATTCATCGCGCTAGTATTTTTTCCTTGCTGCGAGGCGAGTTTTATACTCTTTGAGTTTAGCTCTTTAATCTCTTTTTGATTTCGTCGCCAAGCAGACGCCCAAAGCTTATCCATTTCGGTAAGTAGTAGTTCGGTTTTTTCACTAATAGCTTCAAGTTTAACCTTTAACGCTATAGTTGACTCACCCATTTCTTCGCCAGTGGCCGAAAGTTGGTTTTCAAGTTGCTGTATTCTGTTAACGCTACTATTTAATGCAGAGGTTAGTGCAATTTGTTGTTGGTAAAAATACCAGCCACTACCAACTATTGCGATATAAGGTATTAATATCAATATTGATTTAGTGATAGATGAAGGTGGTTTTTCTACAGCTTTACTGACAACTTTCTGTTTAGTTGCGATGTTATTTTCTATACTACCACGTGATGATTTTACCTGATCATGATCTAAGGTAATTGTTGGAATTTCAGGTTCTACACGATTTGACAAAAGAATGTCCTACTAACAATAAAAGATAAAAATACAATGTTAGCAACTGTATAATATTTAGAAAATTTTGTACAAAAAAACCGACAAAATTAGTCGGTTTTATTAAGGTTTTCACATCTATATCATTTTAGTCGTATTTATTCTTGAATAAATACGACTAGATTCAGACTAGTTTATGGTTAATAACTGTCATTATGGATGCTTTGTACTGCTCGACCTGAAGGGTCAGCATTATTTTGAAAACTTTCATCCCAGGCAAGAGCTTCCTGTGTACTACAAGCCACTGACTTGCCACCGATAACGCAATCCGCTGCCGAGTTAACAGGGAACTTTTCTTCAAAAATGCAACGATAAAAATAGGCTTCTTTGCTATCTGGTGTATTAACTGGAAATCTAAAGCTTGCACTTTCAAGTTGTTGATCAGTTACTTGCGCTTCAACATAGCTTTTTAAACCATCTATCCATGAATAACCGACACCATCTGAGAACTGCTCTTTTTGACGCCAAAGAATTTCTTTTGGCAAGTATCCCTCAAACGATTCACGTAAAATGGCTTTTTCCATTTTGCCATTGCCACACATTTTATCTTCAGGATTTATACGCATAGCAACATCCATAAAGCCTTTATCTAGAAAGGGCACACGTGCCTCTATTCCCCAAGCAGACATAGATTTATTGGCACGTAAGCAATCAAACTTATGCAAACGATCTAGCTTACGTAGTAACTCTTCATGAAATTCCTGCGCATTAGGGGCTTTATGAAAATACAAATAACCACCAAAAATTTCGTCGGCCCCTTCACCAGAAAGTACCATTTTTATACCCATGGCTTTAATCTTTCGCGCCATCAAATACATAGGTGTAGACGCACGAATTGTCGTTACATCGTAAGTCTCTAAGTGATAAATAACTTCACGTAATGCATCAATGCCTTCTTGCTCAGTAAAAACAACACTGTGATGAATGGTTCCTATACTGTCAGCAACGGTTTGTGCGGCAAGTAAATCAGGTGAGCCTGCTAAACCACAAGCAAAAGAATGTACTTTAGGCCACCAAGCTTCAGATAAGTCATTTTCTTCTATGCGCCTAGAGGCGTATTTTTGTGTAATAGCGGAGATTAAAGAAGAATCTAGGCCACCAGAAAGTAACACGCCGTACGGAACATCTGTCATTAAATGGCTTTTCACAGAATCTTCTAACGCTTCACGCAGCTTTTCTTTACTGGTGTTGTTATCTTTTATTGCTGAGTACTTCTGCCAGTTACGGTTGTAGTATTTCTTAATTTTACCGTCTCTGCTATCAAGCACATGGCCAGGAGGGAATTCCTCAACGGTTTTACAAATTGGCATTAATGCTTTCATTTCCGAGGCAACATAAAAGTTTCCATCAACATCATAACCAGTGTACAGAGGGATAATACCCATATGATCACGAGCAACTAGGTAGCTGTTATCCTCAACATTGTATAAGCAAAACGCAAACATACCTTGAAGTTTATCAACAAAGTCGCTGCCGTATTTTTCATACATAGGAATAATCACTTCGCAATCTGATGCGGTTTGAAAACTATAATCAGGAGTATGCTGACTTGCTAAAGCTTTATGATTATAGATTTCACCATTAACGGCAAGCACAAGTGATTTATCACTGTTATATAGTGGTTGAGCACCATGCTCAGTATCAACTATTGCTAAACGTTCATGAACTAAAATTGCGTTATCGTTATTAAAAATACCTGACCAATCAGGACCACGATGACGAAGTAAACGAGAAAACTCTAATGCTTTTGGACGCAGTGCATCTGCACCTGCTTTAATATCTAATATACAAAAAATCGAACACATTGAAGTGCTACCCCTTTATATTTAAAAATGACAAATTGTGAGAATGATAATAAATAAAAACTTAGTATCATTGCGTTTGTTTTTTAAAATTTATATTAGTCTCTTAAACAGAAAGATTAAAAAACAATGCCTAGACACTTTGACAGCATTTAATAAAAAATCAATAGTATTTTTACTCTAATTTTACAAAACGGTTATAAAGAGATGAATGCCATGCTAAGTGAAGTGAGCTTTTTGTGGTAGAAGGGAAATTATGACTTTGCGTTATTCACTACTGGTTTTAATATTTTGCATACATTACTATGGCGATAGATTATGAATCTTAAAGTTTTAAACGGCTCAATAACGTTATAACAATTAAAAGAACATTTATGTTAAAAATAATTAAAGAAAATAAGCTCAATGCGCTAATTCTAGCAACTTCACTTGGTTTGAGTAATTACGGATATACCGCTGATAATGCAATGACTGCGGTTACAGTAGAAGAGTCTCGAATATCAAAAGCAATAGCAGCTATGCCTAATGTCGCTGATCGTTTGTCAGCACGGGTGAATGAGTTTACACAGCAAGTTAATCAAGATAATAATTATACTGTGCTAACGCAATTGATTTTACGCCATGCGCCCGCTTTATGGTTAGATGCAAAAAATTCTTATCGTAAATTAACAGATTTTGATGATAGGCCCTTGTATTGGGCGCGTTTGCAAATGACCAAAGCGTTGCGTACATCACCTGGCTTCGGTAAACTTTTTGCTAATCAGCAGCAAAAGTTGCTAACTACATTCGAATTGTTATCGCGTGGTCAATCCGATATAAAGTTTGATAAAAATACTCAAAAGAAAATTCTAATAACTGGATTTGATCCGTTTTTTCTAGATCGTCATATTGAACAAAGTAACCCATCGGGTGTTGCAGCATTATCACTAGATGATTTGGTGTTAAGTATCGACGGAAAAACAGCAGAGGTAGAAGTGTTAATTGTTCCTGTGCGCTTTGCTGATTTTGATCAAGGTATGATAGAAGAGCTTTTAACGCCTTATATAGCAGGTAAAGATGTCGATATGGTCATTACCGTTAGCATGGGAAGAGAAAACTTTGATTTAGAACGATACCCTGCACTGCGACGAAGTGCCAAGGCCCCTGATAACTTAAATGCCTATACTGGTGCATCAAAACAAAACCCTTTGTTACCATTATTAAAAGAAAGAGAACTGGACGGTGCTGAATTTGTTGAATTTAGTTTACCAGTTACGGCAATGCAAAAAGGTGCTGGTAAATATAAAGTAAACGATAATCGCAATGTAAGTACAGTATCAAAGCCGAAAACTTTTGCTGCTCAGTCGCTAGCAAGTATTGTTAAGCAAACATCAGTAAGTGGTTCGGGTGGAGGTTATCTTTCAAATGAGATTTCCTATCGTAGTATCTTTTTACGAGATAAATATAATCCGTTGTTACCAGTAGGGCATATTCACACACCGAGAATTAAATCTTTTGATCAGCAAGAATTAATGGACATTGTTAATCAAACTAAAAACATTATTACGCAAGGGGTTGCTAAGCTATAGTCGGTTAAATAACCCGTCGGTACTAATAAAAAAAGCGCTAATTTAATTAGCGCTTTTTTATTAGATAAATGAAAGATTTAATCGTTAAATATTATTGGTAACATCAACTGAGAGCTTTAACATTTGCCCTGGTTGCAGGTATTTATTACGACTTAAGCTATTCCAACGCTCAATATCTCGAATTGTGACATTAAACTTATCAGCTATTCGTGCAAAAGAGTCACCTTTACGAACACGGTAGTTAATATTCCTCATTATTGCTTGTTCATTAGGTGTAGATTGGCTATTAGCTAAGCTTTTAATTGATTTTTTCTGCCAAATAACCAGCTTTTGTCCTGGTTTAATAGTGTCTCTTGGCGCCATACCATTCCACTTGGCAATACTGCGGGTTGAAACATTATAACTACGACTCAAATCCCAAAGGGTATCGCCAGATTTGACTATATGAACACGTTTTTCACCAGCCAATTGACGATTTTGTGTTTTAGCTAGGCGCTGATCTTGAGATAAAATATAACTGTCTAATGACGCGGTAGCGACAGGAATAAGTAGAAATTTTCCCGCTCTTATTTGCGTGCCTTTAACTTTGTTAATTTGTTTTATTAAGGCAATTTCAGTATTAAATTTTTTCGCTATTTTACCTAAACTATCACCATTTTTAATTTTATAGCGTTGCCAAGCTAAACGATCGTTGTTCGAGAGCTTAGCTAGTTTTTCGTTAAATGCTGCCACTTTATGGTTTGGTAATAATAAATAATGTGGTCCATCAGGATCCGTTGCCCAGCGGTTAAAGCCGGGATTTAAGCGTTGTAACTGTGATAGGGACAGGTCAGAAAGTTCGGCAGCTTTGGCTAAATCAAGTTGTGAGCCAATATCAACTTGGCTAAGTACCGCTTCATTATCTATTTTGTGTAACTTAACTTTTAATTCATCACTACGTTTTACGATATCTGCGAGAGCTAATAATTTAGGGACATAAGCACGTGTTTCTTTTGGTAAATCAAGTGACCAAAAATCAGTTGGCTTATTTTTCTTTTTATTATTGTTAACCGCACGTCGCACTCGGCCTTCACCTGAGTTATAGGCGGCGAGGGCAAGCATCCAATCACCATCAAAAAACTTATTTAAATACTTTAAATATTTAATTGCTCCTTGAGTTGAGGCAACAACGTCACGTCTACCGTCGTACCACCAATTTTGTTTCATACCAAAACGTTTGCCAGTGCCAGGCACAAATTGCCACATACCTGACGCTCTACCGTGAGAATAAGCGAAAGGATCAAAGGCACTTTCAACAATAGGCAATAAAGCAATTTCTAGTGGCATATTGTTCGCTTCCAGTTCTTTAACAATATAGAACAAGAATGGCTCAGCACGTTTGGCGACACGAGTTAAATAGGCTGGATGTTTAACAAACCAATCACGTTGGCTTTTTATACGGCGATTTTCTGGCACGTTAAAATTTAACTGGCTTCGAATTCTTTGCCAGACATCATCAGCTAAATAGTTTTCTGGTTTATCGTTTCCTAAATCAACACTTACATCGGCAACTGGGTGAATAACATCAATGGCCTCATCTACTAACAGTGCTTGGTTAATATCATTAACTGAGGCAATGTTGCTAGGAAACTGCGCTGTTTGGTTTGTTTCTGGGTTTTCTGATGTCGATTGACTTAAAGGTAATTGGCAGCCAGATAAGATAAGGGTGACTGCAGCTGATAACGATATATACTTCATGAAAGGTCTATTTAGATTTACTTGCGGTCAGTGTCACTTATTTAACCGTTATATTCAAGATTTGCATCCGAAAATTCTACTAGAAATTGTCTTTCCACGCTCTGATAACGGTAAAAGCCGAAAGTGCATCGTTAATTGTCTCGCCACTAAACTCACTAGCACTAGCCATTAAGCTCTCACGATGACAGCGTAGAAACGGGTTGATCTTTTTTTCTTGAAGAATTGAACTAGGAATGGTTGCAATATCTTGTGCGCGTTTATTGAGTACCTGATTATAGTAATAAACTAATTCACTATTACACGGTTCAACAGTAAGTGCGAAATCTAAATTAGCTTTAGTATATTCATGAGCGCAGTAAATATGAGTTTTTTCAGGTAGTGCCGCTAATTTACCTAATGACGATAGCATTTGCTCTGGAGTACCTTCAAATAATCGACCGCAGCCGCCAGAAAATAAGGTGTCGCCACAAAATAAATTATCTTGGACTAAATAAGCGATATGACCGCTTGTATGGCCAGGCAAATCAATAATGGAAAATGTTATAGCTAAGTCGGCGAGTTCAACTGTTGAGTTCTCATTCAATTTTATATCACAGTGGGGAATGTTTTCGTTCTCCGGACCATATATCGTCAGCGGCCATCCGTTATCTTGACAATACTGAACTAATTTTTTAATGCCGCCAATGTGATCAGGGTGATGATGAGTAATTAATATTGCTGTAAGCTGCTTTTGATTTTCTTCGATAAAGGTAATACAAACATCAGCGTCTCCAGGGTCTACAATTGCTAATGCATTATTGCTAACCGATGATATTGCCCAAATATAATTGTCAGAAAAGGCTTTAATCATTGAAACTTGCATATTCGATGTGGTTTGGCTTTGCAGCATGGCTAGCTCCTGAGTATACTGAAGGTATGATTATACTGACTTTTTTACAAGTTTAAACTATGAAACCGGCACTTGCTATTCGGCACCCTGATTTGCCTGAGTCATGGCAAGCACTGCCAAACGGTGAATTAATCGCTAAAAATATAGAACAAACGTTAACGCCGTGGTGGCCAAAATTTTTCGGCTATCACTTGTTAAAAATTGGAGCATTAAGTGGAGAACTTAATAGTGATTCAAGCCCAATTAAACATCAGTTAACATTAACAAATAAGGTTAATGCCGCAAGTATAGTGGCAGAAATTGATGATCTACCTTTGTTAGAGCATAGCGTTGATGTTTGTGTTTTGGCACATGCCTTAGAGTTTTCGCTTGACCCACACCATGTTGTACGAGAGGCAAATAGAGTATTAATACCAAATGGTTACGTAGTGATCACAGGATTTAACCCCTTTAGTTTAGTTGGTGTAAATAAATTTATTCCCTATCGCCGTAAGAAAACACCTTGGAATGAGCGATTGTTTTCGCCAATGCGTGTTAAAGATTGGTTGCACTTAATGGGATATGAAATTCAGCTAGATCACAGAGTGTTGCACTCTTCGCTTTCAAAGCCACAAAGTGATGGCATAGTAAGTGAGCAATGGCGAAAACTAGCCGAACATTATTTCCCAAGCTTTGGCTCTGTTTATATTATTGTTGCGAAAAAACGCGTGTTACCATTAACACCCATTAAAGCTAAGTGGCAGCTTAGGCCGCGTTTTGAACCGGTTAAAGTACCAAGTATGAACTCTTCTAGAAAACAAAAACATAAGTAGTATTTTTAATAAATTTATTAACAATACATTTAATACTTATCAAGTTATAAACAGGTGAAAAATACATGCAACGTCATGAATTTGAGAGTTATCTCAATAATTTATTAAAACCAAATCAAATTAAAGATTTTTGTCCGAATGGTTTGCAAATTCAAGGCAGTGATAACATTAAAAAAGTGATCACTGGGGTTACAGCAACACAAGCTTTAATAGAGCAAGCTATCGCTGAAAAAGCTGATGCCTTAGTCGTGCATCATGGTTTTTTCTGGAAAAATGAAAGTTATGTTATTCGAGGCATGAAACATCAACGTATAAAGGCCTTGCTTGAAAATGATATTAACCTTTTTGCTTACCATCTACCGTTAGATATTCATCCGACTCTAGGTAACAACGCGCAACTAGCGGAATTGTTTTCAATTGACAATGTAGCACCTCTTGAAGTGGGTAATGAGCTAAGTGTTCCTGTTCGCGGAGGTTTTAGCACTGAATTATCAGGTGAGGCATTACAGCAGCGCATTAGTGAGCAACTTGAACGCACATGTATGCATATTGCTGCGCCATCAAACAAGGTAATTAAAACGGTGGCTTGGTGCAGTGGTGGTGGTCAAGGTTATATAGAACTAGCTGCTGAACAAGGTATTGACGCATTTATCAGCGGTGAAGTTTCTGAGCAGACCACTCATGTTGCTCGAGAAATGGATATTCACTTTTATTGTGCTGGTCATCACGCAACTGAGCGTTATGGCGCAAAAGCGTTAGCAAAACATTTTAATGAAAACTTGCCAGTTGCAGCTAAATTTATTGATATTGATAACCCAGCTTAAAGATTCAATACTTTTTCAGCGATTTATTATGAAACAGGTCTTTAATTGAAGTAGCCAATTAAGGACCTGTTGTTATAGCTAATTATATTTTTAGTTTTTAAACCACTGAACAATTTGCCCTAAGGTTTCGTACCAAACTCGCGTGGTTTGCTGTAGCTTTCGAGCGCTGGGTAAATAATATTGCCAATTTTTATTGGCACTTTCTTTCACCCAAGGGCTTGCAGGTGCAGGAATGGCATTCACTCCATGCATTTGAAAATATCTCATTGCACGTGGCAGATGTGCGGCATTTGTCACTAAAACAACATTTTTATTGTGTACTCGCGGGGCAATTAATTCCGCCTCTTCTTCGGTATCTTGTGGGAAGTTTTCAGTTAATATTTTATTTGCCGGCACACCTAACAGTATAGCAGCTTGTTTGACTTTATTAGCGTTTGAGCTTTCATCATTGTCCGCATAACCTGAGGTAATTATTTGTGCCTCAGGATGAATACGGAAAATTCGAATGGCTTCAACTAAACGTTCAAGTGAACATGAATTCAGCTGGCTGGTAGCAGGTAAACTATGAACGGTAGTATGAGCACAACCCAACACAACTATATAGTCAATAGGTACGACGCTGCGGGTAAATGCTTGGTAATTATCTTCCAATGGCGCCATCAGCGAATCTGACACTGGTGGTAAAGTTGTTAGAATTAAGAGTAGGGTGGCAAAAAGTAATGCTTTAAAACTCAAACCTGGTTTTTTGCGGTAAAACAAAATCGCAATAAGTAATAATATAACAATAATACTAAGTGGCATTAATGACCACGCGACTATTTTTTTTAAAAGAAACAAATCCATAAATTTTCCAATACTTTACCATGTAAGAACTTCCTCATAAATGATAACAAGTTAATGAATTTTTCAGTTAATCATTTTTAATATTAATTGCATAAAAGCAACATTTAGGTTTTTAAATTAGTCAAATACCTAGTGTTATTAAATTTCTTCTTTAGACATCTAAAAGTCTATTGACCTTAATAATTAAATGGGTTTTAATAGCGTTGTTGTAAATTAGAACTTTTACTCAACTCATATTGGTATCCATACTTATATGATGCGGTTGAACGGTAAATTTTTTGTTTTACACACCAGAAGAGGTGCAATTGCCAGGTAGGTAACATGAGGTCCACATCCGTTGACAGTTATTAATGGGGACAATTGCCGAGAACGTTGGTATGGGTGGAATATCGCGTTCGGTCACTAGGGCTGAATCCCTAGGGCTGTCACCGCTAGAAAGCAGAAGCTTTTTAGATTTGGGTGGAGAGCTTCTGGCTGAAAAGTATCACGTGAATAATCATTTTTAATAACTGTTATTCTCTCTACGCTCAGTCATGCTCTTCCTGTATTTTATTAGTTTATTTCAGTCATTTTATTTAATTAAATTACTGCTTGATAAGCTATTAGGGAGAATTTTTATGTTAGAATCTCGTCGACTAAACAAATGCGGCATTTCTGTCGTATCAGTATCAGTATCTGTAAAAAACTCTCAAGCTAGTCTTGGGTTTATATTCATTCAATCTCACCGTCATGGAGAACTTGCATGTCTGCCGTGTTAAACCAAGCAAGTATCAATGAAATTACTGTCTCAAAATTCGGTGGTACTAGTGTTGCCGATTATCAAGCAATGCTGCGTTGTGCTGAAATCATTAAAAAGGACGATGGTAATCGTTTAGTTGTTGTTTCTGCAAGCGCAGGTGTTACAAACCATTTAGTTAGGCTTAGCCAAGAAAATGTTCCAGAAAAAGAACGCGCCGATATACTTGCTGATATAGGTAGAATTCAATTTGCTATTACTGAACACTTAGCAGAACGACATGAATTAGATACTGAGATAAATGAACTTCTAAAAGCCCTTGCGCTATGTGCGCAGCAACAGGCGATTGATTATAGTTTACAAAACAGTGATGAAATACTCAGTTTTGGTGAACAGTTTAGTTCGCGTATTTTTGCGCAAGTATTGCAAAGCACTGGTGTTAATGGTCGTTACTTTGATGTTAGGCAGGTAATGAAAACCGATAATTTATTTGGTAAAGCGCAGGTTAATTTAACGCAGTTAGCAATTGCCGCACAAGAAATGCTTGCACCGCAATTGGTTAACAAGGTTGTAGTTACTCAAGGCTTTATCGGCAGTAATGAACAGGGCGAAACCACAACTCTAGGTCGTGGTGGCTCTGATTACAGCGCCGCATTATTGGCGGAAGCAATTAAAGCAAATAATTTAAGTATTTGGACAGACGTTGTCGGTATTTTCACAACGGATCCTCGTATTACTGAACAAGCCCGTTCTATTAATGAAATTAGCTTTGGCGAAGCTGCTGAAATGGCAACCTTCGGTGCAAAAATATTGCATCCAGCAACACTTATTCCGGCGATGCGCCAAGATATCCCAGTTTTTGTCGGTTCAAGCAAAGAGCCTGATGCGGGTGGTACCCGAATACAACGCCAAGTTGATTCTAATCCAACATATCGCTCAATTGCACTTCGTCGTGAACAAACACTTGTTACCGTAAAAAGTCCTGAAATGTTGCATGCCAGTGGCTTTTTGGCGAAAGTGTTCACAGTATTAGCTAAGCATCAACTCAGTGTTGATTTAATCACTACCAGTGAAATTAGTGTCGCGTTAACGTTTGATAATCCACTCGGTTCTACTCAAGCCTTATTAACAAAGGCAGTTGTTGAGGAATTAGAGCAATTGTGTGAGGTGTCAGTAGAGCATGGTTTAAGTTTAATAGCGGTGATCGGGAATAAAATTCATGGCACAAAGGGTGTTGGCAGTAGTATTTTCGATAAAGTAAATGAGTTTAACATTCGTATGATTTGCCATGGTGCCAGTGAACATAATTTATGTTTTTTAGTACCAGAAGAAGATGCTAACCAAGTCGTTGAGCGTTTACACGACACCTTGTTTACACGCTAAATATTGATACTTAATTATGATAGCTTTTGCTAGCAGAAATAAAAAGGGACGTATTATCGTCCCTTTTTTATGTACAGGATGCGAGAGCATGGATGCACAGAAGCTTGTATGTAAAAGATGTACGGTATAACGCGGTCACATGAATGTTAAAGAGCGTGTAAGGTCACTTTCTCTATAAATTGTGATATCAATTATGCTTCGTACGCTAATGGGTCTGTAGCATTATTATCAGTAAAGGCCTCTAAACGTTCCTGACACGCGCCGCATTTACCACAGGCTTTTTCACGGCCATTATAACAAGTCCATGTGTCTTCATAGCTTAAACCCATTTTTAATCCATCGCTTAAAATATCGGTTTTACTTACGGTTAAATAAGGGCTGAAGATCTCTACAGCCTCGTAGTTAGCAATCTGACATACGTCGTTCATTTTCATAACGAATTCTGGACGACAATCAGGGTAAATGGCATGGTCACCCGAATGGGCACCATAATAAACTTGTGATGCTTTTACTGATACTGCATAACCAACCGCTAAAGACAATAAAATCATATTCCGGTTTGGCACAACCGTTGATTTCATATTTTCAGCTTCGTAATGACCTTCGGGGATCTCAATATCGTCAGTTAACGAAGAACCAGCTAACAATTGATTAATTGCTGAAATATCAATAACTTTATGCGTAACCCCTAGTTGTTGACAAACTTTGCTGGCACAATCAATTTCTTTAACATGCTTTTGACCATAGTCAAAAGTTAAAGCATATACTTCCTTACCGTCTTTTAAGGCACGATTAAGTACAGTAAATGAATCCATGCCACCGGAAAAAATTACCACAACTTTATTACTCATATTTGTCTATCTCTTGGGGTATAATAAAAACTTGCGCATTCTACTCGAAATTATCTAAGCATTAAAGTAATGACCACACGTTATAAAATAAATGAATTATTTGAAACTCTTCAAGGCGAAGGCTCTTTTACTGGCCAACCGTCGATTTTTCTCCGGTTACAAGGCTGTCCTGTTGGCTGTTCATGGTGTGACACTAAACATACATGGGATATTCACCCTGAATTAGAAATTTCTAGCAAGCAGTTATTAAGTAAGTCTGAAGAAACCGAGCAATGGTCAAATTTATCGCTAGATGATATTGCAACAATATTTAATCAACAGGGCTTTAAAGCTAAACATATTGTTATTACCGGCGGTGAGCCATGTATGGTTGATTTAACAGAGCTATGTCATTATTTTGAAGCACAAGGTTATAGTTGTCAGGTGGAAACATCAGGTACATTTGAAATTAAGGTTTCGTCTGATTGTTGGGTGACTGTTTCACCTAAGGTAAATATGCGAGGTGGTTACGATATTTTAGCGAGTGCCATAGCGCGTGCGAATGAAATTAAACACCCAGTAGCCACAGAGCAGCATATTGATGACTTGAAAACACTATTAACTAAATTCAATGTTGAAGACAAACAAGTTTATTTACAACCTATTAGCCAAAAACAACGCGCTACTGAGTTAGCTATCGCAACATGTATCGAGAATAATTGGCGTTTGTCGGTGCAAGTTCATAAATATATAGGAATTGAATAGTCAATTTCTTAAGCGCTATTCTATCGTAAATATATTTTCGATAGATATGAACTCCAGTAAAATCAAGTGAACAGCAATTTATAACTCCTTGAGTACTAGATTCATATTGTCTAGAATGGCGCACTTTTATTAAACTTAGGTCAATATCATGAACGATACAACATCACTTCCCGAATTACCGGATCGCTTGTCAGGTAACCCTAGCAGCAAATACCATGTCGCTGAAATTTTTGAACACAATATTGGTATTCGTTTAAACGGTAAAGAGCGTACGGATGTTGAAGAGTACTGCATTAGTGAAGGCTGGGTTAAAATCCCATCACCGAAAGCGCTAGACCGCCGTGGTCAACCATTACTGATGAAAATGAAAGGTACAGTTGAAGCGTATTACAGTTAAAGAATAACTGTTCTTCTCACTTAAATATTAAGTTTCTGACAAAAGATATAAAAAGGGTAATGTATGAATTTATTAAAGGTGATATTGCTAACATTTTTTATCATGTTTTTTTCAGAAGCTCATGCCAATAACGTCAAAGCAAATCACCTACTAACTGTTGAGCAATTTGTTGCTAGTTTTAATGCCCAAGATAGCGCTACGATGGCAAGTTTTGTTGCTGAAGATGTTGAATGGTTAAGCATTAACGGCCAACAAGTGACGGTTGAAGCTAAAGGAAAAGACAATTTAATTGTCAGCATGAATAGCTATTTTAAATCATGCTCAACTTGTCGTTCTAAACTCGAAAATGTTATATCTACGTCAGGTAGAGTTAGCGCTGTTGAAATCGCAAGCTGGCAAGGGAAAAGCGGTCTGAAATCGCAACGAGCACTGGTTGTTTATGAATTTTCTGGTGATAAAATTAAGCGTGTTTATTATTTTCCTGCAGAAAAATAGTTAATAATCAAAGTACTTATCCATTCTGCCGTTAAATATTATTTTAACGGCAGAATAACTTTAACTTCTACGCCATTATTTAATTTGTTATTCACCGCACTTATCGTGCCTTGATGAAACTGACATATAAGGCGCGCAATATATAGCCCTAATCCTAGGTGCGGTTGTTCATTATTGTGTTGCTGCCTGATAGACACCATAGAATCAAAAAGCTTTTCATTCATTTGCTCTGGTAACAAGGCACCATGATTCTCAATAATAATTTCGCAAGCTTGCTTAGTATGGCTAAATTTCACCGTGACTTTATTATCATCACTAAACTCCACGGCATTAGCAATAACCTTGTCGAGTAACTGCGCTATATGCTCAGGAGACCCCATAACCGTTAAACCTTGCTCAATAACATTGGCAAAATTAAATTCAATATTTTTATAAATTAACTGATAGCCTTGCATACAGCCGCTGATTACTTCGCCGATACTAAACGGCTGCTTTTCGGTGTTTTGCAAAATTTGTTCTATGCGTGTTGCTTCATTCATATTCGTTAAGATAAGACTAAGGCGTTCAATACCTCGTTGCGCTCGCGTTAAATAAGGATTTTCTTCGTTACTCTCCGATTTATCAGAAACTAGACTATGGCTTTGTGAACTTTGATGTTGCATTGCCAGTGTTTCCAAAGAGGTGCGGACGACAGCTATAGGGGTACGTAATTCATGGGAAAGTCGCGATGACATATTTTCTAAATAATGATTATATTGCCCTAAGCGGTTAACGGCAGTGGAAAAACTACGTGATAGATCACCAATTTCGTCATTGGTATTTGATGTATCTACGTTACCGTTAATTCTGCCGTGCTCGTCAATAGCCATTTCTGCTTGGTTACTTAACGTGCGTATACGACTGGAAATACGTGAAGCGAATAAGAAAAATGCGAAAGCGCCTAATAGCATAATGGCAAGTATTGAACTGAAGAGTTTTTCTAGTGCCTGATTTCTCAAAGTGCGAATACCGTTTGTGGTTTCTTCTACTATCACCACACCTTTAACTCTTTCATCGATAAAAATAGGGTAAGCAGCAGAAAGTACAACAGCTTGTTGATCCGTTGATAAGCGCCATTGTGACATTGGCTCACCCGCTAATGCACTTTCAATATGCTTACCTGTTAGGTTTTCTGCGTCGTAAAGTTGATCAATAAAGTTTTTCGGTGGTTGAGTTAATATTCTTTCGTAAAACGGCTTTAGCCAATTTTTCTCTATGCTATGCCATGTATTTTCTAATGTGCGTAGAATAACATTGCTTGATTCAATATTATTACTAACGCGCTTGTTCCATACACCACTTGCTTGCTTTATATCACCGGTTTTAGCGAGTACACGATGATGTTGATCAACTACCCAAATACTCGAATTGGTATAACTCATCCCTTTTACAATACGTTCAATTTCAGGAGAGGGCACTAATATGGTACCTAGTGTCTCTGCCGAACTTGGATCAGCGGAGCCCAATGAAGCAACAACCTTACCTAAACTTCTATCAACGTCATGAACAGCAAAAGCTATATGGTCATTAAATTCGGTTAATGGCACGCGAACTTCTACGTTGTAACCTTGGGTGGTATCACGCCAATGCCCTTGAATTTGCTTTGCAGGTACAGGAATGTCGTTCTCTATATCGGTAATGCGGTACGCATCTATCCAACCAGTGGTTTTATTACTGATAATAAAGCGACTGAATACTCCTTTAGGGTTAATAAAGGCAAGTTCTAAATGATCATTATTGGTAATACTGCGGGCATTGTTATTACGGTAAATTATTTCATTGTCGATAACGGAAAAGTACAAATAAAGGTACTTGCCATACGTGCCAACCGCAGCGGTAAAGTTTACTGATAATTGCTCAGGCGCAAGATTGGTGTAGAGTTGATTTTTTTGTTGATAAAAGTGCGCTTTATTGGCAAAGTCAGGCCAATCATTATTTAAACCGTCAAGTTGTATTGGCGCTGATAAACTATAACTATATAAGTCTTTGCCTTTCTCAACACTGGGTAAAAAACTTGCTTGGTTATTGAATAGATTTGCCCGTTCGTGCATTGCGGTTGCTAAAGCTCTAGCAGTTCCTATTATGGTTTGCTCTTGACCGTAGCGCAGATATTTTTCCATTTCCCAAACATATTGATAGCCAAACCAGGGAATAGTAAACAAAAAACCAGACAAAAGTAGTAACTTACTTCTTAGGCCAAAACGCCACTTTATCGCCATAGTGAACTATTGACCTGCACTGTTTTGGTTAGCCGTTTGATTCCAACGATAGCCCATTCCATATACAGTATCGATGCAATTAAAGCTGCTATCTAAGCGCATGAATTTTTTACGAATACGTTTAATATGTGAGGTAATAGTAGAGTCATCAACATAAATTTTTGAGTCTTGCATTAATTGGCTGCGATTCTTTACATGGCCAGGATGTTTGGCTAAGGCATAAAGCATCCAAAACTCTGTAATGGTTAAATCAACATTGCAACCGTTCCATTCAACACTCATACGTTGACTATCTATGGTTAAGGCATCAAGGGTCAACAAATGATCTGACTGTTGTGGTTTTCCTAAGGCATCTTGTCGTCGAAACAATGCAGCAATGCGTGCTGCTAAATGAGGCAAACTAATATCTTTAGTTAAATAATCATCGGCACCAATTCTTAAACCAGAAACCGTATCAACATCACTGTCGCGAGCGGTTAAAAATATAATCGGCAAAGTATTAGATTGTGATCTTAACCACTGGCAAAGTTCGAAGCCTGCATCGTATTCGTGCTCTAAGCCTATATCTAAAATTGCTAAATTAGGTAAGCGTAAGCTAAAGGCTTGTATTGCCGTTGCTTTATTTGGATAAGTTTGAACTTGATATCCTTGAAGTCGCAGAGCATCTGCATAGTTTTCTCTAATTGCTGCATCATCTTCAACAATGGCGATCCGTTTTGACATTTTAGCGTGTGACCTTCTAATAAATACGTATCCAACATGGGCATCATAGCGAATAAAACACTGTGATGCTGCTAATTGTTGCAATTGCCATAATGTTGCCACATTTGCTCAGGGTATTGCCATTTTTGCGTCCATAAGTCGTCGTTTTCATGAGGTTTAATAGCATTATCGAAATAAAGCAGTGCAGAAAACACATTTATATTCTGCACATTAATCATGATTTAATAGAGAGGCATAACAATGACAACTCAAACATTAACCAATAAAAAAACATTAACGCACAATATAGTAACCGCAGCATTGGTGTCGGTATTAACGGTAAGCCCTGTTTTTGCGAATCCACAGAATACAAACTGGCAAGAAGAGCCAAAACAAGAAGTTAGTACGCAAGCAGAGGACGCTCAGCTTAAAGAAGAAATTGGCTTTGGTACAGGTATGGTGATTGGTGCAATATTTGGTGGTCCAGCAGGCGCTTTTATAACAGGATTAGCGGGTAATCTTATTGCTAAAACCATCAATAAAGAAGAAGAAATCGAAACCTTGTCTATTGCTTATCAGCAAGAAAAGCAAAGTAACGACAGAGCTTTAATTGCTTATCAAGAAAAAATAGCTGACGCTGAGCAAGCACATCAGCAAGACTTATTGGCACTAGAACGAAACTATCAATCAGCAAGTTTATTGCAAGCTCAAAACTTATTGATGAGCCTACAGTTTTCAACGGGATCAAGTGAAATTAAAGAACATTATAAAGAGCAAATAACGGCATTAGTTAATATTGTTCAGCAATCGCCTGAATTAACTATAGATCTGTCCGGTTACACCGATAAGCAAGGCAGCGACGAATTAAATCAGGCTTTGTCGTTAGCGCGTATCAACGCAGTTAAAAATGCCTTAATAGATCAAGGTGTGCGAGCAGAGCGAATTAATTTATTTGCCTTTGGCGAGCAGCAACCCGTTGTCGCTTCAAATGAGAAAGAGGTGAGCTTTTATGATCGTCGTGTTGTTATTAAATTAAAAAATGAAGCTGTTGTAAATACAATTAAAGCAACTGGCGATGCACAAGTGGCTAAAAACTTTTAATAAAATAGAGTATACGATAACTAGTCAATGTTTCTTGTTAAAATATTAAGGAGGTGAGGTAATTCAAAATAATGATTAAATAGTTTTTAAACCAAGTAATTGAATTAAAGTTTACTGTAAAGCCAAGGTCTCCCGCCTTGGCTTTTTATTTCCTAACGCAATAAAAAGTAAGCTAATTGTTATAGACAAAGCTAGGTCACTTTGCCTATGCTCAAGGAAGCCATTAAACAGAAATAGAGAAAAGTATGAACTATAGTGCGGTAATTGACTTTTGGTTTAACGAAATATCACCAGAAAAATGGTGGCTTAAAGATCTTGAATTTGATCAGGAAATTAAAAACAGGTTTTTAGCGTTACATCAAAGTGCAAACAAAGGGGAGCTATTTTCTTGGCGAGAGTGCGCTGAAGGGCGGTTAGCAGAAATAATTGTACTTGATCAATTCTCTCGCAATATTTTTCGTGATCAGCCACAAGCGTTTGCATCGGATACGTTAGCACTAGTATTAGCACAAGAAGCGGTAGCGTTAGGTATCGATAAAGAAATAGCAGAAAATAAGCGCAGTTTTATTTATTTACCTTATATGCATAGTGAGTCGAGTGTTATTCATAAAGAAGCGGTTACGTTATATTCTGCGCTTAGTAACAGCTCTAGTTTAGATTTTGAATTGCGCCACCAAACCATTATTTCAAAGTTTGGTCGTTATCCTCATCGCAATATTATTTTAGGGCGGGAATCTAGCGCTGAAGAATTAGCATTCTTGCAACAGCCTAATTCTTCATTTTAGATAAAATTTATCTGGCTAAACGGCAAGTTACTTAAACAAAAAATTTAACTTGTGCTAATAATTAATAGATGAAATATGTTTTGTATTTCGTGTGAATATAACAATAAATAAAAATAGGAAGTTAGTATGAATAAATTAGTGCACATCATTTTGGCAATATTGTTACCCCCTGTGGCAGTGTTTTTAAAGTCTGGGGTCGGTAAAGATTTAGTCATTAATATTATTTTATGTTTGTTCTTTTTTATACCGGGTGTATTACACGCTATTTGGTTGATCACAAAATAAAGCTTAAGCGCCTATAACGCTAAGTTATGTAATTAAGCCTAGTATGTGGGACTTAGCGTTTTATTGCTATTTAGGTAAAGGAATTTGTAATGAAATTAGATTGTTTTTCAGTCAGTTTGGCGGTGAAAGATCTAGAGAAATCTCGAGATTTTTATCAAAACCTTGGTTTTACTGTTTTTGCTGGTGATATGGCGCATAATTATTTAATTATGAAAAATGGCGAAACTAATATTGGCTTGTTTCAGGGGATGTTCGAAGGAAATATTCTCACCTTTAACCCCGGCTGGAATCAAGATGCGCAAGCGCTAGACTCGTTTACCGATGTAAGGGAATTATTAGCATCCGTTGAAGAACATGGTATAGATGTGAACCATAAAGCTATAGAAGGTGAACAAGGACCTGCAAGTTTTTCATTTGTCGACCCAGATGGGAATGCCATTCTTATCGATCAGCACAGATAACAACTCAATAAATTATTAAATTTTGCTCGGTGGTGCATTTTTGCAACATCGAGCAAACATTTTACTCCACGACACCATTCTGAGCTAATGCTAGTGTTTAGTTATCAAACTAAATATCGTAAACATTTGAATGAAATAGGAGTAAATGTGAGAGCACTTAAAAATATATTGCCAATTATGCTTTGTCTGTCGATAAGTTCTGGGGCATTGGCTAATGAAATGAAAAATGGCAAAGAGCGCACTAATAAACAACAAATAGCAAAAGTATTTAAAAATTATATGATTAAATACAATCACTTTATTACCAAACAAGAATTAAAGCTAACGCCAGAACTCTATGCGAAGCAAGTGATGTTGATGACCGGCAATGGCAAATCTACAACATTGACGCCAGAAAAAATGAACCAAGGCGTTACTGGATTTCTAACACAGCTAAAAAGCAAAGGTGTAAATAAAATTGCATGGGAAGCAGTCGAGATTAAATTGCTAACTGATAATATCGCTTTAGCGAGTAATATTGCCGTGCGTTATTTAGCTAATGGTGAGGTGTACGATCGGGCCGGTGCTACCTATTTCCTAAATAAAGCCGAAACTGGTTGGGAAATATCAGCTTTTGCGCTGCACGCTCCTGATAAAACAATTAATTTTTCATCTGAAAGTTAATAGGTTAAATGAAAAGTTAATTAAGGAGGCTATAAATCTTTTTGTCCTGTAATTAGCTTTTCTTTTGCTCTTAAAGCTTGTGTTAAAAACTCCATCAACCTTTTAATACGAGGCACATTACGTAAATCTGGGTGTGTTAATACCCAAATATCTTGATGTGGAAATACTCTGTTTGGCTCAATACGCTGCAAGCCGTCAATAGATTCTGCAATATAACATGCCCCCATTATCATACCTTGTCCTTGAGCTGCGGCGTAATGTCTTAAAACCAAATCTTCAATTCTCATGACAATTTTAGCGTTTGGGTATGGTGAGTTATCAATCCAAGTTGGTTTTCCAGCACTAGCTACGTTTGTTATCCATTGAAAATTATTTTCTTTTTTATTCATTAGATATTGCTGGCTAGCATAGTAACTCAAGGCGATGGGAAACAGCCTGTGGCCTACTAAATGCTCTGACGGTTGGTTTGACACTCTAATAACAATGTCAGCTTCAGACTTATCTAAATTTGCTAATTGATATGATGTTTGCATGTTTAAGTTGATCTGAGGGTATTGCTTTTGAAACTGATATAATTCCTCTAATAATAAAAACTGACCAATCGCTGGCGGGATAGAAAGATTAATATCTCCTGACAAATCGGTTTGGTGTACTTTCCTTAAACGGTTGTCGTTAATTGTTAACTGCTCAATTTTTTCAGCAGAGGCTAATAAAGTTTTACCTGAGGTGGTAATAACGTAACCTCTTTGCGTGAAATCAAATACATCAGAGCCGTATTTTTGATTCAAGCTCGCGAGTCGACGTGACACCGTACTGTGGTTTAATTCTAATTGTTGTGCAGCATTTCTCAGTGTTTTACCACGATGTAACGCAAGTATTAAACGGTAATCGTCCCAATTTTCCATAAAACACCTAAATCATCGTTGTTTGCTGTTGTAATCATACGGGAAAACTTAAGACTAATGAAAGACAAAATAGCAGCTATATCATTGCAAAATATGACAAAACTACTTTTTGTTATATTTCGCTATCATGAATGGATTTATTCTCTATTCAACTATCCGTTTAAATGGTGGTAATGAATTCAGTAAATCTTTACCGTAACGTTTACTGATCACGCGTTTATCCATCAGGGTAATTATGCCGCGATCTTTTTCATTTCTTAACAACCGCCCCGTTGCTTGAATAAGCTTTTTTGATGTTTCGGGGACAGATATTGACATAAAAGGGTTGCCTCCTTTTGCTGTAATATATTCTGCCTGCGCTTCCTCAACAGGGGATGACGGCACGGAAAAGGGTAATTTGGTTATTATAACGTTAGTTAAGTATTCTCCTGGTAAATCTAATCCTTCAGAAAAACTTTGCGTGCCAAAAATAATACTGCTTTGTTGTTTTTCAACTAAGGCTTTATGTGTTTCAATTATTTTTTGTCGTGATTGTTCGCCTTGCACTAGTACGCTGAGTTTATGTTTATCACGCAATGCGGTAACCACTTTGTCCATTTGCCAATATGATGAAAATAGTACTAAACTTGCTTTGCCACGCTTTATTATTGCAGGCAGTTTTTCAATTAATTCATTGGTAAAATTATCGGCACTGGGTTCATAATCCATATTTGCAATCATAAGTTGAGCATTGTTTTGATAATCAAATGGCGAGTCAACTTTTTGGTATTGGCTACCGTCATTGGTTTTCAAGCCAGCTTGGCGGCGAAAATGATCAAATGAATTCAAGGCTAAAATGGTAGCAGAGCAAAGTACGGCTCCTTCGCATTTTGACCACAACATATCTTCCAAGGTAAAACCAACTTCTATCGGGGAGGCTGATAATAAGAAATCGCTGCGTTTCCCTTCTATTTGCTCCATCCAACGTGCCATTGGCGCACCTTTTTCACTGTCGGTTTTGGCATACATTTGCCAAAGGGCATTGAAGTTTTCTAATCGTTGGATCATAAAGCCTGACTCAGCCAATAATGGTTCAGCAAGATACATTTGCGTATCGCCATCTTTAACAGACTCCATCAATAAATTATAAAGCTTGCTCAATTGGCTTAAGCATTTTTTAGAGCTTTCTGATAAATCTTCAGCCCAATTTTTTAATGATTTTGGAATAATACCATTTTCAAATCGATATAAAGGCTCGTTACTTTTGCTGTGATTTTTACCTGCACTATTGGCCGATTGTTGGAAATAAACACTGCGATTATTATCGATAAAAGCCGATACTTTTTGCATATCTGTCAAAATATTTTGGCAATCATCCGCTAATTTAATAGAAGGTGAAATCGCACTTTGTGATTTTACCAACTTTGCTATTTTATCACCGGTTTCCTGTAACTTTCCAAGCCAGTCAGTGGCTCCCTTGGTGGTTAGACTTGCACTAGAGTGGTCACGCGTTACCTTTGGCAGGTGATGTGCCTCATCAATTATATAAAAAGTGTCTTCTGGCGCAGGTAAAATTTTTCCACCACCTAACTCTAAATCAGCCAGTAGTAAACTATGGTTAACTACGATGACATCAGCCGCGTCCATGGTTTCTCTTGCTTTATGAAAAGGGCAATGACTATGTTCCGATAAGTGCTTTAAGCAGCTGTGTTTGTCAGCTTGTATTTGTTGCCAAATAATGTGATTTACAGGCTCAGGCCAAGAGTCAATATCACCAGACCATGAGTTGTCAGTTAATGCTTTATGCATACTATTTAGCATTCTAATATCATGTGCTTGTGGCTTTTCAGCAAAAGTAAAACCAACTTGTGGGCTGTCATCATTAGCAACCGCTTGCGTTAATTTTTGTCGACAAACATAACGTTGTCGACCCTTGGCCAAGGTGAAATTAAAATCTAAGCCGCTATGTTTTTTTAGAAAAGGTAAATCTTTGTCGACCAGTTGTTCTTGTAATGCCACCGTTGCTGTTGTGATACAAACTTTTTTATCACGACTTATTGCCAGTGGAATTGCGCCCAAAGAGTAGGCAAGTGATTTACCAGTGCCTGTACCTGCTTCTATCGTGATAATTTTTCGCTGCTTGTCGTATTCACCAGCAAGTGTTTTCGCTATTTCTGCAATAAGAAATGTTTGTTGTTTACGGGGATTAAAGTTTGTTAAGTTCTCACCAATGCTTTTATAGGAATTTCGGATAATTTGTTTTATTTTTTCGCTTAACATCGCGGCTTAAGTTTCCTATCGACAATAGATGGTTTACACTGCTGTATATATTAACAGTTTGTTGTGATTAATCCACTTGGTATTAACGCCTTAATGCAATTTCCTTCGCCTAAAAACACTAAACAGCAAAACCTGACGAACACTTTCCGTGGATTTCTATTGACGCGTTCGGTACGAGATCGTGGTAATGAAATTGAAATTACCTTGTGGTTGAAAACACCTGATGGCCCTGTTGAACTGATTGTTAATAATGAACGGGTATTATTATTTGTTGAAAGTAGGGTGGCTCAGCAAGTAGAAGAGATTCTTATTGAGCAAAAACTACCTGCCGCAGATATTAAAGGCGTTCCATTAAAAGCATTTAACCAAGAACAAGTTACAGCAGTATACTTTGCAACTTTGCGTGAATTTTATCAGGCAAGGGATGTGCTTAAACAACGAGGTATTAAATGCTACGAAGATGATTTTCGCCCGGACGATCGTTTTTTAATGGAGCGCTTTATTACCGCAGATATGATTTTTAGCGGCACCCAAGCTAAAACTGCACAGCAAAGTTTTTCTACTACTTATCAAAAATTTGAGCAAGTAAAATGTAAACAAGTTAATAAAGCCGAGCAAACGGATATTGAATTAAGCACAGTTTCATTAGATATAGAATGTTCGATGGCGGGGGAGCTTTATTCAATTGGCTTGTATAGTGAATCTTGCCAGCAAGTGTTAATGATAGCTAATGATGACGAAATAGCGCTTGAACAAAAAAGAACAAATGAGACTGATTTCGATATTGTATGGTTAGCTAATGAGCAACAACTGTTATTAGCCTTACTTGATTGGTTTACGCAACACGATCCCGACATTATCATTGGCTGGAATGTTATTAATTTCGACTTTAATTTATTGCAAAAACGCTATGATTTACATGGTGTAAAGTTTTCAATTGGTCGTGACGGTAAAGCACCACACTGGCGTAAAAATAAGAACAGTGAACAACAGTTTATTGAAATAAATGGCCGAGTTATCCTTGACGGCATAGACTTGCTAAAAACAGCGACTTATAGCTTTCCTAGCTTTTCACTTGATAATGTTGCTAACACATTGCTGGGTATAGGTAAAAAAGTAGATGATGTTGACAATCGAGTGCAAGAAATCACCGACAATTTCTATAATAATAAAACGGCACTCGCAATTTACAATTTAGAAGACTGCCGCTTAGTGTTAGAAATATTTAAGCATACGCAGTTACTTGAGTTTGCCATGTTGCGAGCACAGCTAACAGGGCTGGCAATTGATCGTATTGGTGGCTCAGTTGCAGCATTTACAAATTTATATTTACCCAAGTTACATCGAAGTGGATATGTTGCGCCGAATATGGGCGATGGTGATCAAGGTTTTGAGTCGCCCGGTGGCTTTGTTATGGACTCAACTCCAGGACTGTATAACAACGTTTTAGTACTTGATTTTAAAAGCTTGTATCCGAGCATAATTCGCAGCTTTAATATTGATCCTATGGGCTTGATTGAAGGGCTAAAATCACCAGAGGTTTCGATTGAAGGCTTCGATGGTGCATATTTTTCAAGAGAGCAGCACTTTCTACCTAATATTATTAATGAGCTTTGGAAAGAGCGAGACATTGCTAAACGTGATAACAATGCAGCTTTATCGCAAGCGATAAAAATTATCATGAATTCGTTTTACGGTATTTTAGGCTCAACGGGATGCCGTTTCTTTGATCCACGACTTTCCGGCTCCATCACAAAGCGTAGCCACAGTATTTTGAAAACGACAAAAACATGGATTGAAGCCAAAGGTTATCAAGTTATTTACGGTGACACTGATTCGATTTTTGTTCATATTGGAGATGATCAAACTGAAACATCAAGTAGGGCATTAGGCAAAGCACTGCAAGATTATATTAACCAACAGTGGCAAGCGCAGCTACAAACGCAATTTAATATTACCAGTGAGCTTGAAATAGAGTTTGAAACCCATTTTAGCAAGTTTTTAATGCCAACAGTACGTGGACAAGATGTGGGTACTAAGAAACGCTATGCGGGCCTTGTGCTTAAAAATGGAAAACAGACTTTAATGTTTAAAGGTTTAGAAAGTGTTCGCACAGATTGGACAGAGTTAGCGAAACAGTTTCAACGACAGTTATATGACATGGTATTTAATGGCCAGCCAGTTGAAAGCTACATTAAGCAGGTAGTTGCGGAAACTTTAGCTGGAGAGCACGACAGTAAATTAGTTTATCGAAAACGTTTGCGGCGAAAATTAGAGCTTTATGTTAAGAATGTACCTCCACATGTACGTGCAGCAAGATTAGCTGATGAAATAAATAAAGCTCAAGGTAAGCCGTTAAAGTATCAAAACAAGGGCTGGATAGAATACGTAATGACAATGAATGGTCCGCAAGCAAAAGGTTACCAAAATGCGCCGTTAGATTATCAACTATATATAGATAGACAGCTACATGCCGTTGCTGATGCAATTTTACCTTTTATCAATACCAGCTTTGATGAAATTACTAATGCACAAATGAATTTATTTGATTATTAAGCATTCAATAGTACCGTTTATATTCAATAGAATATCCATCTAGAACAAATGAAACTATTGCATGAAAAAATAATGCGTGCTTCTTATCATTATTCAATGATATAACTAGTTTATGGATGGCTAGATAGCCATAATAATTGTTGTGGTAATTTCTTAGGAATAATTGAGCAAATGAAAAAAGAAACCAAAATTATCAACGCTGGCAGAAAAAGTCAGTGGACACGTGGTGTTGTTAATCCTCCGGTTGAACGAGCGTCGACCGTGGTATTTAATTCTGTAAAAGAAATGAAGCACGCAACAGCAAATAAGGCTAATCAGGTATTGTTTTATGGTCGCCGTGGTACCTCCACTTCATTTGCTTTTAGTGATGCAATGACTGAGCTTGAAGGTGGTGCAGGGTGTGCGTTGTACCCGTCAGGTACGGCAGCAATTACTAATGCTATTTTAGCATTTGTTAAATCTGGTGATCATATTTTAATGGTGGATACCGCTTATGAGCCTACTCGTGATTATTGCGATAAGATACTGTCGAAACTAGGAATAGAAACGAGCTATTACGACCCACTTATCGGCAGCGATATTGAACATTTAATCAAACCTAATACCTCATTAGTTTTTCTTGAGTCGCCTGGTTCGATTACCATGGAAGTACAAGATGTTCCTGCGATTGCAGAGATTGCTCATCGCCATAATTGTATTGTGATGCTCGATAATACTTGGGCAGCAGGGGTAAATTTTCAGCCATTTGATTTTGGTGTTGATGTTTCTGTGCAAGCTGCAACTAAATACATTGTAGGGCATTCTGACGTTATGTTAGGTACAGCTACGGCAACTGCTGAGCACTGGCCACAATTACGAGAAAGCAGTTATACCATGGGACAATGCACCTCGCCAGATGACTTGTATTTGGCAATGCGGGGCATTAGAACCTTACCGGTGCGTTTAAAGCAGCATCAAGAAAGTGCCTTAAAAGTTGCAAATTGGTTGTCAACTCGCACGGAAGTTGAAACCATTTTACATCCAGCACTTCCGTCATGCCCTGGACATAGTGAATTTATTCGCGATTTTACTGGCGGGAATGGTTTATTTTCATTTGTTTTAAACAAAGGTAATCAAGCAGCACTAACCGCTTTTTTGGACGGTATGGAACATTTTAAAATGGGCTACTCATGGGGCGGCTTTGAAAGTTTAATTTTAGGCATTGCTAACGTAAACAAATTGCGCACTGCAACACAATGGCCATATCAGCACCCATTGATTCGCTTACATGTTGGCTTAGAAAATGTTGATGATTTAATTGAAGATCTAGAACGTGGTTTTGCCCGTTTTAATGAAGTTTTATCCGCTACTAGCATTTAGTGTAAAGTATTTGATCTGAGCACATGAAACAAAAACGCCGAGTATAACTCGGCGTTTTAATAACAGTGTTAAATTTGCTGTAATTAAATTCAAACTAAAGCAGTTAATTATTACTAAATAAAAGCTATTGCCAGAAAGGCTAAGTTTACTTTTTACCTAGTAATGTGAATATTTTAGTAGCTACTTCTGTATTATCGATGTGGCCATTAAATAGTTCTTTTTGTTGTCCGATAGCAAATACGGGCACATCAACACCAGTATGGCCAAAGGTTGTCCAACCCGTAATGCTGCGTTGGTCAATAATGCGGTTGATATGTTGACGTAATAACTTTTGTGCCGTTGGCTTTTTCATTTTAACTTTTTCTGCTTTTGGTAGCTTGTTATAAGTGATTAAAGCATCAGCTAAAGATTTTTTTGTTGCTATTAATTGTGCGGCTTCTGCTTCAGTTATTTCAAAATTAAGTAATTCACTCACATTTTTTGCCGTTATTTCTTGTATAGCTAACTTTTTAGCAATTGCATCTGCTGACATGGTCATGCTGCGCAGTACTTCAGGTTGCCATAAGTATTTGCCACCTTGTCCTATGGTAAAGCCACCTGTACTGTGGTCTGCAGTGAGTATAACCAATGTATCTGGATTTTTCTCTACATAGAATTCTAAATACTCAAGTGTTTTTGCTAAGTCGTCCATTTCCGCCATAGCTACGGCAATATCATTGCTATGACCGCCCCAATCAACTTGACTGGCTTCAATTAGCATAAAAAAGCCATTTTTATTTTCTAGTTGAGAAATTGCAGGTTTTACCATAGTAGATAGACGATGTTTATTACTGTCATCTAATGCCCAAGGTAAACCTTTATCTGCAAATAAGCCCAGTACTTTTTCATTACTTGGTAGTGCTGCAAGTTGCTGGTAATTATCAATGTATTTGAAACCTTTAGCTTTAAATGCTTCAACTAAATTTTTATCTTCACGGATAAAATATTGCCAACCACCACCAAGTAATACATCGATATCTTCATGTGCTGCTAAATAGCTATCAGCTATTTCGTTATAGTTATGACGACTTTCGTTATGCGCTAAATAAGAAGCAGGGGTTGCATGGTTAATTTGTGAGGTAACTACCATTCCGGTTTTCTTACCTTGTTTTTTCGCCCACACTAAAACAGATTCAATCGGTTTTTTATTAACATCAACACCGATAGCACCATTGTATGATTTAGTGCCTGTGGCAAGTGCTGTTGCACCCGCAGCTGAATCAGTAACATAACCTGACACTCTTGCAGGATACGTACTGCTGCTACCAACTAAATGGCGATCAAAAACAGTATGTTCAATAACTGCTGTATCTGGATTGTCGTTAAAATAGCGATATGCTGTGGTATAGGCAGGCCCCATGCCATCACCAACAATCATAATAATGTTCTTAGGGGCGTCATTCTTAGCAATAGTTGTAATGTCGTTATTGGTCTGAATTTGACTACATGACATAACCATTAAACTGGTTAAAATAGTTGGAACGAGTTTCTTCATGCTTGTTTTTCCGGTTAATATACTTATGAACAAGTGCTAGTATCTGCACTTGTCCAATGAAAGGTTTTACTTCGCTTTTAATTCAACATCGACCCATACAAGTCGATGATCTGAAGAAGCTGCGCGATCTTTAATTAATCTAAATTCAGCCTCATCTGCTTTTGGCCAAAATATGCCGGAGTCAAGTACTGACATTTGTGATTTGGCAGGCAGCACATAATCTGCTCGCATTCCCCAAAACGCTGTATGATTTTTCGCATTTGGATTATCAGCGCGATGAAGCTTACCGCCTTCGCTTTCTGGTTTAGGATCTTGAACTCGTGGATGATGTGTTAAGCGATGGATACCCGATTTTATTGCATTACCGTCAATAGCATCAGCGTTTAAATCTCCCAATATAACAAAGGCTTTATCTTTGGCTAAGCCGCCATATTGCTTATTATCATCATAAATATAGCTTGCAGCACTTGGTGTTAAATAGTCTATCCAAAAGCGAATTTCGTCAAAGTTACGTTTGCCGTTCCTATCTTCGGGTCCGTCAAAAACAGGAGGTGTTGGGTGGCTCGCTAATACATGTAGTATTTGTCCATTAATATTGACTGGAATATCCCAATGCGATTTTGATGAAAGGCGAAAATTATTCCAAGCTTGTTCGCTATACCAAGGTGTTTTCGATTCAGGATCAATTGGTACTAAGGCATTAGGCATATCTTGCCATTTAAACTGTTGGAATGTTCTGATTTTTTCTTGGTTAATTGGGTATTTTGAAAGCAACGCCATCGCGAAATGGCCAGGAAAATAACCAAAACCATAAGCATCATTTGGCAAAACACCTGACTTAGTATCATTGTTTAAATCATACTGAGTCGCAACACCGGTATTAACAGGACCTTGATAATAGTGTGGGTAATCGATGCCAGCATTACCGTTTTGAGACTTATTTAGGTAGCTCTTAATGAACTGCTGTAATGACTGATGTGATTCATCAAAGCGATCAAATTCATTAAGTAAAATAATATCAGGATTTACTCGCTGGATAATTTCTGCAATGTTTTTGATCTGTTGGCGATTATCTTTAAGTGCTGCTGCAAGCTCTTTGCCTGTTACTTTAACCGCTTTATCTTGCTGACTTGAGTGGTAGTTAAGTGCTTCCATGCTGACATTAAATGTTGCAATGCGAAGTTTAGGTACGCTACTTTGTTCTTGATGAGCCATAACTTTACCTGCTGAAAACAAAAGGGTAGTTGCTAATGCAGCTGTTAATAATCGCACATTAATTCCTTACTTTAGGCCGCAGCCACGTAAAATAAAATCGGTTAAAAATTCAGTCACTTGTGTAATGTCATCTTCTTCATAATCGGCACGGTTCATTATCGTAAGAACTTGCTGTTCAAAGTCAGCATAATGTTGCGTAGATGACCAGATTAGAAAAATAAGTTTTACAGGGTCGACATTCGCCATCTCACCATTATCTATCCAAACTTGAAATGTTTTTGCCTTTTCTCTAACCCATTGACGTAAATAAGTGCGGGCAAACTCCTTCAAGTGCAATGCGCCTTGAATAATTTCCATCGCATATATTTTAGATGCTTGAGGATGCTCGAAAGACATTTTTACTTTTGCGGCAATAAATTTCTCTATCGCTATTATTGGCCCTTCACTTGTATCAATGTCACCAATACCTTGATCCCAGGTATCTAATGTTAATTGTAAAACTGCGTGGTAGATATTTTCTTTGTTTTTAAAATAATAAAGAACATTGGCTTTAGGTAAACCAGCAGAATCAGCGATTGACTGTACAGTAGCGCCTTTATAACCTTGTAAAATAAATTCTTTTTGCGCGGCTGCTAAAATGACGGCTTCACTTCTCGCTCTTATGCTTCCTTGCTTATCATTTGTTGTTTTGTTGCTCACACGAATAACCTTTTAAATTATATTTTTATTTGTTTAGGGTGATTTTATTACACTAATATTACATATTTTTGAACTTGTTCTATGCTTAGAGCTAGCTTTGATTATGAAAATTCAACTTTTGGCTATTGATACGAATAAAATACTGCATTTTAGTCATAATTTTATTTCATATTCATTAGTTATCAACTAGTTTAAGTTAATTACGTAGTTAAGGCACTGTTTTAATACGTTTTGTCTGTTTATTTAATAACCATCACGGAATAATTATCCTAATTGTTCCATTGGTTAATAAATATAATAAAATATAAGCCTTTAAAAAAGGCTATAGAAGCATACAAGGTTTTATCCTGACCATATGGTTTGTTTTTATCATTTTTTGTTATGGTAAATGGCTTTTGAAACATTTATTGTTATAAGTGATTTTTTGTCTTGTTTGTATTTTGTTTTTAAGTGTTTGTTTTTTTTGCATTATTTGTTCCTGCTTGTGTTTTAATAATTTAAATTAAAAAAAATATTTAGTTACTAAAATAGTAACTGTAAAATTATGTAATGAAAATGTAATAAAACTCTGGTCTAATTTCTGCTGAAATACACTTAAAAAATAATAATTAAATTAAAAATTAGCTAAGTGAAACTAAAAATAAACAATTTACAAAACATTATAAAACTTCTACCAAGGAACTAAATGATGAAAAATCATCGTCTCTCACGCATTACTGGCGCGGTTGTACTTGCGCTTGGATTGTCAACATCAGCCGTAGCTGATACATCGTCAAGTATTCGAGGCAGTATTGTCGGTCCACAAGGCAACGCCGCAGAAAATACATCATTGACTATTATCCACGAGCCAACAGGAACAAGACGTACTGTTACGACTAATGAATCAGGTGCCTTTTTTGTTAAAGGTTTACGTGTAGGCGGTCCATATAAAGTTGTTATTGATTCTGATAAGTTTAAAGATGCTGAAGTTTCTGACCTTTACCTTTCTTTAGGTGAAACTAGACGCTTAGATCAACAGTTACAATCTGATAACGTTGAAACTATTACTGTAACCGGTAGCCGTACTTTTTTTAATTCAAATGCCAATGATAGCTATTATGGTTCAGAGGAGATTGGTAAAACACCAAGCTTAAATCGTGACCTTAAAGATGTAGTTCGTAATAACCCATTAGTTGTTATTCAACCGGGCGATGATAGTGCAATGACAATTGCGGGTTCAAACCCTCGATTTAACTCTATCAGTATTGATGGTATTCCACTTAATGATGATTTTGGTCTAAATAATAATGGTTACCCAACGCAACGTAACCCATTCCCATTAGATGCACTTGATCAAGTTACTGTAAATGTCGCGCCTACACATGCAAAATCAGGTGGTTTTACTGGCGGTGCTGTTGATGCGGTATTCAAATCAGGTACGAATGAAGTTCACGGTAACTTTTTTTACGAAAAAACAAACGATAGTCTTGCAGGCACTCCAAAAGATAATGGCGAAGAACGTCCTATTGATTTTGAAGAAAAAAATTATGGTTTTACTTTAGGTGCTCCATTAATCGAAGATAAATTATTCTTCTTCGGTGCTTACGAGAAGTTTGAATCTCCGCAAGTTATCGAATTCGGCGCTGGTGGTTCTGGTATCGGATCTAACGAAACATCAGTAACAGTAGATGAAGTTAACCGTATTAAAGAAATTGCTAATCGTGTTTACGGCGTATCTGAAATTGGTGAGTTTGATTCTCAACCACAACTCGAAGATGAAAAGTACATCATCAAGTTAGACTGGAACATTAACGACGAACATCGTGCAAACTTTGTTTACATGTTCAATGAAGGTAACAATACTCGCAACACGACATCAAGCAACCGTGAATTACGTTTAGACACTCATTGGTATAACAAGTTTGAAAAGTTAAATAACTTCAGCGCCAAATTATACTCAGATTGGACTGATGACTTTTCAACTGAAATTAGTTTAACGAAGAAAAAAGTTGAAACAGGGCAAGTTTCACTTAAGAAAGATCTTGGTTTAGGTGACGTTACAATTAGAAATATTGGTGACAACCGTGGTTCACTAGCATTTGGTTCAGATGCTTTCCGCCATTCAAACTCACTTGATAATGAATTATTAATTGCTAAATTTGATGCAAGTTACTTATATGAAGATCATGTAATTGATTTCGGTATTGATTATCAAATTCTTAAAGTTGAAAACCAGTTTTTACCTAACTCACGAGGTACTGTAGAATTTAACAGCATTGAAGATTTCGAGAATAGAGCTGTATCTCGTTATACATATGAAAATGGTGTAGGTAATGATCCATTAGCTGTAGCTGCTGCATTTGAACGTCAAGACTTAAAGCTTTATATCAATGATACTTGGGATTATAACGACGATTTAACATTATCATTTGGTTTACGTTATGAGCGCTTGTCTTCAGATGATAAGCCAAGGTTTAACCCAGGCGTATACGATCGTACAGGCTTTGATAATACATACAACCTAGATGGTGTTGATATTCTATTACCTCGTTTAGGCTTCACTTATACAGTAAATGATGATGTAACTGTACGCGGTAGTGCAGGCCGTTATGCTGGTGGTAATCCAAATGTTTGGATTTCAAACTCATATTCAAATGACGGTATTAGTAAGTTGGGTGTATCAGGACGTAATTTTATCGCCGAAGGTAACATTCTTACTACTCCACCGCAGGAGGCAATTGATGCTGTAAACAGTGGCACAGGGAATAGTACTTCTAACTTAATCGATCCTAACTTTGACATCCCTTCACAGTGGACTTACATGTTAAACACTGAAGTTAACATTGATATTCCAATGTTAGGTGACGATTTTGCTTGGACAACTACGGCAATTTACACTGACAAAGAAGATTCTGCTGAATGGGTAAATGCTGCATTATTACAACAAGGTGATGTGGTTGGTAGCACCAAAGATGGTGCATTACCATTTTATGATACGCGTGAGCTAGAAATCATGCTAACGAATGCTGAAAAAGATGGTCGTTCAGTTATTTTAAGTACAGGTTTAGCGAAGAATTTCGATAATGGTATCAACTTCAATGCTTCATACACATACCAAGACATTACTGAAGGTAACCCAGGAGGGTCTTCTACTGCACGTAGTAATTACCGATTTGGTCATTTTTCAGATCACCAAGAAACTCAAGTAGGTACTTCATCTTACGAAACTAAGCATCGTTTAGTGGCAAGCTTAGGTTACGATACAGAGTTTTTTGAAGGTTATGAAACAAGCTTTAACTTATTCTTTGAGCGTAAGTCAGGTTCTCCTTATAGCCACTTAGTTGATTTAACTAACCTACAAGGTGGTCGCTTCTTTGACCAAGACTTGATTCAACCTTCAGGTTTCGGTTCAACCTTTGGTGGCAACTACTTAGCTTACGTACCAACAGCTGGCGATGCAAATGTACGGTACGAAGGAACAACAGAAGCAGAAGTGTTAGCTTACTTTGATTCATTAGGTTTATCTGGATCTGCAGGAAAATTAGTTGACCGTGGCCAAGGTAATGCTCCTTGGACGAACAGTTTAGATTTATTTGTTTCACAAGAAATTCCTGGTTTTAGTGAAGATCATAAAGGTGAAGTTTATTTTGTAGTAAATAACTTACTTAACTTGATTGATTCTTCGCAAGGTAAAGTATACCGTCAAGAATTTGGTACTCGCGAAGTAATTCAGATGGATATTGATAGAGTAACTGGTCAGTACATCTATGGTGCACCAGTGCAAGATGATTTACGATTTGAAGCTAAACAATCTACCTACCGCATTAAAATTGGGGTTAAATACACATTCTAATTTTGTGCTAAGTGAATAATATAAAAGCCAACATTTATGTTGGCTTTTTTTTTACTGAAATTTGCTAATTTACATGTTATACGCTTGACCTAAAAGCAAATGTCAATTAGCATACGATTACTGACCAAATGGTCAACAAATAGGGTTTTATGTTTTATGGTAAATAATAACAATATCGACTGGCAGCAATTAGCAGAGAAAGCTAAAGAAGGTTTTGCAAACGCTTATGCGCCTTATAGCAATTTCCATGTTGGTGCTGCCGCATTAACGACTAATGGGCATATTGTTAAAGGCTGTAACGTTGAGAATGCATCATATGGCTTAACGATTTGTGCGGAACGTAATTGTTTAGCACAGGGAGTTATTGCAGGTGAACAAGAATTTTCAGCTATTGTTATCTATACCAATCAAGATAAATTGACTCCGCCATGTGGCGCATGTCGACAGGTGATAGCAGAGTTTTTATCGCCACAAGCGCTCGTTAAAGCTGTTAATCATAATAATGACTCTAAGGAATGGACAGTTAGTGAGTTATTACCGGATGCTTTTACCCCTAAAGATCTACTTGAACAATAAGGATTAAAATTAATGTTACTACCACAAGAAATTATTCGCACCAAACGCAATGGTGGTTCACTCTCCCAAGAACAGATACAAAGTTTTGTTGATGGTTTAGTAACAAAAAATTTTAATGATGCACAAGTAGGTTCTATGGCCATGGCCATCTTTCAAAAGGGTATGGAAACCTCTGAAATTGTTAACCTAACTTTAGCAATGAAAAATTCTGGTGATGTTCTTAGTTGGCCAGAGCTTGATGGTCCGATTGTTGATAAACACTCAACAGGGGGCGTTGGCGACAAAGTCAGCTTTATGCTTGCCGCAATTGTGGCAGCATGTGGAGCATACGTCCCTATGATATCTGGTCGTGGTCTAGGTCACACTGGCGGCACTTCAGATAAGCTTGAGAGTATTGCTGGATTTAACGTTCAGCCAAGCATTAACGACTTTAAGAGTATTGTTAAAGATCTTGGTGTTGCTATTATTTCTCAAACCGATAATTTGGCTCCTGCTGATAAGCGTTTGTATGGTATTCGTGATATAACAGCGACGGTTGAATCTATTCCGTTAATTACCGCCTCAATTTTGTCCAAAAAGCTTGCTGCAGGCTTAGATTCTTTAGTTATGGATGTTAAAGTCGGTAATGGTGCCATGATGTCCAACATTGATGACGCCCGTGCATTAGCACAAAGTATTGTTAATGTTGCAAATGGTGCAGGAGTGCCGACACAAGCAATTATTACAGATATGAACCAAGTGCTTGGTGCTACTGCTGGTAATGCCTTGGAAATGGCAGAAACCGTAAAGTATCTTACCGGAACTTTGCGCGAGCCTCGTTTACATGCGGTTGTTGTTGCGTTAGCAAAAGCTATGCTTATCAGTGCAAAAGTTGCTGAAAATGAAGAGATTGCTTTGGAGAAAATTAATCACGCATTAAATTCTGGAGAAGCTGCAGAAATTTTTGGAAAAATGATTCATATACTAGGCGGCCCAAGTGATTTTATTGAAGAACCTTGGAAATCGATGGAGCGTGCGAATGTTATTGTTGATGTTATTGCACCAGAGCATGGTTATATAGTTGGTATGCAAACCAGAGACATTGGTATGTCAGTTGTAGGTTTAAAAGGTGGGCGAACCGCTAATGGGCAGGCGATTGATCATAGTGTTGGATTTGATCGAATTTTACCAATTGGTACGTTAGTAAATCGTGGTGATGTTGTTGCTCGTGTTCATGCCAGCGATAATACTGCGGCGCAAGTAGCAAGTGAACAATATATTGCGGCTTTGGTTATTAATTCAAAATATGCAGATGAGCAGCCTGTTATTTACCAAACAATAACAGGTTAGCATCATACCTTTAACGATGTTTCATTAATAAAAAAGGAGATGAATTATTCATCTCCTTTTTTATTCTTTTCTTTTCAATAGGTGTTACCAAACCAAGGCTTTAAAGTGACGGCGACATAATGATTCATAGCGTTCATTACCGCCCACTTCAATTTGTTCACCGCCTTTGACGGCATTACCTTCTGCATCACAGCGAATAACAAAGTTAGCTTTTTTACCGCAGTGGCATATGGTTTTAAGTTCCACTAGTTTATCAGCCCATGCCAGAAGTGCGGCACTACCGCCAAAAGTTTCACCAAGAAAGTCGGTACGAATACCGTAGGCTAATACTGGAATATTAAGTTCGTCGACAATATCGGTCAACTGCTTAACTTGTTGCTTAGTTAAAAATTGCGCTTCATCAATTAATACGCAAGCGAGTTTATTATTTTGAACATAGCTTTGAACTTCTAAAAAAACGTTGGTTGTTTCTTCAAATAATTGCGCATCAGCATGAATACCTAGTCGAGATGATACTTTACCTTCTGCAAACCTATCATCAATCCGTGCCGTAAATAGCAAGGTATTTAAACCTCGCTCACGATAGTTATAAGAAGATTGCAACAAGTGAGTCGATTTACCAGCATTCATTGTTGAATAATAAAAGTATAACTGCGCCATATCACTTTAAACCTTTGTTATTATTTTTGTTAAGTAATAGTTAATTAATAGCTACTTGGATCAGCGACGTCGTTACTTGCGCCTAAAGTATTCAATAAGTTCGTTAGTAAGCTACTTGCACCAAATCTAAAGTTATTTTTGCTAGCCCAGTCAGCACCTAAGATGTCTGCAGCTAAATCTAAATATACAGCCGCATCTTCAGCGCTTTTAACGCCACCAGCGGGCTTAAATCCAACTTTGGTATTTTTGTTTTTAATAACACTTAACATGAGTTCAGCTGTTTTTGGCGTTGCGTTTACTGCAACTTTACCTGTTGAGGTTTTAATAAAGTCAGCACCGGCAGCAATCGATAACTCACTGGCTTTGATAATCAATACATCAGTTTTTAATTCACCACTTTCAATAATTACTTTTAGTTGTACATTATCACCACAAGCTAATTTACAGGCTTTTACAAGTTCAAAGCCGACAGTTTCATTGCCTGCAATTAATGCTCGGTATGGGAATACTACGTCAACTTCATCGGCACCATAGGCAACCGCTGCTTTAGTCTCAGCAACGGCAATATCAATATCATCATTGCCATGTGGAAAGTTGGTTACAGTGGCAATTTTTACTTCTGGTGTTCCTTGTGCCGCAAGTGTTTTCTTTGCCAAGGGTATGAAACGAGGGAAGATACAAATAGCGGCAGTGTTACCTTTTGCTGACTTTGCATTTTTACAAAGTGAAATTATATCATCGGCGCTTTCGCTATCGGTTAAACTTGTTAAGTCCATCATATGAAGTGCGCGTTGGGCGTAGTTTTCAATTGTACTCATGATATGCCTCATATTATAAAAGAGAGTATTAATTAGCCTAAACGAGTTGATTTAGGCTAATAAAAGTTTTGTAGTTTTGGTTATAGGCTAACAAACAGCCCAGCGATTGCTGCGCTCATAAGGTTTGCCATTGTTGCCGCTAACATCGCTTTCATGCCTAAACGAGCGATGTCTGGGCGGCGATTTGGTGCCATCGAACCGATACCACCTAGTAGAATTGCAATTGACGATAAGTTAGCAAACCCACACAAAGCAAAGGTAATGATTGCTTGTGTTGTTGGTGATAAGGTATCTTTTATTTCGACAAAGTTTACATAGGCAAAAAATTCATTTACAACAATTTTTTGCCCAATAAAACTACCGGCTTGTAACATTTCGTCAAACGGTACACCAATAAGGAAAGCAAAAGGTGCGAATAAGTAACCTAGAATCCATTCAATGGTGATGCCTTCAAAGCCTAGTAGGCTTCCAAAGCCAGACACCATAGAGTTTAGCAGGGCAATAATAGCGATAAAGGCTAGTAACATTGCGCCAACATTTACTGCAAGCTTTAACCCTGAAGCAGCGCCAGACGCCGCAGCATCAATAACGTTAGCAGGTTTGTCACCTTCGTTGTCAACCTCAACGTCGGAATAATCATTTTTAATTTCTTCGGTTTCTGGCAGCAATATTTTTGCCATTAACAAGCCACCAGGTGCCGCCATAAACGATGCGGCAATTAAGTACTCTAATTTAACGCCTAACCCCGCATAGCCTGCCAATATCGAGCCAGCGACAGATGCTAAACCACCCACCATAATTGCAAATAATTCTGATTGGCTCATTTTGGCGATGTAAGGACGAATAACTAAAGGTGCTTCAGTTTGTCCTACAAAAATATTAGCTGTAGCAGAAAGTGATTCAGGCTTTGAAGTTTTCAAAAGCTTTTGTAAGCCACCGCCAATAATTTTAACTACCCACTGCATTACGCCTAAATAATATAGTACAGCAATAAGAGATGAGAAAAATATAATTACGGGTAATACACGGATGGCGAAAACAAAACCAACACCATTATCAAACATAGCGTCGGTGCCTAAGCCGCCAAATAAAAAGTTGATACCGGCTTTAGCACTATCAATAACTTGTTGTACGCCATTAGTTATGGAACCAAGTACATCTTTGCCAAACGGCACGTAAAGTACAAAAGCGCCTAATAAAATTTGCAAAGAAAAAGCAAACCCCACCGTACGCCAGTTAATCGCTTTACGATCTTTTGACAATAAAAAGGCAATTACTAATAGAGCAACAATACCCATTACGCCCCTAAGTGCACTTAAATCCATACTTACCTCATAATTTACTTTGTTATCGTTATTATATTTTTAAAATTATTTTTGCTTAAATGTTTGCTAATTTTTTTGCATTATTTGTCGTATTTTGGCTTTCAACATTTCAATCGCCATTCTATTTTTGCCACCGCGAGTTACAACAACATCAGCAAATGGTTTATTTGGCTCAATATATTGATGGTACATAGGTCTTACAGTTGTTAAATATTGTTCAGTAATTGACTCTACACTACGTGAACGTTCAATAGTGTCACGATTAATACGGCGAACCAAACAGATATCAAGAGGAGTATCAATATAAATCTTTATATCAAACTTTTTACGCAACTCTTCATTTGAAAACAGTAAAATTCCTTCAACTAAAATTATTGAAGTAGGCGATAAATGCAGCGTTTCATCTAAACGGGTATGAGTCTTATAACAATATGTTGGAATGTCAACACTTTCACCATAACTTAACTTTGTTAAATGTTCTGTTAGTAGGCTATGTTCAAATGCGCTAGGGTGATCGTAATTGGTTTTAACTCGCTCATCCATTGATAAATGAGATTGGCTTTTATAGTAGGAGTCTTCTTTGATAATAGAGATTCCATTTGCCCCAAGCTCGGGTAAAAGTTCATCATAAATGGTTTGCGCAAAAAGTGATTTGCCTGATGCTGAAGCGCCAGTTACCGCAATAATAGTCGGTTTATTGGTTTGCAAAACAGAAAGCCTTAAATGTGTTGTTAACAATAGGGTTAAAATTATTTATAGCTAAACCATACTAGAATGTTTAGCGGTCATATTATGGACTAATTATACTGAAATTAATAACAATCACCGTAATCACAGCAGCTAATTGTTAAATATTTACAAAATTTCAGTTGTCTATAATTTATTGCTTGGTAAAGTACCACATGTTGACCATTTGGTCATGAATTTTTATCGGTATTATCGAGGAATATTCAAAAAAGTTTGTTAAAATGCATTTATATAAATACGGGAAAGTATCATGGCAAGAGCAATAGTTTTAGTTATCGACGGTTTTGGTATTGGGCACGCACCCGATGCGGCTGATTTTGGCGATGTAACCGCTAATACTTTTGCTAATTTAGCAAAAAAGTTTTATCAACAAGAAAATCGTAAAATTAACTTACCTAATTTAGCAAAAATGGGCTTAGTAAAAGCCGCTATGGAAGCCGGAAAAGAAGTGTTTCCAGTAATGTCGCAAGAACCAGAGCAAGGTGCATATGGTTTCGCTGCTGAAATAAGTACCGGTAAAGACACACCAAGTGGGCACTGGGAAATGATGGGAGTACCGGTTTTATTTGATTGGGGATATTTTCCTAAAGAAGGTAGCGCTTTTCCGTCGGAATTAGTTCGCAAAATTAACCAAGAAACGGGTATTAATGGTATTTTAGGCGATTGCCACGCGTCTGGTACTGACATTATTAATCGTTTAGGGCAAGAGCACATAAAGTCAGGTTTGCCTATTTGTTACACATCAGCTGATAGTGTTTTTCAAGTCGCTGCCCATGAAGAACACTTTGGTTTAGATAACCTGTATAAATATTGTGAGACGGTACGTGAATTACTTAGCGACATGAATATAGGTCGGGTTATTGCTCGTCCGTTCGTAGGCGAAAATCCTGCAGATTTTGCTCGTACAGGTAATCGTCGCGACTATTCAATTTTGCCTCCAGCGCCAACAGT
Organism: Colwellia meonggei; assembly: GCF_057537295.1. Lineage (NCBI taxonomy): Bacteria > Pseudomonadati > Pseudomonadota > Gammaproteobacteria > Alteromonadales > Colwelliaceae > Colwellia > Colwellia meonggei. Next base: position 175,144 of record NZ_BAAJLZ010000005.1, read on the forward strand.
ATTAGATGTTTTTACTAAGGCAGGTGGTCATGTAATTAGTGTTGGAAAAATTGCTGATATATACGCGCATCAAGGAATTAGTGAAAAAACCAAAGCTACAGGTATCGACGCTTTAGTTGATGCAACAATTACTCATATAATTAGTGCTCAAGACAACAGCTTGATATTTACCAATTTAGTGAATTTTGATCAAGATTATGGCCATCGTCGTGATCCCGTTGGTTTTGCCTTAGCTTTAGAGAACTTTGACAAGCGCCTAACTGAAGTTATTGACGCCATGAATGACGATGATGTTTTATTTTTAACTGCTGATCATGGTTGTGATCCAACTTGGCATGGCAATGATCACACTCGAGAGTATGTTCCCGTCGTGGCATATCATAAGCAGGTACGATCTGTTAATATTGGCGAAAGAAACACTTTTGCAGATATTGGTCAAACGATAGCTGATTTATTTAAATTAGAAAAAATGCCGTACGGTACGAGCTTTTTATCAGACCTTGATCTTTAATAAAGTTATAAAAATTATATAGAAATTATGCGTACGTTAATTTTACGTACGCCAATAAAAATACGAAATACATAATTCAACACAAAACATAAACAGTTCTTGGGAGAGTACTTAATGAATGTTTTTAAAAAAACGTCGCTTGCACTTTGTGTAAATGCGGCTATTTTTGCGTCTGTTGCTAGCGTTTCTGGTTCAGCAATGGCACAAGAACAAGCTGACGAAGTTGTCGGCATTGAAGTTATCGAAGTTACCGCGCGAAAGCGTACTGAAAATGTTAAAGAAGTACCTATTTCAGTTTCTGCATTAACACCAAAAAAACTTGAAGTACTGGGCTCTTCAGGTATGGACGTTAGAGCTTTATCTGCAAAAGTTCCAAGTTTACTCATTGAATCGTCATTTGGCCGTACCTTTCCACGTTTTTATATTCGTGGTTTAGGTAATACGGATTTTGATCTTCTAGCATCACAACCTGTATCTTTAATTTACGATGATGTTGTATTGGAAAATGCCTTAACTAAAGGCATGCCAATGTTTGATATTGAACGCGTAGAAGTTTTGCGTGGTCCTCAAGGCACTTTATTTGGTCGTAATACGCCAGCAGGTATCGTAAAAGTTCAATCTAAAAAACCAACACAAGATTTTGATGCAACGGTTTCCGGTTCTTATGGTAGCTTTGGCTCAACTGATCTTCGTGTAGCAGTTGGTGGTGGTTTAACGGATGAGCTTTCAGCAAGAGTTGCATTTCTTCAACAAGATCGTGATGACTGGATTGATAACAAAGCACCTGGTTTTGAAAAGAAAGATCAATTGGGTGGCTACAGCGAGACAGCAGGGCGCCTACAATTATTATGGGAGCCAAATGATGATTTCTCTGCATTGTTTAATTACCATTTTAGAGATGCAGAAGCGGATGCTCGAATTTTTAGAGCAAACATCATTAAGCCTGGTACTAACGACCTAGTTGATGATTTTGACCGTGAAACTGTTTTTCATGATGCGGCAGTTCGTAATAACCAAACGGTTGATATGAAAGGCGCAAGCTTAAAAATTGAGTATGATTTTGGTAGCCATACTTTAACCTCTGTTACTGGTCACGAATCAGCTGAAATGTTCTCTGTTGGTGATATTGATGGTGGTTATGGTGCAGCATTTTTACCAGATTATATGGGACCAGGCTTTATTCCTTTCCCGTCTGAAACTGGTGCAAGAATGCCAGACCATAAGCAATCAACGCAAGAGGTTCGAATTGCGAGTAATGATTTAGGTGCTTTAGATTATCAATTTGGATTCTTCTTATTTGATGAAGATTTAACTATTAATAATTTGAGTTTTGATACTCTTGGTGGTGGTGCTCAAAATGGTATCGCTATTCAGAATATGGAAACTAAAGCATGGGCTATATTTGCTTCACTTGATTACGAAATTTCGGATAGGTTAAGTATTAATGGTGGTTTACGCTACTCAGATGATGAACGCAAATGGGATGGTGAATTAGTACAATCGCCATTCGGTGCTCCTAGTTTTAAAGAAAGTAATGATGTTGATGATTCACAAGTCAGTGGTGATTTAAGTATTTCGTACGTACTAAATGACGAAACAAACATTTATGGCCGTTTAGCACGTGGCTATCGTGCTCCAAGTATTCAAGGGCGTAGTTTACTTTTTTCTGCAAATTCGACAACAGCTGATTCTGAAATTGTAGACTCAATTGAAACTGGTTTTAAGTCAGTGTTCTTAGAAAACACCGCTCGTGTTGATGGTTCTGTTTACTATTACCAAGTAAAAGATCAACAATTAACGGCTGTTGGTGGAACTGGCAACGTAGCAAGTTTATTAAATGCTGATAAAGCGGTCGGTTACGGTTTTGAAATTGATTCAGAGTACTTTGTAACACCTGATTTTGTCATCGCTGCAAGTGTTAGCTATAACCACACTGAATTGAAAGACAGTACGGTTGCAGTTCCTGGTTGTGGCGGTGGTTGTACAGTAACCGACCCGCTTAATGCTGACGGCCTTGCAATTATTGATGGTAATTCATTACCACAATCTCCGGAGTGGATCAGTAATTTAAGTGCACGTTGGACAAAAGAAATTGCTGATGGTGAACTTTATGTTTACACAGATTGGTCATACCGCAGTGAAGTTAACTTTTTCTTATATGAATCAACAGAGTTTACTGGTGATGCGTTACTAGAAGGTGGTGTTCGCGTTGGTTATGAATGGTATGGTGACGATGCTGAATATGAAGTAGCATTATTTGGTCGCAACATTACTGACGAAGAGCAATTAACTGGTGCAATTGATTTTAACAACCTAACTGGCTACGTAAATGAGCCACGTTTTTGGGGTGTTGAATTTAAAGCGAACTTCTTTTAATTACTACGCTTTTTAAAAATAAGTTTGAATAAATAAAAAGCCGATTATCATTTTGATAATCGGCTTTTTTAGTAGTATTTAATGCTGTTCAATTAGCTGCGGTTTTTAATAGCGTTTGCTAACACATCTAAAATCTCTTCACTTGTATCAAGGTTAATACAAGCGTCTGTAATACTTTGTCCGTAGGTGAGTGATTCACCTTCAATAACTTTTTGATTACCAGCAACTAAAAAACTTTCTATCATGACACCAAATATTGCTTGGTCACCAGTTTCAATTTGTTTAGCCAGTGAACGTGCAACATCAATTTGTTTATTATGATCTTTGTAACTGTTGCCATGGCTACAATCAATCATCACTTTCTCTGCTAAATTAGCATTTGATAAAGTAGCACAGGTTGTTTGAATATCTTCAGCATGATAGTTTGGCTGCTTGCCGCCACGTAAAATAACGTGAGCATGTGGATTGCCATGAGTTTGATAAATACACATCTGGCCGCTTTTATCAGGAGAATATAGCACATGCGGTACACTAGACGCTTTAATTGCATCTACAGCGATTTGAATATTCCCGTCTGTACCATTCTTAAACCCGACAGGACATGACAATGCAGAAGCTAGCTCTCGATGAACTTGGCTTTCTGTTGTTCGTGCGCCAATAGCTCCCCAACTAATTAAATCAGAAATATATTGGCCAGTTACCATATCTAAAAATTCAGTGCCAGCAGGTAAGCCAAGCTTATTAATTTCCATTAATAAATTACGGGCTAAATCTAAACCCTTTGCAACATGGAATGATTTATCTAGGTTAGGATCACTAATTAAACCTTTCCAACCAACAGTAGTGCGAGGTTTTTCAAAATATACGCGCATAACAATTAACAGTTGGTCGGCGTATTTATCATGTAATACTTTTAATTTTTCTGCGTAATCGATTGCGGCTGTCGTGTCATGAATCGAGCAAGGGCCAATGATCACTAATAAACGATTATCGTCGCCATTAATAATGGCTTCTATATCTCGTCGACTATTAATGATGAAATTTGCCGTGTTATCGTCAAGAGGTATTTGCTGGGCAAGCTCAGCAGGTGACACTAAATTTTCAATTAGCGTAGTTCTAAATTCATCTGTTTTTATGGTCATGTGCTATCAAATGCTTTTAAGCGAGCATATCTATTATGCGGCGCAATAATAATATCGCGCTAACATAACGAATATAACCAGTTAAGTGAACTGCTTTCTTAGTTTTTATTGAACTAATTTGTCATAAATTAATATTTATAACGTTGTAGGCCAGTTTCAGACAATATTTTTGCGGTAATTTCTTCAACTGATAGCTTAGTAGTATTTAAAAAAGGTATTTTTTCTTTTTTATAAAGTTTTTCAACTTCCCGTACTTCCATACGGCATTGTCGTGCGGAAGAATATTTAGTATTTGCCAGTCGACCGTCACGTATATCAACCAGGCGTTCAGCATCTATGGTTAAGCCAAAAATTTTCTTTTTATGCATTTTTAAAAATGATGGTAGTTTTAGCTCGTCCATATCATCATCAGTAAAGGGGTAGTTCGCCGCTTTTATACCATATTGAAGTGCTAAATATAGTGATGTGGGAGTTTTACCTGAGCGAGAAACACCAACAAGTATAACGTCAGCATGCTCGTAATTGGTAACGTTTGAACCATCATCATTTGCTAACGAGTAGTTAACGGCGTCTATTCGATAGTCATAGCTATTTTCATGAATACTATGTGTTCTGTGGGCTTTAGGTTTCGCTTCTATACCTAGGTGCTGTTCAAGAGGAGATACAAAGTGCTCAAGAAAGTTATAGATAATACCATCGCAGCCATCAATTATTTCGCGAATGTCCGGATTAACAAAAGTGTGAAAAACTAACGGAGGCTCGCCAGTACGTTTTGCAGCTCGGTTGATACGAGCACGGGCTTCGAGAGCCTTTTCTTTGGTTTCAACAAATGAAATAGTGTCATGCTCAAACTCCGTTGGAAATAAAGATAACAGTGCGTGACCAAAAACTTCAGAAGTGATTGCTGTACCGTCAGAAATATAAAACGCTGCCCGCATAAATTAGTCCTATAATATTATTCTGTAGTGAAAGATGAAAACTTTCAAATAGTGCTTTAGTTTCAAGGTTAGCAGTGTAAAATGTCTGCGGTGTGAAAACTACTGATAAATACACTTTATTCCAGTTTGACGAATTTAAGAAAGTTATTTTTCGTGAGCCTTTGTAGCAATAGCGGAGTTAAAGATAACTTTCTTAAATTTTTTATTGCGAATGGAGATGTAGCCGTGCAAGAAAATGTACTTTGGTATGAAGATTTAGGAATGAATGATGTTGATCGCGTTGGCGGTAAAAACGCATCATTGGGTGAAATGATTTCAAATCTTTCGAATATGGGCGTGCAGGTACCGGGGGGATTCGCTACTACCTCGTTTGCCTTCAATGAATTCCTAGAACAAAGTGGCCTTAACGATAAAATTTATCTTTTATTAGATGATTTAGACGTTAGTGACGTTAACGCCTTGGCAGAGTGTGGTAATAAAATTCGTCAATGGGTTATTGATACACCTTTCCTTCCTCAAATGCAGCAAGACATAGAACAAGCTTACGCAACACTTGCTGGTGGTTTTGCCGATGATGCTTCTTTTGCTGTTCGTTCATCAGCTACTGCTGAAGATATGCCAGATGCCTCTTTTGCTGGTCAACAAGAAACATTCCTTAATGTACGTGGCTTAGACGCAGTAATGATCGCAATTAAACATGTATTTGCTTCATTGTTTAATGACAGAGCTATTTCTTATCGTGTTCACCAGGGATACGATCACCGTGGTGTAGCGTTATCTGCAGGTATTCAACGTATGGTACGTAGCGACATTTCTTCAAGTGGTGTTATGTTCTCGATTGATACCGAGTCTGGCTTTGAAGACGTGGTATTTGTTACCTCAAGTTATGGTTTAGGTGAAATGGTCGTACAAGGTGCGGTTAACCCTGATGAGTTTTATGTTCATAAGCCAACGTTAGCCAAAGGTAAGCCAGCGGTTGTACGCCGTAATATTGGTAGTAAAGCAATTAAAATGATTTACGCTGATACCCAAGAACATGGCAAACAAGTTGAAATTGTTGATATTGAACAAGCGCAATCGGATACCTTCTCGTTAACAGATGCAGAAGTAGAAGAGTTAGCAAAACAAGCAGTAGTTATCGAAAAACACTACGGTCGTGCAATGGATATCGAATGGGCAAAAGATGGCTTAGACGGTAAACTTTATATTGTGCAGGCGCGCCCTGAAACAGTGAAAAGTCGAGAAAATGCTAATGTAATGGAACAATTTCAGTTGCAAGCAACGGCAGATATTGTTTGTGAAGGTCGTTCTATTGGCCACAAAATTGGTAGTGGTGAAGCGAAAGTTTTATCTTCATTAGATGAAATGGATAAAATTCTTCCAGGTGATGTACTAGTTACTGATATGACAGATCCTGATTGGGAACCTATCATGAAACGCGCATCAGCCATAGTTACAAACCGTGGCGGTCGTACTTGTCATGCAGCGATTATCGCTCGTGAAATGGGTATTCCTGCAGTTGTCGGTTGTGGTGATGCAACAAGTAAAATAGCTAACGGTGATGAAGTAACTGTGTCTTGTGCTGAAGGTGATACTGGCTTTATTTACCAAGGCAAACTTGATTTTACTGTAACGACATCAGAAGTTGATTCAATGCCGGAATTGCCATTAAAGGTAATGATGAATGTAGGTAATCCTGACCGAGCCTTTGCTTTTGCACGTTTACCACATGCTGGTATTGGTTTAGCCCGCCTTGAATTTATTATTAATAAAATGATTGGTGTTCATCCTAAAGCGTTACTAAATTTTGATGAGCAATCGGCAGACCTTCAAGATGAAATTCGCGATATTATTGCCGGTTATGAAAATCCTGTAGAATTCTATATTGCAAAACTGACAGAAGGTATTTCAACGTTAGCAGCAGCCTATGCACCAGAAAAAGTTATTGTGCGTATGTCTGACTTTAAGTCTAACGAATATGCCAACTTGGTTGGTGGCGAAGATTACGAGCCAGAAGAAGAAAATCCAATGATCGGCTATCGTGGTGCTTCACGTTACATTTCAAAGGACTTCAGAGACTGCTTCGCATTAGAATGTGAAGCAATTAAACGTGTGCGTAACGAAATGGATATGACCCATGTAGAGATCATGATCCCATTTGTTCGTACATTAGAAGAAGCATCGGCAGTGATTGATATTCTTGCAGAACACGGTTTAAAGCGTGGTGAAAATGGTTTACGCATCATAATGATGTGTGAATTGCCGTCGAATGCCTTATTAGCTGATCAGTTCTTAGACTACTTTGATGGCTTTTCAATTGGCTCGAATGATTTAACTCAACTTACATTGGGCTTAGATCGTGATTCTGGCTTAGTTGCACACTTATTTGATGAACGTAACCCGGCGATTAAAGCGTTGTTGGAAATGGCAATTAAAGCCTGTAAAGCACGTGGTAAGTATGTTGGTATTTGTGGTCAAGGACCATCAGATCATGCCGATTTTGCCGCATGGTTAGTTGAGCAAGGCATAGAAAGTGTGTCGCTTAATCCTGATACCGTATTACCAACTTGGCTATATTTAGCTGAGCAGCATAATAAAAAGTAATTGACCTAATAAGTTACTTTTTTCAAAGTAGGCCTAGGAGCTATTTATCATGAGAATGATAAAAAAGTTCTTAGGCTTTTTTTGTTAAGTAAGAAAAACTCTTCTTTGCCATGATATAATGTCGGCATCATATTATTGTTAATAGAAAATTTAATTCATGTTACCTAAGCTAGCCCCACAAGAGCTCGTTTCCCCTTTATATCAAGAATATGCAAAGATTTTAGCGACTAAACGATTTACTGGAGATATTAATTTTCAGTATGGCGCTCGTTTAGCACACGCGACTGATAACAGTGTTTATCAGCAATTACCGCAATTAGTACTTCACCCTCGCAGTAAACAAGATATACAAATAATAAGTGCACTTGGTGACGAGCAACGCTTTGCTGGTATAAAGTTTAGTGCTCGAGGTGGCGGAACAGGTACTAACGGACAAAGTTTAACGCCTGGTATTGTTGTTGATTTATCTAAATACATGAACCGTATATTAGAGATAAATGTAGAAGAAAATTGGGTACGTGTTGAAGCCGGTGTGGTTAAAGACCAACTAAATGATTACCTTAAACCCCATGGACTTTTCTTTTCTCCCGATTTATCAACCAGTAATAGAGCAACTATTGGGGGCATGATCAACACCGACGCTTCAGGGCAAGGTTCTTTAGTGTATGGTAAAACCTCTGATCATGTACTTGGCTTGACTAGCGTATTAGCCAATGGCGAGTTACTTGATACTACACCTATGAGCATTGCAGACGCTGAAACGTTGGCACAGCAAAGCTCGACACAAGGTAAGTTAATACAACAGGTATTGAATTCTTGTCGTGATAATAGGGCATTAATACTTGAAAAATTTCCACGCTTAAATCGATTTTTAACAGGTTATGATTTAGAAAATGTTTTTAATGAAGACTTATCGATAGTTGATTTAAGCCGAATAATCACTGGCTCGGAAGGGTCACTTGCATTTGTCTGTGAAGCAAAGCTAAACTTAACACCGATAGCAAATGCCAAAACCTTAATTAACATAAAGTACGATAGTTTTGATTCGGCATTACGTCATTCACCATCGTTGGTTAAAGCCAAAGCAACGTCTGTTGAAACGATTGACAGCAAAGTGCTCAATCTTGCGAAGCAAGATATTGTTTGGCAACTGGTCAGCGATATGTTGCAAGATGTTGAAGGTGCCGTTATGGATGGCATCAACATGGTCGAATATAACGGTGAAAGTGTTGAAAGCGTTGCAGCACAAGTTGAAGCACTTTGCCTTGAACTGGATAAAGATATCGAAGCTGGAAACGGTATTATAGGTTATCAAGTTACATCTGACTTAAGCAGTATTGCCAAGCTTTATACCATGCGTAAAAAAGCGGTTGGTTTACTGGGCAATACCAAGGGTAGCCAAAAACCATTAGCATTTGCTGAAGATACCGCTGTACCACCAGAGAACTTAGCAGATTTTATTGCTGAATTTAGAACATTGCTTGATGCACATGGTTTACATTACGGTATGTTTGGTCACGTTGATGCTGGCGTATTGCACGTGAGGCCAGCATTGGATATGTGCGATCCAGAGCAAGAAGTATTGCTTCGCAAAATTTCAGATCAAGTTGTGGCATTAACGGCAAAATATGGCGGATTAATGTGGGGAGAACATGGTAAAGGCTACCGCAGTGAATATGGTCCAGAGTTTTTCGGTGAACGTCTATTTACCGAATTACGCAAAATAAAAGCCGCGTTTGATCCTCAAAATAAAATGAACCCTGGTAAAATTTGTACTCCACTTGAATCAAATGAAAAGCTGGTTTCGGTTGATGATAAAAAGCGTGGATTTTACGATAGACAAATTCCAGTTTCGGTAAAAGACTCTTTTAAATCGGCGCTAGATTGTAATGGTAACGGTTTGTGCTTCAACTATGATGTTAATAGTCCTATGTGCCCCTCAAGCAAGGTTACGCGTGATCGCAGGCATTCTCCGAAAGGTAGAGCTGGCTTGATGCGAGAGTGGTTGCGTCTTATTGAGGCAAAAGGCGTTGATATTCTGGCGTTAGAGAAAAACATACAAGATTGGTCGGTAAAGTCGCTACTTGATAAGGTAAAAAATCGTTTTAATAGTCAATTTGATGGTCAAGATAATAGCGATTTTTCCCATGAAGTTATGGAAGCAATGCAAGGATGTTTAGCTTGTAAAGCTTGTGCAAGTCAATGTCCAATTAAGGTCGATGTTCCTGATTTCCGCGCTCGTTTTATTAACCTTTATCACTCTCGTTACTTCAGACCAGCTAAAGATCATCTTGTGGCAAATGTCGAAGTAATGACGCCTCTAATGGCAAAAGCACCAAAGCTTGTAAATCATGTGCTGGGTTCAAATATTTACGATAAGTTATCTCGCGCAAGTATCGGTTATGTTGATACACCATTGTTATCGGTACCAACATTAAAAGAGCGCGTTGAAGAGCAGCAATTTACAACGTTCGATCTCAGCCAGCTTGAAAGCATGCCATCGCAAGAACGTGCTAAGCAAATACTTATTGTTCAAGATCCATTTACCTCATTTTATGATGCAAAAGTAGTTGAAGACTTTATGCTACTGGTACAAAAATTAGGGTTTCAGCCAATACTATTGCCTTTTAAGCCCAATGGTAAACCACAGCATGTTAAAGGTTTTCTAGCAAAGTTCGCAAAAACTGCAAGATCAACAGCAGATTTTTTAAACAAAATACATCAGTTAGCAATACCTATGATAGGTTTAGATGCTTCACTGGCGTTATGTTATCGCGATGAGTATCGTCAAGTGTTAGGGGATGCTCGTGGTGATTTTAATGTGATGCTTGCTCATGAGTGGTTAATTTCTATTCTCGATCATCATAATAAAGTTGATAACGAAAAGAAACAGCTAACAGCGTATAAGTTGTTCGCTCATTGCACGGAAAAAACGGCTTTAGCTGGAAGCGAAGGGCAATGGCAAAACATTTTTAATCATTTTGGTTTGCCGTTATCGAGTGTTTCTGTTGGCTGTTGCGGTATGGCTGGTACCTATGGTCATGAAAAGGTTAACTTAGATAACTCCACTTCACTTTATGAAATGAGTTGGAAAAATAAAGTTTCTGAACTCGAAACGCAGCAGATACTCGCAACAGGTTACTCATGTCGCAGTCAGATAAAACGTTTAGATAAAAAAGTGGTTTTACACCCAGTACAAGCCTTATTAGCAGCGTTATAGTTATTTAAGCTTTTGCAGCTTCTATTGATGGTTCATTAGCAAATAATAAAAAAGCACCATATCGGTGCTTTTTTATTATTAAGTTACCAAGTGGTAATTGTTAACTATTTATGGCCTTTAGCGATAATCTCTCGCGCCATTTCATCAGCAACAATGCCGGTTGGCATATTTTTTTCTGCTGCTTTTTCAAATACATTCATCAAGGTATTGTATATATTCTCAACTAAGGCTGTAGCACTGTCTGCACAATATGGTTCAGGGTAAATTTCTAATGCAACGTTTATAATTCCACCAGCATTAACTACGTAATCTGGTGCGTATAAAATACCTTTTTCTAGCAATATTTGATCGTGGCGAGCTTCTGCTAATTGGTTATTGGCACAACCAGCAATGATCACGGCTTTCATTTGCGTAATACTGTCATCGTTAATTGACGCACCAAGTGCACACGGTGAGAAAACATCAACGTCTTGCCGATATATTTCATCTAAGCCAACTACTTGTGCATTTAACTCAGTGGCGGCTTTATCTAGTGCTGCCTTGTTAATATCTGTAACGATTAACTCAGCACCTGCCTGGTGTAATTTTTCACAAAGTGAATAACCTACACTGCCTAAGCCCTGTACGGCGACTTTAACACCAGCAAGATCTTCTTTTCCTAGTTTAAATTTAACCGCGGCTTTAATACCTAAAAATGTCCCTAATGCAGTAAAAGGGCCTGGGTTACCACTTTTTCCTTCAAGGCCAGAAACAAATTCAGTACTTTCATTTACTATTGCCATGTCACCTGTAGTGATATTAACGTCTTCTGCAGTGTAATAACGGCCATTTAAATTATTTACCGCATTACCAAACGCTTTAAATAATTGCTCTGATTTTAATTTCTTTGGGTCGCCGATAATAACGCCTTTACCACCACCTAGTTTTAAACCAGCCATTGCATTTTTATAAGTCATACCTTTAGACAAACGCAATACGTCTTTTAATGCTGCTTCATCACTTGCATAATCCCAAAAGCGACAACCACCTGCGGCTGGACCTAACGCTGTGCTGTGTACTGCAATAATAGCTTTTAAGCCCGAAGCCTCATCACTGCAATAAACGACTTGCTCATGGTTATCAAAATCAACTAAATCAAAAACGGCCACTATGATAATCTCCAATGATTATAGAAACAGTTCAATTATAAATATTTTATTGAACAGAGGTTGTAATAATTTGCTGCGCACAATACCATCTAGGCAGGTGGTTCGCCAGTGAAGCTACAAATAAAACTGAAATTTACTGTGAATTAATTCATACAAGTTTCCAAAGTTAACATCTCATTAATATAATTAACAAAAAAGATAATAATCATGACAGAACAACAAGCTATGACTGCAGAGCAGCAGCAAGCATGGATCAGAGAACAATACCTAGCAGCAACTAAATACCTTGCCGACAAAGGCTTAGTTACAGAAAGTGTTGCAGATACCGAAAGCCGTTATTTAGTACCGGTTTTAGCCGTTTGGAAAATTAACTTACTGGATAAGTCAACCGTTTGGGTTATTTCAGGTGATCTTCCGACCGATCATGTAGCACTAAACGGCGATGAGGAAGCGCGAGAAGTTATTCGACATTTTTCATTAAAGTGGCAATTACAGGCAGAGAATTTACTGCAAAGTGAAGATACAGAACAACATGAGTTTGCAAAGCTGTTGATAGGCCGCGCAGATGGCTTGTACAAACTTTATGAAAAAGAAGAATTGTGGCAAAGCTAATTAAAGCTCAGTGCTAGGTCATTCTCGTTAGTATTAATGACTTAAATAATATTTAGCAAAGCTGGCGTTATCAAGCGCACAAATCATTTTTTGCCTTGGTAAACCAGCTTCCATAAATACTGCGCCGGCAGTATTAAAGTGAAACTTTCTAAAATAATCTATGGATTCTAGCGGACTATAGATAAATATTTCTTTTAAATTCATTTCTTTAGCTATATCAAATAGCGCTTGTAGAATAATTTTATCAACTTTATCTTTTCGACATGATTTAAGAACGGCAATTCGGCTCACTTCTCCTGTTGATAATATTCGTCCTGTTCCTATTGGTTCTTGCGTTATGTCATTACAAGCAAGTATATGAAAGGCAAAGCGATCTTTTTGATCAAATTCAATGTTTTTTGGTATACGCCATTCACAGACAAATACTTGTTCTCGTACATTTTTAAGTAAGGGAGCGGCTTGCTCCCATTGCACTCTACTTACTGTGTATGACATTGCACTCTATTCAATATACCAATAACCCTTATTTAAAACACTAGTTAACAATTGGCTGTTTTTCAAACATGTGTTGAAACTTTTTACCTGTGTTGTTGCCAAAGGAGCTTGATTTGCCAATTGCTGGGCTAAGGCGATTGTTTGTTGGCAAATGGTAAAACTATCACCATTAATAAATAATACTGGTGCTGGCTCAGTGATTATTGCTGCTTTAATGCCTGACACCGGCATAAATAAAATCTCAGGCTCTGATAAAATATCGTCAAGTTTTTCATTGTCAATATCGGTAACAGGCATTAATACTTCAAGTGCATGGTGGCTTTGGGTTAGGTACTGACCAATAAACTGCTCAAATAAGTCTTCGTTTTCTAATTGTTCAAGCATAAATGATTTTAATTGCTGTTGATCGGCTTTACTAATTAAAGCGCTATCGGGCGTTAATTGTCTTGTTGCATCGCTAAAGCGTTGTTCACCGATATTTTTGTCAATTAATTTATCGGCAAAGCTAGACCAAAGCTCTTGACTCGAAGGGGCTTGAAAACCAATTGAAAAGTTAACTGAGTTTTCTATTGAAACACCATTGTGAGGGTGGTTTGGTGGAATATAGAGTAAATCACCTGCTTCTGTTACTTGATCAATTAGTGGTTCAAAGTCAGAAACTTGTTTTAAATCTGGATGAGGTAATAGTGTGGCTAATTCACTATTAGGGGCTCCTACATGCCAGCGTCGTTTACCACTGCCTTGAATGATAAAAACATCATATTGATCTAAATGTGCACCAACACCACCGTTAGGTGTTGAAAAGCTCACCATGACATCGTCTATTCGCCAACGTGGAATAAATGAAAATGGTGTAAGCAATGCGTTGGTAGATCTAGACCAGTTATTGACGGCTTGTACTAGTAGGGTCCAATTCTCTTCACCGTATTTTGTAAAATCATCAAATGGTCCATGATCAACTTGCCAGTTATTACTGCCGTCGTGACTAACAATACGTGACTCAATTTCGGTTTCCATCGCCAAACCGGCTAATTCATCAGCTGGAATGGTATCTTGAAAATTGTTGAAAGCTTTTTTAATGAGCAATGGTTTCTTTTGCCAGTATTCTTTAAGAAAAATTTCTGGGCTTAAGTCACCCCAATTTAGTGAGTCAAAATTCATAGTGTTGCCTTGTGCGCTAGCGAGTTTTTAAATGTAGCTGAAAAATGAAATAAAAAAGGGAGCCGTAATGGATCCCTTTTATGATTAACACATAAGTGTTGCTGAATTAATCTAGTTCTTTGATAAATGAAACTGCGCGGCCAATATATGAGGCTGGTGTCATTTCACAAAGCTGTGCTTTTGCACTTTCAGGTAATTCAAGGTTCATAATGAATTCACGCATTGAATCACCATCAACGCGTTTACCACGTGTTAATTCTTTTAGTTTTTCGTATGGCTTTTCAATGCCGTAACGACGCATAACTGTTTGAATTGGCTCAGCTAGCACTTCCCAGTTTGAGTTAAGTTCAGCAAGCAAGTTTTCTTCATTTACTTGTAGTTTACTAATACCTTTACGTGTTGCTTGGTAAGCGATTAGCGTATGTGCAAAACCAACACCTAAGTTACGTAATACCGTTGAATCGGTAAGATCACGCTGCCAGCGAGATACAGGTAATTTTTGCGCTAAATGTGTAAATAGGGCGTTAGCAATGCCTAAGTTACCTTCTGAGTTTTCAAAATCAATAGGGTTAACTTTATGCGGCATAGTTGAAGAGCCTATCTCGCCAGCAATTGTTTTTTGCTTAAAGTGGCCAAGAGCTATGTAACCCCAAACATCACGATCAAAATCGATTAATATCGTATTGAAACGTGCAATAGCATCGAAAAGTTCAGCAATATAGTCATGTGGTTCAATTTGCGTAGTAAACGCATTCCAGCTTAAGCCAAGAGAATTAACAAATTCATTAGCAAAGTTATGCCAATCAACTTCAGGATATGCTGATAAGTGAGCGTTGTAGTTACCAACAGCACCATTAATTTTACCTAGCATTTCAATTTGTGCAATTTGCTGACGTTGACGCTTTAAACGCACGTAAACGTTAGCCATTTCTTTACCAAGTGTACTTGGAGAAGCTGGTTGACCGTGAGTACGACACATCATAGGAATGCTTTGATATTCAACTGCTAGCGCTTTAATTTCAGCTAAAATATCATCGATCATCGGTAGTAATACTTCATCACGACAATCAGCAAGCATTAAACCGTGAGAAAGGTTATTAATATCTTCAGAGGTACAAGCAAAATGAATAAACTCAGTAATTGCATGCAATTCTGCGTTATCAGCTATTTTTTCTTTTAAGAAGTATTCAACTGCTTTTACATCGTGGTTTGTTGTTGCTTCAATATCTTTTATCTGTTGCGCGTCAGATTCTGAAAAGTTGGCAACAATAGCGTCTAATAATGCGTTTGCAGAATCTGAAAACGCTGGAACTTCATTGATTTCAACTGTTGCGGCTAGCTTTTGTAACCAACGAACCTCAACGGTTACACGATATTTAATTAAGCCAAACTCACTGAAAATAGGGCGTAATGCTTTAACTTTGCTGCCATAACGACCGTCAACCGGTGATATTGCACTTAATGCTGAAAGTTCCATAGTATATTCCTGAAGTTATTATTAAATCTGGTTAAGTAATTGTTGGGCGCAAGCAACCATTTTGCTGCGACCAAATAAAATATTTCTACGTTTGCCACCCACTTGGCGCCATAACACACTTGAGCGAATTCCAGCCAATAATAAGGCACGAATTTTATGTTGATTACCCGTATGCTTAAGTCGTTCAGGCTCGCCCGCTACTTGAATTGGTGTACCAAGAGGGCTTAACAAATCACTATAAATACTAGCTAAACTAGCAATTAAGGTTTCGCTGTCAATGTCATAGTGGGCGAGTTGGCGTTGGCATTGCTCTATTCGCTCGCCTAATAAAGATAATTGATTTCTTTTTGCAGCAAGTCGACGTTCTAACCCTAATAGGCTAACTACATAACGGGTAAGCTCAGGGTCTTTTTGTTTGGTTTGATTGCCCAATTGTTCAACCAAGGCGGTTAAACCGGTTTTAAGGTGTGCAAGCTCATCACCATAAACCTCTAAAGTGTTATCAGGAGAGGTAACGATAACGCTTTCTAACATGATTTTTAGCTCATCATCAATGTTAGAACCTGTACGAGCAATTTTTTGTACTAAAGCAGCAACTTGGCAAATTGCCGCCATGGTAATTGTTTGTTTTTCTATACTATTCATGAAAGTCTACAATTAACGAATTAGAGAATTGATAATACCGCCACCTAGGCAAACACTATCTTGATAAAAAACCACTGACTGACCTGGTGTAACTGAGCTTTGCGCTTCAGTAAACATTACCAGGTATTCACCATTAGCCATTGGAGAAACATTACATGCCACGTCTTCTTGGCGGTAACGAGTTTTAACCGTACAGCTAATTGGCGAAGTTAATTCATTGCGGTCGACTAAATGTAATTGGTTTGCGATTAAGCCCTTAGAAAATAGGCGAGGGTGATTATGTCCTTGACCCACAATTAAGACATTACGTGTTAAATCTTTATCAACCACATACCAAGGTTCTTCACCAGCGTTAGCTAAACCACCAATGCGCAATCCCTTTCGTTGCCCAAGCGTGTGATACATAAGCCCGTCATGCTCACCTATTGCTTCGCCTTCTGGAGTTTCAATAACGCCAGGTTGTGCAGGTAAGTACTTTCCTAAGAAGTCTTTAAATTTGCGTTCACCAATAAAGCAAATGCCAGTACTGTCTTTTTTATTATGGGTAATTAAGTCCGCTTTTTCAGCAATGGCACGTACTTCTGGTTTTTCAATATGACCAACAGGAAATAAAGTTCTGCCAACTTGCTCGTGGCTAAGGGTGTAAAGAAAGTAACTTTGATCTTTGTTACTGTCTAAACCGCGAATCATTTGCCATATATTGTTGCTAAATTTACGTTGCACATAATGACCTGTCGCTATGTAATCAGCGCCTAGGTCTTCGCAAGCAAATTCTAAAAAGGCTTTAAATTTGATTTCTTTGTTACACATAATATCGGGATTAGGGGTTCTTCCCGCTTTATATTCAGCAAGGAAGTACTCGAATACGTTGTCCCAATATTCGGTGGCAAAATTAATGGTATGTAGTTTTATGCCTAGTTTTTCACAAACCTTTTGTGCATCGGCTAAATCTTCAGCGGCCGCACAGTATTCGTCATTGTCATCTTCTTCCCAATTCTTCATGAACAAGCCTTCAACTTGATAGCCTTGTTCTAGCAATAAATATGCAGAAACAGATGAGTCAACACCTCCCGACATACCAACAATCACTTTTGTGTCTTGAGGTAATTTATTATCGCTAGGCCCTGTTGAATTAGTATTTAAATCTTGGTTTGAGGTCATTACAACTACATTACAATGGAAAATGGCGCGAAATTATAGCACGGGCAATTATCTTGATGATAGATTAAAGATTAGATTTTAAGTGACTTAACGGGATTTTTTTTCCACTAAGGTAATCTTCAATACATTCTAATACCAGTGGGCTACGTAATTGTGTTGATTTTTCTTTTATTTCTTCGAGGCTAAGCCAATGACAAGCAACAATTTCATCGTCTTCTGGTTGCGTTGCTAGTGGTTTTTCTAGCTCGATAACAAAGCAAAAGCGCAAATAATGTAGCTCAATACTTTCTCGATAATAGTAGTATATACCGCACAAATGTTGCGGTGATAATAAAAGCCCGGTTTCTTCCTTTAACTCACGCTTGATGGCGGTTATTAGATTTTCATGACTTTCTAGGTGGCCAGCAGGTTGGTTATAAACGGTTTCGCCATGTTCTAACTCTTCAACCAATAAGAACTTATTTTGGCAACAAACAACGGCCGCTACTGTGGTATTTGGTTTAAATTGCTCACTACCATGGGGGTTATCGGGTTGTTGAGTTTCAGTTAGCGGCTTATCCATGGGTTAGCCTCTTATATTGGCCGTTGTTGATATCGTCAATGGTCCATTTGCCAATACGATAGCGAATTAAGCGTAGGGTCGGAAAACCAATATGTGCAGTCATACGTCTAACTTGTCTATTTCGTCCTTCACTAATGGTAATTTCAAGCCATGTTGTCGGTATTGAAGCTCGTTCTCGAATTGGCGGGGTGCGCGGCCATATATTGGGTTCATCAATAATATTTATTTTAGCCGGTTTAGTTAACCCGTCTTTTAATTCAACGCCTTGGCGTAACGCGTAGATATCTTTTTCGGTTGGTACGCCTTCAACTTGCGCCCAATAAGTTTTCTCTGTTTTTTGACTTGGGTTAGCCAGCTTGTGTTGCAATTGACCATCATTGGTTAATAACAATAAACCTTCACTGTCTCGGTCAAGACGGCCAGCTGCATAAACATCTTTAATATTTATAAAATCTTTTAGTGTTTTTCTGTTTTGGTCATCGGTAAATTGGCTTAAAACATCGAATGGTTTGTTAAAAAGTACGATTTCAGTTTTAAAGTTAACTGGTCGTACCTTTGTGTTTTTTTGGGGGTTTCTGCGCGCAAACGCTTGTTTTTGCTTACTTGTCACTAAACTTTGCCTTGCTGAATTTGTGCTGTAGATAATTCATCTATTTTAATGCGCTTTGAATTCCGATACTATGCGCGCGCAAAATATTTTTTATCGATAAAATGAATATCAATTTAAATTGAATTTCTATTCATTTTATCGATTATTGACAAATCAGCAAAGGATTTTAAATGACCACAGATACATCAAAAATTATTTACACTATTACCGATGAAGCTCCAGCTTTAGCAACGCATTCTTTATTACCAATCGTTAAAGCTTTTACAGCGTCTTCTGCAATTGATGTTGAAACACGCGACATTTCATTGGCGGGTCGTATTATTGCCAACTTCCCTAAGTATTTAACTGCTGAACAAAAAATGGCAGATGCACTTGCTGAATTAGGTGAATTAGCGAAAACGCCAGCAGCAAATATTATTAAATTACCGAATATTTCAGCGTCAATTCCACAGTTGCAAGCAGCTATCAAAGAGCTACAAGCAAAAGGTTATAACTTACCTGATTACCCTGAAGAGCCGCAAAATGAAGCTGAAGAGTCAATCAAGTTAACTTACGCTAAAGTTTTAGGCTCTGCGGTAAACCCAGTGTTACGTGAAGGTAATTCAGATCGTCGTGCTCCTGGTTCTGTAAAGCAATACGCTCGCAACAACCCACATTCAATGGGTGCTTGGTCACCAACAACAAAATCTCATGTTGCACATATGCAATCGGGTGATTTTTACGGTAGCGAAAAATCAGCAACCATTAATGGCGCAACTAACGTTAAAATTGAATACGTAGCCCAAAATGGTGAAGTTACATTATTGAAAGAGCATTTAGCATTATTAGATCAAGAAATTATTGATGCTTCGGTAATGAGTAAAAAGGCTTTAGTAGACTTTTTTGCTACTGAAACTGAAAAAGCAAAATCAGAAGACGTTCTATTATCATTGCACCTTAAAGCAACGATGATGAAGGTTTCTGATCCAATTATGTTTGGTCATGCGGTTAAAGTATTTTATAAAGATGTTTTTGCTAAGCACAGTGAAACATTTGAACAGTTAGGTGTTGACGCTAATAACGGTATTGGTGATGTTTACGCTAAAATCGCTCGTTTATCTGATGAGAAGAAAGCAGAAATCGAAGCTGATATTACTGCCGTTTATGAAACACGTCCTGAATTAGCTATGGTTGATTCTGATAAAGGCATTACTAACTTACACGTTCCTAGTGATGTAATTATCGATGCCTCAATGCCAGCAGCGTTACGTGCTTCAGGAATGATGTGGGGACCAGATGGCAAGCAGAAAGAAACTAAGTTTATGATCCCTGATCGTAACTACGCAGGTGTATTTTCTGCTGTTGTTGATTTCTGTCGTGAAAATGGTGCATTTAACCCAACTACTATGGGTACTGTACCTAACGTCGGTTTAATGGCGCAAAAAGCTGAAGAATATGGTTCACACGATAAAACGTTTACCATGACAGGCGAAGGTACAGTGCGTGTTGTAAATGACAACGGTGAAACGTTAATTGAGCACAATGTTGCTGAAGGTGACATTTGGAGAATGTGTCAGGCGAAAGATGCGCCAATCCAAGATTGGGTTAAATTAGCCGTAACACGAGCAAAAGCGACAAATGTACCAGCAATATTCTGGTTAGATGAAAATCGTGGTCATGATGCTCAAATGATCAAAAAAGTGAATGCTTATCTTGCTGATCACGACACTACTGGTTTAGATATTCAAATCATGGCACCTGTTAAAGCGTGTGAATATACATTAGCACGTGTTGCTAAAGGTGAAGACACAATTTCCGTTACGGGTAACGTTTTACGCGACTACTTAACTGATTTATTCCCAATTTTAGAGCTTGGCACAAGTGCTAAAATGCTATCAATCGTGCCATTAATGAACGGTGGTGGTTTATTTGAAACTGGTGCTGGTGGCTCAGCGCCTAAGCACGTGCAACAGTTTGAAAAAGAAAACCACTTACGTTGGGATTCATTAGGTGAGTTTTTAGCATTAGCAGCTTCACTTGAGCATTTAAGTGTTAATACCGGTAATGCTAAAGCACAAGTTTTAGCGGATACGCTTGATCAAGCTACGGCTAAGTTTTTACAAGAAAATAAATCTCCATCTCGTCGCGTTGGTGAGTTAGATAATCGTGGTTCTCACTTTTATTTAGCAATGTATTGGGCACAAGCGTTAGCTGAGCAAACAAGTGATGAAAGCTTAAAATCAAGCTTTGTTGCTGTGGCTCAAGCATTAACAAAACAAGAAGATAAAATTGTTGAAGAGTTAAATGCTGCGCAAGGTCCTAGCATGGATGTTGATGGTTACTATTTTGCTAATGCTGAATTAGCCGCAAAAGCAATGCGTCCTAGTGAAACGTTAAATACTATCTTGTCTAGCTTACTATAAGTTAAGACTCAGCAAGAAAAGCTAGGCTACTGCCTAGCTTTTTTTTTGCTTAAATTCAGTAATAATTAAAACACTTGTTTTAATTATTCACCACAGTGATGTTCATTATCACTATTTCAGTATTAGTGTCATTGCTCTTTTTCATTTAATTTAATAAATAACGAATATAGCAAACGGCTATTTTCATTTATAAATTTAGGAGAGTTCATATGTCGGGTCATGTAAATATTCCTAGTTCTGGTGCTAAAATCACCTCAATTGATGGTAAGTTAACTGTACCGAGTAACCCTATAATTCCATTCATAGAAGGTGACGGTATTGGTGTCGATGTTACGCCACCTATGATGAAAGTAGTTGATGCAGCGGTAAATAAAGCATATGGCAATGATAGAAAAATTCACTGGATGGAAGTGTACGCAGGTGAAAAAGCGACACAAATGTATGATTCAGAAACTTGGTTACCCGATGAAACCTTAGCGATGTTTAAAGAGTATAAGGTTGGCATTAAAGGACCATTAACAACCCCCGTTGGCGGTGGTATGCGTTCGTTAAATGTTGCATTAAGACAAATTCTTGATCTATATGTATGTCAGCGGCCAGTGCAATGGTTTACGGGCGTGCCAACCCCTGTTAAAAAGCCAAGCGAAGTTGATATGGTTATTTTTCGAGAGAACTCGGAAGATATTTACGCTGGTATTGAATTCCAAGCTGGCACAGAACAAGCCACTAAAATGATTAACTTCCTAACACAAGAGATGGGAGCAACTAAAATTCGCTTCCAAAAAAATTGTGGGATAGGTATCAAGCCGGTTTCCAAAGAAGGTACGCAAAGGCTGGTTAGACAAGCAATACAGTACGCTATTGATAACGATAGGGAATCAGTTACCTTAGTTCATAAAGGTAATATTATGAAATTTACCGAAGGTGCTTTTAAAGACTGGGGTTATGAGCTTGCAAGGGAGGAATTTGGAGCTGAATTATTAAATGGCGGTCCTTGGTGTTGTTTAACAAACCCTAAAACAGGTAAAGAAATCATCATTAAGGACGTTATAGCCGATGCCATGTTACAGCAGGTTTTACTACGTCCAGCGGAATATAGCGTTATTGCAACGTTAAATTTAAATGGTGATTACTTATCTGATGCCTTAGCAGCTCAAGTTGGTGGTATTGGTATAGCACCTGGTGCCAATTTAAATGATGAAGTGGCAATTTTTGAAGCAACTCATGGTACGGCGCCAAAATATGCAGGGTTGAATAAGGTTAATCCAGGCTCAGTTATTTTATCGGCAGAGATGATGTTACGTCATATGGGTTGGGTTGAAGCGGCTAATTTACTATTGAAAGGCATGTCGGGCGCTATTAATGCAAAAACAGTAACCTATGATTTTGAACGTTTAATGGATAATGCAACCCTTGTTACTTGTTCTGAATTTGGTGATTGCATAATTGAACATATGTAAGTAATGAAATTAAATTTTCTTGTTCTCTAATAAAAAAACACAGCGCTTAGGCTGTGTTTTTTTGTTTTACCCATCAAAAGCTAAAAGTTACTCTTCTGCTTCTACATCTGATGGCGTAATGCTTGCCGCGTGGTGACCTTTTGGTCCGGCATTTAACTCGTAGTTTACGTCTTGACCCGCTTTTAATGTACGGTATCCTTCCATTTGAATTGTAGAGTAATGAGCAAAAATATCTTCACCACCATCCTCTGGACGAATAAAACCAAACCCCTTTGCATTATTAAACCACTTAACTGTACCGTGAGCCATACTTCAACATCCTTCTAAAATCATCGGTAATTAGGTATGCTTTCCTCAAAGCATTAAATTTGTATCAGAAGTGGACAAAAAACGCCCACCAAAGTAAATCGTAGATAATAAAAAAAAATAGTCAAGTGATAACTAGTATATATTAGTGATATTTGATTATTATTTTTTCAATTCTTAAAGCAAAAATTTAACTGACAGACTAATATAGAATTATGAGTAGATGGAAAGAGTTAATTGATGACCAAGCGGTTCTTGATGACGAGATAATTGAAGAGCATCAAAAACCACCAATGTACAATGTTGTTTTATTAAATGATGACTATACACCGATGGATTTTGTTATCGATGTATTGTGTAAGTTTTTTAACTTGAACTCAGAGCAAGCAACTGACGTAATGTTAGCTGTACATTACAAAGGAAAGGGGCGATGTGGTACCTATACAGCTGAAGTGGCAGAAACAAAAGTTGATCAAGTACTCAATTACGCAACAAGCAACGAACATCCGCTTAAATGTACCATGGAAAAAGCGTAATTACGCTAGATTTGAATTGGAGTAACCTATGCTAAATAAAGATTTAGAAGTATCGTTAAATATGGCTTTTCGACAGGCTAAAGAGTCTCGCCATGAATTTATGACGGTTGAACATTTATTGTTGGCACTGTTAGATAACCCTTCATCAATTGATGCACTGCATGCCTGTGGTGCAGATATGACAAAATTACGTAAAGAGCTACTTGCATTTATAGCTGATACCACACCCGTTATACCAACCGGTGAGGAAGAGCGAGAAACTCAGCCTACTTTAGGTTTTCAACGGGTGCTACAACGTGCGGTTTTTCATGTGCAATCTTCAGGGAAAAGCGAAGTTAATGGTTCAAATGTACTTGTGGCTATTTTTAGTGAGCAAGAGTCACAAGCCGCTTACTTTTTGAAAAAGTCTGATATTAGTCGCTTAGATATTGTTAACTATATTTCTCATGGTATCGCAAAAATAGAACAAGCGAATAATGATAGCCAAGAACCAGTTCAAGAGGGAGAGGAAGAGCCGCGCACTATTGAAAACTTTTCTACAAACTTAAATGAAGAAGCATTAAAGGGGAATATTGACCCGTTAATAGGGCGTGATAGTGAACTCGAGCGCACTTTACAAGTGCTAAGTCGCCGTAGGAAAAACAATCCGCTATATGTTGGTGAAGCAGGTGTTGGTAAAACTGCTATTGCCGAAGGGCTCGCAAATCTAGTTATTTCAGATAAAGCTCCTGAATTTTTAGCTGATGCGACAATTTATTCGCTTGATATGGGCGCATTATTGGCTGGCACAAAATACCGAGGCGATTTTGAAAAACGCTTCAAAGCGCTGTTAAAAGAGTTAGAACAAGACGGTAATGCAATATTATTTATTGATGAGATTCATACCATCATAGGTGCAGGTGCTGCATCTGGTGGTATGATGGACGCATCTAATCTGTTAAAGCCATTACTTTCATCAGGTAAGTTACGATGCTTAGGTTCAACCACTTATCAAGAATACCAAAGCATTTTTGAAAAAGATCGTGCATTAGCAAGAAGGTTTCAGAAGATTGATGTGGTCGAACCAAGTGTAGACGATACCACTAAAATTCTTCATGGCTTAAAAGACAAGTATGAATCACACCATGGCATTCGATACTCGAATAATGCCTTGCGCGCAGCCGCGCAATTATCTGACAAATATATAAATGAACGCTTTTTACCTGATAAAGCTATTGATGTTATTGATGAAGCCGGTGCGCGTCAGCAACTAGTTGCGCCTTCAAAGCGTAAAAAAGTGATCAGCAATACCGACATTGAAAATATCGTTGCGAAAATTGCTAGAATACCGGAAAAGTCAGTATCTTCTACTGAAATTGACAGCTTGAAAACTTTAGATAGAAACTTGAAATTGGTAGTTTTTGGCCAAGATCATGCGATCGATGAACTATCTGCTGTAATTCGTTTATCACGTGCTGGTTTAGGTAATGAGCATAAACCTGTTGGTTCATTCATTTTTGCTGGCCCAACCGGTGTTGGTAAAACAGAAGTTACTCAACAACTTGCGAAAGTATTAGGTGTTGAGTTGCTACGTTACGACATGTCGGAATATATGGAGAAACATGCTGTTAGTCGGCTGATTGGTGCACCTCCTGGTTATGTCGGCTATGAACAGGGCGGCTTACTAACCGATGCCGTGATTAAAAACCCACATGCGGTTGTTCTACTTGATGAAATAGAAAAAGCTCATGAAGATGTTTACAACATTTTACTACAAGTGATGGATCACGGTACGTTAACCGACAATAATGGTCGCAAAGCAGACTTTAGAAATATTGTTTTAGTACTGACCACTAATGCGGGTGTTGCACATACTACGAAACAGTCAATAGGCTTTAAACAGCAAGATAATAGTCTTGATGCGATGGATGAAATTAACAAAGTATTTTCACCAGAATTTAGAAACCGACTAGACAATATTGTTTGGTTTAATCATTTAAGTGATGATGTTATTCAGCAAGTCGTTGATAAATTTATTGTCGAATTACAAGTTCAGTTAGATGAAAAAAGTGTTTCTTTAGAGATCACTAAAGATGCTAAAAAATGGATGGCAAACCACGGTTATGATAAAGCAATGGGAGCTCGACCAATGGCACGCTTAATTCAAGAGCAATTGAAAAAGCCGCTTGCCAATGAATTATTATTTGGTGAGTTAACGCAAGGTGGCGTTGCAAAAGTAGCGGTTAAGAAAGACAAACTGGTGATTAACTACGAATCGAAAAAAGAGTTAGTAGAGCACTAATTAATTTATAATAACGTTAAAGAAGCTGAGTATTACTTGGCTTTTTTTATATCTTAAATTTAGTTGGCTAAAATTGAGATATAAAAAAACGCTTTAGACAAAACCTAAAGCGTTTTTTAAAAATGAATTATTTTTATCTAGCACGGAAGATAATACGGCCTTTAGATAAGTCGTAAGGAGTTAACTCAACAGTAACCTTATCGCCAGTTAAAATACGGATGTAGTTCTTGCGCATTTTCCCAGAAATATGAGCGGTAACAACATGACCATTTTCTAATTCAACACGGAACATAGTATTTGGCAAAGTATCTAAAACAGTACCTTGCATTTCAATATTTTCTTCTTTCGCCATTGGGCGCCAAACCTCTAAATTAGTGCGTAAATAAAAAGCTGCGCAGATAATGCCGAATTGCAACGCTAATGTAAAGCTATAGTGTTATTTATTTACTGTTTTCCACTGATTTTCGACTAAAATCTGATGGGGCTTAAAGCGGTCTTTATAATTCATTTTATTACATTCATTTATCTGGTATCCCAAGTAAAGAAATTCTCGCTCTAATTGCCGAGAAACTTCAATTTGTTTAAGAATAGAAACAACACCAAGTCCGTATTTTCGATAATCAGGGTGATAAAAGGTATAAACCGCTGAGAGCGCATTCGGGATGTCATCAGTTACCGCAACACTGATCAATTGCTTGTCATGCCATATTTCAATATATATTTGAGGTGCTATGTTACTACCAGCAAAACTTCTGAATTGCTCTGGCGTTGCGGGGAACATGCTACCGTCATAGTGAATTTCATTTATATATTGTTCATATAAAGGATAGTAGTTGTCTTTAATCGTATGGCTAACTCGAATGTTAAAGTGTTGGCTGCGCTTTAACAACCGCTTTTGGCTTTTCGATGGAGTAAATAAAGCACTGACAACTCGAAGAGATTGACATGCTTGACATGTTTGACAGTGAGGGCGGTAAATGTCATCGCCACTGCGTCTAAACCCTTGTTGCATAAGCCAACTATAATGTTCACTGTCATGTAAGGCTGGGTCAACTGCAACTAATAGCCTTTCTTGTTGATCAGGCAGGTAGTTACAGGGAAACGATTTCGTAATACCAAGCTTGTAATTTAAACTCATTAAGAACCTTTATAACGCAGTAAGCGTATTGGTATGCTGTTTTCTATTATTTGTTATTATAGCAATTATTAAAGCTAAGCTTTTGCTTTTATTGCTCGCAAGGCATTGTTACTAATGTATAACTTTGTTATTCGTTATTGTTTATACTAGAATTTGGTTATCGCACTAATATATAAATTAGGTAAATAATCTTAGAAAAGTAAGGTATTTATTCATTGAAAAACTCTGCTGAATGGAAGGAATACGCCAATGAAATTCAACACACAGTAAATCGCTCAAGCATCCAGTGGATGCTTATCCTCGTTGCTTTCTTTCAAGTTATTGTTACTTTATATCTTGTGATAGATAAATCATCATTAAAACAAGGTTCAGTACTTGCGTATACGCTTGCTATTTTAAGTTTGATTTTTGCTACTCAATATTTTTGGGAAAAATCTCTGCATGTTGTGAAATTTTTTATCTCGTCTGTGATGTTGTCTATCGCTTGGCTTTGTTTAGCGTATATTATATTTAATCAGTGGGGTAAGCTGGAGTCAGCTTCCGATTTACTAGTTATTGCTTTTATTTGTTCAATTCTCGCTTATTATTCAAATCTAACTTTATTATATATATCGTCTTTTTCGATCGCTGCTATCTATTTAGCACTGCAAATTCAGGTTCCACAAACTGCATTTGATTTATTCATTTCTGTAATTAAGTTTCCGGTATTACTTATCCTTTTTATGCGTACCATGCGCCAGTTGTTGCTTAAAGGGCAGTATCATGTGGTTAAAAATGAAATGTTAAAGCGCCAGCTACAACGCTTAAATATTATTGATGATTTAACGAAAATTCAAAACCGTAAAGGCTTTAGGCTTGCTATGACAGCGGCTTTGGCAAGTGCACACAGATTTGAACTTGGCTTTTCATTACTGATATTAGACGTCGATTTTTTCAAGCAATATAATGATAATTTAGGTCATCCTGAAGGAGATAAATGTTTAGTTAAAATTGCCCAACTATTAACGGACATATTTCAAAGAGAAACCGACTCAGTAACCCGCTTAGGTGGTGAAGAGTTTGCTATTTTAATTCCTGATGTAGATTGGCATAGCGCCGATATTATTTGTCAACGTATTCACAAAACTCTTGAAAGCGAAGCAATTATTCATCCTGACTCATCAGTTTCTAATATTTTAACGGTTAGTATTGGTGCGGCGATATATAAAAATGGCGATGATGAAAAGTCAATATACGCACGTGCTGATAAGGCGCTGTATCAGGCAAAAGCGCAAGGACGTAATGGAAGTGTTATTTTGGCCAATGAAGAAGCAGCAACTACCGCTGAATCAGCTATTGATTAAGCTAATTATTTCTAACTCAATTGTCGTGCTTGCCAAAACTGAGGTTCAATAGTAATGCTTTTTGCTAGTTGTTGCTGTTGAATAAATGCTGGTCGTGAAACTTCGATGCAACCCATAGACTGTAAAAATGGATTTTGCATTTGGCAATCAATAAAGTTTACCCCTATCGATTTTAATAGTTTTGCTAAATATACTAAAGCGACTTTTGAGGCATTAGTTTTGGTGTAAAACATTGATTCACCAGAGAAGTAGCCATTTATCGCGATGCCATATAAACCGCCAACCAGTTCGTTTTCTTGCCACACTTCAATCGAATGTGCTTGCCCTTTTTGATGTAGTGCTTGATAAGCTTCTAACATAGGTTGAACAATCCAAGTTTCCTCTGTGCGAAATGGTGCATCGGCGCAATAAGCGATAACTTCTTGAAAGGCTTTATTTAGGGTAACCGTATAGGGCTTTTTTTTTAGAAACTTACTAAGGGTTTTATTAACTCTTAATTGTTCTATATTGATAATTGCCCGTGGATCTGGACTCCACCACATGACAGGTTCGCCATCACTAAACCAAGGAAAAATTCCTTGTTGATAGGCCTGTAATATTCTTTTCGGTGTTAAATCATCACCGAAGGCGAGTAAACCGTTAGGCTCATTTAATGCTGTTGAAACGTCTGGAAAAGTAGAGCTATCCAATGATAACCAAGGAATAGCTCTATTCATATGCTAGTGGCTGCCTTTTGCGTCAAGGTAACGTTCGGCATCTAGTGCTGCCATACAGCCTGCACCTGCAGAGGTAATAGCTTGGCGGTAGATGTGATCAGCAACATCACCAGCAGCATAAATACCTTCAACACTGGTTTGTGTTGCATTGCCATTGGTGCCACTTTGAATGGTTAAGTAACCATCTTTCATTTCAAGTTGATCTTTAAAGATATCAGTATTTGGCTTATGGCCTATGGCAATAAATACGCCCATTACGTCAAACTCTTCGGTTGCTTCAGATTGTGAACTTTTCAGTCTTACACCTGTAACACCCATGTTGTCACCTAGTACTTCATCTAGCGTGCTATTAAGATGCAATACAATGTTGCCATTCTCAACTTTATCCATTAAACGCTTTGTTAAGATTTTTTCAGAACGGAAAGTATCACGGCGATGCACTAAATGAACTTCAGAAGCAATGTTCGATAAATAAAGAGCTTCTTCAACGGCAGTATTACCGCCACCAACAACCGCTACTTTTTGATTACGATAAAAGAAACCGTCACATGTAGCACATGCTGATACACCTTTACCCATAAAGGCTTCTTCTGATGGTAAGCCAAGATATTGTGCAGAAGCACCGGTACAAATAATTAAAGCGTCGCAAGTATAAGAGCCAGAGTCACCTTTTAACTTGTATGGCTTCTCACTAAAATCAACTTCATTAATATGATCAAAAATGATTTCTGTATCAAATTTTTCCGCATGCTTTTGCATACGTTCCATTAATGCAGGACCCGTTAAATCATCAGCGTCACCAGGCCAGTTTTCAACTTCGGTTGTGGTGGTTAATTGACCACCTTGCTGCATACCTGTGATCATCACTGGCTTTAAATTTGCGCGTGCAGCGTAAACAGCTGCGGTATAACCGGCAGGGCCAGAACCTAAAATGAGTAACGGGCAATGTCTTGCTTCGCTCATGAACTACTCCAAAAGAAAATATATTGATGTTTTTAATGGTTGGGATTCTAAGGGAATATCTCAAGAGAGCAACAAAGAAATAATTATAAATAATTACCAATTTTATCAAACTGCAAGCTTAATGTTACAAATTAGCTATTTGAAGGCATGCAAAATCTTGAATTTATAAGGATGAACTGCAATAGAATAAAAAAAGCCGTTATTGAAAATAACGGCTTTAGATAAATTGCTTACTTAATTAAAGTGTTGCGATGGCGTCTTCTGCAGTCACATAATCATAGCCAAGTACATCAGCAACTGGCTTGTAAGTAATTTTCCCACCTAGTACGTTTAAGCCTGCCATAAGGTGTGCGTCATCAAGCATAGCTTGTTTTGCGCCTTTATTTGCTAACGTAACAGTAAATGGCATAGTTGCATTTGTTAATGCCATTGTTGATGTTCTAGCAACACCACCTGGCATGTTAGCAACACAATAGTGAACAACATCATCAACAACATATGTTGGCTCTTGGTGTGTTGTTGCTTTTGATGTTTCAAAACAACCGCCTTGGTCAATTGCAACGTCAACAACAACCGCACCTTTTTTCATCATTTTAATATGTTGCGCTGTAACTAATTTCGGTGCAGCTGCACCTGGAATTAATACGGCACCAACAACTAAATCAGCTTCTACAATAAGTTGGTCCATAGCATCAGCCGTGGAATAAACCGTTTTTAAACGACCATCAAATTCAGTATCAAGTTGACGAAGACGAGGTAATGAACGATCTAAAATAGTTACGTCAGCGCCCATTCCAACAGCCATACGAGCCGCTTGTGTACCAACAACACCACCACCAACAATTAATACTTTTGCCGGAGCAACACCAGGAACACCACCTAACAATGCACCTAAGCCACCTTGTGCTTTCTCTAAAGCATGTGCACCAGCTTGGATAGACATACGGCCAGCTACTTCAGACATAGGTGCTAATAACGGTAAGCCTCCGCCATTTTGTGTTACTGTTTCGTAAGCAATACAGGTAGCGCCTGAAGCAATTAATAGTTCAGTTTGTTGTGGGTCTGGTGCTAAATGTAAATAAGTAAATAATACTTGCCCAGGACGAAGCATTTTACATTCATTTGGCTGTGGTTCTTTTACTTTAATAATCATGTCAGCAGTTGCGAAAATTTCTGCTGCAGAGTCGATAATTTTTGCACCGGCTGTAATGTATTGTTCATTATCAAAACCGATTGCTGCACCACCATTATTTTCAACGATAACGTCATGGCCATTTACAACTAATTCTTTAACGCCAGCTGGAGTTAAGCCAATGCGGTATTCGTGGTTTTTTATTTCTTTTGGTACACCAATAATCATAGTTCTATCTCTCCTCAAAAATATGAAACTAGTATAGTGAGTTTTATACGGATTAACCTGTCGTTATTTTTTATATGTTAGGATATAATCCTGTTAAAATTAATTTCACTAGTGATTAATATAATATGTCGTCTGTAACTAATAAAAAACTTGATCGTATTGATAAAAACATTTTAGTTGAATTACAAAAAAATGGTCGCTTATCTAATATTGAACTTTCAAAAAGGGTGGGGCTTAGTGCAACTCCTTGTTTAGAAAGGGTAAAAAGATTAGAGAATGATGAGTATATACTAGGGTACCAAGCACGATTAAACCCACATAAGCTTGAAGCAGCGCTATTGGTTATTGTAGAAATTACGCTAACAAAAACTAGCCCTGATGTTTTTGACGATTTTTCAAAAGCCGTACATGAACTTGATGTTATCCAGGAGTGCCACCTAGTTTCGGGTGATTTTGACTTCTTATTAAAAACCCGTGTTGCAGATATGGCAGCGTATCGTGAATTACTCGGTGATACATTACTTCGATTGCCAGCAGTTAGCGAAAGTAGAACCTACGTAGTAATGGAAGAGGTGAAATCCGCCAATCTGTTACCAATTAAGCGCTAATAACATTTAATTCATCGCTAATGTTTGGTACTTTAGCATTACTATAATGAAAATATTTTCAAGAGTGTATATTTGTCTTCTCCATCTCCTAAGTTAAACGGCGTTCAGCGTCTTCTTGAAGCAGGACTATTAGTGTCTTGCGTTTTTGCTATGTTTATCATGTTAGCGTTATTTAGTTTTGATCCTGCAGACCCAGGTTGGTCGCAAACGGGTTATCAAACACCAGTAAGAAACCTTGGTGGTGCAATTGGTGCTTATTTTTCTGACTTATTATTAAACCTATTTGGTCTTGTCGCTTATAGCCTGCCTTTTGTTATTGCTATAACAGGTTGGTTGCTATTTCAAAAATATCATAGATTAATTCAACTCGACTATTTAACACTTGGACTAAAATTCATTGGTTTTATTTTGTTTTATATTGGCATTACTTCAATTGCTAGCATGAATTTTGATGATATTTTTTATTTTTCGGCCGGTGGTATTTTAGGTGATGTACTTAGTAATTCATTATTACCTTATCTGTCGTTTGTTGGCAGTACATTATTATTTGTAACCTTTTGTGGTTCTGGGTTTGTTTTACTTACCGGTATTTCATTACTTAAAACTATCGATAAAGTGGGTGAATACACTATTGCAGCATTGGAATATCTTGTCGCTTTACCGGCGTTAATTAAGCACCATTTAGGTACAGGTATTGAAAAACCGATTAATGATAATAAAACTCGTAAAATCAATGATAGTGCATTAATAAAGGACTCGGCAACATTAGAAAATAAATCTGAAAATACTGATTCCATTAAAGAAAACGTAACTGAACACTATATTCCGTTTGATGAAGAGCCTGAAGAGGTTAAAGAAGCACTAGCAGCACTTAGTGAAGAGGAACATGAAAGCTTATTTGCCAAAAGTGAAGACGACAGTGCCTATAACACACGGGAACAAGAGCCATTTGTTGATATTGATGAACTTATGGGTGAGCCATTAGCTATTAATGTCCAAGAGCATGTAAGTGACGATGAAATAGCAGCCGCCTTTGAACCTGTTGAAAAAATTGTCGTAGATGAACCAACAACTTTACACGATAAAATTTATCAACAGCTTGAAAATGATAAGCCTGCAGAGCCAAATTATGATGATATGCCATCATTAGATTTACTCGATAGAGCAGATAAAGTTAAAAATCCGATTGACCAAGAGCAGCTTGATAAAGTATCTCGCCTTGTTGAAGCAAAGCTAATTGAGTTTGGAATTAAAGCTGAAGTTGTCGACGTTTTCCCCGGCCCAGTTATAACTCGTTTTGAATTAAACTTAGCACCGGGCGTTAAAGTTAGTAAAATTACCAATTTATCAAAAGATCTAGCACGGTCACTTTCAGCAAAAAGCGTTCGTGTAGTTGAGGTTATTGAAGGCAAGTCTGTTATTGGCATTGAATTACCTAATAAACATCGTGAAACAGTATTTTTCTCTGAGGTTATCTCTAACGATAAATTTGCTCAGTCAAAATCAAACTTAGCAATGGCAATTGGCAGCGATATTTCCGGAGAGCCAGTTATTGCAGATTTAGCCAAAATGCCACATTTACTGGTAGCCGGTACAACGGGATCAGGTAAATCAGTAGCCGTTAATACCATGATTGTCAGTATTTTATATAAATCTTCACCAGAAGATGTGCGTATGATCATGATTGACCCTAAGCAAGTTGAACTTTCAGTTTACGATGGTATTCCGCACCTGTTGTCAGAAGTTGTTACCGACATGAAAGAAGCGGCCAACGCACTTCGTTGGTGTGTAGGCGAAATGGAGCGACGATACCAATTAATGTCTAAGTTAGGTGTACGTAACCTTAAAGGCTATAACGATAAAGTCACTAAAGCTATTGCTGATGGCGAGCCGATGATTGATCCGTTGTGGCAACCAAGTGACGCTTTTACTCAAACGCCTCCAACGTTAGAAAAGTTACCGGCAATTGTAATTATTGTTGATGAGTTTGCTGACATGATGATGATCGTTGGTAAGAAGGTAGAAGAACTGATCGCTCGTATTGCGCAAAAAGCGCGTGCGGCCGGTATTCATTTAGTACTAGCAACACAGCGTCCATCTGCTGATGTAATTACTGGTTTGATTAAGGCAAATATTCCAACACGTATGGCACTTCGCGTCCAATCACGCATTGAATCTCGTATTATTCTAGATCAACAGGGTGCAGAGCAATTACTAGGGATGGGGGATATGTTTTACCTTCCACCTGGCGAAGCGGTACCTATTCGTGTTCATGGTGCTTTTGTTGACGATCATGAAGTACATGCGGTAGTAAGTGACTGGAAGTCACGTGCTGAGCCAAACTATATTGAAGAAATACTTTCTGGTGATACCGAGCAAGAAATTTTATTGCCAGGAGAGCAATCTGAAGGTAACGGTGAAGAAGAGCTTGACGCTTTATATGATGAAGCCCTTGCATTTATTACCGAATCGCGACGTGTATCAATATCTAGCATCCAACGTAAATTTAGAATTGGTTACAATCGCTCTGCCCGTATAGTTGAACAAATGGAATTACAAGGTGTCGTAAGTAGACCCGGTAATAATGGTGCCAGAGAAGTATTAGCACCACCGCCAATTAAGGAACATTAAAATGAATTTGATAAAAAGTGGCGTTGTAACTGCAACGTTATTTAATGCGGTATTATCAACAACAAGCTTGGCAGAAAATACAGCAACTGAAAATATTAAAGACAGCAAAAGTACGATTTTAGCCGTGGCTAATGAAAATAAAACTGCAACTAATGAACAATTCACTAATTCAAAAAGTAAAATTGAATTGATGGCTAAATTGACAAAAATTGAATTTTTTAGTGCCAAGTTTACGCAAAAAATCTTTGATGAAAGTGGCGTAGAGCTACAACAAGGTAGTGGTCAACTATCAGTAAGTAAACCTAATTTAGTAAACTGGCAAACAAAGTTACCTGACGAATCACTGATTGTTTCAGATGGCAGTAACCTTTGGTTTTATGACCCATTTGTTGAACAGGTTAGTGTTTATACCTTACAAAACGCGATTGCAAACACGCCGATATTATTAATCACCAACAATGATCCTAAGTTGTGGCAAGACTATCGAGTTAGTCAGCTGAGTGATAATAATTATTTAATTCAAGCCAAAAATGATAACGCCCGTGTTAAGTCTTTAGAATTAACATTTAGCGATAATGGTGCTCGTGAGCAATTAGTCGCTTTTAATATTTTAGATGCTACCGGACAATTAAGCGTTATTTCATTATCTGAGCATAATAACCAAGCAAATAATGACTTGTTTAATTTTACCGTGCCCGAAGGTGTTTATTTAGATGACCAGCGCTAACGGAACGCTAGATTTAGCGTTTGCTGAAAGTGATACTTTTAAACCGTTAGCGGCAAAATTACGTCCTAAATCACTAGCAGAATATCAAGGCCAAGAGCATATCCTTGGTCAAGGTATGCCACTAACGGTAGCAATTGAACAAGGAAAAGTGCACTCAATTATATTTTGGGGGCCTCCAGGCACAGGTAAAACCACGATTGCCGAAATTATTGCTAATCATGCCAATGCTGATATTGAACGTGTGTCTGCGGTCACTTCAGGTATTAAAGATATTCGTCAAGCAATTGATAATGCCAAAGACAGAGCCATACATCAGCAAAGAAGAACGGTGTTATTTGTTGATGAAGTGCATCGCTTTAATAAGAGTCAGCAAGATGCTTTTTTACCACATATTGAAGACGGCACTATAATTTTTATTGGTGCCACGACCGAAAACCCTGCATTTGAGCTTAACCAAGCTATATTGTCACGTGCACGTGTTTATACCTTAAAGAAATTAAACCCAAATGACTTAGAAAAAGTACTATCTCGGGCGATGAGCTATCAACTAGATACAACAGGTATTGAAGTTGTTCTTAATAGTGAAACCAAAAAACAACTTATCGCATTGGCAAATGGTGATGCCAGACGGTTACTTAATTTACTTGAGCATTGTTTAGAAATAGCGTCGATAAACGACAACCAGCAAGAAATAGAGAAAGCACAACTTATTCAAGTGGCTGGAAATAAAATAGCCCTTTACGATAAAGGTGGTGATGCCTTTTATGACTTGATCAGTGCTTTTCATAAATCGGTACGCGGCTCTAACCCAGATGCTGCCTTATATTGGTATGCCCGTATCCTAACAGGTGGCGGTGACGCTTTATATGTTGCTCGTCGTTTACTTGCCATTGCGAGTGAAGATATCGGCAATGCTGATCCTAGAGCAATGCAATTAGCAATAAATGCCTGGGATACCTTCCAGCGTGTTGGCCCCAGTGAAGGGGAAAGAGCAATTGCGCAAGCTACTGTTTATATGGCGTTAGCACCAAAAAGTAATGCCGTTTATAGTGCTTTTAGTCAAGCTAAGGCAATGGCTAAAGCAACAAGTGATTTAGACGTACCAATTCATTTGAAAAATTCTACTAGTGCGATTACCAAAGATCTTGGCCATGGTAGCGAATACCGCTATGCACATGATGAAGCAGGAGCTTTTGCTGCTGGAGAGAACTATTTTCCAGAAGAAATAGCACAGACGGTATTGTATCAGCCAACTGACCGTGGCTTAGAAAAACAACTGCGAGATAAAATTAATTATTTGAATCAATTAGACCAACAGAGTAATAATCGTCGTTATGACTAATACTATTAGCAACTTTACATTGTACTTATTAATTGCCATAGGCGGTGCTAGTGGTGCAAGTTTACGCTTCTATATTTCACAATTAATTTTAAATTGGCTCGGAAAAGGATTCCCTTTTGCGACGTTGGCGGTTAATATTTCCGGCTCCCTGATCATGGGAGCACTTTATGGGTTAATTGAACAAGGTGTAATTGAAGTTGGTGTTTATCGAACACTGATCGGTATCGGTTTTTTAGGTGCTTTTACAACCTTCTCAACATTCTCATTAGACACTTTGTTATTAATTCAACAAGGTGATGTATTGAAAGCGTCAGTAAATGTTTTACTTAATGTTAGCTTATGTATTTTTGCAGCGGCATTAGGAATGTTTATTGTATCTATTTTTAACAAGTAAATAACAAAGAAAACACGTGACATATCATGCTTGATCCAAAACTACTTAGAACAGACATAGAAAACACCGCAACTGAACTTGCAAAAAGAGGATACACGTTAGATACCGCCCAATTAATTGAGTTGGAAGAACAACGCAAATCTATCCAAATGAAAACACAAGATTTGCAAAATCAGCGTAATACCCGCTCTAAGTCGATAGGACAAGCTAAAGCGCGTGGTGAAGATATTCAGCCGCTACTTGCCGAAGTAAGTAAATTGGGCGATGAATTAGAAGCTGCTAAAGAAGCACAAAGTAATGTATTAGCAAAAATTGATAGTATTGCTTCTGCAATTCCAAACTTAATACATGAATCAGTACCTGCTGGTGAGAGCGAAGATGACAACGTCGAAATTAAGCGTTGGGGCACGCCACGTGAATTTGACTTTGAAGTAAAAGACCACGTTGATGTGGCCACGGCACTAGATAAAGGTTTAGATTTTGAAAGCGGTGCAAAATTGGCTGGTACACGTTTTGCGGTAATGCGTGGCAAAATTGCAAAATTACATCGTGCACTTGCACAATTTATGCTTGATACCCACAGTGAAGAGCATGGCTACCAAGAAATGTACGTGCCTTACCTAGTTAATCATGATTCATTATATGGTACCGGGCAATTACCAAAATTTGGTGAAGACTTATTTCATACCGATTTAAACAATAAAAAATTCTCACTTATACCAACAGCAGAAGTACCATTAACGAACCTAGTACGTGATGAAATTGTTGAAGAGCAAGAATTACCTATTAAAATGTGTGCGCATACGCCATGTTTTCGCAGTGAAGCTGGCTCTTACGGTCGAGATATTCGAGGCCTAATTCGTCAACATCAATTTGATAAAGTTGAAATGGTACAAATTGTTAAGCCTGAAAATTCTTTCAATGCCTTAGAAGAATTAACCGGTCATGCTGAAAAAATTCTAGAGAAATTAGAATTACCATATCGTACCGTTGTACTTTGTACTGGTGACATTGGCTTTAGTGCGACAAAAACTTTCGATATTGAAGTTTGGTTACCAGCGCAAAATACATATCGTGAAATTTCATCATGTTCTAATATGGGTGACTTCCAAGCTCGTAGAATGCAAGCGCGATTCCGTAATAGTGAAACCAATAAACCAGAGCTTGTGCATACTTTAAATGGCTCAGGTTTAGCAGTAGGGCGTACACTTGTTGCTATATTAGAAAACTACCAGCAAGCTGATGGCAGCATTAATGTTCCAACAGTACTACAACCTTATATGAAAGGTTGTAGTAATATCAGCTAGCCATTAGTTGTTTATTAATAAATACTAAAAATCCAATACCTAGGTATTGGATTTTTTGTATGTGATATGAAAAATGTCTTAAGTTGGCGTTTTACCAGTAAAGGAATTTTAAGTTGGCTATTGGCATTAGGATTACTACACATTATTAATGAGCAAAATAAAATATTTCTATGAACAAATATTTTACTTATCAGGTCTTAGTTAATAGCCATTTTGTTTTTTGGGAAGTTTGCCGTTTTGATACGCAGTATTTTAATACAACTAATTGTTTTTTTATTTATTTTCAATGCCGTTGCCATGTTGCGAGAAACCAGTATGTTATCGTCAAGTGATGATATTAAGCCAGCAATGCATCAGTTAAAAACCATTATGGATAAAGATATTAGTTTGCATGCTGATGGCAAAAAAACCATTGTCTATTTTTTTGCGCCTTGGTGCCAAGTGTGTAATTTGAGTATCGACAATTTACAGAATGTTTATCAAAAAACGCCTAATTTGGATGTTATTGCCGTGGCGTTAGATTTTGTCGACGCTGAACAAGTGAAAAAGTTTACCATGAACCATCAATTAACCTTTCCTGTTGCGCTGGGTAATGAAACGGTGAAAAGTGATTATAAGGTTATGGGATATCCAAGTTATTATGTTTTAGATGAAGAAAATACAATCATTGCTCGCTCACTCGGCTATTCTTCGGAAATTGGCTTATATTTAAGGAGTTTTTAGACTTCTGATCTAATGCACGTTTGTGTACACTAAGGCTATCAAAATAATAGCGAGCAGAAGACCTTATGCAAATTTCAGCAAATTTTGACTCAGGTAATATTGAAGTCATTTCAGCGCAAAACCCTACAGATATTCAACTAGCCATTAAGAAAGATCATCAATCAGAGTTTTATCAGTGGTTCCACTTTAAACTTCATAATACAGAGCACACTGAACATGTGATGAAGTTAACTAATGCCGGCAAATCAGCCTATGTTGAAGGTTGGCAAAACTACCAAGCGGTTGCCTCTTATGACCGACAAACTTGGTTTCGCGTTCCTACCGAGTTTGACGGTGAAAACCTAACCATTACTTTTACTCCTGAATTTGATGCAACTTATTTTGCTTATTTCGCACCGTACAGTTATGAACGTCATCAAGATCTAATTCACGGTGCACAATTAGACATTGATTGTCAGTTACAAGTATTAGGACAAACCCTTGATGGTCGTGATATGTCAGTACTAAAAGTTGGTGAAGAGGGCGAAGGTAAAAAAGTTATTTGGTTAACTGCACGTCAACATCCAGGTGAAACCATGGCAGAATGGTTTATGGAAGGTTTTATTGATCGCTTATTAGATGAAGATGACGGTGTTGCACGCTCATTACTAAATAGTGCTGTATTTTACTTAGTGCCAAACATGAACCCCGATGGCTCAGCACGTGGACACTTACGTACCAATGCAAAAGGTGTCAACTTAAACCGTGAATGGCAAACTCCAAGCATGGAAAACAGCCCAGAAGTTTACCTTGTTCGCGAAAAAATGTTAGCTACCGGCGTTGATATGCATTTAGATATTCATGGTGATGAAGCATTACCATTTAATTTTGTAGCTGGTTGTGAAGGTATTCCATCGTATGACGAGCGTCACAAAAACTTAGAAGAAAAGTTCAAAAATGTATTGCTAGCCATTACACCAGAATTTCAAGACGATAAAGGCTACGATAAAGATGAACCTGGCCAAGCGAATTTAACGGTTGGTTCAAACTGGGTTGGTGAACAATTTAAGTGTTTAGCTTATACCGTAGAAATGCCTTTTAAAGACAATGATTTATTACCAGATTACAGCGTAGGTTGGTCAGATGAACGTAGTAGTTTATTTGGGCGCGATTTTTTAACTGCAATTTATCATGTTGTTGATGATTTACGGTAAGTAGCGGTTTTAAACCAGTTTACAACGCAAATTTAACTTTAAAAAAATAATAATTATTAGGAGTCTAGCGTGCAAGAAATTGTCAATACACTAAATGGCATAATTTGGAGCCCAGCATTGATTTATCTTTGTTTGGGTACCGGTTTATTTTTCTCAATAATCACAAGGTTTGTACAAATTCGTCATTTTCGCGAAATGTGGCGACTGTTGTTATCGGGAAAAAGCTCTGAACAAGGTATTTCATCGTTCCAAGCACTAGCTGTATCACTCTCTGGCCGTGTGGGTACGGGTAATATTGCAGGGGTTGCGGCAGCTATTGGTTTTGGTGGCCCTGGTGCAGTTTTTTGGATGTGGGTTGTTGCATTTTTTGGTGCAGCTACCGCATACATTGAATCAACGAATGCGCAAATATATAAAGAAGAGCAAGACGGCTTATATCGTGGTGGTCCAGCTTATTATATTGAAAAAGCTATGGGACAAAAATGGTATGCATGGATATTTGCTATTGCGACTATTTTAGCGTGTGGTGCATTGCTACCAACGGTACAATCAAACAGTATCGGTGAAGCGGTAACTATGGTATTTGGTACAGGTGACATGCTAGATACTGCACTTGGACCAATTGCAATGACCAAGCTTTATACTGCTGTTTTCATTGTACTGATTCTTGGTTTTATCATCTTTGGTGGTGTTAAGCGAATTGCCAACTTTACTCAAGTTGTCGTTCCATTTATGGCATTAGCCTACATTATTATCGCGTGTGTGATGATCTTCTTACACATTGATCGTTTACCTGATATTTTTATGTTGATAGTTGGTGACGCTTTTACACCAATGGCAGGTGTTGGTGCCGCTATAGGTTGGGGGGTTAAACGTGGTGTTTACTCAAATGAAGCAGGTCAAGGTACAGGACCTCATGCAGCAGCGGCAGCAGAGGTTGATCACCCAGCACAGCAAGGTTTAGTACAAGCATTTTCTGTTTATATTGATACCTTATTTGTGTGTACGGCGACAGCATTTATGATCCTAATTACTCAGTCATATAACGTTCAACTTGAAGGTGAAGCAAGCTTTATCGTGCAAAATATTGCCGGTGACATTGCAGCTAACAGTCCTGCTTATACTCAAATAGCCGTTGAGAGTATGCTGTCGGGTTTTGGTAAACCGTTTATTGCTGTGGCATTATTCTTCTTTGCTTTTACCACAATTTTGGCGTACTACTTTATCGCTGAAAATAACGTTTCTTATATTAAGCGTACCTTTAATTTTCCAGCATTAACTTTCCTTTTGAAAGTGCTTATTATGACCGCAACATTTTACGGTACTGTAAAAGCGGCTGATGTTGCATGGGGTATGGGTGATGTAGGTGTTGGTATGATGGCATGGCTGAACATTATTGGTATTATCGTCATTTTCTTTATGGCAAAACCTGCTGTCAAGGCGTTAAGAGATTACGAGCGTCAACAAAAAGAAGAAGTTGAACACTATACTTTTGACCCAAAAAAGCTAGAAATTGAAAATGCTAATTTCTGGGAAGACAGATTAGAACAACAAAATAAAAAATAAATAATATTTATGTTAAAAAAACGCCCGCAAGGGCGTTTTTTTTAGGTAAAATAAAGTATCGAAAAAAAGGTGAATATATGGCTGTAATTAATTGCCCTGGTTGCAAGAAAAAAATTTCAGATAAAGCAAAAACTTGTTCTCATTGTCAGTTAAATTTAACTGAACTTGATGCAGAAAAAATTGCTCAGTTAAAACGTGTTAGTGCGGTAGAAAAATCGCAACAGTTAATGAACCATTCCTTCATAGCCATGTTGTTGTTTTGTGGCGGTTTTCTTTTTCTTTATTGGCAAAATGCTCAACCTGGTACTTGGCAATATGTGGTTTCAATAGCGAGTGCCGTAATCGGCTTTATTTTATATATTGTTACGCGGGTCAGACTTATTTTAAACAAACGTAAACCGTAATTAATCAAATTTATTTATAAGAGATTTTCATGGATATCATTCAGTTAGTCGACACTATGTCAGAAGAAATGTATTTACGATTAAAATGTGCCGCTGAAACAGGTAAGTGGCCTGAAGGTACGCCCGTTGATAAAGAGCAACAATTGTCTGCAGTGCAAATTACTATGGCTTATCAGTCAAAACATTTAAATTCTGATCAAACGTTATCTATTGGCCCAAGTGGTGAAATGATTATTAAAACAAAAAGCGAACTACGTTCAGATTTTCCAAAAACAAAGGATAGCAACGATATTGCTAGGTTTTCCGATTTATGATTTTTTCCAAGTTTTTAAAAAAGAAGTGGCAACATAAAGATAGTGTTGTTCGCGTAGAAGCTATAAGCAGTAGTCTGTCTATTGACGACTCTGAGCAACGCGACATTATTTTACAATTAGCAAAAAATGATGATAGCGAAAATGTGCGTAGGGCAGCATTAATTAAGTTGGCAAGTTTTTCTGTTTGGTTAGAGCAAAGTCAAGAAAACAGCCTGACAAAAGTTAAACAATATGCTCAGAAGAAAGTTGAATCGATACTAACTGAGCAAGACACTATTAAGGTCAACGAGCAAGAAAAGTTAAACTATATTGCTAATTTCAATCACTATAGTTTTTTTGAAACTTGGCTAAAACTTGCAGACCAATCAAGTTTGATCATTGCTTTATTTGAAAAACTAGCAAATAAAAGTACGTTGAACGGAAATTCAAGCAGTTTAA
Source organism: Colwellia meonggei (assembly GCF_057537295.1). Lineage (NCBI taxonomy): Bacteria > Pseudomonadati > Pseudomonadota > Gammaproteobacteria > Alteromonadales > Colwelliaceae > Colwellia > Colwellia meonggei. The sequence goes on from NZ_BAAJLZ010000005.1 coordinate 217,958, forward strand.
AACCTCAATTATTAATTAACCTGTTTAACCAAAAGCCAGATATTGAAGTTCAGCAATATATTATTGCTAAAGTGGCAGATCTTGAAACGCTTGAAAAATTAAAGAAAAAGTCAGTTAACGAAGTAATAGCTTCAGAAATTGATAGTAAAATTTCCACGATACAATTTGCCATTGAACAACCGATTATTTTAAGTAAAAAGATTAATTTGGTGTTGGCAAAGCTTCAAGCTTTAAAAGATCAGTACGAGTACAGTGTTTACATTGAGAAACGTCAACAACTTGAGGCAGAATGGTTACAGCTTTCAGAAGAGTTTCCATGTTTAGCAGAGCAAACTTGTGCTGAGTTTAAAACTAAACAAGAAACTATTCTGCTTAATTTAGATAAGCTCTTTGCTGAAAAAGCTGAGCAACATGCACAAGCAGAGCTAGTTCGTGAATTAGAACAACAGAAACAGCAAAGTCGTGAGCATTTTAATAAAACTTTAACTATTGTTGATCAAACATTATCTACTAGTATTTTCGAGAATGAAGAAATCGATGAACAACAATATCAAACCTTATTTGATAAATTAACCAGCGAGATTATTGCTTCTGCATTAAATAACGACGAGCAAAATCAATTTATTGCTAAAATTTGTCAACAACAACAAAAGCTACAACAATTACCTGAAATTGCGCAATCTGTCAGTGATGCAACACATCTTATTTCAAAAGTTTCTCAATTAGCATTACCAACAAGTGTTGAAGAAATGAATGAACGTTTGTCAACTTATCAAGAGTGGTTAACGAACTGGCAAAGTGCTGAAAAACTTTCAGCAGGTAGCTTACCTGAATCAATTAAAAGTGCCTCAAAAGAAATTCAACAAAATTGGCGTCAGGCACTGAAACCATTACAACAATTGCAAAAGCAAGAGTTTTCGACAACGCAAAAAAAATTACATGATGTAAAAAGACTAATAGGCGCAGGTAAGTACAATGCAGCGTTTGGCGTTTTCAAAAAGGTAAAACAGTTATTTTCTGCATTATCGGAAGTTCAGCAGCAAAGGTTACAACGTGAATTTGATACAGTTACTGAAAAAATTGCAGACTTAGCGGATTGGGAGCATTACATTGCCACGCCGCGTAAGCAACAATTACTTATTGACATAAAAGCGATTGTTGAAACGCCGCTGGATAATCCTAATGAGCAAGCGGAGAAAGTTAAACAATATAGGAAAACCTGGAACAGTCTAGGTCACGCTGATGATGACGCGGAAAAGGCATTAAACTTTGAGTTTAATCAGTTATGTGAAACTGCATTTTCACCTTGCCGTTTATATTTTGCTGAGCAAGAAAAATTACGTGAACAACATTTAGTTGCGCGCCAGTCCATACTTGCACAAGCTACTAATTTAGCAGAACAATTAGCAAGTGTATCTGAGGCTGAAACAAGTATTGATTTTAAACATTTTGATACCGAGTTAAATAACCTACTGAAGCAATGGCAAAATTCTGGACAGGTTGATCGTAATATTTATCAGGAAATAAATCAGCAGTTTAATAATGCTTTGCAACCGATTAAATTAGCAATTAGAAATTTTCATCATGAAAATAAGCAAGTGAAACAAAGCTTAATTAAAAGTGCCGAAGCCTTGCTAAACGAAGAAGATATTTACTCGGCTGTTTCTCAAGTAAAGCGCTTACAAACACAATGGCGAGATACAGGATTCGCTGGCAATAAAGTTGAAAACAAATTATGGCAAACTTTTAGAAAAGTTAATGATGAAATTTTTGCCCAACGTGAAAAACAAAATGCATTAGAAAAATCAGCCAGCTCTGAAAAATTGGCAGAATTTGAATTAACATTTAAAAACCTTGAAAAAGAATTTTCGAATACTAATGAATTAGTAAAATTACAACAGTTTGAGCAATCTTTAGGTTTGTTTAAGCAAGAAGTACAACAGCAAAAACCAAAAATGGTTAATTTGGAAAAGGCGTTGGCTCAAAGAGAGAAGTCAATAGCTGAAAAAATAGCTAAAGCGAAAATATCGCTTGAAAAGCAGCAGTGGCAAAATATATTTTCGGTCATAGAAGATAGTTTGCAGCAAGAAGTGGCATTTTCAGAGCACAATAACTTTCCAACGTTAAGCCAAGCATGGCAGAAAAGGCTGCATGAACTAACGAATTTTGTAAAAGAAGTAAACCGTGATGAGTTAACACTTGAGTTAGAGATTCTATCAGGTGTTGCTTCACCTGCAGAATTACAGCAAAAGCGTATGTCGGTACAAGTAAGCTTAATGCAAGAGCAAATGTCGTCTGGAACTGCAATTGATTTACCTGCGAAATTTAATCAATGGTTGATGTTAGGACAGCTTAAGTCGCAAGATATAAGCTTATTACAACGTATTAAAGCAATATTTGTAAACTAGTTTAGTTTTAAAAATATTAACTTGATACTTAACAAGTTAAGTAAAAAGCCAGCATGAATTGTTATATTGATGCTGGCTTTTTTATTAAAGTATCTTTGATGACCACTTAGCCTAAAAAGATACTAAACCTTTACGTTTAAAGTTGTGAAATAAAATGGATATTAGAAAAGAACAAGCAGACGATTTAGATAAAATTGAAACAGTTATTTATCAAGCATTTGAAAATCATCCACATCATGAGGCTGGTGCAAAACCAACAGAACATCTTATTGTTCAAAAATTAAGAAATGATGAGGCCCTTACCTTGTCACTTATTGCCTCTGATCGGGGAGTTATTGTCGGGCATATTGCTTTCTCACCTGTTTTAATCAATGGTGAAGCATCAAACTGGTATGGGCTTGCGCCAGTTTCTGTTGTACCTGAACAGCAAAATCTAGGTATTGGTAGTAAGTTAATTAATGAAGGTATCAATGAGTTACAAAAACAGGGAGCACATGGCATCGTTTTGTTAGGTGAACCAGAGTATTATCAACGTTTTGGTTTTAAATTCTGTGCTAACCTAACTTTAGAAGGTGTGCCACCAGAGTACTTTTTGGCACTTGCTATGGAAACAGATACACCGATTCCTGCTGGTAGCGTAACGTATCACGAGGCGTTTATATAGAATAATAGTGTGGTTTTATTTAAGATTTTACTCCTACCTTGATGTGCAGAATAAATTTCAAGGTAGGGCGTTTGGAGGATCAGGACAATTTAAATATTAGTTAATTGTTAGTTCGCCACGCAGATTTTCTTGTAGCAACTGGCACACTTTTTCATGTGAATAATTTTTACTTAGTAAGTAATGTAGCTTCGTCAACGTTGCTTCTAATGTCATGTCATTACCACTAATCACGCCAATTTTACTTAAGGCATTACCAGTAGCATAGCCTTTCATATTAACCGTGCCTTTTATACATTGGCTACAATTAACAATAACAATACCTTGCTCGTTTGCTTGTCTTAGACAATCTAGCAAAGCTTGATCTTGCGGCGCATTACCTACGCCGTAACTGCGAATGATCAACGCTTTTACTGGCTGCTTAATAATGTTTTTAATTAATTCAACTGAAATGCCAGGGTATAAATGTACTACGCCTATTGGTTGTGGCGTAATATTTGCCAACTGCAAAGGTTCGGTACTAGCTTGCGATATTTTTCCTTGGATCAATCTAATATTAATACCGGCTTCAAGCAAGGGTGTTAGATTTGGTGAGTCAAAGGCATCGAAACCATCGGCATATGCCTTTATGCAGCGGTTACCGCGAAATAGCTTATTGTTAAAATACAAACCAACTTCGGCAATCGGGTAATTAGCAGCAATATACAATGAGTTCAATAAATTTTCTTGACCATCTGAACGTAGTTGGCTTAATGGTATTTGTGAACCAGTAACAATAACCGGCTTTGATAAATTCTCTAGCATAAATGATAAAGCTGAACTGGTATAAGCCATGGTATCGGTACCATGTAACACAACAAAACCATCGTATTCATTATAGTGCTGTTGAATATCATTAGCTATTCGTTGCCAATCAGCAGGCGACATATTTGAAGAATCGATTAACGGCTGATATTCATTGATAGTAAACTCAGGCATCTCTTCACGATGAAAGTCTGGCATTTTCATTATAGCATCAGTTAAATGCTGCTTTTGTGGGATATAGCCATTTTCGCTAGGTTTCATACCTATAGTCCCGCCCGTGTAGGCGATATAAATGCGTTTTCTCATCGTAAAAGTCTTATGGTAAATGTCTGTTTGAGTATCTATGCAAAATATTATGTTCTGGCATAGATGGGTATAGGTCAATTGTACATAATGCTGGGGATAACAAGCTAGTGAAAGTAGGATTAAACGATATTATTTTTTATTTAATTAGAGACGCTAATAAAAAGCCCCGAATAATCGAGGCTTAGTAATATTTCAGTCGTAAGGTTAACTATTCAATTTCACATGCTAAACAGAATGAGTAAACGCCTTGAGGATCGTTTAGTTGCGCCATTTGTTTAAGCTCTGTCGATAGTTTATTTATCAATTGAGTTAGACTGTTTTCCTGATACGTTGGGGCAGTTGATTCACCCAAAAACACTGATGCTTGCCCAATTAAGCTTTGTAATATTTGTGCTCGCTCGCTTGGCTCTTTTTCGATCAATACCGTGTCGTAATCTCCTAAATTAGCCAAGTCGGCTGCAGCTGCGACTGCAGCATCCAAATTCCCTAGTTCATCAACCAAACCAAGTTCTTGTGCTTTTTTTCCTGACCATACACGGCCTTGAGCAATTGCATCTACTTGTTCGGTATTCATGTTTCTGTTTTGTGCTACTAACTCGATAAAATCGCGGTAACCTCGCTCAATATTCAATTGAACTATGCTAGCCATACCTGGCGTTAATTCTCGCGTTAAACCAAAGCCAGCAATATCAGTTGTACCGACACCATCAGTATAAACACCTAATTTACTTAAGGTGTTCTCAAAAGTCATAAAAAAGCCAAAAATACCAATTGAACCGGTGATTGTTGTCGGTGCAGCGTAAATTTTATCCGCAGGTGCTGAAATCCAATAGCCGCCTGAAGCTGCATAGGTTCCCATTGAGGCGACTACAGGTTTGCCAGATTTTTTAATGAGTTCAACTTCTTGACGAATAATTTCTGAGGCATAAGCACTGCCGCCAGGACTGTCAACACGTAATACTACAGCTTTTACAGAGTTATCCTCTCGCGCTTGTCGTAAAAGGGCAGCAGTACTTTTACCACCAATGACGCCGGGTTTCTGGTTACCATTTAAAATCGTACCTTTTGCAACGATAATGGCAACTTTTTCATTGCTTAAGTTTTCTGGTTTAAAAGCCGGGGTAATATCTTTTAAATAATGTTTAAAAGATATGCGTTTGTAACTGTCATCGCCATCACTACCAACAAGAGCGATTAAATCATCATTAATTTGAGTTGGTGTTTTTAGTTCATCAACCCAATTATTTTGCAGTGCATATTCGGCAACGTTACCGTTCGCCGCGGTTAATTTTGAAACTAAAACATCAACATTTTCGTCAAAGTTACTAGTGGAGAAATTGCGTTGCTCGGCAACATCTGCTTTATATTGCTGCCATAAATCATTTAACCAAAGTTGATTAGCTTCTTTAGCTGCTGACGACATGTCGTCGCGTAAATAGGGCTCAACAGCAGATTTATAAGTACCAACGCGAAAAACATGTTGGCTAATTGATAACTTTTCTAAAGCTGATTTGAAATAAAGCTGATAACGACCATAACCATCTAGTAGCATCCAACCATTTGGGCTTAGCCAAATTTCATCAGCAAAACTCGCTAAATAATATTGATTTTGGCTGTATTGCTCGCCAATGGCGATAACTTTTTTGTCACTCGTTTTAAAATCTGATAACGCATGGGCAATATCTTTTAGCTTAGTAATACCAGAGCCACGCATATTTTTTAGATCTAGCACTAAAGTTGAAATGCGAGCATCTTGCTTTGCATGTTCAATAACATCGAGAATATCAGAAAGTAATACTTCAGGGGCTTTTTCTGGCTGCTCTAAAGCTTCACTAATAAAAGTGTCCATAGGATCAATTTCATGTTTTTGTTCAACTATGTCACCACGAAAGTTCAATACTAATGCTGAACCTTGCTTAATGTTAACTTTTTCTTCTTCACTAGTGAGCGCTACAAAAAATATTAATAACACAGTGAAGAACACTAAATTGACAATAATTTTCCGCGATGTATTCAGCAAGCTGAATAAGCCTGCGATTATGCGGGCGAAAGTACCTCTATTTTCTTTCATACAGTTTCATCGATAAGTTATTTAATAGTTAGATAGCTATATGCTACTTAAAATTCCCTTGCTTAAGTAGTCGTAAATGTAAATATTTTTGTCGTTAAGCACTTTGAAAGTAATTTTAGCCTAGCTTGTTCTACTGTTAATGAAGGTAAACTTAATATTTTTATGTAAAGCATAAACATGTGAAATTTTTATTATTGCTTGTAACCTTAATAACAAATAAATGTTAATGTAGGCAGTAATTACCTTTTGGCAGGTTAAGGTTATTTTATTATTTATATAACAGAGCGTTAAGTCGTTACTTAGTGCTAATAGTTTGAATTTAAGGAAGCTGTATTTTTATGAACGTGTTAGAGTTTTTACATACTCGCCAATCAAACCCTCATTTGCAGGGTGACGCGCCAAATTCAGAAATTATTCATAGTATGCTGCAAGCAGGAATGCGAGTTCCTGATCATGCTGGTTTAACACCTTGGCATTTTACTGTCATCAAAGGTGCGGGATTAGAAAAATTAAGCAAGGCATTTAAGTCAGCCGTTATTAGTGATGGCGCTGATGAAGCTAAAACTGATAAAGCGGCAAAAATGCCGTTTAGAGCACCGTTAATTATTGTTGTTAGTACAAAGTATCAACAACATGTAAAAGTACCACAGCAAGAGCAATTGGTTGCTGCGGGTTGCGCCGCCCATGCCATACAAATGGCCGCTACAACATTAGGGCTAGGTGCTATGTGGCGAACAGGTGAGATGAGTTACCATCCATTAGTTAAAGAGCGATTAAATATTGCCTTGCATGAAGATATTGTTGGCTTTTTATATATCGGCGATAAAGCAAAGGAGCTTCCACTTAAGATCAGTAAATCAGCAGAGGAATGCAGCAGCATATTTTAAAGGCCTTTCGTCGTTTCATGAGTTGATAGTTTTAGAATGTAAACGTGTCAAACATTTTATATTTCAGCCATAAAAAAACCCTCTGATGAGGGTTTTTATTTATCTGAAAATTAACTAATGATTAAAATGCCGCGCTATTTGGTGTTCTAGGGAAAGGAATTACGTCACGTACATTTTGCATGCCTGTTGCATAAGCTACTAAACGTTCAAAACCTAATCCAAAACCTGAATGAGGCACAGTACCGTAGCGGCGTAAATCACGGTACCAGCTGTAGTCAGCAGGATCTAAATTCATTTCTGCTAAACGTTTGTCTAACACGTCTAAACGTTCTTCACGCTGGCTACCGCCAATAATCTCACCAATACCTGGTGCTAAAATATCCATTGCCGCTACCGTTTTTTCATCATCATTTAAGCGCATGTAAAATGACTTAATATCTTTCGGGTAGTTCTGTAAGACAACAGGGCCGTTAAAGTGCTCTTCAGCTAAGTAACGCTCGTGCTCTGAATTTAAATCAACACCCCAAGCAACTTTATTTTCAAACTTCTTACCACAATTTTCTAAAATTGCAATTGCATCGGTATAATCTAAACGAACAAAATCATTGTTGATCACTGAATTCAAACGATCGACAACGGTTTTATCGACACGTTGTTGGAAAAACGCCATGTCATCAGCGCGTTCATCTAATACAGCTTGGAATACGTACTTTAGCATTTCTTCAGCAAGATCTGCTGCATCTGCTAAGTCGGCAAAGGCAATTTCCGGCTCGATCATCCAAAACTCTGCTAAATGACGAGTAGTATTTGAATTCTCTGCGCGGAATGTTGGGCCAAACGTATAAACTTTCGACATTGCACAGCAATAAGTTTCAACGTTTAGCTGTCCTGAAACCGTTAAGAAAGTTTCTTTACCGAAAAAGTCTTGGTTGTAATCAACACTACCTTGATCGTTTCTTGGTAAGTTTTCCATATCAAGGGTACTAACACGGAACATTTCACCAGCACCTTCACAGTCACTGCCGGTAATAAGTGGTGTACTGATCCAAAAGTAACCTTTGCTGTGTAAAAAACGGTGAACCGCTTGTGCTAAAGTATTACGAACACGTGTTACTGCACCACCAATGTTAGTGCGCGGGCGAAGATGTGCTTGTTCACGTAAAAACTCAATACTGTGACGTTTTGCAGCCATTGGGTAAGTGTCAGGATCTTCAACTAAACCTAGTACTTCTACTTGCTCAGCTTGTAGTTCAAATGACTGACCTTTACCTGGAGATTCCACTAAAATACCGGTAACTTTTACCGCAGCACCTGTGGTTAGCTTTAATACGTCAGTCTGGTAATTATCCAAATTATTCGGCGCAATTGCTTGTATAGCGTCAAAACATGAACCGTCATGTATCGCTAAAAATGAAATACCGGCTTTCGAATCACGACGTGTGCGGATCCAACCATGGATAGTAATTGATTCATTAACAGGATATTTTCCTGCCAAGATATCAGTAATTGCAATGACTGACATTTACAAACCTCTTTTTCTGTCAAATGTGCTCAAATTTTAAGGATTGATATGTTACCTTGCTTATAGTGTTTAACAAGTAAAAGTTGATATTTCCGGTCTATTAAAAAAGAAAAAGCGTAATTTAGTTAAAAAAGGTTGTATGAACAATGAAAATACTGAAAAAAGAACGAAGGAATGCCACGGATATATGGACTTATGTTGTCAGAAGTTTAGCTATTATTGGTTGGGGTTTATTTATTTTTGCTTTAGTTGTTTCTTATTACGCTGCGCCCGATGCTGACTACGGTATTTTACGGTACCACAATATTGAAATACGCAAATTTTGGTTAACACCATTAACTGGCTATTTATATATTATTTTATGGTTAAGTGCGTTAAGCAGTTATTTTTGTTTAATTTTAGATAAATATCGCAGTCGCCGTAAAAGCGATGGCAACCATTTTAATATATTACTTTTGTTGGTGATAACCATCGCTTGGGTAAGTTTTATTTTAATTCAAATTTCTGAAGCTAATGTTGTTAGTTAAACGTTAGCTAAAGCAATCGTCTTCATCTAATACTGAACTAATTGCATTTGTTAATTGTAATAAGTGTTCCGTTTCGCTAATGAACGGCGGCATAATATAAATTAACTTACCAAAAGGGCGGATCCAAACACCTAATTCAACAAAGCGTTTTTGAATTTTTGCTACATTAACGTTTTGTTTGGTTTCTACAACGCCAATACCACCCAAGACACGTGCACTCTGTACTCTATTATGGTGCGTTAGTGGCAATAGTTGCTTCGTTAGCACTTGTTCAATATTGGCTATTTGTTGTTGCCATTGGTTACGCTTTAAAATGGTTAAACTTGCATTAGCTACGGCGCAAGCAAGAGGGTTACCCATAAACGTTGGGCCATGCATAAAACAACCGGCTTCACCATCACTTATTGTATTTGCGATTTCGTCCGTACATAAAGTGGCCGCGAGGGTCATATAGCCGCCCGTTAAGGTTTTACCTAAACAAATGATATCAGGACAAATGTCAGCCCATTCACAGGCAAATAACTTACCCGTTCGCCCTAAACCGGTCGCAATTTCATCTGCGATCATTAACACATTGTATTGATTGCATAATGCTCTACAAGCTTTTAAATAGTTAGGGTGATAAAAGCGCATACCGCCAGTTCCTTGAACGATAGGTTCAATAATGAAGGCTGCTATTTCTTGATGGTGTTGTTCAAATAATGCGGTTAATGCCTTTAGCTCGGATGCATCCCATTTTTCATCAATGGTTGTTTTTGGTGCGGGTGCAAATATATTTTTCATCAACACTGATTCGAATAATTGATGCATACCGGTTACGGGATCACATACTGACATCGCAGCAAAGGTGTCGCCGTGATAACCATTTCTTACTGTTAATATTTTATGCTTTTTGGCTTGGTTTTTACTGTGCCAATACTGAATCGACATTTTTAAAGCAACTTCTACTGACACTGAGCCACTATCGCTTAAAAATACTTTATTTAAACCTTGTGGCGTAATATCAATAAGTGTTTTAGCAAGTTCTACAGCAGGTTGGTGTGTTAAGCCGCCAAACATTACATGAGAAAACTTTGTTGATTGTTTAATTAATGCTTCATTTAGTTCTGGATGATTATAGCCATGTAATACCGACCACCACGACGACATGCCGTCTACTAAGCTTTCGCCAGTGGCTAGGTTAATATGTACACCATTTGCTGAGTCGACTAAGTAGGAAGGTAAAGGGTTCGACATAGATGTATATGGATGCCAAACATGAGTTTTATCAAAATTTAGAATATCTGTATAATTATTATTCATATGTAAAGCTTGCATCGGTAAATTAGTTGACATCTTCGAGCTGGTGCATAGACTACCCGTTAAACTATCTAGATGCAATTTCCATTACGAGCGAATAATTATGACACAAGCAACATTAAATCAAGACGAAGCAGCACTAAATGCACCAAGCCAAATTAATAACGGCACTAGCAGCGAAATTCGTCATAACTGGCAAGCGCATGAAGTGAAAGCTTTGTTTGATATGCCGTTTAATGATCTAATGTTTAAAGCGCAAGTTGTGCATCGTGAAAATTTTAATCCAAATGAGGTACAAGTTAGTACATTATTGTCGATTAAGACCGGTGCATGCCCTGAAGATTGTAAATATTGTTCACAAAGTTCTCGCTACAAAACAGATATCGACAAAGAACGTTTGATGGAAATTGAAAAGGTGCTTGAGGCTGCGAAAATAGCTAAAGAACAAGGTTCAACTCGTTTTTGCATGGGAGCTGGCTGGCGTAACCCGAAAGCCCGTGATATGCCGCATGTAGTAGAAATGGTTAAAGGCGTAAAAGCCATGGGCTTAGAAACTTGTATGACATTGGGTATGTTATCGTCAGATCAAGCAGATGAATTACAAGAAGCAGGGTTAGATTACTATAATCACAACCTTGATACGTCTCCAGAGCATTACAACCAAATTATAACAACACGTACGTACCAAGACAGATTAGACACGTTATCTAATGTTCGAAGCTCAGGTATGAAAGTTTGTAGTGGCGGCATTGTTGGTTTAGGTGAAGAAAGTAAAGATAGGGCGTCATTATTAGCGCAATTAGCAAACTTATCACCACAACCTGAAAGTGTGCCAATTAATATGCTAGTTAAGATAGAAGGTACACCACTTTCTGATGTAGCCGATTTAGATCATTTTGAATTTATTCGTTGTATCGCTGTAGCACGTATAATGATGCCAAAAAGTCATGTGCGTTTGTCTGCTGGTCGTGATGCCATGAACGAGCAAATGCAATCAATGTGTTTCTTAGCAGGTGCCAACTCTATATTTTATGGTTGCAAACTTTTAACTACTGGAAACCCCGAAGCAAACAAAGATATGATGTTGTTTGAACGCTTAGGTATTAATACTGAAACCATTGCAAGTTCTGACGATGATGAGCAGCGCTTAAAAACAGCTGTTGTTGATCAACAAAATAGTGATCTTTTTTATAACGCGGTTAATTAATTCCTGATGGCGTTTGAGTTTCTTACCGACAATGTATTACAACAAAAAGCACGTGCACGTTATCGCGTGCGTCAGTGTAATGCAGAGCAAAATGGTCGAGAAGTCACCATTAATAATAAAGTTTACTTAAATTTTTCATCTAATGATTACCTAGGTTTAAATCATCACCCAGAAATTAATGCTGCGCTGCAAGAAGGTGCCGATCGATTTGGAACTTGTGCTAGTGGCTCAAGTTTAATTACTGGTTATTCGTATGCTCATCAAGCGTTAGAAAATGATATTTGTCAGTGGCTAAATAAACCTAGATGCTTATTATTTGCCAGTGGTTTTTCGGCAAATACTGCCATGATGCAAGCACTTGGAGATCAGAGTTGCCATTTGTTCTTAGACAAACTAAGTCATGCTTCCTTAATTGACGGTGCATTAGACAGTAAAGCTAAGGTTAAGCGCTTTTTGCATAATGATACTCAACAATTGCAACGTCTTTTAGTAAAAGAAGCGAACAGCAGTCAGGTAAACAGTAATAAAGTTATTGTGTCTGAAGGTGTGTTTAGCATGGATGGTGATAAAGCTAACGTTGCAGAACTAGCAAAGATTTCGCGTGAACACCAAGCGTTACTTTATCTTGATGATGCCCATAGTATAGGTGTTGTTGGTGAGCGAGGCCAAGGTAGTAGCGCTAGTGCAGAAGTTGATGTTGTTATGGCAACGTTTGGAAAAGCGTTAGCCACCAGCGGGGCGTTTGTCGCTTGTGATAAAATAGTTGCTGACTATTTAATTAATTTTTCACGACACTATATTTACTCCACAGCAATTTCTCCAGCGCTAGCTTGGGCAACAAAAAAGAGTATAGAAATAGCGCAAAAAGAATCATGGCGAAGAGAAAAAATTTTACAATTAAGTACATTACTAGCGTCTAAATTAAGTAGTAACGTAAAGTTAATGAGTAACGAATCATCAATACACGCTATCGTCATTGGTGAAGAAACTTCAACACTAGATGTTTGTCAGAAACTACGCGAGAAGGGAATTTGGTTAACTGCTATACGGCCACCAACCGTTCCTAATAAGAGTTCGAGGTTACGCGTAACCATAACATCAAAACATAAAGATAATGATATCAATTACCTAGCTAATTGTATCAATGAGGTTATAGATTCATGTCCGAATTAAATAGTCGGTACAAAATAGCAAGGTCATTCGGTTCGGCTAGCAAGTCTTATGATATATCAGCACGTTTACAGCGTTATTGCGGTAAACATTTAATGCCGTGGTTGCCGAATAGGAATGATTTAACGGTTGTAGATTTAGGCTCAGGTACAGGCTTTTTTACCGACTTATTAGCAAGTCGATATCAGCAAGTAATTGGCTTAGATATTTCGACTAAAATGTTACGCTTTGCAAAAGAAAATCGTAATTCAGCAATACATTGGTTGGAAGCTGATGCCTATAAATTACCCTTAAGAGATAATAGTGTTGACTTTATTTATTCTAATTTAATGATCCAATGGTGTGATCCACTGAACATAGTACTTGATGAAATAATGCGAGTTTTAAAACCAGGTGGTCTGTTTGTGTTTAGCACGTTAGTCGATGGGACTTTATTTGAATTAAAATCTTCTTGGGCACAAGTTGATGACGATAAACACGTGATTGATTTTAAACCTGAAAGAGAAATACGCTGGTTACTTGAAGGCAATGATCGAAAGCTATTAAATGCCAAAGAACAAGATATTGTTTTAGAATACGAAAACGTTTTGCATTTAGCACACGAATTGAAAGGCTTAGGGGCAAGCCATGTACCTAAAAAGCAGGGCAAAGGCTTAGCAGGAAAAGAAAAGTGGCAAAGTATGACTAAAAGTTACCAAGACTTTCAGGAGCCGTCTGGAATTTACCCTGCAACATATAAGGTATTTTCAGGTTTAGTGGTTAAGTTAAGTGACTAGCGTCATATCCAAACATTCCCATTGCTTAAAAAAAGAAACCCTATGCTAAATTTATTTATAACCGCGACGGACACTGACGCAGGTAAAACCTATGTGGCTCAAACGTTAGTTAATGCCTTAATTAAAGCCAATAATACTGTAGCTGTGTATAAACCAATATCGGCAGGCTGCGAAAGAATTGGTGACAGCTTAATTAATGAAGATGCGCAGTTATTATTAGCACAATCAAATTGCCAACAAACAATTTGTGAAGTTAACCCTATTGCTTTTGAACCCGCTATTGCGCCACATATAGCTGCGGCGAAATTACACAAAACAATATCATTATCAGAAGTTGAACAGGGCTTTGGGAGATTAGCTAAATTTAGTCCTAATATTATCGTTACCGAAGGTGCTGGTGGCTGGCGTTTACCTTTAGGTAATGGCAAGTTTCTATCTGAATTTGCACTAGTTACCCAGCAAAAGGTTATTTTGGTGGTCAATATGAAACTGGGTTGCTTAAATCATGCAGTGTTAACCTATCAAGCTGTTATTGCTGATGGCTTAGAATGCTTAGGTTGGTTGGCTAATTGTCCGGAAGAAATGCCGTATTTAGCAGAAAATATTGCGGAGTTAGAAGAATTACTACCTATTCCTAAATTAGCAGAATTAGGTTTTAATAAAGATATTGAGCAAGCAGCACAGGATATTGATATAACACCAATTACTGCACTGCTTTAAATATTTAGCTTAAACTAAATAGCTTATAGTAAGTCGCTTAAATCATCATTGGTCGTGATGGTGGTTTTATCGCCAGCTTTGAAAATATAGCCCAAATTATTTTCACAGCCGCTTACTAAACCTAAGGTATTATCTTTTAACTCTAATGCACTACCTTCAACAATAGCCACAATTGGTGTGGCAGGGTTTAATACCATAAATTCTGCTAAACGTTGTGCACGGGTTTCACCGTTATGACCAGGTGGATTATAATCGGTGTAATGTGGGTTTAATTGAAAATCAACAAAATTTAATGCCTTGAAGCTTTTTGGCTCAATAATAGGCATATCATTTGTGGTTCTAATTGACATACCTGCAATGTTAGAGCCAGCACTCCAACCAATATATGGCATACCTGTTGCCACTTTATCTTGAATAGCGCTAATTAAGTTAAGCTCATACATCTGGTGTAATAAATGAAAAGTGTTACCGCCACCAACTGCAATTGCCTGGGCATTTTTTACTGCAGTAACAGGATCTGAGAACTCGTGTATACCTTTAACATTAACGCCGATTTCAGTTAAAGCACTTTGAACTTTCTCAGTGTACTCATCGTAATTTAATGTAACGCCGGCGTAAGGTACGAATAATACTTCAGTAATACCGTTAAGTTTTGCTTTAATCATATTTAAAGCGTGTACTAAATATTCTGTTTCGCCCACTCGTGAACTGCTTAAAAGTAGCAGGTTTGCATTTTTTATAGTCACATTTATACCTTAATTTTAAATTATTTATTAATACTGATTTTACCTGATATCAAGTTTTCATTGCGAAATTATTTCGCTAATTCACTAATACATGCACTGGCAATAAAACCTGAACGGCTACTGTGTTGAGATGTCTTAGCCACTCGATCATCAATTTGCTTAATTAATAGCTCGGGTAAAGTCACATTTATCTTATGACTTTTTCCCAAATACGGAACAATATCAAACTCTAAAACAGCCCAAATAGGGGAGATTTCAGTTGTTTTTTGCATGTGGTATTCGATTGATTTCGCTTGTGGAACTTGCTCTCCATATTCAACCAAAATACTCAAATGAGACGCCATAGCGTCTTCGAGCATATGTAAACCATCATCCATTGTCGCTGCTTTTACCTGACAGCCTGGTAAATCAACTACTGAAAAATTGTAATTATTTTCTACATTACTCTTAATGACCATGATCGGATATTTCATTATTTTAATCCCATAAATCTATATTTATTTATTGTAACCCCTATAACTCTACAAGTAAATATACTGATAACTCCCGGAGTTATAATTCTAGTATCAATTATAACTCTGATAACTCTGATGGAATGGCTTGTGATAACCCTGGTAACTCTTTGTTTTTTCGGAGTGACTATTTACTTACTAGTTGGTTACATAGATGTAAGTGATTTGGAATTGAATTAACTAAAATATGCTAAACGTTTGAATGCTTATTAGTTACTATTGGTTATTTAAAAATAGAGTTATTGGAGGGTGAATACTGATTTTGGATACGAAAATCTTTCGATGATTAAATTTTATTATTCATCACGTTTAACTAAAAACGAGTACATTTTTAAGAGGTGTTAATTGTCTGATATAGGTGTTTTGTACAGTATTTTATTTTCGCAAAAGTGAATAGAACTCATGTAAAAAGTAAAATTTAATATTATTTCTTTTACTTTTTACCAATAGTTTTCAGAACTAAAATGTCCTGGTGAGCGTCGTAAATGTTTTTTAAAGCCAAGCGTTTCAAGAGCGTCTTTGGTGTCGTGTACCATATCGGGATTGCCGCATAGATAAAAAAAACTATTTTCTGTTGTTGGTGTAATGTCAGCTGACGAGAATAATTTTCCGTTTGTTAATAATTGCGGAATTCTACCTGAGTGTACATCTGGTATTTTTTCACGAGAAACAATTGGTAGGTATTTTAGTTTACCATGATAGTTGTTTTGTAATTGCGTAATTAATTCTTGGTACACTAACTCTTGTTTTGTTCTGACCGCATGCACGAGAATAATACTGTCGAATCGAGTTTGAGTGTCCGGCTCGGATAATATTGACAGAAAAGGCCCAATAGCGGTACCGGTTGAAAGTAACCATAAATTTGTACAATCGGCAGGGATCTCACTTAATGTCATAAAGCCACTTGCTTTGTCTCCAACATATATTTGATCACCGATATTTAATTGCGCCAGCTGAGGGCTTAAATGCCCGTTTTCAACATCAATAATTAAAAACTCCATATCACTATGCCCAGAAGCTTGGTTTGGCGAATTTACAAACGAATATGCTCGGCGTACCCATTCACCATTAATATTTTTTAATGCAAGTTTAGTAAATTGACCGGCAATATATGGTTTTACGTCGGCTTTTACCTGAATGGAAAACTCATTTTCGGTCCAGTTTTTAACTTGAGTGACAACACCTTCAATAAAGCCGTTAAGCTGACGTTCCATATAATTACCTTAAGCTAAATGTTTAAAAGGAGTGATTTGATTATAGTCGGAAAAAAGAAACTAATAGAAAGGCTATTAATCAAAAAGTCATTAATAACGAGTCTAGAATTAATTATTGTAACTTGATAAGAAGGGTGATTTTAATCATTTATATCACCCTAATAGGATTGGTATTGAGTTACTTGATCGGGTAAACGTATTTTATCCAGCTCATCATACGGAGTAATATTCTACGAACTAACGACGTGTGCAAAAAATCGCCATCAGGATTTAGAGCAACTGCTTGCCCTTGAACCCCTAACGGCAAGTTATAGTCGTTTAAGTCTTCATCAAGTTCTATAATAGCGATAGAAAACCCGTGGTTAGTGAGTCTGTTTGCTTGTATTAATGAACCTGAGCCTTGAAATTCACCTTCTGCCATGGCTGGCAGTATATCAACCACTTTACCCGTAAATACATGCCCGGGTACTGCATCCAATATTACTTCAGCATCTAAACCTTTCTTTAAACGTAATAATGAATTTTGCCAAATTCTAGCGGCAAATCTACGTTTCTCTTTTGGAATAAAGCTCATTACGGGTCTAACAGCCAAAATGCCTGCACGCATTCCCGGTCTTAATGCTAATTGTGTTGGGGTACCATCAGTAGGTGCTCTAACAAATGTTCGATCATAATCAAGCTGCGCTTTATCTTTAATGGCCTTTAGTTGAGCAACTTGGGTATTCTCTCCATATATTTCTGACTCTGTTAATAGCCTAACTTTTCTTTCGTTTGCTTTGGCCGTTTGTAGAGACGCATCGGCAGCTTCGTTTAGTTTTTTCCTATTATCTAGTTCTTGTTGAGAGAAAGGAGAATTTACACCTGCTTTTGCTTGACCGTCAGCATAACGTTGGTATGTTAGTTTTGTTCTATCGCTATTAGCTTGCGCTTTGGCCACTTGAGCAACCGCAGCTAAAAGTGCTTCATCATTTTGTAATACCTGATTTTTTGCTTGTGCAAGCGCTGCATCGGCTTTTTCAAGAGCTATTTTTTGTTCCTCATTGTATAAAGTAAAAAGGACGTCACCTTTTTCTACCAATTTATTAGCTTCAACATCAACTGATTTAATATTTCCTGCAACCAGTGGCGTTATAGGTATCGATGCAAACACTTCCTTGCCGTATTTTGCATAAGGATGTAAATAATTCATCACCAACATGATTCCACCTAAAATAACTACACCACCTAAAACAGCCGTTGGTACAGACCACTTATTTAAAGGTATTTTAAATGCTTTAAATATTGCTATGCATATCGCGGTGTACGTTAGAATTATCAATAAGTCCATAATCTATTGCTCCAGTTTCGCGATTGATTTTTTAAGGGCATCAACTTCTAACTTTAAATCGTCCATCATATTTTCTAGATTTTTGTCAGTAGCATTATTTTGATTTTTTGTATTGTTGCTTACCATGCCCCAGCCGACACCTGGTTTATATAATGTCGCCCAGATCCATAAAAAAGGCCAAATGGCACCTAAGGTAAATAAACTTATCCAGCCTGCTACATGGATGGCATCTTGATGTGGGTGATTTCGTTTTTCGGCTATCTCATAAGGAATATCATGCACGACAATAATTCCATAAAATATGACAATAGCAACAAAAAACACTAAGAAAAGGGCAACATAATCCAACATTATCTTTCTCCAAAAATCAGTTTTATTATTAGTATTTGTTTTAGATTAATTTGTAATAAAAACATCTAGATATAACTATAGACATGATTTTTGAAAAATACACGAACGCATAGATATTTAATTAATTTTATGTTTTTCTATTTCGTTCAGATTAATAACATAAGCATTTCTGCCTATGCCATGAAATTCTTCATCAGTAAAAACAATATAGTCTTCATTATAAAAAGTTATCGCTTCTTTTTGTGTGACAATACCGAGATCAATGCGATAAACATCGCCTGAGAAAAAGTCATCTTCTTGCCAATTTTCAAATAGCCATATACGTTGAGAGTCCAATAATGCCAACTTTTTTCGGCTAGGGCTTAATGCTGCAGATGTAATCCAACATAATTCTTCCGCCAAGGTACAAGTTTTAAAGGTACTTAGTTTTTCAGCATCGAAATTAGCAGCGTGATCACCGATTTTATATAAGGTCGTAATACCATTAAAAGGTGTTGTTCTATTTTTAGTAAATAAATATAAGTGTTTTTTGTAGTAAATAAATGCTTCTACATCAAATTCTTTTTTTTCAGCTTTAGGTGGGAAAATATTATGATCAGGGTAGTTAAATTTAATAATTTCGGCTTCAGTAGTTTCACCTTTGATATCGATAGGGTTTTCAATTTTATATATCGTTAACCATTTACGTAGATTTTCATTGTTGCCAAAACCACCTAAAAAGAAGTGTCCAAAATCATCTTGGGTCATATCTTCCCAATCAATATTTTTGGCATTGGTAATTGTTATAGTTTTTGCTATCGATCCCTTTTTATTGACTTGATAAAGCTTTGCACCATCACCGCCATCATTTATTGCCCACAATTTAAGATTTTTGTCGAATTCTATACCAGATATCTCTTTCAGTGCTTTATCAACAGTGACATATTTGTACTTATATAACTGATAACTTGCTATTGATATAACAATACAGGTTGCGATTACGCTGCCAATTAAAAAGCCAGTAATATTTCTTTTGATCATGAAATTTATATATCCGTAATAGGTACATTGTAAAATTTAGCTTAAAGATTACTTGGTTTTAGATAGATTTAACGTTTCAATTTGTAGCTATTTCAATGTTTATGAATTCAAGGCTTCTACTCTAACAACGTTTAATTGTAATTCTTTATTAATAATAACCAGAAATATAAATTAAATGTCAAAGTTAACTTATGCTTAATGTATAGCAAATGCGTATATTTTGGAGTTGTTATGAAATTTAGCTTATTGATTATTATCTTATATATTGTGTTAAGCCTATTAACTGCTTGTCAGTCAGCTCCTAATTTTTCTAAAAACATTCAGCTTTCAAATTCATCATTATATGCTGACGAAAAGTTTGAAAATTATGAAAATGTTTACATAGAGAGCGAAGATGAAATATTTGCACTAAATGATGATATGAGAGCTATGGTTGCTAGTAAGCTAGCTAATGAACGTGATAGTAGAAAGAAAACAATAAAATTACTTAAACACTTTTTCAGCTCAGAGCAAACACGGCTTGCTTATAATGCTGGCGCTAATGTCATAGCATCTCAAGCTTATCAAAATAAAGAGGCTAATTGTCTTTCTTTAACGATAATGGCTTATGCATTAGCAAAAGAAGCGGACTTAGATGTCGCTTTTCAAAGTGTTAATATACCAGAATATTGGGTGCGAAATGGCCGAGTTAATATGTTAACCGGGCATGTTAATTTAAGAGTTCTTAAAAAAAAATCACCAAATAAAATCGTTTTTTTAGAAAGAAGTATTTCAGAAATAGATTTCGATCCTTTTGTTGTCAAACGGTCATTCTCCAAAAAAGTTATTAATAAAAATACAGTTATTGCAATGTTTTACAATAATAAAGGTGCTAATGCCATGGTAGATGGTAATTACGTTACCGCCTATGCTTATTTAAAAGCAGCGACAGAAATTGATTCAGAATTTTCGTCCGCATGGGGTAATTTAGGTATTTTGTATCGATTTAGTGGCTTTGAACAACAAGCGATTAAAACCTATCAACATGCGATTAACCTTAATCAAAAAAACCTTACCGCTATGTCAAATTTAAGCATGTTGTTGCATGGTAACGGTGAGTATGAGCAAGCTAAGAAGTTAGATACAATTATCATGCGTCAGCGTGCTAATAACCCATATTATTATGCGTTACTCGCTGATGAAAAGTTTTATATCGGAGCTTACGGCGAAGCGATACATCATTATCGCAAGGCTATAAAACTAAATAAAAACATTCATGAATTTTATTTCGGTCTTGCTAAAGTTTACTATATGTTAGATGAAGTTGAAAAAGCGCAGCGTTACTTGAAAAAAGCGATAGCTAAGAACAAAGTAATTCATTTTGATAAGCAGTATATTGCGAAATTAAATATATTACAGGAATCAAGAAGGTTAAATTAATACATGATAATTAGTCGAATTATTTTTATTTTAATTTCGTTATTAATTGCTTCATGTGCAACACAAACTAACGATATTGAAGTTTCTGTTACTATACCTGACTCAAACTTACTTCGGCATCTACATTACTTGTCTTCTGATGAACTACAAGGTCGAAAGGTTGGTTCATCTGGAGGGGCTCTAGCACAAGGTTATTTGGTTGAACAACTTAAAAAGGAAGGTGTTCAGCCTTTTGGGCAAGAATACTTGGCGCCTTTTATTATTGAACGTTCGTTTAATGATCTTAAAGCAAATAATGTCATTGCATATGTGCCTGGTACCAAAAAACCTGAAAATTTTATCGTATTATCTGCGCATTTTGACCATATTGGTGGTCAAGGTAAGCGGATATATAATGGCGCAGATGACAATGCCTCTGGCACTGCGGCATTATTGCATTACGCAAAGCGATTACAGCAAAGGCCATTAGGTTATAGTGTGATTTTGCTATTTACTGACGGTGAAGAATTAAATTTGAAAGGTGCAAAAGCCTTTGTTGCACAAAACCAACAACTGATGACTAGCATCATATTAAATATCAACCTTGATATGATTGCGGGTAATAGAAGAACTAAAAAGTTGCAGTATATTAGCCGGGGTTTAGAAACTCTATTAACCGAAAAACAAAAAGCAGCATATATTAGTAATTTTGAGTCAGCATCAGTACAAGTTAAAAAGGGCTTTCGCGGCGTTGGTTTTAACAATCAAAATAATAAAGTAAAGTGGGAAGTAGCAAGTGATCACGGAGTGTTTCATAAAAACAACATTCCATTTATCTATTTTGGAGTTGGTACTCATAGTAACTACCATAAAATTTCAGACACATATCAAAACGCCAATCATGAATTTTTTCTTAATGCTGTAGAAACTATCTACCAACAACTTATCTTTCTTGATCAAAATCTATAAAAATCTTGCCTTTGCTACTCAGCACATAGAAAAACACGTTATAATAGCGATAATTAATAATTAACTGAGGTTAACTCATCAATGGAAAAGCGATATATAACTGCGCAAGAGTTGCTTGAAGATTCATTTCGTGTTGCAGCGAAAGTATACGAAGACGGTTTTAGACCACAATTTATTGTCGGCATATGGCGTGGTGGCGCGCCAATTGGTATCGCGGTACAAGAATATTTTGATTTTAAAAAAGTAGAAACTGATCATATTGCAGTGCGTACATCTTCTTATTACGGTATTAACCAGCAAAGTAAAGAAATTAAAGTCCACGGGCTACATTACATAATTGAAAATGCCAATGCTGATGACGGATTACTTATTGTTGATGATGTTTTCGATTCTGGTCGCAGTATTGAAGCATTAATCGCGCAATTGAAAAAGCTTACTCGTAACAATATGCCAAAAGACGTTAGAATAGCTTGTCCTTGGTATAAACCGCAAAACTCGAAAGTTGATATCGTACCTGACTATTATGTACACGAATCAGCAGAGTGGTTAGTTTTCCCGCACGAATTATCAGGCTTAACGCCAGACGAAATTGCAACAGGTAAGAAAGATCTTGTTAATATTTTAGACTTATTTGAATAGTCTAATTAAGTCAGTATTTAAAACGCAGCTATTTAGGCTGCGTTTTTTTGTTAAAAACTATAATTAATTTTCTGTTACTAATCAGTGTGCTGCTTGTATAATTTAACGTAATACTTTATGTTGAATTTTTAATAGCTAATATTTGGTTTTTAATACATGAAGCTCAAGTTTTTCCTCTTTATTTTCGCCTTTACCTCTACTGCTTGTTTAGCGAAAGTACCATTAGTACTGTTATCAATCGACGGCTTTGCACAACGATATTTAGATCAATATCAACCGAAAACACTTAATAAGTTAAAACAGCAAGGAACAAGCGCAAAAGCATTGTTACCTATTTTTCCTAGCAAAACGTTTCCAAACCATCTAAGTATTATTACAGGACAATATCCTGTTAATCACGGCATTGTTCACAATGATTTTTTTCACCGTGGTATCAATAAATCATATCAATTAGGTGATGGAAAAAATGATTCTAGATGGTTAACTGCTGAACCACTTTGGCACATTAATGAAATGCAAGGAAACAAATCAGCGGTATATTTTTGGCCAGAATCTGAAACAGCAATCAACAATCAAAACGCCAGTTATTACTACCCCTACAAGCATTTTACACCGAATAAAGCACGACTAGATCAGATTTTAGATTGGTTACGCCTCCCTGAAAGTAAACGACCTAACTTTATTGCTGGATATTTTGCCTCTGTAGATGATGCCGGGCATGATTTTGGTGAAAATTCTCCCCAGTTAGTTAAAGCGATAATGGATCTTGATACTCTGTTAGAAAATTTCATAGAAACCATTAATACTGAGTTTTCAGGGCAAGTTAACTTAGTGATTGTCTCTGATCATGGTATGACAAAAATCGGCCCCAAAAATATTATCAAGTGGCAAAATATGCAAATAGAAAATGTAAAGGTCATTAATGGTTCGACACAACTTTATCTATACAGTGACGATAAATTGGCTATAAATAAGAGTATTGAAAGGTTTAAGCATCAACAAGAGAATGGTGATAAAAAGGGCTATAGCATTTATAAATCGCCTAACTTTCCAAAACATTGGCAGCTCAATAATACAACAGCAGCCACACCGAATGCCATTATTGACGCCAGTTCATCATACATTTTCGATAAGGGTCATTCGCAAATTGACCCTGAAACCCATGGCTATGATCCTAAATATCTTCGAGATTTAGATGCAATATTTATCGCGACGGGTCCAGCCTTTAAAAAAGGGCATGAAGTCGCACCATTTGAAAACATCAATGTTTTACCTATTATTACTCGAGCATTAGGGCTGACTGACGTAGACAATATTGATGGTAGCTATGAAATTGCGGATCAGATTGTTAAGTAATAAACGATACACATACCATGAGCACTATAATGACTAAATACCCATGTATTGTAGTAAAAGGGCATCAGGTCGCTTCTGGTAACGCGAATGACTCACGCTTTCCACAGGGTACTATTGCAGCACAAAAGCCTTATTTTAAATCACTTGGTTTAGACTTAAGTCAATATTTTTCAGCAACAATAAATGCAAAGTTAGATTGCAGTAGCGTGCTCTTAACTCGGCCTAACTATTCATTTATCAAAGTAAAATGGCATCAGTTAATGCCTGCAGAAAATTTTAACTTTTATAACTGTGAATTAATTGTTGCTAGTAAAATTTATTCAGGGCTAATTTATCAGCCAGAAGTTGAAACTAAAATTGAGCATTTCCAACCAAAAAATCTCATAGAAATTTTAGTGCCTTACATTAGCAATATACAATACGGTGATAAGCTACATATCATATGTAATCATTTAACATTGCAAAAATAGATATTACTAGCAATGAAACTTAAGTAACTAACAGACATTTCAAAAAATTAGCTTAAATAACTTTTCATTAACATGCATAATAGGGTATGTTTTAGATCACACAATTAATAATAATTCTATTCTATGGAAATAAGCTACATCGCCCGTCAGGCAATACTCGATCGCAATAACAAGACTATTGGTTACGAATTATTGTTTAGGGATAGCCCTGACAATAAATTTCCTGAAATAGATCAAGATATTGCAAGTTCTAAATTGGTAATTCAGAACCATTTTCAAGGTGATATAAAGTCGATTAGTTTAGGTAAATTAGCATTTATAAACTTTACTGAAAAATGTTTGATCAACAAATACCCATTAATGTTTGATAAGTCGGCTATTGTTATTGAGCTTGTTGGCCATAAATCTGCAACTGAGCGATTATTAAAAATAGTTAAGTACTATCATGAAAAAGGCTATCAAATTGCATTAACTGAATATGATTTAGACATGAAATGGGACGTGTTATTTCCTTACATCTCAATGATTAAAGTTGACATAGAAGTTACTAATGCAAAAAGGTTACGCCCAGTTTTAGAACGCCTAAAACCATTTGACGTTAAGTTAATTGCTGAAAAAGTAGAAACCAACTACCAACTTCAATCGTTAGCCGAAGTAGGCTTTAACTATTATCAAGGTTTTTTCTATCACGAGCCTGAAATTGTTGAAGGACAAACGTTAGCACCAATTAAATCTCAAATGTTGCACCTGATCAGTGAAACATTCAACAAGCCATTAGACTTTGATCATATTGCAGAAATAATCAGTCATGATGTTAATTTAACCGTAGGCCTCCTGAAACTTGTTAATAATGTCTCTACTGGTACACGTGTTGAAATAACCTCTTTAAAACAAGCTGCGGCTTATTTAGGTGAAGATAAGTTAAAACAGTTTGTTACTATTCTAGCGCTGTCAAAACTTACTTCGGATAAAACGAGTGAAGTTTCTAAGCAATCATTAATTACTGCTAAGCTTATGTCGAAATTGGCAACTGAAAGTGCCTTCGTTGAAATTAGCGATTTTGCTTTCATTACCGGTTTACTAAGTGCGATAGAAGTCATTATGAGCATGCCGATGAGTGAAATCATTAAAACTATGCCACTAGCAAAACCAATTGAAGAGGCATTAGTTAGCCATACCGGTATTCTTGGTCAGCTATTAGAGTTAACAACTAACTATATAACAGGTGATGGCGAGAATATTCAGGAACTTATCGATATCTATGGTTTAGATGCAAACTTTATCCATAAAGAATTTGTTAATGCGAGTAATTGGTGTAAATCATTAGGCATTTAATATAATTCAAATAGATAAGTTAACGAGAGAGCATTTATTTTTTGTAGAAATAAATGCTCTTTTTACTTTTAGAACTTAAGCTTCTAATTTATCTTGTGTTCGCTCAGAGAAATCACTTGCATCATGGCGTTCATGTAGTTGAGTAGATAACTCTCCCCACGTTTTATTAACCATTACGCCACGTTTTACCGCAGGGCGCTTATCTATATTTTCAGCCCAACGCATTAGATTTTTATAAGACGCCACATCTAAAAACTCACCTGCGTCATAAAGTCGATTTAATACGAGTGCGCCGTACCATGGCCAAATAGCTATATCAGCAATACTGTATTCATCACCACAAATATACTTATTCTGTGCTAATTGTTTATCCAAAACGTCAAGTTGACGTTTTACTTCCATGGAAAACCGGTCGATACAATATTCAATTTTTTCAGGTGCATAGGCATAAAAATGTCCGAAGCCTCCACCTAAATAAGGCGCACTGCCCATTTGCCAAAATAGCCATGACATACATTCTGCGCGTTTTTCATTGCTAGGTATAAGTACATTAAATTTTTCAGCTAAGTACAGTAAAATTGAACCTGACTCGAACAAGCGAGTTGGTTTTTCGCCACTTTGGTCTAATAAAGCAGGAATTTTTGAATTTGGATTAATATCAACAAAGCCGCTGCTAAACTGATCACCTTCACCTATATTAATTAAGTAAGCATCATACTCAGCTTCTTTTATACCAAGGGCGAGCAATTCTTCAAACATTACCGTCACTTTAACGCCATTAGGGGTTGCAAGTGAATGCAGTTGAAAGGGGTGTTTGCCTTTACTTAGTGTTTTATCGTGAGTTGGCCCTGAAATTGGGCGATTAATATTTGCCCAGTTACCGCCATTTTCTGTATTCCATTGCCATACTTTTGGTGGAATATATGAATTACTGTCACTCATGCCATCTCCATTTCTTAATATCGTTTGCTGCTAATACGGTATGCCTAAACGCTTTAAAACGCTAGTAATTAACGCATGGTTTTAATAGTTGCTAGCTATCAGTTAGAAGATTTATATATGAAAGATTATCAATAACGAATATATTAGAGCCAATTGTTAACTGTACTATTTGGTAAACGTTGTGATTAAAAAGCGCATCATTAAAAACTCTCTTATTGGGCTAATAAGTATTGCGTCCTTAGGTTGTGTGAATGTTAAGCATCAGCCACAGGTATTTAGCGGAGAAAATTTAATCACACCATATTCAGGTTTTCTTGCCGGCTGGCAAGTGCATGTGGAAAATAAACCACATTATCACTCTAGAATGTGGCAACACCCAGAATTAGGATTTAAAGATGCTTATGTTGTAAGTGTTACTCCACGAGAGCAAAATGCTTTGTCTCATTTTAGAGCCGTTATCGATCAGCCTGGTATTCAGTCCTGTGAAAACTTTACCAGCTCAACAATAGATTCTAAGCACCCAGCTGACTATCCGGCCGAATTTTGGAAAACTAATTGTTTACGCAAAGATACTAGCGAAGCAATAATCCTACATTTATTGCTTCGCGGGAACGACAGCCTGTATCATGTGCAAAAAATTTGGCAGGGCACATTTACCCCAGCAAAATTAGATGCTTGGATAAGTCGATTTCAACAAATTTATATTTGCGATACCCGATCACAAAAATCTCCTTGCCCCGCAATAAAACCCTAATTTAAACAGCTTTCTAAAATAGCTTTCGACACAATCAAGATTCAAAGAAAAATACGAATTTTCAATATATTGACTACTAAACTAAATTTGACAGTGTCGTGTTATGTGCCAATCTTAATAATATACGTTTAGGCATTTTGCTAATTGATTTAACTAATAAAAGAAGGTATTTATATGAAAATTGCATTATTCGCATTTACTGCGAGTCTACTATTAAGCGCATGTACCACCCAGCACAAAATCAATGTTGAAGAAATGAAGTTTAGTGGTTATTTAAGTCATTACGACAAACTACAACCACTAGCTGATGAAACAGCTATGCGATGGCTTGAGAACGATTTAAAGCAATACGAAAAAATGTATATTGAACCCGTTAATTTATTACCTGGCTTTAATGTGAACGAGCAAGTAAGTACCGAAGAAGCGACAAAAATTGCTGAATATTTAAATCAAGGATTTCGTGATCGGTTATCAAAAATAGGGCGCTTAGCAACAGCCCCAGGTGATAATGTTTTAACCATTAAGCCAGCCATTACCGCCATCACATCTGAAACGGAAGAATTAAAAGCACACCAATATGTATTACCTATTGCCATTGCTCGTACCATGATCAAATCAGCTACCGATAGACGTGATGCAATTGCAGCAATTTATTTAGAAGCCCAATTATTTGATGGCAAGTCTAATGCGCTTAAAGGTGAAGTATTACGCAAAGGCATTAGCGAGCAATCAGATAATAAAGAAGTTACTCAAGAAGATGTTAAAGAGTTACTCGATAGCTGGTTAGATTTTTTTGACCAGCAGTTAAAAGCTATCTATGGCTAATTTGATAACCTTTAAAATTATGATTGAGTAACAAAAAAGGTAGCTAATTAATCATTAGCTACCTTTTTTATGTTTATTAAACAATAATTTAAATAATTAGCTAAACTTTATTTTCGTCACAATTCTCACCATGACAAGTATTAAGTTTACTTAATTCTGCGCTATCTTTGGCTAATACTTGTTGCAAATCTTCTTTGCGTTGTTTAACAGCAACACCATAACTGTGATCATCGCCCCAAAGATCAGCCAATAACTTCATTGATTCATGATCATGCTCTGAAAATATTTTACCGGCACGACTTGCAAGCTTATCACTATTTCCCAGTAGCTTTAATGCATCAATCCCTAAGTTTAAGGCAGAATCAAAAGACTCACGCCTAAACACTTCAATGCCAATACTCATCAATTCATAGGCATGTCGTCTATCTCGAGCTCGCGCTGCAATTTTCAAGTTAGGGAAATGTTTCTGAGCTAATTGCGCTAATTCTATGATCTTATCAGCATCATCAATAGCAATAACTAAAAGTCGAGCATCATGGGCACCAGCTGCCTCTAGTAAGTCTTGTCTCGATGCATCACCATAGTAAACTTTATTACCAAAGCGTTTTAATAGCTCTATCTGGCTTGGACTATGGTCAAGAATTGATAAATGATAACCTTGCGCTGTTAATAAACGACCGACTATTTGGCCAAAGCGGCCATAACCCGCAATGATCACTTGCGTGGTCGCTTCTATTTCTTCACCAGTGTCATAGACCTTGTCACTGGCACTTTCTTTATCAATCACTTTGTCATAAAAAATCAGTAATAACGGCGCTAATAACATCGACATTGCAACAACCAATGTTGTGAATTTTGTTTGAGTATCGTCTAAAATTTGCAGTGAAGAAGTTAAAGACAAGAGTACAAAAGCAAACTCACCACCTTGCGCTAACGCGAGTGCGAATAAATATTTTTGTCTTCCTGGTAATTTAAATAATCTCGCTAGAACATACAACACAGTAGCCTTTACTATAATTAATCCCACTACCAACATCACAATATTACCGAATTGCTCCGCAAATAACTTAAAATCAATTGACGCACCAACGGTAATAAAAAATAAACCGAGTAATAAGCCTTTAAAAGGTTCAATGTCAGCTTCTAGCTCATGCCTAAAATCACTTTCAGCTAATACCACACCAGCTAAAAACGTGCCTAAAGCAGGGGATAACCCTATTTTTTGCATTAATACGGCAATAGTTATCACCAAAAATAATGCAAACACGGTAAATAATTCGCGTAATCGTGTATTCGCAATATATCTAAATACTGGTGCTGACACATACTTACCGGCAAAAATTATCGCCGCAATAACAGCAATAGAAATTAATACTTGGCCGTAAACTGGCAAATGCTCAATTAAATTTCCATGGCCTTGCTCAGTAGTAACCGCAGATAAATCAGCAAAGGTTAATAATGGCAAAAGAGCCAAAATGGGAATAACAGCAATATCTTGAAATAGTAATACTGAAAACGAGCTTTGCCCGGCTTCTTGTTTTATCCATCCTTTCTCAGTCAAGGTTTGCAAAACAATAGCCGTAGAAGAAAGTGCAAGCATTAAACCTATCGCCATTGCAGTTTGCCAGCGTAAATCAAGTAGATACAAACAGGCAGCGAATAAAATTAATGTTGAAAGGGTAACTTGCAGCCCGCCTAAACCAATAATCGAATGCCTAAGTTTCCACAATCGTGATGGATGCAATTCTAAGCCAACTAAAAATAGCATCATCACCACGCCAAACTCAGCAAAGTGCATCACATCAGTTTGATCGCCAACCAAGCCCAGTAAAAATGGCCCGATTAATATTCCTGCCAATAAATAGCCTAATACAGAACCTAGGCCTAAGCGCTTTGCGATAGGCACAGCAACTATTGCTGCTGCCAAATAAATTAAAGCATTTTCTAACATATATTTCCTAAGCTTTTTAAAGCGTTAATTCGGGTGAATCATTCAAATAATCTTTTAGTATAGTACTGAAACTAATCAACTTTTCTACGTTTACCACTTTCAGCACGTTTTTTGTTTTCGCTTTGAACATAAACGGTATCAGTTGTAGCCATACTGGCGTGACCAAGATCCTCAGAAATGTCTTTAAGAGGGCGACCACGTTCAATTTCCATACTGGCACCTGTGTGCCTTAACCAATGTGAAGACGCTTCTTTTAACTTCAAGGCCTTATTAGCACCTGCAGATTGGCGCATATTTTCATACGCTTGGTCAAATACACTTTGCACTAAACGCCTTAAATGACGGGACGTCATGCCACCTTGGCCACGTACTTTTTCCACTAAAATAGCGTTTTCATTGCTAGCAGGTAAACCTAATAAGCCACGAGATGTGCGGTAGCGCTCTAAAAATGGCAGAAAATCGATAGGAACGGTAATATCACGTAACTTACGGCTTTTACCAAATACTTTAAGCCACCAATTTTCATCTTCATCTTGCCAAAAATGACTCATAGTTGGTGACCAATTGGGACGCTCTGATAGCTCTGAAATACGTAAAAATAGGGTTTTTAGCGCCGCAATAACAAATAAATTACGTTCAAAAATAGGGTTTTCATCAGCCATTTCTACGGCAGTATCTAAAACAAATTGCCATTGGCTGCCAGTTAAACGTTTAATTTCTTTAACTTGCGAATCAATTATAAAGTGCCGGCAATCTTTTTTAGCAATTTGTGCAGGGTTACCAATTACAAAATCTTCAGCCATTAAGTAATTATAAAATGCGATTATAGCTGTAAACATTGATGTAAGCGTTTGTTGTGATGGACGATATTTTTTCTTATCAACAACGTAATTTGCTTTTTGACTTTTTGGCGACTGAATTTTAAATGGAAACCAATGTTCGTTAGCTGAAGAATAACCATTAGCAATTTTGAAACGTTCTTGATTTGATGTGCCAATCCAGCTAACTGGTGGTTGCCAACAAAAGTCTGCGTATTCTAGAAAGTCAGATTTACGTAATTGGTCAATGGGTTTTTTCTTTTCAATAAACGACCACAACAGAAAACGCTCAACATCATTCCTAAATCTGTCATAAGTATGCTCAGATTTATTTCTACCAATGTAAACAAGAAAAACTTTACCCCAGTTAAATTGCTCAAGCCACCAAGACTCATTTGAAGAAAACAAATCATCCAATTCAGGATAATCTTCAAGGTCAAAGTCACATAGATCTAGATATGGAGGAAATAAAGGAACAGGCTTATTTAATAACATTTTATTTTTAATTCTGAGTAACAATATTGGTATGAACTGAGTTTAATGCATTACATACGCTATGTCCAATACTGAAGAGTATCGGACATAGCGAGGTGTTTAGAAGTTAAAGGATTCTCTTCTCTGATTACTGTTAATCCAAATTTAAAACTGGATCGGATCCAGCTTTCACTGGTAATTCATCTTATTGAATTAGTTAAAGTATTTGATGTTTTAGCTTGCTGACATTTTACTGTTTGCAAGTTAACAACTAGATCCTATTTTGCGTCACGCTACGTGCATGAAATTTACTTTTGCGGCTATTCCCTAGTAAATTTCACATAGCGTCACGACATTAATTTAATTATTAGTATATTTTAATTCTGTCTTTAATCTCTCAATTGTATGAGACCACTTAGGTGTTGTTGGTTTACACACTGAGTTTTGATTACCAAACAATCCTGTTTCACTAAAAGCCGAATTAATTGATTTTGTATCATGCCATTTAACTGGTACTAAATATTCTGCATTATCATCATCTAAACTTTCAAACGATGAATAATTACCTTCAGTCGATAATTCATTGATGGTTTTATTATCAAACTCATTGAATTGATATTTTTCTGCTCGGCAAATATCACCAATAACTTCGCCAACACCAACATAACCTGTACCGGGAATATTGGCCCAAACTCTATTACCAACTTCTAGCATGTTTAATGTATTCGAATACCAACGACCATGGCCAGCACTTATATAACCGTATTTTCTGGCATCAGACCAATGACGCTCTTTACCATGACCAAAAGAAACATAAAATTCTCCGTTCCATGGTTCTTTTGATGATTTTGAAATAACTCGTTCTTGTGTTTCCTCTGGCGGAATCATCCAAGCACGGCTTAAATACTTATTTCCGTTATCTTCAAAAACACTAAAGAAAACGGCATTTACTGGTATTTTTGCTTTGTCATTCAGGTAATTAATAATCCGTTCAGAACTAGCATCAAGCTCGGCAGCTACAATAACCATTTGATGTGAACCATCGTAATTAACATCACTAAAAGCTAAGCCAAACTTAGACTTAAACGCCCTATCCAAACTTTGTTCGTTTAATGAGCGTTTTTGACTATATTCAGAATAGATATCTACTAACTTACTGTCATCAATATCAACGACCCATGAAGCGTAATCTATTGCTTGAGCCACTACATCTCGTGGAGTTTTATGCCTTTTAAGCTCGATTATAATAACGCTGCCACTAGCATCAATCGCTAGTAAATCGATGTATTTATCAAAAGCAGTTCTAACTTGTTGACCAATAATCATCCAGCCTGAATTAAGGATAGATATATCTGCAACTATCTGTTCTTCTAGTAAATTTTCACTTTCGATAACTATTGGTGAAAGCTTTTTAGGTTTACTTCCTATTTTCCAAATGCCTTGTTCTATTGCCATAATATTCCTTTAAGTAGCTACAACGCAGTGATAACTTTCTCTTTAATTTCCCACTTCCCGGAAGGTAATGGTTCTAACAAACCATTCCTTTGAAGCTCAGTTAAAATAGAGCCAAGCCCTTCCTCGTCAATCTTATCAACACCTAAATAATGAGCATTTTTAGAAGTATTTTGAAGAAGTTCGTCTACAGTTCTTATTGTTTCACTAGGAAAAGATGTTAGAACTAAGCAATCTTCAGGAGAAAGGCTTATCTTACTTCCAAAAAGTTTTTGGCATATTAAGCTGATACAATTTAGAGGTAATACAGCCCCTAAAGACGTACCTAACAATTCTCCAACAACACCATCAGCTGTCATCACGCCTTGAAGCATCTTAAGCAAAGCAGGCAGTTTTACATATGTTCCACCTTTAGAACCAAAGTGCCCGTCAACAGTTAGCATCGACTTAAACATCATATCGCCACTGCTTGCTGAATCAGACGCGATAGTATGTTTAACAGAGTAAATATCACTATTTTGATACAGTTTGTTTATTACAAACTTAGCTATATCGTCTTCAGAATGCCTAGATTCATTTCTGTCAGTCCAAGTTTTAGCCAGCGTTTCTGCTTGCTCTATAATCAACTTAATCGCTTCATCGGATGCTTTAGGTGGGTATTTAAATCTTCGTAATAGTCTGCGAACTAAATTACGCATCCTAGCTCGAACGCTATCACGTTTTTGCCAATCTACGGTTGCAGATTTCCTGAGTTGTTGAGTAAGTTCAATAGCCAACTTTCTTAATACATCATCACCTAATACACGAACAGATTCTTCATTAACAACTAAAGCTCGATAGAATGCTATTTCATCTACTGATAAGTTTAAGTTATCTGCCATCTCAGAATCAGCGGCCATTTCTTTTGCCCACTTAATCAGCTCTTCAATAACCTGTGCTGTTTCAATGTTACGGTTATGATATTTTTGAAGGGTAGTCATAATGCGATCAGAATACTTCTTCTCCTGTACCACATCATTTTTCATCCTTGCTTTTACTTCGTCCCTTAACAGTTTTTCAAGTAACTCAACAGCCAAGTTTTTCTCTTTCATATTGGCTACATCTTCAAGAAACTCTTCTGATAACAATCCGATATTTGGCTTGTCCAAGCCAACCATATTAAATATATCGTCAACACCTTCAGCTATTACAGCGTTATCTAAAATTTGTTTTAAGGCACTATTTCGCTCTTCATCAGTTCGCTTTTTATCCACAGTTGAGTGTTTAATAAAGGCGGTTTTAATCGCTGAATAAAAAGCTATTTCATTTTTATAACTTTTAGCTTCATCCATGGTATTACAAAGAGAATATGCCTTAGTAATAGCAGCCATAACATCTAAATATCTACGCTTACCATCTCTTTGTTCTTTGCCATCCCTTTGTGGTGTAACAAGGCCTGAAATATGGTTAACAGCACCAGGCAATAACTTTAACGCATCTGTTTCAAAGTCC
Organism: Colwellia meonggei; assembly: GCF_057537295.1. NCBI lineage: Bacteria > Pseudomonadati > Pseudomonadota > Gammaproteobacteria > Alteromonadales > Colwelliaceae > Colwellia > Colwellia meonggei. The sequence continues at coordinate 252,360 of NZ_BAAJLZ010000005.1, forward strand.
GGTCTATAATTAAAAACCTCTTTTTCGACTGGTGTTGCAAACATCCCTCTAACGACATCAATCTTTTCCATTAAAACTGAAAACGCTTCAGCTGTATCAACTGTAGGTTGACCTTTACCTGAACTGTTAGTGTAGGTTTTAAGGGCATTCTTTAACTCATTTGCAATACCTATATAGTCAACAACTAAACCACCAGGTTTATCCTTGAATACACGATTTACCCGAGCAATTGCTTGCATTAAGTTATGGCCTTTCATCGGCTTATCTACATACATTGTATGACAGCAAGGTGCGTCAAAACCTGTTAGCCACATGTCTCGAACAATAACTAATTTCAGCTCATCTTCAGTATCTTTGTAGCGTTTTTCAAAAAGCTTTTTCGTTTTCTTATCATGAATATGTGGCTGCAACTTCCCTTTATCAGAAGCAGAACCCGTCATCACGATTTTAATAGCCCCTTTATCAGTATCGTCATGATGCCATTCAGGATTGACTTCTACGATAGCATTATATAAATCAACACAAATCTCACGGCTCATGGCAACTATCATAGCTTTACCAGGAAAGGTTTTAGTTCTCGTAGTGAAATGCTCAACTAAATCTTTAGCAACTTGTTCAATACGAGGTTCAGCACCTACTAACTTTTCTAATGCAGACCATTGAGACTTAATTTTTTCACGAGCTGATGTTTCTTCATCTTCTCCAATTTCATCTTCAATCTCATCATTGAGCGCTTCTATCTCTTCTTTATTGATATCCAACTTAGCTAAGCGTGATTCATAATAGATTGGAACGGTGGCACCATCATCTACGGCGTCTTGAATATCATAAACAGATACATATTCACCAAATACACCACGAGTGTCCTTATCATCCACAGAAATTGGTGTACCAGTAAAACCAATGAAAGAAGCAAATGGCAACGCATCACGCATGTTCTTAGAGTACCCATATACATATTTAGAGCCTACCACTTCACCACTTTCGTTTTTGATGCTTTTTATTTTAGCTTTATTACCATATTGGCTTCGATGTGCCTCATCAGATACCACAACAATATTATGACGTTCTGATAGTTTTGGGTGTTTAGTTTCTCCCTCTAACAAAGAAAACTTTTGAACTGTTGTAAAAATAATGCCACCGGACTGACGGTTTATTAATAGGTCTCTTAAAGAAGATCTATCATCAGCCTGTTGAGGTATCTGCTTCAATGTTTCTTGAGCCATACCAAAAGTATTAAAAAGCTGACCATCAAGATCATTTCGGTCTGTTACAACCACAATCGTTGGGTTATTCATGTGTGGTTGCTGTAGCAATTTGCTTGCATAGCAGACCATTGATATACTTTTACCACTTCCTTGGGTGTGCCAAACAACACCAGCTTTACCTGAGCCTTGCTTTATTTTTTCTAACGAACTAATCGTACTTTCTAAGTGATTTCCTGATTTATTAGCCGCAAGTACAGTCGCTTCAACCGCAGCTCTTACAGCATGAAATTGATGATATCCTGCTATTTTCTTTATAATCGTGTCATTATCAGTTTCAAATAAAATGAAGTAACGAATGTAATCAAGTAATAGCTCTTGTTTGAAAAACCCCCTGATTAAGGTTTCTAATTGAAACTCCAATAATGGCTTATCTTCTTCGTTAGAAACTGTTTTCCAAGGTAAAAATCGCTCTTTATTGGCAGTTAAAGAGCCAACTCTTGCAGTCCAACCATCACTTACAACTAATGCTTCATTAAATACAAACAAATCACTTACTTCATCTTTATATGTTTGCAATTGGTTATATGCATTCCAAATATCAGCATGTTCATCTGCTGGATTTTTTAATTCAATTACAGATATTGGCAAGCCATTTATAAACACCACAATATCTGGTCGTCTATTACCTTTTATACCTGTAATAGTGAATTGATTAATGACTAAGAACTCATTGTTATCAGGGTTTGAAAAATCAATTAACTGCGCATGAGTATTCTTAGTTTTCGTTTCACCATTTTCTATTTCAGTGTATTCAACAGGCACACCTTCAATAACATATTTGTGAAAAGCTCTGTTATTTTTAATTAGAATTGGTGTATCTGGTGTACAAACGCTAGTAGCCGCTTCTAATAACGCATCACTAGGTATGTCAGGATTGATAATTTCAAGCTGAGTTAATAAACGTTCTTTTAACACAACTTGATGATAATCATCACGCTCTGGAGTATCTCCATCAGGCGCAATATGATAGCCATTTTTGTATAGATATCCTTGGTCGATAAACCAATCAAGGCAATACTGTTCTAACTGGTCTTCTGTTATCATTATATATTCCCTAGGCTAAATTTCTTATTTGCGACATCGATAGCAAGCAAGAGTAAATCTATTAACATGCTATGATCATGATCTACTGCGTCGTACCAAATGGGCTTTATATTCATACTTAAAAGTCTTCCCATTTTTTCTGCTTTAACTTCTGGTTCACAGTCAGGCAATAATGCATAATGCCAAGGAATTTCAAAATGACCTTCATCCATTACTGACTTAAATAGCTCTAAAGTCCTATCTTGCTCTAGGGAACAGCCAATAAAAACTAACGAATAGCTGATAAATATTTGTCTTAGCGAACGAGGTAGTTGCTTCTTAAAGTCAATTTGTTGATTACCATATGCACCTCTATACTGTGACTCAGTGAAAACATACGATTGAGGTTGCTCCGAATCACCATGTAATTTCATTAAGCATTGCTCTCCCTTTAACAATTGGCTAATAAAGCCATTTTGCTCTTGTTTACCATACATATAACCGCTTAATGGTTTACCACTAATTAACTCAAATTTTTTTTCAATTAAGCGATCAAAGTTTGTAGTAACTACACATGAAGAAGCAAGTTCTGGTAAAAGTTCAACAATTGGAGGGAATATTGGTTTATCATCTTCCTGATTAGCTTTAAGTCTAAACTCTGTTTGAACAAAATTTTTAAATAGATGTTCGTTATGTTGGTATAATGCTTCTGCAACTTCCAGATACAAATAGTTTTCTAAGTCTGAGCTTATGCTTTGAAAAACATCATCCCCCATTTGCCTAGCCAACCTCTTGAGAGCGCTACCCCAAGAAGGATATCCAGCAGGTAATGATGCACCGGCTCCAACAAATGGAGCAACACGTTGACGCTTAATCGCATCTATAAAATCTAAAAATGTTGGCGTTTGTTCAGATGATTTTAGAAAGTCCAAAGCTGATCTATGTTTTTCTTCTAGCTTCATACCATTCCATTTTGACAACTCATCAAAATAAGTATCTCGTTCAACCCAATAAAGTATGTCACTAACATCATATTGGAATGAAGACTCAGAGTCGGACATGCTAGTAATTCTTATTTTTGGACCATCTGAAGTGATTTCAACAGAAGAACTGGAGTTAATCTCTTCGTTAAAAGTAGGATTTTCTTGTAATTTTGAGTCTAAATATTGCTCTACGCGTTCAATTATGTGGTGACTATCATGGAATGGTTTATTCATTATCAACCTTCCTCTTTTCTATATTTATCTCACCAGATAGAAGCTTAGGTAACAAAATGTCTCTAAGATTTGATAACTGCTTACTTTGCAATCTTAAATTTAGGCTCTGGTTTATCAATGGCATCAAGATATCAGAGAGTTGTTCTCTTAACTCTTTAGGTGGTATTACACATAAGGATTCACTTATATGTTCACGTTTTATATGCCCCATAGTAACGGCTTTGTCTTTTGCAATTTGTTGAAATTTAGCTAAATGATATTTAGTCCAATATAAATACAAGGGCAGACTGTATTCCTTACTAGTCACTTTAAAAAGGTGTTGATTTAGAGCTGCCTGTCCACCAGTCCAAAGATCAATAAGCAATGTTCCAGACCAAGAAAAAATCATATCCCCATCATAAACTCGGCATGATTCCTTTATGTCTATGCTAGCTTTTTCTTTATCATCACAAAAACCTTGACGTAGTTGAGCGATTTTTAATACTGGTAAATAGTCATCATCATCTGATTTTGGTCTAAATTTTTGTAAAGCTAACCCATTTTGAAAATGCGCTATTTTATCCAAAGGCTTAACTTCCCAACCCTCAGGTATTAACCCAACCTGAGACTCAACAAGCTTATCCGAAAAAAGGTTAGCTGACTTTTCAACTAGACTACCTAATTTTTCACCTTTTATTTTTGCTTTAACCGGTTCAAACTCTATTACCCACGATTTAAATATCGTATGTGCAATTTGTTCTAATGTTTGATTAATTAACTCATTATGAGCTATTTTTTTATTAATACTGTTTGCATATAAAGCTATTTCTTTTTGAATTAATATCGGAGGCAAAATTATTGGTAATTTTAATTGTCCAGTAATTCCAAGATACGCTCGTGTTGAACCAGCTCCAGCCCAAAGGTTTAATATATTTTGGAAAAATGCCGAATCAAAATAAGCCTTTAAGTAAACATTACTTAAAATGCTCGCATCTTTTACACGGTAATATGTTACTTGAGGAGTTAGCATAATAAATTCATATTCATTATCCTGTACAATTGCCGTTCGACCAATGGTAGCTTTATGGGATAACAAAACATCCCCTTCTTTAGAAAAGCCTTTTCTTAAACTATTTGCTTGTTCTTTACTAATAAATTTACAAGAGTCGAATTTAATTCGTCCTTGAGATAAATCTGAAGCCATAACAAAAGGTATACCAGACTCGACATAATCCGAGGCTTTAGGATGTGACCCTCCGTGATTACCATCCAACGGCTTTTCGATAACATTTTGTTCTATCAAGTCCTCAACGGTAAATATTTTCCAGCCTTCCGGCAGTTTAAAAGGCAGATCAAAGTTCATAGCCTAGCCCCGCTAAGTGTTTTTTTATTTCAGCTTCTAAAATTGAAGCTTCTGAAAACTGCTCACTAAGCTTGTGAGTAAGTAGTTCCATTTTTTTATCAAATGGAATTCCATCATCAACTTCAACTTCTGAACCTACATACCGACCCGGTGTTAGAACATAGCCATGATCAGCAATCTCATCTATTGATGTCGATTTGCAAAAGCCAGCTTGATCCTTGTAATTAACTCCATTTACTTCATTGCCTGTTTTCCATGAATGAAATAGATCTGAAACTCTTTCGATATCGTCAAATTTAAAGTCACGTAAAACACGGTCTTTCATATAACCCAGGTTGCGTGCATCAACAAATAAAACCTCTCTTTTGCGAGAGCGTAGTTTACGACCTGCCTTATCTATACGCGTTTTTTTATTTTTTGTTAGGAACCAAATACACGCAGGTATCTGAGTATTTGTAAACAGTTGACCGGGTAAAGCAACCATGCATTCAACTAAATCGTTTTCTATAAGCGCTTTACGAATTTCACCTTCATTATTCGTATTTGAACTCATCGAACCATTAGCCAATAGCAATGCTAGAGAACCGTCAGGAGCCAAGTGGTGCAACATATGTTGCATCCATGCAAAGTTTGCATTACCTGTTGGTTGCCCATATTTAAACCTAGGGTCGTTAACATCTACACCTATGTTCCACTCTTTCATATTAAATGGAGGGTTTGCCATAATAAAATCGGCTCGTAGATCAGGATGTTGCACATTGGTATAGGTACTAGCAGGCTCTTTACCAAAGTCATAATCTAATCCCCTTATAGCCATATTCATGGCTGCTAATTGCCATGTTGTATGGTTATACTCTTGACCATAAATTGATATTTTTTGCTTCTGGGTTACAGAGTCAATTTTCTTTTCATTTGCATAACGTTCAATGAATTTTTCTGATTGAACAAAGAAGCCACCAGAGCCCATAGCTGGGTCATAAACTCTCCCTTCAAAGGGTTCAATCATTTCTACAATGAGTGAGACAATACTTGCAGGAGTATAGAATTGACCACCTTTTTTACCTTCCGCTAAGGCAAATTGACCAAGCATATACTCATAAACATGACCTAAAATATCTTTACTGTTTAATGAATTATGATCGAATGGAATAGTAGCTATTAGGTTAATTAACTCATTTAGTTTTGACTGATCAATTTTTAATTGTGAGTAGTGCTTATTTAATACACCTTTAAGTTTGGCGTTATCTCGCTCAATGCCTTCTAAAGCATTATCGATTAAGTGGCCAACTGAGGTTATTTTCTTTGTTTTACCATCAATTTCTAATTCTTTACCACCAATAACAATGGGTCCATTGTCTTGCAGGAACTGCCAACGAGATTCAATAGGCAACCAAAATACATTTTTTTCGGTATAGAAATCTCTCTGTTCAAGTTCAATGTTAATTTCTTTTTTTAGCTCTTCTTCTGAATAATCAGCAGGGTCTAAATAGTACTCATGCTCAGGGTTAGCTAAATCAGCTTTTATTTCATCTTGGCGAATTTTAAAAGCGTCAGATACATACTTTACAAATATGAGCCCTAATACGGCATGTTTATATTGTGATGCATCTAATGATGACCTTAACTTCTCTGCTGCTGACCAGAGCTTACTCTCTAAGTCTTTTAAAAACTGTTGTTCTTGTGCTTTCATCTTTTTATCTCAATAATTCGGTAATTAAACGGTTAGATACACACTATCTAACGCCAATGTTGTAATGACAAAGCGATAAACTAAAAAACAAGTTTATCGCTGATATATAATTCGTTGATTCACATAAATATCCTTTTATAAATTAATCCTTATAACCCGGTGCAATAGCGAGATTTTCCGCACCGTATAATGTTTGGCAGTTTTGCAAATAGAGTTGGTATTCTGGGCCTGCTAGAGAGCCATTTTCAGAACAATCCACGTTCCAACGTCTTAGCAAATAACCTGCCATAGCTGCTCTAACGTCTGATTTGAGTACGCCATTGTCCATACCGTAGTCCATTTTAATGGCAGTTGGGTATTCAACGTTCTTAGGGTGTGGCACGATTTCTAGTGGCATAATGGTATTCCACTGTTCATCTTGAGCCTTAATTTCGTTTACTTCAGGCTCGTTATTAATCACCGTTACTTTGGCAAGGCGTGTTAATACAAAATCCCTAAAGGCATTACTCTTTCTGTCATAAGCACGTACATGCCAGCGAAGGCCATTGTCGACTATAGTGTGTGGCACTAATTCTCGCGCACCAGAGCCACTTGAAAGTGAGGTATAGATAACACTTACCGCTTTGCCGTTAATCATGGCCTGAGTAAGTTTGGCGATTACATTGATATCAGGTACGTTGAGCTGGCTTGGTTGTTCTACAGGGAATTCCACATCACCAATGGCATCAAAGCCATCAGATATTTGATGGGCAAGCTTTACTAACGTGCGTTTTGCATCATGTTTAAAGAGTGGTTTGAAGCTATTGGTTAGAAAATACTTCTTTTGAGTATTGTCATACGCCATATTTTTAGGCGCATGCTCTTTATAAAGGTTGATATCGCGTGTTGCGGCAGAAACACCTAATTTAAAATGCTGGACAATTTCGGAGCGTGTAACGCTACCGGTAAAATACAATTTAAAATCTATATAGGCGAGACGCTGTTGTTGCGCGTAGCTTAATTTTTCCAATTGATTGTCCATATCTTATTATTGATTCGAGAAAATTCTTTTTATTATTCAAATAGTCAAAGTCAGTATGTCTCATAATGAAACACACCTCAATAGATAAAATGTCAAATTATGTCATTTGACTGTTTAATCATCGCATTTGTTTGATTTACATCAGGTTATGACTGCCCTGCCTTCTTCTAACGTTACTTACTATGTCGATAAGTAGGGATATTGGCAAAACAACCAGTGCTAAAAATACAAGAACCTCAGGTGTCTCTCACGCTATTGACATAAACTTTTCGTCAACTTTTTTGTAACTTTTGCGAAATTTACACCTAATGCTTTGAGCTGAAATGAAATTTAGTTTGTTATTGATTTTTAAAGATAAAATGTCAATAGTGTTACTCTTTTGGAAAACACTCATTAATTCAATGAACTACCTATCGCTGACATATTATATCAACAAATAAGTCGCTATAAATCAGGTGCTTGCATATTTGACACCTAATTATTCGTACCTATAATTCGCACAAATTTGAATGATTAATGAGCAATAACGAAATGACAAGACGATTATTAGCAAAACAGAGTGGTGTAAGAAGTACGTTCATCGGATACACCAAACAATTTGACAACGTGACCGTCAAAGAAAGCACTTTAGAGCGTGATTACTACAATTGGATGTTGTTCACATTGCCTCATGATGCCTTATTTATCATGCAGCCGGAAAAGTTTTACTACGAGTTGAACGGAAAACCAACCCATTACACATCAGATGGCCACATAACCTTTCCTTGCGAGAAAATTTGGATTGATGAAGTTAAATATTACGAAGACTCAATTAAATCAGCGGTTTTACACAAGCACGAAGTGTTGAAAAGTCTTTTTGAAGAAGATGAAAAAACAACATTTCGCGTACTAACTGAGCAAGATATTCGTTTAGGTGAACGAGCTGAAAACTACAAAATGTTAAAACCCTGCCTGCATCATCCTGCGCCTGTGAAAGTAATGGAAGTGCTGCTAAGTAAAGTTAAACAGCCACAGCTTTCTCTATGGGAGCTCTACACCTTGGCAGATAACAAAAAAATCAATCGAAGTGTGATTAAAAACGCAGTTGCACACAAGCTTTTAAAAACAGATCTAACCAAAGCATGGAACGAGTTAGTTTTTACTTGGTAATTTGAGAAAATATTATGGGAATTTATACAAACGTTACAGCGCTGAGAAAGGATAACTTATCAGTTGTTTATGAGAGCTTACCTGCAACCGTTCATTTAGTTGGTCAAAATCATGTATCAATTGTTTTCAAAAGCGATGCTCTTGATCCCTTAATAATGACAAATGAAGAGTTAGAGCAGTCTTTTAATACGTCTTTATTTGTTACTTCGGGTAAAGAGTCTTCAAAGGCACATTTTAATTTAACACCTAAAAAAAATCTTGAAATAAAGCGAAAAGAAGCCTATCTGAAAACCCTTTATGAAATAGGAAGTAGAAAGTATTTTGTTGGTGGTTTAAAAGCTAGAATTAAGGCCATTGATATAGCCGCAAAACGTCTGGGGGATGAAAACCCTCCTTGTCCAGCAACGCTAGAGAAATGGGTCAAATTAGACAAAACGAGTATTGGTGGTTTAAAAGCTCATATCGCAGGAGCTTTTAAACTTAAACGTGAAAGCAAGTTTTCAGTAGAAATTAGACTGTTAGCTATTGAATTTACCATGCAACATTATTTAGGTAATTCAGGAAGTCTTCAGAGCTTATACAATGATTTTATCGACAAATACAAAGATGAGTTCGATGAATTACCTTGCCGGCAAACTTTTAGTGACTGGATGGATGACCTTATTGATCCAGAATTGCTAAAAAAAGGTTTATCTCAAAGTGAACGTAAAAAGCTACAGCGCAATGCATTACAAAAGTTTAAAGTCTCTCGTCCACTAGAGAGAGTCGAAGCAGATGGAGCCAGTATTTCGATAGGCTTAATCGATGATGAAGGAAATTACCTTGGTAGCTTTACCATCATTTTCATGCTTGATGTTCATACTCGCTGCATACTTGGATATGAGTTACACATAGGCAGTGGCGAGCCTGCTTCAACGGTTATCAGTGCTTACCGTCACTCAATATGCCCTAAAATTCAGGGCAGTTATTACAGTCAGTTCGGCAATATTTGGTTTTGCTATGGTGTACCAGAATTACTAGTCGTTGATGGTGGCTCAGGATTCATTTCCAGAGAAACACACGCTTATGTTTTAAAAACAACCGGCTCAGAAATTGAAGTGCTTTCATCATATAGTCCATGGCTAAAGCCATTTGTTGAAAGATTTATTGGTACTTTTCGAGGGCAATGTGCATCTAACATTGGTGGCCATGTTGGCAAACAAAAAGACCAAAAGAAACTTGAATATAAAATTAAAGAAAGAGCAACGCATACTGTAGATGAAGTGAGACGGTTCATTGAAATGTGGATTGTTGACGATTATCACCACACACCACATAGCGGATTAAATGGCCTAACTCCAGCACAAAAGTGGCAAAAAGCACTCGATAATGGCTGGGTCCCAACAGTGCCCGTTGATATGGATAACGTCATGCTTCCTGGAGGAAATAGAAAAGAAGCAACGATTTCAGGAGATGTTTTTCATCTTGGTGTGACTGTAAACCGAATACGCTACAACGATGATGAAGGAAGATTGAAAGAAATTGGACTCTGGCTCCAAAGCCGCAGAAAAAAAGCCAAAGTCACCTGCCTTCACTCTGAGGATGATTTATCAGCTATTACCGTTGTTTGCCCAATTAATGGAGATGAATTTAGAGTTGAAGCGATAAGTAACAGTGTTACGCCCGGTATGTCTACTAAGGAGTTTGCAGTTAAAAACCCTTCGTTATACAAAAATAAAGGGGCAAAAAAAGTGAACTCAATGGCTAAACATCCTGAAGTTCAAGCCGGTCAAAAAGCAGTAAACCGCACCATTAACACCCGTAAATCATCTAAAACCAGAGCTGCATCTCCTGAAGAAACTCAGCGCTTAATGGATGAAATGAATACGAAAGAACCACAAATAACTGATGAGTGCCCATACGGCATTGATAACAACTCCTCACGCGGTTTCACAGCCTATGAATCTGACTAAGGAGAGTGGCATGTTCAAAATTTTAAATACAACACCTGTTGATTCTCGTACAGAATTACGCCAGAAAGAAACGTTAGCTCATATACAGCCGAACATTCAGGCAATTAGGTTTAGTACACATAAACATCCTTCATTTAGGAAGGCATTTAATGGCATATTAGATACATTCGATAATTATGGTATTGAACCGTCTGGTTGCTGCCTATTCGGCCCACCGGGTGTAGGAAAAAGTCGTCTATTACGTTACTTTCTTTGTGAAATATATTCTCGCACAGAGTACCAAGCCACAGATGAATTCACTCCTATTCCAGTAATCTATGTTCCAGTGCCAGGCAAGCCAACAATCCCCAAGTTATGTGAGCAAATATTAAGACGCACTCAAGGTATATACACACCTGCGTCCAAAAGTAGTCACTCTCCTTACACAAGAGTCAGCCGGATGCTGGACGCCTTACAAGTCAAAATGATTATTTTTGATGAGTTTCAACACCTTCTTCGAAAAGAAGCCTTGATATCAACAGCTGATGTACTGGCTTTAATAAAGCTATTAATGGATGAGCACGGACTGACCGTTGTTTTTGCTGGCTTACCTGAAGCACAGCAATTACTTGATGAACACCCTGAACTTAAGCAACGAGTTAGTTACATCAAAGTTAAATTACAACCATTTCATTTGGGCGCTAATGGGCCAGGAAATTTTGAAGAATTTGGTAATTATATAGCGAGCATTGAATCTACCTTTAATCATTACGGACCCACTATTTTTTCTATTGGGCAGGAAGACATGGTTAAACGAATTTATATTGCTACTGACGGTATTCTTCGAAATATAGGCATTTTGTTTACACGAGCTACTAAATATTGTCGAAATGAAAAACATATTACGCCTGAGATACTGCAAAGTGCGTTTGACTCTGTTGGGTTTAATCAAATGAATGGTTTTCCTTTGTTTACAGCCACAAAGGCAGAAGTATCTAAGTACGTGAAACGAATGGCGTATCAAAAAAGACGTGAAGAAAGACAGGCTAAACACAAACGTGGCTCTCGACAAGGTAGTTAACATGCTAACGTTGCGACCTTATCCAAAACCCAAAGAGCGCCTTAACGAATACCTGATTCGCCTGTGCTATGTAAATGGCTTCTTTAAAATATCAGAGCTTTTAGGTGTTTTAGGTATGCATCCTGTAAAGCAAGCCCAAATGGGCCAATGGGCTCCGCATCATCTCAAAGTGCTTAATGAAGTTCTAACCAAAGCACTTGGTAGGCAATGTGATGATGTTATTGCGCTTCATAGCCGTAATGATACCGACAAATGGTTGTTTGGTTATGACAGAACGTTAGCTGAGCTGATTGTCGATTTTCCAAGAATATGTGTTCACTGCGTTATCGAAGAAAAAACCATGGACTGGCGCTGGGCGATTGGCACGGTAGCTAGATGCCCGAAGCATTTAACGCCTTTAGTTGATAGCTGTCCTCATTGCAATAAACCTCTTAGTTGGGATGCTAATATTTTAGAGTTTTGCCCAAAGTGTAAAAAGCCTTGGGATGTTACTGACACTAAAGCTGTTGAGCCTTTATCTAAATTGGAAAAGGATTTATGGCCAGCTATTGATGGCACTATCGATGTGACTGAAAAACAACTGCAAGAGCTAACCTACGCGATGTATATGGCAGCTCGTCCATTTGATGTGATGATACAGCGTTATGGCCGCATTCCTTTTAGCCGAAATCATTATCAGCTTGTACTTAACGGCTTAAGGCTGCTCACTAATGAGGATACTCGTAATAACTGGGCTAAGGCCTGTCAACGCTATTGGAAAAGCTATCCTGGTTATATTAATCCTGTTCGTTTGTTTTTAGAAAATGTTGAAGTACTTGATGTTGGACTAAGTTGTCAATCTTTTGGTTTTAACGAGAGCACTGAATACATTCAAAAGGCTCGTGTTCAGTACGTTAAGGACAAAGAAAAAGACCAGCCAATCTACCATGTTGATATCTTTTTATTAGCAAAAGCCCTGAAATTGAGTGTAAGTGACAGTACAATTTTGTTTGAGGCTAAAACCTTTCCTATGGTGAATAAATCCTTCGTGGGTAATCACAAAATGATGAAGTCTAAGATATTTAATATCAAAGACATTATCAAAAAAGTAAAACGTTTCGCTAAAGGCCCTAAAGATCATACAAGTTATACATGCATAACTGAAAATTCAACTTCACTTGTACGCCATTTATGCCAATACGGTGATGTGGTTAATGCTGTTCTATCAAAACAGGTTCACGGTTATTTCAACGATGTGTTTGATTTAAGTGAAGTCTATATTGATAAGGCCATGCTTTCTTCTTGGTTAATTGAGTTTCGAGAAGAGCAATGTCGCTATGCAATCACTATTGCGAGTGCTGCCTCTGCACTGCAAACAAACGAGGAAACGATTAAATCACTCGTCTATGAAGAAGAGCTGCGTTGGGGAAAACATCAGCGCCGTGGGGAGTTTATCGAAGGTGACAGCTTTCTTAGTTATATCAAACGAAACAATCTTGATGAAACCTAACGTACAACATGAGGTGCTTACACGAAGAATTCACGATGTTTACTTAAATGTACGGTTACTCGATGCTATTACGGTTGAGGATAGATATATCTTTATTATCAATGCCCTCATTAATACATTAAGAGCTAGACTCATTGGTGATGAATTTTTAGAAATCCAAATTCTTGGCTACGATGAAACAGGCTTTCCAGAGTTTTTAGTGGACATGCCTCTTTCAAAGGTTCAAGACTTCTATCCTTTGTTAGCACGTTATAAGCAACAAGCACTAGGCTCTAATACATGAGGAATTGCAGATGGATAATACTGAAGCATCAAACCTAACAGATAACAGTCATGATTACTCAAAGTCCATTATAAAGATAAGCATCGAAGCACTGCACCAACTCATTTGGCAAAAGCCACTATCGGTTATCGCTAAGAATTGGGAGATCAATTCTCAAGCTATCACTAAAGTGTGCGACAAGCATAGCATTCCTAGACCCGTTTCTGGTCACTGGACGTTAGTGTCACTAGGTAAATCACCAAATACTGTCCCTCTGCATGATGATATTGACGGCTCAATGGTAATTATTTTTAGAAAACGCCAAAAACCACGGATAAATAAACCAGCAATAGACCTACCTCCTACCAAAACTAAATCGACTAAAAGAAAAGTAACCGTACCTAAGCGTATCGGTAAATTTCACCCTTTATCTCAGCTTGCTAAACAGCATTATAAAAAACCAACATTTGAACATGACAAGCTGATGGTCTCCCCTTGGCAAATTGAAACGTATCAATTTGCGGTATCACCCGAAAAATTTGATAGAGCGGTAAAGATTTTTGATTCGCTGGTTAAGTACTTTGATAAACAAGGCTGGACCTTCAAAATTACAGATAACTTTACTCGCCGTAGCAAGATAAACGCAGTTGTTATTAATGAGAAAACCGTAACGTTTAAACTTAGAGAGAAAACTAAACAAACGCCAAGAACGTTAACTACAAAAGAACAACAAGATAAAGCCACTGGCCGTTACGTTTATTATGAAAAGGTACTCATGCCTACAGGCATGTTCCATTTAACAATTGAAGAATACGTTGATAGTAACTGTAAAACAGCCTTCATCGATAAACCAGGTGAGCCTATAGAAGACAAATTAGATGAATTTATTGGTTCACTTATTGCCACATCAAAGTACATGGAACAGAGGGAAATTGAACGTGCTAAAGAAGAACAAGAACGCCATAAACAACAAGAGCTAAATGACTTTTTTAAGAAGGAAGTTCGAAAAGAAAAAGACAACATCGCCTTTCTCTTTGAGCAGTTTGAAAGCTGGCAAAATGCTGAGAAAGCTAGGCAGTTTGTTTCAGCGATTAAACAACGTATTCATGAGTCTGGTGAAATAGCAAAAGACCAGGAAAAATGGTTACTCTGGGCTGAACATATTCTCACGTTATCAGATCCTGTAACCAAAGCCGTTGAGCTTTCAAAAATACCGAAAATAGAAGATGAGTTAACTCAGCGTATCGATACGCTTGCCATAAATGAATATTTCAATGTTATGGTCGATAAAAAAACGCGAACATTTGATATAGCAGCGTTTAACAATGCATTATTCATAAGAGCTAAAAACTCAAGTACATAACCTAAATAATATTTAAGGTGTAATTTGTATACTTGAAGGTAGCGAGGCTTTGGAAACAATATTCATAAGCTCTTGGAATTCTGTACTTTTATAATCAATACTTGTGGATTTTATGTACTCTTTAACTTTTTCCTCCTTCAATATCATGCTTTCAAGATAACTATAATGTGAGTTATTACACATATATTCATATAAAAAAGTAGCGAAGATCAAACTTGGAAACTTATCTGAAGTATTAACCTTTTTGGAGTACATGCCTTTAATCAAAGTAATAGTATTATGAAGTCTAATTAGAGTTCGCGGATTATTAAATTCAAACAACTTAACACATGATACAAAACCTTCCTTCTCACCTGGCGAGGCCTCAACAAACTCATTGGATTCTTCAATTTTATTCTTTATGTCAGATGAAGGTACACCCTCCTCTATGTGGTCATCTTCGTACTCTAAGTCATCTTGTTCAATATCATCTTCATTTGTATTGATAGGTTTAGTGATTATCCCCTTATTACTAGATTTTGGAATAACATCTTTAGGGTATATCCTGTTTTCTATAAACGTATTTATTGAAAGACCATTATCATCAACCAATTCATAAGATAACTGAAATACCTTTGCTAGAAATTTTCTAGCTGTAACATGAGCTTCTTCCTCTAAACTTATATTTAATTCTTGGTATTTTTTTTCAATTGAATTTAGAAGAACAGACTTGTCTACACAAATTAGAACGATCATGTCTGGTCTCTCTGAAAAGACCCTAACGGCTTCAAGAGATTGAAGTATGCTTTTGTGCTCACACCGATCTAAATCATCAATTACTAAAACATATTGTTCAGGTTGATAATTCTTCAACCAAAACCAATTTACACTAGTAGACGCATCGAACAAAGCGTTGACTTGACCTCTAATCTCTTCTGAAACTCCTAAGTACTGTGCAAAGCCTGGCTTTTCTGCTAATTGTTTAATCTTTGAAGTAAATGGATGTTTGAAGAAACTCCAAGTTGTTGCTGTTAAGAACGCTATAAACGATAGTGGATATTTATATTCATCCATAATTCCTGAGACAAATGTGTTTTTCAGTAGCGGAATTTTGCTTGTATCTATAAAAAGGACGACCACTAAAGCTAACAATGAAAATAAGAAAACTGACACTGTAATTGTATCTTTTTGCTGTAAGACCTGACTCTTGAAAGCAAGCCTGAATCGACTAAATAAGCTTTTCTTTTCATAAAGCTTATTAGTAATTGAATTAGCAATTGAAGCGGTAACATTAACACAATGTTCATTTTGCCATGCGTTGTATTCTATAAATTTGAATTTTTTGTTATCAATAAATTTATGTTTCAACAAATTTATTATAGTACTTTTACCTGTACCCCACTTTCCAAACAAACCAAAAACAAATGGCTTGTGTTGTGTGTTTTCAGAGCTATGTTCAATTAATCCTTTTAACGTATCAATTAGATAATCTCTATTCAGATAGTCGGTATTGCTTACAGAGTCACCACTAGGTTTAATTAGTTTATTACTTTGAAAAAGCTCTTCGATTATTTCATTGGGTGTTGTTTTATCGGGGTTATTCTTTGGTTTAACATTGAATTCATCAGAAAAATCTACAACTGAGTCACTAAATAATTCAATTAATCCATTATTAGAGTACAAATCCCAAATAGTTGTTTTAGGTATGTTTTTGCTATTCGGTCTTAAAGCAAGTTTAGTCGAGGCAATTAGCTCTCTTTCTGTAGTGAAGTTTTTTAGTAAAATTATATCTGTAACATTATCAATCTCATAACCATGCTGAAGAACTTTTATACTAATAGCAATTTGCGGTCCTCTGTTATTTCTTAATTCATTGATATGCTCTAAATAATTAGATTCAGCGGTTATTAAATTAATACCTTTAAAAGACTTAGCTATTTGATTGTTGCAAATTAAATCATATACATTTTTCGCATCAACTCCATCTTTACAAAAAATTAGGATTTTTTTATGCTCATCTATGTTATTAAACAGTTGGGGTAACATCATTTCTAATGAATCAATGCCAATAGGTTCATTTCTTTTAAATACGTTTAGGGAAATAATTTCCGGTGGTTCTAAGTATCCATCATGTATAGCTTGTTCTAACCTGTATTGGTATAAAGGCTCACCAAATAACTGTTTCATGGAACGCGGTAAATAATCACCAAGAAATAACCATTGGCTACCGCTAGCTTGCAAAGTTGTAAATTGTTTTAGATTTATTGGAGTCTCAAAAAGTATTACAAGGTTGTAGCTATTTATAATTTGAGGTTGTTGCCTAACTCTTTGAATCGTAGATAAGCTAATAGAATTTTCATCCGAATTAATCAGCGCTTCTTTATTTAGTCTAGATACAACATCGACTTGGAAAATACTGCTTAGTGAATGATGGTCATTAACATTTATAGTACTTAATACATTAAGTAACTGGTTTTCAATCGCTATACTTGGGACGCAAACCAATATTTTCTTTGCTAGGTTGTTATAGAGTAATTCATACAAGATCGATGCTAATACATGACTTTTCCCACAGCCAGTGGCCATCAAAACTGAAAATGGTGATTCTTCCTTACTTTCAATTTTTCGAATGACAGAGTTAACTGCTTCTAATTGGTATGTTCTCAAATTCATTTAATTCAAAAGTCCATATTATTGTTTGTATTTACATTCACGGTGATACGCCAAATAATCCTGATGCTGTTTAGCGAGCAAAACATTCATATCAGTATTAATACCAAGCGTTTGATATTCTTCTAGGTGATTGGATATCAATATTCGTCCCCGATCATCGAAACTGATATAACCCAAATCAAAGGCTTTATCGATGTTGGCCAGGAGCAATAATCCATTAAATGGGTCAAGTCGCTCTTCGTTATCAGATTTTGACCATGGCTTTATATGTGATGCGATTAAAAACGAGTAGTTTTGAAACTTAGTTACTGCACAGCCCTGCCAATGGTTAATTAAATCTTCTCTATATCGTCCTTGCCCAACACGAGTATTAACCATGACTGCTTTTTGCGTATCTGGAATGGTTTTATCTAGGATGATTTCATCAATGTCATGTTGTACTTCAGCTTGTGTAATGTCTGATAAAAAGGCTCTGTAGCTGTTAATGGCAGCGCTATACATGCCATTACCACGTTTATCCTTTTCAACAAACTCTCGCACTTCATACGTTTTATTGATGATATTCTCATATTCCACGAAAGAGCCTACGCTAAGTAAGCTTTGTTTAGTAACACCAGCATCGTTTAACCAGTTAGGAATAGAGTTTTTAAGCGCTCCCACATAGATCTTGATGGTTTTATCTGACTTACCAATAGACTTAGCCCAGCGGCCATATTGGTCTTCAAGGGTATCTAGGTTTGCTGTTAACGCGTTTCTAAGTATCGGCGCAGTGTTTGGGCTTTTAAGATAATCAAATAACGCTTCATCAAGGTAAGCGAAGTTCACAAGCTTGCGCATATTGCCATCAGTTGCTGATTTAATTGAATCAAACGCTGGCTTATTTTCATTTGATACGTCTAAATGCCAAAGCCCTGAGGACTTTAAATGATAAAATGGTAGGAACGGGCTATCTGCATCATTGCCTTGTTTTAATCTTAAGAAGTGCCAGCTAAAGCGCTTTTTAAGCGTTTCATCATAGTAAATACGGTTATCTTGAAAATGGCCTTGTTCGATTAAGTCCATGACAGCAAACATCATGCAAACCTTATGAGGTTTAGCTCTACCAGATGATTTATCTGCCCTAATGCCTTGAAGTTTGTCGTTATAAAATGCCAGAGTCATTACTTAAAACCTTGAGTCGTTTTCACAAGGTATACCATCATTATCTCCATCCATTTTTGTATTAGGACAATGTTTAGTAAAAAACTCTGCTTCTGCACGAGATGTCATTTGGCTGCAATGCTGGCGACCATCACAGGTAAATTGCTGTGTGGGTATTGCTTTTGTTGGGCTCGGCGCAAGTTGCGTTTGCGGTGTTTGATTACTTTGGCCTAAATCAAGACGCTGAAATGTGAAAGCAGCAATTGCGACAATTACAGCAGCATAAATAAATTTATTGCCTGAGCGAGGTTTATAACTTTTGGAAACTTTAAAGGATGAATTCGCTTTTACGCCTTCAATACGAGCATTAGTCGCTCTAGACTTTCCTTTATGCTGCTCAACATCAAAATGAATGAAGTCGCCTTGCTTAGGCTTTCTGCTCATATGCTTGAGCGCAGAAATATGAATGAAGGTATCTTGCTTTAATTCGGTAGATTTTATAAAACCAAACCCTTTGGCATTGTCCCACTTAGTTAACTGCCCTCGGTACATCACAATCCTTGTTTCATCTTTAATGATGAAATAGTACCAAGGAACAATAATAAAATCTAAGACTTACGTGTAAAAACTACAGTTTCCCAATAAACATCAGGACGATTAAGTTGGTCTGTGTCGTTGTCTGTGTGGAATACGGTTAAATGGAACGATTTAGCTTCTTCCATTAAACGTTGGCCATTTACTTCGAATGCTTTTCTTCCATCGTTGAACTCACCATGTCTTAATGTAATAACGAGTATGCCATTGTCATTCAATAACATACTTAATCGACTTAAACTTTGGCGCTGTTGCTCTTTAGTTAAGTGCATCCAAACGGCGCTTACTAGGATTATATCAAAGGTATTTTTATTTAAAGATGATAAGTCGGGTAAAGAATCGCTTTGCCAGGTAACTTTATCGCCTGTTAGCTCTAAGCCTTTATCCATAAGGGATTTTGCTGGCTCGATTGCGGTAACGCATAACTTTAATTCACTCAAGGCAAGTACGTCTCTTCCGCTTCCTGCCCCTATATCAAGCGCTGTTTTGTACTTTGATAAGTTAACAGTACCTAGCCAGGATTGATGAACAGCATCAAATGAAAGTGATTGGTATTGGTCAAATAGTGCTGTTGAGTTTTCACTATAAAATGAGATATTTTTATTATTACTGTACTCTTCCACTGACGGTTCTCGTTTGTATATTTTAGTTGATAGGCTTTATACGTGAGTCATCTTAAGACTAAATTTTATTGCTGTAAATACGGTAATGAGGTTATCAGATGTTATAGGTTTTATTCGCTGAAGTTGCTAGTATCGATAATATAAACATTATGCTTATTACAAAATCATCCTATGAAAATTCTATTCTTGTGTACTGCTAACATTCAACGCTCTAGAACAGCTGAGGACCACTTTCGTGAAAGTTACCCAGGGCACAGCTATAAATCAGCGGGGCTTAGTGAAAAGTATTGTTCACAACATGGCACAACGGTTTGTACTACAGAGCTGTTAGATTGGGCTGATAAGGTGTTTGCAATGGAGACCATGCATTTACAAAGGATTGAAGAGTATGCAGGCAAACATTATCTAGATAAGGTTGAGAATTTAACAATAGAAGATATTTATCAATACATGCAATCTGACTTGGTTAAAATACTTGATACACATGAAAAGCTTCAGTTTTTAAAGTGAATTGGCGAAAGCTAACTTATAGTTATCCTACGATATATCGCCTCTAGCCAAACGATCTAACAACTCGAATACCTTTTCTTTCTTTTCATCTGTCGAGAGCATTTCAATAGCTGTATTACCTTGGAAGAACGCTCTCTTGGTGTTCAACCATTTGAAAGCTAATTCGTCAGTTTTAACGGTATCCAATACACGTTCATAAATATCATCTGGCACATCAGTGTTATGACTTTTCCATAAATTAACTTGCTTGCCTATACCAAACTCTACGTTATCTCCTTGAGAAACTGACAAATTTTCAATTACTTGTGATGGCAACTCTAGGAACAACTTTCCTTCAATCTCTTTGATTTGGCTTGTCAGTTTGTTTTTCATAAGGAACCCTATGATTAATTGGTGTTAACTAATCATAGGACAAATCATGCGCACTGTAAATATATACAGCACCCAAGCCTAGGATGCTTTAAAACATTTGATCTGTGGGTCAACACACCTTCGAAATCATTCTCATAGGCGTATTGGGCGGAAGAAACTACCATTTACTACTCTTCCATGAATACTATATTTTTACACACGTTAATCTTTTCATTAAACAATATTTGAGGTTCAGATAATATCTTTAGTTGTTGCAAACTTACCATTCGTAAGTTCAACTTTCATATACATGTTTTTTTGAGATAATGTAGCAATTTCTTCATTAACACCTACCAATTCCCAGCCTTTGCTTTCGGCTCTTTTTATTGTTTCTAGACCGTTCGGAAAGTTTTGAATTTGTGAGATAGCATGCTCTTTATCAAAGACCATCTCTTTAATAGGTATAGGAGAAGTAAGGTTTATGGCCATGGTATAAACACCATCTTCTATTGCTAAATCAGATAATTCAAAGATTGAGTCAGTGTTTAGGTCTTTGATATTCCATTTAGTAGCATTTGAACAAACACCACCATTACTAATCAATACTCCATATACCTTAAATCCAGACTTGACCATTTCTATATGCGAGACTCTTTCAATATAGTTTGGGTTGGTATGGCCATTAGTCATTTTACTAGGGTTAGTCGTGTCTAATACGAGAACGCGTGTTTTATTATCGACTACTGATAATTCTTCTGACCAACAATTTAAAGCTAGAACGGAATTATCGAGCTTAGCTCCCCAAGCATATTGCGTTCTAAGCTTTTTCCCTAAATATTTTTGATAAAACTCATTTATTCCTATAGGCATTAACGTGACAACTCCTTATTTTATAATTACTTAGTATAATGTCATATTAACTATAGGTTTTATAGTCACGAATGATGAACTTAATATAGCTACCAAAAATAAATTGCTATTTACATTATTAGCATTTGTATATATTGTATTTATATACCTGCGATTTCTCGCAGCCCTTGCTATGTATAGATTTTGTAGTCTGGTATTGAAGATCTAGTTGTTCACTTGCAAACACTATGAAGATCTATCTGTTAGCTTGGAAACTTTAGAAAAAGATCTTTGCAAAATCCCCGTAACCTCTTGAATTTAAAAAGCCCAAGATCTACTTCTTAACTTGGATTAACATTACCCTCAGATTTAAAAGTTAGATTTTAGCTAATTTATTAATAATATTGAATTATTTGAGATGCTCATTCTATTCCAAGTTATCCTTATTAGCTGCATTACTTTTGGTACTCACGTATAAGTTTCGTTGCTCCAGTTGATACTTCCGATCATCTCAGTGTTTAGACTTACTTAGTGCTTTCATTAGTTGTGCTGTTACCATTTTAATTACGTAGGATAAGCAACGGTTAAGTTTTAATGCCAACATTATTTTAGCAATAACACTTTCTAAATTGACCATGAAATTTATCTTGGTAGCAGAATTTAAAACGCTTCGTGTCAATATAGGTCAAAATTAAATATAACTTATTTAACCTTGCACGGCATAATTTCTGTTTGTTGAAGACAGTTTTCTCGCAGCTTATAATAGTTGTAAAGCTAAAAAGTAGTCTGGATATCCGGACTTAATTCGCGTGTCACTAGTACCCGAACTCGAACTTACAACTATCAAGGATGAAAATGAGTGAAAATAAATTACCTAGAAGCTTCTTCCAACTCAAACGTGTATGGATTTTAATAGGAAGCGTTTTAATATTAACTTGCTATGTGGCAAACAATATTATTTCTACGGATAACTTGACCTATATAGAAAATTTCGGTGCTTTAAATGCTGAATTGTTCATGGATAGCTTTAAGTTACCGATTAGCATATTGGCAGCAGGATTATCTATAGTTTTACTACTTGCTACCCAACACCGTTCTACTCAAAATGCAGAACAAATCAAACTTACTATTGAAGCTAATAAAAATGCATTAAAACAAAATACACTGAGAAACTATTATGATTCCATTGCTGATTTTGAAAAATATATAAATGAAAATTATCATTCCGATATTTTAGAAATTAAAAATAAAAGACAATTGTATAAATCTTTTTTTCCAAAAAACTCATATGAATCAGTAACTCCATATACAACGAAAGAAACATATTCATTAAATGTGAAACAATACCTAGATAGGGTAAGAGGTCAAATTATTCACTGTGAAAAAACATATCAAAACACAAATGAAACAATAATTTTTCAAAACATTTTCAATACATTTATCTCATTTGCTGAAACAGAATATGGAATTAACATTAAGGGTGAAGGGTTTAATACATCTCCTGTTAATGATTACACAGACATAAATGATGCTGTACGGAGGCTCTTAACATTTTGCATGAACTACACCCCATCAAATGGAGTAGTTGTAATTTCAAATTCAACACTATACTGCATAAATGAATGGCAAAGTCTCTTAAACAGTAGCTCCAGAATAGAGCTATTAGAGTATGATAACATCCAAAAAGATGGAAAAGTTACATTAAGAGATCCAAACATTAGACAGAAAAGAGCAAAAGCATAATTGCAGAATGTTAATTAAATTTCACTCTACAGATCCTTTATTTTACCAAAAAGTAGAGTTACTAAAGCTCCAGTTTAGAACCGGTGCTGCATCAAAAGCAGTCAGAAAGGCAGTCGAAAACTATTATAATTTGGATAGGAAAATTGAATTATACGAAACTCAAATTGATTCAATGCAATCTAAAATTGATAGGCTTCGTCTTCTTATCGAGATAAATAAAGAGCCATCAATAAGCACTAAAATAGCTCATTTACGTAGTTTAAGAAGTTAAAAAGTGCACTAGCCCTATTCTGAAGAATATTGGATACAATGAAATTTATTCAAAAATTGAGTACTTATCTTGCCAGTTTTAGTCAATTGACCGCCAATTTGATTAAGCATGTAGTTCGGGTAAAAATAATTAAACAGATTTTAGTTTCGGCTAATTAACTTTTAGTAATGGTGAAAGTCGCTCTTTTAGAAAGTCGATAAAAAGCCTTAATCTATGCGGTAAGTGTTTTCGAGTTGGGTATATGCCATAAACGCCAAGTGTAGGGAATTCAGCAACTCCTGATATTTTTATTATGCTGCCTTTTTTAAACTCTTCGCGAGCAAACAATTCAGGTAACACCCCTATTCCCATGCCATTTACGATAGCCGCTAGATAACTTTCGGTGTTTGATAAGACTACAGACCAAGGTTGCCTGTAGGCAACCGCTTCACCATTAACAGATAACTTCCAGTAATCACCGTATCTATTTGCTCCCATATGCAGGCATTCAAAATTTTCTAATTCGCTAAAGTGTTGTGGCTGGCCGCGTCGTTCTATGTATGAAGGAGCAGCGTACATATTAAAGGTTGTTTCACCAAACTTGTTCGCCACATAGGATGAATCTTGTAAATCAAAGGAGAATCTAAATGCTAAATCTATCGATTCTTCGATAAGATCAACTTGATTATTTTGCAGAAGCAAATCAAATCTAACATTTGGGTATAGCGTTTGAAATTCTTGAATGGCTTCAACTAAAAACGGTGCTCCTAAGCCGTCAGGTGCCGATAATCGTATAACGCCACCAGGTGTTTTCTGATGCTCAGAGCCTAATGCGTCTTCAAGTTCTTCAAGGTTTTCTATAATTTTTTTTGCGCCTTCATAGTAAGCTTTGCCACTAGGCGTTAATAGCATTTTTCGTGTTGTTCTATTTAACAACACAAAGCCAAGCTCATTCTCTAAAGCCGCAATTCTGCGACCAACAATAGCAGGAGTTACACTTATGCTTTTCGCAGCGTTTGCGAAATTTCCTCTTTCTACAACTTCGCAAAACAGCTGCATGTCCTTTAGTTTATCCACTGATTACTCCCCTATTAAGTCGTTTTTTGAACAGTAACACCTCAATCATTAGATACTTTTAGTATACATACAACTTACCTATGGTTCATTTATCTTTTAAATGTATTGAATATACTTGCTCTATTCAAAATCAAATATGACTCGTCATTTTATCAGCGGGTTTAAATATTGGAGAAAAAAAGAATGAAGAAGTTTATTAAACCTTTGCTCGTTTCAGCCGCGTTAATTGCTAGCTCAACAGCTGTAGCAGCGAACTTCGATCCGTCAAAACCGGTAATGACTAAAATCACTGACGGTGTTTACCAATATCATCAGTACTTTTATACAAGCCTCGTTGTTGTAACCGATGAAGGTGTTTTAGTGACTGACCCTTCTAAGGCCCATCGAGCTGCAGATATGAGAAAGGCTATTAGAAGGTTAACTGACAAACCTGTTGTTAAGGTAATTTACTCCCATGATCATTTTGATCACACAAGAGGCGGCCAAATATTTAAGGACGAAGGTGCCGAATTTATTGCCCAAGAAAATTGCACCGAGCTACTTAGTCGTGACTTAGAAAAAAAAGTAGTTTTACCTGATGAAACTTACAAAGAAAGTATGAGTATTAAACTTGGCGACAAACAAGTAGATCTACATTACTACGGCCCTAACGATGGCAATTGTATGAGTGTAATTCATATGCCAAAAGACAAAATACTGTTGGCTGTTGATTGGCATCTTCAAGGCTATGTAAATGAGGGTTACCGTTTACCGTCGCACGATTATGTTGGTGTGCTAAATACAATGGAAAGAGTTAGAGAAGAATTAGCCTTTGACCATGTGCTAAGTGGACATATGCCGACATCTTCTGTTGAGCAATTTGAAGAAGACTATCGTTTTAATAAAGCGTTATTCGATGCTGTTTGGGCAGGAATGCAACAAGGCAAATCGACCGAAGAATTGATGCAAACGATTAAGTTACCAGAATTCAGCCACTGGATGGGCTATGAGAAGAATTTGCCAAGCCATATACAGCGAATGTCTTATTCAATTTGGCATGGCAATTAGTACTTTTGTAGGTGAAAAATATGAAATTAATCAAACAAATCATAATTTTACTCACGCTAACGTTTACTACGACATCAACAATTGCAAAGAGTAATGCTGTAGTAAAAGAATTAAGCAAAAATGTATATATGATCAGCCTTTATCATTATACAAGCCTAGTGGTGGTGGGTAAAAGTGACGTTCTAATAACAGATACAGCTAATCCATATAGAGCCAATGCGCTTAAAGCAGAGATTAAAAAGCTCACAGATAAACCGGTAAAGAAAATAGTTTTATCGCATGAACACTTTGATCACACCGGAGGCACAGCAGTATTCCCTGACGCTGAAATTATTGCCCAGAATAACATTCGTGAATTTGAAGGATTAGATCCGTTGGATTTAGTGCCTGATGTAATTCACAAAACATTTGAAAGATACATGGCTATAAACATGGGGACGACAAAGGTAGAGCTTCATCATTTAATTGCTGCAGACGGTATCGCTACGGCAATTGTGTATTTACCTAAGGAGAAAATAGTTTTAAGTGCTGACATGTATGTTGATAACGGTTTAAACGCCGGAGTTTTTCTGACCGATACAAATTTATTAGGGGTGCGGAAAATACTGAATACCCTTTTGAAATGGGATGTTGTACATGCCATTAATGTGCATTCTTCCTCAACATCACTGACGCCATTAAAGAACACCGCTGACTTTTTAAACGATTTATATGATGTTGTTTTCAATAAAGTTAAAGAGATTAACGATACTGCCCCATCAAGTTTAGTGCCATCGGTACTAGCAATGAGTACAACACTTGAAATGCCAAAATATAAAGAGTGGGCTAACTATAATGACTTACCCACGTATATCGAAAAAATGGGTTTCTCAATTATTCATGGTGGTTAAATGAAATTATACGTATATGACAGTTGTCCGTTTTGTACTCGAGTACGGACTTTAATTGGTTTAAAAAAAATAGATTGTGAAATTGAGTTCCTACAAGCTGGTCAGTTTCCAGTTCACTTAGAAAGCAGAATAACTAAAAAGGTGGTACCACTTTTAGAGATAGATAATGGTGGTGCTAACAATAGTGTGCTGATGCAGGAAAGTTTAGAAATTATTGAGTTTTTAGATAAAACATTTGGTACGCCAATAATTGATGATTTTAACATTAGCAGAGAAATAAATATGCTACTGGGTATTATTGCTAAAACATCAAGCAAGTTATGCTACCCAAGAATGCCTTATCTAAATTTGCCTGAACTAGAAGACGAAACGGCAACGGAATATTTTAAGCACTCGCGAGAGGAGCGAATAAAATGTTCATTTTCAGACGCTTTATTAATGACAGATAAGGTAACTGTTGAAGTATTTGAACACTTAACTATTTTGGATTCGAAGTTGAAGATAAAAGAGTTATTGCTAAATCAAAGGTATATTAATCTCGATGATATAGCGACATTTGCAGAGTTACGAAATTTATCAATGGTTTATGAATTACCATTACCAAAACAATTAAAAGTATTTGCAGAATACATTTCAAAGCGCTCAGAAATACCACTGTTTAAGACAATTTGTAAACTTGGACAAGTTAGAGGGGATAGAAATGACTAAACCAAATACTGGTGCACTTATTGTTATATTTTTGTTGGTGCCATTAGGTCCTCTAGCTATTGATGTGTTTTTGCCTTCCATGCCACAGATGGCTGAATATTTTCAAACATCAGATAGCAGCGTTCAACTTACAATATCGCTTTATGTTTTGACATTAGGGATAGCTCAATTAATTGCCGGCCCTATATCTGATAAATATGGCCGGAAAGTATCAATAATCATTGGACTTGTGCTGTATGGATTTGCCAGTTTAGCTATCACTTATAGTACAACAGTTTCCTACTTATATTCATTTAGGATTGTACAAGGTATTGGCGCTGCATTTACGCTGGTTAGCGCAATGGCATGGATAAGAGATCATTATGACGGTGTAACGGCGGCTAAATGGCTTAGTTATATGGGCGGTGTAACAAGTGCTATTCCAACCGTGGCGCCACTTATAGGGAGTATTTTAGCCGTTTACTGGGGCTGGTTTGGCGGTTTTTATGCTATGTCACTTGTGGCACTATTTATATTCCTACTGGCTTTACGAGGCGTTCCTTCAGAAAAGGTCACTATCCTCACTACAGATACTGAAGATACCGAAAAGTTATCTTGTAACTTGAAAGATATTCTTTCAAACAAACAGTTTTTAACCTTTAGCACAGCTAATTTATTTAGTTTTGGTGGTTTACTTTCTTATGTAGCAATATCCCCAATTGTCGCCATAAAAGAAGCCGGTTTGAGTCAATTTAACTTTTCAATCCTATTTGGAATGATTGGCGCTTCACAAATTGTTGCGAGCTTTATCGCACCAAAGTTAATGCACTTACTTGGCAGAAGTTATACTGTATTATTTGGATTGACGATGATAGTACTTTCAGGATTCGCATTGTTTTTTGTCAGCCAAGAAAACGTAAACTTGTTCTTCTTATTATCTGCATTTGGTTGTGCCGGCTTTAGTGTAATAAGCGGTGCAGCAACTTCACTTAGCCTAGAGCCATTTAAATACTGTGCCGGGCTTGCAACATCAATAGATGGCTTCATGAGAATGGTTGGTGGGGCTATTATAGCTGCTTTTGCTAGTATGCTTGCTATTAATAGTTATCAAAAATTAGGGCTAGTATTTGGTTTAACAACTTTCGCAATTGCTTTAGTTTTGAGTTGGAAAACTAGAGCAGCTGAAACTACATCGTGATAACTTATACTTGAGAATTGATGCCTAAAATCAACCTGATGTAAACTTTTGTAAATTATCTAATCCCTATTTTTACATAACATGACTGTTTTAACCGCCCAACGTAGCTTTAAATTACTTTGTCACTGCCGTTACTTAACAAACGGCAGTGTTAGACCTAATAATAAAGCAACAGGAAACTCTGCATGTGCGATGAACAAACAGAAGAAGATGCAAATAAATTTAGCTTACAAACTAACAAAATTAACCGGCGCGATTTTAGTAAAATTGGAGCCGCTACACTTTTAATGGCTATGCT
This sequence comes from Colwellia meonggei, assembly GCF_057537295.1. Lineage (NCBI taxonomy): Bacteria > Pseudomonadati > Pseudomonadota > Gammaproteobacteria > Alteromonadales > Colwelliaceae > Colwellia > Colwellia meonggei. The sequence continues at coordinate 281,105 of NZ_BAAJLZ010000005.1, forward strand.
GCCCAAAGTCGCCTTTGCTGACGCTTTGAGTGAATCTACTGTTGAAGTAGTTACGCCAGATGGCGCTTCTGATTGTTATTTTGTCCGCCCCGCTCAAGGAAAACATCCTGGAGTAATATTATGGCCAGACATTAAGGGTTTAAGGCCAGCTTATACCGCTATAGCTAAACGTTTGGCTGCTGCTGGGTATTCAGTTTTAGTGGTAAATCCTTATTACCGAGAAGCAAAAGCTCCTGTTGTTGGCCCTAACGCAAGCTTTAGTGATCCCGAAACCATGCAATATTTAAGAAGCATGGCGTGGAAACTTACTCAAAATGGCAATATTTCTGATGCAAAGGCCTATATAAATTTTCTAGATAACCACCCTAGCGTCGACGTGAACCGAAAATTAGGGACAATGGGCTATTGCTGGGGCGGTGAACTTGTTGTTTTAACGGCAGCCGCTATGCCAAATCGAGTCGGTGCTGTCGCCTCATTTCATGGCAGCAGGAGCATGGTTACCGATGGACCTGATAGTCCGCACCTGCTTATCCCCAAATTAACGGCACATGCATTTCATGCTGTTGCTGAAAATGATGATCAAAGATCGCCTGAAACCAAAAATATTATCCGAGCTGCCTATAAAGAAGCAGGTGTAGCTGCTGAAATTGAAGTATATAAAGGCACTTTACACGGCTGGTGTACACCAGACTTTCATGGTTACAATGAAATACAGGCTGAAAAAGCCTGGGCTCGCTTACTATATTTATTTGAGAATGCACTAGCATAACCGACTATTAGTAAGGTTTAGGAAAATAGTAATGGCTATTTTCCTTACTATATTTATTCTTGGGCTCGCTATCGCCCTGCCATTTGAGTAAATGTTGTTCTTGATTATTGATAACGTTATTAAATACTAGTTGTGTGCTGTTGTTTTATATTCTGCTTTAAAGGACAACAACATTGAAAGCCCAGGTTTTCTCTTTTCTGCCTTAATAATCCCTTGTTGCGCTAATACCAATTCATTGACTAAAGCGAGGCCAATACCTGTACCTTGTGTTGTTCGAGTAAGCTCATTACCGCCACGGTAGAAAAGATCAAATATTTTACTTTCTTGATCTAAGGCTATGCCTTCGCCATAGTCTCGTATTTCCAATTGCACTCTATCTTTATGCTTAGGATGCTGACAAAAAATGAAATCAACTTTTTGCCGACTTGCATCATTTATCTTTTCCCGATTAAAAAATTTAACGGCGTTGTCAGTAATGTTAATAACAATTTGAGCAAAGGCATCTTGTTCAACTAACATCATGACATTGTCAGCATCAACTTCTTTCACAACCATATTTAGCTGAAAGTTATGCTTTTCCATGATTGATGAGGTTTTAGAGCGAATAATATCTTGAAGTATTGCCAGTGAAATAAATTCTGGTTGTACTTTTTGTTGCTGATTTCCTAGGTTAGATAGCTGTAATATATTATTGATTAGTCGCGTTAAACGTTCACTTTCCCCAAAAATAAAGTCAAAGTACTTTTGTTGATGTGATTCAGATATCACAGTACCTTCTTTGAGCATTTGCGAATACATTTGAATTGAGGTTAAAGGGGTTTTTAGTTCGTGACTAACGGAAGAAACAAAGTTAAGACGTTGCTCTCCTAGTTTAAGTTGCTTTACGCCTAAGCGGTAAAAACCAAAACAGGCAAGTAATATAGAAATAATTAGCACAACAATAAAAACACCACTATACAGCATAGCTGGTGTCTTCGGTAATTGGTTTACTGTCACCGTTACTCGATACCCCAAAAATGGCCAAAGCAAGTTCTTTTGGTATATAGTTTTTTGCTGCAAGTGCATATCTGCTACATTTTTTTCTGATGGTTGAGTGATTTTCACACGATCATCAAGTAAGTTTTGATAAAGAAAGTAGTCAGCCTGATCTGAGTGTTCAACATCTCTTAATTCAACCAAAATTGCACTATCAAATCGATATTGTTCCATCGTTTCCATCATTATTTGCGCAATATATAGCTTTTTCTTCACAATGTACCCTTGCAGTCGAGTATGGTTTGCCAATAGCATCACACGATAGAAAATCAAATATCCGGGTACATCAAAAGCCACATTTAGCAACTCTTTGTCTACCGAAAACCCATTTTTCACCAACTGTTGAATACTTTTCGACTGAGACAATATCGAGTGCATGCTATTAGCTGCCTTTTCTCGAGATGCTAGCTCCTCAATTGGCATTTGTCGCTTAGCCTTAGCCACGTCATTTTGAGTTAAACCATTACTACGTAAAGATTTGGGAAAAATAGGACTGCTAAAATTTCCTTCACTATCATACTGAAAGTACCCTACCAACCCTTCTGTGTGCTTCCAAACAATCGGCTGGGCGAGCTCATACTTGGAAAGGCGTGATAGCACTCGCTCTGACAGTTTGGTTACCGGGTTATACACCTGCTGATAATAGTCAAATGCATCAACAGGTATGGTATTGGTTAACATTCTTTTTTTAAAAAAGTTTCTATCGATTTGCTGAATTAAACTACTTAATTCGCGCTGATATTCAACGAGCAGGTTTTTTTCCATTTGCTGAAAGCCGAAAAAAAGTAATGTTCCTAGCGGGATCAATAAAAACGACAAAAAGCCGATAGCCAAATAGCGTAACCTACGCAAACGTTGTGCATAATTATTTAGCGGCTTACTAGAAAAAATCAATTTAGCTTCCCAATTTATGATGCAAGAAATTTAGCTGAAAGTTATACAAGATGTTAAACAACATACTAAACCACATGGAGCTGATAACCTTCGCCACGATGGGTAACTAAATGCCTAGGCGATTTAGGATTCGTTTCTATTTTCTTGCGAATTTTTGCGATATGAATATCAACAGTACGGGTATCTACTTCACTAGTGGTTTTATATCCCCATACTTGTTTAAGTAATTCATCACGAGACACCGGCTTATTTTGCCGCAGCAAATAGCTTAAAACCTCCACTTCTTTGCGGGTATATTTAGTTTTTTGTTGGTATGAATTGCCCGTTAAGGTTTGAGAACAAATAGATACCTCAGCGCTTAGTGTAATAGTGCTGTTTTCGCCCGTCCAACCTGAACGTCTTACTAAAGCGTTAACTCGCAATACCAGTTCAGACGTTGAAAACGGCTTGCCAACATAGTCATCAGCCCCAAGCGTTAGACCATTAATAATATCTTCTTCCGAGTTTTTGGCAGTTAACATCATAATAGGTTGCGTGCGCGAATGTTTGCGAAGCACATTACAGATCTCAAAACCGCTAAGCGATGGCAACATAACATCAAGAATAATACAGGCATATTGCCCATTTAACCCAAGTGCTAAACCTTTTTCTCCGTTACTTTCACTTTCAACCTGATAACCGTGAAAGACGAATAAATCAGTAAGCCCCATTAATATTGCAGGCTCGTCTTCTACGATAAGAAGCTTAGGTTTGATGGTCAAATTATTCCCTTATTGCTATTAAAACTGCTGTCGATTAACACGGTTGATTCATTATACCTTTAAATAATTAAGATACAGGATATTGCCAACTTTCCAATGTAAACTTTTGTAAAACATCGCCTTAATAGTTTTACATACTATGTCTGTTTAGCGTTTTACAGGCACTTTATATTAGTGACATCGGAACACAGACACTGTTCACTTATAGGAAAGTTAATAATGAATCACTTTATTAAATCGATTGTTTTGTTGTTTTTGTTTGCCGTTGCGATACCAGCAAAATCAGCAAGTGAAGTAGAAAATTTCTTTGCTCAGCTTAAAACACACTATCAAACAACCCAATCAATTCAAAAATTTTCAATGACTCATAACTACTTATATTTAGGCAGTAATGCGTCTTATAGTGCATGGGATTATCAAGCGCCAAACAGATATACGGCATTTAAGGTAACAGAGTTCGATTTAGAAAAAGACTATTATTATGAAAACGTAATACACCACTATGCCGGTGGTAGAAAGCATAACGAGGTACATTTTCAGAATGATACCAGCAGCTTAAGATACGCTAAAAATGGCGCGCCATATGGTAAACAAATCATCAAACAAGATATGAGTGAATTCGAAGGTTTCAAAAATCTTATTGTTGTTAATGTCGATTTCTTCGCCGTTAGACCTCTTCTTGCTGAAAAAAATGTTGCAGCAACGATTAAACTCTTTCACGACAAAAATTTCGGCAGAACTACTCTAATACATAAAGCTTCAGATGATAATGTTGTTGAGTATACTTTTAGTACCAGTCCGTTACGTTTGCTATCGCTTAACAATAAGTCGTTACGTCGTATTTATTTCTATGATGACTATCAAACCACTAATAACCTAACCTTTGCTAGATCTATAGTGCAATATGCAAATGGAGACATGACACCTACGTTTATAAAACACATTGCAAGCCTAAATGTTATTAAAGAGATTGAGGCTACTAAGCTTGAAATCCCCCATGGGTACGGTCCAATTGTTACTGAAGGAAATGGAAAATTAGTATCAACAGAAATTGCAGATGATCTTTACTTAGTGACTGATTCATCAGAAAAAAACAATAGTTTGTTTAAAGTGAATGGTGATGATATTACTGTATTTGGTGCCAGTGGCTATCCTGCATTAGCGAAAGACACCATTAAACTTATTAACCAGCAATTTCCAGAAAAGAAAATCACTTCAGTTTATGTCACTCACCCGCATGGTTATGAAATTGCTGGTCTTAACGTTTATGCTGAGCATGGTATCGACATTCTTGCTGATGAATATACCATTGCTGCGATTAAAGCTTACCCAAAATTTACTGACAGCATAGCTACCTTCAAATTTCGCACTATTAAGCATAAGCAAATTATTGAAGGTGCCCAATTTTATGTTTTAGACAATAACCATTCAAAAAAACAAAGTTTTGTTCACTTTAAGGAAAGTGAAATTATATTTCAGTCGAAATTTCTCCATATCGCTTATGACAATACTATTGCCACAGACATACCTAATTACACTAAAACCTTTGTCGACTTTATTCGTGCTAAACGACTGAAATTTAATCGTATTGTTGGCTATCACCAAAATAACGACATTAGCGTTGAAGTGCTGAATAAAACTTACGATGCCATGTTATAGCGGTCTTTTCTCTAGCAACTTTAAACCTCAAATTTATTATTTTATTTAGGAAATTCCAATGAAAGCAAACTATAAAAGTCATTTTATTGCCTTTACCTGCGTGGCATTGTGCATGCTCATTATGGTAACCGTGCCAGCATTGGCATCGACCACGGAAGCAACAGAAATAGAAACAAAAGCTTTTATAAACAAACTTAAAACACACTATAAAAAAACTCGAAAAATTAAGAAATTTTCATTGAGTCATCACTATTTAAACCGACAATACCAATCTCACGATTATTGGGACTACCAAATACCTAATAGAATAATGGCTCAAAGAACAGTCGAGCTAGATTTGGTTAACCAGCACTTTTACGATAATGACGTCTACTACACATCAGGCGGATTACTGTTAGATAAGGCGCACTTTGAAAATGACACCGGAAGCTTTGCCTTTGAATTAAATGGTAGCTATTTAGGTAAACGTATTATTGATCAAGGCAAGGGACAGTTTTTTAGAATGGACTATGTCCGGTTAAATATAGATTTTTTAGCGGTAAGACCGCTATTAGCGGAAGACAATATTGGCGAAAACATTTCCCTACACCAGGATCATAAATCGGGGACATCAACCATCACTCACCATACAGACGATAACAATATTGTCACTTATAAGTTTAGCAATACTCCGTTGCGACTGACATCGCTCTATGATAAATCGAAACAAGCAATCCTGACTTATGAAAACTATCAAATAACAAACGGCTTAACCTACGCGAGAACTGTACACCAATATTTTGATGGCGCTACAGAGCCATACTACAGCATCTACAACGATCATTTCGAAGTTATTGATCAGGTAGAGCCTAGCAAACTAAAAATACCAACAGGATATGGTCCGGTAATTCCTATAGCTGACGGTGTTTTAGTTGCCAAGGCAATTGCAAAAGATCTTTACCTAGTTACTGACTCTTCGGCGTGGCGGAACAGTTTATTTAAAGTCAATGGTGATGAAATTATGGTTTTTGGTGCCAGTGGCTATAAGGCGTTAGCAGAAAAAACCATTAAGCTAATCAATGAGCAATTCCCAAATAAAAAGATATCTTCGGTTTATGTCACACATCCGCACGGCTATGAAATTGATGGCCTCGACGTTTACGCAAACCAAGGTATCGAAATACTAGCTGATGCCTATAGCATCGACGCTATCAAAGCCTACCCTACATTTGCTGATAACATAACTAACTTTAAATTTCGCACTATTAGCCATGATCAAATTATTGGTGGCGCGCATTTTTATGTTTTAGAAAATATGCATTCAAAACGGCAAAGTTTCGTGCACTTTGAAGATAGCGAAATTATATTTCAATCGAAATTTCTTGATATCGCGTTCGACAATACCATTGCCAAGGTAATACCTAATTACACCAAAACCTTCGTTAATTTTATTCGAAGTAAACAGCTGAAATTTAAGCGCATCGTGGGCAACTTCAAAAATAACGATATTAGCGTAGAAGTGATGAATAAAACTTACGATGCAATACTGTAGCAGAATAAGCAATCACACTATACGCCTTTTATATTTACCAACTAAAAATCAAGGAGTTATTGATGAATCTCAACCGTATGAGTCATTCACCAACGCTAAATTTAATAGTCTTATTTATTCTCACTATAACGACAACTTCAGCGCTGGCTTCAACCACATCAACACTAAAAGAAACTAAAACGATTATCGAAGAACTCAGAAACCACTATAAGAGCACTCGTTCAATCAATACCTTTTCGCTGAAATATCACTTCTTAAATAAGCAATATAGAGACAATAATTATTGGGATTATCAAACCCCAAATAGAGTGATGTCGCAAAGAATGGTTGAAGTGGACCTGGTGAAAAAACACTTTTACGACAATGACATACTATACTACACCGGAGGTAGACTGTACGACAGAGCACAATTTCAAAATGACAGTGAGAGCATATTCTATGAAAAAAGCACTTCAACATTTGGTAAAAGCATTATCAATAAAGGTTTAGGTAACTTTGATCGTTTCATCTATTACATGATTATGAACGTTGATTTTTTAGCGGTAAGACCTCTACTTGATGAAGACAACATTTTGGAAAAAATTACCTTTAAGCAAAACAGCGAATCAAACACAATAACGCTTACACATTTAACATCCGATGATAATATTATCGATTATGAGTTTAATCTTAAGCCTTTACAGCTATTATCTATCAATAAAAAATCAGAAGGTGCAATTTATGTTTACGATGATTACCAAACTAGTAGAGGATTAACTTTTGCTCGCTCTTTACAATCTTATTACGGCGGAGAAACAGAGCCGGCGTATATAAAATTTATTGATCAATTTGACATTATTGAGCAAGTAGACCCGAATAAACTGCAACTACCAATAGGATACGGTCCTGAACTTCCTAAAAGTGACGGTGTGCTAGTGGCAACGGAAATAGCAACCGATCTTTATCTTGTCACCGACTCTTCAGCTAAGCGTAATAGTTTATTTAAAATTAGCGGCGATAACATTGCGGTATTTGGCGCCAGTGGCTATGCCAGTATTGCTAAAAAAACGATTGAACTGGTCAATCAACAATTTCCAAATAAAAAATTACGTCAGTTTATGTTACTCATCCTCATGGGCACCAAATTGCTGGTCTAAAAGACTATGCTGACATAGGCGCCGAGATACTTGCTGATGAGTATAGTATCGCTGCTATCAAAGCTTACTCAGGTTTTGCAGGTGATGTTGCCAAGTTTAAGTTCCGAATGATTGAACACGAACAGAGCATTGATGGTGCTGTTTTTTACGTATTGGAAAACTTGCACGCTAAGCGACAAAGTTTTGTTCATTTCAGGAGCGATGGCATTATTTTTCAATCAGATTTTTTGCATATTCCTTTTGATAATACTATCGCTAAGGTCATCCCCAATTACACTCGAACTTTTATTGATTTTGTTCGACAAAAACAACTTAACATCAAGCGAATTATCGGTAACAGAAATAATAACAATATTTCTGTTGAGATTATGAATAAAACCTACGATGCCTTAATGTAAAACGCTAGCATTAAGGCCATAACGGGTTTATGTTAGCTTTTATATCTAGCTCGGCTTTTTCGCCAGCATAGTGGCAAATTGCAATTGAGCGCCGTTGTGCATGGTACCAACATCTTCGTTGTATTTGATCATTTCCCAGCCTTGATAAGCTTCGCGTAACTGCCCTGCTTTCAAGGTGAACGGGAAAGGCATAGGGCATGGATGCTCTTCAGTATCCATAGCGCACACAATAAGGTTGTAACCACCTGCCAAGGTAGAGTTTTGCATATCGGTAATAACGGCATCAATACGAGATGGGTCGATAAACATTAAGGTAACAGTACTTGATATAAAACCGTAACTTTCGCTAAGGTTGGCATGGTTAATGTCGTAAACTTGCGCTTTAATATTCTCAAAACTCTGTTCATTAATAATGCTTTGCAGCATATTAATTGCGCCTGGGTTAGCGTCAATACCAGTAACATCAAATCCGTGTTGGCCGAGGTAAACCGCATTACGGCCGTTTGAACAGCCCATATCAAGCGTGCTGCAAGGCTCTATAATTTTGCATGCTTCAACAACTTCACTATGGGCAGGATTTAAGCCGTATTGGCTATTAAGATCAACTATCATGGTAACTACTTAGGTTTTGAAATAAAGGCGATTATCTTACTACTAACTTTACCTAGTTGAATATGAATTGGCGCACTATATAAACTTAACTTGACCCTAATCAACAACTCCTGAAGTTGGATTGTTTTTATTTCTACTAGAGTAAATTCTGTTTCTTCAGCCAGTCCATTATCTTAATTGAACCTAGAGAACATAGCGCTTTGTTTTCATAACTTATGAAGTCTATTTCTGCAATTTCAGCGTCAGGGCGGAGTTCGCCTTTGAAATCTGCAAAATAACAAGTGAGCTTTACTGCGGTGTCGCTACCCTTACCATCGGCCTGAGCTGTAAAAGTTTCAGCATATTTAATAGAATTAGAAATTAGGTCTACGGAAATTTCTTCTTTAACTTCACGTATCAGGGCTTGTTCATCTGACTCACCTTTCTCGCGTTTACCACCAGGAATATAGAAAAGCGTTTTATTTTTTGAGCGAGCACTTAAAAGTTTACCGTTTTCTATATATAGCCAGGCTAATTTATCAATTTCTTTATTCACCAATAGCCCCTTTTGTTAACAATGTCGATCAAGCGATGAAGTTAGCTTCCATAATTCCTAGCATAAGTTCCCGTGTTAAATCGCTAATTTTATGTTCAGTAGAAGAATATATATCTCCAGCTTTATTACCTAGGGCAACGTCAACTAAACCGGGCTTTTCGTCATGCAGTACAACAACAATTTTCTTATCTAATACGACACAATCAATAGTGACAGCATCTGCTTTCATCCCTTGCTTACGTAGGGTTTTATCCATGATCCCCATAATGGTATCGACTTTATCGAACTTGCCAACAAATAGGTCATTCGCTTTTGCCACTATTTCGGATACGTTTTCAAGAGTAGTATTCATGATAGCCTTTAATGATTAGTTCTAGATGTTAGGATTAAGAGTTATTCAGCCAAATATCAGCATTGACGCTTGCTTTGTTTTTACGCTTTTTCTTTCCGGTGCCTTCGGGCTTTGCTTTTGGTTTACTTGCTTCAATATGTGCTTGAGTGATAATTTCATCAACCTCAAAGCCTGCAACTTGCTCACGCTCTAGTCGAATTTTGTTTTTCTTTTCGATAACTTTAAAGTGATGATAATCTTCGTAATCGAGCAGAGAAATAGCTAACCCCACTTCACCAGCACGACCACTACGACCAATGCGGTGCATGTAATCTGATGGGCTTCTTGGTAAGTCGAAGTTTATTACCACAGGTAGCTTTTCAATGTCGAGGCCTCGGGCAGCAATATCAGTAGCTATTAGCACGTCTATTTCACCGGATTTAAAACCATCAAGTACCCTATTACGAGTACTCTGGCCTTTGTCGCCATGAAAGACTTCCGCAATAATACCGCGTTTAGAAAGTTTTTCTGCTAAGTGATTACAGCTGTTTTTTGCGTTAACGAAAATAAGTGCTTGTCGCCATTGGTATTGTTTAATCAAATGCGCAAGTACCGAGGTTTTTTCACCTTTATTTACCGTAAAAACACGTTGTACTAAGGTACTAGCATCAGCACTTTGTAGTTGAATTTCAATCGGATCATTCAGTAATTCTTGCGTTAATGCTTGTACCTGTTCTGGAAAGGTTGCCGAAAATAATAAAGTTTGCTTTTGTTTTGGCAATAAGGCTAAAAGTGCTGATAACTCTTCAGTGAAACCAAGGCTTAACATGCGATCAGCTTCATCAAGCACTAATGTTTTTACCTTGTCGAGTTTAATGGCATTGTTAGAAATCAAATCAAGTAATCGACCTGGCGTTGCCACTAAAATATCAGTGCCACCGCGTAACGCTAGCATTTGTGTGTTCACAGAAACGCCACCGAAAACAACAGAGCTTTTAATTTCACCGTTAAAGTGCACCGCATAAGACTTTATACTATCAGCGACTTGTTTGGCTAATTCTCGCGTTGGTACAAGAATCAACCCAGTAACATAGTTACCTTGGCTGCTGTTCCCTTTACTGCTGTTACCTTGTTTCGCTATCGTGTGCTTTGCATGTTGCTGTAATAGTGGCAATGCAAAAGTGGCAGTTTTACCTGAGCCTGTGTTTGCCCCAGCGATTAAATCTCGGCCTGTTAATATACTTGGAATTGCTTGTGCTTGAATTGGCGTTGGTTTTTCATACCCTAGTTCAGCTAATCGCGTTAATAACGGTGGAATAAGAGAAAGTTGTTCAAAGTTGGCAGGCATAGTGTCAGTCATTAATATAAAGGGCTCAAAACGAAAACTAATAGCCGATTATTTTAGCCTATTTGTGACCTTTTAAGTTAATGAAATCTGATATCGTTGCTATTATTTCAATATTTTCATCACGGTGTGATCAAGTTAGGATCTTAAGGTTAATGTGACTGACACAATACCGTGATCGGTACTTTCACCATCGCGGTCAAAAATAGGGTTAATTAAGTGCCTGTCATAAGTATCATGCTCGCTTACTTGATACAGACTATCATGGTAGCTAGCGTCAAATTCACATGATAGCAAAATGTAATCGAGTACCGAGCTTGTTGCGCCAAAATAATGCGTTGGAATGCGCTTAAGCTTTGCTTGTTCGCTAAACTCGCCATCATTTATTTTTGCGATTTCAAATAAGTCCCAAGCATCAAGCAAGCAATACTTGGCTAAGTAAGCATCACGGTCTATGGCGGAAACAAAGCGTAACGTACTGGTTAATAATTGACTCAACACCCCGTCTGTTAGGGTATTGTTAAAATCACCCATTAATACCATAGCGTTATTGCTTGTTTCGCGTCGTTCAATCATCTCTATCATTAACAGTGTTGCTTCGCTGCCACGTTGAATAGTTGAACCCCAGCCACCAGCAACCTGTGCTTTGAAACTTTCAATAATACTCTTTTCAACTGACTGCTCTTTTATCACATCATGTTCAAGCATTGAACGTTTAGATTTAAAGTGCACCACGTAACAATCACAATGGCCAAGATGAGGAACATCGATAGTTGCCCGTAATACTTTTCTACTAAAAACAAATTCACGACTTAAGCCTAATGTCGCCGCAAGCGTTAAATTAGGCTTTACTGCCTCAACTTCAACAATAGGATAACGTGATGCAATAGCTACAACTGGTTTTTTATAAATAAAGTCATCGATAATTTGTGGCTCGTCAACTACTGCGAAGTGTTGATAACCATTTTCCGAAACCAGTATTTTTAAAGATTCAGCACTAAATACTTCTTGAAAGCCTATAATATCAGGCGCGCATTCTTGCAAGTAATTAGCAATCCAGTTTTGTTTCTTTTGCCATTGTTCAGCGCTATAAATACGTTCAAATTCATAGAAAGCGTTAGGTGGTTCGAGGTAATTAAATAAATTAAAGGTAGCAATTTTAAGCTGAGTGTCTGTAACTTGAGCAGTTACTAAAGGTGATTGATGAGTAATTTCTTATTTTCTCTTTGTTTAACGTGTTTAATGAGCAGCAGCGGATAATGTAATAATTATAGCTTATTTTATACTAGGTTTGTTAAGCTTATTATCTAATTCAACTGACTCCACTTATTAATTATTTTTTCTAATTCCCCAGATTTTTTCATTACACTGATCGCGTTATCAATGGCAGTAACAACGTTTTGCTCTACTGCTACTTTACTAAACATTATATGAATATCAGATTGATAAATATTGAGCGAATGTTGTTCAAATTCACCATTCATCTGATATTTATTAGCAAAAGATTTTATTGTTGCTGGATCCACTAAAAAACCATCAATATGCCCTTTCAGCAATAAGGTTACGTTCTCTTCAATATCAACAACTTCAATAATATGTTCTGGAAATTCTGTAGTTTTCATCAACTCTTTATATTCATCACCATAATAATAACCACTTTCGATTCCTACCATATAATTACTATGAGCTAAATCATTGAGCGTATTTAATTTAATACTTTTAGCTTTTCCTTTTCTAACAAATAATTTAATAGTTTCTTTGCGATAGGATTGTGTAAATCTAGCATAGCGTTTTCTTTCGTCACTAATAGAAGCCCCCATTGCTACATCCATTTCACCCGTTTTAATATAGTGTAAATGTCGTTTCCAAGGTAATTCAGTATATTCAGAGGTAAAACCAGCTTTAGAAAGTATGGCGTTAAATATTTCGAAATCTAAACCAAGCAGTTCTTGTTGACTGTTTCGATATTGATAGGGATACCAAAGCTCCCAGCCAACATGGAGGTCTTTAGCGTAACTTATAACGCTAGCTGATAGGAGACATAGGGCGATAAGGATGTTTTTCATTGGTTACCTTTTATCGCCTTTGTTTGTGAACTTTTATTTCAAAGGCTTAAGTTTTAACACTAACGCAGGATCTAGTCTCATATTAAACCAGTTAATGCGCCAATCTAAGTGTGGTCCGGTTGCTCTTCCGCTAGAACCTACGGCCGCAACAAGCTCTCCTTTGCTTACTTTATCACCAACTTTGACATAAGAATCACTCAAATGCAAAAATGTTGAGCTAACACCATGGCCATGATCTATGATCATAGTACCGCCTGAGTAAAACATATCAGGTACGTACATTAATACAGTACCGTCCGCAGGAGACTTCACTGGATCGCCTGTTTTACCGGCATAGTCTAAACCGTAGTGTGGCGTTTTAGGCACACCGTTATAATAACGCTGACTACCGTATACACCGGTGATAATGCCATCAATTGGCGCAATAAAACCTTCAGCAAATGCCGTTAAATTAGAATCTATTTTCCGTGCTGCTCTAATTTTTTTATTATCTTCACCAACACGAGTAACTGCTTTCTCGTTGGGGTTCATAATCTTCTTAGAGATGCCAGTCACTTTCTGAATGTTGTATTCACGTTTCAATGGTTTTAACAGTCGATTTTCTTGCGTGCCATCAGGTTTAATAATAATAAGTTCACTATTATTTTTTTCGTCACGGCTAAAGCCAAGTGCATAGTCACCGTTTTTTGAAACTTTGAGTGCTTTTCCATTTAACAATACTTTATTTTCAGGAGCTGTTTTACCAACAATTAATGCCCCTTGAAAAAACTGTTCAGTAAGTTTTTCTTCGGCAGAAGCAAAAGCGCTTAAACTTGCGCTGATAAGTAAAGAAACAGATAAAAACCTTGATAATGGCTTAACCATTGGCAATGGCTCCTTTGGCAACACCTTCATAGGCTATGACTTTAAAGTCATCATTTGGTGATTGCTTTTTGAGTTGACGAAAAATAAAATCTGCCAATAACTCTACGGTCGAATCACAATCTACAACATCAAGTATTTTACCAGGCACCGCAATATCAAAACGCCCTTGTGGGGCAAAATAAGAAAATAATTGGTGATCGGGTGTCAAATTCTTTCTGGCATCACTTGAAAGCTCAATATCAGCTAAACTAATTCGGTCTGCTTCACTAGCTATGTATATATCTTGCCAGCGTAAACTCCATACTTCTTCTAATGCCTGTGAACGTTGACCATTTTTAAATATTTGAATTTTTGAACGATGACCATGTGCTATGCGTTGGCAGTTACCGTCGTGCAGCTTTAATCCATGAGTATAATGATAATAAGCGCCGTCAATATTCTCAGGACGTAAATTCAAGGTTAACCCTTGAACATTTTTTGGCAACTGAGCCAAAATAATGGCCGTTAAATGTGTCGTAACAGAAGCAATATTAATATACGTAGCGTCAATTTTTGCAAAAGCGCAAGCAGGCGATTGTAAAAAATACTCTCCTTGCTGCGATGTAAAGTCGACAAACTCATGTCCAACGCGTTCTTTTGCATTGCTAACTACTATTGAATCATCTTGAATAGGTAGTAATAATTTATGATCAACGGCTTCGTCAATAATGGCTTTAATTTGCTTTTTAACGACAGCAAAATCAAGCACCATACTCATTTCATTCAAACTGCCGTCAAGTAATACATCAACGATCCAGCTTTCACCTACAATACCGCGCTTGTTGCAACAATATGAAAAGTCGATAACGGTTAAATCATTTACAAATAACTGCATTTATCGCCCCTCTGCTACTTTACTTGCCAAGCAATGGTGTCGTTAGCACGAATTGGTACAACAACATCATCACCGAATGCCATTGTTGCAGGTACATACCATTCACTTTTAACTAGCGTTATTTTGTCAGTATTAACAGGCAAGTTATAAAACTTAGGGCCATTTAAGCTGGCAAAAGCTTCAAGTTTCTCTAAAGCATTGGCTTGTTCAAACGCTTCAGCATAAAGCTCAATAGCAGCATGTGCGGTATATGAACCAGCACAGCCACAAGCAGACTCTTTAGCATGTTGCGGATGTGGTGCGGAATCTGTACCTAAAAAGAACTTTTCGCTACCACTGGTGGCCGCTTCAATTAATGCCTGCTGATGAATGTTACGTTTCAAAATAGGTAAACAGAAATAATGAGGACGAATACCGCCAACTAACATATCGTTACGGTTAAATAATAAGTGATGTACAGTAATTGTAGCTGCAACATTGCTACCGGCTTCTTTAACAAAATCAACCGCATTTTTAGTGGTGATATGTTCTAAAACAATCTTTAGTGTTGAGTACTTAGCTACCAACGGACGCAAAATAGTATCGATAAATACCGCTTCACGATCGAAAATATCGATATCGTGATCTGTGACTTCACCGTGAATTAACAATGGCATATTTTCTTCTTCCATTGCTGCTAATACAGACGCAATGTTATCCACACTTGTTACACCCGAAGACGAGTTAGTCGTAGCACCTGCTGGGTAAAGTTTTGCAGCGTATACAATACCTGAAGCTTTTGCCGCCTTAATATCTTCCGCTGTGGTTTGATCCGTTAAATACAACACCATTAACGGTTGAAATTGTTTACTTGGATTTGCTGTCATAATACGCTGATGATATTCACTTGCTAATGCTGCATTAGTCACTGGCGGTACTAAGTTGGGCATAACAATAGCTCGACCAAAATAACGGCTAATGTCTGGCACTGTAGTGGTTAATGCAGCGCCGTCGCGTAAATGTACATGCCAGTCATCAGGGCGAGTAATTGTTAATGTTGTCATTTTCTTTCCTAAAATATTTTATCTAAATGTTACACGTTTGCGTAACGTATGAATGTTGTATTTGCCATTATCAATGGCCTAATTAGAATTCGCTTTCAGATTCACCGCTAGGTGACTGCATTGCTGCATTTTCATTAGCTTTATTACTTTCAATCAACGCCATTAACTGGTCTTTCAAATTTGGCGGAACTTTAAATATGGTAATACTCTCATTAGCTGGATTATAAACCACATCTTGGCCGAAGTGACTGCGCTCAAAGCTCAAACTAATGCCATTGCCATAGCCAGAATATTTCGTCACTTTATTCACAACGGCTTGGTCATGCGGGAATGATTCTTCAATTGGGTAAGATTGCTCTTGGCAAAATTTATAAAAGTCGCTACCACTTTCCTCAGACTTAATAACATCGCCTAGTTCTTGCAAGGAAACATCTTGAGCTGACTCTTTTTGTTCTTTACAGTAACTGAGCAATTCTTTACGGGTTTGCTGTTTTTCGTTGGCGTCAAATTGATTTACGGCAACATAATCTTCAACGGCTTGCACTAAGGTTTGGGTTTGCTCTTTCGAATTTAGCCCTTCTTCACAGCTTAAAAAGTCCAAGAAAAAGTCAGAAACTTTACGGCCTGCTCTACCTTTAATAAAAGAAATATAACGATTACCATCAGCATTGTCTTGATAATCAAATAAATCAATACGTGCAGCCAATTGTAATTTGTTGGTATCTAAATGTTGATCTGCAGAAATATTTAACTCGCCATCAACTGAGTAATGCTCCGAAATAGGAATGATTGCCGCTAATAAATAACGACCACCCATGTATTCATAATGACAAATGATCAAATAACCGGTTTCTGCTAAGTCATATTTTTCAATTTCATTTTTCAACAAATTTGCCGATTGACTGCTAAATTGGTAAAAACTTTGTACGTCACCTAAGTAACTTTCCATAATATCAACAAAACGCGCACTATCACCTTCTGCAGGCATTGATGAAAAATGTCCGTAGGCTTTACTGCCTTTGCTGTTATAAATTTTATGTAAGGCGTCAACAAAATTCTCAATTTTGCTGCTAGCTGCAATGTTTTCAGGCCCTAACCTGAGTACAACTTCACCAGTTTCTTCTTTTTTTGTTAAAAAATGCAGTGCAATATTTGAAATTATTAAGCTCATAGATAAAGGTCAGTATTATATTGTTCAGGCATTTGATAAACTTATGTCTTGTTTATCAAATTACCAATTAAGTGTTTAAGATGCCTATTGTATCCAAGTATTCCAACGAACGTGTAGAAAAAATTATTCAAGATTTGCATGATGTATTAGTAAATGAGTCTGCAACCCCTGATCTAGCGCTGATGTGCCTAGGAAATACACTGACAGAAATTATTAATAATAATGTGCCAGAGCAACAACGAGAAACTATAGTAAACAATTTTATCAGTGCATTAAAACAATCTATACAAAAATCTGAATAAAACGTATAAGTTGTACATATAATATAAAAGCGACAAATAAACAATAATAAGAGAATTACACGACGCAATGGTTTCATTTGAATCAAAACCCTATAGTAAGCGCCTCTTGCAGCTAATTAGCTGGAGTCACTGGTTCACATTTTTCAACATAATAGCAGCTATTTTATTGTCTTCTATTTATGTATTTAACGAAGCAATGCCTGAAACCTTACTTGGTCAAACATATTTAGCCACAACTTGGTTAAGCCATATGGCATTTTTAACCTTTATGAGTTTTGTGCTGATTTTATTCCCGATCACCATATTATTTCCCCGAACGCGCTTTATTCGGGTTGTCGCTTCCATTGTTTTTACCGTCGAATTACTATTATTACTACTTGATGCCTTTATTTATAGTCGTTTAGGCTATCATTTAAATATCTCTTCAAGCGCACCAATCTTAGACTTGATCACTAATGAAATTCAGCAAAACAGTCGCGTTTTCTGGTTTGTTAGTTTAGTGCTTTGTATGGTTATTCTCTCGTTTGAGTTACTTGCGTCAAACTATGCTTGGAAACATTTAAAAGAGTTACAAAAAACCATTTTTGCGCGCTTTATTGTTATCCCATTAGTAGTATTCTTCTTCTTCAGTCACATTGTTCACATTTGGGCAGATGCAAACTTAGAATATGATGTTTTACGTCAAGACACCGTTTTACCGTTATCGTATCCATCAACCGCAAAAACCCTGTTAACTAAATATGGTATGTTCGATGAAGTTGATTATATTGCCCGGAAAACAAGCCCTCTTGCCTTTACTGATGTAATACCGCAATATCCACAATATCAGGGGCAATGCCCCAGTAATTCAGCATTGACGCAATCTGTTTTTATGGTGTTAACTGATAAGTCGCTTAACAACAAACAATTAGATAAAATCAAGCAAAGAGCCTTGAATGGTAAGGTTTCTCTTGATAACCATATTGATAACGCGTTACCAAAAGATGCATGGTTTAATTTGTTTTATAGCCTACCAAGTATTTATAAGGAAGCCTTATTAGAACAAGGAGCAACCCCACTACTATTTCAAATTATTGACAAGAAAAGCTTGGCTAAATCATTTACTGTTATTGGAGAGCAAAGTCATAACAGTGCTTCAGAGTTAAACAATTTAACCACATCATTATTTTCAAAAAGCAACTACTTGGCTGATATCTCGAGTTTAGTCTTTGCAGATAAACTTAATAATTTTTCACCTGGTTTACATGTGTTTTATTTTGCTGGCGATGATAGTTATCAATATGAATTATTTTTAGATGCATTGATGTCAGCACAAAATAAAAAAGCCGAAAAAGATATTGTTTGGATAAGCTCGATTGGCAATAAATCTAAAGATACTTCTTTATCAATTAAGCCTGCGTTGTTAGTTTTACCTGAGGGAAAAAACAGGGTTATCGATAAGTTAACAAGCCATATGGATGTACAGCCTACCCTAATTAAGCGCTGGTTAAACTGTGATATAGAACCAAACACATTCAGTAATGGCAACGATGTAAAACGTTTAAAGAAAGATCGCATAATTGCCAATACCATGACCGATGGCATCGTTGTATTTAATAAAGACAAATCAATGTTTGTGGACCAAAATGGCAACTTTCAAAGTTACTCAATACAATTAGCGGCTCCCATCACTGCGAAACCCGACTTTCCATTGATGATTGATGGTGTTCATTTTATAAAGCAATTTAGTCAACAAGCAAATAAAGAACAATAATTAAACACTCAACTGTAATTTAATGAATTTTTAAAGGCATTTCATTGCATTAACTCGATAAATCATTAATATAACCAGCGTAAGTTTCATCCCCATTAAGCTTACGTTACGGGGTATAGCGCAGCTTGGTAGCGCGTGCGTCTGGGGGACGTGAGGTCGCAAGTTCGAATCTTGCTACTCCGACCATATCAATAAGAAAGCCCAGCTTATGCTGGGCTTTTTGATTCAATTGAACACCTTAATATTGCACGTCTTATCTATATACAAGCTTATAGTTGTTAAATAAGTCCGCATTACGACATGCCGATATAATTAGCTTTAGACTCTATCCGGGTTAACCACTTTTGAATGTAAGGATATTCCGCCAGATCAAAACCACCTTCATGGGCAACATGGGTATAACCATATAATGAAATATCTGCGACGGTAATACTTGCTCCAACGAGATAAGGTGTTTTTTTTAACTGTTCTTCCATTACCTTAAGTGCTTTATGACCACCAATTTGTTTAGCTTCGTACTCTTGCTTTCGATTTTTAGGCATACCAAGGTATTTAGCAATAAACCTAGCGACCGCAATAAATGGCTCATGACTGTACTGTTCAAAGAATTGCCATTGCAATATTTTTGCTGTTGTAAAACGATCATTGCCAGCCAAAGCAGACTCAAACGCGAGGTAGTTTAAAATAGCATTTGACTCAGAAATATAGGTCCCATCATCTAATTCAAGTAGTGGTATTTTTCCGTTTGGATTCTTTTTTAAAAATGAATCTGTACTAGTTTCACTCGCTAAAATATCAACCTCAATCCATTCATGTTCTATATGTAGAAGTGAAGCTAATAGTTTAACTTTATAACAGTTACCCGATTGAATATCGCCATAAATTTTCACTACATTCTCCTTTTAGAATCTATGCGTTAACAAGTTTTTTTTTGGCCGTTAATTATTCGATATAACAAAAACAGCGTGACTAAAGCCAGGATATTTATAGATACCATTGCTTTTCCAATCTCAAAAACTGTACCGAATTTAACACCATAAATTAAACCTACAGAAAATAATTTACTTTCAATTGTTACCAAAGACAATAAACAGAACCAAACGCACAGTTTAAGCGCCTTCGCTTGCCTTTTATAGACATAGAAAATTAAATAAACGTTAGCGAAAACCACAAAACAGGTAATTATGACCTTAGATAAATATGAAATGTTCCATGCACTGTTGTGATTAAAAAGCATAAGATAAGTTGATGTAACGGCTATCAAACAATTAATACCTAAAAGCAAACAAACCGCTATTTTGCTTTTATTAAACGACTTAAACATATTTTCCTTAGAGGTTTAGCACATCGTTAGTGAGTTGATAAATATTTGCTTAATCTAATACAGCGAAACGTAACAGAGCTAAACCTATAAGTCTCGTTCTTTATCGCTAGTAAGTACTATTTATTCGTATGTTTTTTAAGAGATTCATCGAGCGCTTTCTGTTTTTTTGCTTGTGCACTTTTACATCTGTTTTTTTCGTACTCATACGGGTGATTACAATTCTTATCAGCCCCTAAACCAATAATTAGGCTTTTTTCATTTTCTTTACATTTCATTTCTTGAGCCGGCTCCATGTTAATACATGAAGATTCTTTTTGTCTTTCGCCCACCTCTCCATAATCATCAGCACTATAAACACTGCAGCCATTGCCTAAAAAAATCATTAGTGTTGAGAATACTAAATTTATTTTTATATTCATATCCAATCCATTTTTATGCATATAATTCTAATAAAGAATTAAATGACATAGTCAAACCGTTTAGCATTATCAAAATACCTGAGCTTTAGCAGCCCAAATTGAATAGCCTTAAATTAAACATTTGGATTTAAGCAAATAATTTAAAATACCGTTTAGATCCAAATGAAAGTTTTAATCGTATACCATTGTGAAGCAATTATGAATAAGAGAGTATGTTATGAAAGCACTTGCACTTCGGATATACGACGGCTACAAATATATTTTTGATTCAAACAAAAATCCTATTAGGCATATCCCAGATCCCGTTAGTAGATTTTACATAATGACCATCCTAGCTGGGATGTGGAGCTTTACGTTCGCTGTTTATATTGGGAGCATAGTTTATTTCGGAATTAGCCTTGCCGCCCACTCAATATTACTGATTATGTTTTTTTTCACCATGTCTATATTTTATGATGCCGAAAAAAATAAGTCGTCTTGGTTACTTAAATTACGTAATAGCAAAAGTTAAAGAAGCTTCCAAAAAATATTTACTTATTAATATAAAAACGCCCAAAATTGCTAGTTTAAGGCGTTTTCTAATAACGTAGTGACAATAAAGAGCTTCAAAGCGTCATATGCAGAATTGGAAATTACGTTTACCCTATTTGCTCATAAAACCAGTATTTGTATTTGTACATTTATGCCCATTTTGCCAACGGTTAATTGCTCGTAATAGCACCTTTCCCTGCATAATTTGACAAAATAAATACAGAGTTCAAAGTCAAGTTTTTAGCATTTAACTCGGCAAAGTCAATGATTTTTCCATTGCTTACTTTTACAAATTGTTCGTTACCTTTTTCTGCGCTCTCGATGAAGCGTTCAGACCAAAATTTACCCACCCAAACTAAGACATTTATTTATTCGTAATTTCTTATACAAAGTGTTTTGGCGGACTCTGTAAATACTAAGTCCATTTCTACATAATCTGATTGTTCTGCTTTTCGAATCATTCACAAAGGAAACAGCTATATTAATTCTACGACGCTATTACTTGGCTATTTTCGTGCGAAGATAAGTGACTGGCTCACCTTCCTTCATATCTGAGAGACTAGTTTGCACATTTGAAATATAGGTTTCACTGCGCGTGAAAGATTCAGGTGATTCAATATTCAACCAGAAAGCGTGTTGATGTGAACCGTTTTGGTCATTCAAATTAGTTCCATCTAAAAAAACAAATTGGAGCCTATTATCGTTGTCCTTTTCCATAAGAGTCAGTCGTGGCTGATTTCCTTTAGGACAGTAATGAGTAGCTATCAAACGTTCTCCATCTACAAAATATATTGTCATGGATACCCTGGTAGGTGACATTGTCCAAGTTTCGACTAAAACAGTTTCGTTGCTTATCAGCTTGTAACTAACTCGATGCTGATTACCATTTGAATACGTGCCCTTCCATTCACCAGTTAGCTTAGAAATTGCCTTAAAAACTTTTTGCGCTGAATTAGCAGCTTCCGTAGTAAAGCTAATAGTTAATATCAATATAGTAATCAATAGGTTGAAGTTCATGAAAGTGCTCATATAATTATTACTCCTTCGTTAATGGGCAAAATACATTGGTTAAAAATACGAACAAGAAGCTAATTGTAATTTGTCCCATTTAAGCAGTTTGTTATGCGTTTTACACAGCACTATTTTTTACTCATTGTTGTGATAGAGTCAAAGTCGTTTAAATCATTTTCAATTTCTCGAGATTTGAAAAACTTTACAATTCTCGAAGGATAAAGAAAGTAGCCATTATACCGACATACTTTTGTATGCAATAGATATAAAGTCTTTGGTGTTAAATAACATAAATATAAAAAAGGCAACGACAAGATAAAACTTACCAAGAAAAACTTAAGACTCAAGAAATAAAATAAAATAGTAGCTAGCGCACAAATTAATTTATGCCTTTTATATTCCGGATACTCATGAAATTGAAAATAATCAAGCCTATTCAAAAATCAATTTCCAGTCTTCGTGCCTGATTCATTCAAGTATTTATTTTTTCTAAAATTTTTGGGCGTACTCAAAGTTTAAAATAATCCTTAACTATCGATACAGATCACGCCCTGATAAGGGCTAAAAGCTGTTCGCTAAAATGTATAGCGTAACTGATAAAACTATTAGTAATCCCACTTGATTGCTTTGTTAAGTAAACTTACACCAAAAATAACAAAGCCGTACATACAAATATACTTGCTTCAGCTAGCCTCTGAGCTAGACCAATAAAGCTTTTAGGGAACCCAATTATAAATATTAATAAGAAAGCACAAAGCAATATAAAAGCTACTTCAATAAACCATGCTCCAGTGCTGCTCATTAATTCATTTAATTGATATGCCAACGCAGCATAACAAACTCCGCCTATAATATTATGTATGGAGTTTTTCCAAGTGCCTATTAAAGGTGTTTCTGGATCGCACTGGAAAAATGCACTTAGAAAATAACTAAAACCAATTGCACCTGATAAAAACGTAGCAGGATGGTTATTAGTATATGTAACAAAAGAAATAATTAAACAACCTACCCCTACTGGTAAAAATATGAAATATGAAACCTGCTTTTCGTATTCTGAACCTAATTCACCCAATTCACTTATTGAGTGTCTCAAGTGACTATATGCTTTACGCTTTTTTGCATAAAATACTACTCCACAAACCAAATAGATATAAATAATAAGTAGAAATAACGCCATGTTCTTGGTTTACCTAACGCCCCAATAGGAGGCTGATAATAGTTTGCTAAAATGTGTAGCGAAGCGGAACCAAGTTAGACTTTAACAGTTCCGCTTGAAAGTTTGTTATGTTTCTAATATAGCTTAGAGGATCTCATATTTGAGGAATTTGATACTAAAGGGGTAGACCCATAATTGATTATCATTAGCTTTAATAGCTGCAATAATTGCAAATATGAAATTAAGTATAGCTAGTACTATAAAACCTATTACACCTATGAACACAAAAACTAAAATTCCACATACTATGGAATATAGAAATAAGCTAATTAACCAGTTAATTGTAATTTTCCCATGTTTATCTATTTCCTTATTTTGATCCTTATTCATTGCCCACATCATAATAGGTAAAATAAATCCTAATCCTGGAACTATAATACTAGTCAACTGACTCAAATGAATCATCATGCAATAAGTATTAAGGGGCATTCCCCAGTATTCTTTTCTATTTTCTGGCATAAAACTATCCTTGTAAAAATTGGAACATAACGCCCTGTTAAAGGGTAAATTGTAGTTGGCTAATACGTGTTGCGAAGCGTAACCAATCAACTGTTTTGGTCTGATTTGAAAACCCTTGTTAGGTATATAGCTACCTGATAATAACCCCGTTTTCATTTCTAATTACAACAGGTTTGGTATGTTTCTTGATATATTCTGAACGAACAACTAAAAAGTAGAATACGAAATAACCTAGCCAAGACACGAAGAAAGAAGATAAAAACCAGAAGAACTTAGTATAGCCTTCTGCCTTCTTTGAAACTAAAGCTAGTATCCACGGAAGTATATGTAAAATAATACCAAGAATAATGAATGATAACCAAAAAACGTCCATTTAAAATTTAACTCCTTTTGTTTGGAAAATATATATGCCTAACGCACTCTGTTAACGGGCAAAATATAGTTGGTTAGAATAAGCGACGGAAGAGCAAAAACCAACTGTTATTTATCTCGCTTAAACAGCTTGTTAGTTGCTTTATTTTATACTTGAACTTCTTTTTGTTTTTATTGATCGGCAGAAACGCAACGATACAAAATAAAATGCCACTGACTACAATAGCTATATTAAATTGTCCTGAACTTAGAATTTCAAATAAAACAAATAACTATGTTAATTCGAAGCCCAACAGTAAAAATAACATATAACTCCTTTAAAACAACTAACGGCGCCATAAGCGGAACCGAGCAAAATTTTAGTAGTCCCGCTTGAAGAACTTGTTATATCGCGCTTACTATATATCGCTGTATAACTTTATTTTGCAATGAAAATTCAGAGAACAACTTTCCACCATTGGCAACTATCATTGCAGAAGATGCTGAGTTATCTTTATAGCAATGTATGTGAATAGCCTTTACACCTAAAAAATTCAGCTTTTTAATGGACTCAGCCATTAAAAAGCGACCAATACCTTTACCTCTATATAATGGACGAATGCTTATCCCAACATGGCCACCACAAAACTCAATTTCTTTGTTTAGATAATGACGAAGGTTGGTCACCCCCACTATTTCATTATTTTGAATAAGCCAAAAGGTTGAACTTGGAACCATATTTTCGGGAATATTTGAACCATTAGCGTAACTATCTAACTTTTTTAAAAGACCAACAAAGTCCTTGTATTCAAAATCTAGAGTAAAAGGGTAACGCTCCTCATCACCAAGTTCTTTAATGTAGGAGATATAACTATCCTGGTATTCAACTTTAGGTGATATTAATTTCATAAACTCGATAGCCATATAGTGCTCATTTAAGGGGCTGATAATTGTTTACTAAAATGTGTAGCTTATCGAAACCAAGCAAACTGTTAGCAGTCCCGCTTGATTGCCTTGTTATATGCCGCTAACACTCTTCAAAATCAGATTGCATTAACTTTGAGACGTAAGGTAATTTATATATTCTCTTTTTAATACCGTTGGCTGATTTAAAGTGAAGGTATACACTAATTTTTCCACCTGATTGTCTAGAGTCCAAGAATCCTATTTTAATTCCTTGATGCGGAGTACTCATATTAATGGGGGCATTTATAATAAATACAGTTTCATCATAAATGGTAAAATCAGCAACATATGCATCAGCAACGAATTTTCCAATATTCTTTGGAACAAACAACTCAATTCCGGTTTGCCTTGCCGCTTTCCATTTAATTCCTAAACATAGTGCGTCTTTTTCCGTTAGTGTAACTTCTTCGGCTAGTGTGCTAGTAGCAAAAGTGAACAAGACTAATAAATATATGAATTTACGCATGACCATCCTTAGGCATATTACGCCCTGTTAAGGGGTAAATTGTAGTTAGCTAAAATAAGCGAGGAACGAGCAAAAGCCAACTATTATTTGTCCCACTTGAACAACTTGTTAGGCATCATTTAACAAATTTAATCATAGTGAGTAATAATTGCTCTCATCATCTTCGACTGAAGCTCATAAGTCTCATCACCGCCATTAGTTAAAATAACAATTTCAAGATCGTTCTTCGGATGAAAAAACAACTCAGTTTGATAACCATCTTGTGAACCTCCATGAGAATAAAAAGGCTCATCACCCCAACCTATAATCCAACCTAAACCAAAGGTGCCATCATCACCCGCATCACTATGAAATTTAGTCATTAAAATCAACGATTTTTGACTAATAATTTGTCCCTCTTTCAATGCGACAATAAAGTTGTTCAGGTCTTCAATACTACTAACTTGAGCCATTGCCCCAGTGGTATATTGATTTATTCCAAAAAAAGATTCTGTTTTAGCATAATTAAGGGCGTCATTAGGTTTAATAGTGATGCCTTTCTCGACAATGTAGCTACTTTTCATATTTGCAGGAGCAAATATATTTCTACTCAAATATTCGGAAAAACTAACGCCACTAACTTTTGCTATAACTTCAGATAACAATACGTAACAACTATTACAATATATCGCTTTATCGAAAGCTTGTACTTTAACCTTAATTTTATTTGAGGAAATAAATTTTATAACATCTTGGTTGGTAGCCAAATTTGCTAAGTTTAGGTTTGAGTCTGAGAAGAAGTCTTCAGAAATATATACCCGATGAGATAGCAAATACTTTATCGTAATGTCTTTCCAACCTATGGGTAGCTCTGGAATGTAATTGGTTACATTATCATCTAGAGAAAGCTTTTTCTGCTCAACTAGCTTCATAATTGCCAGTGCAGTAAAAGGCTTACTAATTGAGCCAATTCTAAACCCTGTATGAGAGCTAATCGAATTATTCTTATCTTTGTTAGCAAGCCCTTTACTTAACTGATAAACAATTTCGTTATTTTTTTTAACTAAAACACTAACACCTGGCTGGTCTTCTTTTTGCTTTGAAAGTATTAAATTTAACTTGTCTATAAGAGCGCTTTTATTGTCTTGAGGATGAAAAGCACCAAATACATGTGTGCTTGCTAAATAGATAAGTGAAATCAGAAAAACTTGAGTTATAACCTTTTTCATGGTTTCTTTCTTCCTTGACAGAGACACAATTTAACGTCTGTTTGAGTAACTTGTTAAATATTTTATTCGTTATAGTGACTAAATCACAATCAGCTACTTTATGCCAACTTCAATTAAAGGCGAATAGTTAATAAGACCTTGTTCCACCGGCTCTAGAAGCTCAAAATAATGCATTATAGGTTTTGGACCATTAAAACACCCATCTATTACTTTAATTTTGGATAAATCAATTATGGCTTTTGGTTCTACATATTCAACTACGCTTGATTTAGGTTTATTTTCCCAAGACTGATTTATTTCTTTGTGGCTTAAATCTGTAGATTTATCACCTAAAAGGCTAGATAAAATTGCAAAAATAAAAAAAGTGCACAATGACGCAATAGGTATAATAATTTAATATCTCATCAACTTACCTAAACATATAACGCCCAGCTAAGTGGCTAATTAATAGCTTGCTATAATGTGAAACGAAGTGGAACCGAGCAAGCTGTTACGAGTCCGACTTTAAAACCTTATTATATCTCGTTTTTATAGAACTACTTGATAAACATCTATTTTAAAACCACGAAATGATGAAGTCTCAATAAACTCAAAGCCTGTTCGGTTTACTACTTTAACAGAACTGGTATTTTCAGGTTCGATGAGTGCGTGTATAGCATCAAGTTTTAATGAGTGTTTTGCATAGCCTAAAACTCCAAACGTAGATTCAACAGCATAACCTTTACCTTGTTGGTTAGGAGCTAAACGATAGTTGATATGTATAACTTCACCTGAATCTATCTCATGTTTATTTAAACCACAAACACCGATAAACTCAAAAGTGCTGGAATCATAAATAGCCCAGTGACCATAACCATTTTGGTCATATTGCTTCTGGCAGTTAGCAATATACTCATGAATTTGTTTTTCGGAATGAACTCCTACAGTTGAGTATTTCATTACTGTAGGGTCTGCAAATACTTTCAAAAGTTCTTGAGCATCCGCATTAGTAATTTTTCGAATACATAACCTTTCAGTTTCTAATACAGACAATATGAATTCCTAGGGATATAACGCCTTGTTACGAGTCCGGCTTGTAAACCCTTGTTAGGCTTATTTTACAAAGATAGATAATATTCTGCATGAAAACTTTGCATAAAATCTAGTGTTTCTTCTTCTGTCCCGTCGTATTCACCATTCATCAGGTTTTCAAGCTCTTCTTGGAATTCTTTAGTTTCCTTAAATGTTTGAAAATTTGAATCTTTATATGCTTCGAATTCAGCTGCCACCAAGTCTAGGTGTTCAATAACAATTCCGTTGTTTATTCGTAAAACAATGTAGTTTTCGTAGCTTGAGCCGTAACCCATGTGAACATAGTTGGTCATTTCACCATGAGGTACTATTAAGGCTCCACTGTACCAAACAGTTACAATCTCTTTTTTATCTGGGAAAACATCCTTCAAAATACTTACATCAGAGTAACTGTGCTTTTTAGTTTCAGAGTGAACACTAATTGTCATATCTGTTAAAAGTAAATTTCCTGCCTCGACTTTCCAAGCTGCTAGATAACCTCTCCAATTTGCAGATGAAATAGAAGCATTTTCTGGTTTTTCCCATTTGATCTCTGCCAGATATTTTTCTAAAGGATTTGTGTTTAAACGGTATTTGACATCATTAATTTCGATAGCATCGGGGATTTGAGCTGTAGCGAAACAACCAAATGAAATAACACTAATTGCTATTGCACCTATAATACGAAACTTCACGCACACTCCTTGGTAAGCCTAACGGCTGATTAATAGTTTGCTAAATTGTGTAGCGAAGCGAAACCGAGCCAAACTTTAGCAGTCCAGCTTGAACAGCTTGTTATAAATCCACTACACCAAGACACTATTTAACATTAATACCGGTAGAAAAAAGACAGAGGAATAAATGACTGAACCTGTAACAACCAGTGCACACGAATAAAATAAGGCCTGTGTAAAATAAACTTTAGGCTGAAAAATAGAGCTATTTTTAAATGCAATAGAACAAATTTTAAATTCGAATTTTACACGTTCAATGGCCGATTGAACTCGAACAATCATAGGTTTGTAATAAAGAACTAAAAAACCAAACACTAGTTCCATACCACCGATATCAGCCAAAAAGATAAATTCAGGAGCGAACGGCACAACCAAGCACATAGCCGCTATGAATAAAAACTTTTGAATATTACTTAAATCTTTCCACATACTCTTAACTTCCTTGTACTTATAACGCCCAATTAAGGGACTTTTTACAGTTTGCCAAAATATTAACGAAGCGAAACTAGGCAAACTGTAAAAAGTCCTGCTTGAATTACTTGTCAGGCTTTAGCGTGATTAACCGCACGTTTAACAAAATATAATGCAAAAAGTAAAATTGTGATGTACCTAGGCATTATTGTAGCCAATATATATGCAAAATCTTGAGGCTGCTCCATTATTACAAAATAATAAATATGTTGAATGAAAAAGGGAAACAATAATGCTAGATAAGGAAAATAACTATTGCTCGAATTGAAATATTTAACTGATAAAACAAAGAAGAAGTAAACGACTAATAGTGGGAAGCCAATAGTAATTAGATCTACCATAGCAAATGCAAATATTGGGTATGCTTTTGCGACGGGAGTCAAGATGCTTGCTGGAATAGCGACAGCAGCACCAATATCTAAGATATAAACAGATAAGTATGCATATAAAACGCCAAGCAAAATAGCCAACATCGTAATTTTCACTCTATCCATGAGCCTATCTCCTTTTAAAGCCTAACGCCTTACTAATGGGCGCATAAAATGATTGGCTAAAATTGTGTAGCGAAGCGAAACTGAGCCAAGCTTTAGCAGTCCCACTTGATTACCTTGTTAGGTGCTTTTGTACACCGAAATAGTATCTGAGCAACCAACTACTTTGTATTTCTTATTTTCTGAGTAAACGATTAACTCATTTTCAAAGTCAAACTCTAAAACATTTACCATGCTTGTAGAAAGGGAGCTATTCCCTTGATTTCACCATTTTCAGGATATGTTTCGTCCTGTAATCTAGCAACTTTTGCCCAGAATCTAATTCGAATACCCCTCTACCTGAATGCGTGGTAACAAATAGAAGAGTTTCCATACTATCAATTGCAAGTGAAACTAAACCACCTATTGGAATATGTACCCGTAGCTTGAACTCACCCATCATGCACCTAACGCCCTGTTAAGGGGCTGATAATGTTTTGCTAAAATGTGTAGTGAAGCGAAACTAGGCAAACTTTAAAAAGTCCCGTTTGAATTGCTTGTTAGGTGTAATTTAAGTGTTTGTTGAATAATAACACCCGTTAAAACAATAGGTAATAATGAAACCATACCAAACCCAATGTTACCACTAGCAAAAATTAAAACCGAAGATAAAAGCAAGCCGGCTACGACAATGACTGCACCATATAATCTTGATTTTTTATTTGGAAGTAATGCACCACCTAATATTTGTACAACTCCATAAACAGTAATTAGTACATTATTAAAACCAAAGTTTTGAAGGAACTGTACTTCTTGAGGAGCTTGTATAACTTTGGCTATACCGGCAGCTACACTCAGAAAAGCGATAACTATAACGAGTAAATTGATGACAATATTCATGTAACCTCCATTTACACCTAACGCCACATTAAGCGGCTAATGACAGTTTGGCTAAATAAGTGAGGCACGAACGGAAAGCCAACTGTTATTAGTCCGTTTAAATGCCTTGTTAGTTGCTAATACTCTTAGCTATAAATAGATAACAAAAGTAAAGTATAACAAACAGATAGACAGTTGAAATTATACTATTTACGCCCCACAAGCAATGCCATAATTTACCAGTAAAGTAACTTTTAACGCGAATCCTTGTATTTAGTAACGCTAATGACGATGGAATTAATGTTAATGCCGAAAAGCACAATACCGGGAACACAATAAAAATAAGACCTATTCCCAAACCACCCGCAGCAGCCTCTGAAGTATCAGGCCCAATTGGGGATAAGAAAATATAAGCCAAGAGCATTCCAGCAACTGCTGATATAAACCCTAACATTTGAAGAGTACGCATAAATTCCTTTGCAACTAACGCCCAACTATGGGGCTGATAATAGTTTGCTAAAATGTGAAGCGAAGCCGAACCGAGCAAACTGTTAGCAGTCCCATGCTTAATGCGCTTGTTAGGTACTCGTAAATACCGCTAAGATAATAAATATAACAATAGAAGTAAAAGTAAACTGAATTGCTTTATTTGAACCTTGAGTATTTTCACTGATTAACTTATGCACGGTCACTTCGTCGGGAATTTTTGAAGGAGCAAACACTTGAGCTCCTTTTTGCCCTTTTTCGACTTTACTCATGCAAACGTTAAGAATAGACCCCTCTTTATGGAGTGACTTATCATAACCATCAATATCTTTTAAAGGCAAAAATCCATGCCGCTCAGCTCCATAATCTACAAACGCAGCCTCAAGCGTTGGTTCAATGCGTGTGATTCTAGCCTTAAAGTAATTTCCAGCTTTAAATAAAGTTTGATTCATATTCGATCTGCTTGAGTACCTAACGCCCCAATAAGGGGCTAAAAATTGTTGGCTAAAATAAGCGACGCAGGAGTAAAAGCCAACTGTTTTTAGTCCCGTTTAAATGCCTTGTCAGGCCTTTCCTACACCAAAAAACGAACGTAATTTCTTACCCCAAGTTCGCTCATAGAACGGAGCTGAGTTGATAAGGTATTGGCTCACGCCACTTTCATTTGGCCGCACAATGAATAGATCCACAGCCTCTCCTGCTGGAGCAGTATCACCCGCAACATTCCCTGCCTCTCGCATCGCTAACTCTAAATCCCCATCCCCCTCGATCCCAACAAGTAAATGAGGTTTTTCATCAATAGAACGATCATGCATAAGAGCAACATACGCTTTTTTAACTTCTTTATGTTTAATTAAAAGCTGAGTTAAAGAATCGACCATTTTAGTTGGATAATTTGCCGGTTGGCCAAGTAGAACTTTTGTTTCTTTTTCTACAACTCTTTGAGATGGAACTTGACTGATGCAACTATTCAAAAGTTGTTCGACTTCTTGAGGAATAAACTCTTTCCCGTAATCAGATTTGGGATTAAGAAAAAGAACTGAACCCATAGTCATTTCAAAAAGAGACCTTACAGGTAATTCTAAGTAAGATTGCTCACTATCAAGAGCTTTAGATAAAACATCTAAGGACGTGAAAAAAGGAATTACTGGGCTACCATCTTGCTTTTCCCAATTTTGAATATTGATTTTACTTCCAGCAAGTAGATCTACTTCATCTGATTCTGTAGGTTTCTCTCCAGTATCACCAAGTACAAAAACTTTTGATTGTAATAAAACCGAGCAAAACTCTGGGCGATGAGCTGGCTCATCAGCAGCCAACCTCAATAATTCTTCTAATTTATTTTCTACGTCGATATCCATTTCATCCTCGGAAGGCCTAACGCCCCAATCAGAGGCAATAAAATAGCTGGTTATAATTGGCGACGAAGGAGCAAAACCAGCTGTTTTTTGCCCTTTGAATTGGCTTGTTATGCTACTTTACTTTAGGCTTTCGTTCTGGTGTTGCAGTTTTTTTTGCCTCAACATGTTCAACAAAAGCATGAATAGCAGGATATACAGAAGTGCCTCCTAATGCAGCCCTAAAGTCCTTTAATATATGGTAATTTTTCTCAGGCTTTACTAAATAGCTAAGTTCCTGCTCCAAAATATCTTCATCACCAATATGGTGTAGCCAC
The DNA here is from genome assembly GCF_057537295.1 of Colwellia meonggei. Taxonomy (NCBI): domain Bacteria; kingdom Pseudomonadati; phylum Pseudomonadota; class Gammaproteobacteria; order Alteromonadales; family Colwelliaceae; genus Colwellia; species Colwellia meonggei. Next base: position 313,900 of record NZ_BAAJLZ010000005.1, read on the forward strand.
CCTTGTATTGCTATTTCCAATGAATTTAAAAAAGACATACACTGGTAACCCAAATTAAATAAATGTGTCTCATCTAAATAAATCAAATCGTTTTCTATTTTGGGCTTGTCACAATCTTTGTAACCATTCAGAGCTGCTTCTAAGGTCTTGTTATGAGATTTATTTATAGCAAAGGGCTGGTGTGCTATGAGACTATTGCATTGCTCAACGGTAAATGACTCAACTAAATTCCTCGCTGATGGCTGTGTGATAGATACGCTTTCAGTCCAATGTCGCAAAATTTCTAAGGCTCTTTCTCTCCTTGAGCGATCGTGGTCAGCTTGAAAAGAAACTTTCGCAACTTCAATGCTTTCGGCGGCTTGAATCAAGGATCGTTTAGCTAGGAAAGTTTGTATTGCCACAAAGACAACACTTAGTGCAGCAATACTACTTGAAATAGCTATAATCCAATCCGTAATTGTTGGTTCCATTTTTATCTCCAAATTTGCAAGTAGCATAACGCCCACATTAAGGGGCTTTTTATTAGTTTGCTAAAATGTGTAGCGTAGCGAAACCGAGCAAACTGTTAGCAGTCCCGCTTTAAATTCTTGTTATGTGTATACTACACCGAACTAATAAACCATTGACATTAAAACTGATTTTAACTTATTAGGTTGAGATGTGATGCTTTTTAAAGGCGTGTTATTTCCCAGTGCTGGTATACTTTTATGTAACCACTTAAGCGCATTCGACTGTGTTTGATAATAAATTACTGCTGCTAATTTCTGATCTTCACCACATAGATTTAACAATTCTTTTTTGAATTCACACTCATTAAATTTTGTCTCGCATAATTTTGCGAAAGTACCCCAAGAAGATTCATCCATGCCAAACCTCATTCATACACATAACGCCCTGTTAAGGGGCAAATTGTAGTTGGCTAAAATGTGTAGCGAAGCGAAACCGAGCCAAACTTTAGCAGTCCCGCTTGAACAGCTTGTTATAAAGCAGCTTCCTCTTACTTTTCTGGTTCACTAGGAGTGACACTTGTAACCGTAACCTTCTGACACTTAAACTCAAGCTCCATACCATAACAAGGCTCGAATTCTACTAGAATTTTTGATACTCCATTCGAATCGACTTCTTTCGTAAAACATATATCACTTATTACGTTCTGATGATTGAAACCATTTAGGGTTACATCTTCAACAGATTCGAAATTGAATTCAATGTCACAGTGATTTATGAGTTTATAGTAACCATTTTCATTTACTTTAGATGTCATTTCAAATGCATGAACTTTTACTACAATTGTAGGATTACCTCTTTCTTTACTCCGATTAAAATCGATTGAAAGAACCTCTGAATCATGGAAAGAAGGCCATTCCCCAAATTGTTCAGATAATAAATAAGAGCCTTCAACCTTGAACTCAGGTGCCATACTTGCTCCGCGTTATAACGCCCAACTAAGGGGCAAAAAACGCTTGGCTAAAATTTGGAACGCAGTGACAAAAGCCAAGCTTTATTTGTCCCGCTTTAGTTACTTGTTAGGTGAATTAGTGCTGCATGCTGTCCGTGTTATGCTCCAGCTTACTAATGTAGTTTAAATATACATCTACACCTTCCGCCCAATGCGGGTTTGCTTTTTTAGTTTTATGAAAGTAATCAGTAGCTTTGTCATAACGAGATTTATGGTAATAACACAAAGCTATATACCAATGAGCTTCTACATTATTTGGACGGCGCTTTAAAACTCTATGGCTTTTTTTAAACAACTCTTCATATTTTGCTTGCTCTAATAGTAAATCAGCATTTTGAAACTCCGTTGGTGTATCTGATGCTTTTCCTTTAAACCAGAATAAACATCCAGCAAAACAAAGAGTAAAATACAACAATGAAAGTAGGATAGCGATCCATTTGAAACGAAATGATAAAGAATCAATTGACTCTATAAGTGGGGCTAACTCTAATACTTCCATGATTCACCTAACGCCCAAATAAGGGGCTGATTAATAGTTTGCTAAAATGTGAAGCGAAGCGAAACCGAGCAAACTGTTAGCAGTCCCGCTTAATTTTCTTGTTATATTGCTAACCACTTTATTAGCTCTATTGCACCATAAAATGAAGCAATTAAACCAACAATAATAAAAAACCAAATAATTTTAAGAACGACTGGTTTTGGCTGAGTTTGAAGTAAAACATGTACAGCCTTTGCTTTACCTTCATCTGATTCAATATGCGTATTTATGCCCGCCCAAGTATCTGGCGGAAAGTATAAGTATGAAATGGTTATTTCTTTTTTTGGTGTAAGGGTTGGAAATAACAATTCCTTTCCACCACCCGGTAATTCATTAACAGAATACTCTATGTCTGGATATACATTAAAGTCAGGTAAAAAGTTGTGACCAACACGGACATTTTTTGCAGCTTTGTCACCGCTATTTCTAAGGATAACCGAATGAGTATTTACTGTTGTTGGTTCTTGACCCTCTTCTTTTGGGGCAAGTTTATGTGACGCTATATAACTTAGGTGAGTTATTAATTTCTCGCGATTTTCAATAAATCTATTTATCAATATACCAAGGAACAAAGTTACGATTGGCATTGATATTTTTATTATTAGATCTACATCCATATTCGAAATACTCTATAGCAATATAACGCCTCGTTAAGAGGCAAATGATAGTTGGTTAAAATAAGCGAGGCACGAGCAAAAACCAACTGTTATTTGTCCTGCTTTAACGACTTGTTATACGTAAACTACTTACCGTACTTAAGCTCAAATAGCTTTCTTAGTAAGTCTGTACGCTGCACATTTGAATACCCAACACTACCAATTGTTATAGCAATAAGAACAAAGTACATAGGTGACCAAGTAGTTTGACCAAACCACATTCCCCCAAACGCCCAACTTATTAATATGGCACACAAAGAAATAGGAACAAAACTAAGCTTATGAATTTTATTCTCAATACTTTGAATCTGCTCTATTTTTTGATATTCAGTAAGTGCTTTAACATCATCTAATGAATTCAATTCCATCTGCTGAATCTCCTTTACGTATAACGCCCTGTTAAGGGGCTGATAATGTTTGGCTAAAATGTGTAGCGAAGCGAAACTGAGCCAAACTTTAGCAGTCCCGCCTTGAACAGCTTGTTATAAACCACTTACAACTTGATAATCAGCTACTAAACCAACATTTTCGATTGGTGTTGGTAAAATATCGTCTTTCGTATTTATTAACCCATCTCTACCGTAAGAGCGAATATGATAAGAGTTTTCATCAATTACTTTATAGTAATATAACTTCATCTCATCCATATTAACTTGAGTGGCATCATTTAAAAATACCATGGAATTTTCAGGTAGTGATTTTTGTAATATTTCCAATGTTTCTGGGTAAGCACCATTTTGAACTTTATAAAACTCAATCGCTTGAACTGCACTAGTCAGTTGAGTTTTTGCCATTGTAGATCTAAGTTCGTCGTAAACTCCATCTTCTTGGACCAGCCCCATATATCCAAGAGAACCATATATAATGACTGTAAATAAAATGCCAGCTGCACCTACATATTTGAGCTTAGTATTTTTAGCTATGAAGCCCCAAATAATTGCAATGATCCCAAACAAAACACCTATTAATGGGATAAAAGACATTCCTCCAACTACATAACCTAGACATCCAGTAGAATCTTTTGGCTGCTCAGTCACATGATTTTTATCTAGCATTTGCTCCGTAATGAGTCTGTTCACTTCGTTAAAACGATCTGGGTGCGCTTCTTGATCGATGTTCTCCCGAACATCTATAAGTTCATCAAGGGAATATTTTGAGTAATCAATATTGGAATCCATGCCGGAACTTCTCCTGTGGTTTATAACGCCCCAATAAGGGGCTGATAATAGCTTACTAAAATGTGTAGCGAAGCGAAACTAAGCAAGCTGTTAGCAGTCCCGTTACTGTAATGGCTTGTTATATTTTTTCTTTCTCTCAATTCCCCAGCATAATAGAACAATTGATACAAATAGAGAACCAAATACATCGAAGACATAATATGAGAAGAAACTGCTGCCATATGTCTTCTTAATCTTGCCATTTATATACAATTCGTAAGCTTTATATGCCTTATTATTTGAGTTATATTTTCCTTTAAACTTAATTTGGTCACCTATTTGGAGGTTACCTGAAGGTTCAATCAGCTTTGTCTTGTATAGCTTGTTAGATAATAAAACGAAATCAGTCTTATGTTTACCTAATCTTTCTCTATCAAAGCCAATAACTTTCCCTTCTCTTGACTTTAACTCGCTGTTATCAGGAATTCCCGAATATATGGCTATTAAAAAGAAACAAAAGAAAAGAAGACTAATTCCAAATATCGAGTTAGTTTTAAATTTTTGTTTTTCTTCTTCAGTATGTCTCGCTATATACGTGACAGAGTCATTCACTAAAATTTTCACTTTATTTTCATGTATTCCATCAACTATTAGTTTGACAGGAGTCCCATTTAATAATTCAAAATCAAACACAAAGGATTTGCTAGCTACTTCTCTAACCCACTTACCTTCATGGTAAATATGGACATTAGAATCAAATAGAAAAGTTTCAAAAGATATTTCAACTTTTTCGCCATCAAATAATTTTTGGTCTAATTGTTGTTTCATATGGATTTATTCATGGCTACGATGGTCTAAAAGAAAATATAACGCCCCAATAAGGGGCTGATAATAGCTTGCTAAAATGTGAAGCGAAGCGAAACTGAGCAAGCTGTTAGCAGTCCCGTCTTAATTGGCTTGTTAGGCATACACTACTGCATATCTAATACATCTAACTTTTTGTTAATATTATTTACAGTGACCTCTAAATCTTGAAATACCCAATATCCATTTATGACTTCGGCATATAAATAAACGTCCGCTGAACCTAAAGGTCCGTAAACAGTATAAGTTAATTCTGTTTCAATGCTGCTAGCTTCACCCGATACAAAATACCCTGTTTCTATAGGGGAGCCAAGATAAAGCAAAACTTGATCGTGGTTGTTAATTTTATCTAAAGACAAATCGTAAACCTCATTTTTGAGGAGGTGATTAACAAATAGGAAGAACGACGGTATAAATACCATAACGAGAAACAATTTCGTTGTTTTTGGGAGAGTTTGAAAATCAATAGCTTTAGTTAACACTTACGGTTCCTTGTATGCCTAACGCCAAGCTAATAGGCGTTTACTGTTTGGCTAAAATTGTGAGCGCAGCGAAACGAGCCAAACTTTAAACGTCCCATTAAGCGCCTTGTTATAAGTATTTTACTCAGACAGCTCTGTTGATTGAGTTAAGAGTTCAAGTAGTATTTTTTCAATTGAATAAAAGCATAAATACAAAACAGTATAAAGCCCCATAATTATTGCGCCCCAAATAAATCCTGAATCACTACTTACGTAAGGTAAACCTAGTTCTGAATGACGATCAATGTTTGAGTTAATTGAGTACCAGTTTGTAGCTATAGCAATAAATAGAAAACCCATTAAGATTTTAGCTGACTTAAACTTATATTTTTTAACAATTGATTTGAGCTCATCCGGTGACATAAACACTTCCTTTTTTAATACTTATAACGCCCTGTTAAGGGGCTAATAATGTTTGGCTAAAATGTGCAGCGAAGCGAAACCGAGCCAAACTTTAGCAGTCCCGCTTGAACAGCTTGTTATATTGCGGCTTTAACCGAGCTTTGATTAATTTTATGTTGCATATAGATCACATGAAAAATTGATGTAATAAATGGATTTAACCAAAGTGTGTCACCTTTATTTGAACCCGAAATTAGATTGATACGATTACGTACCATAACTATCCAAGTTACATCAAAAATACTTGAAACCATATGAATGCCAATAGAACTTATTAAAATTGATGTATCGTGAATGTTAACTAAACCATAAATTAAACTGCCAAATGAGATAGTAAATAAAATCATAGTAGTAAGGATAAAAATTTTAGATATTTTAAACTCTGTGTGCTGATTGATTTGGCCTGAAAAACGGTAGAGCTTATATATCAAATATGAGCCGATAGTCAGTATACAAAGAGCTAGAGTCTTTAATACTGAATCAACTTCAAATATATCTGTAAGTACCTTTTTCATCTGTTCTCCGTAGCTGAAAATACACTGAACTGTTTTAGCAATATAACGCCCCAATAAGGGGAAGTTTGTAGTTGGCTAAAATATCGAACGAAGTGAGAAAAAGCCAACTGTAAATTTTCCCGCTTGATTGCCTTGTTATGTTTCAGTGTGCCTGTTCTTCCTGTATTGGAAAAGTATTGAACGCTGTATACCAAAGCCCGCCGTTATTATATATATCAATAAGATCAGATGATTCAGGATCACCTTCAGATGCATATTCTTCATTTTCATCGGTTAAATCTTCAATATCAATTTCAACAGCTTCAAATGTTCTCACAGGTAAATATTTATCATCAAGAAGCTCATTTTCTGCATTTTTTATTGCCTCTAGAATATTTGACGAACGCAAATACACACCAACAAATGCACCACCACAATCGAGCGGTAATTGCGTTTCTTTCATGTGAGTGACTTCAACCATGATTCTAAATAAATACATCAACCTTCCAGGTGAAACATAACGCCTCATTCAGAGGCAAAAAATAGTTGGTTAAAATAAGCGACGCAGGAGCAAAAACCAACTGTTTTTTGTCCTTTGGAATGACTTGTTATACGAACCTTTAATCAACGGTAATGCCATATTCATTAACATTATCGTGAATACAAATAGGCTTTGAAGCCCCTTGAATATTATGCAACCTAAAAAACTCATAAAACTGTAAATAGCCACTAATTCTTTGCAGAACAATATATTGTGTACCATCTTTAAAGACAATATTGAATCCTAGTCTTTTTTCACTACCATATTTAGGATCAATTTTTTCAATACATTTGAGATCAGTTAATAAATAGCGTCTAGTTTGTTTTTTATAATATATTTCAATGAACTCATTACTAACTTTAAAGGTAGGAAATCCATTTTCTTCTCTTTGCTTAAATACTAGAGATACAATAAGACCTAGCAAAACTGTAATGCATACTAACAACCAATCCAATGGCGCACCTGACAAATAGCCACCCACTGTTGCTGTAAGCCCCATAAGTATTAAGTAACGAGCCTTAAAGAAAATGGAACTTAAACTAAATCCATCATATTTATAGTGGGTTGTAATATGGTTTTTAATACTAGTCATATCCTATGAATCATTAAAGTACACCGAAACCTGAAGTTCGTATAACGCCTTACTAATGGGCGCATAAATGCTTGGCTAAAATTAGCGACGAAGGAGCACAAGCCAAGCGTTTTGCGTCCTTTTGAGTAACTTGTTATGTTCCGGTTATATAGCTAGTGGTAGTTCATCTAAATTTTCTTGTTTAGATTTTAATTCACTCTGCTGAGCAAGGATACTTTGTGACTCTCTGTAATCTCTAGCTTCTGCTGTTTCAATAAATTCAGCATCGGGTGAGATATTATGAACCTCTTCTTCTATTTCACTTAAATTAACACGAAAGAATTCTTTTCTACTATTAACAAGGTTTAACCTCTTAAGATCAAACTTTTTATGTAGTGCATTTTCAAGTGCAGGAGCATCTTCTGAGTGTATCATTGCATGAACATCAAAAATAAAAGGTACACTTGCATCTCCTAACTCTTTTACCCTATCTAAAGGTTCCAAGCGCCTAGTCATCCCTATTTTATATACATCCTCACCAAATGATCCAACATTGGAAATAACATAAACATGGCCAATTTTTGTTTGTTGCGCCATTGATTTTGCTCTTTCACTTTTTTCATGAGCTTCTTGTAACTCTTGGCTGAGTGACGCTATTTTTTCATTTAGTGCCTCTAATTTAGAACCTGCTGATTTTTCTGCTTCAAGTTGAGCTTTTTCAAGAAGCTTTTTGAATTTATCTTCATCTTTTTCTGCTTTATCCAGTTCTTGTTGAAGCTTAGCTTCTTCTCTCATTTGCCTTTTAATTTCTTGCTGTTCTTCTTTTTCTTGTTGCTTTTTATCTGCATATTCATATGCGAGCCTAAGCTCTTTAAGCTTTAGGTTAAAATAGTCGTTAGATATGAATATTGCGTTAGATTGGTTCATTTTGTTAATTGCATCGAATGCTTTTTCTAGGCGTTGCGCCATTCTTTCAACATTATTCCAACGAGTATTAGAAATAGCTGCATCGCATTCATTATTAAATGCTCTTGCAGTTAATTTTATACCTCGATTAGTCATGGTTCTGCCTTTAGCTTTGCTGCCTTCAACTGTCCATTCGGTAGTACAATAAATAGCTTCTTTAGAAGAAACCATTTCCTTTTGCTCTTTTTTAACTTTGGAAATTTCTTCTTTATATTTTTCAGAAGTCTCGAAATCAAAATGAGGTTTATAAAAACCTAATTCAGCAAGCTGTATTTCTTCATCATATATTGCTGCTTCTCGTACTAGCTTATCAAATACTGCTCTCTTTTCTTTATAGCTCTCTCGAAGCTCTGCTATATCGATATCAAGTTCAGTTTTTTGTTTTTTGGATTTTTCGACTTCCGCATCTACATCGATAATTGCAGAATACTTATATTTGATTTTTTTTAATTTAGCGCGAGACTTAATTAATAAAGCAGCAAGAATAAAAACAGCAATAGCTAAAGCTGTTAACATTGCTTCTAAGGGAAATTCCATTTAATTGACTCCATAGTTTAGAAAGGAACATAACGCCCCACTAAGGGGCTGGTAAATGCTTGGCTAAACTGTGAAACGAAGTAGAACTGAGCCAAGCTTTAGCAGTCCCGCTTGAGTGACTTGTTAGCTGGCACCACTTCTATAGAAGTATTTATTGCGAACCTGCCATTTTTATTAAAAACCAAGCAAAGCCTATAAAAAAAGTTATACCAACGATAACCATTATTGTCAGTGCTTTAGATTGACGCATTGAATCGATTAACTCTTTCATAGGACCAAGAATTAAACCTAACCCTAACATTTCCAAAAAATCCATTTTTAATTCTCCGTTTTCTAGTGCCTGCTAACGCCCTGTTAAGGGGCTGATAATGTTTGGCTAAACTTGTGTAGCGAAGCGAAACCGAGCCAAACTTTAGCAGTCCCGCTTGAACAGCTTGTTAGGTGCTAGACCTATATTTAACTGTAACTTCTTGATTTGTAATATTACAAATTACAGTTATACCAGAAGTAAAATATATTTCTTCACTTTCTAGTTGTGCGTTATTTTTAAATTTAACTTTGAATTTCATCGCTGCTTCGTCATTAACACTAAGAGGAAGTGACTGATTTGGCATAATTACACCAACAACTTTCTGTTTGTCACGCCAGTATGCAGTCACATGAACTTCTTGATTTGTTTGGTTTGTAATCAAAAACATAGGTGGCGAAAAGTAAGGAGCATAAATAAACAGATAAAATGCAGAAAGGCACAAAGCTATTGTTGATATATAAATGGCCGACTTTTTCACATTGCACCTAACGCCCCACTAAGGGGCTGATAATAGCTTGCTAAAATGTGTAGCGAAGCGAAACTGAGCAAGCTGTTAGCAGTCCCGCTTGAGTGGCTTGTTAGCAGTATTTAGTGCTGAACTTTTCTTGTTTTAGTAAGAATACCAGACTTTGAAAAATATAAATCAAATGAATCGTAATCTATGCCCATGCCAGACCACATACCCAAGTTGTAACTAACAAAATCAATTTCATTTTTGAAATCAGGTGTTCCCAGCAACTCTAATACTTGTGCTTTAGACATACCAAGCTTTATATGATTTTCGATAATATCTTGGTACATTTGACCTCTAGGGTTATCTGGCAACATTTGTTCGTGCATAGAAACCCAAACTTGCTTATTGAATGCTTTATCATCAAAAGGATCATTCCCACCGATGAAATATAAAACAGAATAAAAGAACACCAATGCTAAAAAAGCTAAGATTGATATTGCTATGCTAAATCGTTTAATCCAAATCATATGATACTGCTAACGCCCATTTAAGGGGCTGTTAATTGTTTTCTAAAATGTGTAGCGAAGCGAAACCGAGCAAACTGTTAGCAGTCCCGCTTGAAATTCTTGTTATATGCCACATTAATTCAACAAGTTATAATATGTAACTAAGCTTTGTGTCTAATGCGGAATATATTAACTCCCTAAGATCTTTAAAGCGAATTCCTCCAGTGCTATTCGTTAAAAAGATTAGAACTTCATCTTTTTCTATATTTCGAATTATATAAGTAGTGAAACCAACCCAGCTACCAGAATGTGCAACTATAGAGGGATAGTCTGAATCTATTGACCAACCAAACCCATAATAAGATAGCGATCCATCATTTAGCACCGCAGGTGAAAAAGCTTCTTTTTTTAGAGAAGCAGGTATTAGTTCGTTATGAAGTAACCCATTATGCCATTTTAATAAATCACGAGTTGTGGAATAAACAGAGCCGTCACCTGTTATGCCTTCAAGATGGTATAGATCGAAAATTTTATTTTCGTGTTGCCCATAAACTCTTGATTTGAATTTATTACGTTTAGAGAGAACTGTAAAAATACGTGTATTTCTCATACCTAGAGGTTTAAAAATATGTTCTTCAGAATAATCCTCAAGTGACTGGTTGGTTATACTCTCAACAATCTGAGCCAAAACAACATAGCCTGTATTGCTATATTCAAATTTTTCACCAGGAGTAAACTCTAACTTAGGATGATGAAGACTATATAACATCATCATATCTTGATTAGTAAAGTCTCTTTTATCCCAATGTTTATCAGTTAATTCCTCGTAGTCAATCATGCCTGATGTATGATTGAGTAGGTGTCTGATAGTGATATTCTCGTATGGAAATTGTGGGATATGCTGTTTTACTTTCTGGTCGTACTTGAGCTTACCTTTATGATGTAGCTGAATAATAGCCATTGCAGTAAACTGCTTAGATATGGATGCTAAATTAAAAGGAGAACTTGAAGAAATTAAATCATTTCTTTTTGGATGAAGCTTACCTACTATTTTTTCAAGTAGAACTTCCCCTTTACGGGCGAACAAAAAGCTTCCGCTAACTTCTCCATTTCTACTTAGTTCTTCAATTCGATTATCGAGTAACTTTAAACTTTCTTTTTCATTGAAATTTGATTCCAGCGATGAGTCTGCTGAACAAGGAAAACTAATACCTAAAACTAGGATTAAAGCTAAAATTGAAGATTTCACCGAACGTTCCTTGTGGCATATAACGCCCTGTTAAGGGGCTTTAAACAATGTTGGCTATAATAACGAACGAAGTGAGGCCAGCCAACTGTTTAAAGTCCCACTTGAACAGCTTGTTATATTACCGAAAATCAATTTTACTTAATTCAACACCATAAGCTGACTTGTATCCTTTAGCTAGTATTTTTTGGCCCGTACTAATTTTAGAAAACGTACTTTCATTTACCTCATAAGTTCCTGATTCAAATTCTTCAAATATTACATGACCATAATATCCGTAACGTTTATATGGGATGCGCTTTTCTTTTATTGTAAGCACAAAAGTTTCATTTTCTTTATCCGAAAGAATGTGTAGCCCCATATGTAAGGCAACACTCGACGCTACACTTATGAAGAGAAGTATAAATAGAAACACCATTGGTGTAATAACAAACCTAATGCATTGTTTAACCCTATATTTTAAAGGAGGCAAATCACTATTCGGCTTACTAATAATTAAAGGGGCATAAACTAAAGAACAGATAAGCCCTAAAGGTAGAAAATAAATCGTAAAATTAGAATTAGTAAAATAATCATCCAAAATTAAAACACATGTCAGAAAAGACAGCGCTAAAAATAATATATAAGTATGTGAGATTAAGCGGAGAATATGCATAGGTAATATAACGCCTTACTAAGAGGCGAAAAATGCTTGGCTAAAATTAGCGACGAAGGAGCACAAGCCAAGCATTTTTGCGTCCTTTTGAGTAACTTGTTAGGGTTAAACTGCACCTAAATAGTATAAAATTGTGGTGTTACACTAAAATCCCAAATGAACAAAGAAATAGAAGCAAGTAGCTTTTCATCTGCCACATTTTTAACTAAAAAAGAAAACCTTCTATTCCAATGAAACCAAGCCCCAACCATTGTTGCAATACCAATTGGATTACCATTTAAACTAACATTGAATACCAGTGTTTTAGAGTGAGAATTTTCAGTATCCAGTGAAATGAATATCTCTCCATATTCTTCTGTTACTATCTCAACGTTGTACATATCCTTTTTTATTGTGCAATTTTTATCTATAAAAACACGTTGCCTGTTATCAATTTTTGATAAAACACTATTGTTGCAACTTATAAAAAAGGATTCATTAATTTGAGAAATATCAAAACCTTCAAACTTTTCGGACGGCCACTCGATTTCTAATGAACGATCAAAGATTCCTTTAGTTTTGAATTTAATTTCTTCTTCCATATTCGAATTTAAACCTGAATTCCATTTAACCCTAACGCCCGCATAAGGGGCTGATAATAGTTTGCTAAAATGTGAAGCGAAGCGGAACCGAGCAAACTGTTAGCAGTCCCGTGCTTAATGCGCTTGTTAGGTAGCTATACTTGCTCCAACTTGTGTTCTGCATATGCATCAATAGCTAGAGCAACTTTGTTTTCGGAGCACCAATCAGAAAGTTGAGCATAAATACTGTCCCAATGCTTATGTGACCAACTAGGTGCCACCATTACCCAGCGATCTTTTGCAGGTAAATAAACCGTAGGTGTTCCCATTGCATAATCTAGAATGAAGTCACCTTGGCTACACTTACAGACCAACTCTTCTTTCCACCTAGGCAAAAACTCGTAAGATATATGCATAGCTTCCTTTGCTACCTAACGCCCGGCTCAGCGGTGAGTTAAATTGGCGCTTGTTTTGCGGTTTTTTGCAAAACAAGTGACAGTTTGACGAGTCCGTTGCAGCCGCTTGTTAAGTGCATTTTTCAATCTTAGCCTTGATTAAAGGATTCTTTCGTCTCTTTAGTAACTTCATCACAGTTCCTCCCCCAGGCTGATTCATGGTCAAAGTAATACTTAACTTTTGAATATTCTGGCTCTATGATTCTAACAACTTTACATTTTGGATCAATTGGTTCACGTGGAGGAACTACATTTCCAAATAGTTCACCAAGAAATAAGTTTTGAGATTCGACTCTAAGATCATAGTGATATTCACCGACTTCCCCTACAGCATCACTAAACTTATCACATAGACTTTTTAAAATATCAAAATCAGAAGAGCTTATTGGGGGTGGCGTAATCACATTACAACCGAACTTCTCAACGTCTTCAGGCTTAACATTTTTTGGTAAGACTGCAACGAGTGCCAAGAAAAGATCTTTATAGAACTCCATTAAATTGTGATGTACTGAATTGAACGCAGACTGAAATATTTTCAGCCTTGGCTCTACCACTTCATATTTTTCGATTAAAAGAATGACTTTCAAAATTTTTGATAGCAGATCATTCAATACTAAAAGGAATTCATCTGCTCGTTGAGTAATCTCAATTGGAACTTCATTATTTGAAAGCTGTTTATGGTAAAGCAATAAATTCTCTGGAAGCCGGTTCAAATAGTTGCTCGCCTTAATAGATGAATCACTAAGATCATTTAATCTTTCATCAAAATCATGGTAAATCTGTAACTTTAATTCCTCTATCTTATTTTCACTTTGTAACTTTAAAGAATTCTTCTGCTGTCTATTTAGCTGAAATACTACAATTATTGCACCAATAACAAATCCCAAAATTGTAACAAGATGCGGAACCCACCAAGCGGGTTTAAATTCTTCTTTCTTATTCTCCTGTATTTCACTCTTTTTATCGTCTTGAATAGAGGACTTGGCTTCGGTTTTAGGCTGAATTTCAGACTTTTCTTTTACCTCTACAATCTCGCTATCTTTAGACTTATTCTTTGAAACTGCATCTTCTGATACAGCATGAAATGAAAGTGCAATTAAGAAAAACGTTATAATTGTATATATCGACTTCATGGCCTTCCTTAGGTTTTAGAACGATCTAAGCACTTAACGCCCCACTAAGAGGCAAAAAATTGTTGGCTAAAATAGGCGACGCAGGAGCAAAAGCCAACTGTTTTTTGTCCTGCTTTAGTGGCTTGTTAGTTGCCGATGCTAGCTGAGTTTTTAAGTAACCTTTTACTGGTAAAGTACTCTAAAGAAACATTTAAACCTAAAAATAAAAAGCCTATAAAGAAACTTATACCACCAAAATCAAGATACCTAAAGTTACCATTAATTTCATATTGCTGATTAAAATCTGCACCTTTTAAAGTTGGTATAAGAATATCAACTATCCAAAGGCCGAAGAAAACACTTGAAACAGCAAACGCAACAAGCCAAGCATATTTACAAATAAAGTTGAAAGTGACGTTTTCTATCTTTTGAGACGATTGCAACTCATCAGGTGTTACAACAAAAACAGAAGCTAGCGCTTTAGTTGTTTCTAAAGATGCAATACCACTTTTTTCAACGCGCTGAATAGTCCTTACACTTAACCCACTAGCAGTTGCAAGCTCATCTTGGCTCCAACATTTAATAGCTCTTAGTTTTTGAATTGTATCTTTATTTAACTTCACATCGTTACTCATGATTTGACCTTACTTATTTCGCTTTAAGTGAAGGGCCATAGTAATTACAATTATTCAAAACAGTCCGGACAATTTCAAGACATTAACCTGACAGGTTTATGACAAGCCGCTGCCAGAACATTTCTAGGCAACTAACGCCTCGCTAACGGGCGCAAAATTGTTGGCTAAAATTAGCGAAGAATGAGCGCAAGCCAACTGTTTTGCGTCCACTTTAAGCGACTTGTTAGGTATTGCTTACACCAATAATATCACTACTTGCCGCTACTCCACATAACCCAGCGGTTTCAGGCCACCACATAACATGCAAGAAAGGTAATAAATTGTCTTTTTGCACCACTGTGAAAGTGCCTACAGCGTTACCATCAATAACCTTAAAATCAAGTTTTAGAGATTCTTGCATAAACTTGAAACCCTCAGCACTTTTAGGTGAGTAACCCAAATTAATTTCTAACTCATCTAGTCCCTCCATTTCGGAAGGAATAATGAATTTATAAACACCTTTATCTTTAGTGCTAATAATTTCTATTTGCTTATTGTATTTTTCCCCGCTCATGGGAAAAGAACAAGACCAAACACTTGTGGATATACAAAATAAAGATATTAAAGTGATAACAAACTTCATTGCGATACCTAACGCCCTAATAATGGGCAAAAAATTGTTGGCTAAAATGTTGAGGAACGAAAACAGCCAACTGTTTTTTGTCCTTATTAATTAGCTTGTTATATAACCTATTGACTATAACCATCTAATGGTGCAACTGTCATGCTGTTTTGAAAGTTTGCAGGTTCAATTGAATTTAAATACTTTGAATTTACAAAGATAAAATAAGTTTCAATATCAGGGCCATTTGAATATGGGTAAAGGATTGTGCCTTTAGGTAAAACACCGATATTCTCTGGTGACGCTTGAACAGTTAAGGTTTGAGTTAAAGATACAGGATCGGATTCTAATAATTGCCACTTGAACCAAAACGCTCCAGCAGCGAAAGACATTATTGATACTAGGATTAGTACGAAATATTTCAATTTAGACTCCATTCTATTGAGGTTATATAACGCCTCATTAATGGGCGAAAAATTGTTGGCTAAAATTAGCGACGCAGGAGCAAAAAGCCAACTGTTTTTTGTCCCTGTTTAATGCCTTGTTAGTTGATTTTTAATTAAGAACACCAAACCTAACAACAAGTTACCATGTTTGTGGGTTATTCGGAAGATACAA
This sequence comes from Colwellia meonggei, assembly GCF_057537295.1. Taxonomy (NCBI): domain Bacteria; kingdom Pseudomonadati; phylum Pseudomonadota; class Gammaproteobacteria; order Alteromonadales; family Colwelliaceae; genus Colwellia; species Colwellia meonggei. The sequence goes on from NZ_BAAJLZ010000005.1 coordinate 329,758, forward strand.
CAAACCCCCACCGCAACTTAGCCGCAAACCTACCCTTTGAGCCGCTAACACTTCTTTAAATTAAGAACACTAAAAGTGAAAGGCGAAAACTGTGTAACCACGAGCACAAGAGCAACGATCAAAACTAGAGTTTGAACAACAAAGGAAGAGAAACAAACACCAATCCTTTGATGTGAAATACCACAATTTACAAACAAACATTTTAAGAACTAGTTGTGGCAACTAACGCCCCAATAAGGGGCTGATAATGCTTGGCTAAACTGTGTAGCGGAGCGAAACTGAGCCAAGCTTTAGCAGTCCTGCTTGATTGCCTTGTTAGGTATACAAGGCCACCACACTAAGAAAGTACAGTTACAAATATAATAACCATAACTATTAACATAATGATAACTAAATGTTTGAAGTTAGAGCTACCAAGAAGCTTTAAATTTTTCTTCATGTGATTACACATTGCAGGTGTAAATTTTATACCGCAATGCCTACAGAAGTTATCACCGAATGATACTTTTTTAGTACAATCTGGACAATTGTAAATAGCTGAATGGAATCGCTCTCCTGAGCCAGTATCAATCCAATCGAAATCATCCATGCTTTCTCCGTATACCTAACAGCTTATTAGTAGGAATTAGGTACACTTTCTACGAGTTACCTAAAATTCACTACGTTAAAATATGCACTTACGCTATTTCTTTTATTTCTTTGCGAATGCTTATCCACACATCAAAGAAAAGCTGAGTACGTTTGAAAACTACTTAGAGTGCTATGCTCCCTTAGCTTTAAGCTAGAAAGCAAAAAGCCCGTCACTTTCGTAACGGGCTTTTTTATATATGGCTGTGAGATAGAGGTTTGAACTCTACCAATAGGAGCTATGCTACAAACCCTAAAGGTTGTTTAGAGGTTTAAACCTCTAGAAAGCAAAAATCCCGTCAAATTTTCTGTTAACGGGA